>NZ_JBXAHE010000001.1:692418-1588050 GCF_058794775.1 Flavobacterium sp. GW823-FHT06G12
AAAATCTAAAATCTAAAATCTAAAATCTAAAATCTAAAATCTAAAATCTAAAATCTAAAATCTAAAATCTAAAATCTTACTCCTGTCCCCAAGTTGATGGGCTCACGCTCCATTCTTGCAAGGTAGATTGTTGCTCTTCTGTGATGTATTGCTTCTGAACTGCTAAATCTAATAGGTTTTCGTAGTTGCTTAAAGTGAACAAATCAACATTAGCTTCTTTGAAATTTTCTTCGGCAACGCCAAAACCATAAGTAAATACAGCTGCCATACCTTTTATGTTTGCACCTTCGTTTCTTAAAGCTTCAACAGCCAATAAACTGCTTTTTCCAGTACTAATTAAATCTTCTACAACCACAACATTTTGTCCTTTTTGTAAAAAACCTTCTACTTGGTTTTGTCTACCGTGTTTTTTTGGTTCCGGACGCACATATACGAACGGAAGGCCTAAACTTTCGGCAACCAAAATTCCAACTCCAATGGCTCCAGTAGCAACACCAGCAATCACATCAGGTTTTCCAAATTGTTTTTCGATGTTTTTAGCAAACTCATCACGAACATAGTTTCTGATGCTCGGAAATGAAAGAATTAACCTATTATCGCAGTAAATAGGAGATTTCCAACCAGAAGCCCATGTAAAAGGATTTTCGGGATTCAATTTAATTGCATTTATTTGCAAAAGCAATTCGGCTGTTTTTTCGGCAGTATCTTTATTAAAAATCATAGTACAAATGTATAAAGTTTTTGTAAACGACAAACCACTTTTTTTGACAAATGAAATCTCGCGTGAAACAGATTTCCAATTGTTCTTGTTGGAGAGTATTGATATCGAGCAGCTTATTATAAAAATTTTTCAAAATAAAATTCAAAAAGCCATTCTATATCATCCCGACGAAAGTGAGATAATGAAAACCCTTAAAGCCAAGATTCCCGTGAATAAAGCAGGCGGAGGTTTTGTCTACAATAAGAAAGGCGAAGTCTTGTTTATCTTTAGAAACGGAAAATGGGATCTGCCAAAAGGCGGAATCGAGAAAGGGGAAGACATTGAAGCGACGGCTATGCGTGAGGTAGAGGAGGAGACAGGAGTAAACCAGCTTCGTATTACGAATAAACTTCAAAAAACCTATCATATCTTTAAACGCAACGGAAAATACAAACTTAAAATCACGCATTGGTTCGAAATGTTTTCCGATTTTGAAGGAACACCACACGGACAAATCGAAGAAGGAATAGAAAAAGTAGCATGGTTAAACCCAGAACAAATTAAAGAAGCACTTAAAAACTCCTACGAAAACATCAAATTGTTATTCGAAGAAGAAAAAAATCCAAGAGAAAAAATGGCTGCGCCAATTGCTTATCGCTCAGGCCCAGATTCTAAAATAAAAGATATTTAAAGTTTTTAGATTAGAAATCAATCATTTGGACGTGCCACCAATAAAAAAAAAGACCCAATCAACTTTGCGTTCATTGGGTCTTTTTTTATTGCTGTCGGGCTTTCGCCGCTACTTCGGTAGCCTGGCTCTATCCCTCACGCGGGCACTCGTCGTTAAAAGTTCATTTGGTTTTTAGTGAGAACTTTTTTATTCGCTATCCTCGTTTTTAATGCCCTTAAGCAAAGCATAAATTGCCATTGCATGGCCTTGCCCTAAGGCGAAATCATTTTTAAGCCAGTTTACAATATCTCCAGCTTTTACTTCAGGTTTTAACTCGCCGTTTGCAGTAAAACCTTTTTGTTCTGCCAAAGTTCTAAACTCAGCGGGACCATTTCCTGTTTTTTCTTTAATCGTTTTTAGGTATCCTTGAAATGACATAAAATAGAAGTTAAATAGTTAAGTAAAACGAAAATACAAATTAAAAGTAGGATTAGTATTAACTTTTGTTTGATTTAATTTTTTTTAATAAAATAGGCCTAGGATATCCTAAGCCTATTATTTGTTTTATCGGTATTACCTATTTGACTTTTTTATAGATTTTATATAATAAATAAAATATTGTGATCCAAAAGAATAAAAGAAAAAGCACGCAAAAAAATTGCCAAGCCATCAACGAATAGTCGTAGTCTTCTATAAGTATATCCATGATTATTTTAGTTTTCTATTTTAATAGATTCTTTTAGTATGTTATGATATCAAATGACTGCTTTTTTTTACCAATATTATGGCATAAATAGAAGAAGTTAGGAGTAAAATTGCTGGAATTGTAAATGCATCATTTATTCTCTTGTAATTGTATACTAGCCCTGTAATGTAAAACATTATAAACAATAAAATAACAAAACAGCTTAGCAAAATTTTATAATTTCTGCTTCTTAAAAATAAAACAAGCAGACCAGATGTAGGAATGGCTATTAATCCTTGCCAAAGTATTGACGACGTGTTATTAAAGAGGTCGTACAAAAACTGACAGAAGTATATAATTAAAAGAATAAAATTTGGTACTCCATTCTCTTGAACGCCATAAGTTAATAAAAAAGATAGTACTGCAATAAACTTTGCAACTCGTAAATTAATGAACATGATTTATTTTAAGTGTTATTTGATCTGTCTTTGGATTGAACCAAATCAAGCACGAATACAAGGTAGAGCAGAGAGCACAATGACTCTCAAATTGCTAATTATTACCTTTACTAAGGTATTTCTATAATAACTTGCCGTCATTTTGAGCATTATCACTATCTTTTTTTAATCGATCAATTTCATAATTAATATCCCCTATTATTGTGATTGATTTATCGTAAGAAGAAAATTTTTGAAAAAATGCTCCAGCAATTGTTACTTGCTCGTTATTTGACTTGTAAGGGACATCTAAATTGGTTATTCTGTACAAATCAAAAACATAAGGGAGAAATTTTACTCCCTTATATTTTGTGGTAATTGATTGATATACTTTAAGGAAAACTTCTTCATATTCTCCAACAGGTGAAACAATTATATTTTCAATAGCCCAAGATTTTCGTTTGCCAAAAACAGGATGTGAAATTTCCTTAAGATGAATATTTTCTAAAATCTCAATTGTAAAATAATTGCCAATCAAGCTTTTATAAAAGTGTAACTCTGTTCGACTCTCTATCGTATTTTTTAATCTTATAACTCCCGAAAAATTTGGCACTAATCCAGCTGTGCTCCCAGATATGTCATGAAAATCTAATTTCAATTTCTCTAAAAGACCAATACTCCATTCTTCTTCATAATAATCTTTTTTACTATTTTTCTTTATTATTTCATTTAATGCTGTTATTCCTGAATAAGAAAAGTAATTTTTATCTTCTCTTGTTATTCCTATTGGATAATACTTCTTTAAACAATCGCTTATTTCTGAAAAGTTCGCAGAAAGATTGTCAATAGTAATATTTACAAATTTGTTATCGATAATTGAAGATTTTAAAGTGTTGGTTTATGCTGTGAGTTGAAGTTGGGTTAAATAACCCTAGAGCATTCTAGGGCTATTTATTTCATATGAAATCTTGGGCACACTTATTTAACTTTTTTATAAATTTTGTACAGCAAATAAAATATTGTGATCCAAAAAAATAAACTAAAAAGCACGCAAAAAATTTGCCAAGCCATTAACGAATAGTCGTAATCTTTTATAAGCACATCCATAATTATCTAAATTTTCTATTTCTCCGTTTTAAAAAATTCAAGATTAGAAAAATAAGACTGCCTATTAATAGAAATAATAATATAAAATAGAAATAGCTTATACAGTAATACGTATCATAATACGCAAAAACATAAAGATGCATATTAAAATAAAAATATATTAGAAAGGAAAAAGCGATAATTAGAAAAATTAGATAGTATTTACTTATTGTTTTCATTTATTTTCGATTGTTAAAAAAAGCATTAAACATCGTGAAATTACCAAGATAAATATCGCCAAAACTTATGTTTGAAATTTTCTCATCCATTAATAAATGAGGAAATTTTGTATAGAAAAGTTTATCTTCAACTAAAGTTTCGATAGCAAGAATTAATTCATTAATTTTTCTTGTATCAGTCTTTTCTCTCTCAATCTCTTCAATTCTTGCTTTTGAATAAAAAGGCTCAGCTGGATGTGATTGTTTTCTAATTGTGTAATATGGAATTAATAAACTTAAATATAAAGAAATAGAGTATAATTCTCCTTCTTCAAATACGTTTAGAAAAAATGTATAACATCTGTCTTGATTGCTGTCCAGAACAGAGAAATCTTCAAAATCTTTTAAAATTGAGTCATCTTGGAATTCTTTTTTTATGTTTTTTCGTAGTGTTTGATTTTCATCCGAATCAAAATAGTTAATTATAGATTGTAATCTTCTATATTCCTTAGTATATAAATATTTTTCTTTATCATCCCAAGGACAAATGTTTTTGGGATAATATATATATGCAAAATTTGTTAAAACATCTTTTATCATTTTCAAATTTAATTTTAATAATTTTGATTTGTTTACTTTAATTTTTAAAATTATTTGATCTTATGGAATCAATTATCACAAAGACCGGTCTCTCTTGGGCTTGTTTTATAGTTTGTTGCAGGTAAAGAGGATGTGGAATTAAAATTTACCGTCCCACCATTTGTATGAATTCTATAATTCCTTATTACAAGTTCTTGAAATTTAGTACGTAATGTTAACTCATTTATTACTGTTCGAGTATATAGTCTAGCCATCTCTTTCATTGATTCATTAAGGGACATAGCGGAAACTGTAGCCGCTGCATCAGCAGTAACATCTCCATTGCCTTTGTTAAAATTTATTGGCATACCAAAAAGCACTGCTTGAGGAAAAATCATTGTATGCGTTATTTCTATCCTGTTTTGAGTAAGAACTACAATTTTTAAGGTTATATTTTTGACCGCAGCTTCTTGCCAATTGGCTCCTTTCTTTGATGTGAAATAAAAGCTTTCACAACTAGGTGGAGCGATTTCAATATTAGTTGCTTCGTCGCCATCACTTGTTCTTCCTCCACCACCTGTAGGAGTTCCCGAATTCCCATTTGAACCTCCATCTCCGCCAAAAGCACCAGCAATACTAAAATCTCTAGGAGCAGGAGCAGGAGATTTCTGCACGACAATAACATTATTTAACGGGATTGCAACAGACCCACCTTTCTGTAATGTATCATCACGTTCTCCACCGTAATTGGCGCTTTCATCAAACATTTCTATCATCTTTGATGCTGTGCCGTTTTTGATATCTTCGTCAAGAAGTGTTATCACATTTTGCACATCGCCAATAACAAGACCGTCTTTTAATTTAGCGCCTTTTAAAAAGCCTTTTTTTAAATCCCAAGTAATGATATAACCGCTAAATAAAGTTAGGTCCTCAAAACCCAGCTTTTTTTGGTCGTCATCAATTTTATCTTGCGATTCTGGAAAAATCTCCTGAATTAATGCTTCATATTTTGAATCTGATTCATACAAATATAACATTTTCTGCCCTTTGTACTCAGGATTTTCGGGATTGTCCTTAACGGGTACGGTTATCCCTGTAGCGTTATCGCCCAATTTGATTACTTGAGCATTTTCCCAATAATAATCAAGATTTCTAAATGCTTCAGTAAATTCTCCCTGTTCTGATTTATTGGTTGTAGAATTTGATTTGTAGCTTTCGAACCAATCTTTAGCTTCATTAATTTTAGGATCTTGAGTTCTTAATTGACCTGTGTCAACTTCTTCATTGTTGCAACTGTTGGTTAAGATGACAGCGCCAAACGCTAGAAAAAGTACTAGCGATTTTTTCAATCTTTTCATAATTAAATGGTTATAAGGTTAGTATGTTTAAAACTAATCCTTATGTTTTCCATTAAACTCCCTAAAAAGACATTTAAATAATAAAATAAGACATTTCTTTCATTTTTAAATCTGGTTTAACTTTGTCAAAGCTTAGCATTTTAGAATTTCAGAAACCTAAAAACTTAAAACTTATTTAATTTCATGTCTCAAAAATCGTACTTTTGTTTAATAAGCAATATTTGAATTATGAGCACATTTACAAAACCAAGCCATATTGGGCGAAAAATTAGCCGAATTCGTGAACTTCGTGATATGAAGCAAGAAGCTTTGGCTCAGGCTTTAGGAACAAACCAACAGGCGATATCTATTTTAGAAAACAGTGAAACGATTGATGAAGAAAAGCTAAAACAGATTGCAAAAGCTTTGGGAGTAAGTGTTGAAGCTATTAAAAATTTTTCTGACGAAGCAGCAATTAATTTTTTTAATAATTTCTATGATAATAGTGGAAGTCATGGCACTAATTTCGGAACCAATAATGTATGTAATTTTAATCCTCTTGATAAGCTAGTTGAAGCTTACGAAGAAAATAAAAAGCTTTACGAACGTTTGGTTCAAGCTGAAAAAGATAAAGTGGAGTATTTAGAAAAAATATTGAAGGATAAATAATTTTTTTGTTCTTTTTGGAATATAGAAAAGCCTAATAAAATTGTTTTTATTAGGCTTTTTAATTTGGTTTATTGTCGCTGGCGCGAGCGTCTCGCTCGTGCTCTTTTAGTTTTGAGTTAGATTGCGTTCACGAGCGGGACGCTCGCGCTAGCGGGGGAAGTTTTTATAACTATTTGACTAGTATTTGTGCATTGTTTAATTAATCAATATTAAAAAGGAAGGTTCTTAGTACTAAACAACCTTTCATTTTTAATTTATTTATTTTGAGTTGTGTCTGTTGGATTTACTTGATGTGGTTCGGGGTCTTTAATTTCAGCTGCATAGTCTTTTACATACTCGCTGACTTCAGTTACATTAATTCCTACTAACCAATCTTGAGTAAAATTGACATCTTCGTTGTAATAATCTGCATTAACCTTTATGGCACCTGTGTTATATCCTCCTTTACTGCTCATTTTTACATATTGTTTTGTGGCAATGCTTGTTACAACTGCAGCTGTAATAACGAAGTATTCTGCTATACGGATATCGTCTTTAAATCTATTATATAACTTTCTCTTATTAATTTGCTCATCTTTTATAAGAACTTCAGCAGTGTCATTAATTAATAAACTAAATGCTTTGTTTGCTTCCCCAGTAACGCTTGCAAACAAATACTTAACTTCTGCACCAACTTTACTATCATATCTCTTTTCAATTAAGTTTGATTTTTCAGGAATTTTTGTTTCTAGTCGAACAGAATCTTTTTTATAATCAGTTGTTACGACATAAACTAACTTACCGTCTTTCATCGTTCTTCTTACTAGTTTTCCAACTAACTGCTCTAAATTTGTTTTGTAGCCTACAGTATTGTGCAAGAAATCACGTTTCGTTAAGTCAAAGGGAATTGTATTTGGAATATTTTCATTTGCAGGGGCAATTGATTCTTGAGAATTATATTGTTTCAATGCTATTTTATTTTTAATTGAATCTCCAATATTAAAAAATTCTAGGGTAATTGAATCACCAGTTTTTTCTTTTAAATCGTCCTTTAAATAGACTGATTGGACATCTTTCTTTTTCTCACAAGAAAGAAATGCCAATGTTGCTAGTAAAATCATTAAATTTTTTTTCATATTTTTTGGGTTTAAAATTCTCGTTAAAATTATGTAAAATTTTTAATGATATCTGCTTTTTTTAACCGATTTAATCTTGTAGTGTGTATTTAACGTATTAATACGTAGGATTTTATATTGTAGTATTTGTTTTTTTAGAATATTGTTTAAAAATAACTTATAATAATTTGAAATAATTTTATAGGATATAAAAAAAATAAATCTTTAGAAAAAAAAGAACTTCTAAAATTATTTTCCGATAGCGCGTATTTGTAATCTGTGCTCGTAAAGTAAAGCGTTTTATATTTCCTCTAAGTACTTTTCTTATAGGTAAATTTGTGCTATTGTGATTTCAAATGTTTAATATAATTATCAAGCAAACCTTGAGTTTGAAGAGAAACTACACGATTAGCAGAATGAACATTGAAATTTAGATTATGTAAATCTATTTCAGATTCATAAACCAGCCATTTGGCGCAAGCATAACACATCTTTGGCAATATTATCATTTTCGTCAAGACCTAAATCATTGTCAAAACTAATTAATTCAGGAAGTCCTTTTTCAAGAATCACTTTTTTAAAATCATGAAAATTTCTGACGACAACAAAATCATTATTAGTTAATTTTTTGTAAACCATATTTACGTCTCTAATATCGTCAAGAAAAAGTTTGTATGTCATAATTTTAATGTAAAATTTGAGATTCAACTTTGTCAAAGTTTTAAACTTTGACAAAGTTCTGCGCGTATAGCTTTGCGATCTTAACGTTTTTCAAAACCACTCTAAAGAGAAAAAATCTTAGCGTACTTTGCGTTAAAAATATACGTCATCAAAAAAACTAAAGCACTCGATAGACAGGATACTGCATATGCGCCTTTTCATAATAAACAGAATGCTTATAAATCCAATCTAATTGTGCTTCTGCGTTTTTAGCAAACTCGCGGTCGTTTTGTTTCTTAGCTTCTAATTCTGCTTTTAGCGACGGATTTTCCTTTAAAAGCTGTCCAGCAGTATCTTCAAAAATATATTCTGAGTAATGCTCTTTTTGCTGTAAAATTGCATCGAAGAAATTCCAATTAAAGAACGAATCAATGCCTTCTGGTTCAAAAGCCTCTACGATATATTTCACGCCTTTTTGATTGGTTGGAACTAGGTAATCTCCTTTGGCGAAAGCCATTTTAACGATTTTAGAAGTTACCGTTGTGTTTCTGTGTATATAATGCCCTTCGTAAGCAGACGGAACGGTTTTAAAATCGGCAATTCTATAACTTTCGACTTCTATAATGGTATCGTTTTTAATTTGTTTGAAGGAGATATTATTGTTTTTTAAAAGGTCAATAATATTCCAATATCCTCTAGGAACAACATAAGCCGTCGGAATCACAACTTCTTTAACCGATTTAAATTCTTTAATGTACGGAACGTTTTTTTTGTATGGTTTTGTGCGGTCGTAATACAAACGATTTCCTGTTGTAGCGTCGCTTTTTTTATAGCCTGCTTCGTAACCTAAAAATGAAAAAGTGGTCGCTTTTGTGCTGTCCAATTCCCATTTTAATGTGTATGATTTTTTAGGCTGATATTGCTCTAAATTTTGTACTCTTAACTCTTTTATTTTTTGATAATTCGCATCGGTAAAATCCATAGTCGATTTCATGTATTCGTAGGTCATTTTTACGCGTTCGGCATATTTTTTCAGCATGTGCGTTTCGACCACAAAACCAATCGTATTAAACAAAGAAGTATAACCCGTTGTATATCGCGGACTATCTACAAATTGCCCAAAACCTTTGTCTGGCGTATCTTTAAATGAATCAACATAAGGTGTCGTTTCAATTTTCTTTTTCTGAAGGTCTTTTACCAAAGCCGGCATCATTTCGTTATTCATAAAATCGCCCAAAACCGTTCCCAGTTTGTTGTGCTGTGTCATAATGTACGTCAGTTTGTATTGATAATCAGAACCATTGCTTACATGATTGTCAATAAAAACATCGGCGTTTATTTTCTGGAAAATCTCTACAAAACTTTTTGTATTTCGAGTATCCGATTTCATTAAATCACGATTCAAATCGTAGTTTCTGGCATTTCCTCTAAAACCATAAATCTCTGGTCCGTCCTGATTCGCGCGAGTTGTCGAATTTCGATTTAAAGCTCCGCCAATATTATAAACAGGAATCGTTACCAAGACAGTGTTTTTTGGCGCTTTCATTTTTCCTGTTGCCAAATCTCTGTAGAATTGCATTGTGGCATCTATTCCGTCAGGTTCTCCTGCGTGGATTCCGTTATTTACAAACAAAACGGCTTTGGTTTTCTGGATTTTATCAAAATCAAATTCCTTGTCAGGATTGAAAGTAATCATGTGCAAAGGTTCTCCAGAATCTGTCAGTCCCATTTCTTTCATTTGAATCGTTGGGAAATCAGCGGCAAGCATTTTCCAATAGGCGATAGTTTCTTGATAAGAAGCAGATTGATTTCCGTTTCCTTTCTCAAAAAAGGTATCGTATTTCTTATTGTTTTGAGCGGAAATAGTGATGGTGAAAAGTGAAAAGAGAAATGTAAAAAGTTTCATGGTTTTGGGTTTTTGATGGTCAAATATAATAGTTTTATTTGTTTCAGGTTTCAAGTTTCAGGTTTCATGTACTTTGTGTTTTTTTAACCGCAAAGCGCGCAAAGTTTTTTGTCTTTGAGGTTTTGTAAAAACGCAAAGTTCGCAAAGCTTTGAACTTAAACTTTGTGAACTTTGCGTAAACCTTTGCGTGCTTTGCGGTTAAAAAACTTTCCCTACTTTTGCAGCATGAAAAAACACCATTCCAACGATATACTTTCGAATTTAGGGATTCAGAGCCTGAACGAAATGCAGGAAATGGCACACGATGCTATTTTAAACGAAAACAACGTTTTATTACTTTCTCCAACAGGATCTGGAAAAACATTAGCGTTTTTGCTTCCTATTTTAGAATTGTTACAGCCTGAAATACTTTCTGTTCAATGTTTGATTTTGGTTCCATCACGCGAATTAGGGCTTCAAATTGAACAAGTTTGGAAGAAAATGGGAACGCAGTACAAAGTCAATATTTGTTACGGAGGACATTCAATTGATACTGAAATCAAAAACTTAAGCAATCCGCCAGCGGTTTTAATTGGAACGCCTGGAAGAATTGCCGATCATATCGAGAGAGAAACTTTTAGAACAGATAAAATTCAGACTTTAGTTTTAGACGAGTTTGATAAATCGTTGCAATTAGGTTTTCATGAGCAAATGTCTTTTATAATTGGAAGATTATCGAAAGTAAACAAACGCGTTTTAGTTTCGGCAACTTCAGATATTGAGATTCCGAAATATACTAGAGTTATAAATCCAGTTGTTTTGGATTTTATTCCAGAGGAAGAAGAAAAGACAAATCTTTCTATGAAAATGGTGATTTCGCCAGCAAAAGATAAACTGCAGAGTTTGTTTAACTTGATTTGTTCTTTAAAGTCAGAATCGGCTATTATTTTCTGTAATCATCGTGATGCGGCAGAGCGTATTAGTGACACTTTAAACGAAAAAGGAATCTATTCGGTTTATTATCATGGCGGAATGGATCAAGAAGAACGTGAGCGTGCTTTGATTCAGTTTAGAAATGGAAGTGTAACGTATTTGGTAACAACCGATTTGGCAGCAAGAGGTTTGGATATTCCAGAAATGAAACATGTTATTCATTATCATCTGCCTTTAAAAGAAGACGAGTTTACGCATAGAAACGGACGTACAGCGCGTATGCAGGCAACAGGAACTGCGTATGTGATCATTCACGAAAGTGAAAAAGAATTAGACTACATTGACTACAAAATGGAGGTTTTGGATGTTGAAGGAAAAGTTTCGCTTCCGAATCCGCCTCAATTTCAGACTATTTATATCAGTGGCGGAAAGAAAACCAAGTTGAATAAATTTGATATCGTAGGATTCTTTTTTCAAAAGGGAAAACTAGAAAAAGACGATTTAGGATTAATTGAAGTAAAAGATTTTGTTTCGTTTGCAGCGGTAAAATACAATAAAGTAAAAGATCTTCTGAAAAACGTTAAAGATGAAAAAATGAAAGGCAAGAAGTTTAAAATCGAAGTTGCCCGTAATGTTATTAAGAAAGAAGAAGAGGAGAAGAGAGGAAAGTATTAAATTTTTAGATTTTAGAGCGTTAATTTAGATTTGCATTTTGGAGTTTTTTACGATTTATGTGTTTGTAATTCAGTGAATTATGATTATGTAGCTAAGTTTTACAATTTTATGTTAAAAAAATAACGAATTGATAGGTGTTTTTTCAATATTTCTATGTTTTTTTGTGTTCGTAAAATTGTAACCCCAAATACTATATGAAAAAGATTATTACTCTTGCCGCATTGTTTTTTACTTTTATTTCGTTTGCACAGGTTAAGGTACTAGAAACAGTTCCTGTAGAAAAATTAGGAAAAGTAAATAATAATTACATTCAGAAAATTGGTGACGAATACACTGTGTATTACACTATCGTTCAAAGTGATGATGATTCGACTTTGAGAAAATTTTCATTCAAAAACATTGATAATGCTTATAACTCTTTATACAACATTATCATGGGCGGATTTACAGCTTCTCCGTTGTACGACATCAAATTAGAGTTACCTAACAACTACATTTGGTTGCACTACACAGGAAATGTGGTTCCAGACAAAGCTACAGTTCAATTTATGGTTTCTGGAAAAGAAAGAGACGCAGCAACAAACAACGTTTCTGAGCCATTCGTAAAAGATCAAATCAGTAAATTATTCCAAAAATAATTTTTCGTTAGAAACAATATATTTAAAAAGCCCGTTCAGTTTTATGAACGGGCTTTTTTGTTTCAGGTTTCAAGCTGATAAACTTTGTCTTTAATTTTAACGCAAAGCACGCTAAGTTTTTTAATTTTAAAGACTTTATAAAAGTAAAAATTTCGCAAAGCTTTGTGGATAAAACTTTGCGAACTTTGCGTATTTTTTTGTGTGCTTTGCGGTTAAATTATTAGTATTCTAAAAAAAAGCTTAGAATCTTAGCATCTCAGAACCTCAGCACCTTTTTTTAAATCTTCTTCACGTATTGTGTAATAATTACAATCTGCTGGCCGTCTACTTTTCCTTCAATATATTCAGCGTTTTCGTGGTCTAAACGGATGTTTCTAACGGCAGTTCCTTGTTTGGCAACCATGCTAGATCCTTTTACTTTAAGATCTTTGATTAAAACTACAGAATCTCCGTGTTGTAGTACTACGCCGTTACTGTCGCGGTGAACTAATTTATTTTCATCATCTTCGCCTTCTCCCGTTGCTTTTGCCCATTCAAGAGTATCTTCATCTAAGTACATCATATCAAGCAATTCTTGTGGCCATCCCGCAGCGCGCATACGGCTTAACATTCTCCAAGCCACAACTTGTACCGGAATATTTTCATTCCACATACTGTCGTTAAGGCATCTCCAGTGATTTAAATCTACATTATCTGGATTTTCAATTTGGTCAATACAAGTGTTACAGGCAAATACGGCTTCATCAATACCTCCTTTTTTAGTTGGAAGGACTTGATAAACTTTTAAATTTTCTTCAGCTCCACAAAGTTCGCATTTAGCGCCACTTCTTTTGCTTAATTCTCTCTCGATGCTCATTATTTGGGTTTTATTTTAAAAATGCGAAATTACTTATAATTTGTTTGGATTGCAAGTTTATGTCAAGGTTTGGATGTTCTTTAAATCGGTTGATTGATTTTTCGCCTTATTTTTCTTTTATCCTAACAGCTTTTGGAACCAATTGTTCATATTCGCCACCATGACGCAATACATCGCGTACAATGCTCGAACTGATAAATGATGTACTTGCAGCTGTCAATAAGAAAACAGTTTCTATTTTCGAAAGTTTTCTGTTGGTATGTGCAATGGCTTTTTCAAACTCGAAATCGGCTGGGTTGCGAAGACCTCTCAAAATGAAATTGGCTTTTTCTTTTTTTGCCAAATCGATTGTTAATCCTTCATAGGTGATAACCGTAACTTTTGGTTCGTCTTTGAAGGTTTCCTCGATAAAACGTTTTCTTTCTTCTAATGAAAACATGTATTTTTTTTCGGCATTGACACCAATTGCTATTACAATTTCGTCAAATAAAGGAATTCCTCTTTTGATGATGTCTTCGTGTCCTAATGTAATTGGGTCAAATGATCCTGGGAATATGGCTTTTCGCATTTCTATTAAGGTTCTAAGGTTCTGAGATGCTAAGATTCTAAGTTATTAGGATTATGGTGAATCTTAGTTTTCTTTTTCTTTTTTTTGAATTTGGAATTTTTACTATGTTATTCTCTTGGTATTAATTGAAGGAACCCATTCGTCTTTATTGCAGTCTTTACAAGTTGAAGTTCCTTTTTTTAATTTTTCAGTATTACCACAAAAAGAACAGGAATATACTCCATCTTCTGGGATACTTCTATTTTTTTTCTCAAAAAGCAAAGGCAGAATCGGCAATCCGTATCCAACATCTTTGTCTTCATAATAAAAAACACTGATTTCGCCACTTGTTTCTATAAATGCATGTTTTACTTGCCCCAAATGTTCAATCGATTTGATGCGTAATTCAGCAAAAAACTCATCTTGCGCCAAACTTTCTTTTTTAAAACTCGATATAGAAAATTTTCCGTCGTTAATCAAGCATTCGGTTTTACCTTCTATGAACTCTTCGAATTTTTTGCTTTTTCCTGTGAGCCAAGTAACAGAACGATAAAGAATTATAATGCTT
Source organism: Flavobacterium sp. GW823-FHT06G12 (assembly GCF_058794775.1). Taxonomy (NCBI): domain Bacteria; kingdom Pseudomonadati; phylum Bacteroidota; class Flavobacteriia; order Flavobacteriales; family Flavobacteriaceae; genus Flavobacterium; species Flavobacterium sp. GW823-FHT06G12. The sequence continues at coordinate 706,656 of NZ_JBXAHE010000001.1, forward strand.
AGAAATACGATTGCAGCAGGAATTATTCCGACATCTTCATAAAACATCGGATCGCCAGCGGCAGAACCCAATGCAATGATAATTACGGTTTCAAAAACAGATAATTGTTTTACGCCTCTTTTTCCTGCTAACTTTAATGTAAGAAGTAAAATAGTAAACATTACCGTTGAACGAAATATCACTTCCAGAATAAAGGTTTCTGGGAGATTGTTGTAGAATAACCTATTCCATTCAAAGATTTCTTTCATTTTTTTGAGGTTCAAAGATGCAGAGTGACAAAAGTGACAAAGGTTGACTTTGACTTGGTTCAGTCTGACAATAAGGTTAAAAAATAAGGTGCTAAAATCTTAGGATCTTAGCACCTTAAAATCTTAGCAACTATTTTAAAGCTAGTTCAATTGCATTTGTGAATAAATCTTCTAGAGAAATTCCTGCAGCTTTTGCTTGTTGCGGAATCAAACTTTCTGTAGTTAAGCCAGGAATAGTATTCATTTCTAACATATGTGGTTCGTCGTTTACAATGATGAATTCGCTTCTTGAGAAACCTTTCATCTTTAAAACTTCATAAGCACGTTTTGCTGTTTCTCCAACTTTTCTAGTCATTTCGTCAGAGATTCTAGCTGGTGTTATTTCTTGTGATTTTCCTTCGTATTTCGCTTCATAATCGAAGAAATCATTGTCTGATACAATTTCTGTAATTGGCAGTACTTTGATTTCTCCTTGGTAGTTAATTACACCTACAGATACTTCGGTTCCGTCAAGGAAGCTTTCAATGATAATTTCGTTGTCTTCTTTGTAAGCTACTTCAATTGCAATTGGAAGTTCGGCTTCTGTTTTTACTTTTGAGATTCCGAAACTTGAACCTGCTTTGTTTGGTTTTACAAAACAAGGAAGTCCAACTTTTTCTATAATTTCTTGTGTATTAATTTTATCTCCTTTATTTAAATAATAAGAAATCGCTGTTTTGATTCCGTATGGTTTTAAAACAGATAATAAATCTCTTTTATTGAATGTTAGAGCAGATTGGTAATAATCGCAAGAAGATTGTGGCATTCCGATCAATTCGAAATACGCTTGCATTAATCCGTCTTCTCCTGGAGTTCCATGAATAGCGTTGAAAACACAGTCAAATGTGATTTTTTCGCCGTTTACAGTAACTGAAAAATCATTTCTATCGATTGGGAATTCGGCATCATTTTGGTCTACATAAACCCATTTTTCTTTAAAAATGTGAATACGGAATCCGTTGTATTTTGTTTTGTCAAGATATTGATAAACGACATTCCCGCTGATTAAAGAAATCTTGTATTCGCTAGAATAGCCGCCCATGATGATGGCAATGTTTTTCATTGTATATTTTTATTTTTTATTTGTTTTAAGTTTAATGTTTTCAAGTTTCTTCCGCAGATAAAAATGATTTTTCCCAATATTGTCATTTCGACAAAGGAGAAATCTCTGCAAGTAGCTCCGCAAAAATTGTCAATGTTACTGTATGTAAATCCTTCTCGGTTCTAAAGCTTCGGGATCGCGACGCTCAGAATGACAATAATGGCACTTTCTTGTTTTAAACAAAATTATCATTTTTTTTGAAACGAAATACTTTATCTTTGTCGCTAATAAAAATAAATTTATGAGTTTACGTCAGTATTTAACAAGCCGAGTTTTTTTCTTGCAATTGCTTGCGGCCGCAGCTATAATTGCGGTTATTGGTTATTTATTTATGCATTGGTTAACTTTTACAACAGATCACGGACACGAAATTGCGGTGCCGAATTTGTCTAAATTGACTGAAGAGCAAGTAGAACAAAAACTGGACGAGTTGGATTTAGATTACGTTCTTTTGGACAGTGTTGATTACAGAAGTGAATACCCAAAATATAGTGTTGTTGAGCAAGATCCGTTGCCAGGAACAATGGTAAAAGTGGGTAGAAAAATTTATATCAAGATTAATGCTTCTGGTTTTTCTTCTGTGAAAATTCCAGATTTAATCGAGAAAACATATCGTGAAGCTGTACCAACGTTAAAAGCGTTAGGTCTTGAGCCAGGAACGATTACGTATATTCCAAATCTTGGAAAAGATATGGTTTTGGAAATGCGTTATAAAGGAAGAAACTTAAAAGTAGGAGATCGCGTGCTTAAGGCTTCTAAAATTGATTTGGTTTTAGGAGACGGAAAAGCAAGTTATGTAGATGATAGTCAGGCAGACAGTACTGCAGTGCCTGTAGAAACCCCAGCAGATGAACAATAATATTGAAGAAAATTTAGATCTAGAAGACGAATTATTCGAACATTATAGATTTGAAGTCCCAAAAGGTCAAGCGTTTTTGCGTATTGACAAATATTTAATGTATTTGATTCCGAATGCCACACGAAATAAAATTCAGAATGCGGCAACTAACGGAAATATCTTTGTAAATGATATTCCTGTAAAATCAAATTACAAAGTAAAACCTTTTGATGTGATAACGGTAATGTTGTCGCATCCTCCGTTTGAAAATCATATTCTTCCTGAAGATATTCCGTTGAATATTGTTTATGAAGACGATGCTCTTTTATTGATTAATAAAGAGCCTGGAATGGTTGTGCATCCTGGTCACGGAAACTATACTGGAACTTTGGTAAATGCTTTGGCGCATCATTTTGATAATTTGCCAATGAATAGCAGCGAACGTCCAGGTTTGGTTCATAGAATTGACAAGGACACTTCGGGTCTTTTGGTTGTAGCCAAGACTGAAGCTGCTATGACGCATCTGGCAAAGCAGTTTGAAGCTAAAACTACCGAACGTGAGTATATTGCTCTAGTTTGGGGAAATGTTGTGGCAGATAGCGGTACAATTGAAGGAAATCTTGCAAGACATCTAAAAGATCGTATGCAAATGGCAGTTTTTGATGATCCAGAAATTGGAAAACCTGCAATTACGCATTATAAAGTTTTGGAACGTTTTGGTTATGTAACTCTTATTTCTTGTAAACTGGAAACAGGAAGAACACACCAGATTCGTGCGCATATGAAACACATCGGACATCCTTTATTTAATGATGAACGTTACGGCGGGCATTTGATTTTGAAAGGAACGACTTTTACCAAATACAAACAGTTTATAGAGAATTGTTTTAAAGCATTACCACGTCAGGCACTGCATGCTAAAACGCTTGGTTTTGTTCATCCGACTACTGGCGAAATGATGCGTTTTGATACTGAACTTCCGCAAGATTTTAAAGATTGTATTGAGAAGTGGCAGAATTATGTGAAGTCGCATAATGTTGATGAGGAATAATTAGATAATTTGTCAATTAGAAAATTAGATAATGTAGAATCATAAAAAAAAGCTCCCAAAAGGAGCTTTTTTTTATGATTCTATTTTTACATTTCTGTTTAGAAATATTGAAATTTTTTCTGCTATTTCGTGTGCGTCTTTTTCTAATAAATGTTTTTTTATGATGTAGTCATTTGATGAAATAGGAAAAACATCCAAGTATACTTTCCAACCTAAACTGTATTTCCCGTTGAGATAAACTACATTTACGGATTGTAATTTGTACAATTTGCAGTGAAATTTATTATTGATATACAAATCTTCATCTCTAATGCTAAACACATGAAATTTGTTTTTGTACCATTCAAAATAATCATTAAACAGTACATATGTGAGTGCTGACATTGCAATGATTATTGAGATAAAGGTTTCAGCGATTAGGTCAGGGTTTAACTTGCTTACAATTAATAGCAATATTGAAAAGAAAATTATTCAAGGAACAATCAGTGATTTTTTATTGAAATAAAATGAAATAGTCATTTCATTATCTCCATTTTGCCGTATCTCGTATTTTTTCATATTACGAACTTTTAGCTATAGGGTTTTAATAATTAAACCAGTTATTTTGACTTCTCCGTTGGTTATAAAACCTAATTTTCCTTTTTGGTTTAGATTGCTTTTTTCAAGAGAACATTCTAAAGTTGTTTTATCGTCAACAGAAAATGATAATTGATTATTTAAAACTTTAATTTTTACTGAATACCATTTATTGTTTTCTAATTGCATTGGCTTTCTAAACAACGTTTTTCCACCTCGTTTGCCATACGAATCATCTTTTTTATCATACATTCCGTCGCCAATTACTATGTTTTGATCAATCTGATACAAGTATGTTCTAATGTATTTTCCTTTATCCAAATTGAGCATAATTTCGAATAAAGATGCATTTGTCATGTTGACTTTAAAATCAATAGCATAATTTTTTGGGAGCTGTTTTTTTGAAACTAAAACTCCCCAAGGCGAAAGAGAACCGTTTCCTATAAGAGTATCATTTTTTAGAATCCACTCTTTAGAATCGATTGTCCAATTTGATTTTAGTTCTCTAGAATTGTTTAAAGTATATTCTTTTTTTACCGTTGAAATCGTGTTGGAACACGAAATCAAGATGAGTGGTAAAATCAGAAAGACTGCAAATTTTATTTTCATTTAATTTAATTCTGAATGGTATTTTATTTTTCCGATTGAACCTGTTTCTGAAGGCAAAAGTTCGAAAACAGAAGTAGGGGCAAGGCCTTGTTCAATTCGGTGAGAAACATAAATTATACTCACATTTGTTTCTTGTTTGATGGTGTTGATTAATTGGATAACCAAATCTACATTTTCATCATCCAAACCTTCAACTGGTTCGTCTAAAATTAATAACGGCGGATGTTTTAAAACGGCACGAACAATTAAAGCTACACGCTGCTGTCCAATAGAAAGATCAATAAAGCGTTTTTTTCTTAAATGCGTCATTTCTATCACTTCAAGCCATTGATTTACAATTTGTTTTTGATGCGTTGTAGGCTCAGTGTACAATCCGATAGAATCGAAGAATCCTGATAAAATCATTTGTTCTAATGTGTGGCCTTTTTGAAATAAATCGGTCATAGAAGTAGTAAAAATTCCGATTTGTTTTTTGATTTCCCAAACACTTTCTCCTGTTCCTTTTTTTCTTCCAAACAAAAATAAATCCTGTCCAAAACCTTTCGGATTATCGCCTGTAATTAAGGATAAGATAGTACTTTTTCCTGAGCCATTCGGGCCAATTAATTGCCAGAATTCGCCTTGCTTAACTGTCCAAGAAATTTTATTTATGATTTTTCTTTCTTCGTAGCTTACAGAAACATCTTCTAGTTTTATTAATACATTATTTTGAAAAGAGTGTGTTTCTGTCGCTTTCGGAATTGTAGCGGTATTTAATGTTTTAAAATGATTTTCGGTTTTTACAAATGGATGCAATTCGAATGTATTGTCTTTAATTAAAGCTTTATTTGGAACAAAATCTAATATATCGACAGTACGATTCAATAACTGAATAATCGCAATAGAATCGGTTAATTTCTGCAGCGATTCGGCTAAAACAACTCGAGAAGCTTGATCTAAATGATCAAACGGATTATCAAAAATGATGAAATCGGGTTTTTGGTTAATACAGTAGCGTAAAAACTCTTTTTTGCGTTCTCCAGAAGAAAAAGTTCTTAATTGTCTATTTGAGGTTGTGGAAGCTTCGACGCTATCGTATTGAAATTCCTTTTCGATGAATTTCTCGATTGCAATATCAGAGAAAAGAATTCCTTTTTGGTTATTAAAAGCGGCTAAATCTCCTTTTGCTTTGCCTTCAAGTAAAGCGTCTATAAAAGCTTTTTTGTTTACTTGATTTGACAAGAGTATATCCCAGTGTTGCATTGTGTATTTTTAAATTTGTTGGTTGTATTGTTTTTTGAGCCACAGATTAAAGGATTAAAAAAGATTAATCATTCGAATCTTTTTAATCTGTGACAAAAAAATATTTTATTCTGTTTTTTGGGTTGCCATTTCGCGGTCATTTCTTGACCATTCGCTCCACGAACCCACATATAATTTCGGAATTGGAAGTCCGGCGTAATCCATTGCTAATAATGTATGGCAAGCTGTAACGCCCGACCCGCAATGAACAATCACATTTTCTGATTTTTTATCCTCAATTACAGCTTTGTATTTTGCAGCTAATTCATTAGCCGATTTAAATAATCCGTTTTCGTCTAAATTTTCAGTTAACGGAACATTGATAGCTCCAGGAATATGTCCAGCAATTAAATCTAGCGGTTCTGTTAAACCATCATATCTGTTTTTATCACGAACATCGATTACTATATTTTGATCGTTTTTTCGAGCCTTTTCGACTTCATCGATATCAGCTAAAAGCAATTTCCATTCTTGAGAAGGATATGTTGTTTGGTCAAAAGTTTCGATGCCAGAATTGGTTGGAAAACCCGCTTGAATTGCTGCTTGATAACCACCATTTAAAACCTGAATTTTTTCATGTCCAACCGCACGCATCATCCACCAGAAACGAGCCGCAAAATTAGAACCGTTTTTATCATCGTAAACGACTACATGATCTGAAGGTGAAATTCCTAAAGAAGATAGGGTTTTAGAAAATTCCTCTGGAGAAGGCAAAGGATGTCTTCCTCCGTTTGCAGGATTTTCTGGAATTGCAGCCAAATCACGATTTAAATCGACAAAACGAGCGCCTTTTAAATGTTCTTTTTGATAATTTTCGAAAGTGTTTGCGCCAGCTCTAGCATCAACTAAAATGATTTTAGAATTAGCAATTAATTCTTGAGCCGTAATTAATGGAGAAAGAGTAGTAGACATTTTTTATTTTTTCTTTGAATTGCCAAGCCAAAGCAAGGCATTCAGGATTAATTGACTTTGTGTTTTGTTTTCAAAAGTGTACGATAGCGTTTTGTTTGTTCCGCCTTCATAATCAATGTCATTATGTCCCATATTTACATACAGCATTTTGTATTTTTTATTGGTCCAAACAACTGGATAATAACCGCTATGCCAGATTTCATGCGCTTTTGGCCCAGTTCCTAAAGGAAAACTTGATTCGTCTATTGCTAATAAAATTTCGATATCTGGATTTTTGGTTAAATCGTTCGACCATCTGTACCATTCGTTTGGTGCAGAAGCAAAAGTTTTAGGCAAATTGTTAGTTACTGGATGCTGATTTTCTACTCTTAAAACTGCCGAAGTCGGTCGCCAAGTATTGCTTCCATATTCGCCAGAACCAAGGAAAGTATTGTGATACCAGCTCCAATCTTGATTATAGCTCGAATCGTTTAAAGCAAATGCCGAAAAGTGAAATCCGATGAAGCCGCCTCCATTTTCCATGTATTTTTGAAAAGCTTCACGCTGTTCTTTTTTCTCTGGTCTTGTGTCTAAAAATAAAACGACCTGATATTTTGCCAAAAACTTTGCGTTTAAATTGTCCCAATTGCTTGTAGAATCATATTGGAAATGATTTTCTGCAGCTAATTTCGGAAAGTATTTATTGGCTTCGTGTACAAAACTGATATGCGCTTGATCATTTTTTGCAGTATAAAAAGCAATGACTTTAAATTTTGGATTTTCTTTTTTCTTTTGTGAAAAGCTAGAGAAAGAAAGAACTAAAACTAAAAGTAAAATGCTTCTTTTGAAAAGGGTTTGATGGTTTTGGTTGAAAACAGTCATTCAGTTTGGTGATTAAACAGGAATTTTTTCGATTAAAATTTCATTCTCCGATTTATCAAAATAAGTGCAAGTCATCTCCACAATATCAACACGCCATTTCGCAATTCCAGCTTGTGCACAATGATTGCAGAAAGTCATATAATCGGTTTCGCCATGCTGATGCTTTACCAGATTTTCGATAAAAAGTTCTTTATTAGGAAAATCTGCCACTTTAATTTCAGCGTATTTTTCTTCAGCAGCTGCGGTATAATTATTTAAGCCGTAGTAAACGGTGCTTCCATCATGTACATAAGTATCATATCCTTTTACGCCTAATATGATTAGATCCTGAATATAATTTGGAAAATCTTCACCTGATTTTACTTTTGAATGCGCTTCTTTTATTTGTTGTATTGTAAACATATTTATATGATTTTTAAGTTAGGTTTTGCCACGAATTGCACCAATTTACACGAATTTTTTATTTAAAAATTTCGGAAAATTAATTAGTGTCAATTCGCGAAATTCGTGGCAGAAAAAAATATTATTTCAAAAATACGATTAATGGTTTTATAAATGAATCAAAAGATTCAATATGTGGCAAATGTCCTGTATTTGGAATTTCTACGAGTTTTGAATTCGGAATTGCTTTCTGTGTCTTTTTGCCTAATTCAGCATAATTTCCCATCGTTTTTCTCACTTCTTCAGGAACTAATGGCTTTCCTAAAGCTGTTTTATCTCTTGTTCCGATAATTAATAATGTTGGACATCTGATGTTTTTAAATTCATATAAAACAGGTTGTGTGAAAATCATATCGTACAAAAGAGCAGAATTCCAGGCAACGATGTTATAATCTGGAGCAGTTGTCCATCCTGCGCCAAGTTCTGCCCATTTTTGATAATCGGCATTCCATTTTCCATCATAATAATTTGCCATTTGGTATTGCTTAATGCTTTCGTAATTCTGTTTCAATTCCGACTCATACCACCAATCAACAGGTTTATAAGGAACGACTAATTTCCAGTCTTCTAAACCAATCGGATTTTCTAAAACTAATTTTTCTGTTGTTTCTGGATACATTAACGCAAAACGAGTGGCTAGCATTCCGCCCATAGAATGTCCTAAAATCGTTGTTTTTTGAATTCCTAAATGGTCTAAAAGTTTTTTGGTATTTTCGGCTAATTGCTGAAATGTGTATTGAAAATTGTCTGGTTTTGTCGACTTTCCAAATCCAATCTGATCGGGAACAATTACTCTAAAACCTTCTTTTGCTAAAGCTTTAATAGTAGTTTCCCAGTAAGCGCCATTAAAATTTTTTCCATGCAGTAAAACAATATTTTTCTGATTGTAATTTTCTGGAATAATGTCCATATAACTCATTTTCATGTACTGGCGCTGATTGCTCAATTCGATAAAATGAACAGGAAATGGATATTCATAATTACTTAAATTAATGTCCAAGGCTTTTATATTTCCCTGTTGGCCAAAACTTAAGAAAGGAATTAGTATAAATAATAGTTTCAAGATTTTCATTTCAATAGCATTTGTTATTAGGAATTATAAAATTAAACCGAAGCATTTTTAAAACAAAGCTTAAAATCTTAAAGTTATCAGAAAAAAGGCATTCAAAATGATTTCATTGTTTTTAGTGTTAATAATCGATGTTTTTTTGATTTTTTATCGATTAAATGAAGCCGATTATGAAAATAATGTATTTAGACGAGTAATGTAGCACTTCACGGGAGTTCTTTTATTAACAGGAAAAATGTATGTAATTTAGTATCAGAATGTTGTAAGCCTTAAAAAATAGTATTATGAAGAAGACACTACTTTTGCTCCTGCTCGCAGTCCCCACATTTGCCCAAGAACTCAATACTTTTGATTTCGCCGTTATAAACTCAACCTTAATTTCTGCAAATATAGATCTAGATAAAGGCCGGAGTGTCATTGCTGCAAATCAAGATCAATATTCAGCTTATTTTCAGTATGCTCTTACGATGTGTGAAGACGATATCATTTTTGGCGCTGGAATTGACAAGTCAGAAATCGACCGTACATATGTTGGTTACATCGGAAAAATTTGCGATAAATTTAGAGCTACAATAGGTATTGGATATGTAGATTCTAGAAGCGGTTACGAAGGAACTTTTACAGGTTTTAGTATCTCGTGGCATTTTTCTGAAAACACTTATATTGGCGGAAATCTAGAAAACTTGCATTCGTCGATTATTGATTATGATACTGACGAAAGTTTTGATTATTACAAAAAACTGGTTCCTAAAGTTTTTGGAAGCTACGAAATTATTCCAAATGTAATTGCTTTTGGACAACTGAGTTCAAGAGTAAATGATATTGCTTTAAAATATCAGGTTCGCCGATTTTCTGCTGGAGGATTTTATTCTGGACATTCGGTAGGAGGCATTTTTGGAACTTTAAATATCGGTCGATTTGCAGTTTCCTGCAGTACAACTTTTGAAAGAGTAAACTTTGGGCTAAAGTTTGAATAATCAGAAAAGTTTTAGCTGAAAAAAAAATCCCAGAAACAAGATCTAAAATTGTTTCTGGGATTTTTTCATAAGATGGAATATTCTCGTTTATAGTCCGACAAAATCATCACTTTTTGGAAAGATACTCAAAGCTTGAATTGCGATTTCTGGCGTTGGAGAAGCTAGCTTTCTTAGCTTTGTGTCCATCCAAGCACCATCTACAGTAATTGTTGCGCAAAGTGTATCGTCTTCTCTTCTAAATTCATGAACGATTGACCAGCGAGAAGCATCGGCTTTCATTTTTGAAGTTTTAGTATGAATGAATATTTTATCAGAAAGTTTTAGTTCTTTTCTAAAAATGCATTCTTCTCTAAATAAAACAGGACCAAAACCCTGTGTTTGCATTACTTTTAAAGTTAAACCCAATTCTTCTAGAATTTCGATACGATGCTGGGCACCAAAATCGTAATAAGCGCTGTGTCGAACGTGAAAATTTGGATCAAGATCTGACCAACGAAAAGATATTTCTTTTATAAATGAAGCCATTTTGAATATTGTATTTTATTAAAAACTCGAAATTACGAATAAAAAATAGACGAATTACATAAAATTACTATGCGTGCATAATTTTTTTTTGTTTTTGAGATTACAAATATTCTAGTGGAATAATCTATTTAGAAAGCAGTTTTTTGATTTCGCTCGCTATCTTGTCTAAGTTTCCTTCTGCATTTCCGACGGCCACATATTTTATAATTCCGTTTTGATCGATTAAGAAGTTTTTAGGAATTGCATTCATTGCATATTGATTCCATATCACTTCCTTTGGATCGACGCCGAAATTAAAATTTAGACCGTCATTCTTTAGCTTCACTACTTTTTTAGCCACCGCAGTTTCAGCTTCACCGCTTGAGATTGCTAAAAACACAAAATTATCGTTTTTAAATGGTTCAAGAATTTTTGATGGAATATCATAAAACTCTTGTAAGCACGGTGCGCACCAGGTTGCCCAAAAATTTACTAGCACCACTTTTCCTTTCAGATCAGAAAGTTTTACTTCTTTTCCGTCTACAAGTTTTAGAGTGAAGTCTTTGGCTTGATCGTTTACGTTTAAGATAAATTGTTCTTGTTTGACTTGAGGTTTTTGCTCGGCAACGGCGGTTTGATTTTTTTTATCGTTTTCGATTTTTTCTTGTTCGGTAAAAACTTCTACGACTACTATAAATTCTCTATCGCCAATTTTATCGCCAAACTTTTTTGCTAGTGCATTTCGTTCTTCTTCACTAACACCTTTATTCATTGATTTTACATAACCTTCATTGCCATATTTGATCACTTGATCCATTGTAGCAATTTCGTTGTTGATGATAATAACGGTTTCAGGTTTTTTAGCAACTTTGTTTTGAGCGTAAAAAAGTTGCGTTGCGAATAGTATCGCAAGGAAAATAGTTTTTTTCATGTGATTGATTTTTGATTGTTTAATGATTGATGATTATGGTAAATGTAATGAATTATGTTTTTATAAATTCATTTTAGACAGTTCAATTTCAAGTTTATCAAAGTTTTCTTCGTTTTTATCGACAACATAAGGCTTTAGTTTCTGGCATTCTGCCTCAGTTTCAAAAAGCATTTTAAAAACTACTTTGGTCTCATTTTCAGCAAGAGTTTCAAAAGTGGTTAAGATCTGAAAAAGCGGTTTCGAATGGCGTTTCCAAGCAATAAGATTAGGTTTATCTATTTTTATGAATTCGCATTCATTTTCAAAATTTCCTCTTTCAGGGCCATGCATGGTAAATTTCCATATTCCGCCTTCGCGAAAATCAAATTCATGAAACGTATTGGTAAAACCTTTTGGTCCCCACCAATTTTTTAAATGTTCTGGTGTACTCCATGCTTTAAAAACAAGTTCTTGCGGAAAATTCAAAATTCGTGTGGTTACGATTTCTGAATTTGGTGTTGTTGTTAGAATATCTGAAGTCATCTCTTTTGATTTTGATTGAATATCAGTGAAATAAGTAAAGTTACATTTATTTTATCAAATGATAATTCAACTTTTTCAAGATTTAAATGGTTTCAAGATTATCCCATTCATATTCTATTTTATTAATTTTCCAGTAGTACGGAATTAGAAGCAAAATTTCTAAACGTAAAGAAAAATGACCGTCAGCAGTGCTAAAAGGGAGAATGAATAATGAAGCAATACATATTGCAATGCCAACTATTGCATCTATTTTGGCAATCGTAATGGCATTTGATTTTTCAAACCAAAGCGAGTAGGCAGCAAATCCTTTTAAAAGCATAACTGCGATAATAAAAAGTCCAATTCCTGAATAAGCAGTATTGGTAGAAAATCCGTAAAGAGATAAATTTACATTTGGAACAAAGAGATTTGTAATAAGCGAAGCTATTGCACCTACACTCATAAGCATAAAAATCCAGCAAAAGACTTTGATCCACCAAGGGAGCAATTTACGTCTTATTATTTCTGGTTTTTCAAATTCGTCAAATTGGCCTTTTAATTCCTGTTCCATCTTTTTTTGGTTAGTTAGTTATTATTTGTTTTGGGAGTCTGTTGGTTTAGTTGTTTTTTCTCTTCTATTTGTTTTATTTTTTTAACAATCCATGGCAGTGTTAATCCTTGCCCAATCAGAGTCAATAATACCGTCGCTATAGAAATAAAAATGATGGCATTGCGATGTGGAAACGGAGTTCCATCTTCTAAAAATTTTGGAAGTCCCATAGCAATTGCCAAAGAAACAATGCCTCGCATTCCTGACCAGCTTATAATTAGGCTGTTGCCAAAATCGAGTAGGGCATGCTCACTAATTTTTCGTTTTCCCTTTTTATTGCTTTGAAAGGCTTTCTGCAGATTTTTCTTCTGAAAAAAGACCCTTGTCATTCTGGTTAATAGTGCAACGATTGTAATAACTACAGCGTAACCAATGTAAGGCAAAATCATATCATTCTCTATATCTTCTAGAACATATCTAAAATTGAGTCCGATTAAGATGAAAATTAATCCGTTGAGTAAAAAGATAATAACATCCCAAAGACTTTTGGAGCTGTTTTTTAAGTGGTCAGGAAAAGCTTTACTGCTTAAACGCGCCATTGCCAAACCTAAGAAAACCACTGCTATAACCCCAGAAACGTGCAAATGCTCGGCAACAAGATAGGTGAGAAAAGGCATTAAAAGCATAAAACTCACAACAACATTAATGTTGTTTCTAACTGTTCTAAGTATGATTCCTAATATTTTTCCCATTACTACACCTACCAAAAAACCGCCTCCGAGCAAGAAAACAAACTGAAAAGCGGCTTTCCAGATAATGAATGCTGAACCCATTGCGGTTGCAACTGCAAAGCGATAAGCAACAAGAGCAGAAGCATCATTAATAAGACTTTCGCCTTCTAATATTGTAAGTGTTTTTTCGGGTATGCCAAGACCTTTTGTAATATTTACAGCCGCAACAGCATCTGTGGCAGAAAGAATAGCTCCAAGTACAAAAGATAAAGGCCATGTCATGCCTGGAATCATGTAATGAGAAACAACCGCAATCCAGAATGTAGTAAGAAATACTAACGGAATCGCTAAAGTGCTGATTGTGCTTAAATTTGTTTTAAAATGTTTAGGAGAAATATTAAAAGAAGCATCATAAAGCAATGGAGGAAGAAAAATCAAGAAAATAATTTCTGGATTAATTTCGATTTCATTCATTGTTGGAATAAAACCAATTCCAACTCCGACAATAACAAGAAGAATCGGGTAGGGAAGTTTTGATTTTTCTGCAAACGCAGAAAGACCAATTACAATGGCTAATATGAAAATGATGATGGTGTAGTTTTCCATTCTGGTATTTAATTGTTGTTTAGCTGTTTTTCTAAATTTTCTATTTCAGATGGGCCGCTAATATTTTTCTTTATAATATCTCCGGTTTCGTTTGTCAAAAAATGCCATGGAATTCCCATAGACTGATTACCATATAGGCTTCTTAAATTGGCGTCTAATTTTTCATTTGCCCTAATGTGATATCCTTCTAAATTATAAAAATGAATCATTTCTTTCCATTGTTTTTCTCTACTTTCTTTATCGATAGAGATATAAACCATCGTTATATTCTTTGATTTTAACAATTGGTAAAGTTTCGCATTGTCTTTAAATTCGGCTTTACAAGGACCACACCATGTTGCCCAAATGTCAATGTAATATTGTTTCCCGTTTAGACTTTTTATAACATCATTTACAGAGTTAAGGTTTGAAGCATTGTTTACGAATTTAACTTTTTCATTTAATGGTTCTGCCTGTTTATTTTGAAAGGAAATAATTGGCATGATAACGGGTTCCAAAAAGGGTGTATACGAACTTGAAGGATATTCTTTTTTGAATAGATCAAAAAGAGTAATTAATTCTTTTTCGTAATTATTGTTTATCGCTTCATAATAAATGTAAGCGGCAAAGTAATATTCTAACTGAAGTCCTGACAAATATTTTTTTGCATTGTCTATGTTATGTGTATGAATCTGGCCTTTTTTATGAAATTCAGCTAATATTTTAGTATCTGTTTTTTCAAGAATTAATTCGTTGTAACGAAGAAAATTTTCGACATAAAAATAAAACCATGGTGAACTTAAAAGCTCAGGATTTGTAACAGGATTTGATTGGAAAATTTCTTTCCACATTTTAGTAAATTGTTCATTGGAAAGTTTGTTTTTGTTTTCTGCCACAAACAAATAGTTAATAAAAGCGAGACTTCCTTGTATTCCCTTATGAAAATAATCTCGGTCTATTTCTACGAGATGATAAAAATCTTTTGAAATTACTTTTTCTTTAAGAAGCTTTTTAAATCCTGCCATTTCAGCTTCTTTGCTTTGCTCTATTTTTTGTTCTATTTCTGAAGGAATACTGTCTTGCAGATATTTTTTTGTTTCGAGTTCAAAATGTCCGCCTACAATCATGCTTCGATTTGGAATTTGATTGTAAAGCATCTGACCTTTTTGGTTTGGAGATTCTACTGCAAATTTGTTTTCAGAATTCTCAGTATTAATGGTGACTTTATAAGCCATACCTGGCTCTGCAATTAGAGTTCCGTAAGATTTGTAACTGTTGGATAAATCAATAAAAGAAGTTTTGTCTAATGGGATAATAATTTGGAAATTGCCATTTGGATCGATTTGGGCAGAATCTGTAAATCCGAAATAATCGATTCCGTGAATTGGTAAAGTATATTCAATTATGTCTGGAATTTTTCCTGTGATTTTTCCTGTGATTTGAATGCTGTTTTTTGTCTGGCAAATGGCCAATCCAGAAAACAGAAGAAATAAGATTAAAGGGAACCATTTCATTTTTTCAATTTAAGAATTTTTAAAATGTCTCAAATATATATTTTTTGAAAGAAATTAAGAAGTATAATTTGGTTAATAAGTAAATAATGACATGTAAAACAACGATATGCCATACATGTCAGGCAACGAAAATGTCATGTTGTCAGATAGATTTTAGGAGGCTGACGCTAAAACTGACAATTTTATTTAGTTTTTTATATTGGCACAAAGATTGACTTATGCCACCTGAGTTATTAAAATAAAATCAAAATTAAATATATAAAAAATGGGTAAAATAATCGGAATTGACTTAGGTACGACGAACTCTTGTGTTTCTGTAATGGAAGGTAACGAAGCAGTTGTTATCCCTAACGCAGAAGGAAAAAGAACTACACCATCTATCATCGCTTTTGTTGAAGGTGGAGAAATTAAAGTAGGTGATCCTGCAAAAAGACAAGCAGTAACTAACCCTACAAAAACGATTGCTTCTATTAAACGTTTTATGGGACACACTTTTGCTGAAACTGAAAATGAAGCAAAAAGAGTTCCTTACAAAGTAGTAAAAGGTGACAACAATACTCCACGTGTGGATATTGACGGTCGTTTATACACTGCTCAAGAATTGTCTGCAATGACACTTCAAAAAATGAAAAAAACTGCTGAAGACTATTTAGGTCAAACAGTAACTGAGGCAGTTATTACTGTTCCTGCTTACTTTAACGATGCGCAACGTCAAGCTACTAAAGAAGCTGGAGAGATTGCTGGTCTTAAAGTTATGCGTATCATCAACGAGCCAACTGCTGCTGCACTTGCTTACGGATTAGATAAAAAAGGAAATGATCAAAAAATTGCTGTTTACGATTTAGGTGGAGGTACTTTTGATATCTCTGTTCTTGAATTAGGAGATGGTGTATTTGAAGTATTATCTACAAATGGTGATACTCACTTAGGTGGTGATGATTTTGACCAAGTTATTATTGACTGGTTAGCTGACGAATTCAAAACTGAAGAAGGTATTGATTTACGTTTAGATCCAATGTCATTACAGCGTTTGAAAGAAGCTGCTGAGAAAGCTAAGATTGAATTATCATCTTCTGCTGAAACAGAAATCAACTTACCATACGTAACTGCTACTGCTTCTGGACCAAAACACTTAGTTAAAAAATTAACAAGAGCTAAATTTGAGCAATTATCTGATTCTTTAGTAAAACGTTCTATGGAGCCAGTTGCTAAAGCATTAAAAGATGCAGGTTTATCTACATCTGATATCGACGAAGTAATCCTTGTAGGAGGTTCTACTCGTATGCCAAGAATCGCTGACGAAGTTGAAAAATTCTTCGGTAAAAAAGCATCTAAAGGTGTTAACCCTGATGAGGTTGTTGCTATTGGAGCTGCTATTCAAGGTGGAGTTTTATCTGGAGATGTAAAAGATGTATTGTTACTTGACGTAACACCTCTTTCTTTAGGTATCGAAACTATGGGTGGTGTATTGACTAAATTAATCGAGTCTAACACAACTATCCCAACTAAAAAATCTCAAGTATTCTCTACTGCTGCTGATTCTCAACCATCTGTTGAAATCCACGTATTACAAGGAGAAAGAGCAATGGCTGCTGATAACAAAACTATCGGTCGTTTCCACTTAGATGGTATTCCACCAGCACCAAGAGGAGTTCCTCAAATCGAAGTAACTTTCGATATCGATGCTAATGGTATCATCAAAGTTTCTGCAACTGATAAAGGAACTGGAAAATCTCACGATATCCGTATCGAAGCTTCTTCTGGATTAACAGCTGAAGAAATCGAAAAAATGAAAAAAGATGCTGAAGCTAACGCTGATGCTGACAGAATTGCAAAAGAAAGAGCTGAGAAATTGAACGAAGCTGACAGTACTATTTTCCAAACTGAATCTCAATTGAAAGAGTTAGGAGATAAATTGACAGATGATCAAAAAACAGCTATTGAATATGCTTTAACTGAATTGAGAATGGCTCACCAATCTCAAGATCTTGATGCAATCCAAAAAGGATTAGACAATGTAAATGCAGCTTGGAAAACAGCTACAGAAGCAATGTACGCTCAAGGTGGTGAAGGACAACAAGCTGCTCCACAACAAGAGCAGTCTTCTGGAGATAACGTTGAAGACGTTGAATTCGAAGAGGTTCGATAGTATTGATTAACTTCAATTAATAATAAGTACTAAACCGCTGTAAACTTAATGTTTACAGCGGTTTTTTCTTTTTCTTTTTTATTGTTTCTGCTCTTTTTTAATCGTTTTTCATCATATATTTGTACCACATTTGCACCGGCACTTAAATGGAGACAAAGTGTCTCTTATGCATACTTATTGTACCTTAATAAAGGGAAATAGGCGATGAAAAGAGAAAAATAAAGAATGTCTTTCTGTGGGGAGGAATTGTTGCCCCAAAAGCGCGCTTCTGTATACTGGTCGACTAAATGCAGTAATTTTTTGGTGTTATAAGAGGACTCTTTATCGGCTTATCTGCGAGGGAAAAATTTCGTCAGTTAATCTGGGAACCTACCTTCTAGGGATTGATCGGAAAATCATTGCCGAGTTGCTTGCCATTTTCCACAGCCTGCCGGAATCTGAAAATACATTGAAGAAAAAAATATACAGACTTGAAAAAGAAGACTGCTATTCCATTAGCGAAATAGCTGAGAGATTTCAAATATCTGAAGGTTCTGTCTACAGCTATATCCGGAAATATTCAATACCAACCAGACATAGCGGAAAGTATGTAAATGCTCCAATGGAAATTGATAACTTGTATAACAGAAATGATTTTGTATGAAACAATTACTGAAAACCAAGGCAACTGTGCGTCTTCGAAAAGCAGAAAACAAAAATGAATGGTATGTTTATATAGAAAGCTATCCTGTTGAGGTTTACGGAAAGAAAACTCCCCAAAGAATCCGCGAATATATAAACAGATCGGTAACAACAGTGGAGTGGGACAAAAAAAGAACCGCCCGAACGGATGCAGAGGGAACAAAATCCTACAAACCAAAGCGCAACGATAACGGAATAATAATGTGCAGAAGCGATAGCGATCGTGAAATAATGCTGTATGCCGACGGAATTCGTAAAGTTCGGCAGAAAGAATATGATAATAGAGATCTCTACAGTGATGCTGAGAATATATTAGTTGAACAGAAAGAAAAAGGGCAGGAGGATTTTATTAAATACATTGCAGCTTTGTCGGCTAAAAGACACGCTCGAAGTTCAAAATCTGTACAGATCAATTGGAAGCGGACCAAAGAATTTTTAAAAAGCTATTCAGGAAACAGTCTTATATTTTCTCAGATTGACTACAGAATGGCACAAGATTTTAAACTTTTTTTATTAACTGCTCCACTAGAAGGAAAGAGAAAAGGAACCATTTCCAGCAACACTGCGGGAGCCTATTTTTCAATATTCAAAGCAACTTTGAAACAGGCTTTTATTGATGGATATTTAACGGTTGATTTATCTTCAAAAATAAAAGGCATCCCGGAGCAGGAATCAAGACGTGAATATCTGACTATTGAAGAATTGAATGTACTGGCATCAACAGCATGTGAAAAAGGTGTCCTTAAAAGAGCGGCACTTTTCTCAGCGCTTACAGGACTGAGACATTCCGACATTCAGAAGCTCCGTTGGAAAGAGATAAGTTTGGAAGAGGGTATTGCCAGACTTCATTTCACGCAGAAAAAGACAAAGGGTGTCGAATATATGCCAATTTCTGAGCAGGCTCTTCAGCTCTGCGGAGAACCGAGGCTTCCCCGGCAGCTTGTTTTTGAGGATTTGATAGACATATCATGGATTTCACGTCCTCTAAAAAAATGGGTTGAATCTGCAGGTATTAAAAAAAATATTACCTTCCATTGCTTCCGCCATACATTTGCAACATTGCAGCTGTCGAGCGGTACAGACATTTATACGGTCAGTAAAATGCTAGGGCACACCGATGTAAAAACTACTGAAATCTATGCAAAAGTAGTCGATGAGAAGAAAAACAAAGCTTCGCAGGCAATACAATTGGAATCTTTAAAAAACATGCCAAAATGAAAATAAAGTACTTCGAATATATTGCAGTTTACTTGTCTGTTTTTTTAGTCTGCGTTTTGTCGGCATAATCGGAAGACTGGTGCTGCTACAAAAAGATGATGATCATTCAAAGATTGGAACTTCTTCTTCAAAATAGCTTCTATACACAGTTTTAAGTATAGATTTTAATTTAGTGCACCAATTCTACACCCAAATTCAATTGTTCACTTTTATTATTGTACAAATAATTCAAAACTACTATATTAACATACAGTAATATAATTCTGTTCGTGTGGAAATATGTTGGAAATTATATGTGTTAACAAAAATTAGAGATTAAGTTGAGGGGCAAAATACACCATTTATTGATTTGATAATATCTTTATTAGATCACTGAATTTTGCTTAGCTTTTTGTGTCAAAAATCAACTACGAGACAGCACTGCACCGATACTGCAACCAAAGGCTGAATTGTGATAATACAGAATTTTTTAACACAGGTTTCGGATAAAGAGAGATGTGAATATACTCCGTTATATTCAGTATTTAAAGGCCTTTGTATTGATGTCATTTCAGCAGTGTACTAGATATGTACTACCTGAGATTTTAATTATTTTATAATTTTCAAATATATAAAAAATTAAAAGTATACCATTCCTTACTGATTGTTTTAAGTTTGTTTATGTTTACTTTTATTATTGATATACTATTAAAAAAGCAATCATTAGAATGCTTTTTATCCTTTAACGATTTTTCATTTTTCGTATTAATACCTACTTCTGCACTTAACATATTTTTATTAAAATTTAAAAAACTAAGAAAGCATCAAATTATATTAATTAGTCAAAAATAATAAAAACTGATATTTGTGAACCGTTAATTTTTAAAATACTGACATCCTTTGTTTTGGTACGGATTTTGATGAAATGAAATTGCCCTCAGAATAGTCTGAGGGGTTGAATGTTTAAGTTGATACTTCTGCCTTTAAGCGCATGAAGAAGAAGTTTGATTATAACTGTTGCTTCTGAACCGAAGGGGAAGGAATATACCTCTAAGATACGAAACACCAGAATAAAAGTCAAGTCTTTAATAAATTTCATAACATTTAAGTTGTTTGAAAGATTTCCCAGTATATCTGGTATGCCCGAGTAGATGTGAGACATTTCTGCAAGGTTTCAAGGCTCACAAAAGCAGTTTCAGTCACACTGCCGGTAATCTTGGAAAGGCTAGAAGTAAAAAAATAGTCTGAAGTGCTGAGAACAGTGTTCTATCAGCCAAGTGAGGATTAAGGTCTGTATGGGTGAAAATCCCAGAGCGATGGAAATCGGTCGCCGACCAAGCAATCATGTATTTATCAAGCTTTTAAAATTAGCAATCATAATGTAAGCTTCCAATCAGAAATTTTATGTATCATATCCTTGTTTTTTTACAGTTTCAGAATAACACTACCTAAGCTTTTAGTCGCAAAAAAATGTTATCAACTCCAAAAAAGCATCGTAAGTGATTTTGTCTTATTAAGTTAGAAAAAACAGAGCAGCCATTAAATCATCGATTTAATGGCTGCCATATTAATTTCATATCATAAAGATAATTTACAATCCAGTAAATTAGTTGTTTTTAAATCATCCGCCTCCGCTTCTTTTTGAAGTCGAAATGGATTTTAATTTTTCCTGTGCATCCTTAAGCTTCAGATAATTATCAATAGTAATTGGACCAGGATATAGGTTGCTCTGCACTTTATGAGGCGGGTATTTTTCATAGGTTTTAGCAAATTCCCCGATAATGTTCTGAATAGTCGGCAGGAACCATGTCTTCTCTGTAAAGTTGTTCATGAATAAATCGTAACGCTCCTGCGGATCTGCCCATAAGTCAAATATCTGCGGTACGGTTGCAACATAACTGGAGCCACCTTTCCATCCTAAATTAGAATCTACCGCCAAACCTCCTGTTGCCTGTCCGTTATCTCCGCGTAAATTAAAAACTGCTTTGAATTTTCCGACTCTGATGGCTCCCGGCAATAATTCGTCTTCTGTAAAATAGAACCACATATCCCTTTTAGATTTACCTGTGCCGAATAAAACCGGAGACATGTCATAACTGTCAAAAATTGTTGGTTTTCCTTCTCTGTCTACAGTTGGCAGTTCCTGTCCTGATAAAGCAGCAAAAGTTGCCATAAAATCAAGAGTTCCTAAAATATCATTATTTTTAGAATTCGCTTTGATTTTTCCGGGCCACCATGCCAATGTCGGAATACGGCTGCCGCCTTCGCGATCTGTTCCTTTTGTTCCTCTAAAAGGCGTGTAGCCGCAATCTGGGTAAACATCCTGCCATGTTCCATTATCAACCGTATAAATGATTAAAGTGTTTTCGGCAATTCCCATATTGCGGACTTCATCCATAATACGGCCAATTCTTGCATCCAATTCAACAATACAGTCGGCGTATTTGTTTTTACCGGCTGATTTCCCTACATAGTCAGGATGAGGCAGGTTAGGCTGGTGATTTTTTGCAAAAGAGATTTCCATAAAGAATGGCTTATCTTTTTTACCATTTTCCTTAAGCCACTTTATAGATTCCTCTTCTGTATACTGATCCAAAAACGGGATCACTTTTCCGTCTATTTTTCTAACTTCCCTGTATGGTTTTCCAGCTTCTCCCTCTAAAGCGCCTTTGGTTCCTTTGACCCATGTTGCTCTAATATCATCCGGCATGTCAGCATTCCAATCCGGATCTGTGTACGTGTAGGCGTTCAAGTGATACAATGTTACGTTTTTCATCACATCAAATCCCTGAGCGATAGGCATGGAATAATCTTCTTCGCCAAGATGCCATTTGCCGGCAAAAAAGGTATTATAGTTTTTTCGTTTTAAAAGAGATGCTAATGTCCATTCCGCTTTAGGAAGACCACCACCATCTCCAGGAAACGCAACTGTTGTCATACCGCTGCGGTTTGGAATTCTTCCGGTTATTAAGGCTGCTCGTCCAGGTGTACAGCTTGGCTGTCCATAGAAGGACCAGAACTGCATCCCTTCATTTGCCATCCTGTCTATATTTGGTGTTGCAGCACCGCGGCCTTCACCACCGCCATAAGGGCCTAAATCTCCCCATCCGGTGTCATCCGATAATAAAATAATAATATTGGGACTTTTTTGGGAGTACCCAATTACACTACTCAGAGCCAGACAGAGCAAGGCCAGAAATTTAAAAATGTGCAGCTTTTTGTTTAATAATTTCGTCTTCATAGATGAACTGTTTAAATTAATATTAAAACCTTGTAATAATTATTGACAGTTTTAAAGGCTGGTAAAAAATAAAGGTGCCTTATTTTCAAATTTATTTATTTAAAACCCTTTAAAACAGTTTTTTATGCTTGATCATGTTGCAGGTTATAATCTGCAACATGATTTTTCCGCTAGATCCAAGAAAATTGTGAGCTGTATTCCAAATTGGGGCTAATAGGATATTCCATGTCAAAAAAACATTTCATTTGCCTCAAAAGAAAATGAAGCTTTTTCCTGTTTTTACATTGGCAGATACCATCTAAAGCCAAGCCTTACTCCGAAATTATTTGCATTTCGGGGATAGCCGTCTGATCTGTACATCATAATTTCAGGTTCAACATACGCATTGTATTTCAGCTTGCCTGACCATATGTAGCCAACCCTGAAGTCCATCGGCAGTGCCACTTTTCCTGTTTTGTAATCGATCTGCCATTCGGGTTCGATTCCTGCATAGACACCATTGGACCAGGTGTAAAAAACATTGGGCTGCAGAACAGCATATGCTGATGAACCGTACTTGTCATTTCCGGATATTGAGAAGAAATTTTCCCATATCCAATACATCTGCCATTTTCCCAAATCGGTAAATGTTATGGTAAAGGCAGGTCCCAGGCTCCATTGCGGAGAGCCCAGCTGATCATCAGTCCTTGTTGGAATCTGGATATTCCACCCGGCGCCAAACTGTCCCCAGTCTTTCTTGCTCAGGAGAAAAAACTGATTTAAAGTCAAATCTCCCAAACCAGTTTTGCCATCCGGAGCCGTATTTAAAAAGGTGATCACCCTGATGAGCTGCGGTACTTTGATTAGAAGCCCTTCTTTAAGGGGAATAATTCCCCTGAAGCGAAAGTTCTGTGCAAACCCATCCTGGCCTTCAGTTTTAAAGATCGCGAACTCTTCCAGCTGCAGCTGCCAGGCCAGAGTAGTGGGATTCATCACTTCCTGGGATAATTTTACTGAAGTTCCGCCTGTTTCCGGTTCTTGGGTTTCCTGTTTCTCCTGAGCGTTCAGAGAACCACATCCGATGATAGCTGCAAACAGGGTTATGATTAGAGACCTATATGATTTGGTATTGCTTTTTATTGTATGGTGTAATTTCATAGCATGGTTTTAAGATTGTCTAATTGCCCGGAAAAATAACTTTCCAGTCTGTTTTCATATCTGCAAATGACCAGTTTTTGGCTTTTCCTTCATCAAGGCCTTTATCTAAAGTGCCGACATGTGATTTTCTGTCATAAGCCCATTCACGGATGGAATCCGTGTGATGCACGTATAATTCGAAATTTTTATATTTGCTGGAAGCGGCCCACTCGAGCATTTGAAGGTCGCCATCAGAATTTCCAGCGGCGAAAACAGGTTTTTTCCCGATATATTTTTCGATGGCTACCGGTTTCCCTTCCTTATCATCATTGAAGTCAAGCGTAGGAAGCTTGATGATTACGGGCTTTCCATTATTATAGTCATATTTTGCCTGCAGCGTGCTTCCCACAATCTGATCTTTTGGAATTCCATAAACGTCTTCTGCCCATGCGCGCATGAAGTCGATTCCTCCGCCTGAGACGATGAATACCTTAAACTGGTTTGCCTGGAGGTATTTTACAAGCTCCAACATGGGCTGATAAATGAGTTCTTTATACAATTTCTTTTTTGTGGGATGTTTGGCTGTATTGATCCAGCCGGCAACATTGGATTCAAACTCATCTGTGCTCATTCCTGCATGGCTTACAGCAACTATCTGTAGAAGGCCTGCTTTGCCCTGTTTCATCAGCTCACCCATATTGTTTTCCAATACGGCCTTAAAAGGCTGTTTGTTTTTCCATTCCGGATGTTTTGGGGCTAGTGCTTTTACCTGATCAAGAGCGAAAAAAAGCTGAAAGTAAAAAGGCTGTTCTGACCATAATGTCCCGTCATTGTCAAAAGTTGCGATACGGTCTTTCACGGGAATAAAATTGGCGCTTTCTGAGTTTGTGACATCTTTGACATAAGCAATAATATCCTTTTTGACTTTGGTATCATTCCATGAAGCAAGCGGATCTTCATTTGAAGTTGCCGACTCTTTTGTTTCTTCTGCAGAAGTTTCATCTTTTGCAGCTTCTTTTTTACAGCCTGTACTGAGTAGAAAGAAAATAGCTAAAGCTATTATTTTAGCGCTCGCTGATTTTTTAGTCTTTTTCATCTTGTATGGTTTAAGTAATTAATATTCTTTGACAATGCTTTATTATAAAAAAAAAATAAGATTTGACGAATACTTTGTTAAATAACCCGTTGCTTAACGAGTGAAAAAAATATGAAGGGCAATTGTTTTTGTAGAGCTTAATGTGATAAAGCATTTTTTTATAGAAAGCAAATGCGTGTGTTTTGAAAAGCTATACAAACAGTAAATGGCTGGATGCAATTTGAAAATTAAATATACTATAGGAAAAAAGTCATAATTTTTTCTTGAATTTGGTTGCAGATTACAATCTGCAACCAATAATTAGGATTTGTAACCAAATAATTTGAACTAAAGGAAGAATTATTTTATAATTATTTATTAGCAGATCATATATTCAATATTTTTATATAAAAAATGCTCTAGGCCATTGAAAAGCAGGGTGTTAATAAGTTGGTAAAACAGACGGCCCTTTTTTATACTTGAATAATCATGCATTACAAGTGATTTCCGAGTTTGATTTTTTGTGCATTTGCACTGCTGTTTAAAAAATAAGCTATTGAATTTGCAAGAGAGAATTAATGATTTGAAAGTTCACATATTTTGCCTCTTAAATGAATTATGCTTCTGGTGAAGCTGCTTTAAAATTTATATAATCAAGTTGTTGAGATATGGGTGATTATTTAAAATTGACTTTAGCAATAATGCTGGTTATCTGCTTTCCCGCTTTTGGACAGACTGAGAAACTTCAGCAGTTTTGGAATGAATATGCTTTTACACAGGATATAAGCGAGAAGTGGGTGGCTGAACTTGATGCGGGTCTCAATTCAAGCGGTGTCCCGGGACATAATACTATTTTTTATGGATTCACCCAGTTCAGTGCAAGAGCCTGGATACACTATTATCCTGCTGATCGCTGGAAACTTTCTTTTTTTTATGCTTACTATTACAATGTCAATGTGCCTGAATTGAACCAAAATAAAGCTCCTGAGTTTAGATTTGCTCTGCAGGTAACATATAATTTGTTAAAACAGTACCGATTGAGTGTAAATTTAAGGGCAAGGTTTGAAGACCGGAATATTCAAAATGAATCAGGCATTTTTGAAGCGGTGGAGCGCTTCAGATTCCAGGGGCGGGCGGTTTACCCAATCAATAAGGCGAAGATTGAAGAAAAATCCATATATGCCTTTTTATCTGAAGAGATATATTTCAAGACGGAAAGTGAAATAAGCGGCGACGATTTTTTTGATAGAAACAGATTTACTTTGGGATTAGGCTACAAGGCAACAAAGGATTTCCAATTTGAAGTTTCGTATGCCAATGAATACCTGCCACGTTCCAGTGCTGATAAGGTTTATAATGCCCTGCAGCTGAATGTTACGTTCAATAATCTTTTATCAAAGGCAGTAAAACCATTTAAGCGCAAAACAACTGCAGTGGATGATGGTGCTCCAAGTGGAGGCGGCGGGTAATTATTTCATAATATGCGAATGTATCTCCATCATTTCTAATCAATGGCTAGTTTTTTAGAACTAAATCTACCATGTGCCACGATTCTAAACCAAATCCAATTTTGTTATTTCAATATTAAATCATTCACAAAAATAAAAAATACTAACGTGTTAATAAACAATAGTACTTTTTTGTATTAGGAATACTGGATTCTTAATTCATTTAGCTTTTAAAAATCCCGATTAACATTTTTGTAAATTTTTAAAGTAGTAAAGCGATTCCATTTAATGTCAAAATTTATAATGATTGATTTCTGCAGGCTGCAATCTTAACTTTTAGTCGCAAAAAGATAACACTCAATAAAAAATCTGCAGCTAGTGCAGATTTTTGTTTATCATTTAACAATTAAAAAATTATTCCGCAGCAACAATGTTCACAGTATTTAATGCAACATCATTTAACAAACAGTCCGCTTCTTTTTCCTCAGCAAGTGTCTGTGTCAGTAATTTTGCGGCATCGTTTTCTCCCAGCGTTTTAGCAAATGCTACAAGCGTTCCATAAGTTGCAATTTCATAATGCTCGATTTTTTGTGAAGCTGCAATAATTCCTGCATCACGAACTGCTCCAGGCTGTGTTTCTTCCAAAATACTGTCTCCTTCTTTAAGTAATCCTGCCATCGCTTCGCATTTTTTTCCTTCTGCTTTTTCACCAAGCAGTTCAAAAACTTTTTCAAGTCTTTTGACCTGATTTTGTGTTACGGCATGATGTTCTTTTATAGCCGAAGCAAGCGCTGCATCTGTAGCATTGTTCTGCATTTTTGGCAGTGCGCCGACCAAGGCATTTTCTGCCCAATAGATATCTTTAAGGCTGTCAACAAATAAAGCCTTTAATTCTGTGGCAGCATCGGCTGCAGGTTGTACAATTCCAGTTTTAGGAGTTTTGTCTGCAGTTTTTGTATTATTAGGTTTTTCTGAATTTTTCATAGTTATTAATTTAGTTTTAATTGTATAGGTTTTGTTCACGATCCCAAAATCTGTGTTTTCCCATTGCTTGTATAAAGTCTTTTGTAAATTTTTCACTTGCAGCTTCTTTCGTAACAATAAGACCCTGATCATCATTTGTGATTTTAGAAGCAAAATTTGCAGCACTTAATAAAGAAACAGCCCTTCCATCGGCTCCAATTACTTTGCAGTGTTTATAAGCATCATTTAAAAATTCATTTACTTCTTCGCTTTCCGCCAAAATACTCAAGCCGAGTCCGTCTGGTATATAAACAGCATCAAACAATACCGATGATGCTGTAAGAAAGCTGAAATCTGCGTGAATTTCTCCGTCAGTATCCGAAATTACAGCTCCGAGATGTGGTGCTACAATACAGCCTTTCGCATCTTCCTGCAGTAATGCTTTTTTCATGTTAGACACTGCAGCTTCAGAAACTCCGTCAGCACAGATAATAGCGACTTTTCTCGAGGCAATTGTTGGTGAATTAGCTGGGTTTTTCAGCATGCTTAATGCATCAGATGATTTTACAGACTGCTCGACTGTGGTCGATTCCTGTTTTCCGTTTTCATTTTCAGGAGATACACCGTGATTAAGAGGTGTTTCCAATACAGGAGGAACTGTCGCTCCAAGTCCAATGGCTACTTTTTCAGCAAGATCTCGATCTACTTGTGATAAAAGTCCCAGCATTCTAAGTCTTATGGCTGTGGTTTCGACTTTTCCCAGTTCGAAACGAAGTGCTTTAACAATATGGCTTTTTTCTGCAGATGTCTGGCTATTGAAAAATAATTTTGCCTGTCCGAAATGATCATTAAAACTTTCACTTCTTTCTCTTATTTTATGTGCATCGATGCGTTCATTAAAACTAGCAAATCCTCCTTCTGCAATTTTTGCCTGATACGGACAGCCGCCTCCAAGAGAATTAGGATGATAGCTGACACGCCCAGTATTAATTTCCTGGCGCATATGTCCGTCACGCTGATTATTATGTACAGGTGCTACACTGCGGTTAATAGGGATTTCATGAAAATTAGGACTTCCTAATCTGGAAAGCTGTGTGTCTGTATATGAAAACAAACGTCCCTGTAATAAAGGATCATTTGAGAAATCGATTCCTGGCACTACATGTCCCGGATGAAAAGCTATTTGCTCTGTTTCTGCAAAAAAGTTATCAGGGTTTTTGTTCAAAACCATTCTTCCCACAATTGTTACAGGCACCAGTTCTTCGGGTACCAGTTTGGTAGGATCCAGTAGATCAAATTCGTATTTATTTTCGTCTTCCGATGGAATGATCTGAACACCTAAGTCCCATTCTGGAAAATTTCCTGATTCAATGGCTTCCCAAAGATCCTGCCTATGGAAGTCAGGATTTTTTCCTGAAATCTTCTGTGCTTCATCCCAGGCAACTGCGTGGGTGCCTAATTTAGGTTTCCAGTGAAATTTCACAAATACAGATTCGCCTGCTTCATTGATTAATCTAAAAGTATGAACTCCGAAACCTTCCATCATACGATAGCTTCTCGGAATAGCACGATCAGACATTGCCCACATTATCATGTGCATGGATTC
Source organism: Flavobacterium sp. GW823-FHT06G12 (assembly GCF_058794775.1). Lineage (NCBI taxonomy): Bacteria > Pseudomonadati > Bacteroidota > Flavobacteriia > Flavobacteriales > Flavobacteriaceae > Flavobacterium > Flavobacterium sp. GW823-FHT06G12. Next base: position 735,452 of record NZ_JBXAHE010000001.1, read on the forward strand.
CGGCATCAGTGATATAAAATCCCAGAAGGTATCATGGGCAGAAGCGGCCTGTGGTATTTCATTATGTGGTTCGGGTTTTACCGCATGAATAAGGTCAGGAAATTTTGATGCATCCTGAATAAAGAATACAGGCACATTATTTCCAACAAGATCATAGATGCCTTCCTGCGTGTAAAATTTAACCGAAAATCCGCGCACATCACGTGCCAGATCTGTAGAACCTCGAGACCCTGCAACTGTAGAAAACCTTGTAAATACAGGTGTTTTAAGACCTTTTTCCTGAAGGAAACCTGCTTTGGTTAGTTCTGGTATTGGATTAGTAACTTCAAAGAAGCCATGTGCACCAGATCCCCTCGCGTGTACGATTCTTTCAGGTATTCTTTCGTGGTCAAAATGTGTTATTTTTTCCCTCAGGATAAAATCTTCCAGTAAGGAAGGCCCCCTTTGGCCTGCTTTGAGGGAATTATTGTCGTCGTTAATCTTAACACCCTGATCGGTGGTCAGAAACTTATTCGTGCCGTCTGATTTGTTGATCAGCAGATCTCGCTGCTTTTCATCCTGAAAATTTTTCATATAAGGTAGTGTTATTAGTTAAAAATAGAACCTGAAAAGAAGTGTAGAAATTCAGCTCTAATAAACTGTAAATCATTTTTTCAGGCTATCAAATTTACCTCTACTATAATAGATCCAGTTATAGAATTACAATCTCATGTTACAGAATTAATGATTTTAAGTTGTTGATATACAATTGTTTATTTTTGTTTTTGAAAAGTGTAATAATATAATAAAGTATAACAATAATATAAAGTATTCCAGTAAAGCTTCTATATCTTTAATTTCGAATTCAATATCAATAATGTTATTTTTAAAATTAAATTTTATGTTTAAAAAAGGAGAAAAGGTGCAGCAGGAATTTGGCTTACAAGTAATGAAAGTTATTGGTTTTGAGCCACACTTGATAGAGAATGTGGTGACAGAATGGGAGGATGAAGCAGGAACAATTGTAAAAGGAAAATTTATGGAATCTCAGTTACTGCCTGCGGAAGATGAAGGAGAAAAAAAGTAGTATGCAATTTTATACCTAAAATCATGAAAAATTTTTTACGCAATAACGGGCTTTCAATTTGTTTTTTATTATTGTTTGCTGGCTCTTTTGCAGGACAGATTTTATTTGGATTTGCAGAGCACAATAAAGATCTTTTAGAAGACGGCGCAGCTCAGATCAATCTATTTTCGTATTTCTCAACAGGGCATTTTATAGAATCTACATTTGAAAATTGGGAAAGTGAATTTCTGCAGATGGCATTGCTGGTGGTGCTGACAATTTTCCTGCAGCAGAAAGGGTCTTCAGAATCTAAAGATTTAGATAAACAAGAAGAAGTTGACAGAGAACCAACAGCTAAGAGAAAAAATGTTCCATGGCCTGTTAAAAAAGGAGGCTGGATATTAGCTGTGTACAAGCATTCTCTAAGTATTGCCATGTTTTTATTGTTTTTTCTTTCAATGGCCGCACATTTTTATGGAAGTTTAAAAGATGAAAATGAACAGCTGGCATTAAAAGGTCTGCCTCTTGAAACTGCTTCAGCATATATCGGAGATTCCCGGTTTTGGTTTGAGTCTTTCCAGAACTGGCAGAGCGAATTTCTTTCTGTATTTGCTATAGTGATTTTTTCCATTTATCTGAGACAGATTGGTTCTTCGCAGTCTAAACCTGTGGATGCTCCTCATATGCAGACAGGAGAATAACTGTACTACTAAATTTTGATTATAAATTAGAGAATGTAGATATTTTTTTTACAAGTATTTTCTGAATTTCTAGAGTTTTGCTAACATTAATTGTCTACATTTACATGAATATCAAAATATCACAGCAAATGCAGAACAATCTCCTGGCAAGCTTGAAAGAGCACCAAAATAAATTATTGACCATATGGTCTCAGCTTTTACAAGCAAACGGTTCTACTGATGGAGCAACAGAAGAAGAAGAATCAAAGGAGTTCGCAGCCCTTTTACTGGATGCCCTGCAGCATTCAAATGGAAATAGTGATTCAGATGAATTTGAAAAGGTTCATGATCTGTTAATCGGAATTTCAAGTTCGAGAGGAAGGCGTGGTTTTTCTCCCCGTGAAAATGCCCAGTACCTTATTGCTTTTAAAGAGGCAGCTTCAAAAATTCTTTCTGAAATAGAGTCTGATCCTGCAGCATTATACAATGCAAATTTAGAATTAAGCACAGTGGTGGATAATATGACTATCTTAACTTTTGAATCGTATATGAAAGGACGTGAAGATGTCATTTCAAGACAGATTGACGAGATCAGCGAGATTTCGACTCCGGTTATCCGTGTGTGGGATGGTGTTGTGGCACTTCCTATTATTGGAACCCTTGACAGCTCCAGAACACAGGTGGTAATGGAAAATCTTTTACAGCAGATTGTAGACACGGGAAGTTCTATCGCCATACTTGATATTTCAGGCGTGCCGGCAGTAGACTCACTTGTGGCGCAGCATCTTATAAAAACGGTGAGTGCAACCAGATTAATGGGTGCAGAGTGCATTATCAGCGGCATCCGCCCTGAAATTGCACAGACTGTGGTGCATTTAGGCATAGATCTTACTGGAATTATTACCAAGGCGTCATTGGCAAGCGCTCTTCAGACAGCCTTTGACATGCTGCAGCTTACGGTTGTGAAAAGAAAATAACGAATTAAGATTACTGACATGGAAAGAATTCCAATACTCAAGATGGGGGATTTTCTGCTGGTTACCATACAGGTCGATCTGTATGACCAATTAGCTGAAAATCTTGAATCTGATTTAATAAATACTATAAATAAGAATAATTCAAAAGGCGTTTTGATTGACATATCTGCCGTTTCCATTATCGATTCCTTTATGGGAAGGATTTTAGGAAATATTGCCGTTATGTCAAAAATTATGGATGCACAGACTGTAGTGGTTGGCATGCAGCCTGCGGTTGCTATTACACTGGTTGAACTTGGATTATCTTTAAACGGTGTTATTAGTGCCTTAAATGTTGAGAAGGGCATGGATTTGCTTCGCGCGAAAATGTACAATGGCGATAACGAGGAGCAGACGTATGACGACAGCAACCAATAAAGAAGAACTGCTTATAGTAAAGGAGCAGGATGTAGTTCCATTACGCAACCGTGTAAAGGAGTACGGCGTAAAAATTGGAATGAGTATTTTAAACCAGACCAAGTTGATTACCGCCACAAGTGAACTTGTCCGAAATCTTCTCAAATACGGAGGTGGAGGAAAGGTTATTATAGAATCTGTAAGCAACGGACGTGATCTGGGAGTACGCGTAACTTTTATTGACAAGGGACCGGGTATAAAAGATATTGCTCTGGCCATGCAGGACGGTTACAGCACCGGAAAAAGTTTAGGCCTCGGCCTGCCGGGCACAAAAAGGCTGGTAAATGAATTTGATATACAGACAGAATTAGGAAACGGTACAACCGTTACTATAATAAAATGGAAAAATGGATAATACTTTTTCCGTTTACAAAATTGATGACCGGAGTCTTATCGCATTCATCAAAAGAGAAATACATAATTTAGCACTTGAGTTAGGTTATAAAGCGCACAGAGCAGCTGAAACCGATATTATAATTGCCGAACTTACTTCTAATCTTATTAAATATGCAGGCGGAGGGGACCTGTTATATAGATCACATTATAATGGAAGCTGTAATGAGATAGAAATATATTGTCTTGATAAAGGAACTGGTATTGAAAATATTACCAAGATAATGAAAGATGGTTATTCTACCTCGAGCACACTGGGGCAGGGAATTGGTGCTATCAAAAGATTAAGCAATGATTTTCAGATTTATTCCATGAGAGGATGGGGAACTGTCCAATATGTTAAAATCTGTGATAAAGCTGATGTATCTGTTCCGAATTCCAATACGGGATTGGATGTGGCCGCACTAAGCGTAAACTATCCCGGTGAGCGGGTGTGCGGAGATGGGTATCATATTAAATATTCCAGAAAAGGTTTCCAGATTTTTGTCGGAGATGGATTAGGTCATGGCTTAAATGCTCACCAAGCAGTAGAACAGGCAGTGAGGGCTTTTAAGCAATGCGCTGAAAATGATCCTGCAGAAGTGCTACGTTATATTCATGAACATGTTAAAAAAAGCAGAGGACTTGTTGCTACTATTGCCGCAGTTGATTATGAAACAGAAAGCTGGAATATCTGCGGAATAGGCAATATCAATACACGCATTTATAACGGACTTGATAACAAAACGTATACTCCATATAATGGTATTATAGGCCATAATATTCCACGAACTATCAACAGCACCAGTGTTGCCTATCAAAAACATCAGATTATTATCATGCACAGTGATGGACTGCGTACCAGATGGAATCTCAGTGAACTGGCTTCTATAATTAAACAGAGTCCTGGAATTATAGCTTCGGCTCTGTATAAAGACAATGTAAGGGGAACTGATGATGCTACAGTTCTGGTTGGAAAAATAATTTAAGGCTTTATGAAGGAAATTGTAAAAATTAATCTTGACAATGAAATGGACCTCATACTGGCTCATAAACGGTCAATGAAAATTGCTGAAATGTGCGGCATGCCACTTCCTGCTCAAACCCGTTTTTCTACAGCTGTTTCAGAAGTGGCAAGATGTTCCATTGCAAATGGGAAAAATTCTGTGCTGGTTTTGGGAATCAATATCATCAGAGCAAGCCACAAAGAAATAATGGCCGTCCTTACCGATAAAGTCGATCTTAAAAAATGCAATCCTGAAGCCTATAAATATGCCGCCAAAATATCAGGAAATATAGAATATAAATATGCCGACAGCAAATCGGTAACAACTTTAAGCCATCAGGTCCCATCACCTGGACTTCTTTCAGAAGCAAAAATCAATACTCTGGCAGATTATTTCAAATACGAACCGCCAATTTCTGCTTATGATGAAATCAGAAAGAAGAATATTGAGCTTGTAGCGCTTTCAGAAAAGCTGGGAGAGAGTGAGAATAGATATAGAACTTTGGTTGATACAATTCCCGTTTTAATCTGCATTGTCAATGACCGAAACAATATACTGCTTGCAAATAATGCATTTGAAATTTATCTAAAAGTTCCTTTACTTTCTTTTGATAAAAAAAGTCTGGGCGCATTTATACATCATGATGATGTGCACCTGATTATTGAAGGATGGAGTAATGTAAAAAAAAATAGAGGATATTTTTCTGCGGATGTTCGTGTTAAAAAAGAGGAAATTTATATCTGGCACAATATTTCTATTATGCCAAATAAATCCGAAGACGGTTCTATAGGCAGCTGGCTTATTTATTTTGTGAATAATAATGCCCAGAAAATGATTGTTGAAGCGCTGAAGGATAATTCAGAGCTAAGAAAAATTCAGCTTGAGCTGGAAAGTGCAAACTCGAAACTTCAATTCAAGAATAAGGAACTAGAACAGTTTGCCTTTATAACAAGTCATGATCTGCAGGAGCCGCTGCGAAAAATCATGATTATGATTTCAAGAGCAGCAGAACATCTCACAGAACAGCAGAAAACGCTTTATTATTTTGATAAAATTACCTTGGCAGCTGGAAGATTATCTAACTTGATTTCAGATGTTCTTAATTATTCCCGTGTCAATAATCATGATAAATTTACTGCTAGGGTTGATCTTAATGATGTTGCTGCACAGACTTTAGAAGATCTGAGTCTTATTATAGAAGAAAAAAAAGCCGTCATAAATTTAAGTCCGCTGCCAGTTGTTAATGGCATCGATACCCAGCTGCGCCAGCTGTTTTATAATTTAATAAACAATGCGTTAAAATTTAACTCAGCACAGCCGACAGTAAATATTTCCTCACTTATAATTTCCGCCCAAACTGACACCGCTTTTGATCCTGCTGCTCCCTCAGGTAATTTTCATGTAATTTCTATTGAAGATAATGGAATTGGAATGGACAGTGAATATTCAGGCCGTATTTTTGATATGTTCCAAAGGCTGCACCAAAGAGACCAGTACAGCGGTAACGGTATTGGACTGGCATTGTGCAAGCGTATTATTGAAAACCATAATGGAGTCATTAATTTTACCAGTATGCCAGGACAGGGAACAACTTTTTGGATCTATTTGCCAAAGAATTAAAGCTTTTTTTATTACATCAGAGATAAATATGACCGATTTTATTTTATGATCTTTATGTCTGTTTAACAATTTTTATAATGTTAGGAGATTTTAGCCAATGATTCTATTTTTTCTATCTGCTTAAAATGTCTTACAATATGATTAATGAAAAATTCAAAAGTATCGCCAAGTTTTAGATTGATTAATCTAGAGATCGATATTTTAATTTTTACCTTATTCAAGTTTACATTTCGGGACTGCTGTAACAAATCCAGCAATTTGTACTGCTGATTTATAAATTGGTCTATAACCGTTTTGTCAAGATTTTCATTTAAAGGATTTTTATCCTTAAAAGTTTTCATTTTGTTTAATTTTTCTTTGGGCAGCATGCTTTTTGAGAAGTAACTCCCTATTAATCCGCTTTTAAATTCAATTTCAGATCTGCTGTCAGTATTCTTGATTTCATTTTCTATTTCTGGTAGATAAAAATTCCCGTATCTGTTTAAATGTTCCAGGCATTCCAGAATGTTCCAGGAAATTTCATCTTCTTTCCATGTTAATACATTTAAATCATAAGTTTTTAGTTTTTCGGCTTCCTGGATAATCTTTTCTGTCTGTTCTAAAAGAGCTGTAATAAATTTTTCTGACTGCATAAGTTTAATTTTAATGTAAAGGTCAAAAAATAGATTTTTATAAATCTTGATTCAAATCAATACTTTTTTAGGCGTGATAAAGTTTCAGGACTCATTCTTAAATAATTAGCAATATGTCTGTTTGGAATTTCCTGAAAAAGTTGCGGACTTCGTTTCAAGACTCTTTCATATCGTTCTTTTGGAGAATTTGTGAGAAGGTCAATTTCGCGTTCCAGCTGCTGGACTGCAAGATTTTCTAAAATTTCTGTCCATAAAATCTGGTTGTTTTTTACTGATAAAAATTCGTCAATCTGTTTTTTGGTTATCACTTTTAAAACTGTTTTTTTTATGGATTGAATATATAAATTAGAAGACTGTCCTGTTAGAAAAGAATCAAGAGCAACGATTAAGTTTCCAGTATATCCAAATCTAATATTTTGTTCATCGCTGCCATCCAAAACAAAAATTCTCATGCTGCCGCTTTCTATATAATATAAATTGGTATCTATGGTGCCATTTACTTTCAGAAATTCATTTCTATTAATACTTATCTGTCTATCTGAAAGTGCTATGATTTCTTTCATTTTGTCTTTGTTTGTGGGTTAGGAATCTGCTTTGATGACAAAAATCTAAAATTTGATTCAGATTATATTATAAATTAAGTTTTCTTTCAAACGGAATTTGAATTAAGTGATATCATGTAATTTATAGGTAAGATTCTGTAATATGAAGATCTTTATTTGATTTAAATTTATGACTGGAATATGATAAAGTGGAAGTGTAAGTAGCTGAATACCGCATTTCATTTTCCGTTTATCTGGTGTCAAAGACATGATAAAAAATGTAAATGCTTCTGTAAAATATCAGTCGTGTTTATTTTAAGAAAATAATCTGAACCTTATAAAAGTAAATTCAATGACCGCCAACAATAAAAAACGTATTGCAATTATAGGAGGAGGTCCAAGCGGGCTTTTTATATATAAAAGACTGGTTGAATCTGGAAAGAATAATTTTGAAGTAGAAATCTTCGAACGTAAAGCACAGCTTGGTTCAGGAATGCCCTACAGTAGTGAAGGTGCAAATAATGAACATATTACCAATGTTTCTGGCAATGAGATTCCAGATATTGTAATTCCAATGTCAGAATGGGTACACATTGCGCCTGCAGAACTGCTGGAAAGATTTAAAATTGATCCCAATAAATTTAACGATTATAAAGTATTTCCCCGATTATTTTTTGGAGAATATCTTGCTGCACAATTTAAAATGCTGATTGAGGCAGGATCTAAAGTCGGAATCAGTTCAGAAATACATTTTGATAGTGTAGTTGCTGACATTAAGTATGATGTAGAAAACAGTACAGTAGAGATTCAAACCGAAGCAGGGCTGACAAAAATATTTGATTCTGTTGTTATCTGCACAGGACATAATTGGCCTGTAACTTATGAAGGAAAAATACCAGGTTATTACGATGCTCCTTATCCGCCTCAAAAACTAGTACAGAAGTTTAATCATACTGTTGCAATTAAAGGCTCTTCTTTAACAGCCATAGATGCAGTGAGGACTATTGCAAGAAATAATGGTTCATTTGAATCAGATAAAGATGGGAACTTACTTTTTACTTTATCTGCAGAAAGTAGTGATTTTAAAATTATGATGCATTCGAAAAGCGGCATGCTGCCTGCTGTACGATTCCATCTGGAAGATTCTCGCCTTTCCAATGATTCTTTATTGAGCAGTGATGAAATAGAAGATCACAGAAAAAATAATAATGGTTTTCTCTCGCTTGATTTTGTATTTGAAAAGAATTTTAAAGAAATATTCCATGAAAGGGATTATAATTTTTATGAACGTATCAAAGATTTATCAATTGAAGATTTTGTTGAAGAAATGATGAAACTTCGCGAGCGTTTGGAACCTTTTCAGTTATTAAAAGCTGAATATGCTGAGGCCGAGAAATCTATTAAAAGACACGAATCAGTTTATTGGAAAGAAATGCTGGGCGTGCTTAGCTTTGCCATGAACCATCCTGCAAAATACCTGTCGGCAGAAGACATGCAGCGGCTTCAGAAAGTCCTCATGCCGCTTATTTCCATTGTAATTGCCTATATTCCTCAGAAATCCTGTGAAGAGCTTCTCGCTCTTCATCACGCAGGCGTTCTTGATCTTATTTCTGTCGGTTCTGAGAGTACAATTGAACCCCAGCTTAAGGGAGGAATAATATACCACTTCAGCGATGATGATCAGAAAAAACATTCAATTTATTACAAAACATTTATAGACTGTGTAGGCCAGCCTCACATGGAATACCATGATTTTCCTTTTAAAACGCTGCTCTCACAAAAAGCCGTAAGTCCTGCACGTTTAAAATTTAAATCTAACCAAGCCGGCCATGCTGCTTTTATGATGAATGAGAATACAGTAAAAAGAGATGAGGCCGGAGAGTATTTTATGAATGTATCAGGCATAGCTATAAATGATAATTTTCAAGTTATTGATCAGTACGGAGCCTATAATAAAAACCTATACATTATGGCAGTGCCTTACATAGGCGGACTTAATCCTGATTATTCTGGCTTAGATTTTTGTGAAGCAGCTTCAATGCAGATTATTCAGAATTTCTTACAGGATTGATTAATTAGTAATGTTTTGATAATATAGTAATTATTTTATTAGCTTAATAATCAGTATTATAACTTTAAATGGTTTGCTGTAATCAAACAATTAAGCATTAAAAAATATAAAATGAAAGAAATGACACTAAGGAACTTTTAATAAATTATTGTCTTAAATTAGTAGGACACTGTTCAAACGGACATCATAACTATAATACGAAAATCATGTACAAACACACTATTATATTCAAAACAGGACAGTTGCTGCTTCCTGAAAAAACTGATCTTCATTTTGTCACAGATCTGCTGCACGTTGGACAGCTTGAACTTGATTATATAGGGAGCACTGCAGCTGTAAACAATAAAAATGCTAAAGAAGCTGCACTGCTGGTATTCCATTTTAATACAGATCGGCAGCTGGATTACAGCATGCAGGAATCAGAAATTAACCATCTTCTGTCAGAAATGCTTAAAAAAGGGAATCCTAAAATCAGTACAAGTGGCAATGACATAAAGGTTGATCTTTAAGATGGTACTAAAGAATAACTTATTAAAAAACAGTATACGCAAGAACTTTAAGAGGGAACTAAATCAATTTTTTGCTTCAGTCGAGCAGCAAGTATATTTGTATAATAGAACATGAAATTCAAATAATTTTGAAATATTAAACCGTTTTAAAATCAAATTTCATTTTCTGAAGAACAGTAATTAGGAAAAAATTAGATGTTATAAAATTATAATCCTTCTTGGTTCCAGGTGTTTGAATGCTATTAAGTTATCTAATTTAAAAATGCAATGTGCCGCAAATCTGCCATTAAAATTTGAGCAGTTTTAAAGATTATCAAATTAAATTTCTGATTAATAAGTTTGTTGAAAAATTAGAATATAAATAGGGTGTAATGTATTTGTTTTCAATTGATTAATTTTTTTTTTGATTTGGAAACTTTTGAGATTCAATGAGTGGGCAAATCTTTAATTTAGTAGTCTTTTTACTTGTTTTTTTGCAGATTTATCTGTACCTTATTTGTACCATTGTTTTGTAATGTACCGGTATATCTAGGTTTGTTACTTTTGAAGAGGTAAAATAATTTACTCCGTAAAGACGTATTGCGTCTTTACAATTGAATATGAAAACCGAGTCAGAAATGGCTCGGTTTTTTTGTTTGTATCAATTACGTAGAAATTCACCACAGTTCGTCTAAATCTAGGTTTTTCACAAACTGATAATTGTCATTTCCTGTTCGGATTCTTTTTCGTAATATTACTATTGTAAATTTTCATGAATGAGAAAGATCAAATACAAGAAAGGACGCAAGCTGCAACACATTACTTTAGAGTATACAGGCTCACATAAAGAGCATGAGACCGAAATGCAGCTTTTTGTATACGATGATGCCGATGTTATTGAATACGATAAGTTTACCGTCTTGGCTCTAAATTCTTGTTTTGATTATACTAAAAACAATTGGTTAAATATTCATGGCTTAAATGACATTAATCTTATTAAAACGATTGGCGCTCATTTTAAACTTGACGATTTTCTTTTGGCCGATATATTAAATACCACCAAAAGAACCAAGCTAGAAGAACAGCAAAACGTTTTATTCTTCAATATAAAATCACTTTTGCCTTCTGAGTATTCGGACAATCTTAGTGTCGAACAAATCAGTTTTATTTTGAAAGATGGACTTCTAATCTCTTTTCAAGAAAAACGAAGCGATTTTTTTACGCATATCAGAGAGCGTCTTCGCACACACGCAGGAATTGTTAGAACTAAAAAAGTAGATTATCTCCTTTATTTATTGCTTGATGCTGTAATGGAAAACTTCTACATTACGATTGAAGATGAAGAAGATAAAATCGAAGAATTAATTAATCAGGCTAAAAAAGGAGCACATCCTGTTATTCTTGAAAAAATTGAAAACCATCGTGATAATTTTAATTTTTTAAAACGTTCCATTGTACCGCTTCGAGATTCACTTTATTATTTAAAAACAATTAAAGATGATGACGAATCAAACGGCTTAATTCAGAAAGAAACATTTAATTTCTTTATTAGGCTACATCAAAAAAGTCTGGAACTTTTAGAACAAATAGAATCGGATATGAGCGCATTAGAAAGTGCCTCAAACTTTTATTTCTCGGAGCAAAGCCGAAAAATGAATGAAATAATGAAAACCCTGACCATTATTTCGGCCATATTTATTCCACTTACCTTCATCGTTGGGGTATACGGAATGAACTTTGAAAACATGCCGGAACTTAAAACCCAAAACGGCTATTTTGTGGTCATGGGCATTATGTTTCTGCTGGTAATAGCCCTAATTATCTATTTCAAAAAAAGACGCTGGTTTTAACGTTTGTTACAGCCGTAAGGAATTAGGATTTATGTAATTTTGTTATTTAGAATAAATATAAATAATTATGAGTAAAGCAATATATATAGCCACTAGCGACCATAATAGTGGTAAATCAATTATTACACTCGGGTTAATGAGTATTCTGATTGGTAAAACGGCCAAAGTAGGATACTTTAGACCTATAATAGAAGATTTTGTTGATGGGGAAGTAGATAATCATATCGAAACAGTTTTGTCCTATTTTAATCTAGATATTGAGTTTGATGATGCTTATGCGATTACCAAAAGCAGATTGATTAAGAAAAAGAATAAAGGAAAAATAGGAGAAGTTTTAGACACCATTATCGAGAAATACAAAAAACTCGAAGAACGTTTCGATTTTGTTTTGGTTGAAGGAACTAGCTTTACAGGTGAAGGAACTTCAATCGAATTAGATTTAAATGTTTTAATTGCAAAAAACCTCGGAATTCCAACTATAATTGTAGGTTCTGGAGTTGGTAAAACTTTAGAAGAACTTTTAGACAGTTTGTATTTGGTTTATGATTCTTTCAAAGTAAAAGAAGTTGAAGTTTTGTCGGTTTTTGCCAATAAAGTGCAACCAGAAAATATAGAGTTGGTTACGAGTAGTTTACAGAAAAGTTTACCGTCAAATGTGCTGGTTAATACAATTCCGTTGATATCGAGCCTTAATAACCCAACAATGCAGGAGATTGTACACGAATTGAATGCTAAAGTTTTATTTGGAGAAAATTATCTCAATAACGAAATTGGGCATTATAGTGTTGGAGCAATGCAATTGCACAATTATTTAGTGCATTTGCATGACAATGCTTTAGTTATTACTCCAGGAGATCGTTCAGATATTATTTTAGGAGCTTTACAAGCAAATGAATCGGCAAATTACCCGACGATTTCAGGAATTATTCTAACAGGAAATATTGTTCCAGAAGAAAGTATTTTAAAGCTTATTGATGGACTTTCTCCTATTGTGCCGATTATTGCTGTTGATGGCGGAACTTACCATATTACCAATAAAATTGGTTCGATTAAATCGGAGATTTATGCTAACAATACACACAAAATTGAAACATCGATTAATACTTTTGAAAAGTATGTTGAAATTGAAGCTTTGTCGCAAAGAGTAATTACTTTTCAGCCAGAAGGTATGACTCCAAAAATGTTTCAATACAACATGGTTAAAAGAGCCAAACAGCATAGGAAACATATCGTATTACCAGAAGGGAATGATGATAGAATTATTACTGCAGCATCAAGATTGTTAGACATGGATGTGGTTGATATTTCTATTATTGGAGACAAAAAACAAATCGAAAGTAAAGTTGCAGAACTCGGAATTACATTTGATTTTTCTAAAGTAAATATCATCAATCCGATAGAATCTGAAATGTATGAGGATTATGCTAATACGTATTATGAGCTTAGAAAAGCTAAAAACGTAAGTATTACAATGGCAAGAGATTTAATGGAAGATGTATCATATTTTGGAACCATGATGGTATACAAAGGTCACGCAGACGGAATGGTTTCTGGTGCAGCGCATACAACGCAACATACTATATTACCAGCCTTGCAATTCATCAAAACAAAACCCAATTCTTCTGTAGTTTCTTCTGTATTTTTTATGTGTTTAGAAGACAGAGTTTCTGTTTTTGGAGATTGCGCTATCAATCCAAATCCAACGGCAGAACAATTGGCAGAAATTGCGATCTCTTCTGCAGAATCAAGTTTAGCTTTTGGAATTGAACCAAAAATAGCAATGCTTTCTTATTCTTCTGGATCTTCAGGAAAAGGAGATGAGGTTGATAAAGTAAGAACGGCTACAGCAATTGTAAAAGAAAAAAGACCTGATTTAAAAATCGAAGGACCAATTCAGTACGATGCAGCAGTCGATTTAAGCGTAGGAAAAAGCAAAATGCCAGATTCTGAGGTTGCAGGGCAAGCCAGCGTATTAATTTTCCCAGATTTGAATACAGGAAATAACACCTACAAAGCTGTTCAAAGAGAAACTGGAGCTTTGGCAATTGGGCCAATGCTACAAGGTTTGAACAAACCTGTAAACGATTTAAGCCGTGGCTGTACAGTTGATGATATTATCAATACAGTGGTAATTACCGCGATTCAAGCACAAGGAATGTAAATAATTGTGAATTGCTAATGGTAAATTATGAATTATAATTTGCTTTAAAAATTGCCTTTATTTCAATTTTAATTCATGACATTAAAAATATAAAATAAAAAGTTTTGAGTCTTTAAAAAAACTCAGCACCTTAGAAACTTAGCATCTTAGAATCTTTAAAAAAAATGAAAATACTAATTATAAACTCAGGAAGTTCTTCAATTAAATACCAATTAATGATAATGCCAGAAAACGAAGTAATTTGTTCTGGAATGATTGATAGAATTGGCTTAGAAACTTCGAATATAACTTTTAAAACAGCAACAGCTTCAATTGAAGAAACACTTCCGATTTCGAATCATAAAGTAGGTTTACAGAAAGTAGCTAATATGCTTTTGGATCCTGAAAAAGGAGTAATTAAATCGACTTCAGAGATTGCTGCTGTTGGTCATCGCGTGGTGCACGGCGGAAGCGATTTTAGCGCAACAGTAAAAATCAATGACAAAGTAAAAGAAAAAATCAAACAGCTTTTTGAATTGGCACCTTTGCACAATCCTGCCAATTTAGAAGGAATTAATGTCGCAGAAGAAATTTTCAGTTCTGCAGAACAAATTGCTGTTTTTGACACCGCTTTTCATCAGACTATGCCAGAAGTAGCATATAAATATGCAATTCCGAATTATCTTTTAACAGAAAATAAAGTACGTGTTTATGGTTTTCATGGAACGAGCCATAAATATGTGTCTGAAAAAGCAATTAATTATTTAAAAGATAATTCTAAAATAATTACCATTCACTTAGGAAATGGTTGCAGCATGGCGGCTATTAAAGACGGAAAATGTATTGATACTTCAATGGGATTCTCGCCATCAAACGGTTTAATTATGGGAACGCGTGCTGGGGATATTGATCAATCTGTTATTTTTTATATGATAAAAAATTTAGGATATACTCCAGATGAAGTAAATGCTGTTTTGCTGAAACAAAGCGGAATGCTTGGACTTACAGGTTACAGCGATTTGCGAGATATTGAAGCAGAAGCAGAAAAAGGAAATAAAGATTGCCAGCTGGCATTACAAATGAATGCTTATAGAATTAAAAAGACAATTGGTGCATATGCAGCAGCTTTGAACGGATTGGATGCAATTGTTTTCACGGCAGGAATTGGTGAAAATTCGTCATTTATGCGTAATCTGATTTGTACCGACATGGATTATTTCGGAATTGAAATTGATACAACAAAAAATCAAATTCGTTCTAAAGAATTAAGAGAAATCAATTCAGATAAATCGACCGTGAAAGTTTTGGTCGTTCCAACTGACGAAGAATACGAAATTGCAAATCAGGTTTATCAGCTACTTGAAAATTAGAATAAAAATACCATCAAAAGAAACTCCTCAAGCTTGAGGAGTTTTTTTTGTCCTAAAAATGAATATTGAGTATCTTTGGGTTTAAAAACGAATATCTTGAAATCGATACTTTTTAAATCAGTTTTCTTCTTTTTCATCGCTTTACAACTTCAGGCTCAAGAATTACTTCCATTTGTCGAAAATTACAGCAAATCAGATTATCAGGGAGATAATCAAATCTGGAATGTGGCTCAAGGAAATGATAATGCGATGTACTTTGCAAATAATCACTATTTGCTTCGTTACGACGGAGTAAAATGGGAAAAATATACACTGCCAAACAAAACCATTATTAGATCTATTCTCATTGAAGGAGATAAAATCTATTCTGGTTCTTATAAAGAATTTGGCTATTGGTATCGAAAAGATGGAACAATGCATTATGTTTCTATTACCAAAAACCTCAGATTATTTGATGAAAAAGACAACGAAGAAATCTGGAAAATTTTCAGATTCAAAGGTTCCCTTTATTTTCAGTCTTTTAATGATGTTTTTATTTATGATGGAAAAACAATTAAGAAAATTAAATTTCCGTTTCTTATTTCCTATTGTTTTGGTGTAGATAACAATTTATATGTTGCTTCTGTTAAAGACGGAATTTATAAAATGAATGGCAAACATATTGCAAATCCAAAGGGATGGAATGTTTTAAAAAATACAGTTGTTCATGCCATAGAAAAATATAAAAATGAGACTTACATCTTTACACAGAAAAAGGGAGTTTTTATTGTAGAAAAAAATGGATTAAAAAGTTGGGATCATCCGATAAACGAAACTTTAAAATCGGCTACAATTAATGTGGCTAAGTTTGTAAAGAACGAAAAGTTAATTATTGGAACCGGAAATCGCGGAATTTTTATTTTAGATCTAAAAAATAATTCCTTTAAAAATATTGAGCGCGACAATGTTCTAATGAATAATTCAGTTTTAAGTTTAGGATTGGATAAAGAAAATGATTTGTGGGTTGGTTTAGATAATGGTATTGCGCACGTTGAGGTTAATTCTCCTATTTCTTTCTTTTACGATAATTCGGGTATTTTAGGATCGGTTTATGCGGTGGCATCCATTAATAAAGGCTATTTAATTGCTTCAAATCACGGTATTTTTGAATACAGTGCTGGAAAATTTAATATGATGCCCAATACGCAAGGGCAAGGCTGGAATATTTCTCAAATTGACGGAAAATATATTATTGGTCATAACGACGGTACTTTTTCGTATGAAAATAATACTTTGACCAAAATAAACGGAGTGAGCGGAGGATGGAATATGTCTAAAAGCAGTATTAATGATACTTATTTTCAGTCTACCTATAGCGGAATTTTGGTTTACGATGATCCTTCTAATATGTCTCATTATAAAATCATAAAAGATCTTGCCAAACCAATAAAATATGTTGCTCAAAACAAAAAAAATGAAATTTGGGCAGCCGATAATTACCGTGGTTTATATCGCGTTTCGTTAGATGACAGCTATAATACTTTAAAAGTTGAAAATGTCACGCAGCAGAGTAAGATGCAAAACGATTTTGGTATAAAGATTTTTGAGTTTAGAAAAGAAATACTCTTTCTTATTAATAATTCTTGGTATACCTACAATTCTTTATCTGCTAAATTGGAAGAAAACGAATTGTTTAATACAAATTTTAAAAATGTGACCGATGTCGTTTCTATAGACGACGATCATTTTATGGTTTTGCAAAATGGAATCTTGTATCATATTTATGCGCAAGGCAACAAGTTTGTTTGGAATATCATTCAAGAGAAATATTACAAAGGGAAATTGATTAATGAGAATCTAAGAATTTTCAAGAAAGGCAATTATTATTTGTTTAATCTAGATGACGGATTTGTTTCTCTTAAACTTCAATATGAAAATAGACAAAACTCAGAAGTAAAAATTGAAGCATTTAGTAATGACGTTTTAGTTCCAATTGATGAGAAAATAAAATTCAATACAGAATTAAAGATTAATGTCATTTCTGGAATTTATGGAGCTAGTAAACCAAATTTATTTTATAAGCTAGATAAAGAAAAAGATTTTCTCCCAATTTCTGACGGATTAATTGTTTTAAATAATTTAAACAGCGGTTATCATACAGTAGAAATATTCAAACATGATGGAGCAACTTATGACAAAGTTTCATTTTACAAATTTAAAGTTGCCGAACCTTGGTATTTTTCTTTTTGGATGATTCTACTGTACCTTCTTATTATCGGAACTGTTTTGTTTTTCTATTATAAGTGGAATAAACTTCGTTATATGCAAAAATTAAAATTGCAGGCTGAAGAATTAAAACATCAGAGAGAAATTCTTGAAATGGAGTTAAAGAAAGAAAATGAACTCAACATTCAAGAATATGAGAAACACATCTTAGAATTGGAATTGCAAGCAAAATCTTCAGAAGTAGCGGGCAAATCATTGTCGATTGCCAAGCAAACGGAAATGATTGATAAAATTCAAGGCATTTTGGAAACGGAAAAAGATTTTGGCAAACTTAAAAACGAAATTAGAAAAGCAATTAAGATTAATGAAGTGAATAAACACGAATGGGAAACTTTTGAAACCAATTTGAACCAAATTCACAATGAATTTATTATTAATCTTTCTAAAAAATATCCTCAATTAACTCCTAAGGATATAAAACTGTGTGTTTATCTTAAAATGAATCTTTCCTCTAAGGAAATTGCTCCAATGATGAATATCTCTTTTAGAGGCGTAGAATTGCACAGATATCGCCTTAGAAAGAAGCTAAACCTCACACAGGACGAAAATCTGTCAAAGTTTTTATTAAGTCTGTAAGATTTGGTTTTATTTTTTACAGATTTTATATTTTTCAATATCATTTTTTATATAATTACGATACATCATTACTACATCATAACGATATGTTAAAGGATTTCTGTTAACATTTATAGTACTGATAATCATTAAGGTAAAGTTAAAATTTAACACAGTGATGTAGCTATGCTGTAGTGTTATTTGATGTACTACAACGTTGTAATTGTTTAATTTGGCTCTACTAACTTAAACGATTACGTACTGTATGAAAAATTTTATTTTTAGCTTTTTAGCTCTCTTGCTATTGCCTACATATATGATGGGGCAAGCGCAAGCAATCAAAGGAAAAGTAGTTGACAGTAATGGAATGGGAGTTCCAGGAGCAATAATTGCTTCAGCTGACGCTAGGGCAACTGCAGATGCAGATTTCGACGGAAACTTTACAATTAATGCAAAACCTGGAGATATTCTAAAAGTCTCTATGTTGGGTTTTGATTCAGTTTCTGTACCAGCTACTGCCGCAACAATGACTATTACTTTAAAAGAAGCAGGAGATACTGCCTTAAAAGAAGTAGTTGTAATTGGGTACGGTACTAGAAAGAAAATTGATAATACTTCGGCGGTTAGCTCAATTAAGTCCGAAGAAATTACCAAAATGAAAGTAATGAATGCTTCTCAAGCTATTCAAGGAAAAGCTGCTGGGGTTCAGGTATCTACCTCAGATGCGCCAGGAAGTACTCCATCAGTGGTGATCAGGGGAGCAGGTACTGCATTAGGAGGAAGAAATCCTTTATATGTAGTAGATGGTATGCCAACTGATAACATCAATAACATTAATACTAATGATATTACATCTTACGAAGTATTAAAAGATGCTTCTTCATTAGCTATTTATGGTACTAGAGGTGCAAATGGTGTAATTATGATTACAACCAAAGCAGGAAAAGGAAAACTTACTGTAGATGTCGAAAGTTTTGCAGGAGTTAGATCTCCGTTAAAAACTGTAAAAATGGCAAATGCTGATGAGTATGTTCGTTACAGTAACGCCGCTTATAGTAACGATTTTCCACAAGGTAGATTCTCTGCTAATCAACCGTATAACACAAATTGGTTAGACGCAATTACAAGAACAGGGTCTTATACTCAGAACAATATTTCTGTTTCAGGTTCTTCAGAAAATGTAAAATACTTTTTCAGTCTTGGAAATTATGAAGAAAAAGGAATTTTAAACGGATCTGATTATGGACGTACTACTTTTAGAAATAACAATGAGTTCAAGCTTTCAGAAAAAGTTAAATTAACTCAAAATTTTAGTGTAAGTAATATTAAAAATACGCCAATGCCTTTGAGCGCATTTACAAATGCTTACAGACAATCACCATTAGTTCCTGTTCGTTATGCGGATGGTAAGTATGGAGTACCATTTATTTCAAACGGAGTAGTATCTGAAACGGGTACATCTTTTAATAATGTTGGAAATCCAGTAGCTCAATTAGATTATACAAATGAACAGCAAAAATCGGTTACTTTGCAAGGAGGATTAAAATTAGATTGGGATATTCTTAAATCTTTAAAATTCACATCACAATTTAATGGAGAGTATTATACTTATAAACAGTATAATTATGTAGATAATGTGGCTCTTTGGTTATCGGCAGATCCTACTCGTACAGTAGAAAAATATCCTTTAGATTTAAATAAAAATACTTTGACCAGAAGCAGAGATGAGTATTTTAATTGGAATTTATCAAACTATTTAACTTATAATAAGGTTTTTGCAGAAATTCATGATGTAGAAGTTACAGCAGGTATTGAGGCGAATGTTCAAGGTACAAGAGAAAAGTTAACGATTGACAGAAAAAATGTAAATCCAAATTCTAATTATTGGTCTTTGAAAGATGTTAACAATGTAGCTGATGTAACAGGTTATAAAGATGAAGCACTTAATCAAAGAAGATTGGCATCTTATTTTGCTCGTTTTCAATATAAATTAATGGATAAATATTTGCTTACTGGTACAGTGAGACGTGACGGTTCATCACAATTTAGTGAAGACAATCGTTGGGGAACATTTCCTTCTGTTGGTTTAGGATGGATTATTTCAAAAGAAAGCTTCTTAAGTAATGTAGAGCCAATTAATTTATTAAAACTTAGAGGATCTTGGGGTAGATTAGGGAATCAAAATGTACCTCTTAATACTCAAGTATTCACTTCAGGGGTAGATTATCCAGATCTTGGTTCAGGTACTACAATTAATTCTCAGGTTGATCCTAATTTATCATGGGAGATTGTGGAAGAACTTTCAGGAGGTTTTGATTTTGAAATGTTTAATAGCAGATTAAAAGGATCTTTTGATTTGTATGATAAAAATACAACAAACACAATTTTGAATGTTAAACCATATTCAACTTCAGGAATTACATTAGCTACTCCTGCACATGTTGGTGAAGTGTCTAACAAAGGTTATGAAATTGCATTGCGTTGGGATGATAAAATCAATGATAATTTAAGCTATTGGGTTGGTGGGAATTTCTCTCATAATAAAAATGAACTTACGAGTCTTAAAAATGTTCAGCTAAATCCAATTATTGGAGGAAGTTTAGGGAATGGTCAAAATACCAAAATCTTGGATAATACATCAGTAGGTCAACCATTAGGTAGCTTTTATATGTATGAGTACGCAGGTGTTGATCCAACAAATGGTCAAATGCTGTATTACAAAGCTGATGGTTCTAAAGTTCCTCAGACTGGCTTAGATGAACTTAAAGATAAAAAATATGTAGGTTCTCTTTTACCAACTTCTACTTATGGAGTTACTTTAGGATTGACATACAAAAACATTGACTTTTCTGTTGATGGTTACGGAACAGGAGGAGCAAAAGTATATAATGGAAAAAAAGCACAAAGATTTGGAGGAGAAAATGTAGAAGCTTCTATGGCTAATGGTTTTTGGACACCTACAAATACTACATCTTCAATTCCAGCGCCTTCGAACTTGACTCCTTACGCTTCAACGTATTACTTAGAGTCTGCTGATTTCTTTAGAATAAATAACATCACTTTAGGATATAAACTTCCAATAAAAGAGAACAACTTTATTAGCTATTGCAGATTATATGTAAACGCAATTAACCCATTTATTACACAAAAATTCTCTGGATTCTCTCCAGATGTAGTGTCTGATGGTAAATTAGTTGAAGGTACTCAGGGTGTTGAGCTAGATGCATACCCATCATTGAGATCTTTTGTAGTAGGTGCAAATTTAAAATTTTAATATCATGAAAAGAATATATATATCAATGTTTGTACTTTCTGGATTATTCTTATCTGGATGTTCAAATGATTTTTTGGATGTACAGCCAACAGAGTCTATTCCTGCTGACCCAGCTTTGGTAAATAGTGATGCTGGAGCTTCAAGTTTTGTAACAGCAATTTACAATCAATTTTTAGGCTGGGATATGTCTTCTTTTGGTTGGAATGCAGTTACAAGTATCATTAGCGATGATGCTGATAAAGGCTCTGATCCCGGAGATGCTGGTGGAGATAAAGATATTATGGATGCTTTAACATATAATGCTTCAACTCCGTCATTTCAGTCTACGTGGAATGCAAATTATGCTGGAATTAATAGATGTAATCAGGCTTTGGCTATATTTCCTAAGTTAGATCAGGTAACGCCTAGTTTAAAAGTTAGGTTAGAAGGAGAAGCTAAATTTATGAGAGCGTTTATGTACTTTACTTTAGTTAAAGGATACGGCGGAGTTCCTATTGTAGATCATTTGCCAATTCCTGGAAATGACTCAGACAGAATTATGCAATTAACCCGTAAAACTCCTGCAGAAGTTTATGCTTTTATAGAAAAAGACTTAACAGATGCTATTGCGAATTTACCAGAAAAATCGGCATACACTGGTAAAGATGTCGTAAGAGCTTCTAAAGGAGCAGCATATGCTTTATTAGCAAAAGTTAATCTATATCAAAAAAATTGGCAAAAAGTAATTGACAATTGCGATAAAGTAACTGGTTATTCTTTAGTTTCTGATTATTCTTTGCAATATAAAAAAGAAGGAGAATTTGGTCCAGAATCTATTTTTGAGATTGATGGGATTGGAGGAACTTCTAGCCCTGGATTTGGAATTGGAAATTACACTGTTTCTCAAGCGCCACGTGGCGCCGGAGGATGGGGTTGGGGATTCAATACACCAACTAAAGGCTTAGCAGACGCATACGAGGCAGGAGACGTTAGAAGAGCTGCTACAATTATTTTCAGAGGTTCAGTTTTGTATGATGGTAGAGAAGTTCCATCTACGGTAGCGAATGCAAGATATAATTATAAAGCATATTCATCATCTTTTTATAACCAAGAATTTACAGATACAAATCTTAGATATTTAAGATATGCTGAGGTTATACTAATGAAAGCTGAAGCATTAAACGAATTAGGAGAAACAGCAGCAGCAATTCCTTTAGTAAATCAAATTCGTCATAGAGCAGGTTTAGGAGATACTCCTTTTACTTCTCAAACTGATATTAGAAAAGCAATTTATAAAGAAAGAAGATTAGAATTTGCTTTTGAGCACGACAGATGGTTTGATATCGTTAGAACAGGACAAGCAGAAGCGGCTATGGCAGCAGATGGTAAAACTTTTATAGTTGGAAAACATGAATTATGGCCTCTTCCAACTACATTTATGAGAGAAGCAGGAACACTTTCACAGCAAAACCCTGGTTATTAATCAAAATCTTAAGAATCACTTCCTTCAGATTTCCTGAGGGAAGTGATTATTTATCAAAAATCTTAAATTTTTATAATGGTTAGAATTTCAGTTTTATTTTTAGCTTTTGCTTTTTTTAGTTGTGGATCAAAGGAAGATAAGTCAAAAGAAAATGTACAGGAAAATACTTCTGGCGTTACGGCATTAACAGATGAGCAACTTTTAGATGCTGTTCAAAAACAAACTTTTAAATACTTCTGGGATTATGCAGAACCAAATTCTGGATTAGCCAGAGAACGTTATCATCCAGACGGAGTTTATCCTGAAAACGATTCAAATATTGTAACAACAGGTGGCTCAGGTTTCGGATTAATGGCTTTAGTTGCAGGAATAGATAGAGGATATGTGTCTAAAGAAGAAGGAGTAAAAAGATTAGACAAAATTGCAGATTTCCTTGCAAAAGCAGATCGCTTTCATGGAGCGTGGTCACACTGGATTGACGGAAATACTGGAAAGGTAAAACCTTTTGGGACTAAAGATAATGGAGGAGATTTAGTTGAAACATCATTTTTAGTATCAGGATTTATTACTGTTCGAGAATATCTAAAGACAGGTAATGAAAAAGAGAAAGCTGTTGCAGCAAAATATGATGCACTTTGGAAAGGTGTTGATTGGCAATGGTACACAAATCAAAAAAATGTCTTATATTGGCACTGGTCTCCGAGCTATGCTTGGGAGATGAATTTCCCACTACAAGGATATAACGAATGCCTTATTACTTATGTAATGGCAGCATCTTCGCCAACTCATACAATCGATGCGAAAGCATATCACGAAGGATGGGCGAGAAGCGGTGGCATAGTTTCTTCAAAAACAAAATACAATATCCCACTTATTTTAAAGCACAACGGTGCAGAAGAATTTGGCGGTCCATTATTTTGGGCTCATTATTCTTATGTAGGTTTAGATCCGAATCAGTTAACAGATAAATATGCTAATTATTGGGATTTAAATGTAAATCAGACTAAAATCAATTATGAGTATTGTGTTCAAAATCCAAATAAAAATGCAGGTTATGGTCCAGAATATTGGGGTTTAACAGCTTCTTATTCTAGAAACCCTGATGGATCAATTGGATACAACGCACATATGCCAAGCAATGATCAAGGTGTAATTTCGCCAACGGCAGCAATCAGTTCAATTGTTTACACGCCAAAAGAATCGATGGCCGTAATCAGAAATTTATACGAAAATCATAAAGACGAAACTTGGGGAGATGCGGGGTTTTATGATGCTTTAAGTTTAGGAAATAAATGGGTAGCAAAACGTTATTTAGCAATTGATCAAGGCCCTGAAGTTGTAATGATTGAAAATTACAGAACAGGCCTATTATGGAAATTGTTTATGAACGCGCCAGAAGTAAAACAAGGTTTAACAAAACTTGGATTTAAATCTGGAAAATACGGAATTTAAGTCTCTATGAAAAATACATTAGCATTTATATTTATGTTGTTTTCTGTAGTTGTTTTTGGGCAGAGTGAAACAACTGGGAAAATCAATACGGTTATAATGTCTAAATACGAACTGGGTTATGTTTTGCATCGTCCAGCGAATGTTAAGGAGAAGAAGCCATTAATTGTTTTTATTTCGGGTGACGGAGAAAAAGGAACCGATTTAGAAAAGGTAAAAATTAATGGGCCTTTAAAATATTTAAAAACGAACCAATTAGATGCTTATGTTTTGGCTCCGCAATGCAAAGAAGACGAAAATTGGGATATAGAATCAATTTATCAGCTGATTGTGAAAATTCAGAAAGAAAATAAAATTGATTCAGAAAGAATATATGTTACTGGTTTAAGCTCAGGAGGTTGGGCTTCATGGAATTTGGCTTTTGCACATCCTGATCTATTTGCCGCAAACGTACCTGTCGCCGGCTTTGTAGATTTAATTCAGTTAGAAAAAGCATGTGAAATAGCCAATATTCCAACCAGAATTTTCCACGGATTACAGGATAATGTGGTAAATGTGAATTATGCAATCACAATTTATAATGAATTGAAAAAATGTAATGCAAAAGATGTAAAGCTGACCATTTTTGATGATGCAAATCATGACAGCTGGACAAGAGTTTATGATAACAAAGAGATCTACGACTGGATGTTGCAGCAAAGAAAAACGAATACAAACAAATAAATAGAATAGAATGAAAAACAAATTAGTCTTACTTTTTTTAGGATGCGCTGTTTTGGGTTATGCTCAAAAAAAGCCAGCTAAAAATACAGTGAAAATTAAACCAAAGTCTGAATTTGTGGCGGAATTAATGTCAAAAATGACTTTAGACGAGAAATTGGGTCAGTTAAACTTGCCAACATCTGGTGATATTACCACTGGGCAGGCAAACAGCTCAAATGTGGCAAAAAATATTGCTGAAGGGAAAGTAGGCGGTTTGTTCAACATTAAATCGGTTCAAAAAATTAAAGAAGTACAGAAAATTGCGGTTGAAAAAAGCCGTTTAAAAATTCCGTTGCTTTTTGGTATGGACGTTATTCACGGTTACGAAACAACATTCCCAATTCCGTTAGGATTATCTTGTACTTGGGATATGGGCTTAATTGAAAGAAGTGCGCAAATCGCTGCAAAAGAAGCAAGTGCAGATGGTATCAACTGGACATTCTCTCCAATGGTTGACATTTCTCGTGACCCAAGATGGGGAAGAGTTTCTGAAGGTTCAGGAGAAGATCCATATTTAGGAAGCCAAATTGCAAAAGCAATGGTTAACGGTTACCAGCAACACGATCTTACTAAAAATAACTCAATCTTAGCTTGTGTTAAACACTTCGCATTATACGGTGCTCCAGAAGGAGGACGTGATTATAATACAGTTGATATGAGCCACATCAGAATGTTTAATGACTATTTTCCTCCTTACAAAGCTGCAGTTGATGCAGGTGTAGGTTCGGTTATGGCTTCTTTCAACGAAGTTGACGGAATTCCAGCAACTGGAAACAAATGGTTAATGACAGATGTTTTAAGAAAACAATGGGGTTTCAAAGGATTTGTAGTAACAGATTTTACAGGAATTCCTGAAATGATTCCTCACGGAATGGGTGATTTACAGCAAGTTTCTGCTTTAGCATTAAACGCTGGAGTTGAAATGGATATGGTTGGAGAAGGTTTCTTAGGAACTTTGAAAAAATCTTTAGATGAAGGAAAAGTAAAAATCGAAACAATCGATAATGCTGTAAAACTTATTTTAGAAGCAAAATATGATTTAGGTTTATTCCAAGATCCATACAAATATTGTGATGAAAAAAGAGCGAAAACTGAAATCTTTACAACAGATAGCAGAAAAGAAGCACGTGATATTGCAGCTCAATCTTTAGTTTTATTAAAAAACCAAAATCAGTTGTTGCCTCTTAAAAAATCTGGAACAATTGGTTTAATAGGGCCATTGGCAGATGCTAAAGAAAACATGCCAGGAACTTGGAGTGTGGCTACAAGAATGGAAAATGCTGTTTCATTATTGAGAGGTATCAAAGAAGTAGCTGGAACAGGAACTAAAGTTTTATACGCTAAAGGAAGCAATTTAGATTACGATGAAACTTTTGAAACTAACGCCACAATGTTCGGTAAAACATTACACCGTGATGCTCGTACAAAAGAAGAATTATTAGCAGAAGCTTTAAAAGTTGCTGAACAATCTGATGTAATTGTTGCTGCTTTAGGAGAATCTGCAGAAATGAGCGGTGAATCTAGCAGCCGTACAAACTTAGAAATTCCACAAGCTCAAAAAGATTTATTAAACGCTTTATTAAAAACAGGAAAACCAGTTGTTTTGGTTTTATTTGACGGACGTCCGTTAGTAATTACTGACGAAGAAAAAACAGTTCCAGCAATTTTGAATGCTTGGTTTGCTGGTACAGAAGCTGGTTACGCTATTGCTGATGTTTTATTTGGAGATGTAAATCCTTCAGGAAAATTGACTTCAACTTTCCCAAGAAGCGTGGGACAATTGCCAATTTACTACGCACACAAAAATACAGGAAGACCTCTTTCTAACGCAGAAGGAAAATTTGAAAAATTCAGATCAAATTATATTGACGAAAGAAACGAGCCATTATTCCCATTCGGATTTGGTTTAAGCTATACCAATTTTGATTATTCAAACTTGAAAATTTCTTCTGATAAGATGGATTCTAACGGAAAATTGAAAGTAACTGTTGATGTAACAAACACTGGAAATTTTGACGGAAAAGAAACAGTTCAATTATACATTAGAGATTTAGTTGGTTCAGTAACTAGACCAGTTAGAGAACTAAAAGGTTTCCAAAAAATAGCACTTAAAAAAGGTGAAAAACAAACAGTAAGTTTTGATATTACTGTTGAAGATTTAAAATTTTATAACTCTGATTTACAATTCGTAGCCGAGCCTGGGCAGTTTGATATTTTCGTTGGAGGAAATTCAAACGCTGATAAGAAAGTTAGTTTTGAGTTAACTAAATAGTTGGTTTATTTGATTAGTTAAAAGCCCTTCGTTTGGAGGGCTTTTTTTCTAAAATGAATAACCTTTTTTGTAATTTTTTAACTACGATTATTATGAATAAAATTAAAATATTTAGTGCAGTGTGTCTTATTGCTTTTTCATTTTGTAATGCACAAAAGAATGCAATTGTAGCGCATCGAGGTGCATGGAAAAAAAACAATCTTCCCGAAAACTCAATTGCATCTTTAAGACATGCGATTGATTTAAAATTGCTAGGTTCAGAATTTGATGTTTGGAGAACAGCAGACGATTCACTTGTAATCAATCATGACGCACATTACAACAAACTGCTTATTGAAGAAACGAATTATGCAGATTTGATAAAATTTAAACTTTCTAACGGAGAAAAACTTCCGACCCTTCACGAGTACATTTCGGAGGGTATGCGTAATAATAAACACACTCTTTTAGTGTGCGAAATTAAACCTTCGGAAATCAGTAAAGAAAGAGGACAAAAAACTGCTGTAGCAGCTGTCGAAACCATTAAAAAACTAAAAGCCAATAAAAATACCTGCTACATCAGTTTTGATTATGATATTCTAAAGAAAATTAGAGAAATAGATTCTAAAACCTCTCTTCAATATTTAGAAGGAAATAAATCTCCAAAAGAAGTAAAAGCAGATAAAATTAATGGGGTTGACTATCATTATTCTGTTTTTCAAAAACATCCAGAATGGATACAGGAAGCTAAAGACAATAAGATTATCTTAAATGCTTGGACTGTTAATGACGTAAAAGATATGGATTGGATTATAGCTCATAAATTCAATTACATCACCACAAATGAACCTGAACTTTTAAAGGAAAGAAAGGAAGTCAAAAACTAATCTTCTTAAACTTTATTAAAGAAATCTAACCATGAAAAAGATATATAAACAACTTACGCCGATTTTGTTTTCGATGCTTTTCGGAAGCACTCTTTTGGCACAAAATTCTGGTAAAACAGAATGGTTTGACCCTAGCAGACCCGCAACAACCTATTGTAATCCGATAAATATTGGATACAATTTTACGACTCATAATCACAACGGAATTCCAGAATCACGCCGTTCAAGCGCCGATCCTGTAATTATTACTTATAAAGGCGAATATTATTTATTTGCTACCAATCAGGCAGGTTTCTTTTGGAGTAAAGATATGTCAGACTGGAATTTTGTTTACGGAAGTTTTCAAAGACAGCCAGGCGACGACGACCAATGTGCTCCTGCAGCTTGGGTTGTAAACGATACATTATTTTATGTTGGTTCAACTTGGAAAAGAGACCATCCAATTTGGAAAACAGCTGATCCAAAATCAGGAAGATGGACACGTCATGTAGATAAAGCAATGCTTCCAACTTGGGATCCTGCAATTTTTCAGGATGATGATAAAAAAGTATACATGTACTACGGTTCAAGCGGAAAATTACCACTTGTTGGAGTAGAAGTTGATTATAATACTTGGCTTCCAAAAGGAAATCAGGCTGATTATGCAACTTTGTATAAAGCGACAGAAGTAGAGGATATTCAGAAACCTTACGGACAAATTAAAGAAGTTGCCATTTTAGATCCTTCAGCTCACGGATGGGAACGTTTTGGGCCAAATAATGATATGGAACCAGCACCTTGGGGAAATTTTATTGAAGGTGCTTGGATGACGAAACATAATGGAAAATATTATATGCAATACGGAGCTCCTGCAACCGAGTTTAAAGGTTATGCAAATGGAGTTCATGTGGGAGATAATCCGTTAGGGCCGTTTACATATCAGAAACACAATCCGATGTCATATAAACCAGGCGGATTTGTAATTGGAGCTGGGCATGGAAACACTTTTGCCGATAATTATGGAAACTACTGGAATACTGGAACATGCAAAATTTCTATTAAAGATCGTTTTGAACGTCGTATAGATATGTTTCCAGCAGGATTTGACAAAGATGATGTAATGTATTCTATTACAGCTTATGGAGATTTTCCAATTGTATTGCCAACAAGCCAGCGTGATCAAACTAAAGGTGCTGCTTCAGGATGGATGTTGCTTTCGTATAAAAAGCCAGTAACTGTTTCTTCTTCTGAGGAATGTATGGAAGTGGAAACCCATAGAATGGATAATGGAGGGAAAAAAGTATATGAGAAGTTCTGTTACGGACCAGAAAATCTAACAGATGAAAATATTCAAACCTATTGGTCGGCAAAAACTAATAATCCGGGAGAATGGCTTCAAATGGATTTAGGAAGACCAATGGAGATTAATGCACTTCAAATCAATTACGCTGATCATAAAGCGACACAGTTTAATAAAGCAATGGATATTTATTATCAATATAAAATCTTTATGTCTGACGATGCTAAAAATTGGACTTTGGTAGTAGATAAATCTAAAAACGATAAAGATGCACCTCACGATTATGTAGAACTTACAAAACCAATCAAAGCGCGTTATATCAAGATGGAAAATATTCACAATGCATCTGGTTTATTTGCAATCTCTGATTTCAGAGTTTTTGGAAACGGATTGGCAGCAAAACCAAAATCGGTGGCTTCTTTCAAAGTAGACAGAAACAAAGCAGATTCTAGAAACGCTATGATTTCATGGAAAAAACAAGCAGATGCAATTGGTTATAATATTTATTATGGAATCGAACCAGATAAATTGTATAACAGCATTATGGTTTATGGTGACAATACGTATGATTTTAGAGGTTTGGATAAAGGCACAAAATATTATTTTACAATTGAGCCTTTTAATGAAAACGGAATCGGAACAAAAAATAAGATTATTGAAATAAAATAATCTTTATTTGCAAAATATGTAAAAGCTCTTATTACAGATTGAATAATTTGTAATAAGAGCTTTTTTTTGTTAAAAGATTAAAGAAAAGCGTTCAACTGTCAATAATTTTGTTCCTTTGTGAATGTGCCAAAAGCACTATAAACTCCAAAATTACTATCAAAACTATGAAAAAAACAATTCTTTTAACTGCATTAGTTTTAAGCGGATTGACATCTTTTGCACAGACAAATGATGAAAAAAACATTAAATTATTTTACAAAAAAGCTTTAACCGAGTCAAAATGCTACACATGGTTAGAATATTTATCTAACGATATTGGCGCTCGTTTGTCTGGATCTAAAGGAGCAGAACAAGCAGTTGAGTACACTAAAAGACAATTAGAAAGTTTAGGGCTTGACAAAGTTTATTTACAAGAAGTTATGGTTCCTCATTGGGTTAGAGGAGAAAAAGAAACAGCTTATATTCTTGATGGAAAAGTAAAAACTAATGTGCCAATTTGTGCATTGGGTGGTTCTGTTGCAACAGCAAAAACAGGTCTTACTGCAGAAATAATCGAGGTTCAAGGAATTAAAGAATTAAACGAACTTGGAGCAGATAAAGTGAAAGGAAAAATTGTTTTCTTTAACAGACCAATGAATCCTGAAAATATTGAAACTTTTACTTCTTATGGAGCTTGTGTTGATCAAAGATATGCAGGAGCAAAAGAAGCTGCAAAATTAGGAGCAGTAGGAAGTATTGTTCGTTCAATGAACTTGCGTTTGGATGATTTTCCTCATACAGGAACTCAAAGTTATGGAGATTTGCCAAAAGAGCAATATATTCCAACAGCGGCTATTAGTACAAACGGTGCAGAATTATTAAGTAAAACTTTAAAAAGAAATCCAGCTTTGAAATTTTATTTCAAACAATCTTGTGAAACTTTACCAGACGTATTATCTTATAACGTAATTGGAGAATTAACAGGAACTGTAAGTCCAGAAAATATTATGGTTGTTGGAGGACATTTAGATTCTTGGGATTTAGCAGATGGTTCTCACGATGATGGAGCAGGAGTAGTACAAAGTATGGAAGTAATTCGTATTTTGAAAAACTTAAACTACAAACCTAAAAATACAATTCGTGTTGTATTGTTTATGAACGAAGAAAACGGCGGAAAAGGTGGTGCTAAATACGAAGAAGTTTCAAAACAAAATAAAGAAAACCACATTTTTGCTTTAGAAAGTGATTCAGGAGGATTTTCACCAAGAGGGTTTTCAATTGAAGCTGATGATGCTAATTTGAAAAAAATTCAAGGTTATAAAGATCTTTTTGAACCTTATTTAGTGCACAGTTTTACAATTGGTCACGCAGGTTCAGATATTAGCCATTTGACTTCTCAAGCAATTGTAAAAGCAGGTTTAAAGCCAGATTCTCAGCGTTATTTCGATTATCACCACGCGGCAAACGATAAATTTGATGCAATCAATAAAAGGGAGCTTGAGCTTGGAGCAGCGACAATGACTACATTAATGTATTTATTAGACCAAAACGGAATCGAGACCAAAAAAGCTAACTAAGATTTATTTTGAAGCTGTTTTTAAATTTTATCACTATCTTATTTGTAACATTCGTATTTGGACAGCATAAATCTGAAGATACCTCTGGGAAATTATATATAAGCGAAAAAAAATATTCTATATTATTTCCTTATAACTGGCATCTTCAACAATCAGATTCTTTGCAAAAGAAGTTTATGCTTTTAAGCGAAAAAAGTTCGGCAAATGATAATTTTATTGAAAATGTAAGTTTACGGATTTCTGATCTTGGATATTCAGGAGTTAAAGCAAAAACAGTAAAAAAGATAATTGATAAAAGATTCGGAGTAAGCAGCGAAATTATTTCTAATCGTAAGGTTGTAAAAAACGGTTTGCAGGGACAAGAAATTGTTTACAAGCAATTAATGAGTAATGGTGTTTTCGGTACTATTTTGCAATATTTTTTTATTAAAGATAGAGATTTATACATACTTACTTTTTGTAGTAAAAGTGAAGATTATTTGTCTTATATGCCCGTTTTTCAATACATGTATGAGAATTTTGACATAAGATAAAATAGCATGTGTCTATCAAAAAAAAGCAGCAATCAATACTTGATTGCTGCTTTTTTTTGATAATTAGTATCGATTGAGATTAAAGTTTCATTACAATCAAATAAAATAAAAAGAGGATAGGAATATTAGAAAGCAAGATTAAAATTTTGATTCCGATATCTTTTCGCTGATGAGGTAAATGGATAAACTTTTCCATCAAATGAAAAAACATTATAATATTAACTACAATAGCAGCTAAAGCAAATGGCCATGCAATAACCAAAATTATAGAGTTTGCATTTGAAACAATATAAAGAATAAACAGAATTGTGCTGATTATAAATGTACCAACAGCCAATTCAATAGATTGTTTTTCTTCAAAAGGGGTGTGAATTGTTTTCATGTGTTTTTAAATTTTAAAAGTTTGCTGAATAGTTTTAACAGGCATAAAAAGCATTTTTGAAAAATCGAGATAATGAAATGCATTTGCTTTTCTTCCTCTTTTAAATTGATGAATAAAATAGTTGATACGTTTCGGATAAAAAATAGTTCCAGTTGCTATTACCATAAACAGATACAAGCTTTTTTTTCCGTTACCAAGCAGATAATACTGCATGCCAATTTCTTCATAAACTGAAACTCCCGTGTTGGTCAAAACATGAATAATGTCGTGATCTTCGAGTTTTTCCTGAATATCAAAATGATTCTTGTAGAGAAAACTTCCCAAGCCAAATCCTAGACTTTCTTCGGGATAATCCATTAGAGTGTTTTTATCAATATTCCAAGGATCATTTTTCTTAAAGTATTTTTGATATGGTTTTTTAGAACATTCATATAGTTTTTCAATTAAATAATCTCTCATAGTGTAGGTTTAAAAGTTCTTTGAATTTCAAAGTAAATGGCTAAATAAAAAAGCTAGAGACGATAAAGCAATCTAGCTTTTTACAATATTAATAAGTGTCAATTATTGTTTTTAATATATTAGAATCTGCAAGGTCAGAAGGAGCAACGACTTTTTCTTCTAATGGAATATCATTGCCATAACGCTCTTTTAGTATTTTTTGAACTCTCGGATCTTGCAAATTAAAATCTTTCAACTCTCTAAGTTTAGACAATTCAATTCCGGCGGCATTTTTATAAATCTTCCAAATCAATTCAGAGCAATATATTCTGTTGTCAGTCCATTCAAAATAAGCATCATATTCTTTACCGTCA
Source organism: Flavobacterium sp. GW823-FHT06G12 (assembly GCF_058794775.1). NCBI lineage: Bacteria > Pseudomonadati > Bacteroidota > Flavobacteriia > Flavobacteriales > Flavobacteriaceae > Flavobacterium > Flavobacterium sp. GW823-FHT06G12. The sequence continues at coordinate 768,838 of NZ_JBXAHE010000001.1, forward strand.
AATTGCTGGCTGTAATCTTTCATTTTTTGCAAAACTTCAGGTTTTAAAATGTTATCATCTTTTAGTCGTTTAACAACATATTTACTATCCTTTCCATGTTTAATCCAATCTTCTAGCGGAGTAAGTTTTACAGGCTGAACAGCTTCAAAAACAAACCATTTTCCATTAATGTCGTAAATAATTCCGCAGTGAGAAAATTTTGAGTTTGTAGCAATACGAACTGCTTCACATTGTTGAGATTCTGAAGTCTGAAAAATAAGATCTCCATCTTTAAACTTGCTCGCTATTGTTTTTTCTTCTTTATTTCCCGTAAACGGATTATTAGGAAAAACTTTTATTGCTACAAATAAGGCACAGCCAAAGCTCAAGAAAAAAGTAATAATGGGAAATAGATATTTTTTGTTTTTCATAAAGTATAAATTAAAGTACTTTGAGTTACAAAGTAAATAATAAAAAAAATAGCTGCCAAATAAAATGACAGCTATTTTCTAAATATATTTTACGAAATATTAGATTCTAAATATACCTCCAACAGCAATAATTCGTTGAAAATAAGTAAAGTGTTGAGACGCTTTATCTTCATTACTTGTTGTAGTTTTGATATCCGGCATGTTGATATAACCTCCTTTTAACTCTCCTTGAACATAAAAATGTTTGAAAAAAGTAATGTTAAGACCTGCTTTTGCAGAAACCCCATAACCAGAAACATGAAAATCATCATGACGTTCTTTACCTAAAATAGTAGTGTTGGTTTTTGGATATAAAACCCCGGCGCCAATACCTTCAGTTAAGTTAATCTGAACTTTATCAATATTTGGCAAACCAAACCATTTCGAGATATCATCAAATCTTGCAACTTCCGTATTAATGTAGTTTAAACCATCTGTATGTTCGTACATTAAAAAAGCTGGACCGTTTACATTTATTTCACCTTTGCCATAACCACCTTCTTTAGCTCCACCTTGAGACATATCTACAGGTGTGTTATTGTAAGTGCCATTGTAAATTGATGCAGGATCATCTGCAGGTAAATTGATGTTTCCAGTAACATTTGCAATTTGATTTTGTGCCATTACATATTTCATGTGGTCAACACCAATTGTAACACTGTAATGATCGCTAAAAAAGTAACCCAATCTCAAATTTGTCTGAGGAATTGTCATATTAGCAGGATTAATATAATCAACATGCCATCCTTTTGGTTTGTCATGAGCTGCCATATTTTCAACTGTAAAGTTGTAATCCTTACCCCTAAAGTTTACATCAGATTTTGAGTAACTTTCTCTATTGCCACCCCACATAACAAAGAATTTTCCTTTGTTGTGAGCAGCATATTTTTGTACTGGTATTTCTTCCTGAGCAAATGTGTTTAAAGAAACACAGATCAGTAAGAAAAATAAAATTTTTGTTTTCAAAGAACTTAAGTATTATAATTTAAAATGCGTTAACTGTTTTTCTGATGGCAACTAACTTATTCATTAGGCCTTCAAAATAGTCTAAATGAAGCATATTAGCACCATCACTTTTTGCGTTTGCAGGGTCAAAGTGTGTTTCTATAAAAATACCATCAACACCAACTGCAATACCTGCTTTTGCTACTGTTTCGATCATGTCAGGTCTTCCGCCTGTAACTCCAGCTGTCTGATTTGGCTGTTGTAAAGAATGTGTTACGTCTAGAACTGTAGAAGCATATTGCTGCATAGTAGGAATACCTCTAAAATCTACAATCATGTCTTGGTAGCCAAACATTGTACCGCGATCTGTAACCATAACATTTTCGTTATTACAGTCTAAAACTTTTTGGACAGCGTGTTTCATACTTTCTGGACTCATAAATTGTCCTTTTTTCAAGTTTACAACTTTTCCAGTATTTGCAGCGGCCACAACAAGATCTGTCTGACGAACTAAGAATGCTGGAATCTGTAATACATCTACGTATTGAGCAGCCATATCAGCATCTTCGTTAGTATGAATATCTGTTACAGTTGGAACATGAAAAGTTTCTGAAACTTTTCTTAAGATTTTTAATGCTTTTTCGTCTCCAATTCCAGAAAAACTGTCAATTCTAGAACGGTTTGCTTTTTTAAAAGATCCTTTAAATACATAAGGAATCTGTAGATTGTCGGTAATACCAACTAGTTTTTCAGCAATTCTAAGAGCCATTTCTTCTCCTTCAATAGCGCAAGGTCCCGCCAATAAAAAGAAATTTCCGCTATCAGTATGCTTAATTTGTGGAATATGTTGTAAGTTCATAAAGTTATTTTTTTGCAATGCAAAGGTAGTCATGATTTATGAATAGCAGATGAAGATTTAAGATTATTTTAAGAAGTCGAATAACTGGCTACGAGCTTAGTAGAATTAATGAATTGCTAAAATTTCTTTAAAATGATTAAATGCTTTTTCCGAGGCAATATTAAAGCATGAAAATAAACTAATAGATGACATTTGTCATGTTCTGAAGTTTTATAGTTTAATATTGTTTTTTAGTTTTCATTAACACGTCTTTTTAATTTATTTTCTCTCCATCTTTTAATTAAAAATTGAATTCCAATAATCAAAATCAGCATAAAAAGGAAAAAGAAACAAGCTAGCGCCATTCCTACAAGCGGCATTCCGCATCTCACAGGATTTGGTTCATATAGTTTCGCAAGATTATAATCGGCAATATTAAAAGCTACAAAAGAGAGTATAATTTGCAGAATAAAATTAATCCAAGAAATGATGCTGAATTTAAAAGAAGTGGGTTTATAGATTGAAAATGTTCCTAATGTTATTTGGGATAATATTGGTAAAATAATAAGTATTAAAGGTAATATATTTAGCATTTTATAATTGTAGATGAATAACTTAAGAGATAAACTAAAGAAAGAAATATATTATAAATATAAAGATTGTTCAGCAAAATCCAAATAATAGTACTGTTGCCGATTCTAAACGATCTTTGTTTAAAGAAGTGGCATATAATCTTTAATTCTGCTTCAATCTCAACCCCATAGGAACCATCAAAATTCCTTTTTCATAAATATTTAAATAGAGCTTTACAGGTTTTTTCTGCCCTTCCCATTTCAATTCGTAAACATTCAAAAATCCAGCGCCCATATTGCTTCTTTTAGTAGGAAATGGGCAGCAGGTCTCTAATCTGTGAAATGTTATTTTTTCTCCATTTGGACCAGCTAAAGCATTTAAGAAACGAACTTCGTTTAAAGCCTCGTTGTTTGTATTCTGAAAAAAGATATTAATAGGATAATCGGGATCGTAACCGTACTTTTTATCTTTAGCAAATTGTGTTATAGAAAAAGTATTATCCTTTTTCAAAATTAAATCAGGAGCATTATCATCGACATTCTTTAAAGTTGATTTTGTGCTTACGCAAGAAGAAACGCTGATTAATAAAACAATTAAAAGAGCTATTTTTTTCATGGTTGAGATTGTTGGGAAAATTAAACTTCTTGTTGTTCTTTTTTTGGATTTAGTTTTAAAACACCAACTACAATCAGATATTGTGCCAGAAGATAAGTCAACATAATAAAAAATGAGCTTTTAGGAATTGGAGCATAAAATTTATTTACGGCCAAAATACTATCTGAAATGATAAAGAAAATAGCACCTAAAAAAACAAGTTGATTGCCTGGTTTTTCCCAAACCAAAAATCCATTAAAAGCAAATAATAGCATAATTGAAATTACAGAAGCATAAATAGAAACAGGAATTTCAAGATCTCCTAAATGTGGCATTAGAACAGAAACCATTCCAATTAAATAAAATGCTATTAAGACGCTTCCGAATATAAAAAGTGGTTTGTTTTGCCTTTTTCTAATTCTTTTCTGTTTATTAAATAGAACACAATAAACAATATGTGCTGTTAGAAAACATACGAGACCTAAGATAAAGTAAATCTCGCCCAAATCTGTAAAAAGCAAAATGACGTCTCCAAGCCAAGAAAGTACAAGCGCAGCCAATAAAATATTCTGAGTTGGAAATTTTCTATAAAAATAAGCTCCAAATCCTATAATTGGTATTAAAATGGGTTTGAGAAAGAGATCAAAACGCTCGTAGCCCGAAAGTAGTATAATTAGATAAACTATACTAAAGGCTAAATAAATTTTAAAAAAAGAAGAGTTTCTCATAATAGGGGTTATGAATTGATATATTGGTTTTGGTTGGTTTTAAAATCAAAATTGACAAAATAAAGTGTCATTAAAAATGATAAAAACAAGTAGGCAAAAATAATATAATTACTAATCGGAATTACACGATTTAAACCAAACCAATCACCATAATAACCAATAATACAGATTACAATTCCTAATCGGATTGCTTCCCACAAAAGTGCAAACCGATTTTTATCCATTAACTCTGTGTAACTATAAATGGTTACAAAAATAAAGAAGCCATAGATAAAAATATTTGGCAGGCCAATTTTGGCAATATTGTCAAATAAATAACTCACAAATAGCAAGGTTATTAAAACTTGTGCAACAGACCAGTATATTAATTTTTGAGAATTCTGGGTGCCATATTTTGCAAAATCAAAAACATTTTCAATTTTGTTTACAGGATATTTTTCTTCAAAATTTTCAGGACGCCAGCCTGTTGGTTTAAACCAAATGGTTAATTTATCTTTCCATTTTGGAGCGCGCCAAGCATCTTTTATTAATAAACTCAAATGCTGGAAATTTATTTTAATCGGATTCCATGTATTGGCAGGCCTTGTAATTCCAAAAACAGGAGGGACATCATCTAATTCTTCCTGAAAAGTTCCAAAAAGTTTGTCCCAAAAAATAAAAATCTGCGAATGGTTTTTGTCTAGATATTCTGGATTAATGGCATGATGCACCCGATGATGCGACGGCGTTACCAAAACATGCTCAATAAAACCCATTTTCTTGATATGCTTTGTATGATACCAAAATTGTAAAAATAAATGAATTGGAAGTGTGATAGCAATAACAGAAGCAGGAACGCCAAGTAAAGCGGCAGGAATAAGCAAAAAAGTAAACAAATTGACTAAACTTGCAATGGGTTGACGAAGTGCACAGGCAAGATTAAATTCTTCGCTACTGTGATGAATAGCATGTTTGTTCCAAAGAAAATTAATCTGATGCGCCAGACGATGACTCCAATAACCATAAAAATCAATTACAAAAAAAGCTATGCAGTAGGAGAGAACATTTGCTTCTAAATGCTGTAATGCAATTTTAGAAACTAGCCATTCGTAGGAAAGAAAAGTTATACTCAACCCCAAAACATCTTTAACCGAATTGGTAATGCCAGAACTTATGCTCGATACGCTGTCTATTAATGGAGCAGTATCGTTCTTTTTGTAAATGCCGTATAGTTTTTCGATTACAATTAAAACTAAAAAAATCGGCATTGCGATAATTAATATTTTGCCATATTCTTCCATAAAAAAAGCATTCTATTTTATCCAAATATAGAATAAAATAGAATGCTTTTTAAATTATGGGTCAATTAAACAATTTCGGCGCTAAGCCCAGCTTCCAAAAGTTGTGTACATTGAGGTTTTAGTTTTTCTATCGGACCTGTTTTTACAGTGCATTTTCCGTTATAATGTACAATCAATGAGCATTGCTCTGCTTGTTCGGCTGTGTGGCTGCACACGCGCATAAGAGTATCAATTACGTGATCAAAAGTGTTTACATCATCATTATACACAATGATCTCGTTATTAAAAGCAACCGCTTCTTTTTCGCGAACTCTTTCTCTGACTTTTTCTTTAGTACTCATATTTTATAGTTTTTGTACTGAATTGATTATCAGTATCTAATTTACGTATTTTAAAGATACCCAGTTGTTTCTTTGAAGCTTTTTAACATAAGTTAAACCCTTTTCAACGCATGATGCATCGATAAATGGAATGTCTTCTTCATAAAAACCACTAAAAAGAATAATACCTTTTGGGTTTAAAGCATCAACATATGCTTGCATATCATTTAGCAAAATATTTCTGTTGATGTTAGCAATAATCAAATCGTATTTTTTTCCTGCCAACAAAGCTGCATCGCCCTCATAAACGGAGATATGTTTGCAATTATTGCGTTCAGCATTTTCAATTGAGTTTAAATAGCACCAATTGTCAATATCAATGGCATCAATTGGTTCAGCGCCTTTCATTTCGGCTAAAATCGCTAAAATTGCAGTTCCGCATCCCATATCAAGGGTTTTTAAGCCTTTCACATCCATTTCAAGTAAATGCTGAATCATCATGTGAGTGGTTTCATGATGTCCAGTTCCAAAACTCATTTTTGGCTCAATTACAATATCAAATTCAGCATTAGTTTTCTCGTGAAACGGAGCGCGAACGTGACATTTTCCGTCAACATCAATTGGTTCAAAATTCTTTTCCCATTCTTCATTCCAGTTTACCTGATCGATTTCTTCAATTGTATATTCAATTTTAAACTCTTCAGATTGTAAAATATAAATATCATCTAGAATATTTTCATCCCATAAATCTTTCTTCACAAAAGCAGAAATTCCGTTTTCTGTTTCTGTAAAACTTTCAAACGCTTTTTCGCCCAATTCAGCCACTAAAATTTCAGAACCTAACTCTTTTGGCTCAATTGTAAAATGATATCCTAAATATATATTCGACATAAATAAAAATTTTTGCAAAGGTAAGAATCCAAAGTAAAATTTATTCATAAATAAATCATATTCTTATAAATTTTAATGCTAATTTTGAATTGAATTTTGTAAGTTTTTTATTATGGTCAAAAATGTTGTTTTAGTGCTTTTATTGGTTGTTTTAAGCGCCGCAAGCTGCGAAAACGAACACGATGTTGTGAGATCTTTTTGTTATTGGAAAACCGACATGTATTTTCAAGAAGCAGAAGATTCTTTAGTAAAGAAAATGGATCTCCAGCATATGTATGTCCGTTTTTTTGATGTCGACTATAATCCGTATTCCAAAGAACCGCTGCCTGTTGCAACTATTTCGAATATTTCACTCAATAAAAGTAATATTGAGATTACGCCAAGTATTTTTATTACTAATGAGGTGGTTTTAAAATCGGATACAAAACAGTTGGATAGTCTTGCTGCTAGAATGGCACGCCGAATTGGTCAGATTGGAAAAAGGATGAATGACAGAAAAGCAGAAAGCAATGCTTATAATATCGTTTATCCAAAAGATTATTACAAGCAGAAAGACTTCAAAGCCTTAGATTACGATTCTGTAAAAAAAGCAGAATCGGCCAAATTAAAAGTTGATTTTAAAGAAATTCTGATTGACTGTGACTGGACCGAAAAATCACAGAAGAATTATTTCTATTTATTAAAACAAATTAAAAAACAATTTCCGTCGTCAAAACTTGTGGCAACTATAAGGCTTTGGCAATATAAATATGCTACAAAAGCTGGAATTCCGCCAGTTGATAGAGGTTTGCTGATGTGTTATAATATTACAAAACCAGATGATTTTCAGACTAAAAACTCAATAGGAACTAGCGAAGAATTGGCGCAATATATAACACATAGCGATTATAAACTCAAATTAGATATTGCGTTGCCATTATACAGTTGGGCAGTTGCTTTTAGAGGAAATCAATTTAAAGGCATTTTGTCCGAATACGATCAATTGATAAAAGATACGATTAAAGTAAAGAAAACTTCAGATTCAAAATATGTTTTGCAAGATGATGTTTTAATAGGTCAGACGTATCTTAGAAATGGTGATGAAATTAGAATCGAAAAAATTTCAGACAATGAATTGGATAAAATGATTTCGATTGTTAAAAACAAAATTCAGATTGATAATGATACAAAAGTGACTTTTTTCTCTTTTGATAAAAAATACATAAACGATTATGGAACCGAAAATATCTCCAATTTTTATGCGCGCTTTTAACAGTTTACTTTTACTCTTAAGCGTTCAGTTTTCATTTGCCTGCGGATGGAGTGTTTCTCCCGAAACCAGCCGATTAGCTTTGTTTAAGGCGCAACGTGAAGGATTCTTTAAGCTTACGCCGTTTTATTATTCGGCAGATAATTACTATGCGACCAATACTATTTCTAGTGTAGATCAGGAAAAGAATTGTTTAGAGTGGAAAAAGAAGTTAGGAAACAGTATTAATCCAGACGATGTTCATGTGATTTTGTATGAAACAGATTCTGAACAGTTTCAAACTGCTTTTGAAAATAAAACATTGAAAAGCACATTTCCTAAAAACACTTTTGTAGAGGCTTTATTATTGTCTAAAAACAAAGCCTTTTTAAATTATATTCTGCTGGCTAAAAAACTGGAATACGGTAATGTAGAATATACAAAATGGGAATCTTGGGATCAAGTTGGCAGTAATTATAAGAATGATGATTTAGTAGATACTTTTGATTTTGAAAAGAAAATAAAATCGGCTAAAGATTCATTTCTAAAACAGCGTTATGCTTTTTTAGCGTTGCGATATTATTTTTACGCCCAGCAAAAGCAAAACGTTATAGAATTATACAATACTTATTTTGCTTCTGAATCGAATACAATACTTAAACCGTGGGCATTGTATTATAATGCTTTATGTATTGATAATAAGCCTTTGCAAAATTACCTGTTGAGTAAAGTTTTTAATACTTGCGAAGAAAAATCGTTTGCCGTTTTACAGCATTATAATTGGAAATTGACAGCAGAGACTTTAGCGTTAGCTCAAAACGATGAAGAACGAAGCGTTATTTTATCTATTGAAAGTCTTAGAAATCCTGCACCTGATTTGAAAGCGATTAAAGAAATTTATGCATTAAGTCCCAACAGTTTGTTTTTGAGTTTCTTGATAGGAAGAGAAGTAAATAAACTCGAAGATTGGATTTTTACACCTCAATATACAAGTGATGGAGCGCCATCAGTAGTGTTTGGTGATACTGATTGGTACAATTATGGTAAAGTAAAAGAAGAAAATTTCAATAAAGATATTTTATACCTGAGAGAATTAGAGTATTACCTGATTTCGATTCGTGAACAAACTTCTGGCGAGCAAAAAGATTATATTACAGCAGCAATTGCTCAATTGTGCTTTATTGACGATCAGGTTGAAGAAGGAAAAAAATATACTGATTTAATTTCTAATAAAGCCAATGCTTCGATACAAATGCAGAAGAATATTCAGCTGGCATTGGTTTCATTAAAACAAGATAATTTAAAAGATGAGAAAGTTCAGAACCAGCTTTATACTTATTTTGATTCGGTCGAAAATCTAGTAGAAACCGATCACGGATTATTTAAAAATTTATACAGTTTATACCGAATTGCAAGTAGCGATTTTCGCAAAAAAAGCGACATTGTTACGGCTGGCTTGCTTTCGATGAAATCGGATATTAAAAATGATGGAGAATATTCAGAATATAGTAATTCTAGTTTCTTTAATTATATAGGATATTTTGATAGAAATGCATCTGTAAAAGATATGGATCTTTTGATGGCTCTACAGCAGAAAAAAGATAAAACGCCTTTCGAAAAATATATTTGTTCTGGAACAATTGCGCCAAATGTCAATTATTACAAAGATTTAAAAGGAACCATTGCTTTTAGAAATAATAATCTCGAATTGGCTTACGAGACTTTTTCAAGTATGCCGCAAGATTTTTGGGAAAAGAACTATGAGTATAAAACATATTTAAACGAAAACCCATTTTCGCCTAAAATCCTTCAAAAACAAGAAGAAAGAAAGTTTGATTATAGTTTCAATAAAACCGATTTTATAGCCAAATTAATTCAATTGAAAAAGCAAAATACAGCAAACAGTAATTTGCAATTGGCTCACGCTTATTTTAATGTTTCGTATTTGGGTAATTCCTGGATGATGCTTGCATACGATTGGAGTTCTGGCGCATCATATATCGATTATGTTTATGGAGATAATACCGAAAACGAAAAGAAATACCAAAACGGCAATTATTACAATTTGAAAATGGCCAAAATGTATTACGAAAAAGCTTTAAAAATGTCTAAAAACAGTAACGAAAAAGCAATGGCCAGTTTAATGATTTTTGAATGTAATTATTACAATCACTATGCTGAGTTGATTACAGCTGAAGAAGAAGCTAAAAATCCGTTTAAAGCAGGGAAGGAACTGGTTAATTTTTATTCAATTTATAAAACAACACCAACGTTTAAAAAGTATAATTGTCCGTTACTATCATCATTTATAAATTAGTAAAATTGTTAATGCTTGATGAGGTTCAAATTATATAGAAATAAAAAAGCGATACTTTTAAGTATCGCTTTTGTTTTAGGCCACAGATTAAAGGATTAAAAGGATTTATTCAAAACTTAAGATAAAATCTGTGGAAATCATTTTAATCTGTGGCAAAATAATTTTTAGATAGCAGTAACAATAGCTAAGAAATCGTCAGCTTTTAAAGCAGCACCTCCAATTAAACCACCATCTACGTCTGGTTTAGAGAAGATTTCTTTAGCGTTTTCTGGTTTTACAGAACCACCGTATAAAATAGAAACTTCGTCAGCGATATCAGCTCCAAAAGCTTTGCGGATTGTTTCTCTAATAAATTCGTGCATTTCTTGTGCTTGTTCTGGTGAAGCAGTTTCTCCAGTTCCGATAGCCCAAACAGGCTCATAAGCTAAAACAATTTTAGACCAAGATTCTTTTGCGATTTGGAAAACACCATCACGTAATTGATTCTCAACAATGTTAAAGTGATTTCCAGACTGACGGTCTTTTAATTCTTCTCCAAAACAGAAGATTACTGTCATATCATGTTTTAAAGCTGTATTAACTTTGTCTGCGATTAAAGCATCTGTTTCGTGAAAAATAGCTCTACGCTCAGAGTGACCTAAGATTACGGTATTAACACCAATGCTTGTTAACATATCAGCAGAAATTTCTCCTGTAAAAGCACCACCTTCAGCTTGGTGAACGTTTTGAGCAGAAACTCCAATAGTTGTATTTTTTAATTTTGCAGCTGCAGCTTGTAAGTTAACAAAAGTTGGCGCTACAATTACTTGTGCATTTGTTTTTGCTGGAATTTTAGCAATTAATTCGTTTAATAACTCTTCAGTTTGCGCAGCATTTTTATGCATTTTCCAGTTTCCTGCAACAATCGATTTTCTCATTTTGGTAGTTTTATATTATTTTTTTGTTTTTTGTTTAAAATGTTGTGATTGAAAAATTATTTCAATGATTGTAAAGTAGAATTGATTTTTTCGAAGTCAGTTTCGATAGCACGGTATAAAACAATTTTACCTGTTTTGTCAATTACGATATATCTCGGAATCCAATCTAAATCAATAGCTTTTCCAAAAACACCTTTCATTCCGTCGTTCATCATGAAATGGTCGCCTTTTAATTCGTGTTTTTCGATTCCTGCTTTCCATTTATCAGCTGTTTTGTCAGCAGATAAGAATAAGTATGATACTTCAGGATTACCAGCTTGTAATTCTTTTAGTTTTGGCATTGCTTTTACGCAATCACCACACCAAGAAGCCCAAACTTCGATAACCAAAGTTTTTCCTTTATATTTTTTTAAAACGTTTTTGAAAGTAACCTGACTTCCGTCAAGAGCTAGTAATTTCTCAGATAAAGCTTCTTTTGAAAAAGCTGTTTTTTGAGCTTGTGAGCAAGAAAAAGAAATAAATGCAATTACGACAAGGACTAATTGTTTCATATTTTATTAAAATTGTTTTTTATTATGGTACTGAATTCACAAAGTTAAACAAACAAATGGAATGCCAATTGTACATTAACAAAATTTGAAGAGTCGTTCATTTTGTAACAAAACGCTGTTTTTTGGTTGAAAAAAACGTTTTGAAATCGTAATAGTAGAGGCTGAAAATGATGTTTCTTTTTTATGAAGCTATTTTAGAAGAAAAAAAATGATAAAAATTTTATTTCAAGAAGAAGATTTTAATCAAAAAAACGTCAGGTTTCAACAAAAGAAGTCTTCAATAAAATTAAAATTATTGAAGACTTCTTTTTATGTTTTTGAATCTTTAATTCAGCTCATAATTTCCATTTGCCCATTTTTTGCTTGGAGCAATCCAATTGTCTGCAGCTTTGTACAAAAAGCCATGTTTTAGGCCTGTATTAAGTTCAATTTCTTTAAAATAATCTATTTTGCATTTAGAAGTTTCTTTTCTTTTAATAGCAGAAACTCCGTAAATATCTGATTTTTCATAAATAGTTAAAATATTTCCGCACCAATTAAGATCGGGAATTTCTTGAATGTCGACATCTCTAAAGCATCCAATAAAAACAAAATTTAGATCAGGATTGGAGAGATAAGTTGAAACATATTGGGCAATATAACCGCCTTGTGAAGTTCCAATTACTGTAATATGATTTGCTGGGACGCCCTTCTTTATAAGCTTTTTAATTTGTTTTGCTATCTTCTCAGCATATTCTGCAGAGTTTGTGTTTTTCTTTCTTTTTTCACTAAAGACAATAAAGTTATCTTTTCTATAAGATTCTAAAATCTCATTGTATTCTGCTTTACCGTATTCTGGATGAGCTACATTTAGATCATTTTCTTCAACAAATTTGTTATGAAAAAAGAAGATATAGCGTTGATTTTCATTTTTTGTTTGACCGAAACCCGCAATGCAAAATAAAATGGAGAACGAGAAAGTAAGTGTTTGAAAGAGTTTTTTCATGAATAGATTATGTAGAATGTAAAAATGGATTTAAATCGATTTTAGTTTTTTGTATTCATGAGAATTTTATAAATTCCAGTTGTTTTTTCTTGTTCATATTCAGCATTTTTAATTTCAGATGCCTTTTTTACGATACTACTGCATTGGCTTCCTTTTACTCTTTCTGTAACAACAGATAATTCAAAGGCAGGTTTGTCTCCAATATTTACAGCGTATTTAAATGTTCCTTCTGCAAATCCTAATACTAACAAAGCACGATCTGAATTGTTACTTTTCAGATAAGAGGTTTGAATTATCTTATTTTGATTTAAATCGGTTACTGTCACAGGCGTTTGTGGAGGAAAAGTACCATTGTCAAACAAATTTGCTCCAGAATCTTTATCAACAAATTCGAAAGTATAAATTACAGGTCCAGTATCACAATTTATTTGAGGTGAATCGCATCCTGTAGTAAAAATTAGGACTAGTAAAACTGAAATCTTTAGAAGTTTTTTCATGATTAAAAATAGTTTTTGGTTTGACCAAATGTAGGATTATTTTTTAAAATTATTTATATCCTTCTATCTAATTGTTTTCTTCGTTTGATTTTCAAAATCTTCTATATTTTCGAATTTTTTAAGATCTAATTCTTTTTTTGTCTTTTTTAATTCTGTTATTATTTCTAGAATCAAATTATAGCCTTCACTTTCATAGCCAAAAAGGTTTTGATCAAAGTTTGTTCCAACCAGCAATCCATCGTTATGCATGCCAATACACCAATTCTCAAGAAAATCAGATAGATTAATTGCTGCAGGATGATAATCGTCCCATTCGTTTTTTGCACATATTTTTGCCATAATTTCTTTTGACCAAAAGCAAATGATTTCTATTGGTTCTCCATCTTCGTCTTCAAATTCATTAGAGTAAGAAGTAGCGAATCCGTTTTTGCTTTTTAATGCGAATACAATTTCTGTTTCGCATACTTCTTTAATGAATTTTTCGTGCTTTAACTTTATGTCAATATGATTTTTAAACATTCTACTGAAAGGATTTTATAAATGAAAAAAAACGCCAAAACCTTGAAAAGGAAATTGGCGTTTAATAAATTATTTTAGTTGGTATTTTAAATACCGTAAGCTACATCAGATAATTTCAAATCATCAACGTCATTGTAGTGTACTTTTTGAACGATAGTTCCTTTATGTAAAACTACAATGCTAGGATTTGCTCTTTCAACAGTTTTTAGAGCTGTTCCATCGCAGAAATAAAAATCAATATCTAAAGCATAATCTTTTTTAGCTTTCGCTATTTCATCAGCTCCAGAAGCAGTCATTCCGATTACTTTATAACCTTTTGCTTTTGCATCTGCAGTAACTTTTGCTAACTTTTTCATTCCGTCAGGATTCGATAAATTCAAATCATAAGTTACATAGATTAATAATTTTGGCTCTTTTAATAATTCTTCTTTATAATCAGAATCATCTTTAGTCATGGTGAAATCATGAATAGGCGGAATGTAGCCTTCGGTAATTACTTTGTCTTTACGATCAACAAATACCGCTCCTTCTGGAATATTCATTAAATCTTTCTCTGTAAATTCTTTATCAACACCATTTACTTTGTAGATAAAAATCATTTCTACAACCGATTTTGGAGCACCTTCAGGAATTTCCATTCCTTTCTCGATGTTTGTTCCCACTTTGTAAGGACGGAAATCTTTGATAGGATTATGATTTAAAACCCAAACAGCCATAAATACACATAAAATAATGCTGATTAAAGTAATAATATTGGTAACCAATTTTGAAAATAAAGGTTTTACCAGTTTTTTATTAATGAATAAAATCAAGATAAAGAAAAGTAAAACAACATCTTTTGTAAATGACTGCCAAGGCGTTAAGTGTAAAGCGTCTCCAAAGCATCCACAATCTTTTACTACATCAAAATAAGCAGAATAGAAAGTAAGGAATGTAAAGAAAACGATTAATAATAATAAAGCCCAAATAGTTAATTTTGATTTGTAGCCAACCAAAAGCATTACACCTAAAACTACTTCTAGAATAACTAAGAAAATTGCTAGCCCTAAAGCCAACGGCTCTAAAAATGGCATATTAAAAACAGGTTCACTAAAGTATTCTGCCAGTTTATAAGAGAAACCAACAGGATCGTTCAGTTTTATTAATCCAGAAATAATAAATAAGACGCCGACAAATAATCGGGAGAATTGGGTAATGATGTTTTTCATGGCAAATATTTAGGGTTTAAATTCCAAATTTTTAAATCCTAAACTCCAATTTTAAAGTTGGAATTTGGGATTTTATTTTTTGAAATTTTATTTGTTTATTGGGTTTAGAATTAAAGCAAAGACAGAATAATTAATCATATCCTGGTAATTGGCATCGATACCTTCAGATACCAAAGTTTTTCCTTTATTATCTTCAATTTGTTTAACGCGAAGAATTTTTTGCAAAATCAAATCAGTTAAAGAACTTACACGCATATCGCGCCAAGCTTCGCCGTAATCATGATTTTTAGCTTCCATTAAATCTTTAGTCAATTTCACTTTAGCATCGTATAATTCAGTTGCTTTTTCAACGTCAAGATCCGGCTGATCTGCAACGCCAAGTTCTAACTGAATCAAAGCCATGATCGAATAATTGATTATTCCGATAAATTCTCCTTTTTCGTCTTCGTCAACTTTGCGAACATCGTTCTCTTGCAAACTTCTAATTCGTTGTGCTTTTATGAAAATCTGGTCAGTTAGCGATGGTAATCTTAAAATTCTCCACGCACTACCGTAATCTTTCATTTTATTGATGTACAATGTTCGGCAAACCGCGATAACATTATCAAACTCTTGGGAAGTATTCTTCATTTATATGCTGTATATTTGCTAAAATTTCTTCAAAAATAAGCATAATTTTTTAAGAGTTTCAAGTTTAAGGTTTTCTTTGTTCCAAGTTTTTTCTTAACAAAGTGTTAATGCTACGAAGTTGAAACTAAAATATAATGTTTCAAGTTTCAGGTTTAAAGTCGACTTTGATTGCGTAAGTTCTGAGACTTGAAACCTGAAATAAAAAATAACAGAACAAATGACAATTAATTGTAAAGGCCGTTTGATTGATTTGGAAATTCCAAAAGTAATGGGAATTTTAAATGTTACTCCAAATTCTTTCTTTGATGGCGGAAAATATAAAAACGAAGACGAAATTATTTCGAGAGTTGATAAAATGCTTTCAGAAGGAGCAACTTTTATCGACATTGGAGCATATTCTAGTAAACCAAGTGCTGAGTTTGTAACCGAACAAGAAGAAATTGACCGAATTGTGCCAGCGATAGAATTGATTTTAAAACACTTTCCAGAAACTTTATTATCAATTGACACTTTTAGAGCTGAGGTTGCCAAAGCGAGCATAGAAAGTGGCGCGGCAATTATAAACGATATTGCGGCTGGAGAACTAGACGAAAAAATGTTTGATGTAATTGCGCATTATAACGTTCCGTACATCATGATGCACATGCGAGGCAATCCGCAGACGATGCAAAGTTTGACGCAGTACGATGATATTATAAAAGAAATGCTTTTTTATTTTTCTGAAAAAGTGAAAAAAGCAAGAAGTTTAGGAATCAACGATTTGATTTTAGATCCAGGTTTCGGTTTTGCTAAAACAACCGATCAGAATTATGAAGTAATGCAGAAAATGGAACTTTTTAATCTTTTGGAATTACCCGTTTTAGCTGGAATTTCTAGAAAATCAATGATTTATAAAACACTTGACATTACACCCCAAGAGGCTTTAAACGGAACTACTTTCTTGAATACGATTGCTTTGACAAAAGGAGCTAAAATTTTGAGAGTTCATGATGTGAAAGAAGCGATGGAATGTGTTACTTTGTTTGGTAAAATGAGTTTGTAAATCGCCAGTTTTGTCATTTCGACGAAGGAGAAATCTTCGTTGCTAGATCGACAAAGAATGGATTCTCATTGCGGAGTTACTTGCGAAGATTTCTCCTTCGTCGAAATGACAAACTTTGTGTAAAATGAATTTTAAAAATATGAAATACTTTACCCTAATTATAGCTTTCCTACTTTTCTCCTGCGGAAAAAAAGAAGACGTTTTATTGCCAAAATCAAATGTTTCAATTGTAAAAGACGTACAAGATCATTCGCCGATTTACCTCTTTTTTAAAGTTGAGGGAAAAGATACAATCGCAGATTTAAATAGAAAAAGCGCCATAATTTCAACCAATTGGATTTTCAATATTGACAAACGCTTGCCATTAAAAAAGGTAATCCCAGAAGTAATTAAAATGCAGGAAAAAAAGCGTAATGAGAAAATGCATCAAAACGAAGAATCTGAAAACTATTATTCTTATGCAGATTCTATAGGGAAGAATTTAGCTTTTCTACCTTTCACGAAAGTGTTTTATAAAATGGAAAGACCTGCTCAAGGAAGTTTTGTAGTTTACTTTAAAAAAGGGAAACAACAGGTTTTTATGGCTAATCAGGAAATAAAAATCTCAGAAATACTAAAGCAATTTTACAGTATAAAGTTTGAAAGAGTACCAGATTTAGTGTTTTTATTCGACAAGAATATGAGCTACGAAGAGTATATCCAGTATAAAATTCTACTGCAAAAAGAGGTGACATATAACCTTGATAAACTCCCAGTAGAGTACATTTTTAAAACTTAAAAAACTTTGAACCTTTGTTTCTCTGAATCTTTGCCCCTTTAAAGAATCTATTGATGATGATAAGGTTCATTGCGTAAAATCGTAAATCCGCGATATAATTGTTCTATGAAAAATAAACGAACCATTTGATGCGAAAAAGTCATTAGCGAAAGAGAAACTTTTCCTTGTGCTTTTTTATAAACGGTTTCAGAAAATCCGTAAGGACCACCAATTACGAAAACTAAAGTTTTAACTCCAGAATTCATTTTCTTCTGTAATTCTTCAGAAAAACCAACGCTTGAGAATGTTTTTCCGTTTTCATCCAACAAAATCAATTGATCTGTTGCCGAAAGTTTTGATAGAATCAATTCGCCTTCTTTTTCTTTTTGCTGGCTTTCAGATAAGTTTTTTACGTTTTTGATATCAGGAATAATTTCCAGATCAAATTTGATGTAAAACGACAAGCGTTTGGTGTAATCGTCTATCAAAGTCTGAAGCGATTTATTATCTGTTTTGCCTATTGCTATAAGTTTGATGTTCATTGGTTAAGTTTTTTGCAACGAATTACACTAATTCGCACGAATTTATTTTTTTTGCCACAGATTAAAAGGATTAACATAGATTAGATTATTTTAAATTTAAACAAATCTTTTTAATCCTTTTTAATCTGTGGCAAAATGAAAACTTTATTTTTTGTTTTCAAAAACCGTTTCAAAATGTTCTACAATCGGAAAAGGTTCGTAATAATGATGTAAAATATTTTTCCATTCCAGATACGCTTCAGAAGTTCTAAAACCTACTGTGTGATCTTCTAATGTATTCCAATCGACCAGTAAAAGATATTTGTTTTCGACTTCGAGACATTTCTCTAATCTATGCCCTAAATAACCATCGATTGATGAAATATATTGGCTTGCTTTAGTAAAATCAACTTCAAATTGATTGGCTAATTCTGGTTTTACGTAAAGAAATGCGGCTTCTAATATCATAGTTTACTGTTATCAAACCCGACAGGTTTTTAAAACCTGTCGGGTTTCGTTTAGTTGTTAAACTTCGTTTCAAAAGTTTTAAAACGGTTGTCTAAATCTTTGATTAATTGTTTTTTAACTGATGCATCTTGAATGAAACTGTAATTAATGCTATTGTAAACGTATTTTTTAATCGTTTCGTAATTCACGTCAGGGTATCTTTTTGCCAATAAAACATACTGTTCTGTCATACTGCTTCTTAGAATTCCGGCGTCGTCTGTACTGATCACAATTGGCACATTAAATTCTTTGTAAAGTGTAAACGGATGTCTGTTTTCTTTTACTTTCAAAATGAATTCATTGCTCGCTAAATTGATCTCAATCGGAATGTTGTTTTTCGACATATATTTTAATAAATCATATGAATTTGCCTCATACGCAATATCAACTCCGTGACCAATCCTGTTTGCGCCTGCAACATAAATTGCATCGTTGATGTGCCAAGTCAATTCTTCCGGCTGGACTAAACCTAAAGTCAATTCACCTGCATGAAGCGTATATTTTACGTCTGAAAATTTAGAGTGGCAATATTTAAACATTACCATATGAAGCCAGTAATCTTTCATAGAATTTTCGCCATGCTCTGGAGAAACAATGTTTACGCCAGCAACCAATTTACTTTCGTTTGCAGAGATAAAAGCTATTGTCAGATTTTTAAATAAATCAACAGGATCCATAAAACGAAGCACAAAGTTTTGATAACGCATCGTAAATTTATCGTCATCTATTTTTAAGTCTTTATGCAGTTTTGCAATGAAATTATTATTGAAATCTAAAGCATATTTTTTAGCATCTTTTTTCTGAAATGATTTATACAATTCATCTAAAAGTTTCGTAACAGCTTTTTCATCTTTCTGTTCTGCGGCTTTGCGTAATTTTGAATTGAAATCGGTTAAATCTGAAATATTCATATCGCACGGAATTGTCGATAATTGCGTTTCAATATAAAGCACATTTTCTGAAATCGCACGCTTTTTTAATTCGAGCATTCCTTCTGCAAAATGACCTGCAATAGTTGGTTCAAATTTCATAAAAGAATCAAAGAATTGATCATCAGAAGGAACGGAGCCATTATAATCTTTAATAGACCAAGTTTGCATAACTTGTTGCTGATAGTAATCTAATTTCCCTTTATTTTTAAGAGATGAAAAGTTTTCCCAATTTCCTTTTTCAGGTTTGGTTTTAGAAACTGCCATGGTTTCTAGATTCAAATAAAAGTCTTCAGCAATCGCTCTTTCTAAAAGAGGTTCTGCATAAATTGATCCTGAAAAATGGTGGTGCAAATCGCCTCCTTTAGGCATTTGTTGAAAAAAAGCTGTTAAGAGAGCTTCATTATTTCTGATTTTTTCTAAATAACTCTCAGCCGATTGAGAAAAGCCGATTTGTGCTATAAAAATACAGAAAAGCGTAATTATTCTTGTCATACTCTAAGATTAAATTACGCGCAAATATACGAGTTTTCGGAGAATTTTGAAAATCGAATTTCGTTATCTTGAATTTTTACCGCAAAGAGCGCAAGGTTTTGTTATTTACTTGACTTAGTATAAACGCAAAGTTCGCAAAGCTTTGTCTAAAAACTTTGCGAACTTTGCGTTATTCTTTGCGCGCTTTGCGGTTAAAAAAACTTAGAACCTTTTAAGAAAAAAGTACATCATGTATTTCAGGAACTTTATCAAAAACGCTTTTTGCGAAAGGACAAAGAGGAATAATTTTTACATTATTTGCTCTGGCATAATCTACGGCTGCAATAACTAATTTTTTGCCAACACCTTTTCCATTAAAATCTGGACTTACTTCTGTATGGTCAATAATAAATTTAGAGTCTCCTGCCCAAGTATAAGTCATTTTTCCAGCTTCTTTTCCGTCTTCTACAGCTTCAAAATAGCCTCTTCTTGTATCGTTTATTTGTTGAATTTCCATGATGATTAAAATAATGTGGTTTTGATTTCGATTGAATGTGTTAATGTTTTATGAATCGGACAGCTATTTGCAATCGTTTCTAGGCGCTGTCTTTGTTTTTCGTCAACTTCGCCAATGATTTCTATTTTTCGGGTAAAAAGAGATACGTTTTGTTCTGAATCTCTTTCAAAATCGACTTTTATATTGATTTCTTCAACATTCCATTGCTTTCTATTGATGTACATTCTTAATGTAATCAGTGTGCAAGAGGCTAATGACGAAGCTAAAAGTTCTGACGGACTGAATCCTAAATTTTTGCCACCCATTTCCTGTGGTTCATCTGCAATTACTACATTTCCGCTGGCAGATGTTATTTCGGTGCGATACAAACGCGTATCTATTTTTGCTGCTATTGTATTCATAATTATCTAATTCTTGGTTCAGGCAATGGTACAAATTCGGTTTCTCCAGGAACTTTTGGAAAAGTCTGGTTTGTCCAGTCAATTTTTGCTTTTTCGATGAGGTTTTTGTCAGAAGAAACAAAGTTCCAAAAGATGAAATGTTCTTCAGGAAATGGCTCTCCTCCAAAAATATAAACTGTAGAGTTTGCAGCAATTTCGAACTCGCAAAGAGAGGCTTCAGTTGTAATTAAAATTTGTCTTGGATCGTATGTATGTTCGCCATTTTTGATGCTTCCCTCCAAAATATATAAACCGCTTTCGCCAAACAAATCTTTTCCGATATTAATTTTTTGAGCCTCTTTGCTTTTAATTTCAATAAAGTATAATGGACTATAAACAGGAACTGGAGATTTTTTTCCAAAAGCTTCACCAGCAATCAATTTGAACGAAACTCCATTTTCTTCCCAAGCAGGAATATCATCTGCTTCAACGTGTGTGAAATTAGGTTCCATTTGCTCTAATTCTTTAGGAAGAGCAACCCAAATCTGCAAACCGTGAAGCATTTTATCTGAATGTCTCAAATATTCTGGAGTTCTTTCTGAGTGAACAATTCCTTTTCCGGCTGTCATCCAGTTTACAGCGCCTGGCTTTATTTCTAATTCGGTTCCTAAACTATCGCGGTGCATAATGCTTCCTTCAAATAAAAAAGTTAGTGTTGAAAGTCCGATATGCGGGTGCGGAGGAACATCCATATTTTCATGGTCACTTAAATGCGCAGGCCCCATATGATCGATAAATACAAATGGTCCAACGGCTCTTTTTTCACGGAAAGGCAATAATCTTCCTACCATAAAATTGCCAATATTGGCTGCACGTTCTTCGATGATTAAACTGATGTTTGACATGTGGTATTATTTTATTTGAAAACAAAATTACAGTGGTGATAGAAATCTGTAACTTAATTTAGATTAAGAAAAGTTTTTTTTGGATTTTTGAATTATAAAAGTAAGGAAAACCTCCGAATAATTTATTTCATTTTTGTTATTGTAAAGTGAAGTGTATTTTTGTCAGACTGAGCGAAGTCGAAGTTCCGCATGCTGAATCACTTTGCGAGACTTCGACTTCGCTCAGTCTGACAACACTAAAGATATTCTGTTTAATCAATCAGCTCAAACTCCAAAACTTCACTTTCGGTTCCATTAATTATAATCGACAATTGATGAATTCCGGTATGAAAAACTCGAGTCGTTATCAATTTAAAAGACTGATTTCTTTCAATCTTGGTTAATTGATTCGGATGATAAACTTTCTCACTGATTTTAAAGACTTTTTTAGCCAAATGTCCTTTTGCTTTTTTGTAATGGACAGCATATTCTAAACGAACTTTTTTTGGTTCTTCGTTTTTATTATTTAAATGAAAATGAAACTGCAGATAATCTCCAATTTTTACAGTTGGCGTTTTGATTTCGAAAGATGAAAGCTCGATATTGGTGCTTTCTAAACCATAATGACTTAAAATTTCAGGATGTCCTTGTTTTAATAAAGTTCGGCAACCGTGTTTTATAATTCCGTCTGTTTCTTTGCTGTGGCCTTTCCATCTTGAAGCGATTTCGAGTACAATCTCAGGATTATCTTTTACAATATCATTCAAATTATTGGCAACACTTCTGCGAACATATTCTGAAGGATCATTTTTTAAATTTTCTAAAATCGGAAGAATAGAAGTTGGGTCTTTTTTTAGAAACGGAATCGCCATTGCCCAAGGCAATCTGGGTCTTGAACCTTCGCTAGCTAATCTTCGTACATGATGATTTTTGTGCAAAGACCATTTAATCATTTCGTTGATCATTCTTTCTTTATATTTTAAAATAAAGGGGCGAACGGCAAACTCGCAGCTTATAAATTGTGTTATAGAAATAAAGGCCTTTACGGAAGTTTCAAAATCGTCTAAACCGTACATTTCGATATAATCGGCAAAGAAAATGAAAGCCAGATTGCCATCAGTAAAACTATTTTTCTTTAAGTTTTCAATGATTTCATCAATTAAAGCAGTGGCTTCTACAAAATTCTGAGGCATAAATTGGTGAAGTACAACTGTAGTATGTTTCATGCGGTCTTTCCATTCTTTCTGTACAAAATCGCCTTCGTAAATGGCATCAATAAATTTTTGTTTGTTGAATGAAGGATGTACTTCGGCGACAGCCTGACCAAATTTTTCGTAAAAAGAAACCGAGTAAATATCTTTAATTAATCCCATGATTTTTGCTTGAATAAACTTCAAAGATATTTAATTGAGCTCTTATTAAGAGATTAAGTTTTGTTAAGAATTGTAACTTTATTTTTCTGAATATCTTAATAGTTAAAAAAGAGATATTTAATGTTTTATGTAATTTTTCATGGTGCAGTAACTTTCAAATCCATAAAATATATCCTAATTTAGCATATTATTAAAAATAGAAAAATGATAAGCGAAGCACAATTTCAAGCAGAATTACAACTTTTGATTAGTAACGCCATAAGAGAAGATGTTGGACCAGGCGATTATAGTTCGCTGGCTTGTATACCAGATACAGCTCACGGTCAAGCTAAATTGTTGGTAAAAGATCAAGGAATAATTGCTGGTGTAGAATTGGCAAAAATGATATTTGCACATGTGGATCCAAAATTGAAAGTGAAAACTTTTATTGAAGATGGAACGCATGTAGAATACGGAGAAGTTGTTTTTGAAGTTTCTGGAAGCTCACAATCTATTTTAAAAGCTGAAAGAGTTGTTTTGAATACCATGCAGAGAATGTCTGCAATTGCTACAAAAACAAGTCATTTAATGGATCTTTTGGAAGGAACAAATACAAAGATTTTAGATACACGTAAAACGACTCCAAATTTTAGAGCGGCAGAAAAATGGGCTGTAAAAATTGGAGGTGGCGAGAATCACCGTTATGCTTTATATGATATGATTATGTTAAAAGACAATCATATTGATTTTGCAGGCGGAATTACTCGTGCGATTTCTAAAACAAAAGAATATTTAGAGGAAAATAATTTGGATTTAAAAATTATTGTTGAAGCTCGCAATCTAGATGAAATTAGAGAGATTTTATTGAGCGATGGAGTTCATAGAATTCTGATTGATAACTTTAATTATGAAGATACTAAAACGGCCGTTGAATTAATTGGTACAAAATGCCAGACTGAATCTTCAGGGAATATCAGTGAAAAAACAGTTCGTGAATATGCTTTATGCGGTGTAGATTATATTTCGTCTGGTGCTTTAACGCATTCTGTTTATAATATGGATTTGAGTTTGAAAGCTTTTTAACGAAGTTATAAATTTTGAGTTATAAGTTATGAGTTTTGTAAATCTATCTCGATAGAGGGACTAAACTCAGAAATCTAAAATCTAAAAATATGTCGCAGGAGATAGAAGATCGGATTGAGAAATTGCCTGTTATACGCAATGTAGCCCGACTTTTTAAAAGAATAAAACTGCCTTGGCTAGAAGGTTTTTCGCTGTATGATTTGCTAGAAATGTATACCTTAGGAATTATTGAAGGTGCATTTTCGTATCATGCCAGTGCGGTTTCTTTTAGCTTTTTTATGGCTTTATTTCCTTTTGCACTGTTTATCTTAAACTTAATTCCATTTATTCCGATAGATAATTTTCAGGAAGATTTCTTGCAGTTCGTTCAGCAAAGCGTTCCGCCAAATACTTTTGATGCGATTAGTAAAATCATTAGTGATATTTTAAATAATAGTCACTCGGGTTTATTATCGTCAGGTTTCCTGCTTTCTATTTTCTTAATGGCAAATGGTATAAATGGCATTTTGAGCGGTTTTGAATCTTCTAAACATGTTTTTGATAAACGCGGTTTTTTTAAACAGTATCTTGTTGCGTTGGCAATTTCTCTTGTTATGACAGTTATTTTGTTTGTAACAGTGGCAACAATTGTCGTTTTTGAGGTTTTTATTCAGAAAACAATCATTCAGGATGTATTGAGTGATCGAATTCCGTTGATCATCTTAGGAAGATACTTGTTTGTTATTTTAATGATTTTGATAACATCTTCAATATTATTGCGTTATGGTACAAAACAGTACAATAAAGTGTCTTTTATAAGCATTGGTTCTGTTTTTACAACGATCCTAATTGTTATATCTTCGTTCTTTTTTGGGATTTGGGTTATAAAATTTTCAAAATATAACGAACTTTATGGTTCAATTGGGACATTATTAATTCTAATGTTTTATATTTGGATAAACTGTATGATACTGCTTTTAGGGTTCGAACTAAACGCTTCTATCAGAAAATTAAAACAAAAAAAAACTTACTAGTATGAAAAATTGGATGTTAACAATCGGTGTTTTTTTCTTTGCGTTAACCATGCAAAGCCAAAGTGTAATTGGGAAATGGAAAACAATTGATGATGAAACAGGGGAAGCAAAATCGATCGTAGAGATTTACGAAAAATCAGGGAAATTATATGGTAAAGTAGTAGATATACTTCGTGATAGCCATAAAAAAGATGTCTGCGTAAAGTGTGAAGGAGCTGAAAAAAACAAGCCAATTTTAGGGATGGTAATTATAAATGGTTTAAAAAAAGATGGTGATGAATATAATGGAGGCACTATCTTAGATCCTACAAGCGGTAAAAAATACAAATGTTATATTTCATTAGAATCTGCCGATAAACTAAAACTTCGAGGGTATGTTGGTATATCTTTAATGGGTAGAACGCAATACTGGACAAGGGTAAAAAATTAATTAAAATCTAATGCGAAAATTAGCTTCGATAATTTTATTCTTAGTTATAGTTTCAAACAGCTTTGGACAATCTAAGAATTCGCCATTACAAATAAGTCATCTTACGGGTGACTTTTATGTTTATAAGACTTTTAGCGATTATAAAGGAACAAAGATTTCTGCCAATGCCATGTATGTTGTTACAGATAAAGGAGTTGTTCTTTTTGATGCGCCATGGGATAAAAAACAGTTTCAGCCTTTATTGGATAGTATAAAATCAAAACATAATAAAGAAGTTGTTATGCTTTTTGGAACGCACTCACATGACGATCGTGCGGGTGGATTTGATTTTTATAAAAAAAAGGGAATCAAAACGTACTCTATTAAGCTGACAGATGATATTTTGAAAAAGAACAACGAACCCAGATCTGAATTTATAACTCCGAATGACACAATTTTTACAGTTGGACAATACAAATTTGAAGTGTATTATCCTGGTAAAGGCCATGCGCCAGATAATATTGTAGTTTGGTTCGGAAAAGAGAAAATTCTTTATGGTGGGTGTTTTATAAAAAGTGTTGAAGCTGAAAATCTTGGATATTTAGGCGATGCAGATGTTAAAGAATGGCAAAAATCGATTAAAAAAGTTCAGTCAAAATTTAAGAATCCTCATTATATTATTCCCGGACATGACGGCGGAACAAGCAATAAATCTATCAATCATACTTTAAAGCTGATTCAGGATTATAATCTTTCAAATAATACTTCTCCTAAATCAGGTCAGAAATAACTTGCTGACATATAAAAAAAATCCATGCATTTCATCGAGGTCATTTTACCGCTTTCTTTAGCTAAGACATTTACATACCGAGTTTCTGAAGCCGAGTTTCATTTCATTAAAAAAGGAATGCGGGTTGCTGTGCCATTTGGCAAAAGTAAAATTTATACAGCACTTGTTTTGGATGTTCATGAAAATGCTCCAACATTGTATGAAGCGAAAGAAATTCATCAGATTTTGGATGAAAAACCAATTGCAACCGAAATTCAGATTAAACACTGGCTTTGGGTAGCTAATTATTATATGTGTGGTATTGGAGACGTATATCGAGGTGCATTTCCAAGCGGATTATTACTGGAGAGTGAAACCATTATTTCGCATAAACCTGATGTGGTAGTAAACGACAGCGAACTTTCTGATGATGAATTTTTGATTTATGAGGCTTTGCAACATCAGAGTTCATTAAAGGTTCAAGAAATTGCTTCAATTTTAAATAAAAAAAATATACTTCCGGTGCTTCAAAAGCTGATTGCTAGGGATATTATTTTTTTGGATGAAGAAATAAAAGAAACATATAAACCAAAGTTGGTGCGATATGTAAAATTGCATTCAAAATACGAATCAGATAATGGTTTGGCTGAATTGCTCGAAGTATTGAAAACTGCTAATAAGCAGAAAGAAATTGTTTTGACTTATTTTCAGTTGAATGCTTCAGAGAGAAAGCCAATTACGGTCAAAAAACTTACAGAAGTTTCAAATGTAACAGCTGCAGTTGTAAAGGCTCTAATTGAAAAAGAAATATTTGAAGAATATTATTTACAGCATGATCGTGTTACATTTAGTGGAGAAATATCGGATAAAGAATTGCAGTTGAGCAAAGCTCAAGAGAATGCTTTTTTGGCTATAAAAGATAGTTTTTTAGAGAAAGAAGTCTGTTTACTTCATGGTGTGACTTCAAGTGGAAAAACAGAGATTTATATTAAGCTGATAGAAGAGTATTTGCATACTGATAAACAGGTTTTATATCTGCTTCCAGAAATTGCACTTACTACTCAGTTGGTTTCTAGATTGCGTCTTCATTTTGGAGATAAAGTAGCTGTTTTTCATTCTAAATATAGCAATAATGAAAGAGTAGAGGTTTGGAGACAAACGCTCGAGAATTCGCCAAAAGCGCAAATTGTGATAGGTGCAAGATCTGCTTTGTTTTTACCTTTTAATAAATTAGGATTACTGATTGTTGACGAAGAGCACGAGCAGACTTTTAAACAAACTGATCCTGCGCCTAGATACCATGCTAGAGACGCTGCAATTGTTTTGGCTAATTTCCATAAAGCTAAAGTGTTGTTGGGTTCTGCGACTCCAAGTATTGAAACCTATTTTAATACACAAAACGATAAATATGGATTGGTAACGCTTTCTGAACGTTATAAAAATGTGCGTTTGCCTGAAGTGCTTTTAGTCGATTTAAAAGACAAGCATTTCAGAAAAAAAATGACAGGGCATTTTAGCGATCTTTTAATTGAAGAAATTGCAGAATCTTTGTCATTGGGTGAGCAGGTTATTTTATTTCAAAATAGAAGAGGATATTCGCCCATAATAGAGTGTATGACTTGCGGTCATGTTCCGCATTGCCAGCAGTGCGATGTAAGTTTGACTTATCATAAGCATAAAAATCGGTTGCGATGTCATTATTGTGGCTACTCAATTGCAAAGCCTACAAATTGCCATAGTTGCTCTAGTATAGATTTAACGACAAAAGGATTTGGAACCGAGCAAATAGAGCAGGAGTTGGCTTCTCTTTTTCCAAAAGCAAAAACTTCTAGAATGGATCAAGATACTACTAGAGGTAAATTTGGTTTTGAAAAGATAATTGATACATTTAAAAATCGTGAAATTGACATTTTGGTAGGCACACAAATGTTAGCCAAAGGACTTGATTTTGATAATGTAGGTTTGGTGGGAATTATGAATGCCGATAATATGCTTCACCATCCAGATTTTAGAGCTTTTGAGCGCAGTTTTCAAATGATGACACAAGTTGCAGGAAGAGCAGGAAGATCAGAAAAACAAGGAAAGGTTGTAATTCAAACGTATAATCCGAATCATAATACAATTCAGCAAGTTACAAATCATAATTATATGGGTATGTATAAAGAACAATTGTATGATAGGCAAATCTATAGATATCCGCCTTATTTTAGGATTATTAAGCTTACGCTAAAGCACAAAGATTTTGATAAATTGAAAGAAGGAGCTATGTGGCTGTATCAGGTTTTAAGTCAAAACTTAGGGATGCCAGTTTTAGGCCCAGAAGAGCCTGCAATAAGTAGGATCCGAAACGAATACATTAGAACTATTTTAGTTAAAATTCCGCAAGAACATCATTTAGGAAACACAAAAAAAACTATTCAGAAAATGCTGAATAGTTTTGAAGCTGTGGCTCAATACAGAGCTATAAAAGTTGTGATTAATGTAGATTTTTATTAAAACAGTAATTTAAGAAGAGGTTGAAAGTGCTTTTACAAGATCTTCTTTTTTATTACGGCTTAAAGGTATTTTTGTGATTCCAATTTCGGCAAATTTGCTGTTAAAGCGTTCTACCTTATCTATATTGATGATGTACGATTTATGAACACGGATAAATTTGTCTTTCGATAAATCATTTTCGAAAGATTTCATAGTAGATAGAACCAGATTGCTGTCGTCTTCGGTTACTACTCTTACGTAATCTCCAAAAGCTTCGATCCATTTTATTTTTGAAGTGAAGATTTTTAGTTTTTTTAGATTACTTTTGATGAAAATATGTTCGCCTTCTTCTTCTTTGATATCCTTTTTTAGCAAATGCATATCGATTGCCCTTTTTACAGAGGCGTTAAAACGGTCAACTGCAATTGGTTTTTGAAGATAGTCGGTAGCGTCGTAGTCGAAAGCTTTAAGGGCATATTCGGCTTTAGAAGTAATAAATATAATTTGCGGTTTTGATTTTAATCCGTCAAGAAAATCAAATCCGTTAATAACTGGCATTTCTATATCAAGAAAAATTAAGTCGATATTATTTAATGAGATACAACTTTTTGCTTCAATTGCATTAGAAAAATCCCCGATTAAATGCAAGCCTGGGTGATTATTTACCAATTTGGCAATAATTGTCCTTTGTATAGAACTATCATCTACAACAACACAGTTTAGTTTCATAACATTTAAATTTAGAATAAATTCAGGATAGCAGTAGTAAATGTATTATTTTTTTGTAAAAAAAACTAAGGTTGAGGCATCTTTTTTGCATTATGACGAATAAAAGAAAAAAAATGTTGGATATATGAATTTAATGCTTACTTTTGCACCCAATTTTAACAAATAAATTTTTTATTTATGAATCATTATGAAACTGTTTTCATTTTAAATCCCGTTTTATCTGAGGTTCAGGTGAAGGAAACAGTAACGAAATTTGAAGAATTTCTTACTAGTAGAGGAGCTGAAATGGTATCGAAAGAGGATTGGGGTCTTAAAAAAATGGCTTACGAAATCCAAAACAAAAAAAGTGGTTTTTACCATTTATTCGAATTCAAAGTAGCTGGAGAAGTTCTTTTAGCTTTTGAAACTGAATTCAGACGTGATGAAAGAGTTATGCGTTTCTTAACTGTAAGTTTAGATAAACATGCTATTTCATGGGCTGAGAGAAGAAGAGCAAAATTAAAATCTACTAAAGCGTAATTATTATGTCTACAATCGAACAATCTGCAAAAGGAAAAAAAGACGGAGATATCAGATATTTAACGCCTTTAAACATTGAAACTAACAAAACTAAAAAGTATTGTCGTTTCAAAAAATCAGGAATCAAATACATCGATTATAAAGATGCTGATTTCTTATTGAAATTCGTTAATGAGCAAGGAAAAATTCTTCCTCGTCGTTTAACTGGAACTTCATTAAAATACCAAAGAAAAGTTTCTGTAGCTGTAAAAAGAGCTCGTCACTTAGCTTTAATGCCATACGTGGCCGATTTATTAAAATAGTATAAAAACTCTAGTCGCTGGTTTCTGTTATGCAGAACCTAACTTCTAAAATTTAAGGACAACAACATGGAAATTATTTTAAAACAAGACGTACAGAACTTAGGATTTAAAGATGATGTAGTATCTGTAAAACCTGGTTACGGACGTAACTTTTTAATTCCTCAAGGATTCGCTACTTTAGCTACTCCTTCTGCTAAAAAAGTTTTAGCTGAAAACCTAAAACAAAGAGCACATAAAGAAGCTAAAATTGTTGCTGATGCTAAAGCATTAGCTGAAACATTAAAAGCTCTTGAAATTAAATTATCTGCAAAAGCTGGTGGAGAGAAACTTTTTGGTTCTATCACTAACATCGATATCGCTGAAGCTTTAGAGAAATCTGGTAACGCTATCGATAGAAAATTCATCACTAGCGGTGTTGTAAAACGTTTAGGTAAATACAATGCTACAGTTCGTTTACACAGAGATGTAATCGTTGAATTAGCTTACGAAATTGTTGCTGAAAAGTAATAGTTTTTAAATCTATACAAAAATCCCGATGAAAATCGGGATTTTTTTGTTTAATAAAGATAGAAGCAATATTATTGAGCTCAAAAGTTTGTTTAAAGCTCATAATAGTAATGTATAAAGCATCAATTAAAAATGAAGTACGCAAGATTAACAAAAGAGCAGTTTGACGAATTACATGCAGAATTTGCAAGTTTTTTGGCAACACAAGCAATAGATAGAAAAGAGTGGGAAGAGCTTAAGGTCAATAAACCAGAAGTTGCAGAACAGGAACTTGATGTTTTTTCAGATCTGATTTGGGAAGGTGTTTTGTCGAGAGCCGAATATTTAGAACATTTTTCTAAGAACCATATTTTTCTATTTCATTGTTTCGACACTTACATTAAGTCAATTGTTTTGAAAACATTTTCTCCAGAGGTTGACTTTTTGACAAAAGACGGACTTCAATGGTTAAGTGATAATATGTTTACAGAAAATATCGAAATGAAAGTAGGGAAAAAAGTATTTACAGATGAACGAAATTCCTCGATTTTTGAATTGATTAAACAAGGTGCTTTTTTAAGCGATGGACAGTTATTTAATCAAATTAATACAATTATAGAATCTTAAAGTAAGTTTTTAAGTTTGTAATAAAGCGGGCAATTATTCTATAATTGCCCGCTTTATGCTTTTTTTTAACTTTTGTTTAATTTTTTTAAGAATTTCAACCCCGTACTTCTACTTGTTTTTTTAGAATTTTCTAAAATTTCCTAAATCTTACATTCTGTGAAATAATTTTTCTGCATTTGGTCTTAATTACGGATAATTTTATCGATTTTTTTTATTTTAAATGTAAGATTAAACTTATTTTAAATCAATTTAACATATTTTGTTTAATGTTTTGCTTAATTAGAAAATTGATACGTATTTATGTTAAAAGTAGCGTTTTTTCTGATGTTTTGTAGGGTCTGTAATTTTGAAATGGACGTTTTAAGAATAAATTATAAGAATTTTATGCTTGTTTTATGTTTTTGTTTTTCCTAATTTTAGGTAACAAAAGTTAAACAAAGTTTTTCTTCTGGTTTTCAAGACATATTGGTTATAAATTTATTTACCATGTTGTTAAGATTGAAAATTGAAAAATTATAAAATAACCTAATAAATCTGCGTATGGAATTGACAATTACTTTCTTTATCAAATTTACCTTAGTTGTTTACTTTATTCTAGCTTTATTTTTTATTTTATTAAGCTTACTACATTTCAACGATAAATTTAATCGTTACTCAATATTTAATTTCTTTTTTAAAGGTTTACATTTTAGTTTGCTGTCTTATTATTTTCCTATTCGAAGGGTTGTTTATAAGGAGCAAAAATTTTATTGAATATAACTAGATTCAAAATCGACTTTTTTAGTACGATAATTTTAAGAAAGAACTAATCAACTTTCTTAAAAAAATGAATTGACTATATAGAGAGAATCCCCAGTTCTACTTCAACTAAAAATTTTCATTATGAAAATTAGACCTGCAACAAATCACTCCTCAGGGAAAATTGATTATAATCATTTTTTCCTACAAAAAACGGAACTTATTTTGTCTCTCGGAGATAGAATTTGTTCTCTGGTATATTTTGGTATACCGAATTCAACATAATTTTTTTTAATAAAACAAAGTTTTTAAGCTCATTATAGGGCTGACTATTTTTTGTTTTAACTGTTTCATTTTTAATTGATTGTTTAATTGCGTAGGTGCTTGCACTTACTGCGAGAGGTGTTTTATTGTCCATTTTCTAATCTTCCAAATTATGAAAAAAAAATTTACTTTTTGTAGTCTCAATCCTCAAATGAGATTATTAGGACTTTTAACTTTATTTTTAGTATGCACTAATGCATTCTCTCAGACTATTTGTAGACCAGTGTCTCAAACAAATAGTACGGGAGGAGGACTTTTGTGTATAGGAGTAGATGTTAATAGTCCCGCCAATGCTTTTGATAGCGCTGGCTTATCCACTTATGCAACCTTATCAAATGGTGTTGCAGTGGCTGGGTGTTTTGCAGAAGAAACAATGACTTTAAACCAAACGGCCCGAGCCGGTGATCAAGTTGCAATATACTTTGGTACCGGGAACGGATTGCTTGATTTAACTTTGTTATCAAATGCAACGGTTCAAGCTAAAAATTCTGGAGCTAATGTAGGTTCAAGTGTAGCTTTAAACAGTCCGCTTTTAAATTTAAACTTATTAAGTGGTAATACTGTTGCGGTTGCCAAATTTCCTATTACAGGTGATACCAACCAGATTCAAATTCAAGTTGGAGGTGGTTTGGTAGCTCTTTTAGCAACCTTGAGAGTTTACGATGTTAGGCTTGAATTTGCGCAACCAACTGTATCTGGTGGTTTATCACAGACTATTTGTGCGGGAGTTCCAACAACTCTTACAGCAACACCAGCTGCGGGTACTACGCTAGCTTGGTATAGTTCTGAATTTTCAACAACTGCTTTGGCAGTAGGAAATACTTATACGACTCCTGCCTTAACAGCAAATACGACATATTATATAGGAATAACTAGAGCTGCAGGTTGCGAAGGAAATGTTCGTGTGCCTGTGGTTTTGAATGTTTCTAATCCAATAATTCCAGCAGTTAGTAATGTTGGAACAACGGTTTGTTCGACAGGTGCAACTCAGCAAACGACTTTATCGGTTGTAAATGCTGCTCCTGGAACAACTTACAACTGGTACTCTTCGGCAACTGGTGGTCCTATTTTATCTAGCGGAACTACTTATTCTCCAACAGTACCTTTAGGAACAACTCAATTTTTTGTGGAGGCTGCTATTGGCAGTTGTGTTAGTTCTCGTACTCAGGTTAATGTTGTTTCAACAGCGATACCTGCTACACCTACAATTCTTACACAAAGTGTAACGATACAATCTGGCCAAAATGCAACTTTAAGCGCCACAGGAGATGTGGGGACACAATTAAATTGGTACGAAACTGCAACTGGCGGAACAGCTGTTGCAACGAATACATCAACTTTTACTACACCAATTTTAACGGCTACCAAAACCTACTATGTTGAAGCGCAAAGTGCTAACGGAAATTGTGTTAGCGCAACGAGAGTTCCTGTTACAGTTACGGTTCAGCCTGCAGCATTAGGAGGATGTCTTGAAGCTAGCAGTCAAGTAACTAGTCAAGTCGGGATATGTTTATTGTGTAGTGCAACTAATTTGAGTAATTCTGTAGATGGTAATCCTGGAACTGCAGCAAGTTTAAGTGTTCCAGTTGGAGTTGCTGCATCAATTCAGCAAACATTACAATTTACTAATCCAGGGAAAGCAGGTGATATTGTTGATGTCGATTTGGAATTACCTGGAGGTCTCGCTGATCTCTCTTTATTAGGAGCTGTGAGCTTAGCAACTTATAATGGTACAATATATAATAATGATAGAGTAGCTATAACAAATCCTTTAATTAATTTACAATTATTGTCTGGAAATCGCTTTAGAGCCAGTGTAACTGCAGGAGCTAATTTTGATCGCGTAGAGATTCGATTGGGAGCTGTGGCAACAGTTTTGTCTACATTAAATATTTATCAGGCAACATATCGTTACAAAGCACCAGTTGTTACAGGAAATATGGCTATTTGTAGCGGAACAACAACAACATTAACGGCAGCACTTGCAGTAGGTGAAACTGTTAATTGGTATAGTACTGCTACAGGAGGTACTTCTCTAGCATCTACAGCTGCATTTACAACTCCAGCTCTAACTGTACCAACAACTTATTATCTTGAGGTTACAAGAAACGGTTGTGTAAATAGCGTAAGATCTTCGGTTCAAGTATTAATTGATAACCCTGTTTTGCCTACTATTACAGCATCGCCTTCAACTATTTGCAGTGGGCAATCCACAACATTATCCGTAGATGCTCCAGTTGCAGGTACTGATTATAATTGGTATGATGCAGGTGGAAATTTGGTGTTTACAGGTAATTCGTTTGTAACTCCTGCATTAACTGTAAATACAAATTATTCTGTAGAAGCAGCTATCGGAAGTTGTGTTACACCAACACGCACACCAGTAAATTTAACAGTTAGCCCGATACCAGCTATACCGACTTTTACAGCATCTAATGTAATTATTCAGTCTGGTCAAAATGCTACATTAACTATTGCTAATCCAGACTCTAATGTAGGGTACAATTGGTATAATGTAGCAACAGGAGGATCGCCAATCGCGTTTAATGTTACGTCTTATACAACTCCTGCATTAACAGGCAATCAAACGTACTATGTACAAGCTTATAATTTAACTACTGATTGCCCTAATTTAACAAGAGGTGCAGTAACAGTTACTGTAATAGCGAGTGCAAGTACATGTTTGCAAGCAGGAACAGAAATAACATCTATAGATACAACTTTACCTCTTTCATTATGTGTAGGATGTAATGTTCAAAATCCAAATAATGCTGTAGATGGTAATATTAATACATATTCTCAATTTTCGGTGCCAGTTGGACTTGGAGGTTATTTGCAGCAGCAATTAATTTTTGCAAATCCAGGACAGGCAGGGGATATTATTGATGTAGACTTGGAAATTCCTGGTGGAATTGCAGATATTAATGCTTTATCTTTTATCAGTTTAGCAACATATAGTAATGATGGGGCAACCTATAATAACGATAGAGTAGCAATTAATAACAATATATTGGGTATTCAGTTATTATCTGGAGATAAATTTAAGGTTAGTTTTACAGCTACAGCTCCGTTTGATAGAATTGAAGTTAGATTCAATGCAGGACTTTCACTGTTGACTAATCTTTATGTTTATCAAGCGGCTTATAGATACCCTAATGCTACAGTTGCTGGAGCTGCGGCACCAATTTGTGTTGGACAAACGGCTAATTTATCTGTAACTCCAGTAGCAGGAGAAACTTTTGAATGGTACGATTCTGCAACTGGTGGAAATCCTGTAACTGTAAGTCCAACAGGGCAATTAGCAACTACAACTACATACTACTTGCAATCAACACGTGGAACTTGTGTTAACAGTTTACGTCAAGCAGTTACGGTTAATGTCTTGCCAATTCCAACGGCGGCAAATATTGTAATAGCAAGTCCAGTCGAAGCTACTTGCACAGGAACAGCTGTTTTGACTCCATCTTCTGATATTGCTGGTGTTCAATTTAAATATTATACAGATCAGACTAAAGCTCAGGAAATTGTAAATGGAACTACAATTGGAACGGCAACTTTTGCTAAAGATGCTAATGGAGTACTTACGATTTCAGGTTTAACAGGTACTACGCACAATTATTATATCTCTGCAGTAAATGGCGGTACGTGCGAAAATGGTACTGGAGATTTGAAGTTAGTGACTGTTAACTTGCCTTCAGTCACACCTTTGACTGTTATTCCTACGCCACTGCAAGCTTGTGGCAGTGCTAATTTGGCTAATGCAATTACTAATTTTGATTCAACTGTTACTTATACTTTTTATGATCCTTCAAATAATGTAATGACAGCCGACGCTGCTGCAAATGTAACAGTAAGTGGTACTTATTCTATACAAGCACAGAGTACTACAAGCACTTGTCCGTCAGCGAAACAGTCTGTTACGGTAACAATTAATCAAGTGCCAACTTTAGTGGTGACCAATCCGCAAGAATCTGTAAATGTTGGAACTGATGTTGCCTTAAATGCTACTTCTACAGGAACCATTACATGGTTTAATCCACAAGGAGTTGCCCTTACAGGTCCTCCGTTTACAACTGGTCCGTTGAATGTTCCTGGAGTTTATACATATACGGCTGTTGCAACTATTGGTACTTGTACTACAACTGCAACTAAGATAATCAATGTGATTGATCTTACAAGCTGTCAAAACTTAACAGAACGAGTTTATGCTACAGCACAAACTAAAGGTTCTATAATTACAGGTGATGTTACAAATGGACCAAATGCAGTCGATGGAAACCCTCAGACATTTTCAACAATTACGACAGGTTTAGGGCTTTTAGGTGTTGGGACAACATGGCAAAATCTAACTTGGCCTTCTACTATAGCTAAAGGTACTCCAGTTACAGTTAAATTAGGTTCTGAATATAGTTTATTGGCTGTTGGTCAGAATTTATCAGTAGTGGGGACAAAAAATGGCAATCTTATTGGGGCAATGCAGCCAGTATCAGGATCATTATTAAACTTAATCTCAGGAGATAATACTTACGAGTTTACATTTGTTCCTTCAGATGCATCTGGTCCACAAGATTATGATGGTATTCGTATTGTATCTTCTTCAGTTTTAAGTGTTGCTCAAAGTACAAAAGTCTTTGATGCTCATTATAATAAACCAGTTACCTCTGTAACTTGTACTCCAGGAGATATTCAGGATATTTTTTACGGTGCAACAGATATAAACCTTCCTGTGGGCGCAGCAACTGCTTTAATAGGAGTAAGTGATGCTTGGAATGTTGCTGATAATGACGTAACAACTTTTGCTACAATGTATAGTGGAGTTGGGGTTGCGGCAGCTGCAGATTTGACGGTGCAATTTAAAACACCTTCTGTTCTTAGTGATACATTAAGAATTGTAGTTTCTAAACCTGGTGCTCTTTTAACGGTTAATCTACTTACAGGATTCTCAGTTCAACGTTATTTAGGAAATGTAGCGGTTGGTGCTCCAATCCAAAATACGAGTCAATTATTAAGTATAAAGCTATTGCCAGGAAATTCTTTGGCAATGGTATTGGTATCTTCTCCAACAGAAATTTACGATAGAGTTAGAATTCGTTTAGGTGGTGTCGTAGGAGTGTTAGATTTCTTAAGAGTTCATACTGTAGAAAGAACAGCCAATACAACTGTCATTGGAGCAGATCCTCAAAATAAGATTACGGTCTGTCCAGGAACCGATATTACGCTCCAGATACCTGAAGTGGATTGTTCTACTTATCGATGGTACGATGCACAGACAGGTGGAAACTTAGTTGCAAGCGGGCCAACTTTCACAGTGCCGGATAATTTAACTGCAGGTATTTACAGATATTACGTGCAGCCAGTACGTTATGGCTGTGAAAGTTATGCAAGAGGAGAAGTTACTGTTGAAGTAAAAGGTACTGCTCCAGTAAATGCTTTGGCTAATATTACATTAAATGGAGGAACTGCAACTTCAATTTGTTCAGCTTCAGGATCTGTAACTTTAGCAACGGGTTTAACAGGAACACCTGCTTTAACGAATCCTGTTTATCATTGGTATAAATTAAATGGTTCAACAACTGACTTAGTTACAGGTGAAACAACTGCTCAGTTGATAGTTAATGGATTAATTCCAGGAACTTATACTTATTTTGTTGGAGTGAGTTCAGATGAATTGTGTGAAACTGCAGCTGCAGATAGAAAACAAATCACATTTACAATTTTACCTCCATCAACAGTAAACGATATTTTAGTAGATGATGTAACGGTTTGCCCAGGCTTATCAGCATCATTAACTCCAACAGCACCTACATTATCAAGCCCTTTATTTACTTGGTATTTAGATGCAAATAAAACACAGCCTATTACAAATGGAGCTGTTATAGCGGGAGTTACTTATACAATAAATGCTGCAGGTATTTTGACTGCCGCAGGTTTGACAAAAGCAGTAAGTCCAATAACATATTATGTTGCTGTGTCAAGCACTAATACTTGCGAAAATTTAGCAGGAACATTGCAACATGCAGCAATTATAGTTAGTGACCCAAATACACCAACAACGACAAATATGACTCAGAATTTCTGTTTGTCTAGTGCATCGACGGTTGCTAATATCCAAGTGAATGAAAGCAATGTAGTTTGGTATGATGCAGCTACAGGAGGAAATGCATTTGCATCAACAGATCTATTAACAAGCAGAATCTACTATGGAGCCGCTACAGATGCGCTAACAAATTGCGAAAGTTCAGTAAGATTGGCAGTTACAGTAAATGTAAACGATCCGGGAACTCCAACATTAGTGACAGCGGGAACGCAAAATTTCTGTACAGTTAATGCGCCAACATTTGCTAGCGTTCAGTTTAATGAATCGAATATTGTTTGGTACACGGCTTTAACAGGCGGAACATTGATTCCTTCTACGACGGCTTTAACCACCGGTACATATTATGCGGCTATTAAGGACGCGACTACAAACTGCGAAAGCAATACAAGACTTCCAGTTGCAGTCAATGTTACCGATCCGGCAACTCCAACAACTACACAAAGCACTCAGAATTTCTGTCTGTCTTCTGCTTCAACAGTTGCCAATATCCAAGTGAATGAAAGCAATGTGGTTTGGTACGATGCGGATACAGGAGGAAACCTTTTTGCATCAACAGATGCATTGGTAAGCAGAATCTACTATGGAGCAATTAAAGATCCAATTACAGACTGCGAGAGTTCAGTGAGATTAGAAGTTACAGTAATTGTAAACGATCCTGGAACTCCAACATTAGTGACTGCAGGAACACAAAACTTCTGTACAGTTAACGCGCCAACTTTTGCAAGCATTCAGTTTAATGAATCGAATATTGTATGGTATACAGCTGCAACAGGAGGAACATTAATAGCTCCGACAACAGCTTTAACCAGCGGTACATATTATGCGGCAATTAATGATCTTACAACAAACTGCGAAAGCGCTACAAGACTTCCAGTTGATGTAATTGTGACTGATCCCGCAACGCCAACAACGACAGATACTA
This sequence comes from Flavobacterium sp. GW823-FHT06G12, assembly GCF_058794775.1. NCBI lineage: Bacteria > Pseudomonadati > Bacteroidota > Flavobacteriia > Flavobacteriales > Flavobacteriaceae > Flavobacterium > Flavobacterium sp. GW823-FHT06G12. Next base: position 808,164 of record NZ_JBXAHE010000001.1, read on the forward strand.
CTCAGGATTTCTGTCTGTCTGCTGCACCAACAGTTGCCAATATCCAAGTGAATGAAAGCAATGTGGTTTGGTATGATGCGGCTACAGGAGGAACAGCATTTGCTACAACAGATCTATTAACAGGCAGAATCTACTATGGTGCAATTAAAGATCCGGTTACAGACTGTGAGAGTCTAGTGAGATTGGCAGTGACAGTAAACTTAAACGATCCAGGAACGCCGACTTTAGTTACAACTGGAACACAAAACTTCTGTAAGGTTAATGGACCTACTTTTGCAAGTGTTCAGTTTAATGAATCGAATATTGTATGGTATACAGCTCTAACAGGCGGAACATTGATTTCTTCTGCTACGGCTTTAACCAGCGGTACATATTATGCGGCAATTAAAGATCTTACAACAAACTGCGAAAGTGCGACAAGACTTCCAGTTGATATTATTGTAACAGATCCAGCAACGCCAACTACTACACAGAGTACTCAGAATTTCTGTCTATCTTCTGCTGCAACAGTTGCCAATATCCAAGTGAATGAAAGCAATGTAATTTGGTATGATGCAGCTACAGGAGGAAATGCATTTGCTTCAACAGATCTATTAACAGGCAGAATCTATTATGGAGCAATTAAAGATCCGGTTACAGACTGCGAAAGTTCAGTAAGATTGGCGGTTACAGTAAATGTAAACGATCCGGGAACTCCAACATTAGTGACTGCGGGAGTACAAAATTTCTGTACAGTTAATGCGCCAACATTTGCTAGCGTTCAGTTTAATGAGGCGAATATTGTTTGGTACACTGCTTTAACGGGCGGAACATTGATCCCATCTGCAACGGCTTTAACAAGCGGTACATATTATGCAGCAATTAAGGATCTTATAACAAATTGCGAAAGCGCTACAAGACTTCCAGTTGCAGTCAATGTTACCGATCCTGCAACTCCAACAACTACACAAAGCACTCAAAATTTCTGTCTGTCTGCTGCACCAACAGTTGCCAATATCCAGGTGAATGAAAGCAATGTGGTTTGGTACGATGCGGCTACGGCAGGAAACCTTTTTGCATCAACAGATGCATTGGTAAGCAGAATCTATTATGGAGCAGTAAAAGATCCAGTTACAGGATGCGAGAGTTCAGTGAGATTGGCAGTTACAGTAATTGTAAACGATCCTGGAACTCCAACATTAGTGACTGCAGGAACACAAAACTTCTGTACAGTTAACGCGCCAACTTTTGCAAGCATTCAGTTTAACGAATCTAATATTGTATGGTATACAGCTGCAACAGGCGGAACATTAATAGCTCCGACAACAGCTTTAACCAGCGGTACATATTATGCGGCAATTAATGATCTTACAACAAACTGCGAAAGCGCTACAAGACTTCCAGTTGATGTAATTGTGACTGATCCCGCAACGCCAACAACGACAGATACTACTCAGGATTTCTGTTTGTCTGCTGCACCAACAGTTGCCAATATCCAAGTGAATGAAAGCAATGTGGTTTGGTATGATGCGGCTACAGGAGGAACAGCATTTGCTACAACAGATCTATTAACAGGCAGAATCTACTATGGTGCAATTAAAGATCCGGTTACAGACTGTGAGAGTTTAGTGAGATTGGCAGTGACAGTAAACTTAAACGATCCAGGAACGCCGACTTTAGTTACAACTGGAACACAAAACTTCTGTAAGGTTAATGGATCTACTTTTGCAAGTGTTCAGTTTAATGAATCGAATATTGTATGGTATACAGCTCTAACAGGCGGAACATTGATTTCTTCTGCTACGGCTTTAACCAGCGGTACATATTATGCGGCAATTAAAGATCTTACAACAAACTGCGAAAGTGCGACAAGACTTCCAGTTGATATTATTGTAACAGATCCAGCAACGCCAACAACTACACAGAGTACTCAGAATTTCTGTCTATCTTCTGCTGCAACAGTTGCCAATATCCAAGTGAATGAAAGCAATGTAATTTGGTATGATGCAGCTACAGGAGGAAATGCATTTGCTTCAACAGATGCATTAACAGGCAGAATCTATTATGGAGCAATTAAAGATCCGGTTACAGACTGCGAAAGTTCAGTAAGATTGGCAGTTACAGTAAATGTAAACGATCCGGGAACTCCAACATTGGTGACAGCGGGAACGCAAAATTTCTGTACAGTTAATGCGCCAACATTTGCTAGCGTTCAGTTTAATGAGGCGAATATTGTTTGGTACACTGCTTTAACGGGCGGAACATTGATCCCATCTGCAACGGCTTTAACCACTGGTACATATTATGCGGCTATTAAAGACGCGGCTACAAACTGCGAAAGTGCTACAAGACTTCCAGTTGCAGTCAATGTTACCGATCCTGCAACGCCAACGACAAATGCTGCAGCGCAGACTTTCTGTACAGGAACAAATCCAACAGTTGCCAATATTCAAGTGAATGAAAGCAATGTAGTTTGGTATGCTACACAAACTGGAGGAACGGCTTTTGCTTCAACAGATGCATTAACTACAAGAACTTATTTTGGAGCAATAAAAGATCCAATAACAGGATGTGAAAGCAGTGTAAGATTACAAGTAGCTGTAACAGTTGGTAATACATTAAATCCAACAACAAATAATACAGCACAAACTTTCTGTTCTGTAAATGGGCCAACTGTTGAAAGTATACAAGTTAACGAAAGCAATGTAACATGGTTTACTGCTGCAACAGGAGGAACGGCAATACCAGCAGGCACATTACTTGCTTCTGGAATTTATTACGGAAATATTGTTGATCCGTCAGGTTGTGAAAGCTCAACTCGTTTACAAGTAACGGTTACTGTAAATAATCCTAGTTCAACGCCAACTACAAATGATACAACTCAAAACTTCTGTACATTAAATTCGCCAACAGTTGCAAATATCCAAGTTAATGAAGCAAATGTTGTGTGGTATAGTACAGCAACAGGCGGAACAGCAATTCCACCAACAACAGCTTTAGCAACAGGTACTTACTATGGTGCAGTTTCAAGCGCTAATGGTTGTGAGAATCCTGTAAGATTAGCAGTAATTGTAAATGTGAATTCTCCAAGTGTAATAACAACACCAAGAACAACGCAAACATTCTGTTTATCTGCTATACCAACTTTAGCGAATATTTTTGTAAATGAAGCAAATGTAGTTTGGTATGCCTCTGCGACTGGAGGAACACCATTAGCAAATACTACTCCGCTTACTGCGACAACTTATTATGCGGGAGCATTGGCTAACACGTTTAATGGCTGTGATAACGGACCGAGATTAGGTGTTACAATTGCATTCGAAAATGATGCTGCAGTTCAGATCACATCTACAGATGATACTCCATGTGTTTTCAAAGGTGTAACTTATTCAATTGCAAATGGTAAGTCTAATTACGTATGGACGATTAACGGTGGTACAATTATTTCAGGTGGAGGTACAAACGACGGATCTGTAACAGTTTCTTGGTCAGATATTGGTCCTGGAACAGTAACGGTAGCTTATGTTAATAATTGTGACGAAAGAACAATTAAGACTTTAAATGTTACTGTTGCTAGTTGTTCAGATTTAACAATTACTCACACTGTAGATAATCCAACTCCGAATTTTGGAGATCAGGTAACATTTACTATAACGGTAAATAATGTGGGCGAAGGCGATTTTATAAATACGATCGTTAGTGATTTACTTCCAAGTGGTCTGCAATTAGTAAGTTCATCTGCAACAGCAGGAACATACGATCCAGCAACACAGGTTTGGACAATTCCATCATTAAATGCTGGACAAAGTGTAGTACTAACAGTGGTTGCAGAAGTGTTGCCAAGCGGAAACTATACAAGTGTCGCAAACATCGAAATTTCGACTCCTTTAGATGTTGATACATCAAACAACTCAGCTTCAGTAACATTAGTGCCAATTTGTTTGACAGTTTACAATGAGTTTACTCCGAATAATGATGGTAAAAATGATTTGTTCAGAATTGATTGTATCGAGTCTCATCCAAACAACGAACTTAAAGTGTTTAATAGATATGGAGCGTTAGTGTATAGTAAAACACACTATGAGAATGATTGGGATGGTACAGCAAATGTATCCGGAGTTGTTAATAGAGGAGATATGTTGCCAACAGGTACTTATTTTTATGTGATAACCATTGGAGATGGAACGGTTAAAAAAGGCTGGTTATCTATTATGAGATAATCCACTTCTATTAATCATCTAATTAATTAAACTAAATAAGTATCGTTATGAAACTATATATAAAATCATTAGAAACGTATTTAATTTTAATATGTTCTTTTATCACGGTTTGTGCTTCGGCACAACAAGATCCCGAATATACCCAGTATATGTATAATACTATGGCGGTAAACCCAGCTTATGCTGGGTCTACCGGAACCATAGAAGCTGCTCTTTTATATCGTTCTCAATGGGTAGGAATGCCAGGTGCGCCAGAAACACAATCTTTCTCGATTCATTCTCCTCTTAGAAATGAAAAATTAGGATTAGGTTTGAGTGTTGTTAATGATAAAATTGGACCTTCCAACGAATTGTATCTTGATGGAAATTTCTCTTATTCAATCCCTCTTGGGTATGAAAAAAGATTGGCTTTTGGTATAAAAGCCGGTACGAGAGTGTTAAACATCGATTGGTCCAAAGGAAGATACTATGATGATGACGATGTTTTGTTAAATCAGAACATTAACAATCAGATGAAATTAGCAGTAGGGGCAGGTGTTTACTATTACACACAAAAATGGTATGTTGGATTCTCTATTCCGAGTTTTATTCAGAATGATTACTATGACGATGTAAAAGAATCTATAGATTATGATCGTTTGCACTACTATTTAATGGGAGGTTATGTTTTTGATTTGAATCCAAATTTGAAATTTAAACCAGCATTTTTAGTTAAAGCAGTCAGCGGAGCACCACTTACCGCAGATATATCAGCAAATTTCATGATTCAGGAAAAGTTTGTTATAGGAGGAGCATATCGAACAGATGATTCGATAAGCATATTGGCAGGTTTTCAAATATCACCAAGTTTCTATCTTGGATATGCTTTTGATTATACTGTAAGCCAATTGAACAAATACAATGATGGTTCGCATGAATTCATCTTGCGTTATCAATTTGTGAAAAACCAAAGCAAAATTAAATCTCCTCGATTCTTCTAAAAACAAAACTTATGAGAAAACTATATATCCTATGTTTAATTTTGAGCGTTACATTTAGTTTCGCTCAAAAAACTAATTTGAAGAAAGCTGATGCTTTGTTTAGAAACTTCTCGTACTTAGACGCCTCAAAAGCTTACGAAGAATGTTTGCAAAATATAAAAGCTCCATCAGCACAGACTTTGAAGAATGCGGCAGATTCCTATTATTTTATTTCTGATTCTAGAAATGCCCTTAAATGGTATAGAAAATTGTATGAAGTTCAAGGAAATAATCTGACTGATATTTATTACCTACGCTATATTCAATCTATGAAAGCCGTTATGGATTATGACGAAGCCGATAAAATCACAAAAGAATATTTAGATAAAAAAGGCGATAAAGCAGAGATTAATAGATACGTTGCCCAAAAAAAATATATGGACAGCGTTGCAAAAGCAAAACCTCTTTATACGATTAAAAATCTCGATATTAATACCAGTAAATCAGATTTTGGAGCTACATTTTTTAAAGACAATATAGTATTTACATCTGCGCGAGACACGACAAAGTTCAGCGAAAAATTGTATACTTGGAACAATCAGCCATTTCTTAATTTGTACGTTGCTGAGAGAAATCCAGCAGATGGAAGCTTATTTAACGAAACAGTTTTTATTCCAAACGTCATGACTAAATACCATGAGGCAACAGCCAGTTTTGATAGCGAAGGAAAAACAATGTATTATTCAACCAATATTGTTAAGAAAAACAAACTAGTCGTTGATGAAGCAAAAGTCAATAATTTTCAAATTATCAAAGGATCAATTGTTAACAATAAACTAGAAAATCCGCAGAAAGTATTTTTTGACAGCAACGATTACTCTGTTGGACATCCTGCATTAAGCGAAGATGGACAATTTCTCTTCTTTGCTTCAGATATGCCAGGAGGACAAGGCGAAACCGATCTTTATATGGTAAAAATCGCAGCAGATGGTACAATGAGCTCGCCTCAGAATCTAGGAGCAAATATTAACACCATTGGTAATGAGGTTTTTCCATTCTTCCAAAACGGAGTCTTATATTTTTCTTCTGATGGACATTATGGATGGGGAGATTTGGATGTTTACGAAAGTAAACTTCTGCCAGATGGAACTTTTTCTACACCAAAAAACCTTGGAGCACCTGTAAATAGTAATAAAGACGACTTTTCTTTTATAATTGATAAGACAGATTCTTACGGCTATTTTTCTTCAAATAGAGAAGGAGGAAAAGGTGATGATGACATTTATTCTTTTGTAAAAGGAAAACCTGTTTGCAATCAAAGTATTTCTGGAATGGCTATAGATCACAAATCGAAAAAGCCTTTAACAGATGTTACAATAATGGCTTACAATTCTTTTAGCGAAATTTTAGGTGAAACCAAAACAAATTTTGATGGAAAATATGCTATCGAAGTGCCTTGCAACAAAGTTGTCAAAATGATTGCGGCAAAACCAAATTACAGCAGTGACGATAAAACTGTAGAAACCACTTCAGAAAATGGTGGCGAAATAAAAGATGTAAATTTTGAATTGAGCAATTATGATGATTTGGTTGTTAAAAAACAAGGAGTTGAAAAAGTCGATGTAAATCCAATTTATTTTGATTATAACAAGTACAATATCACTCCAAAAGCAGTTGAAGAATTGTCTAAAGTTGTCTTTGTCATGCAGAAATTTCCAAACATTAGAATCAAAATTGAATCTCATACAGATTCACGTGGAAAAGATGCATATAATTTAAAACTTTCAGACAATAGAGCAAAATCAACTCGTGATTATATTCTTTCGCAAGGTATAGATGCATCTAGAATCGAAAGCGCAATTGGGTATGGAGAAACTCGATTAGTCAATAGATGTAAAAATGGTGTAAAATGTTCTGAAGAAGAGCATGCGCAAAATAGACGTTCAGATTTTATCATTATTCAAAAATAATTTTATATTTTCGCTGTAAAGTATTGATTTTCAGTTTAAAATATAAAACGTCGAAACCATTTGGAAGTTGGTTTTTTAAATTCTTTTTTAAGAATAATGGACAAGGAGAGAATCAGACTGCATGAATTTGCAGTCTGATTTTTGATTTTCTAAAACTTTTATTTTTTCTGCATTTGAACAAAAATAAATTCTAATTTTGATATTCAGTTTTTCATTATTATAATCTGCAATATTTTACTATTTATGAGCATTCAAGAGACCATTCAAACATTACGAAATGAACTTAATCAGCACAACTATAATTATTATGTGTTAGACAATGCTACAATTTCAGATTATGATTTTGACATTAAATTGAAAGAACTTCAAGATTTAGAGAATAAACACCCAGAGTTTTTTGACGAAAATTCACCAACCCAAAGAGTAGGAGGAACCGTTACTAAAAATTTCAAAACAATCGCACACCAATACAGAATGTATTCTTTGGATAATTCTTATTCTAAAGAAGATCTTTTAGATTGGGAAAACCGCATTCAAAAAGTTTTAGGAAACGTAAACTTGCAATACACTTGCGAATTAAAATACGATGGAGCCTCAATAAGCATTACGTACGAAAACGGAAAACTAGTTCAAGCCCTAACACGCGGAGACGGTTTTCAAGGTGATGAAGTAACAAGTAATATCAAAACTATAAAATCAGTTCCGTTGCATTTAAAAGGAAATTATCCTGATAAATTTGATATTCGTGGAGAAATTATTCTTCCATTCGCTGGTTTTGAAAAAATGAACCAAGAATTAATAGAAATTGGAGAAACTCCATATTCAAATCCAAGAAATACAGCTTCAGGAAGTTTAAAGTTGCAAGATAGCGCTGAGGTTGCCAAACGTCCGCTAGAATGCTTGCTTTATTTTGTAATAGGAAACAATCTTCCATTCAAAACTCAATATGAAGGATTAGAATCTGCTAGAAGCTGGGGATTCAAAGTTCCTAAAGAAGCAAAATTAGTCAACAGCATGCACGAAGTTTTTGACTTTATTGATTATTGGGATGTGCACCGTCATAATTTGCCTTATGAAACTGATGGCGTTGTTGTAAAAGTTAACAGTATTCAGCATCAGGAAGAATTAGGTTATACAGCAAAATCGCCACGTTGGGCAATTGCATACAAATTTAAATCAGAACAAGTTTCGACCAAATTAAAATCAATTTCATATCAAGTTGGAAGAACTGGAGCAATAACGCCTGTTGCCAATTTAGAACCTGTTCAGTTAGCTGGAACAATTGTAAAAAGAGCTTCTCTTCATAATGCCGATCAAATTGAAAAATTAGACATTAGAATAAATGACACTGTTTTTGTTGAAAAAGGAGGAGAAATTATTCCAAAAATCATTGCAGTAGATTTAGAGAAACGACCAGAAGATTCAGAAAAGACACATTATATTACACATTGCCCAGAATGTCAAACCGAATTGGTTAGAAACGAAGGAGAAGCGAATCATTATTGTCCTAATTTTTATGGATGTCCCCCGCAGATTATTGGAAGAATTCAACATTATATTTCAAGAAAAGCAATGGATATTGAAGGACTTGGAGGAGAAACAGTGGCGCTGCTTTTCAAAAATAATTTAGTTCATAATTATGCCGATTTGTATGAATTAAAAGTAGAAGATATTCTGCATTTAGAAAGAATGGCTCAAAAATCAGCTGAGAATCTGGTAAATGGAGTTCAGAAATCAAAAGAAATTCCGTTCGAAAGCGTATTATTTGCATTAGGAATTCGTTTTGTTGGAGAAACAGTTGCCAAAAAACTGGCAAAACATTATAAAAATATAGATGCTTTGGCTCAAGCTTCTTTAATGGATTTAATTTTGGTTGATGAGATTGGAGAAAGAATTGCTAAAAGTGTTATCGAATTTTTCGAAAACGAGGAGAATAGAAAAATTATTGAACGTTTAAAAAGTTATGGAATTCAATTTGAAATTGAAGAAAAAATAAACCCAAATGCTACTGATAAATTTGTTGGGAAAACTTTTGTAGTTTCTGGTGTCTTTAGTCAATTTTCTAGAGACGAATTAAAGAAAACTATTGAAGATAACGGAGGAAAAGTAGGAAGCTCAATTTCTGCAAAAACAGATTTTGTAGTGGCGGGAGATAATATGGGACCAGCAAAATTGGAGAAAGCAACAAAGTTGAACATTACCATATTATCAGAAGAAGATTTTATAAACAAATTAAATGAAGCCTAACAAACCGTCATTAATTTTGTTCTTTTTTGGCTTGTTGTGTACAATCATTTTTGATTGGACAGAACAAGACTTTTTTGCAACATATGCAAAAGCGATTGTTCTCCCTGCTATTTTTATCTATTATTTAATTAGCAGTGAGTTCAAAATCGGAAAAATAGAAAGTTTAATTTTCTTCTTTTGTTTTGTTGGACAAGTTTATGATTTAATGGATGTTGAAAGTTCCGAAATTGGAGGTGTTCTCAGCTTTTTAATCGTTTACATTTTAATCGTCGTAATATTTATTCGGGAACACGAACGAATAAAGTTAACCAGAAGAGATATTCTGCCTATTTCTATTGTAGTTGTTTTTATCGTTTATTTATTAATCTCTGTTTTGAGCCTGCAGCTCGACAGCATGAGAAAATTTATAATGATATACACCGTATACGGAATCGTTCTGAGTTTACTAAGCTATTTCTGCTTTGTTAGTTATATTACCAAAGGAACACACATAGCATTGCTAATGTCCCTTATGGCAATAAGCTACATTTTTTCCGATATCTTTTATATTTTTAATGAATATTTCTCGTATTCGGTTGTCTTAGTTTTAATACGAGATACAACTCAAATTCTAGCTTATTTCTTTATGGTAGAATACTTTTTAGAAAAAGCTAGAATTCAAAGAAAGACTATACAACAATAGTTGCACTTTGGTTGGTATGTGCTTTGTTTTTGTCAAAATAGAAATCGATACGGCCTAAATTAATTCCGTAGCATCCAACTTGATTTACCAAAACATCTTTACCATCCTTATTTTTTACAATTGTAGGTTTGTCTAAGAAAGTGTGAGTATGTCCTCCAATAATTAAGTCAATATCTTGTGTTTGTTCAGCAAATGTCAAATCGCTAATTTTTGTTGGATCATCTTTGTATTTATAACCTAAATGCGAAAGGCAAATTACCAAATCACATTTTTGCTCCTTTTTCAAAAGCTTTGTCATATCTTGAGCAACTTCTACCGGGTTGTTGTAAACTGTTTCTAAGTATAATTTTTTGTCTACTAAACCTTGCAATTCGATTCCAACACCAAAAACGCCAATTTTAATTCCGTTTTTGTTAAAGATTTTGTACGGTTTTACATGTCCGTCCATAACCGTATTTTTAAAATCGTAGTTAGAGTTGATAAAGTCGAACGTTGCATGCGGAAGCTGAGCATATAATCCGTCAAGACCATTATCAAAATCGTGGTTTCCAATTGTAGAAGCATCATATTTCATCATACTCATTAATTTGAACTCCAACTCACCTCCATAATAATTAAAATATGGAGTTCCCTGAAAAATATCTCCAGCATCCAATAAGAGTACATTCGGATTTTCTCTTCGAATCGTTTCAATCAATGCCGCACGACGAGACACCCCGCCTTTGTTAGGATTACGTGGATCATCAGCAGGAAAAGGGTCAATGTGACTATGCACATCATTAGTATGTAGAATAGTTAAATGTTTAATATCGTTACTTTCAAAACTGCTCAAAGACAATCCTAAACTCAATAGGGCAGTACTTGCTGCTGTTTTTTCGATAAACTCTCTTCTTTTCATTTTATATATTTTTTGCCAGAGGCTATGTAGTTTATTTTTTTAAGAAATTTTTTAATTTGTGCGAATTTGTGTAATTCGTGGCGAACCCTTTTTATTCTTCTGTAATTCTGATATTTTTTGGAGCAACAACCGTGTCTACTTCTTTAAAATAATCAATTAGTACATCTCTAAGTTTGTAATTTAAGTCAAACTTTTGAGTGCTTTTTGCAAAGAAAGTCATGCTGTCTCCTCCATTTGCCAAATAATCGTTTGTGGCAACGTAATACGTTTTGTTTAGGTCTAATGGCTTGCCTTGTATCATGATATTTTTTGCCTTGTTGTCTTTTGTAATTGTAAAAGTCATTCCAGACAATGGTTGAGGTTTTTTCTCCTTAATAATATAAGCCGCAATTTCTAATATTTGTTCGCCTTTTAAAGCCATAACAACCAAGCTGTTTTCAAAAGGCATAATTTCGAAAGCCGATCTTGTTGTAACATTTCCTTTTGGAAGAATAGCGCGAATACCACCATGATTTAAAAGACATAGGTCAATATCTTTCTTTTCTCTTGCATTAAAAACAATGTTTCCTCTTTGAACACAAACATCTGCCATCAAGCTTCCAATGCCAGTTTGCCATTTCCCTGTGCTTTTGTCAAGTGTTTCAGGACAATAAGCCAAAACATTATCCAAATCCTGATTGATATGATCGCGATAAGGTTTAATGAAGTTTTCAATTTCAGAAGTTTCTCCAGCGTTTTCAGTAACTGGAACCTGTTTCCCTTCAATTTTTGTTAAATTGTAGTTATTCTTACTACATGAAGAGATTAAAAAAAGTGTTAAGAATATAACAAAAAGTTTTAAAAATCCGTTATACTTTTTTAGTTTTACCATTTTAAATGCAACTTAAATAATTAATTTTGTAATCTGGTAAAAGTACTATGTTTTTGAATTATATAAAGGAGTTTTTTGTAAAAAAATCATTAAATGTTAATTTAAATAATGAAAAAAGCGAAGTATTTACTAAAAACGTTCAAACGATTGGTTTATTGATAGATGAGAGCAATTTTGAATATTCAGAAGCACTAATAAAGGAGTTGACACTCCACGGAATAGCTTCAGAAAATATAAAAGTTGTTGCATACAAAGGAAAATTCAAGGAAAAAGAAGTCTATTCTCACCCGACTTTTAGTAAAAAACACATCAATTGGAAGGGAGAAATAACGGAAGCTTTTTTAAATGAGTTTGTGAATTCAAAATTTGATCTTTTGCTAAGTTATTACAATGTCGAAAACAATATTTTGATGTTAATTACGAGCAAGTCAAAAGCTAAATTCAAAATCGGATTTTCTGCTGTAGATCAAAGATTAAATCGCTTGATGATTAGTACAGAATTAGGAAACTATAAACTTTTCGTTTCAGAATTGTTTAGGTATTTAAAAAATATAAAATAAATTAATTAATAATATGCAATCATTGATAGGAACTGGTGTTGCACTTGTGACGCCATTTAAAAAAGATTTTTCAGTTGATATTGAAGCTTTACAGCGAATCGTAAACTTCTCTATAGATGGTGGAGTGGAATATCTTGTTGTGATGGGAACAACAGCAGAAAATGCGACCCTTACAACAGATGAGAAAGAGTTGGTTATAAAGACTGTAATCGATGTAAACAAAGGAAGATTGCCTCTAGTTTTAGGAGTTGGAGGTAATAATACTATGCAGATTGTTGAGGAATTAAAAACAAGAGATTTTTCTGCTTTTGAAGCGATATTATCTGTTTCTCCATATTATAACAAACCAACTCAGGAAGGAATTTATCAGCATTTTAAAGCAATCGCTGAGGCTTCTCCGGTTCCTGTAATTCTATATAATGTTCCAGGAAGAACTTCAAGCAACATGCTTCCTTCTACAGTAGTGCGATTGGCTAACGATTTTAAAAATGTTGTAGCCATTAAAGAAGCTGCTGGAGATATGGCTCAGGCAATGCAAATTATTAAAAATGCACCAAAAGATTTCTTGGTAATTTCTGGAGATGATATGTTGGCATTGCCAATCGTTTTGGCAGGTGGAGCAGGAGTTATTTCTGTAATTGGACAAGGTTTTCCGAAAGAATTTTCGGAAATGATTCGTTTAGGATTAAATAAAAAAGCATTTGACGCGTTTAAAACACATTATTTTTTATCAGACAGTATCGATATGATTTTTGAGCAGGGAAATCCAGCCGGAATCAAACAAATCTTTCAAGCCCTTGGAATTGCTGAGAATACAGTTCGTCTTCCATTAGTTTCTGTTGATGATTCGTTAGCAACAAGACTAAATGACTTTGTAAAAAACAGCATTAAATAATTGTTAAAGTGCTAGTATTTTAAGATACTAAAAAATTATTTTGCAGTAGCTAAATTAATAACTAAATTTGCCACCGAAACTTCGGTGCAATTTCACTTTGGCATAAAATTGTCTGAGAGATTGTAATAACAGTAAGAAAATGAAAAAAACACTATTGCTTTTAATTGTTGTAACTCTTTTTTATTCTTGTGGAGAATATCAAAAAGCGTTGAAAAATGAAGATGTTGCAGCAAAATTTGAAATGGCAACAAAAATGTATGATGCTGGTAAATACACAAAAGCGATTCGTCTTTTTGAGCAATTAGCAACTTCATATAGAGGTAAACCTCAGGCAGAAAAACTGTTTTATATGTTTTCGCAGTCATATTATAAAACAAAGCAATATTATTTAGCTGGTTATCAGTTTGAAGCTTTTGTTTCAGGATATCCACGAAGTGAAAAAGTTCAAGAAGCTGCTTTTTTAGGAGCATATAGCTATTCTAAATTATCGCCAGTTTACAGTTTAGACCAATCTGATACTGTAAAAGCATTAGAAAAATTGCAAACGTTTATTGATAATTATCCAAACTCTGAATATATTCCTCAAGCAAATGAGGCTGTTCAGAAGTTAAATGGTAAATTAGAGAAAAAAGCATACGAAAATGCTAAAGGATACAATACAATTTCAGATTATAAATCGGCTTTGATCGCTTTTGATAACTTTATTGCTGATTTTCCTGGAACGCCTTTTAAAGAAGATGCATTGTTTTATAAATACGATTCAGCATACAAATTGGCAATTAACAGTATTCCTGCAAAAATGGAAGAGCGTTTAAAGGTTGCGCAAACATGCTATGCTAATTTAGTGAAGTTTAAAAGCGATACAAAATATAAGAAAGAGGCAGACGAAATGAATGCCAGAGTTGAAACAGATTTACAAAAATTTACTAAATAAAATAAAGTCATGGATTTAAAAAAGACGAATGCTCCTGTAAACACAATAACTTATAATAAAACAGTTATTGAAGAGCCAACAGGAAATGTGTATGAGGCAATTACCATTATGGCTAAAAGAGCAAATCAAATTAATTCAGAGATTAAAAAAGAATTGACTGAAAAATTAGAAGAGTTTGCGACTTACAATGATAGTCTAGAAGAAGTTTTTGAAAATAAAGAACAAATTGAAGTTTCTAAATTTTACGAAAAATTACCAAAACCACACGCTTTAGCTGTTCAAGAATGGTTAGACGGTAAAACTTACCACAGAAGTTCAAACAAATAATAGTACAATGTCAGTTTTAAACGGGAAAAAGATTTTACTAGGTGTTTCTGGTGGAATCGCAGCGTATAAAACAGCCACTTTAGTACGACTTTTTATAAAAGCAGGTGCACATGTCCAAGTGATAATGACACCTGCTTCTAAGGATTTTGTAACCCCACTTACATTATCAACCTTATCAAAAAATCCTGTACATTCAAGTTTCTTTAATCAAGATGACGAAGATGAAGTTTGGAACAATCACGTTGAATTAGGGCTTTGGGCCGATTTAATGCTGGTTGCGCCTGCTACTGCAAATACGTTGTCTAAAATGGCGACAGGAAACTGTGATAATCTTTTAATTGCGGCATATTTATCGGCAAAATGTCCAGTCTATTTTGCGCCTGCAATGGATTTGGATATGTACAAACACTCATCGACTTTATCGAGCTTTGCTGCATTAAAACAGTACGGAAACATTATGATTCCTGCTGAAAGCGGAGAATTGGCAAGTGGTTTGTCTGGTGAAGGTCGAATGGCTGAACCTGAGAATATTGTTGCATTTCTAGAAGCTGATTTGGAAAGTAAACTACCTTTAAAAGGAAAAAAAATACTTGTTACAGCAGGACCGACATACGAAGCAATAGACCCTGTGCGTTTTATTGGAAATCATTCGTCAGGAAAAATGGGATTTGATATTGCGAATGAAGCGGCAAGCTTAGGAGCAGAAGTATTCTTAATTGCTGGACCAACTCATTTGAAAGCTAAAAACAGTCTTATAAAAGTGGTAGATGTGATTTCAGCTCAAGAAATGTACGATGCCTGCCATGTGTATTTCAATGAAGTTGATGCGGCAATCGCAGCAGCTGCCGTTGCAGATTACAGGCCTAAATTTGTTGCAGATCAGAAGATTAAGAAAAACACTGTAGAATTTTCGATAGAACTCGAGAAAACAAAAGATATACTATCTTCTTTAGGAGCTATCAAAAAAAATCAGTTTTTGATTGGATTTGCATTAGAAACTGAAAATGAAATTGAAAATGCTAAGCTGAAAATTCAGAAAAAAAACTTAGATTTGATTGTTTTAAATTCCTTACAAGATCAAGGTGCAGGTTTTAAAAAAGAAACCAATAAAGTAACTTTTATTGATAAAAATTTTGAAATTGAACCAATGGAATTAAAGTCAAAAGAATCTGTTGCGGCTGATATTTTGAATAAAGTTATTTTGCATTTTTCAAAATCATAAATTTAAAATATACGCCGAAAGCATAATTTGGAAGCCATTTTATGTTTTGTAAAATTAAATATCTAGACGATTATGAATAAGATAGTTATGCTATTAGTTTTTTTAAGCTTTGGTTTTGTACAAGCTCAACAGCTAAATTGTACAGTAACTATTAATACAGAACGTCTAACAAATCCAAATAATCAGGTTTTTAAAACACTTCAGACTTCTTTGGCTGAGTTTGTTAATAAAACAGACTGGACAGGTTCTGTTTTAAAACAAAACGAGAGAATAAACTGTTCGATGTATATTACATTATCATCTAATAGTTCAGATCAATTTACTGGAACAATTCAAGTCCAATCTTCGAGATTGATTTTTAATTCTACATATTCTTCGCCAGTTTTAAATTACAACGATAAAGATTTTAATTTCAGATATACAGAATACGAACCATTGCTTTTTAATCCAAGTACTTACGATTCAAATTTGGTTTCTGTTATATCTTTTTACTGTTACGTGATTTTAGGAATGGATGCCGATACTTTTCAAATGGGCGCAGGAAATCCTTATCTTCAAACTGCACAGAATATTGCCAATGTTGCACAACAAGGAGGTTTTAAAGGATGGAATCAATCTGACGGACTTCAGAATCGCTACTACTTAATCAATGATATGATTGCGCCGACTTATAGTGATTTGCGTCAGGTTACTTATGCCTATCACACAGGATTGGATGCAATGACATTGGATACTAAAGCAGCTAAAGAAAAAATCAAAAATGCATTAATGCTTATTGGTAAATTAAACTCAGTTAAACCAAATGCTTTTATAACTCGAGTTTTCTTTGATGCAAAATCAGATGAAATTGTTTCGATTTTTTCTGGAGGGCCAAGTATTACAATTACAGATTTAACCGATGTCTTAAATAAAGTTTCTCCGTTAAATTCCACAAAATGGTCGCAGATTAAATATTAATCTCGTTTTTCATTTTTCTATCTTTGTTAACTTTTTTACATTTTACAAAAACTGCCCTATGATTACATCACTGTCAATTAAAAATTATGCTCTTATCGAAAAACTAGCCATAGATTTCTCTAAAGGTTTTTCTATAATTACAGGTGAGACAGGCGCAGGAAAATCTATTATTTTAGGAGCTATTGGTCTTGTTTTGGGTAAAAGAGCAGATCTTACCTCATTAAAAAATAAAGAAGAAAAATGTGTTATTGAGGCGCAATTCGAAATTGGAAAATACAATTTAAGAGAATTTTTTGAAGCTAACGATCTAGATTATGAAGATGAAACGATTATTAGAAGAGAAATTTTGCCTTCTGGCAAATCTCGTGCTTTTATAAATGACAGTCCCGTAAATCTTCAGGAACTGCAAGATTTGAGTTTGTATTTGATTGATATTCATTCGCAACAGCAAACTCAAGAATTATCAGATGAAAATGTTCAGTTTAAAATTATTGATGCCATTGCAGACAATGCGGAAGTAATTGCTGAATATCAAAAACTGCTGAAATTATATAAATCAGATAGATCGAAATTAAATGCTTTGCTTAAAAAGCAAAGTGATGCAGGAAAAGAGCAAGAATATCATACATTTTTATTGAATGAATTGTTTGCAGCTCAGTTAAAATCTGGTGAACAGGAAGAATTAGAAGCAGATTATGAAAAGCTGAATAATGTTGAAATTATTAAAGAATCTCTAGATAAATCTTTGGCAATCGCAAATGAAGAGCAATTTGGTGTTTTTCATAATTTAAATGAAATTAAAAATGCATTGCAGAAAGTCGCGCCTTTCTCTGTAGAGTATCAAAAATTGTTTGAAAGAATAACAAGCTTAACTATTGAGTTTGATGATGTTTCTAAAGAATTAGAAAATTGTTCGGAGAAATTATTGAATGATCCAGCACAATTAGAATTAATCAATCAAAAACTGCAGTCGATTTATAATTTGCAGAAAAAACATCAGGTAAGTTCTGTCGATGAGTTGCTTCAAATTCAATCAGATTTAGGAAATTCTTTGCTGGAACTGGATAATATGGATGAAGAAATAGCTTTATTGACTAAAAGTATTGAAGAAAAAGCGACAGAATTAGATATTCATGCTTCAAAAATACATGAAAATAGAGTAAATGCGATTCCGAAATTATCAGCGCAGTTAGTGTCGATTTTAGAAACATTAGGAATGCCGAATGCTCGTTTTAATATGGAATTGCAGTCGTCTGAAACTTATTTCCAAAACGGAAAAGATGAATTGCAATTTTTATTTTCTGCCAATAAAGGAACCGATTTTGGTTTGTTAAAGAAAGTGGCTTCAGGAGGAGAGATGTCTCGTATTATGTTGGCGGTGAAAGCGATTTTGGCAAAATATTCAAAATTGCCAACGTTGATTTTTGACGAAATTGACACAGGAGTTTCTGGAGAAATTGCCATTAGAATGGGAGAGATCATGAAAGAAATGAGTTCGACAATGCAAATATTTGCAATTACACATTTACCGCAAATTGCAGCAAAAGGAGATTCTCATTTTAAAGTTTCTAAATCTACAGTTGGTGATGATACATTATCTGAATTGAAGCTTTTATCGCAAGAAAATCGAATTATAGAAATTGCTCAAATGCTATCAGGAGCAAATATTTCTGATTCGGCTTTAAACCACGCCAAAGAATTATTGAATTAAAATATAGAAATGGAGAGTTTGAGTTTTTACGAAAATCAGTTTATAAAAGCAGATTCGTTAATTTCTGAAGGAAATTCAGCAGAAGCAAAAGAATTACTAGAAGAAATTTTATCGCAATATCCTGATTTTGGTAAAGCACACAATCATTTGGGATGGATTTATTATAATAAACTAAGTGATTACGAAAAAGGAATTTTTCACTATAAATTAGCTATTAAATTTGATCCTAAATATTCAGCTCCATACTTAAATTACACTTATTTACTCATTGATATTGGCCGTTATGCCGAAGCAAAAGAGCATATTGCATTTACAATAGCAAATTTAGAAACGGCAGATAACTCTTCATATAACAGTGAATTAGGAAGGATGGCGGAGTACGAAAACCAATATACGGCAGCTTATTGCTATTATAAAGAGGCTAAGAAAAATGCATTAAACCCAAATTTTATTGACAATATGAAGGCTAATATGAAAAGGGTTAAGGATAAAATGTCTATTTTTGAAAAATTAAAACTGAAATTGAAATAATACAAAAAAAATAATTGCAAGATGATTATAGAACCTAGAATGAGAGGATTTATTTGTTTGACCGCCCACCCAACGGGAGCTGAACAAAATGTAAAAAATCAAATCGAATACGTAAAATCTAAAGGCGAAATCGCTGGTGCTAAAAAAGTTTTAGTTATTGGTGCTTCTACAGGTTTCGGATTAGCTTCAAGAATTACTAGTGCTTTTGGTTCTGGTGCATCAACAATTGGAGTGTTTTTCGAAAAACCGCCAGTTGAAGGAAAAACCGCTTCTCCAGGATGGTATAATTCTGCAGCATTCGAAAAAGAAGCTCATAAAGCAGGTTTATATGCAAAAAGTATCAACGGTGATGCGTTCTCAAACGAAATCAAAAGAGAAACTCTAGATTTAATTAAAGCAGATTTAGGACAAGTAGATCTTGTAATTTATAGTTTAGCTTCTCCAGTACGTACAAATCCAAATACAGGAGTTACACATCGTTCAGTTTTAAAACCAATTGGACAAACATTTACAAATAAAACAGTTGATTTCCATACAGGAAAAGTTTCAGATGTTTCTATTGCTCCTGCAAACGAGGAAGATATTGAAAACACTGTTGCCGTTATGGGTGGAGAAGACTGGGCAATGTGGATTGACGCTTTAAAAGCTGAAAATTTATTAGCTGAAGGTGCTACAACTGTTGCTTATTCTTATATTGGGCCATCATTAACTGAAGCAGTTTACAGAAAAGGAACTATTGGTCGTGCAAAAGATCACTTAGAGGCTACGGCGTTTACTATTTCAGATTCTTTAGAGTCTATAGGAGGAAAAGCGTATGTTTCTGTAAATAAAGCATTAGTTACACAAGCAAGTTCTGCAATTCCAGTAATTCCATTATACATTTCTCTTTTGTACAAAATCATGAAAGAAGAAGGAATTCACGAAGGTTGTATTGAGCAAATTCAGCGTTTATTCCAAGACAGATTATTCACTGGTTCTGAAGTTCCTGTTGATGAAAAAGGAAGAATCAGAATTGATGATTGGGAAATGCGTGAAGATGTTCAGGAAAAAGTAGCAAAACTTTGGTTAGAAGCTACAACTGAAACATTGCCAGAAATTGGTGATTTAGCTGGCTATAGAAGCGATTTCTTGAATTTATTCGGATTCGAAGTGGCTGGTGTTGATTACAATGCAGATACTAACGAAGTTGTTAATATAGAAAGCATCAAATAATACATTTTTACTAAGTAAAACCAAAAACCATCAACCAAAAGTTGATGGTTTTTTTGTGGATATACCATATCTTTGTTAAAATTTTAAAACAATAAAAATTTACCCTTTAATAACGTGCATTCTGCTATGATTTTTTCTTTAATTATACCCGTGTATAATCGTCCAGATGAAGTTGATGAGCTTTTGGAAAGTCTCTCAAAATCTGATTATAATGAAGCTTTTGAAATTGTTCTTGTCGAAGATGGATCATCCATTCCATGTAGAGATGTGGTGATGAATTATCAAGGAAAATTAAATATATCATATTATTTTAAAGAAAATTCAGGGCCAGGAGATTCTAGAAATTTCGGAATGCAGAGGGCTAGAGGAGACTATTTTATCATTTTTGATTCAGATTGTATCATTCCTTCGCAATATTTAACAGAAGTTCGCAAAGAACTAGATGAAAAGTATGTAGACTGTTTTGGAGGTCCGGACAAAGCTTTAGATAGCTTTTCGGATATTCAAAAAGCGATCAATTTTGCCATGACTTCTTTCTTGACTACAGGAGGAATTAGAGGTGGTTCTGAGAAGATAAACAAGTTTCAGCCACGTAGTTTTAATATGGGTATTTCTAAAAAAGCTTTTGAAGCTTCAAAAGGTTTTGGAAATATACATCCAGGTGAAGATCCTGACTTATCAATTCGTTTGTGGAATTTAGGCTTTGAAACCAGACTGTTTAAAGAAGCTTATGTGTACCATAAAAGAAGAATTGATTGGGAAAAATTCTCTATTCAAGTAAACAAATTTGGAATAGCTAGACCAATTTTAAATAGTTGGTATCCAGAACATAATAAGCTAACTTTTTTCTTTCCGACGTTTTTTATTCTTGGTTTATTATTAGCTTTTTTATTGTTAATTTTCAATATCGATATTTTATTACAATTATATTTTGTATATTTCGTTATAATTTTTCTTACAGCTAGTGTTCAAAATAAAAGTATCAAAATTGGATATCTATCTGTAATAGCAGTGTGGAAACAGTTTTATGGTTATGGAACAGGATTTTTAAAATCATATGTGAAAGTAATTTTACTAAAGAAAAAACCACAAGAGGCTTTTCCGCGTATGTTTTTTAAAATATAAGAATGACAAAAGTTATTGGTCTTACAGGAGGAATAGGCAGTGGAAAAACTACTGTTGCAAACTATTTTCAAGAAATGGGAGTTCCTGTTTATATTGCTGATGACGGTGCGAAAAGAGTAATGCAGTCAAAAAATATTCTCGCAGAGGTTAAATCTGCTTTTGGTGGCAGTATTTTTGATGATGAAGTTTTAAATCGTGCCAAATTAGCGCAAGTTGTTTTTAACGATAAGGAACAGTTGGCAAAATTAAATGGAATTGTTCATCCGGCAGTGAAATTAGATTTTGAGCAATGGGTAAAAGAACACAAAAATTATGATTATGTAATGTATGAAGCCGCTATTCTATTTGAAAGTGGACGATATAAAGATTGTGACGTAATTATAACAGTGACAGCTCCTGAAGAAGTGAGAATTGAACGAGTTATAAAACGAGATAAAACTACCCGAGAACAAGTTTTAAGTAGAATGAAAATGCAATGGAATGACGAAAAACGAATTTCTAAGAGCAATTTCGTGATTAATAACAATAATCTTAAAAATGCTAAAGAAGAAGTTGTTAAAATTCTTAAAATTTTAAATATAAAACAAAAACAGTCTTAAATGTTAATATTTGGTTAATGTATTATTTAGTATATTGTTAAAATATTAATTTTGTTTCGATGAATAAATTATTTTTTAGAATACTTGTTTTACTGATGAGTTTGTCCTTAATAGGGATTATTCTGGTACAAGTATTTTGGTTCAATTCTTCGTTCAAAAATAATGAAGAACAATTTAAATACCACGTTACTCAAGTAATTGGAAATGTTGCAGATAAACTGGAACAACAAGAAGAGTACAGTTTCTACGACAAATACAACCGTATAAAAGATAGTACGGGTAAAATTCCAAAAAAAGAAGATTTACTAGAAGTACTTTACGTACAGAGAAACACGAAAACGAATAAAACAATCGTTTATTCAAATACATTGACATCTGAAGATTATGATATCAATGGTTCTGTTTTTAACAAAAAATTCAGTAGTGAACGTTTTAAGAATTTTAGTTCTAAGAGAGTAACAGAAGTTTACAATAACAATAGCGGAATTGACAATAATAGTTTAGGACAGAGTATTATTCCTGATCTTAAAATAGAAAAGTCAGGAAGCTTAGACATTTTAAATAAAGTTCAACAGCAAATTCAATATAAAGATATTGCTTCATTAACTCCTATTGAAGGGAGAATTACAAAAGACAAGCTCTTTAAATTATTGAAAAAAGAACTAGAAGAATATGGTGTGAAAACCAAATTTGAATTCGGAATATACAGCAGTGGAGTTCCAACAAAGATTAAGTCCGACGGATTTCATTTTGATAAAGAATCTACATATAATATTCCAATTTATACAGATAATGAAGGAAATAGCAGATACGAATTATCAGTTACTTTCCCGCATAAAAAGAAATTCTTATTATCTGAATTATTAAGTATTACTATTTTATCGATAGTTTTTACATTAATTATAATAGTTGCATACACAAGTGCGTTAAATCAATTATTGCGTCAGAAGCATATTTCTGAAATCAAGACCGATTTTATAAATAATATGACGCATGAGTTTAAAACTCCAATTGCAACTATAAATCTAGCATTAGATGCTATAAGAAGTCCGAAAGTTATTGAAGATAAAGAAAAGGTTTATCGTTATCTTCAAATGATTCGAGACGAAAATAAAAGAATGCATGCGCAGGTTGAGAACGTTCTTCGTATTTCAAAATTAGAAAAAAGAGAACTAGACATAACCAAAGAACCTACTGTTGTGACAGATATAATTGACGATGCTATTGAGCACGTAAATCTTATCCTAGAAGATAGAAAAGGTACTGTAGTAAAGCATTATAATGCAGCAAGAACAACCTGTTTGATAAACGAAGTTCACTTTACAAACGTGCTGGTTAATATTTTGGAAAATGCCATAAAATATTCTCCAGATGAACCAGAGATTGAAATCTTTACTGAAAATATTAAAGATATGATTTTGATAAAAGTGAGAGATCATGGGTTGGGAATGAGTAAGATAGCTCAAAAACGAGTGTTTGAGAAATTTTACAGAGAACACACAGGTGATCTTCATAATGTAAAAGGACACGGATTAGGGCTTGCTTACGTAAAAAGAATAGTAGAGGATCACAATGGTCAAGTATATGTAGAAAGTGAAAAAGGAAAGGGTAGCACCTTTATAATAAAAATACCATTAATAAATTAAAATATGGAAAATACTAACAAAAGAATACTTTTAGTAGAAGATGACCTAAATTTTGGGGCAGTTCTTAAAGATTATCTAATGTTAAATGACTTTGAAGTTACTTTAGCTAAAAACGGTATGGAAGGTTTCGAAAAATTCAAGAAGGATGTGTATGATTTGTGTATTCTTGATGTAATGATGCCTTATAAAGATGGTTACACTTTGGCCAAAGAAATTAGAGAGAAGAACAGTGAAGTGCCAATTATCTTTTTAACAGCAAAATCTATGAAAGAAGATGTGTTAAAAGGTTATAAAGCTGGTGCAGATGACTATTTAAATAAACCTTTTGATTCTGAAGTTCTTTTAATGAAAATTAAAGCAATCATTCAAAGAAAATCGGCTGATACAAAAGCGGAACAAGTTCAGTTTGAATTTAATATTGGTAAATTCCACTTAAATTCGAAATTAAGATTCTTGACTTTCCAAGATGAAGAACCAATTAAGTTATCTCCAAAAGAAAATGAATTGCTTAAAATGCTTATTCTTCATGAAAATGATTTAATGCCGAGAGAATTAGCTTTAACAAAAATCTGGAGAGACGACAACTACTTTACATCAAGAAGTATGGACGTTTACATCGCTAAATTAAGAAAATATCTAAAAGCAGATGAAGATGTTGAAATCTTAAACATTCACGGAGAAGGTTTCAGATTAGTGATAAAAAGCAAAGTTTCTGAATAATTAATTCACCAACAAAATTTAAAGCCCTGAGAAATCGGGGCTTTTTTTGTGCATTAAATTAGAATATTTTGGATTTATTTCTGCGATATGAGTTTTGTTTTAATTGTTTGAATTTTAGATATTTAGAAAGTGTATTTTAGGTTCTAAAAATAGTTGTTGTATTTATTTTGAAGAATTTTCTTTAAATAAATTTGGAAAATCAAAAAAGTATTATGAATATTTGCACACGAAAAAATTAATAACCCTTTAAAAACGAAGAAAAAATGTTTGTACTTACATTGACATCTCAAAGCTTTACACCAAACAGATTTGGTGAAGCAGTTCTTCGTGGCTTATTTCAATCTTAGAAATACAATTTTTGATATATAAAAAAGCCCGAAGACAATAAGTTTCGGGCTTTTTTTTATTCTAGACTCTTCAAAATTTTCCCGAAAATCGATTTTTAGAATTTATCTGTCAGGATAAATGGTTTAGCCTTTTTGGCTGTTAATTTAATGCACGATAATTTTTTATGGAAAATTATGCGGAAGACGAGTATGCTTTATGTACCCGTTTTAAAAGCAAAAGAAAAAAGAAAAGATTAGTAAAAGAAGATTTTGAAAAACAATTAATTCAATTAAGAAAGCTTGAAATTGAACTCTGGAAAAAGCGAAGAGACTTACCATTAGTTCCTTTAGAAATTCATTATCAAAAAGGCTGGCAACGTAATTTTAAATTAAGAGATGATATTGCGAGATCTAGTGATGCTTCATTTTACAGAGAATTATTGGAAAAAATAAATACATGGCGGTTTTCTCCCGAAAAATCTTTTAAACGAAAGAAAAAGAGAAAAAGAAGAAATGTTTATGTTGAAAAATTCCAAACAGTAAAAGAATTTTCGGAATGGGAATGGAAAAGTTCAAAATTAGAATTGACCGAAAAAGAAAAAACTCATTTTTATAAAAGGGAAAGGTGGTGCAGCAATTGCAAACGATACAAAATTCATTATGTATTTAATGAACCTTGGCGATATGTTCTTCGCGTTAGCCCTTATATGATAACGCATACAAAAATGGTCGATTCAGATTTAGAAAGCCAAATTCAGCTTATTGATAATTATATTGTTAATCACGATCTGAGAGATAAAATAAACAGATTAATACACGGCAGTTCTCGTAAATGGAGTTACTATGAAAAAGAAAATCCAAAAGAGATAAGTCCAATTAAAAATAAAAGTCTGCATGCATTGTATCAGCAATATGCAGATGATATGATAGAAAATCATGGGAAATAAATTATCTGGAAAAGACCTGATTAAATTAGGTTTTCCAAAGAACAATTCAATAAACATTGCCTTAGGGCAGATAAACAGATATAGAAAAAGAGAAAAAAAAGAATCTATTCTAACGGAAGCGAAAGATGTATTGTTAAATCCTGAAAAATATGAAGGAAACGGAACATGGGGCAAAGTTGCGGAAGGTTTGATAAAACCCGTTCAAGTAAGAATGCATCAGCTTAAAACAACAAGATCGCCTTTTACCATTTTTGGAGAGAATGAAATCGATCAGCAAGCAAAATTTCAATTATACGATTCATTGAAATTACCAGTTTCGGTTGCAGGTGCTTTAATGCCAGATGCACATTCTGGTTATGGACTGCCAATTGGTGGCGTATTAGCAACTAATAATGCAATTATTCCATATGGAGTTGGAGTTGATATTGGATGTAGAATGAGCCTTTCAATCTTTGATTTACCAGCGTCTCATTTCAAAGGTAGAGAGCATCAATTAGAAGCTATTCTCAAAGACAATACAAAATTCGGAATGTATGAAACACATGCTTCAAGAGTCGATCATGAGGTTTTTTATAAAAGCGAATTTCAAGATATTCCTTTGTTAAAGAATCTTTTGCCAAAAGCTTACAAGCAATTGGGAAGTTCGGGGGGAGGAAATCATTTTGTAGAATTCGGAATTGCAAAAATTGATAATCCAGAAAACGAGTGGAAGCTTGAAAAAGGAGAATATTTTGCTGTGTTGTCACATAGTGGTTCTCGCGGCTTGGGTGCTAACATTGCAAAACATTATACTTATTTGGCAACAAAACAATGTCCGTTACCAAAGAATGTACAGCATTTAGCTTGGTTAAATTTGAATACGCACGATGGTCAGGAATATTGGTTGGCAATGAATTTAGCTGGAGAATATGCAAAAGCTTGTCATGATGATATTCATAGAAGAATTGCTAAAGCGATTGGGAAAAGAGTTGTAGTAACCATTGAAAACCATCACAATTTTGCATGGAAAGAAACAGTAAATGATCAGGAATGTATTGTACATAGAAAAGGAGCAACTCCTGCAGGAAAAGGTCAGTTGGGAATTATTCCAGGTTCAATGACAGCGCCAGGTTTTATTGTAAAAGGCAAAGGAAATGCAGAGAGTTTAAACTCAGCTTCACACGGTGCTGGACGTTTGTTTTCGAGAGCAAAATGCAAAAGCAGTTTTACGCAAAGTCAGATTAATAAAGAGTTGAAGAAACATGCTGTGACTTTGATTGGCGGTAATATTGACGAAGCTCCAATGGCTTACAAAGACATCGAAAAAGTAATGGCAAACCAAACGGATTTAGTCGAAGTTTTAGGAACATTTACACCTAGAATTGTTAGAATGGATCGCTAAAAAAAAGTAAAGATTATGGAAAGATTTCAAGACGAAAATAAATGGTTGGGAAGTTTTTACAATGAGATTTTGGTTAAATGTCCAAAATGTGAATCGAAAGCGAGTGTGAAAGAAGAATTAAAGGAAAAATGTGAATGTGGAAGATGCCATAATATGGTTTTTGAATGCAAAAATTGCTTTTATAAAATAAACGAACCTGTATATCAATACATTGCTTTTGGCAAAGAATATTGTAATAATTGCCACGAAAAATTTGAATACCAATCCCAGCCATTAAAAGAAAAGCCTTTAACGTATAAGACGAAATGCCCTCATTGTAATTTTCAAGAAGAATGGAAAACTAAAACTTATAGGGTTAAAGTAGAATCTAAATTGGACAATGGTTTAGTAAGAGATCATTGGTATAATTTACCACTTTGGTTTCAAAAAGGAGTTTGTAAAAACGTTTTATGGGCTTACAATCAGGAGCATATTGCTTATTTGGAGAGATACATTAAAGCAGATTTACGAGAAAGAAATAATAACGGAAGCGGCAATGGAACAATGGTTTCAAGGCTTCCAAAATTTATTAAAGAAGCAAAAAATAGAGAAAAGCTTCTTAAAGTATTAGAAAAATGGAAAGAATAATTCAAATAACAGGGGGTCGGGGACCTGCAGAATGCACTTGGGTTGTTGCCCAAGTGCTTAAAAAAGTTTTAGAAGAAGCGCAGGATCAAAATTTAGAAACTGTTTTGCTTCAGCGAGAAGCGGGCAGTGAAAATGGAACTGTAGAAACGGCATCGATTGCCGTAAGAGGAAAAAATGCAGATCAGTTTGTGGATTCTTGGATAGGAACAATTCAATGGATTGGCCAAAGTCAGTTTAGGAAAATGCATAAACGCAAAAACTGGTTTATCGGCATTTTTGAAATTGAACAACAGAAAAATAATTTGTTTTCTGAAAATGATATTCAGTATCAAGCCATGAGAAGCTCTGGAGCAGGAGGACAGCATGTAAATAAAGTAAGTTCTGCAATTAGAGCGACTCATATTCCAACAGGAATTGCCGTCGTGTCAATGGACAGCCGATCGCAGCATCAGAATAAAAAACTGGCAACAGAACGATTAATTAAAAAATTAGAAGACGAGAAATGGCTTCAACTAAAAAATCACGTAGGAAAACAATGGGAAAACCAGCTGAATGTACAACGTGGAAATCCTGTTAGAGTTTTTACTGGAAGTGATTTTAAAAAGAATAAAGTAGAGAAAAGTTATAAAGGAACTCGTCAGAAACTAAAAAACGATTTACGAAATGAAAACAATTGATAAATACCTATTTCAAGCTTTAGATAATTATCCTTATTCGCTTGAAGAAACCATAGAATCTTTAGATTACGCTTTTTCTTATGATTCAAAAAATACAATGGTTTTGTGTTTATACGGAAGAATTCAGGCAGAGCAACTTATGAATTACGAGGAAGCAAAATCGTATTTTCAGGAAGCTTTAGCTATTAATATTCATGCTCTTGAAGTTTATCCGTATTATTTGCAAACGTTGATTGTGAATGGAGATTATGAAGAAGCTCAAAAATTAATTGACTTTGCTTTGACAATTAAGGGAATAAATAAAGCGATGATTTTTGTAAGGAAAGCTGTTTTGTTGGAAGTGCAGCATAAATTCAAAGATGCATTAAAAGAAATTAAACAGGCAAAATTATATTCTATTCAACATGATTATGATTCTGGAATTAGTGAAGTAGAAAAACGAATTAAAGATAAAATTGATTTGTTGGAAAAGAAGAAACCTAAAGAAAAGAAAAAATCTAAAAAGAAATCGAAATGATTTTAAACAAAAAACGATGCAATTTTGCATCGTTTTTTGTTTTCAAGTGATAAATACACAAAGTTTGTCATTTCGACGAAGGAGAAATCTTCGCAAGTAACTCCATAAAGATTGGATTCTCGATGCGGAGCTACTCGTGGAGATTTCTCCTTCGTCGAAATGACAAGATTGTGGGAATAGATAGAAGAGAATTTTATTTCCAGTGTAATTCTAATGCAAAACAATTTTTATCGCCTTTTGTAATGCTGAATGTTGTTGCTGAATGATCTTCGTTGTCATTTTCATGAATAATAACTTGATCGTTTAGAGAAAGTTCTTTTAGAAAATTCATTTCAAAGCTTTTAACTTCTTGTTTTAGAATTCTTTTGGCATCGACATGATCTAGGCACCATTCTAAATATTTTACATTATTAGCATGATTTACAATATCTAAATCAGATAAATAAACTGTTTTTTCGAAAACCGATTCTTTTTCAGGATTAATGTTGATTCGGGAAAATCCTTCAACAGTAGCTCTGTTATCTGGGTAAAGTTCGAAATGTTCAAAAGGTAAAGCCAAGGCTTCTGGACGACGTGCTTTGGTGTTGAAAACAGCCCAATAGGTTTCGCTTCCAACAATCTTTTTTCCGTTTACATACATCTCAAGTGCACGAACAGAACGTGAATTTTCAAGGCTATTAATCCAAGTTTTTACAGTGACAACATCTTGCCATTTTGGTAAAGTAGTTATTTCTACACGCATGCGGCTCAAAACCCACGCCTGATCAAATTCCTGCATATCTGTAAAACTGATTCCGCCTACTTCTGAATGAGCTGCAGCGGTAAGCTGTAAAAGATTGCATAAATCAGTATATTTTAAGTAGCCGTTTGGCGTACATTGTGTAAAATTAATTTCCCAGTCTTTACTTAAAACTGATGTGAAATTTGGAGATATTGGCATTGCTAATTTTAGATTTTAGATTGATGATTTTAGATTTTCTTCGATGTAATGAATAATCTCATTTCTATCGGTCGAATAATCAAACCATTTGGTATTTTCATTTCGTTTAAACCACGTTAATTGTCTTTTCGAAAATCTGCGGGTGTTCTTTTTTATTTCTTCAATTGCGAATGGCAGAGTGAATTCTCCGTCAAAATAACTAAATAATTCTCTATAACCGACCGTTTGTAAAGCATTTAACTCTTTGTTAGGATAAAGGGTTTCTGCTTCTTTTAGCAAACCTTCATTCATCATGATGTCAACACGCTGGTTAATTCGGCTGTAAATTACTTCTCTATCTGCATCTAAACCAATTAAAATAGGAGTGAAGTTTCGGTTGTTTTTCTTCAAATTTAAAAATGAAGAATATGGTTTTTGCGATCCAATGCAAACTTCCACAAAACGCATCATCCTCTGTGGATTTTGTAAGGTCTGCGGATTTTCGATTGTTATTTTCTGATAGTAATCTGGATCGAGATTTTGTAATTGTTCCTGAAGATATTCGATTCCGAGTTTTTCGTAGTTTGAATTTACTTCTGTGCGTACTTCTGGATCGATTTCTGGAAATTCGTCAAAACCTTTTAAAACGGCATCTACATATAAACCTGATCCGCCAATTAAAATTGCAAAATCATTATTTTGATATAATTCTTCTAGTTTTAAAAGCGCCTCTTTTTCGTAATCGCCAACGGTGTAATTTTCGAAAATCGATTTGTTTTGAATGAAATGATGCTTGGCAGCCTTTAATTCTTCCTGATTTGGAACGGCAGTTCCGATCGTCATTTCTTTAAAAAACTGACGGCTGTCACACGAAACAATTTCGCATTTAAAATGTTGTGCCAAGGCGATGCTTAGGGCTGTTTTCCCGATAGCTGTTGGTCCGACGATTGTTATTAGGTATTTCATATTTTTTAGCCCAGATGGTAATGGAAACCTCAGACTTATATTTGTTAGTTTTTAGGGAATAAAAGAGCGGCCAACGGAAGCAATTTTTATAACTTTAAAAAACAACAAAGATAAGGAGGAGTTGTAATGTACAGCTAGATTAGCTTCATAAATTAATTATTAGGCAATGTTTTTCCGCATTGATAACAATATTTTGCATTATCAAAATGCAGTTGGGCATTGCATTGCGAGCAGGTTCTTTTTCCATTTACTGAGTTGTTTCGGAAACTAGCTTTGGCAAATTCTGCTGTTACAATACCTGTAGGAACTGCTATAATTCCGTAACCCATAATCATAACAAGTGATGCGAGAAATTGCCCAAGCGGTGTTATTGGAGAAATATCTCCATAACCTACTGTAGTAAGTGTTACAATTGACCAATAAATACTGACAGGAATACTGGTAAAACCACTTTCTTTGCCTTCGACAACGTACATTAAAGCACCTATAATAATGGCACTGATGATTACAAAATATATAAAAACGAGTATTTTTTCTTTGCTAGCTTGCAATGCTTCTTTTAACTGGTAAGATTGATGCGAAATTTGCGGAATATGCAGAATTTTGAATAATCTGAAAAAACGCAGTATACGGACAATTGTCAAAACATTTGTTGCAGGAAAAAAGATTGACAAATACATTGGTAGAATCGCCATCAAATCTATAATTCCGTAAAAGCTAAAAACATATTTTATAGGTTTTTGTATAGCAATAATCCTTAAAATATATTCTATGGTAAAGAAAACGGTAATAATCCATTCGCAGATAAGGAGTTGATGATGGTATTTATGATTAATGCCTTCTACTGTATCGAGCATTACCAATAATACGCTTAATAATATGAGTCCCAAGAGAACCAAATCGAACATTCTGCCCAAAATGGTATTTGTTCCGTAGAGAATGATTTTGATTTTTTCTCTAAAAATCTCGTATTTTGATTTGTATTTTGTCATATCACTAAGATACGTAAAGTTTATCGTATTAAAAATGCATAATTTTTAATGACTTGCTTTTGCGAATGTAGCTCTGAATAATATTTTTTACGTCACGATTATGCTGCATTGGGATTAGAATGTTTTTAAGAATATCAATATTTGTGATTTGATAGTTCAAATCGTAATAAGCATAACCTTGATATATTCCATTTTCTATCAAAATAGCACTTCTTTCGTTTACATTTCGACCTCTGTCGATTATGATCATGCTTTTATTTTCGAAACTGTTTTCTGAAATAAACTGCTGTACTCTTAAATTGTAGACTTCTGGCGTCACTTCGCCAATACAAGCGCCGTCACACTCTTTTATTTTATATTGAAAACACTCTTTTTTGGTTTGGTATAAACCTGTCAATTTCTGGCATAAATGGTATTTTGCCGTAAATCTAAAAAGGGCATTTTTGCCTTCTTGCAAAGAGGCAAAAGATGTAATTTCTTTTTTACGTCCGTCTGCTTTTTCAAGTTTTAGGTTTATATATCCGTTTGCATCTTTTTCTGCATATAAGGCGAAAGGAAAAACAGTTTTCTTTTGCGAACGATTGTATTTCGGACGATTTATTTTTACTTCCTGGCTTTCTTTTAAAAGCGCAACTAGCTCGCTTCCGGTTTCCTCATAAGTTATAGTAAAAACTTCTGCCTGGATTTTTTTGCTTTTAGTTGTAACTCCTGTAAAATGCTGATTGACTCTCTTTTTGATATTTTGGCTTTTGCCGATATAAATCAAAGTACCACTTTCATTATAAATATAATAAACCCCAGTTTTGGTTGGCATCTGATTTAATATGTCTAAAAATTTAGGAGAAATCCCTTTTTCGACTTCGAGTTTTATAAAATCTTTTACGATTGTTTTCTCTGTGTCTTTTTCTAAAAGCATTTTGAACAGCTTTGTTGTTGCCATAGCATCTCCGCTCGCACGATGTCTATCTGCCATTGGAATTCCAAGAGCACGCACCAATTTGCCTAAACTGTAAGAAGGCTGTTCTGGAATTAGTTTTTTAGCTAATTCTACTGTGCAAAGTGTTTTAGCCTCGAAATCGTAGCCTAAACGACGGAATTCAGTACGAAGGATTCTGTAGTCAAAAGAAGCGTTGTGAGCCACAATTACGCAATCTGAAGTAATTTCAATAATACGTTTGGCAACTTCATAGAACTTTGGTGCCGACTGTAACATAGCGTTATTAATTCCAGTCAGTTTTACTACAAACGGCTGAATCGGAATTTCGGGATTAACAAGACTGATGAATTGGTCTACTACTTCATGTCCATCAAATTTATAGATGGCGATTTCAGTAATTCCCTCTTCATTAAATTGTCCTCCAGTGGTCTCTATGTCAAGTATTGCGTACAAATTAATTGCTCAGTCTCAGTTTTAGTAATCAGTTAAATCTATGATTTATGTTTAGCGTCCGCCAAAAATGCTGCTTCCAATTCTTACCATTGTGCTTCCGCATTCTATGGCTAATTGATAATCTCCAGACATTCCCATTGAAATTGTTTTTAAATCAACAATCTGCAGTTTTTGGATGGAATCAAAAATAGATTTTAAATGTGTGAATTCTTTTTTTATTTGGTTTTGGTCTTCGGTGAAAGTGGCCATTCCCATTAAACCTAAGATACGAATATTTTTCAACTCTTTGAACTCTGAAGAAGTTAAAAGTTCATTTAATTCATTTTCGTCCAAGCCAAACTTAGATTCTTCTTCTGCAATATAAATTTGAAGAAGACAATCTATAATTCTATTGTTTTTTAAAGCTTGTTTATTTATTTCTTGTAATAATTTCAAACTGTCCACACCATGAATCAAAGTGACATATGGCGCCATAAATTTGACTTTATTTGACTGAACATGACCAATCATATGCCATTGAATGTCTTTTGGCATTTGTTCCCATTTTTCAGTCATTTCCTGAATTTTGTTTTCTCCAAAAATGCGCTGACCTGCTTCATAAGCCTGCATCAAGTCTGAAACAGGTTTTGTTTTTGAAACGGCAACGAGGGTTACGTGTTCAGGTAGTGTTGATTTTATAGAGGTAAGATTTTGTTTTATGGTGTTCATCTTAAATCTTTGTAGGTCTTAATTATTTTATCGTTTTGTTCAGTTATCCAGTCTTTTAAGTTCATCGACAAAATATTCTCAATTGTTTTAGATTGGTTTAATTCTGCAATGCTTAAATCGAATTCCTGAATAGTATCTTTTTTGTTTTTGTCTCTCCTAACAAGTTTGATTTTTGCATGAAATAAGACATCATTAAAATAATAAAATTCACTATTGATTATTTCTCCAAATGAATTTTCGTAAAACAGACTTGAATTGTATTCACCTTTTAAAAGCCTCCTGTTTTTACTAAAATTATATTTGTTTTGCTCTTTCCTTGTTAAACTATTGTAATAAGATTCATCAAAATGGAAAAGATGAATGGTGTACGAAAACGTACCTTTTCCAAGTATTACTTCTGTTGTTTTGCCAGGACTCTCAATTTTCATTTCAGCTCCAGTTAGACCTTCAGATATAATCTTGTAGTCCTTAACTTCGCAAATACTGTCAATTTGATAAATTGAAAACTCACGGTTTTTTAATGTTAATCGATCATTTTGCGAAATGCAAACTGTTGTGAACAATAAAAGAATTAAAACTAGATTTCTTTTCATCAAAGAATTTATATTTCTTTAAATTAGGTTTTACATATAAAGATGGAGATTATAAAAACTGCTTCGAGATTTTCTCTGCTTTTTTGCTTTCGCTGTAATCGTAAAAACCTTCACCAGATTTGACTCCCAATTTTCCGGCTCTAACCATATTTACTAAAAGTGGGCAAGGAGCATATTTTGGATTTTTAAATCCGTCGTACATTACATTTAGAATGGCAAGGCAAACATCAAGTCCAATAAAATCAGCTAATTGAAGTGGTCCCATTGGATGCCCCATTCCTAATTTCATTACCGTGTCAATTTCATAAACTCCAGCCACTTTATTGTATAACGTTTCGATTGCTTCGTTTAGCATAGGCATTAAAATTCTGTTTGCTACAAAACCTGGATAATCGTTTACTTCAACAGGAACTTTACCTAATTTTTCAGATAAAGTCATGATAATTTTAGTTACTTCATCGCTTGTATTATATCCGCGGATGATTTCAACCAATTTCATAATCGGCACCGGATTCATGAAATGCATTCCGATAACACGTTCTGGATGTGCTACAACAGCTCCAATTTGTGTAATTGAAATTGAAGAAGTATTGGTAGCTAAGATTGTATTGTGAGAGCAATATTCGTTTAATTGTTTGAAGATGTTTAGTTTTAATTCAACATTTTCAGTTGCAGCTTCAACTACTAAATCAACACCAACAACACCGTCTTTTATATCTGTATAAGTAATAATATTGGTGATTGTTTTAGCAACATCTTCTTGCGTAATTGTTCCTTTAGAAAGCATGCGATCTAAGTTAGCAGCAATAGTTGCCATTCCTTTATCTAATGATTTTTCAGAAACATCGATTAATTTTACAGTAAATCCGCTTTGCGCAAAAGTATGCGCAATTCCGTTACCCATTGTCCCTGCTCCAATTACAGCTATTGTTTTCATATTACTTTTGATATTATATTTTACGATTTAGCCACGAATTCACAATGTTATCGCGAATTTCGTGGCTAATTTTATTTTTAAAATTCTTTAAATTATTTGTCGAAACAGTCAATAATTTGATACGCCACTCGCAATGCATCTGTCGCTTGCTCCAATGTTACAACTGGTGTAGTATCTGTATTGATTGCATTTGCAAAAGATTCTAATTCGTCCAGAATTGCATTGTTTTGTTCTACATCTGGATTAGTGAAATAAATTTGTTTTTTAACACCTTCAGCATTTTGAAGAATCATATCAAAATCTCCAGGAACTTCTGGCGCATCTTTCATACGAACTACTTCGCATTTCTTTTCTAAAAAGTCAACAGAAATGTAAGCATCTTTTTGAAAGAAACGTGACTTACGCATGTTTTTTAATGAAATTCTACTGGCAGTTAAATTGGCAACGCATCCATTTTCGAATTCGATTCTAGCGTTGGCAATATCTGGAGTATCGCTAATTACAGAAACTCCACTTGCATGAATGTCTTTTACTTTTGAATTAACTACACTTAAAATTGCATCTATATCATGAATCATTAAATCTAAAACCACAGGAACGTCTGTACCACGCGGATTAAATTCGGCCAAACGATGTGTTTCAATAAACATCGGATTTTCGATCATGTTTTTTGTAGCAATAAAAGCGGGATTAAAGCGCTCTACGTGACCAACTTGTCCTTTTACATTGTATTCTTTTGCTAAAGCAATAATTTCTTCAGCTTCTTCTACAGTATTGGCAATTGGTTTTTCGATAAAGATATGTTTTCCAGATTTGATCGCAACCTTTGCACATTTGTAGTGTGAAAGTGTTGGAGTTACAATATCAATCACGTCGACAGCGTGAATAAGTTTTGCAATTGTGCTGAAGTTTTTATAGCCAAACTCTTTTGAGATTCTTTCGGCATTTTCTTGATTTTCGTCGTAAAATCCAACTAATTCGTATTTGTCAGATTGTTGTAATAAGCGTAAATGTATTTTACCAAGATGACCAGCACCTAAAACTCCTACTTTTAACATGAGAATGTATTTTAAACAAAAATATAATTTATTTGTTGAACGTGAAAATGAATGCTACAAAGATTTCGTGATTTGATAATTTAAATCAATCTCACTTATGTTTTTATTAATTAATAAAAATCTCTCTTAAACATAGTGAAGTATACAACTAAAAGTATTCCGAATGAGATTACTAAAAATTGTGTATATCGATCTTCAATTTTGCGATCTGTTTTTTTATTGACAACATAAGTGTCTGAATAATCGTCGTGTAAATTTTTTCCAAGCAAAAATGAGAAACTTTCAAACGGAACAAATCGAAGTAATGTTCGTTTCAAAATCATTTGAAAATTTGGTGAATTTCCTTCTTCGTCTGTTATATAACATGATGTTATAAATTTTGCAGGTGTAGTTTTAAAAATAGATTCAAATAATAAATAATATATAAATTTAACGGTCCAAAAGAATGCTATTCCTGCAAATTGTTCACCAAAAGCACTTTTGAAATAGCCGAAAAAAGTCATTATGTCATTACGTCGATCGGCGTATTCAATATATCCAAATACAATTGCAAGTATAATGAAAGAATCAATGAATAAGTTTAAAAAGCGTTTTGTGTTTGATGCGTTTTCAAGCTCATTTTCGGTTGTTTGAATATCATCTTCAATTCCTTTAGGATTTAGCTCTTTGGTTAGGAAATGATAAGAGATGAAAATGTACAATAGCGTTATTGTGATATAAGAAACACTGTAAATATTTAGTTTTTCCAAATTAAAAAGAATAATAAAAGAGATTATTTTTGTTATAGAATCTAAAAAAACTAGACAATAATTGAAAGCTAAGAGTTTGGTTTCTTTGTATTTTGAAAAATAATAAATTAAAGTGCCAGAAAGGAAAGTTAAAATAAAAAAGAAATTTACAAGTCCCAGTGAAATAGTGCCGCCTGGATCACCATGAATTACGTGTCTAGGGATATAAATATCC
Source organism: Flavobacterium sp. GW823-FHT06G12 (assembly GCF_058794775.1). Classification (NCBI taxonomy): domain Bacteria; kingdom Pseudomonadati; phylum Bacteroidota; class Flavobacteriia; order Flavobacteriales; family Flavobacteriaceae; genus Flavobacterium; species Flavobacterium sp. GW823-FHT06G12. Next base: position 845,430 of record NZ_JBXAHE010000001.1, read on the forward strand.
ATTCCTGCGAAGCCATATGGCTGAATATCTAATAGTATAAAATTTAAAAATGCTGTAACATCTTCAAAATCATAAAAGACAAAAAAAAAGGATTTTAAAATCCCCAATAATGAAAACAGTAAAGATAATCCGAGTATAATTTTTTTCATAAAATGGTTGTGTTTGTTATGTTTATGGTTTTAATCAAAAATAGAAATTAAATCATAAAAAAAGTAGTTGACTTTTGATCATTTGTTTTCTTATTTTTGCGAAAATAAAACCTACTCATTTTGAAAGATACTGCCAAACATCAAGGACTTCGTAATCAATTAGTAACTACTTTAGAGCAAAAAGGAATTACTGATAAAGCAGTGCTTGATGCGATAAAAAAAATCCCGAGACACCTTTTTTTGAATTCAAGTTTTGAAGATTATGCTTATCAAGATAAGGCTTTTCCTATTGGAGCGGGTCAAACTATCTCGCAGCCGTATACGGTTGCTTTTCAATCCCAGCTATTAGAAGTAAAAAGAGATCACAAAGTTTTAGAAATCGGGACTGGTTCTGGTTACCAAACGGCTGTTTTGTTTATGCTTGGCGCTAAAGTTTATACAGTTGAAAGGCAAAGTGAATTATTTAAGACAACATCGAATCTTTTTCCAAAATTAAATATTCGTCCAAAGCATGTTACTTTTGGAGATGGATATAAAGGGCTTCCAAATTTTGCTCCGTTTGACAGTATTATAGTTACGGCGGGTGCACCATTTATTCCTCAGCCGTTAATGGCTCAATTAAAAATAGGAGGAAGACTTGTTATTCCACTTGGAGAAGATGTTCAGATTATGACCTTATTAATCAGGAAAAATGAAACTCAATTCGAAAAACATGAATTTGGAGAATTTAGATTTGTTCCTCTATTAGAAGATAAAAATTAATAAGAAAGCCCAGTTTTTAGCTGGGCTTTTTTATTTTTCGATTAATTGTATCGCGCTTTTTAAGTTTTCTTTTTCAATTCGAATGATATAATTAATAAAAATTGATTTGTCATTCTGAATCTGACTTTCCTCCAAAATGGAGAAATATTCATCGATACTCTTTTGATTTTCGTCAATTGTGACGTATGTATAATTATGTTGGATTAAAATCCAGTTCAATGCTAAGTTTGCCATTTGCAGATTTCCATTTTCAAAAGGCCTAATTTCAGCTATTTTTAGATGAGCTTCAGAAGCGAGAATTATGGGATGCAGATTGTTTTTTTGTGATTCATACCAATTAAAAAATAAATTCATTTCACGTATAATAAGTGCATCATTGGTATATTTTCCAGAACTTTCAGATTCAAATCCTTTAAAAAGAAAAGTGTGAAGCAAAAGAAAATCTTTTTCATTTAATGCCGTTTTCTTTTGAATTAGATCTTTAATGTAGAATGTTGCTTCTTGAAAATTAATAGCTTCAAGATGATTTTGCATGCTTTTTCCAGAAATGGTCAATCCTTCATTTAAAACTAGTTTAGTTTCTTCAAATGTTAATGGATTTTTGTTTAAATGAATACTTTTAAATATAAATTCTAATTCCAAAGTTTTTGAAATTTGACGGAACTCAAAATGATTAAAAGAATGGATTTTATTTTTTAAGATTTCAATCTCATCCAAGATATTTTGAATAGAAAATATTAATGCTGAGTTGATTTCTTTTTTATTGTTTTGAATTTCTTGTTCAGCTAAAATTAAGGCTTTTAATGCAAATTCTTCATCGCCAATTTCATAAAGAATTTTTTCTTTAAGCCAAGCAATCATTAAAGTTTCGTAATCAATTTCTAAAAGCTGAGCTAGTTTTAAAATCTGTTCTTTTGTTGGTTTTCGTGTTCCCGATTCAAATTTACTGATTAACGCTTGATCTATTCCTGCTAATTGTGCCAATTCACGGGTTTTAAAACCTTTTTGTTCTCGTGCATTTTTTAAAAGTGATTTCATTTTTGATGAAAATTATAGTCTTGACAAAATTAGTCATAAATTTAAGTATAAAAAAAGCAACATTTTGAAGTTGCTTTACTTTTTATTCTATTTTGGAGGCAAAGAGCCGTCTTTTCTCATTTCTTTTACCACTGTTTGCATAATTGCGTCTACTGTTTGCCCTAAATCAGTTACATATTGTGATTCTGTAGTTCCTGTCCAGATTAATTTGTTTTGTTTTAATGAAAATACATTGGTTTCTACCATATAAGATGTAGTTTCTTGATAATATCCAGGATCGTAGAAATTAGGCGAGTACATTCCGTACCAATTCCCAAATCCATAACCATACATTCCTGTATACATTCCGTCAAATCCACCATAATACATTCCAGTGTAAGTTCCAGGGACATAATTAACTTCTTTTTCTTTGCTGACTAATCGCATACTGATTACGCCATCAAAACCTTCATCTTGTAAAACCTTTAGTTTCTGTTCTTGTGATAATTGTGAAGTTGCATCTAAGTATTGGTAAGAGGTCTTAAATATTGGATTGCTTGCTGCAATTCTATTTTCTGTAATTCGTCTCGAAGCTTCGTCCTTGACCAAAGCTACAACCAAAACTTTCTTGAAATGTTCCTGAGTGATGGTTACATCAGGATCTCTCCAGCTGTTTACAATAGAAGTATTACTGCCACAACTTGAAAATGCCAAAATAGCGAAAAACAAAACGAAGTACTTTTTCATATTTTACAGTTAAATTATTTTGTAATAAAAATAACGATAAAATATTATAAAAAGGTCATTATAAGGAAATTAAATTTCTTTTAATTATAAGCTTTTTTAATACGGTCTAAGTCTCTCTTAGTATCTTGCTCTTTTAGAGATTCACGCTTGTCGTAGTTCTTCTTTCCTTTGCAAAGGCCAATCTGCAATTTGGCTAACCCTTTTTCATTTGTAAATAGTTTCAAAGGAATAATAGTTAGTCCTTTTGCTTGTACACTTTTATGAAGTGTTTTTAATTCTTTTTTATTTAAAAGTAATTTTCTTTCGCTTCTCGATTTATGATTGAATTGATTTCCAAAAGAATATTCTTCAATATATGTATTAATAGCAAAAAGTTCCATCCCGCTGAACTCGCAGAAGCTTTCGGTAATGTTTGCTTTTCCTAGACGTATAGATTTAATTTCTGTTCCTGCCAAAACAATTCCAGCAGTATAGGTATCGATTATTTCGTAATCGAATCGGGCTCTTTTGTTAAGTATATTGACTGATTTTATCATAGTTGCAAATGTAAAACAAAATTGAAAATAATGTAGCAGTTAAAGATAATTAAAGATTTTTTTTAATCTATGATTTTAATCAGTATTAAGGAAAAAACTTACCCATAAGTTTGCCTTGTAATTTAAAAAAACAAAATAAAATGAAAAAGATTGTAACATTAGTGAGTATGGTGTTAATCGGTTTAACTGCTAAAGCTCAAGATTCGTCTCAAGGGTTAAAAGGAGCTTGGTTTGCCACTTCTCAGTTTGGGTATCAGCAGACTAAAAATGAGGGTGATAAAAACACAAATTTATCTGTAATCCCAGTTGTAGGTACGTTTGTTACTCCATCAGTTGCTGTTGGGGCAGGTGTTGGATATATTAATATCAAAGCTCAGACAGATGCAGGAACAGCTGCAAAGACAGATTTAATTGTTGTTCAGCCTTTAATTAGAAAATATTGGAACGTAGCAGGTTCATTATATTTCTTCGGACAAGCAGCAATTCCAGTTATTACTGGAAAAGAGAAAGAAAGTGAGTTGAAAGTTAATCAAGTTGGATTGTCAGTATCAGGAGGTTTAGATTATTTTGTTACGAAAAACTTCTCTGTAGAATTCTCTTATGATTTGGCTAATTTTACTTCTACAACATTAAAAGCTCAGGATGGAGAAAAAACAACGGTTACCAATTTTGGATTGGCACATGTTGCTAATGTTGACCCATTTTATAATACTGCTTTGGCAGGAAGTAATCCAAACTTGACTTCTCCTGTTTCTGTAGGTTTTAAATTTATATTCTAATTTATTCTTTATTTGATTAACGTAAAATTCTTTTAGTAATTTTGCAAAAAAAGAAGACCGTACTTTTTTGAAGTACGGTCTTTTGATATTATTTAAAAAGTATAAGATGCAAAATCAATCTAAAGATCCTTTACACGGAATTACACTTCAAAAAATTGTCGAAACTCTAGTAGATTATTATGGTTTTGATACTTTAGGAGAATTAATACCTGTTAAATGCTTTACCTCAAATCCGAGTGTGAAATCAAGTCTTACTTTTTTAAGAAAAACAGATTGGGCTCGTAAAAAAGTAGAAGAACTTTACATTAAAACACTTCCTAAATTAAGCTGAGTTTTATAATTTATAAGAAATCATTACACCTCCGCGGTATGGAAGCCATTCTCCACTTTTGTTGTAATTTGGTGCTTTTTCGTATCTTCCAGGAGTTCCGTCGTTATAGTATCCTTTATAAAATCCTTGGTGCCATCCACCGCCAACAAAAAAGTCAAGTAAAAATTTATCACTTAGTTTTAAATTGTAACCAACTGTAGCTCCAATTCTATAACCGAAACCATCTTCGTACTTATTAGTATCCCAATAATTCCATTTTTGTAATTCGTATTTATCGGCTCCAATATGTGCTCCAGCATAAAAACCATTATATTTTTCTTTAAAATGATAACGGATTTCTGGAGTAATAGTAACAAATTTCATCGGGTTATTTCCGTTGAATGATTCCCAGAAAGAAGCCATTACATCGGCGCTAAAAGTGGTTTTTTCTCCAATACTGGTTTCTATACCAATATTTGGAATTGCAAGTAATGCAGTTGCTCCGTTAAATTTTACAAATGTCTGGCTTTGTAATTGAATGCTGACTAAAAGAACAAGTAGGGCAGGTATTTTTTTCATAAAGTTTTTGGAATTCAAAATAGCTACTGTAGCTAATTTCGAGCGCAAATATAACGTATAATGCTTTATAACTATTGTGTGTAAGATTATTTTAACAAGAATAAATTCTACTTTTCTAATAATGAGTAAATTACCTTGTCAAGAAATTTTCCTTCCCAAAATTCTGACTCTTTTAAATGAGCTTCTTTAACAAAACCACATTTTTGTAAGACCTTTTCAGATGCATAATTTTCTGGATCAATAACAGCTTCTATTGAGTGGAGTTTTAGATCTTCAAATCCATATTTTATAAGTCGATTAACGGCTTCTGGTATAATTCCTTTTCCATGATGATCTGGTGAAAGCATATAGCCTATTTCAGCTCGGTAATTTTCGGGTTGTATTCTGTAATAACCAATAATTCCTAATAATTTAGGATCGTCTTTAAGTCTGATCCCCCAATTTATTCCAATATTGCTTTCAATTTTTTCATTAATCATTTGGATATGTTCCAAGGCATCTTCGTGATTTTTTACTAAAGGTCTCGGAATATATTTCATGGTTTCAGGATTAGAACGCAGTTCAAAAACTTCTTCTACATCTTTGTCGGTAATTCTATCTAGAATTATACGCTCAGTTTCTATTATTGGAAATGGCGTAAAGTTAAAATCTAACATTTTGTTTATTATAATATGGTAATACTAAATTTTGCACTGAAATCTTTATTTGTATCCAATGTCAAAATTCCTTCTTTTTTGTATAAATCACCAGTGTTTTCCTCAGTATCAGAATAGCCTAACCAAGGTTCAATACAGATAAATGGTGCATTTTCTTTTGTCCAGATTCCTAAGCTTGGAAAATCTTTATAATCAACTTTTATATAAGCTTTTGAATTATTGAAAATAGTTAGCGATTTTGATTCTAAAGTTTTAAATATCAAAGCATCATTTTTAAACAGCTCATAATTTAAAGCAACTAAATTGTTTTTTGTTTCTAAAACTTTAGTTTTAGATGAAATCAAATCGTTTTCAAGAAGATAGTATTTTAAGTTTTCTTCTTTTTCGAATTGAAAAGCATAATCTTCAAAATTGTTTGGAAGTGCAATTGCAGGATGTGCACCAATCGAAAAAGGCATTTTTTCTTTGCAGTAATTGATTACTTTGTATTCTAGTTCTAATGCGCTTTCCTTAAGTGTATAAATAAGCTGTAATTCAAATTCAAAAGGATATTTTTCTAATGTTTCTTCGGAAGATTTAAGAGAGAAAATTGCCTTGTTTTCAGTTTTTTCAATTAAAGAAAATTCCATATCTCTTGCAAAGCCATGACGAGGTAAATGATATTCTTTTCCGTTGATTTTATAAGTATTGTTTTTTAAAGTTCCTACAATTGGAAAAAGAACAGGAGAGTGTTTACCCCAAAAATCTGGATTGCCTTCCCAGATATATTCATTGCTTTGTTTGTCCTTTAAAGAGAATAATTCAGCTCCAGCATGATTGATTGAAGCTTTTAATATTGAATTTGAAATAGTTGTAGTCACAATGTTGAATATAAAATGAATGATTTTTCTAGAGATGTAAATATATTTTATAAAATCTAGTTTTTTAAGAAAAAGGCTTAAATTATTTTATTGATAAAATTTTGCTAAAATTAAATTTATGTTTTAAAATTCCTCTGTAAATAGCTTTTTTTTTCATTAATTTGCTACATAAACAGCTAAAAAATATGAAAAAGCAATCTGCAAAAGCCATTTTAACCGCGGCTTTATTTTTTGGGATTTCTTCAGTTTGGGCGCAGCAAACTACGCAGGCGACAACAACAAATCCGGTAAACAATTATAATTATCATGATGCCTTTGGTCCTCATTTTTATACAAAAAATGGTACGACAACTCGTACTGCTAGCGGTCAACCAGGAGCAGAATATTGGCAGAACAGAGCCGATTATCAGATTACGGCAAAATTAAATGCAACTACAAACGAGATTGTAGGTACAGATGAAATTACTTATACTAATAATAGTCCCGAAAAACTGGGGTTTCTTTGGCTGAATTTAGATCAAAACTTATTTAAAGACGATTCTAGAGGAAACGCTGTTGTGCCTTTGACAGGAAGCCGTAACGGAGCGCAAGGACAAGTTTTTGATGGCGGAAACAAAATTAAATCTGTAAAAGTGATTTCTGGAGGAAAAACTAAAACAGAGACAATTGCTAAATACATAGTTACAGATACAAGAATGCAGGTTTTTCTTCCTCAGGAATTAGCGGCAAAAGGAGGTTCTGTAAAAATTAAGATCGAATTCTCTTTCATCGCGCCTTTCGAAGGATCTGATAGAATGGGGGTTTTAGAAACTAAAAACGGAAAAATCTTCACAATTGCACAATGGTACCCACGTATGTGTGTGTACGATGATGTGAGAGGTTGGAATACTGCTCCGTATTTAGGCGCTTCTGAGTTTTATTTAGAATATGGTGATTTTGATGTGAAACTTACTGTACCAGCAAATCATTATGTTATAGCTTCAGGAGAATTATTGAACGGTCAGGAAGTGTTTTCTGCCGAACAATTAAAAAGATATAAAGATGCAGCTAATAGCGACAAAACAGTTATGATTCGTACAGCTGACGAGGTTAATGCAACAGCAAACAATAATTCAGGAAGTGAAAAAACATGGCATTATAAAATTAAAAATGCACGTGATTTTTCTTGGGCATCATCTCCTGCGTTCATTTTGGATGGTGCAAAAATTAACCTTCCAAGCGGTAAAAAATCTTTAGCATTATCAGCTTATCCTGTTGAAAGCGATGGGCAAGGTGCTTATGGCCGTTCTACAGAATATGTAAAAGCTTCAATTGAGCACTATTCTAAACAATGGTTTGAATATCCTTATCCAGCAGCTACAAACGTAGCTGGAAATGAAGGAGGAATGGAATATCCTGGAATTGTTTTCTGCGGATGGAAATCTAAAGGACAAGATCTTTGGGGAGTTACAGATCACGAATTTGGACATATCTGGTTTCCAATGATTGTGGGTTCAAATGAAAGATTATTTGCTTGGATGGACGAAGGATTCAACACATTTATTAATTCATTAAGTACTGCTGCATTTAATAACGGTGAGTACAAAGAACAGCCAACAGATTTACACCAAGAAGCAGAATCTTTCACGCGTCCAGATTTAGAGACTATCATGAGTTCTCCTGATAACATGAAAGAAAAGAATATTGGCATGTTGTGTTATTTTAAGCCAAGTGCTGGTCTTGTTCTTTTAAGAGAGCAGGTTTTAGGAAAAGAACGTTTCGATACTGCTTTTAGAACTTATATTGAGCGTTGGGCTTATAAACATCCTCAACCTGATGATTTCTTTAGAACGATGGAAAATGTTGCTGGTGAAGATTTAAGCTGGTTCTGGAGAAGCTGGTATGTAAATAATTGGAGATTCGATCAAGGAATCAATTCAATTAAATATGTAAAAAATGACCCTTCAAAAGGAGTGATTATTACAGTTGAGAATTTTGATAAAATGCCAATGCCAATTGTTTTAGATGTGAAAACAAAAAGCGGAAAAGTGACGAGAGTTAATCTACCAGTAGAAATCTGGCAACGTAATAACAGCTGGTCATTTAAACATAATTCTACAGAAGAAATTGAAAGTATTGTTTTGGATCCTGATCATGCTTTTCCTGATAATAATGAATCTAATAATGTTTGGACTGCGGGCACGGGTAAAGTAGAAAAAGCGATTATCATAGATGGTTATTTAGGTAATTATGTTACGGCTAAATCTCCTTTAACTATTAATTTGGTTGACAGAAATAGTGTTTTAACAGCTGAACTTCCAAATTATCCGAATTTTTCTTTAGATCCTGTTCCAAATGAAAAAGATACTTTTGAATCGCCTAGAGCTGGATTAAAATTTAAATTTAACGAAGCTAAAACTGGTTTCGACATGACGATCTTAGGAAACGGTCAGGTTATGCAGTTTACGAAAAAGTAATTTCACTTTTGTAAAATATTTAAAACCCGATAATTAGGAATAATTATCGGGTTTTGTTTTTCTGTATATTCACAAAACGTAAAAAAAATGTTAGAATTTAAATTTTTTGTTTTGGAAATAAAAAAATAATGTACTTTTGCACCGATGAATAAAATAAGTTTACATATAACTTCTTTGTCACGGACAAACTCACCGATTACTTCTCCCGAAGTACGGACACTATCTCTATAGTGTTCACTGAGTTTTATAGCCGTATATTTATTCATATCCATTTTTCATTTTGAAATCACATAATTTGTCCATTGGACAAACACATCCTAAAAGTATTTATTATTTTGTAAATTTTATTAATCAATGTTTTGATTTTGAGAATGTTACTTCTTTTATGCTTAATTTTATTGGATTCAATTCTGGATTTCAAGCGAATCAATATGCTTTAATTTTTAACTCTAACTTCAATAATTGAAATGAAGATCTCTATTGTTGTAACTCAAGAAGAACATTTTAAGTATGCGCAGGAAATCTGCGATACGATAGAATCATCTGCCTTATTAAGAGGTACGGGGATTGCTAAAAGAACTCCTGAGTACATTCAGAAAAAAATGGCAAATGGTGATGCAATGATTGCTTTGGCTGACGGAAAATTTGCAGGTTTTTGCTATATAGAAAGCTGGCAGCACGGAAAATTTGTTGCTCATTCTGGATTAATTGTACATCCTGATTATAGAAGTCATGGTTTGGCAAAAAAGATAAAATCGAAAGTTTTTGATTATTCTTTAAAGAGATTTCCAGATGCTAAAATCTTTGGTATTACAACTGGTTTGGCAGTTATGAAAATTAACTCTGAATTAGGTTATAAACCAGTTCCGTTCTCAGAATTAACAACCGATCCAAGTTTTTGGGCGGGTTGTAAAACCTGTACTAACTTCCCAATTTTACAAAGCAAAGAAAACAAAATGTGCCTTTGTACAGGAATGTTATACGACCCAAAAGAAAAACAAAAAACGCCACCAAGACATCCTTTTAACGAGGCTGTTTTAAGCAGACTTAAAAAAATTAAACAGGCATTATTCTTAAACAAAATCTTGTCATTATTTGTCTAAGTCAAATTAACTAGAAAAAATCTCAAACTGCTAAATACGAAAGTATTAGCCAAAATTATAAAAAATGAAAAAAGTAGTATTAGCTTATAGCGGAGGATTAGATACCTCGTATTGTTTGAAATATTTAAAAAATGAAAAAGGATACGAAGTTCATACTGTTCTTGTTGACACAGGAGGATTTTCTGCTGAAGAATTAACAGCTATTGAAAAAAGAGCTTACGAGTTAGGAAGTGCACAACACGCCAACTTAACAATTTTAGATAAATATTACGATAAAGCTATCAAATACTTGATTTTTGGAAACGTATTAAAAAATAACACATATCCATTATCAGTAAGTGCTGAACGTGTTTTTCAAGCAATTGAAGCTATAAAATATGCGAAAAAAGTAGGAGCTACTGCAATCGCTCACGGAAGTACTGGTGCAGGAAACGACCAAATTCGTTTCGATTTGATTTTCCAAACTATTGCTCCAGAAATTGAAATCATTACTCCAATTAGAGATTTAAAACTTTCAAGACAAGAAGAAGTAGATTATTTAGCTCAAAACGGAGTTCACTATTCTTGGGAAAAAGCACAATATTCTATCAATAAAGGACTTTGGGGAACAAGCGTTGGAGGAAAAGAAACTTTAACTTCAAGTCAGCCATTGCCAAGTGAAGCTTATCCTTCTCAATTACAAAAAGAAGGAGAAGAAAAAGTAACACTTCATTTCGAGCAAGGAGAATTAGTTGGTTTAAACGGAAAAACAGATAAACCTTCAAATAATATTGTGGCTCTTGAAAAACTAGCAAGTGCTTATGCAATTGGTAGAGATATTCACGTAGGTGATACGATTATCGGAATTAAAGGAAGAGTTGGTTTTGAAGCTGCTGCTCCGTTAATTATTATCAAAGCGCACCATTTGTTAGAGAAACATACTCTTGGAAAATGGCAGCAATACTGGAAAGAGCAATTAGGAAACTGGTACGGAATGTTGTTTCACGAAGGTCAGTTTTTGGATCCTGTAATGAGAAACATCGAAACTTTCTTGCAAGACACACAAAAAACAGTAAACGGAACGGTTACAGTTTCATTAAAACCATACCATTTCTCACTTGACGGAATCGAATCTGAAAATGATTTAATGAACACAGGTTTCGGTCAATACGGAGAAATGAACAATGCTTGGACATCTGACGATGCAAAAGGATTTATCAAGATTTTAGGAAATGCACAAAACATATTCTCATCTGTAAACAAATTAGATCATGATTAATGTCGGAATTATTGGTGGTTCGGGCTACACGGCTGGAGAACTCATCAGAATTTTAATGTATCATCCCAAAGTAAACATCGATTTTGTTTACAGTACAACAAATGCTGGAAAGCCACTTTCTGTAGCACACCAAGATTTGATGGGTGATATTGAAATGAATTTCACAGATGAAATCAATCCGAATGTGAATGTTGTTTTCTTATGTTTAGGTCACGGAAAATCGATTTCATTTTTAAAAGAAAATCAGTTTGCAAGTCACACTAAAATCATTGATTTAGGAAATGATTTCAGGCTGAATAAAGATGCCCATTTCGAAGGAAAAGATTTTGTTTACGGATTGCCTGAAATCAATAAAGCCGAAATCAAAAAGACAAATTATATTGCAAATCCGGGTTGTTTTGCAACGGCTATTCAGTTGGCATTATTGCCTTTAGCCGAGCATAATTTGCTAAATAATGATGTTCATATTAATGCAACAACTGGAAGCACAGGAGCAGGAGTGAGTCTTTCAGAAACTTCTCATTTCAGTTGGAGAAATAACAATATGTCACATTATAAAGCTTTTGAGCATCAACATTTGGGAGAAATCGGAGAAAGCTTAGTTCAGTTGCAAGACGATTTTGACAGCGAATTACTTTTTATTCCGAACAGAGGAGATTTTCCAAGAGGAATTTTTGCAACGCTTTATACATTATGTGATGACAGTTTGGAACAATTGGTTGCTAAATACGAGGATTTCTATAAAAACGAGCCTTTCGTAACCGTTACTACAACCAACATTAACATGAAACAGGTGGTGCAAACGAATAAATGTATTATTAGTTTATTGAAAAAAGGAAACCGGGTTCTCATAACATCAATTATCGATAACTTAACCAAAGGTGCTTCAGGACAAGCAATTCAAAACATGAATTTAATGTTCGGATTAGAAGAAACCACAGGTTTACATTTGAAACCAAGTGGATTTTAATAAAAGTAAAATGTTAGATGTTAAACGTCTACACTAAAACTTCTAACATTTTACAAATAACATTTAACTTTTCAAAAAAATGAACTTATTCAACGTTTACCCATTATACGACATAACTCCAGTAAAAGCAGTAGATTGTACAATTATTGACGACAAAGGAGTAGAATATTTAGATTTATACAGCGGTCACGGCGTGATTTCTATTGGACACACACAGCCGGATTATGTAGCTAAACTTAAAAATCAGATAGATAATTTAGGTTTTTATTCGAATGCCATTCAGAATCCTTTGCAGGTAGAATTGGCTCAGAAATTAGGAAAGCTTTCTGGTCTTGAAGATTACGAATTGTTTTTATGCAGTTCTGGTGCTGAAGCCAATGAAAATGCTTTGAAATTAGCTTCTTTCCATAACGGAAAATCTAGAGTAGTGGCTTTTCATAACTCTTTCCACGGAAGAACTTCTGCAGCAGTCGCCGTTACAGATAACAAAAAAATTGTTGCGCCAATAAATGCACAGCAAGAAGTAACGTTTTTGCCACTAAACCAAATTGAATTAGTTGAAGCTGAATTAGCTAAAGGCGATGTTACAGCAGTAATTATCGAAGGAATTCAAGGAGTTGGAGGTTTAGATCAAGGAACAACAGAATTTTTTCAAGCGTTAGAAAAAGCGTGTAAAAAACATGACGTTATTTTGATTTTAGATGAAGTACAATCAGGATACGGAAGAAGCGGAAAATTCTTCGCTTTCCAACATCACGGAATCAACGCTGATATTATTTCAGTTGCAAAAGGAATGGGGAACGGTTTTCCTGTTGGAGCGATCTTAATTTCTCCAAAATTTGAAGCAAGTTTCGGATTATTAGGAACTACTTTCGGTGGAAGTCATTTATCTTGTGCAGCAGGAATTGCAGTTTTGGATGTAATTGAAAAACTTGATTTACAGAAAAATGTAAATGAAGTTTATGAATATTTCTTAGAAAAAATCAAAGAAGTTGACGGAATCAAACAAGTAAAAGGAAAAGGATTAATGCTTGGAGTTGAATTTGATTTTGATGTTGCGGCTTTAAGAAAGAAACTAATCATCGAAAAACACATTTTTACAGGTAGCGCGAACAATAAAAATCTATTAAGAATTTTACCGCCGCTGACTGTGAAAAAAGCTGATATCGATACGTTTGTAAAAGCTTTAAAAGAAAGTTTAGACGAACTTAAAAATTAATACACGTAAACTTAAACCTGACGGGTTTTAAAAACCTGTCAGGTTTAAAATATAAGTTTCTACAAAAAAAGAAACAACCAAAAAACAACCAACCCACTTGAAATTATGAAACCATTATCAATTGAAACACGCAATGCGGTTTTGCGGACTATGGCAAAGCTGGTTGAGCAGGAGCGGAATGAGATAATCTTGACTAATCAGGAAGATCTTGCGGATTACGACGGTTCAGATTTAGCGATGGAAGAACGCCTGAAAGTAGATGATAAAAAAGTCGACGAGATGATTTTGTCGTTAAACCAACTAGCTTCCCAGGAAGATCCAGTTGGCGTTGAGCGTTTTCATTTTACTCATGATAATGGAATAAAAGTGGTGAATAAAACGGCGGCTTTTGGAACGATTTTAATTATTTACGAATCTCGTCCTGATGTTACAATCGAAGCGGGCGGAATTGCTTTTAAATCCGGAAATAAAATTTTATTAAAGGGAGGAAAAGAATCTTTAAAATCAAATTTAAAAATCGTAAGTCTTTGGCATAAAGCTCTAGAAGAAAACGGAGTTTCAAAAAACTGGGTAGAATATTTAAATTATAACAGAACAGAAACTCAAGCTTTTCTAGAAAAACCAACTCAAAAAGTTGATTTAATTGTTCCAAGAGGTGGAGAAAAACTTATTGAATTTGTAAAAGCACACGCAACTTGCCCAGTAATCGTAAGCGGACGAGGAAATAATTTCGTTTACGTTCATGAAAAAGCAGATACAGATTTGGCTTTAAAAGTAATTTTAAATGCTAAAACAGCTAAAATATCGGCTTGTAATGCTTTAGATAAAGTTTTAATTGATTCCAAATTGCCAAACTTTGAAGGTTTCGTTGCAATGTTAATAGAAGCTTTAATTGAATCAAGAGTAGAAGTTATTGTAGATAAATCGTTAGAGAATTTCGAAAATACTAAAACTATCTTAAACGAAGATATTTGGTATGAAGAGTTTCTAGATTATAAAATCGTAATTGGAACTATAGATTCTCAGGAACATGCCATTGATATGATTAATAAGTACTGTGGAGGTCATTCCGCAGCAATTATTACAAGAGATAACGAAGTTGCACAGCAATTTATGGAATCGATAGATGCTGCAGCAGTTTACCAAAATGCTTCAACCCGTTTCACAGACGGCGGACAATTTGGTCTTGGTGGAGAATTAGCAATAAGCACCGATAAATTGCACCAACGTGGTCCAATTGGTCTACAACATCTCGTAACCAATAAATGGTACGTTTACGGAGAAGGGCAAATTAGGTAATTGAGAGAATATGAAAATTGAGGCAATTAGATAATTAGAAAATTCTAAAAAAAAACTTAGAATCTCAGCATCTTAGAACCTCAGTATCTTTAAATAAAATGACAAAAAAACGGATTTTATTAAAAATAGGAAGTAACACTTTAACCAAAGAAACCAATCATATTTCGCGGGGAAAGATTGAAGATCTAGGAATACAGATTGCAGCTTTAAACAACGAATATGAATTTATCATAGTAAGTTCAGGAGCAATTGCAGCGGCAAAGCAGTTTGTAAAGCTGGATAATCAAGATAAAGATGTTTTTGTAAAACAGGCTTTAGCTTCAATTGGACAGCCTCATTTAATGCGGATTTACAATGAAAATTTTAAGGATTTAGGACTAAATACTTCGCAGTGTTTACTTTCTTATTCTGATTTCGAAAAAGAGCAAACTAAGAAGAATATCGTAAACACCATTAATGTATTAGTTAAAAATAATTACATTCCGATTATCAATGAAAATGATACCGTTGCTACAGATGAGATTCGGTTTGGAGATAATGATAAATTAGCTGCGTTGACAGCAGTTCTTTTAAATGTTGATATTCTGATTATTGCGACCAATACAAATGGAATTTATACAAAAGAATCCATTAATGATGAAGTTCCTCAAACAATTAAATTGGTAAATGATTTAAAATCACTCGAAAAAGAAATCGGGGAATCAAAATCATCACACGGAACAGGAGGAATGCAATCTAAAATAGAAGCAGCTGCCATTTCAAAAGCAGCAAATATCGAAACCTGGATTGTAAATGGATTAAATGATAATTTTATTTTAAAGGCATTAAAAGACGAAATTCCTTTTACAAAAATAATCTAATGAGTCAATTAGAAAATTAGTTAATTAGATAATGCACAATTATCAAATTTTCTAATTATCACATTATCTAAATTAATTAAAAAAGACATGAACTATATCTCAATAAAAGACATCAACTCATTATCAAAATGGGTAAAACAAGCGATCAAAATCAAAAAGAATCCGCTTAAAAATCAGAGTTTAGGAAAGAATAAAACTTTGGGAATGTTATTCTTCAATCCGAGTTTAAGAACGCGTTTGAGTACTCAAAAAGCGGCAATGAACTTAGGAATGAACGTTATGGTAATGAACTTTACCAACGAAGGATGGACATTAGAATTTGAAGACGGAGCTGTGATGAATTCTGGTGCTTCAGAGCATATCAAAGAAGCAGCAGAAGTAGTTTCTCAATATTGTGATATTATTGCAATCCGTGCTTTCGCAGGTTTGGTTGATAAAGAAAAAGATTATCAGGAAACTGTAATTTCAGGATTTTTGAAATATGCTACTGTGCCAATCGTAAATATGGAAAGTGCTATTCGTCACCCATTACAGTCGTTGGCTGACGCGATTACAATGGAAGAATTCAAACCTAGACACAAAGACAAACCAAAAGTAGTTCTTTCTTGGGCGCCGCATCCCAAAGCTTTGCCGCAGGCAGTTGCTAATTCATTTGTAGAAATGATGCAGATGCAAAAAGATATGGATTTTGTAATCACACATCCAAAAGGTTACGAGTTAAGCCCAGAAATCACACAAGATTGCAAAATCGAATACGATCAAGATAAAGCTTTCGAAAATGCCGATTTCGTTTACGTAAAAAACTGGAGCAACTTCAACGATTACGGAAAAGTAACCAACAGCGATCCAAACTGGACAGTTACGGCCGAAAAAATGGCTCTAACCAATAATGGAAAATTCATGCACTGTCTTCCAGTTCGTCGTAACGTAATTGTAAGCGACGAAGTTTTAGACGGAGAAAATTCAATCGTAATCGAACAAGCGAATAACAGAACGTATTCAGCACAATTAGTTTTACAAAAGATTCTTAAAAAAATATAGTTTTTTGAGGTGCTAAGGTTCTAAGTTTCTAAGATGCTAAGAAACCATGAGCAAAAACCTTAGTCCCTTAGAACCTTAGCAACTTAGAACCTCATGAAGAAAGTTACCGTAATAAAAATAGGTGGAAACATCATCGATAATCCAACAGAATTAGAACAATTTTTAACCGATTTTTCTAAAATTGAAGGCTATAAAGTTTTAGTTCACGGCGGAGGAAAATCGGCTACAAAAATGGCACAGAGTATTGGTTTAGTTCCGCAAATGATTGACGGACGCCGAATTACAGATGCTCCAATGCTTGATGTTGTAGTGATGATCTACGCTGGACAAATCAATAAACATATTGTGGCGCAATTGCAGGCAAAAGACAATAACGCAATTGGTTTTTCTGGAGCTGACGGAAATTTAATTCAGTCAACAAAAAGGAATCACCCAACAATTGATTACGGATTTGTAGGCGATGTAAAACAAGTTAATACCAAATTACTTGCAACTTTATTGGAAGCTGGAGTTGTTCCCGTTTTCTGTGCGATTACACACGACAAAAATGGACAATTATTAAACACCAATGCTGATACGATTGCAAGTGAATTATCAATTGCTTTATCTGAAGTTTTTGATGTGACGCTAACATATTGTTTTGAAAAACAAGGCGTTTTACAAGATTCAGAAGACGATTCATCTGTAATAACAGAAATCAACGAGCCATTATACAATAAACTAAAAGAAGAAAAAGTAATCCATTCTGGAATGATTCCAAAATTGGACAACTGTTTCAATAGTTTATCAAGAGGCGTACAGAAAATCAAAATTGGGCATCATAAAATGCTTCAAAACTCAGATATTCCGCATACAACGATTACATTATAAAAATTGTCGCCAAGAATTGACACTAATTTTATCTGTTAAAAGAGAAAATAATTTTAGATGAATATTAAAAAAATCATTTTGATTTTAAATCTAAAACAAAAAAATAATTTGCGAAAATTCGTGTAATTAGTGGCAAAAAAACAGAGTTGCGCAGTACTTTTAAAATTTAATTTTGGAAATTTGCGCAAATTAAAAATGTCGCATATTATTTAGTTAAGAAAGTAAAAGCTTAAAAAAACTTAGCGACTTAGCGCCTTTGTGGCAAGAGCACAACAAAATGAAAAATATAGATACGCTTACCCAGGAAGCAATTAGTTTATTAAAAAGTCTAATCGAAACCCCTTCATTTTCAAGTGAAGAAGACCAGACGGCTCTTTTAATCGAAAATTGGTTCAATCAGAATGAAATTCCTTTCAAGAGAGAAAACAACAATGTGTGGGCTTTCAACAAATATTTCGACGAAAACAAACCAACACTTTTACTAAACTCACATCACGATACTGTACGCCCAAATCAAGCTTACACCAACGATCCATTTAAAGCGATTGAAAAAGATGGAAAGCTATTCGGTTTAGGAAGTAATGACGCAGGAGGATGTTTAGTTTCATTGCTAGCAACATTTGTCCATTTCTATGAAAATCAAAACCTTTCTCATAATATTGTAATTGTAGCTTCTGCAGAAGAAGAAAGCAGCGGGAAAAATGGTTTGAACAGCGTTTTAAAAAGCTTACCAGAACTAGATTGCGCGATTGTTGGAGAACCAACTTTAATGCAATTGGCAGTTGCAGAAAAAGGGTTATTAGTTCTTGATGTAAAAGTAAAAGGAACTGCAAGCCATGCCGCACATCAAAATGACGATAACGCTTTATACAAATCAATTCCAGTAATGGAATGGTTTAAAAACTATAAATTCGACAAAATTTCAGATGTTTTAGGTCCTGTAAAAATGACAGTAACGCAGATTAATGCAGGAAAGCAGCATAATGTAGTGCCGTCAGAATGTGATTTGGTTGTAGATATTCGCGTAACAGATCGTTATACAAACGCTGAAATTCTAGAAGTGGTTAAAGCAAATGTAAACGCAGAAGTAACACCAAGATCAATGCACTTAAATGCTTCTTCTATTCCGGTTTCGCACGGTTTGGTTCAAGCAGGAATCGCATTAGGAAGAACAACTTACGGTTCGCCAACACTTTCAGATCAGTCGGTTTTAAGTTGTCAGTCTTTAAAATTAGGGCCAGGAGAAACGTTGCGTTCGCACTCAGCAGACGAATTTATTTTTGTAAATGAAATTGAAGAAGGAGTCGATTTGTATATCAAAATACTAACTGATTTCTTTAAATTATAATTGAAATGAAATTAAACCCGACAGTTTTTTAAAACCTGTCGGGTTTGTAAAAATATGACCTATGAAACTTTGGGAAAAAGGAATACCAACAGATAAACAAATCGAACAATTTACAGTCGGAAACGACAGAGAATTGGATTTGGTTTTAGCAAAATACGATGCTTTAGGTTCAATCGCACACGCCAAAATGTTGGGACAGATCGGTTTATTGACTCAAGAAGAAACAACATCTTTAGTTGATGCATTAAACGAAATCATCGCTGATATCGTAGTTGGAAATTTCGAAATCGAAGATAGTTTCGAAGATGTGCATTCTAAAATCGAATATCTTTTAACAGTAAAACTAGGCGATGCAGGAAAGAAAATCCATACGGCACGTTCTCGTAACGATCAGGTTTTAGTAGATGTTCATTTGTATTTAAAAGATGAATTAAAAGCGATAAAAGAACAAGTAAAGACCTTGTTTGACTTATTGATGGAATCGGCAGAAAAACATCAAAACGTATTATTGCCAGGTTATACACATTTACAAATCGCAATGCCTTCTTCATTTGGAATGTGGTTTTCTGCTTATGCTGAAAGCTTAATTGATGATGTAACTATGTTGAACGCAGCTTCTAAAATTGTAGATCAAAATCCATTAGGTTCTGCTGCTGGTTATGGAAGTTCATTTCCAATCAATAGAACATTTACAACAAAAGAATTAGGTTTTGAAACTTTAAAATACAATGCTGTTGCCGCACAAATGAGTCGTGGAAAAGCTGAGAAAACTGTTGCTTTTGCCATGACAAGCGTTGCAGGAACATTATCAAAATTTGCGATGGACGTTTGTTTGTATATGAGTCAGAACTTTGATTTTATCGGTTTGCCGGCGCATCTTACAACAGGTTCTAGCATTATGCCTCACAAAAAGAATCCGGATGTTTTCGAATTAATCAGAGGAAAATGCAACAAGATTCAGGCTCTTCCGTACGAAATTACTTTAATTACCAATAATCTTCCAAGCGGGTATCACAGAGATTTACAGCTTTTAAAAGAAGGTTTATTTCCAACGATTCAAACTTTGAAATCTTGTCTGGATATTGCAATTTTCTCGATAAAAGATATCACTGTAAAAGATCATATTTTAGAAGATAAAAAATACGATTATTTGTTTACTGTAGATACTTTAAACGAAATGGTTGTTGCTGGAATGCCGTTTAGGGATGCTTACAAAGCTGTTGCAGAACAATTGGAAGCTGGAACATACAAGTCTCCTAAAGAAACCAAACATACGCACGAAGGAAGTATCAACAATTTATGTTTAGATGCGATAAAAGATAAAATGAAAGCAGTTTTGTAAAGAAACAATTTTTAGAATACTTAAACCGATTTACAGATGTGAGTCGGTTTTTTTGTTTTCAAAATATTGTTTTCAAATTTAAGAAAATTCGACCTAATTTACATAAATTTGAAAAAAGGTTATTTAAATTTAAGATATGAAGCAATTTGATGAACAGGCAACTCAAAGTCTCTTTGAGAAAAATCTAATTACTGAAAATCAGTTTCGGGAAATAAAAGAATATCGTGATCTTTCTATTTTTTCTTTGAATGCTGAATTAAAGCTTTTTCTTTATTTATCGGTAATACTTTTTACTTCTGGTATTGGAATTTTGATTTACGAAAATATAGATTCAATAGGACACATCGCTATTTTATCATTGCTCTTAATTGTTATTGCAGTTTGCTTTTTTTATTGTTTCAAACATTCTAAAGGTTTTCAGAAAGAAGAAACAACTTTTGAGCATCCTGTTTTAGAATATCTGGTTTTAGCAGGAAATATTCTGACTTGCATTTTTATAGGATATCTTCAGTTTCAATATAAACCTTTTGGGGAACATTACGGATTGGCTACTTTGGTTCCAACAATAGTGAGTTTCTTTTGTGCTTATTATTTCGACAATAGAAGTGTTTTAACGATCGCAATTACTGGTTTAGCAGCTTATATTGGTCTTTCGGTAACGCCACAAGATTTATTAAAAAGCAATGATTTTTATGCAAGCCAAAATCTTAGTTATTCAGCTGTTGCTCTAAGTGTGCTATTAATTTTATGGGTCATTTATAGTCGTAGAATTTCTTTAAAAACACATTTTGGTTTAATTTTTCTAACATTTGCATTGCATATTGCCAGCATTGCTTCTATAGCTAACATGACCAGTTATGATACAATTGCTTGGATATTGTTTACTTTAATTTTAGCAGGCTCAACATATTATTTTTATAGAACAAGTTACGATTATAAGGCAATGTCATTGTATGTATTTATGATTGTTTATGCTTATATCGGAGCCAATATATTTTTGTTTAGGATTTTTGAAAACATTGATTTCTCTGATATTTGGGAATTGTTTGTTTTTCTTTTGCCAGCCTACTTTATTGGTTCAATTGTTCTTTTTATTAAACTAATTAAAAACTTCCACAAAGAAATTTCAGAATGATAGCTTACGATAAAAGAAAAATAGACAATGGAGCTTTAATTGATCAAGCAGATACATTGTACAAAGGCGGTTTTATTAGTAAAGACCAAAAAAAGTTTATAGAGAAAGAATTACCAGATTTAAAAAGCCAAAGCAATATTTTGGTTAGAATTGGATTCTTTTTGCTTGGTTGCTTTTTTATATCTTTCAATTTGTGGAGTAATTACTTTAGTCGGTTTAAGCAGTGAACGTGTGTTTTTTGAAATATGCTGTTATATTTTTGCCGTAATCGGATTTGTTGGTATAGAATTACTGGCCAAGCAAGATTATCACAATCATGGACTTGATGATGCTTTTATTTTAGGAGCACTTTTAAACGTTGGAGTTGCAATTGCAATTACAACAGAAAGCTACGAAATTATTATAGCACTTTTTGTTTCTGCAGCTTCATTATTTATGTTCTTAAGATATTTGCATGTATTGTCAATGCTTGTTTTTTGTTTTGCTGTAAGTGCTTTTTTGTTTTTTGGAATGTTTGAATTTGGAGATATTGGGAAAGCTATTTTGCCATTTGCAGCAATGATTTTTGCTGGTATTTTTTATTTTATAACTAAAAAAATAATTGACCGTTTAGCTGAAAGTCACTATTACAATGGATTATTATTAGCAAATAGTTTTTGTTTAGTTCTCTTTTATCTTTCTTGTAATTATTTGGTTGTTAGAGAACTTTCTGCAGAGCTTTTAGGAGAAGAGGTAAAGCCAGGAACCGATATTCCGTTTGCATTTTTCTTTTATGCTTTCACTTTTGTAGTTCCGGTGTTTTATCTGGTTAAGGCTTTAAAAACAAAAGATAGAATAATGCTTTGGATTAGTTTTTTGGCCATTGCATTTTCAATTTATACCATTCGATTTTATCATTCAGTTTTGCCTGTGGAAGTTGCGCTTACACTTGGCGGATTGGTTTTATTTGCAATAGCTTATTTTTCAATTAAAAAACTGAAAGAAAAAGAAAGCGGTTTGACTTTTAAGCCAGGTAGGATCAATCATTCAGATACACTTTTAAATGCTGAAGCCTTAGTTGTGGCTTCTACATTCGGAATAAAACCAGAGGTAAAACCGCAAGCTTCTCCAATGGAATTTGGAGACGGAGGTTTTAGTGGAGGAGGTTCCGGAGGAAGTTTTTAATATGGTGAAGTGTAAAAAGTAAAATGTGAGAAGTAATAATTTGTATTTAAATATCTTACTTCTCACATTTTACATTTCATAAAAGTAAATTTACACTTTGCTTTTCAATGCTTCAGCATCAATATCACTGTGCGAAACATCGTAAACCGCTTTACCGTTTTTGATTAATATCAACTGAGGAGATTCGTGATAAACTCCAAATCTGCTTGCAATTTCGTTTGAAATATCTCTGTGTGCAATTAAGTCTAAAAAGTACGCGTCTACAACATTTTCAAGGTCATATTCTCTTTCAAATTGTTTTAAGGCCATTCGGCTAATGCTGCATCTTGTGCTATGTTTAAAAATTACAACTGGTTTTTCATTAGAAATAGCTTCTATTTCCATTAATTGAAGCATATCTGTTAATTCTATCCAGTTTACTTTACTTTTTGATGCTTCTGAGTTCTCTGAACTTCCGAAGATTGAATTTAAAAAACTCATATTTGGCGTTGTTTATGACTTTTTGACGTGCTAAAACAAGAAAAACTTGATTTTAAATGTCATTTTGTCTGTTTTTTTACTGTGGAATATAATTTGTCTATTTCAATGCAAAGTTAAATTATTTTGAGTTAAAAACTTAGCTCAATAAATCGTAACTTTAATCCTATAATTTTCAAACAGTTAAATCAATCAAATCGAAAAAATATGAATATAAATAAGTTTACTATTAAATCGCAGGAAGCCATTCAGTTGTCGCAGCAATTAGCGCAACGAAATGGCCAGCAGCAAATTGAAAATGAACACATTTTCAAAGCTATTTTTGAAGTTGATGAAAACGTTGCACCATTTATTCTGAAAAAATTAAATGTAAATGTACCGTTATTTTTACAGCTTTTAGATGCTACAATTCAGAGTTTTCCAAAAGTCTCAGGAGGTGATGTTATGCTTTCGAGAGATGCAAACAAAGCCTTGAATGAAGCAGAAATCATTGCACAAAAAATGAACGACGAATATGTTTCGATCGAACATTTAATTTTAGCCATTTTTGATTCAAAAAGTAAAGTTTCTCAGATCTTAAAAGATCAAGGAGTAACAGGAAAAGGTCTAAAAGCAGCAATAGAAGAATTACGTAAAGGCGAAAGAGTAACTTCGGCTTCTGCTGAAGAGACATACAATTCGTTAAATAAATATGCAAAAAATCTAAACGAATTAGCGCGCACGGGAAAACTAGATCCAGTTATTGGCCGTGACGAAGAAATTCGTCGTGTGTTGCAAATTTTAACCCGTAGAACCAAAAACAACCCAATGCTTATTGGTGAACCAGGTGTTGGTAAAACAGCTATTGCAGAAGGTTTAGCGCATAGAATTGTGGACGGAGATGTTCCAGAAAACTTAAAAGAAAAGATCGTTTTCTCACTAGATATGGGAGCTTTGATTGCCGGAGCGAAGTATAAAGGAGAATTTGAGGAGCGTTTAAAATCGGTTGTAAAAGAAGTTACATCAGCAGAAGGAGATATCGTTCTGTTTATTGACGAGATCCATACACTTGTAGGAGCAGGTGGAGGTGAAGGCGCAATGGATGCAGCAAACATTTTGAAACCAGCTTTGGCTCGTGGAGAGCTGAGAGCAATAGGTGCTACAACTTTAGATGAATATCAAAAATATTTTGAAAAAGATAAAGCGCTTGAAAGACGTTTCCAAAAAGTGTTAATTGACGAACCAGATACAGAAAGTGCGGTTTCAATTCTTCGTGGAATTAAAGAGAAATATGAAACACATCATAAAGTTCAAATTAAGGACGAAGCAATTATTGCAGCAGTTGAACTTTCGCAAAGATATATTACGAATCGTTTCTTGCCAGATAAAGCGATTGACTTAATGGATGAAGCTGCTTCTAAACTGCGTATGGAAATCAATTCAAAACCAGAAGAATTAGACGTTTTGGATCGTAAAATCATGCAGTTAGAAATTGAAATTGAAGCCATTAAGCGTGAAAAAGAAGAAAGCAAGCTTAAGATTTTAGGTATGGAATTGGCCAACTTGAAAGAAGAGCGAAACGAAATCTATGCAAAATGGAAACAAGAAAAAGATATCGTTGATGGAATTCAGGCTGTAAAACACGAAATAGAAGACTTCAAGTATGAAGCTGAACGTGCTGAACGTGATGGTGATTATGGAAAAGTAGCCGAAATTCGTTACGGAAAAATAAAAGAAGCGCAAGAACGTCAGGAAACATTGCAAAAACAATTGCAAGAGTTTCAATCTGGAAACTCTTTAATTAAAGAAGAAGTAACTAGAGAAGACATTGCAGAAGTTGTGGCAAAATGGACAGGAATTCCTGTTACAAAAATGCTTCAAACAGAAAGAGAAAAACTATTGCATTTGGAAGATGAATTGCACAAACGTGTAGTAGGTCAGGAAGAAGCGATAGAAGCAGTGAGTGATGCAGTACGTAGAAGTCGCGCTGGTTTACAGGATATGAAAAAACCTGTTGGAACATTCTTATTCTTAGGAACAACCGGAGTGGGTAAAACCGAATTGGCAAAAGCATTGGCCGAATATCTTTTTGATGATGAAAATGCAATGACACGTATCGATATGAGTGAGTACCAAGAACGTCACAGCGTGAGTCGTTTAGTGGGTGCACCTCCAGGATACGTAGGTTATGATGAAGGTGGACAATTGACAGAAGCTGTTCGTAGAAAACCATATTCTGTGATTTTGTTAGACGAGATCGAAAAAGCGCATCCAGATACCTTCAATATTTTATTGCAAGTTCTTGATGAAGGACGTTTAACAGATAACAAAGGACGTTTGGCCGATTTCAAAAACACGATTATCATTATGACTTCTAATATGGGAAGCCAAATTATTCAGGAGAAATTCGAAAATCTAAAAGGCGGAGTTGAAGCAGCAACAGAAGCGGCTAAAAACGAAGTTTTAGGATTGTTGAAACAAACGGTTCGTCCGGAATTTATAAATCGTATTGACGAAATTGTAATGTTTACGCCGCTTACGGCAGATAACATCTCAAGAATCGTGAGCTTGCAATTGAAGAGCGTTACCAAAATGTTGGCTCTGCAAGGCATTACAATGGATGCAACTCCAGAAGCTATTGCATACTTGTCAGACAAAGGTTATGATCCTCAGTTTGGTGCAAGACCAGTAAAACGAATTGTTCAGAGAGAAGTTTTAAATCAATTGTCAAAAGAAATTTTGGCAGGAACCATAACAACAGATAGCATCATTTTATTGGATGCTTTCGATGGCAAGTTAGTTTTTAGAAACCAAACAGCTAATTAATTTTTTTTCATGTTAATCTTAGAAAAGCATCAGTTTTTTACTGATGCTTTTTTTTTTTGCCTAAAATTCTGAAACTTTTTAGCCATTTGATATAACAAGAAATTTGAAAAAAAGAACCAATTTTAAATTAATAAAAATCAGCAATTTATTAACTAAAATTAAAAATCATGAACAATATATTTAGAGGATTACTTGCAGGATATGGCGCTAAAAAACTAGGCGGAGGCTGCTTCGGGACAATCATAGTTTTTATTATTTTATGGGTTCTTTTAGGACAGTGCAATTAAAGGCACATTACAGAAAATTACGAATAAAAACTCAAACTTTGATACGATATTATTGGGCAAATTAAGTCAAAATGTCTAGATTCGCATCACTAAAAATAAATTTAAAAAAATGGGTTCAGGTTTTTTCGCTCTATTAGATGATATCGCTGCAATTATGGATGATGTGGCAGTAATGAGTAAAGTTGCTGCAAAAAAAACAGCCGGAATTCTAGGCGACGATTTAGCAGTAAATGCCGAAAAAGCTTCAGGGTTTGCTTCATCTAGAGAGCTTCCAGTTTTATGGGCAATTAGTAAAGGTTCTTTATTAAATAAAATTATTATTCTTCCAATTGCGTTTTTGTTAAGCGCGTTTTTTCCAATTGCTATTATGGTAATTTTAGTATTAGGGGGATTGTTCTTAGCATACGAAGGAGCAGAAAAAATCTACGAATTTATAGTTCCTCATGGACACGAAGAATCTGAAGGAATAACTGATGAAGTACTTACCGAAGAACAAATTTTGCTAGTTGAAAAAGAAAAAGTAAAATCGGCAATCGTAACTGATTTTATCCTTTCTGTAGAAATTGTAATCATTGCTCTTGGAACTGTAATAGGGAAACCATTAGTATCACAAATTATAACCGTTTCTATCATCGCTGTTATAGCAACAATTGGAGTTTACGGAATCGTAGCGATTATTGTACGTATGGATGAAGTAGGTTTTAAAATGATTCAGAGTAGTAAAAAAGAAAAAAGCCTTTTAAAAAGTATTGGAAATGTATTAGTTCAAGCCCTTCCAAAAGTGATTAAAGCTTTAACCATAATTGGTACAATTGCTTTGATTATGGTTTCAGGCGGATTATTCGTTCATAATATTGAATTTTTTCACCACCTTCTACCAAATTTTCCTTCTATTATTAAAGAATTTGCAATTGGCCTTATCATAGGGTTTATTGTATTGGCGATAGTAAATCTTTTCAAAAAAATATTTAAAAAGAAAGAATCAGCAGTTTAAAAATTATTTCCAATTAATAAAAAAACATCAGTCGAAAGGCTGGTGTTTTTTTTTGTGGCAGAAGGTAATATTTTCAGATCAAGTTGAGTCCCGATAGCTTTTGAGACGTTCAAAAAATGATGCTGTTTCTATAAGAAGTAAACCAGAAATATTTATTTTATATAAGAAATATCGGTAAATCTTGACTTTTTTTTACATGGATAAGATGTTGATTTATAGTTGTTTAGTGTTTTGGTGAAATTTTTAACATTTTTCTTAAAGCAACCATTGCAACCTTGTTCCGTCTTCATAGTAATTAACAATTAATTATTATTTTATATGAAAAGTTTTAGATTAAAATCAGTTTTAGTAGTATTATTTTTATCAATTGCATTTGTTTCATGCAGTAATGACGATGACAACAAAATACCAGCTCCTACATCAAAAGCTGCTTTAGTAACCGAAATTAAAGGTCCAGCAACAGGTAAAGTAAATGATGAATTAAGCTACGATGTGACGTATGTAGTAGACAACGCTTGCGCAGAATTTGATAAAATCTCAGAAGTAACAATTGGGTCTGTAAAAGGTTTACAAGTAATTGCAAAATACCCTTCGCAAGTTTGCACGCAACAAGTACCAGAACCAAAAAAGACTGTATACAAATTTAAGTCTGCTGCAAAAGGAACTTTTGAAATTAAATTTAAAAAATCAGAAACAGAATTCCTTACTCAAAAAGTAGTGATAGACTAACAACAAGCTTAGTTGATATTTTTTTAGGTTGAAAGCCATTTTGCTAAGATTCTTTTTAATCAATGCAAAATGGCTTTTTTTTTGGCAAACTAAAATTATTTTGCATTATTTCAAGCAACCTTTGTAATTTAGCACCATCTACATAATAAAACAATTAATTTACTTATATGAGAATTTTTAGATTACAATCAGTTTTGGCAGTGCTATTTTTAGCTGTTTCTTTGGTTGCTTGCAGTAGCGATGATGATAAGAAAGAAACACCGCAAACTATTTCAAAAGCTGCAGATGTTACTGCTATTTCAGGTCCATCTACAGGAAAAGTAGGGGTTGATATTAATTTTGAAATTTCTTTTATAGCCGAGAACGCTTGTGGGCAGTTTGATAGAATTAGTGATATATCTATTGGTAAAGAGAGCGGATTTCAAATAGAGGTTAAATATCCGAAGGAAACTTGCGCTAATCAAACGCCAACTGCACTTCATACTGTTTACACATTTTCACCGCAGTCAAAAGGAACTTTCGAAATTAAATTCAAAAAATCAGAAACAGAATTCTTGGTTAAAACATTAGTTATCCAGTAACGGTTTTAAACAATATGATCTTAAATTAAGCCATTTTTCATAGATTTTAAATCGATGTAAAGTGGCTTTTTCGATTTTATAAAAATGAAGTTGCAGAAGAACAAATAGAATGAGAATGTTAGTTTACAGTTAGAAGAATTCGCTAACGTGAAATGATCTTTAATTTAATATTAGACCGATTTGCAAACTTTGACATTCCTTTAAAATTTACTACTTTTGCACTCTAAATTTTATGTCATGGCGAAAAGAAAGTATAAAATATCGGTTATTCAGTTAAATCTGAATGATGTTGCCGAAAATAATCTTAAAAAATGTATCAGTTGGGTAAGAGATGCTGCAAGTCAAGGTGCAGAAGTTATCTTACTGCCTGAATTATATAGCAGTCATTATTTTTGTCAAAGTGAAGATGTAGATAATTTTGCATTAGCAGAGCCATTGTACAGCACTTCATTTATTGCATTTAGCGAATTGGCAAAAGAATTAGGAGTAGTAATTATTGTTCCTTTCTTTGAGAAAAGAATGGCTGGAATCTATCATAATAGTGCTTACATTATTGATACTGATGGAACTGAAGCTGGTTTATATCGTAAAATGCATATTCCAGACGATCCACATTTCTATGAGAAATTCTATTTCACACCAGGAGATTTAGGTTTTCAGGCTATTGAAACTAAAAAAGGAACTGTTGGAACTTTAATTTGCTGGGATCAATGGTATCCAGAAGCTGCTCGTATTACAGCTCTTAAAGGTGCTGAGGTTTTATTTTACCCAACAGCAATCGGATGGCATCCTAAAGAAAAAGAACAGTACGGAGAAAACCAATATGGCGCTTGGATGAATGTTATGAAAGGTCATGCAGTTGCTAATGGCGTTTTCGTAGCGGCAGCTAACCGAATTGGTTTAGAAAAATATCTTGAAGGAACAGAAGGAATTCAGTTCTGGGGAGCTTCTTTTATTGCTGGACCGCAAGGAGAAATTTTGGCTCAAGCTTCTCACGATAAAGAAGAAATCTTAATTGCTGAGGTTGATTTAGATTTACAAGAAAATGTTCGTCAAAACTGGCCATTCTTCAGAGATAGAAGAATTGATGCTTTTGGGGACATTACAAAAAGAGCAATTGATAAATAATTAGGTTTATCTAAAATATAAAAAAGGACAAAATATACATTTTGTCCTTTTTTTTGTAAGCTTCTCCGAAGCTTTAAATAAGTATTCAAAATCTAATTTTTTTAAAACACTGTTTTATAATAAAAAGGAGCTATTTCAATACGAAATAGCTCCTTTTCTGCTTTTAGCTTTATATATAAATTACTTCACTTGGAAAGTAACTCTTCTCACGATCTGACGTGCCTCTTTAGAATTTTTGTTAACAGAAGTATCTTCTCCGTTAGCAATTACATTCAATCTTGAAGCATCAATTCCTGCATTTACAGCCACTTTTTTAACAGCTTCAGCTCTTTTTCTTGATAGTTCAACATTGTAGT
This sequence comes from Flavobacterium sp. GW823-FHT06G12, assembly GCF_058794775.1. Taxonomy (NCBI): domain Bacteria; kingdom Pseudomonadati; phylum Bacteroidota; class Flavobacteriia; order Flavobacteriales; family Flavobacteriaceae; genus Flavobacterium; species Flavobacterium sp. GW823-FHT06G12. The sequence goes on from NZ_JBXAHE010000001.1 coordinate 875,247, forward strand.
TTGAGTTTCCAATTTCGTCAGCATATCCAATAATATCTGCTGATTTTCCAGGATTGTTTTTCAAATATTTCACTAAGAAATCTACACCAGATAAAGAAGCGTTTGTAGGTTTAGACGAGTTGAAATCGAAATAAACATTTACATAACCACCGTTAATTAATTCTTCAACAGTATTGTTTGTAGCTGTTCCAGCACCTTTTTTCTCGTAAGTTTTATCCAAATAGCTTTCTAGCTCATCTGGCACACCATTTTGATTATTATCAATAGATTGCCCTTTTGTATTAACAGCAACTCCGGCAATAGAGTTTGGTTCTAAATCGTATAAATCAGCAACTCCATCTTTGTCTGAATCGATAAGACCAGTTTCGATTAAGTCCACTCTTTTTTCCAATTCGCCAATTCTATCTTCTTCACCAACCCAGTCAGCATGTTTCTGGTTTTTTCCTAAGTAGAACGTTAAACCAACAGAGGCATTCAGTAAAATACCGTCAAAAGAACCAGTTGTTGTGTTTCCCATTCCGTCAAAGTTCCAGTTTTGTCTTCCGTTTATAATTCCAGTAAGATCTCCTGTTAAAGCTACTCGGTCACTTAATCTAATTTGTCCAGTTAAACCAGCAATTCCGTGAGCCATGTAATCTTGACCTCCAAATCCTGTTTCAGTGCTAATTTGAGAAACTCCGAAACCTCCATGTGCTAAAAGACCAATTGTGTTTGTCCAAGTTTCAAAATTTAATGCGCGTCCAACATTGATAACCCCTTGTAAACTTGCTCTAACATAGCGGCTTTCAAAATCTGGAGTATCTTTTTTCTCTTTAAATTGGTCGTAACCAACATCTAATTTTAAACCAAATTTTGGATTAAACATGTATCTTACTCCTAGATCTCCGTGAAAAAAGTTTAATGATTCAGTAGTATAACCTGGAGTCATAGCTCTTGTTGGTTTGTTAACACCACCATTAAGTTCAATTGACCATTTGTTGTATTCTTGCTCTACATTAGGTTTTGTAGAAGTCGTAGCCATATTTTGTGCGCCTGCCGCAAAAGATAGTAATAATAGAGAGGCTGATACTAATTTCTTTTTCATGATATCAAAAATTAAATTGTTTTTATTTTAAACTCATGAACAAAATTAGAAGTCGAATCTTAGAATGTGTTGTATATACTCTTACATAATTCCCATCTTTTGGCTTTTAATTATGTAAATCCGTTAAAATTAGTCTAATAGAAAGCGAAAAAAAAGGACAAAATTCACATTTTGTCCTTTTGCTATCCTGAAAAAATATTAATTATTTCAAATCTGGCTGATAAATTTTAACAGTTCCATCACCTTCGCTGCTTACTACTAATAAACTTCTTTTTGTTGGGCTTTTTGAAGCTGGAATAAATAATAAACCTTCTGGAGCATCTCCTGTTTTTACTGTTTGTAAATATTGCGGAGAAGTTGGGTTTGTTGCATCATAAACCATAAAAGCATCAGATCTTTCTAAACCAACAAATAAAATATTTTGATTTCCCATTTTAGCTACAACTACAGCTTCTGGCTCAGAACCTTTGTCATCGCTTCTTTTATCGTCGTATGTGCCAATTTCATTTGTTTTTTTGTCAACATCATTTTTGCTGTCAAAAACGATTTTTCCAGTGTTTCCATTCCAAATAGAAAATGATCTACCTCCAAAACTCACCATTTCGTCCAAATCTCCATCTCCGTCAGTATCTCCCATATCAGCAACAAGGTTTAATCTTCCCATATTAGCATCTAATTTTAAAGTAGCAGCATCTGGAAAAGCTGTTGCATCAAGTGTCATGTTTTTCATACGCTTTACATCAGTGTAAGCAGTATATTCTCTTGCATCACCTTCATTAGCGGTTACAAAATAAGGAACATTGTTTACAGTATAATGGCTGATGGCGTCTGGCATATAAAGACCTTTTACTTTCCATGGATTGAATGCAATTTTATTGTCGCTGTCGCTAACATCAATTGCATTTTCAGCAGTATTGTAATCTTTTAAACCTAAAGGGTAAATTGCTGTAATAGTTTTAGAAGTTAAATCGACCTTTGCAACACCATTATTTTCTTGTAAAGTTACCCAAGCCGTTTTAGAATCGTCAGAAATGGTGATGTATTCTGGCTCGATATCTTGAGCGAAACTAGTTTTAGCAAATTTTGAAATTCTAAATCCGTCTTTTTTCAGTGCTTCTGCCTGACCTGCAAACGAACTAAAATCTAAAGTTGTTACATTATAAGTACTAGTTTCAATGATCGAAATTGTTCCGTTTGGATCTTGCGAATAATCAGTATTTGGCTCACCTTCGTTAGCGGTCATGATGTATTTTCCATCAGGAGAAAAAGTAATCATATCGGGCAATGCACCAACTGTAACTTGCTTAATTAAGCTATAATCTGAAGTGTTAAAAATAACTACTTTACCGTTTCCTTGTTTGTTTACTGTAGATTCTAAAGCTACAGCAAGTTTTCCGTCAAAAACAGAAACGCTGTTTGCTGCGCCTTCATATGTAGCCAAATTAATTTGTCCTATTTTAAGAGGTTTTGTCGGATCAGAGATGTCGATAACATCAATTTGATTTACACCGCTGTTATTTACAGTAAAAAGTCTTTTTGTTTTTTCGCAGTAAGCCGAGATTTCTGCAGCGGCTTCTCCGCCAATTGTAATAGAACCAATTTCTTTAAAAGTTCCAGGATTTTCATTTGCACCGACTTCGGGAGTGCTGTTTGAATTTTCGTCATTGTTACAGCTTGCCAATATAAAAAGGGCAGCTAATAATAAGATTGATAAATTTTTCATGTGTTAGTTTTTAGTTTTGGCAAAAGTAATTCTGAGCCCTCTGTTAAATATTAAGTAGGTATTATTTAATCTTTAACTTAATTTTTGCAAGATATTTTTTGTGAAATTAGAGATGATTTTTGCTCAGTTGTTTTAAAATCCTAACGAATGCTTATCTTTGCACTTTCTAAATTAGAACGTATTTATGTCAACAAATAATAGAAGATTTCCAGCAGAATGGGAAAAACAGCAAGGAATTGTATTGTGTTTTCCGCATAATGGCAACGATTGGCCAGGAAAATATGAAGCTGTTCAATGGGCTTTTGTAGAGTTTATTAAAAAAGTAGCGACTTTTGAAACTGTTTTTTTGGTTGTTGCCGATGAAAAACTAAAAGAAAAAGTTGCTGATATGCTTGAAAGAGCTCGCGTTAATACTGAAAACGTTTCTTATATTGTTCATAAAACAAACAGAAGCTGGATGCGCGATTCAGGACCAATTATTGTAAAAAATGGTTCAAAAAGAGAAGCGTTAAACTTCAACTTTAATGGATGGGCAAAATATAAAAACTACCAATTAGACAAATTCGTTCCGGGTAAAGTGGCAGATTTTATTGATGTTCCTTTAACTCAAGTAATGTACAAAGGAAAACCAGTAATTGTAGAAGGTGGAGCGATTGATGTAAACGGAAAAGGAACTTTATTGACTTCTGAAGAGTGTTTGATGCACCCAACAATTCAAGTAAGAAATCCTGGTTTTACAAAAGAAGATTACGAAGCTGTTTTTAAAGAGTATCTTGGAGTTACAAACGTAATTTGGCTGGGAGACGGGATTGAAGGAGATGATACGCACGGACATATCGACGATTTATGCCGATTTGTGAATGAAGATACAATTGTTACAATTGTAGAAACAGATAAAAATGATTCAAACTATAAGCCATTACAGGATAATTTGAAACGTCTGCAAAATGCAAAACTAGAAAACGGAAAATCTCCAGTAATTGTAGCATTGCCAATGCCAAAACGTGTAGATTTTGAAGATTTACGTTTGCCAGCAAGTTATGCCAATTTCTTAATTTTAAATAATTGCGTTTTAGTGCCTACATTTAACGATAGTAATGATCGTGTTGCTTTGAATATCTTGGCAGAATGTTTCCCAGATCGTGAAGTAATCGGTATTAGCTGTATTGATTTCATTTGGGGATTCGGAACTTTACATTGTTTAAGTCAGCAGATTCCTGCATAAAAATAGTAATCACAGATTATAAAATAATCGTTTTGATTTTTTTAATCTGTGATAAAATTATCAGATACACAGAGACTTTCTTCTGTAATTTAAGCTGTCACCAAAAGTGGCAGCTTTTTTTTGTTGTATATTTAACAGACAGATTTGTCGTCTGTCCCAACATCCTTCTTATATTCGTATGTTCAATAATGCAGAAATGCAGATTTAATTTTATATGAAGAAAATATTTTTTATCCTTTCCGTGCTTTCTTCCGGAGCTCTTTTTTCACAGTCCGATTCACAAGACAAACATGAACTTACCTTTGCTACCTACAATGTAAGTATGGAATCTGATAATTATTCTCCCAAAGGTGCAATGGGAAAATCGGAGCAGATGTTAATTAATCAACTTAGTTCAGGGCATAATGCTCAAATCAGAAATATTGCCCAGATTATTCAGACCGTTAGACCAGACGTAATTTTGCTAAACGAGTTTGATTATATTAAAGATCCTGAACTTGGCGTAAAGGCATTTATAAAAAATTATTTGAATGTGAGCCAAGGCGGAGCAGCAGCCATCGATTATCCTTACTACTATTATTCGACAGTGAATACTGGCCAGCCAAGCCCTTATGATTTGAACAATGACGGAAAGTTTAGTAATTCAGGAAATGATGCATGGGCATTTGGTATGTATCCTGGGCAATATGGGATGATGCTTTTGTCTAAATATCCTATTGATGTTAATGCAATTCGTACTTTTCAACATTTTAAATGGAAAGATATGCCAGAAGCATTAATTACCAAAAAAGCAGATGGATCGGATTGGTATAGCAAGAAAGCATGGAAAGAATTTCCATTATCTTCAAAATCTCACTGGGATGTTCCTGTAGAAATTGGTAATAAAACAGTTCATGTTTTAGTTAGTCATCCAACTCCTCCCACTTTTGATGGTGCTGAAGACCGCAATGGGAAAAGAAATCACGATGAAATCAGATTCTGGAGAGATTATATTTCAGACAATTCGGCTTCGTATATTTATGATGATAAAGGTTTAAAAGGCGGATTACCTCCAAATTCTCGATTTGTCATAATGGGCGATCAAAACGCTTCGCCAGTTGAAGGAGATGCTATTAGAGAAGGCATAAAGTCTTTAGTAGAGAGTCCGAAAATTAATAGCGACTTTACACCTGCTAGTAAAGGTGGTGCTGAATTTAGTCCTGAAAATCCTTTTGGAATTAATCATACCGCTTTTTGGAGAATGCGTGCAGATTATGTATTGCCATCGAGACTTGGTTTTAAGATTGTTAACAGTGGTGTGTTCTGGCCTGCAAAGGGTGAGCCAATGGCAGAATTAGTCGAAAAACGAGAGTCAAGCTCTGATCATCGTTTGGTTTGGGTAAAAGTAATTTTAGAATAAGTAACTTTTTCTTTCATTTAATAAAAGCATAAAAAAACCTTGGCTATGACCAAGGTTTTTTATTTTTTATATCTCTTCAGATTGATCTGCTCTTCATTGTCTTGTAAAAGGAGGTAACAATTGGCTAGAAACTTCTCCAAATCCAATTCTTACTTCTTTATTTTCACAGAAACCACGAATAATTACAGTATCATTATCCTCAATAAATTTGCGTTCGCTTCCGTCTTTTAATTTAAGCGGATTTTTTCCACCCCAAGTTAATTCTAGCATAGAACCAAAACTATCTGGAGTTGGACCAGAAATTGTTCCAGAACCCATCATGTCACCAGAATTCACGCGACATCCGTTTGATGTATGGTGTGTCAATTGCTGAGCCATAGACCAATACATATATTTGAAATTAGATGTTGAAATCACAGTTTCTTCCTGATCTTCTGGTTGTAAAGAAACTTCTAAATGAATATCAAAAGCCTTTTTTCCTTTTGTCTGTAAATAAGGAAGCGGTGAAGGATCTTGTTTTGGTCCCTTAGTTCTAAAAGGTTCCAAAGCATCCATAGTCACAATCCAAGGTGAAATTGAAGTAGCAAAGTTTTTTGCTAAGAATGGTCCAAGAGGCACATATTCCCATTTTTGCATATCGCGCGCACTCCAGTCATTTAGTAAAACCATTCCGAAAATATAATCTTCAGCTTCGTAAGTTGAAATATTTTCTCCCATTACATTTACGTCTGTTGTAATGAAAGCCGTTTCCAATTCAAAATCGACTAAACGCGAAGCACCAAAAACAGGTGTGTCATGACCAGCTGGTAAAGTTTGTCCCATTGGTCTGTGAACCGGAATTCCAGATGGTACAATTGTAGAGCTTCTTCCATGATATCCAACTGGAATGTGAAGCCAGTTTGGCAGTAATGCATTTTCTGGGTCACGGAACATTTTACCTACATTTGTAGCATGTTCTCTACTTGAATAAAAGTCAGTATAATCACCAATTAAAACTGGTAATTGCATCTCTACATCTTCGATCTTAAATATAACAATATCGCGGTGTTTTGTTGAATCTCTTAGCTGAGGATTAGTTTCGTCGAATATCTCTGCGATACGATTTCTAACTAAACGCCATGTTTTTTTTCCGTCAGAAATAAAATCATTTAGCGTATCCTGCATAAACATATCATCAGTTAATTCTATTCCCTCAAAATAGTTTAATTGCTGTAAAGCCCCTAAATCTATGGCGTAATCGCCAATTCTAGTTCCTACAGTAACGACATTTTCTTTCGTAAGAAATACACCAAAAGGAATATTCTGAATAGGGAAGTCGCTATTTTCTGGTACTTCTAACCATGATTTTCTACTGGTATCGTTGGCGGTTATTGGCATGTTTTAATGTTAATTATTTGTTGAAAAATTACATGTCAAATATATCATAATCTAGCAGTTTGACAAACGTTTTTTTGTATTTTTGCGTGAAATTAACGAAAAACAAAAAAATGCAACGCGACGAACAAATTTTTGATCTTATCCAAGAGGAGAAAGAAAGACAAATTCACGGATTAGAGCTTATTGCTTCTGAGAATTTTGTAAGTGATGAAGTAATGGCAGCAGCAGGGTCTGTTTTAACGAATAAATATGCAGAGGGTTATCCTGGTAAAAGATACTACGGCGGTTGCGAAGTAGTTGACGTTATTGAGCAAATTGCAATTGACAGAGCTAAAGAATTATTTGGCGCTGAATATGCAAACGTACAGCCTCACTCGGGTTCTCAGGCAAATACATCTGTTTACCACGCTTGTTTAAATCCTGGTGACACGATTTTAGGTTTCGATTTATCTCACGGAGGTCACTTAACTCACGGTTCTCCTGTAAACTTCTCAGGACGTTTATACCGTCCAGTTTTCTACGGTGTAGATGCTGAAACTGGTCGTTTAGATTATGATAAAATTCAAGAAATTGCAACTAAAGAACAGCCAAAATTAATCATCGCTGGAGCTTCGGCTTATTCTCGTGATATGGATTTTGCTCGTTTTAGACAAATTGCTGACAGCGTAGGAGCAATTTTATTTGCTGATATTTCTCACCCAGCAGGTCTTATTGCAAAAGGACTAATGAATGACCCAATTCCACATTGCCATATTGTTTCTACAACAACTCATAAAACATTAAGAGGACCACGTGGAGGTCTTATTTTAATGGGTAAAGATTTCCCAAATCCACAAGGATTAACAACTCCAAAAGGAGAAATCAGAATGATGTCTTCTTTATTAGATTTAGCTGTTTTCCCTGGAAATCAAGGTGGACCTTTAATGCACATTATCGCTGCTAAAGCAGTTGCTTTTGGTGAAGCGCTTAAAGATGATTTCTTTACTTATGCAATGCAATTAAAAAAGAATGCAAATGCAATGGCTGATGCTTTCGTAAAAAGAGGTTATAACATTATCTCTGGCGGAACAGATAACCACATGATGCTTATTGATTTAAGAAACAAAGGTATTTCTGGAAAAGAAGCTGAAAATGCATTAGTAAAAGCTGAAATTACAGTAAACAAAAACATGGTTCCTTTTGACGATAAATCTCCATTTATCACTTCTGGAATTCGTGTTGGAACAGCTGCAATCACAACTCGTGGTTTAGTTGAAAAAGATATGGAAACTATTGTAGCGCTTATCGATAAAGTATTAACTAATCATACAAATGAGGATGTTATCGAAGAAGTTGCTGAAGAAGTAAACGAATTAATGAGCGAAAGACCAATTTTTGCATATTAAAAATTAGTCAAAAGTCATAAAGTCGAAGGTCGAAAGTCTAAAAATGGAAGGAAATTTCTATATTTAGTTTTTGATCTTCGATTTTTCTTTTAAAGTTTTCCAAAGACTTTATGACTTTCAACTTTCAAACTTTAAGACTTAAAAAAATGGGCGTATTAAGATTACAATTGCCAACCGACCCAAGATGGGTAAATATTGTTGAGAAGAACATTGAAGAAATCTTAACAGATCACGCTTGGTGCGAGCAGAAAGCGGCAACAAATGCGATTACAATTATCACAAACAATTCTGAGCATCAAGATTTAGTGAAAGATTTATTGGCTTTAGCCAAAGAAGAAATCGATCATTTTGAGCAAGTTCACAACATTATTATCAAAAGAGGATTAAAATTAGGTCGTGAGCGTAAAGATGATTACGTAAACGAACTATACCAATACATGAAAAGAAGCGGTGACGGAAGTCGTGTTTCTGGTCTTGTCGAAAGATTATTATTCTCAGCGATGATCGAAGCAAGAAGCTGCGAACGTTTTAAAGTACTTTCTGAAAACATTAAAGACGAAGAATTAGCGCTTTTCTATAGAGAATTAATGGAAAGCGAAGCAGGACATTACACCACTTTTATTACTTACGCTCGTAAATATGGTACAGGAATAGACGTTGAAAAACGTTGGAGAGAATGGCTGGCTTTTGAAGAGTCAATTATTACCAATTACGGAAAAGGAGAGACTATTCACGGGTAGTTTTTGATTTTGTTTGTTTTGTTTCAAGGTTTCAAGTTTGTCACGTTGAGCGAAGTCGAAACACGTTCCAGTTAGAAACTTTGTGAGTCTCTGTGAAATAAAAACATTCAATCAGCGCTTTCGAAAAATTGAATCAATAATTGTTCAAAAGTTCGAGTTTTTGTTAATCTAAAATCTAAAGTCTACAATCTAAAATTCCTTACATTTGAGAGTAACCAAAATCTCGAACAATGAGGATAGAAATGGACCTAAAATTGGGTTTTAAAGACGTAATGTTTAGACCTAAAAGATCAACGCTAAGAAGCAGATCTGAAGTTTCCCTAGAACAAAATTTCAAGTTTTTACACAGTACTTCAAATTGGACAGGAATTCCGATTATGGCAGCCAATATGGATACTGTGGGAACTTTTGAAATTGCGAAGGTTTTGGCACAAGAAAAACTTTTTACAGCAATCCATAAACATTACACTTTAGAAGAGTGGAATAATTTCTTAAAAAATGTAACTCCAGATTTCTACGATTATATTGCTGTAAGCACTGGAACGGGAAAAGAAGATTTTGAGAAGATTGAAAAAATAATTGCAGAAAATTCGTTACTGAAATTTATTTGTATTGATGTTGCTAACGGCTATTCAGAACATTTTGTTCAGTTTTTAAAACAAACCCGCAAACAGTATCCCGATAAAATCATTATAGCAGGAAATGTGGTTACTGGAGAAATGACAGAAGAACTCCTGTTAGCTGGGGCTGATATTGTAAAAGTCGGAATTGGGCCAGGTTCTGTTTGTACAACTCGTGTTAAAACAGGTGTTGGTTATCCGCAGTTATCGGCTATTATCGAATGTGCTGATGCGGCGCACGGTTTAGGTGGTCATATTATCAGTGATGGCGGTTGCTCAACTCCAGGCGATGTTGCTAAAGCTTTTGGTGCAGGAGCCGACTTTGTAATGTTGGGAGGAATGCTCGCGGGACACACAGAAAGCGGCGGTGAATTAATCGAAATAAAAGGCGAAAAATTCAAACAGTTTTACGGAATGAGCTCGAAAACTGCAATGGACAAGCATTCCGGCGGAGTTGCAGAATACAGAGCAAGTGAAGGAAAAACAGTTCAGGTTCCGTTTAAAGGAGATGTTATTAATACTGTTTTAGATATTTTAGGCGGAATAAGAAGCACATGTACTTATGTTGGCGCTTCAAGATTAAAAGAATTGACTAAACGAACGACTTTCATCCGCGTAAGCGAACAAGAAAATCAAGTTTTTACTAAATAAATATGATTAAAATTACAGAAGCATTTGTTGGAGATATTGCTAAAATTCAAGAAATCGCACATATAACATGGCCTATTACTTATGGCGAAATTCTAACTGCGGAACAATTAGAGTACATGTTAAATCTAATTTATTCTAATGAAGCATTATCAAAGCAAATTCAGAATAAAGAACAGTTGTTTTATTTAATTTCAGATTCAGAATCGGTTATTGGTTTTATCGGAATAGAACACAATTATAAAGGAGAAGCTATTACTAAAATCCATAAAATTTATCTTCTGCCAGAAACACAAGGGAAAGGTTATGGGAAAATAGTTTTTGAAGAAATTAGGAAAATGGCTTTGGAAAGTAACTCAACCGAACTTTTATTGAACGTAAACCGTTTTAATACGGCGTTGAATTTCTATAAAAAACTTGGTTTCGAAATTAAAGAAACCGTTGATATTGAAATAGGAAATGGATATTTAATGGAAGATTACGTAATGGGAAAAGGTTTGTAGTTAATTTATATTAACGAATTTTAAAATCACAGCTTTTGTGATTTTTTTTTATTTTGAAATAAATAGATAACTCTATCTATTTTTGTTTTATCTTTGGCAAAAAGAAAAAATGAAACAGAAAAGCAGTGTAAAAGAACGAATACTCGATACAGCATCCCGTCTGTTTTATCATCAGGGATTTAATAGCACAGGAATTAATCAGATTATTGCTGAGGCAGATATTGCAATTGGTTCGCTTTACAAACATTATCAGTCTAAAAGTGATTTGTTGTATCATTATCTTGAACAGCAGGAAACAGAATATTTTGCCAATCTCAATGACTATTTAAAAGACGAGAAGCCTCCCTTAAAAAAACTTCTAAAATTAATAGATTACCGTATTAAACTTCAGGAAGAATCAAATTTTTCCGGATGCCATTTCATAAAAATAAATGCTGAAATAGGTAGAGAAGATAAAAAAATAGAACAGTTTGTTCAAGCACATAAAGAGCGCCAGCGTGAGTATATTAATGGATTAGTTGATGAAATTAGTACATTAAAAACGCTTTTAATAGAAAAAAAAGCACTGCAAAACAGTATTTTTTTGATGATTGAAGGAGCTGTAGTTTCGGCAGGTATAAACGGAAATACGAATGATCTAAAAACCGTAAAAAAAAGTATAAATCAGTTTTTCTGATTTTTTTTAACCAAAAATAGATAGACTGTTCTATATATTATGAAAAATAAAAAATACATTTCGCTCCTTATATTGCTGCTTGCACATTTGCTTACTATTTTGGATATATTTATTGTAAACGTTGCTATTCCATCAATTCAGCGCGGGCTTGGTTCAAGTAATGGAAAAATTCAGTTAGTTGTAGCCATGTATATGGTTGGATTTGCTTCTTTTTTGATAATTGGCGGAAAAATGGGAGATTATTTTGGAAGAAAAAAAATCTTTATTCTAGGACTGTTTTTGTTTATGGTCACTTCTGCAGGATGCGGGTTTGCTGCCACTACAAATCAGCTTATTGCTTTGAGATTTTTTCAAGGTATAAGTGCAAGCTTAATGGCGCCACAAGTTTTATCTTATATTCAAATTCTCTTTGTTAGCCATAAGGAACGCACTTATGCAATGGGCTGGTACGGAATTGGAATTGGAATTGGTACAATGCTGGGGCAGTTTTTAGGAGGTTTTCTTGTAGAACTCCAACCATTTTTAATCGATAAATCATGGAGGTATATATTCCTTATCAATATTCCTATTTGTATAATAACGATTTTTCTAGCCATTCGTTATCTCAATCAATCCAGAGACAATTCTTCTTTACAAATGGATTATTGGAGCGCATTTATATTATGCATAGGGCTTGCTTTACTGGTTTTTTCGATGGCTGTGGGATTAGAACAAAAAGATTTGGTTGCAATTACGCTGACAATTTCTATAGTATTTCTGATAGGTTTTATATTTAGACAGATCAAAAGAAAATTAAAGAAAAAAGAACCATTATTGAATATGGAGCTTTTTACACACAAGAATTTCAATATTGCGGTTTCGGCTTCGGCTCTTTTTATGCTAATGCTCGATGCTTATTTTTTTGTATTAGCAATTTTTCTGCAAGACGGTATTGGACTTTCTCCTATGCAAGCAGGATATTTTATTGTATTTCAAGGATGCGGTTTTATTTTAGCATCATTTTTTGCAGCTAGATTGGTGCTTCAGTATGGTAAAAATGTATTGATTTTTGGAGTGTTGCTTCTTATGTTTTCTCTTGTTTTTCAGCTGGTCCTTTTTTATTATCAATCAATCGATTACAAGGGATATTTTGTCATGTTTTTGCACGGTATTGGTGTAGCCTTGGTTCTGCCTTCATTTGCTAATATTGCGCTGAAAGATTTACCCCAAAACAGGATTGGAAATGCATCAGGAGTTTATTCTACATTGCAGCAATTGTTTGGTGCATTGGGTATTACCTTAACAGGAGGTGTATTTTACTATTTTGCAAAAGGAAAAATAGATTATACAGATTTTTATAATGCTTTTTTCTATGGCACATTAATTCATTTGCTTTGCTTAACAAGTGTATTGCTTATTTTATTTCTGTTGCCCAATTCTGTTCTTCCCGCAAAAACAGAAAAAGAATAGTAAAAAAAATGATTATTTCTAACTCACAATCACATCATGCGCAAACAATAATCCCTTCACTTCCTTCAAAGAAAAAACAGCTTTTTTTAATTTAGTTTTAGAAGGATCAATAGTATAATTATAACTGGTTTTAAAATCGGCTTTATTAGCAATGGCTTTCTTGAATTCAGAACGATATAAGTCACAATTATCGAAAATTACGCTAGTTAAATCTGCCGCCATAAAATCTACAGCTATTAAACTGCAATTGGTAAACGGAGTTCCTTTCAATTTTAAAGTATAAAACTTAGAAAAATCGAGAACACAATCATTAAAATGAACTTCAAAAATTAGTTTATCACACATAGCGAAATTCACTTCTTTAATTTTGCATCGATTAAAAGTAACGGTTCTCAATGCCACATAATTGATTTTGGCTTCGCTGAAAATACAGTCATTAAAAACACAATCTATAAAAGTAACGGCTAAAAACGTGCATGCAGAAAAGTTACAATTGTTAAAAACGCAAGATTCAAAGTCTTTAAAATTCAAATCGTCTTTGGCGCAAACAATTGTATTGTATTCTTTATCAAGAAAATATTCGCTTTCTTTTTTCAACCCTTTTCTATAATTATTTGAAGGTGAAAAGGTAATAATTTACCATAGAATAATGGGAACAAATTATAAATGATTTTGATTTCATTCACATTTTTAATCCGTAAAATGGTGTAGCTTTACACTTATTTTTTTAAGTCAAAACATATCAATTTTATTATATGGAACCAACAAGAAAGGAACATGATTTTTTAGGTGAATTAGAAATTCCGAATCATTTATACTACGGAATCCAGACTTTTAGAGCTGTAGAGAATTTCAACATTACAGGAATTCCGATTTCAAAAGAGCCTTTATTCATCAAAGCTTTAGGATATGTAAAAAAGGCTGCTGCTTTAGCCAATAAAGACTGTGGCGCAATTGATTCTAAAATTGCCGAAGCAATCTGTTACGGAAGCGATCAGGTTATTGCTGGCAAATTTGATCAGGAATTTGTAAGCGATTTAATTCAGGGCGGAGCAGGAACTTCTGTAAACATGAACGCCAATGAAGTAATTGCCAATATTGGACTAGAATATTTAGGTCATAAAAAAGGAGAGTACAATTTTCTTCATCCAAACAATCATGTAAACTGTTCTCAATCTACAAATGATGCTTATCCATCGGCTTTTAGAATTGCTTTGTATTTGAAAATGGAAAGCTTTATTAAAACTTTTGCTGGTTTAGAAGTCGCATTTGCTAAAAAAGGAGAGGAGTTTAAAGAAGTCCTAAAAATGGGAAGAACGCAATTGCAAGATGCGGTTCCAATGACTTTAGGGCAGGAATTTAAAGCTTATGCTACAACAATTGAAGAAGATATTCAGCGTTTAAAAAATGCTCAGGAATTGTTGTTAGAAATCAATATGGGAGCAACAGCCATTGGAACTAAAGTAAATGCTCCAGAAGGTTATCCAGAAATCTGCGTAAAATATCTGGCAGATGAGGTGGGAATTCCGCTGACACTTTCACCAGATTTAATTGAAGCAACGGTCGATACAGGAGCTTATGTACAGATTATGGGAACTTTAAAACGTTCTGCAGTTAAGATTTCTAAAATCTGCAACGATTTACGTTTATTAAGCTCGGGGCCAAGAACAGGTTTTAATGAAATTAATCTTCCGGCACGTCAGCCAGGTTCATCTATTATGCCAGGAAAGGTAAATCCGGTAATTCCAGAAGTGGTAAATCAGACTTGTTTTTATGTAATTGGTCAGGATTTAACGGTTACAATGGCGGCAGAAGCGGGACAATTGCAATTAAATGTAATGGAACCTGTAATTGCTTTTGCTATGTTTACTTCGTTGGATTATCTTTCAAATGCGATTCAGACTTTAATTGATAAATGTATTAACGGAATTACAGCAAACGTAGATCATTGCTATAATATGGTAATGAACAGCATTGGAATTGTAACACAATTGAATCCAATTTTAGGTTACGAAGAAAGTGCAAGCATTGCTGGAGAAGCTTTAAAAACAGGTAAAAGTGTGCATCAAATTGCAGTTTTGGAAAGAAAGCTGATTACACAAGAAAAATGGGACGAAATTTATTCTCTAGAGAATTTAATTCATCCAAAATTTATCACAAAATAAGGATTCCCATAAAAAATATAATAGCAAGCCGTCATTTATCTGACGGCTTTTTTTATTTTAATTTTATTGGATTGTAAGTCTAAAATGTTGAAAATAAGCTATATATTTACATATGAATTGATTATTGTTTCAAAAAATTAAAACTTTCACATGGTAAAATTTTTAAAAAATAATTATTTTCAGAATAAATTTAAAATCTTATGGTTGCTTTTTTTTATTCAATTTAATTTGAATGCCCAAACCGAGATTGACAGTTCTAAAATTTGTCCTCCCAGAACAATATTAGAAATCTTCAAAAAAAAGGATTCTATTTATGTTGTAAAACCAATAAAAAACAGCTTCTTCTTAATTATTCCAGCAATCGGCTCTCAACCTGCCACAGGTTTCTTTTATGGCGCTGTAGCTCAATATACTTTTAAAGGAAAAGAAAAAGCCGATAAATATTCAATAGCCAATGTCGGAATAACATACACCACAAAAAAACAATGGCTTGTAAACGTTAAGAATAATATTCTATTGAAAAATAATAGAATATTTTTGAGTGGTGATTATCGTTTGTATATATTTTCGCAACCTAATTACGGTTTAGGAACAAATATTATTCCGCCTCGCCGCAATCAGGAGCCTGGTTTCAGTATTGATTCTATTGCTGAACCAATGGATTATAATTATTTTAAATTTCATCAATCGGTTTCCTTTCAAGTTCATCCAAATTTTTACGTTGGCGGCGGAGTCAATATTGATTGGTATTCCAGTATTGTTGATAAAGACCTTGATGTTGCAAATGGAAAATTTACTTATCATTATAATTATAATCAGAAATATGGATTTGATGAATCAGAATATTTTTTAAATGGTGTGAGTCTTAATTTGGTTTACGATTCAAGAGATAATCAGGTGAATGCAACGCATGGCTGGTTTGCTAATATAAATTACCGCTTTAATCCAGAGATATTTGACAATCAAGAAGTAAGTAATGTTTTGTATGGCGAATATCGAAATTTTATTCCGGTTTCGCAAAAAGATAAACGATACATTCTAGCGCTTTGGACTTATGGACAATTTGTAACCAAAGGAAAAGTTCCATACTTGAATTTGCCTGCAATTGGTTGGGATCAGCGTAGTCGAAGCGGTGAGGGATATACGCAAGGATTATTTAGAGGGACAAATTTAATTTATCTAGCAACAGAATTCAGGTTTCCGCTTAGTTGCGATCAAATGTTCAGCGGAACGGTTTTTACAAACTTCGTAACAACAAGTAATCCAGACACTAATACAAAACTTTTTCAATATGTTCAGCCCGCTTTTGGTTTCGGACTCCGTATTTTAATTGATAAAGCAACTAGAACCAATCTTATTGCAGATTATGCGTGGGGAAATAATTCTAAAGGATTCTATTTGAATGCTGGAGAGACTTTTTAAATGTAATAAAAACTACAATTTGGTTTAAAAGCAACACTTCTCTTTTATTTCAAAAATTAAGATTAATAAGCTTTAACCCAAAAAAAATATGAAAAAGCAGGCTGTAAGGGTTGCTTTTTTTATTCTTCATAATTAAATCATAATTTGTAATGTTGTGTCAAATTATGTTAAATTGTATTCCTATTTTTGTTGTATATACACACTTCTTAAGATGAAATTACTGATAGTTGAAGACGAACCAAATCTATTATCGATATTACGTAAAGGGTTTGCAGAAAATAATAATGAAGTAAGCGTTGCAATGGACGGTAAAACGGCTATGGAAATGATTCATAATTATACCTTCGATGTAGTAATTTTGGATGTAATGCTTCCTGATGTCAACGGAATTGAAATTTGCAGAAGACTTCGTGCAGCAAAAAACTTTGTACCTATTTTGTTATTAACAGCTTTAGGAACTTCAGAAAACATTGTAACGGGATTAAACGCTGGAGCTGATGATTATTTGGTAAAGCCGTTTAAATTTGGCGAATTAGATGCCAGAATAAATGCGCTCTACAGAAGATCGCAACAGGAAACAGAAAAAATAGATACTATCACAATTGCCGATTTAGAAATAAACGGACGTGCCAAAACGGTTAAAAGAGATGGCGAAAACATTGTTTTAACTGCCAAAGAATTCAAACTATTATATTATTTAGCTAAAAATACTGGCAGAATCGTTTCGCGCGATCAGATTTTGGATAATGTTTGGGATATTAATTTTGACATGAATACCAACGTTGTCGATGTCTATATTACGTACTTAAGAAGAAAGATAGATAAGCCTTATTCGACCAAACTGATTCATACAATGAAGGGTTTAGGTTATGTAATTAAGCCATAATATGGATATTAGAAAAAAAATCACTTTCAATTATGTTGCCCTTTCTACCTTTAGTACTTCGCTATTGTGTATTATCGTGTTTTTTCTTTTTAGGGAAAACAATCGATATCACTTTTTAAAGCGATTAGATGATAGAGCAAAAATTGTCGCTTCAATTCATTTTCAAAAAGACCCAGAGAAAATTAAATATTATAAAAATCTTCAAAAAAATGGCCTTGAGGAATTAATTGAAGAAGAAGAATATGTATTAAAAATAAATAGCCATAATAGTTTTGATTATAATACAAATCTGAATCTTCCGAATACGTTTTACACCAATATTTTAAAAACAGGAAAAGATTCTTTTGAAAGAGATAATAAATATTATTTAGGACAGATTTTTCAAGAAAACAATCAAAAGTATATTGTAATTGTTAGCGCAAGAGATCGTAAAGGGAAAGACACGACCGTTTATATTGTCAAAATCATGCTTTTTGGCGGAATTGGTTTTGTGATTCTAGCGTTTCTTTTAGGGCGATTTTTAGCAAAACGAGTTATCGATCCTGTAGCAAGAATTACAAAAGAAGTAAAAAGAATTAGTGCTTCTAATCTGCATAATCGTCTTCCAGAAGTCAAAAATTCTGATGAAATTTCAGATTTGACCAATACTTTCAATAATATGCTGGATCGTTTGGAAACCTCTTTTGAGATTCAAGCGAACTTTATTAATAATGCTTCTCACGAATTAAAAACGCCAATAACAACGATTATTGCCGAAGCAGAAATTATGTTGCTTAAAGAAAGACAACAGCATGAATATGTAGAATCTCTACAAAATATATACAGTCAGGCTTCAAGATTAGGAAACTTAACAGAAAGCTTGCTAAAATTGACGCAAACAGGTTATGACGGACAAAAACAAGTGTCTGACATTGCGCGAATGGACGAGTTATTATTGGACGTGAAATCTGATCTTGATAAGATTTATCCAGACAATCGAGTAAGCATTAAACTTAATTTTGCTCCAGAAGATTCTAATTTATTATTGTTGCCATGCAATAAACCGCTTTTAGAATTGGCAATCAATAATATTATTACAAACGGAGTAAAGTATTCGGATAATAATGAAGTGTTTGTGAATCTTTCCGCTAATAAAGAAATGATTAAAATCACGATCAATGATATCGGAATCGGTATTCCGCCTGAAGATATTCCGCATTTATATGAACCTTTCTTTAGAGGTAAAATCGCTGCCAAATACATTGGTTACGGTTTAGGACTTCCGTTAGCTTCTAAAATCATTAGAATGCACGATGGAGAACTTCAAGTACAGTCAGAGCAAAATAAAGGAACTATCGTTACGATTACCTTTAAAAAATTCAACATTAAAAAATCTAATGTTTAATTTTAGAAAATTCTAATTTTAGATTAATAAAGGTCTAATTTCCGGATAGTTATTTTGTAAGTATAAACTAAAAGATATACTTATGAAAAATTTTCTTATACCTACGACTTTAAAAGATGATACAATCTCGGCTGTTAAATCTGCGGTAAATCAGTCTAAAAATACTGAATCAGAAATTATTTTAGTATTAGTTTCAGAAGCGCCTGATACGTTTTCTTCTTCTGGTTTTTTAAGAGAAATGAAATCTGGACTTACCAGAAGTCAGGAAGAAGTTCTAGAAACCTGCCGATATATTGTTGAACACACTTCAAACATAAAATTAAAAGTTCATAATCAATACGGACTTTCAGCACCAATTTTTAAAAGACTGATAGATGTCTTTTCAGTTAAATTGGTCATTCTTACTCATTCTTATAAACAAGAAACCAAAAGAATTCATCAATATTTGGTGCAATTGGCAGGAAATCAGAAATGTCCGATTCTGCATTTAAGTACAGAAGCTAATAAAGAGATTTTCCATAAAGCACTTTATGTAGAAAATTCGAGTGTGAACATTCATGTAAAAGACGTTCAGGATTTCTTAAGCGCCAATTTCTCTTTCGAAATCGTTAGCCAAACTGCCAGTTTTGAAGACGACTACGAAAACGTTGCTCCATTTTTATCAGAAGCCATTTCTAAACATAATATTGATATGTTGGTAGAAACGAGAAAAGGCGAGAAAATCAAATTTAAAAAATCAAAAAAAGAAAATGTCAATGAAAAATTAGGACTTCCTGTTCTTTCATTGTACGAAGAGATGGTTTAAGAGTCTGAGATTCTAAGCTACTAAGACACTAAGTTTCTAAGTTTTTTAATTCTTAGCACCTTAGAAACTTAGAATCTTAGCCTCTCAAAAATTATTAATTTAAAACCGAAAATATGTTGTTAAAGAAAAGAATACCAATGAAGTACGTTCTCGGGAAAATTAAAGTAGAAATTGTTTTAGTGTTGGCTTACACCATACTATTTGAAATTTTTCATCATTATTTCATCAATTTGCCTGTAGATATCCCGATTGCCATTCCGACCATGATAGGAACCATTATTTCCTTATTATTAGCCTTTAAGTCTAATCAGGCTTATGACAGATGGTGGGAAGCTAGAATTGTTTGGGGAGCTGTTGTAAACGATTCTAGAACCTTGATTCGTCAGGTTTTAACATTTTATGATGATCCAGATTTCTCTGTTGAAGCAAGTGAATTCAAAGAAAATTTTGCTAAAAGACAAATTGCTTGGTGTTACAGTTTAGGCCAGTCGCTTAGAAATAGAGATGCAATAAAGCCGATTGAAGGCTTAATTAGCGAAGAAGAAATCAGATACATCAAAAATCATCAGAACGTTCCAAATGCAATTTTGATGCTGCATGCAAGAGATTTAAGAACGGCTAAAAACGAAAAGAAAATCAACATGTATCAGCAGGTTGAAATCGATAATACTTTATCTAGATTATGTGATGAAATGGGGAAATGTGAGCGAATTAAAAACACGATTTTCCCAACAACATATAGTATGTACATTAGATTGACTTTGTGTTTGTTTATTTTCCTATTGCCTTTCGGATTAACGAGTGTTTTAAGCTGGTTTGCAATTCCGCTGATTACTGCGATTGGTGCTGCTTTCTTTTTAATCGAAAGAATGGCGATTCATTTGCAAGATCCGTTCGAAAACAGACCTACAGATACGCCAGTTACTGCAATTGCAAATACAATTGAAAAAAATATCAAGCAAATGTTAAACGAATATCAAAGTGAATTTGATATTCTTAAAGAATTTGACTTAAAAGACGAACCTAAGAAAGTCGAAAAGGACGCTTATTTTGTCTTATAACTATTTAATTTTGGTCTTGAGTTAATTGTTGATTGGACAGTGAGTAGTTGCGCTGTCCAATTTTTTTTGTTATTTAAACACATAGTTTGTCATTTCGACGTAAGGAGAAATCTCCACAAGTAACTCTGTAACAATTTTCCAATCTTTGCTGAGCTTCTCGCAGAGATTTCTCCTTACGTCGAAATGGTAATATTGCGTTGATTTTTTGGAGTCTAGAGTTGCTTCGCCAGCCTTCCCAAGGTCTGAATTGCAGTTCTCAATTCATTAGACCAAGGCAGTCCGAAACTCAATCGCATACAATTTGAAAATTGATTTTGAAAGGAAAAAATCCTTCCCGGAGCGATGCTAATATTATGTTTAAGCGCTAAATGGTAAAAAGCGGCTGTATCGATTTTTTTATCCAATTCGACCCAAAGAAAAAATCCACCTTGAGGTTGGCTCACTTTAGTTCCCGCAGGAAAAGACTCTAAAACCGTATTGATGTAATTGGTACAGTTTCGATTCAAAATTTGGCGAATTTTTCTCAGATGATTTTCGTAACGGCCATTTTTTAAGAAATCTCCAACAACTTCATGTGTAATGGTAGAATTGGAGATCGTATGGTACAATTTGGTTCTCAGAACTTCTTTTTTAAACTTCCCTGGAGAAACCCAACCCACGCGATAGCCTGGTGCCAGACTTTTAGAAACCGAACTGCAGCACAAAACAATACCGCTTTCATCATACGTTTTACAGTTTGTCGGACGGCTTGTTCCAAAATACAAATCACCGTGAATATCATCTTCAATTAGCGGAACATTATAAAAATCCATTAAACGGACGATTTCCTTTTTATGTTCGTTTGGCAGCATGCTTCCCGACGGATTACTGAAATTACTCATCAAAACACAGGCTTTTACTTTCTTTGTAGAAAGCGTTTTTTTAACTGCTTCAATTTCAATTCCTGTTGTCATATTGGTTGGAAGTTCCATTACGTACAAACCCAATGATCTCGCCAATTGCAGAATTCCAAAGTAGACTGGACTTTCAGTAATGATAGTGTCTCCTGGTTTTGTTAGCGTTAATAAACAATCTGAAATGGCCGAAATACAACCTGGAGTCGTTATAATATCATCTTCAGTCAAGGAACCGCCCCAAGTAAACGACCAACGCGCAATTTCTTTTCTTAAATTACTATTTCCTTCAATTTCCTCATAACTCGTTCCGCTGTTTGGAAGTTGACGCATGGCTTGAACCATTCCTTTATTCAGTTTCGCAATCGGAAGTAATTCATTTGACGGAAAACCAAGCGAAAGCATCGTAATATCTTTTTTACGCATATCGCCATAAACCAAATCCACCAAATCCTCGCGTTCAATGTTTTCAAGCGTTAAAAGCGGTTTGCTTGCTGATGGTTCTGGAATTGTTCTAGCCGAAATATTGCTTACATAATAACCCGATTGTGGTCTTGATTCGATCAAAGAACGACTTTCAACTTCGTAATATGCTTTACTGACGGTACTCATACTGTAGCCGGTTTCAGCACAGACTTCTCGTATAGATGGCAATTTGTCGCCTACATTTAAAAGTCCTGATTTGATCTGTTTTTCGATGAGGTCAGCAAATTGAAGATATAAGTAATTCGAATTTTTCATAAAAAAAATAAAACTGTTATGCTGCAATTTACAAAAACTGTATCTGTATTGCTGTTTTATTTTTAAGAAATTTGCGTCATCAAAAGAAAACAATTCAAAAGCAATTTTGTGAAAACAACAAAGTATTATATCGCGGCGATTTCAGCCTTTATTACGTGGGGACTTTTCAGTTTGGTTTTAAAGCCAATTCATGAATATCCTTCGTTAGATATTTTGTTTTTTCGTGTTTTCAGTTGTGCTGGTTTAATGCTTTTAATTGCTTTTTTGTTTAAAAGAAAACAAATAAAAGAAACGATTGAGATTTTTAAAGCGTTATCAAAATCAGAAAAAAGAAAATCGGTTCTGCTGAATATTGGCGGAAGTGTTTTTTTGATGGCAAACTGGTTCACCTTTATTTATGTGGTTAATCATGTGAGTGTAAAAGCAGCTTCTCTGGCATATTTGGTTTGTCCAATTTTAACGACATTATTGGCTTATTTTATACTGAAAGAAAAACTGCTAAAAACACAATGGCTTTCTGTCGGATTAAGTATTTCGGGATGCATATTACTCTCATACACCGATATAATGGATATGTTTTTCAGTATTATTATAGGGCTTACTTATGCTGCTTATTTAGTAAGCCAACGTGCTAACAGAGGTTTTGATAAGTTTATTGTTTTGACTTTTCACATCACATTGTCAGCCTTGTTTTTATTACCGTTTTATCCGGTTTTTGGGGGACCGGTTCCAACGGAATTTAAGTTTTATCTCTGCATTGAAACCATTGCAATTGTATTTACTATAATTCCGTTATTTCTCAATTTATATGCACTTTCAGGAATCAACTCTTCAACAGTTGGAATGTTATTAAACATTAATCCGATGATTGCATTTGGTTTGGCGGCCTTTTTTTTCAAAGAAAATATTACGCCTTTGCAGATTACAGCATACGGTATCATTTTTACCGCAGTGTTAGTTTTTAATTCGCATCATATTTTTGCCATAAAGCAAAAAATGACCTCAATATCCAAGGGTTCTTAATTTCTTAGTTTTCATATTTTTTATTGGTTTAAAATCGAAAATTATAAGAACCTTAACAGGATGTTTAAACAGGAATGAGTATTTTTCATTCCTGTTTTTTTATGCGATAAACTGAAAAATTATTTAGCCACAGATTATACAGATTAAAAGGATTATATTCTTTGGGCAAAAAAATGTTGCCACGAATTGCACGAATTTGCACAAATTTTATTCTCAATTCTAGAATAAATTAATTCGTGTGAATTCGTGCAATTCGTGGCAAACAAAAAAATCCTTTTCAATCTGTGTAATCTGTGGCAAAAAACAAATTGATTTTATTAATATGAAGAATAGCAGACTTGTAAATTTAATCCGTGAAATTATTGCCATAGATGATACAGATATGGTTTTGATGGAAAATTTTTTTGAGTCTGTATATTGTGAAAAAGGACAGTTATTGGAGGTGGAAAATAAGCCTGTAAAATATCTGTATTTCATTAATTCTGGTTTTATTAGAATTTTTTACAACGAAGACGGAAATCAGATTACCACTCATATTAATTGCCCGTCTGGGTTTATTACTTCTTTTAACAGCTTTATAAACGGAACAATTTCGACAGATAGCATAGAATGTATTACTTCTTGTGAATTGCTTAGAATTACCAAAAACAATTTGGATATTTTATGTCAGAAAAGTCCAAAATGGGCTGATTTTGCAAGAATTACTTATGAACAGTCTGTAATTTATAACGAACAGCGAACAAAAGACATTATCAATTTGTCTGCTGAGGAACGTTATCTGAAATTACTTAAATATAATCCTGACATTATTCAGAATGTTCCGCTTCAATATATTGCTTCTTTTATTGGAATAAAACCTGAAAGTTTGAGTCGAATCAGAAAAAAACTCATTTCCTAACATAGGTCAAGTAGATTGGTTTAGTTATTAATGAATTTTGCCCCATCATTAATACTAAAGAAATGAAAACAATAAAAAACAAAACAGCACTCATTACGGGTGCATCATCTGGAATTGGTGAAGCTTTTGCATATGAATTGGCAAAACAAGGTGCAAATCTTATTTTAACTGCAAGATCAAAAGATAAATTAGAATTCTTAGCTAAAAAAATCACTGCAGCATATCAAGTTAAAGTAAACGTTTTTGAGGTCGACCTTATTAAAAAAGAAACGCCTCAACAATTATATGATAAAATAAAACAAGCAGGTTTATCTGTGGATTTACTAGTGAATAATGCGGGTTTTGGAAAATGGACAAATTTTCTTGATGAAACCATTGAAGATTATGAAGATATGGTAGAAATCAATATTAATGCTTTGGTTAAATTATCCTATTTGGTGTTGCCAGATATGATAAAGAAAAAAGATTGCGGAATTATAAATGTTGCTTCGACAGGGGCTTTACAGCCTTGTCCGTATGTTGCAGCATATTGCGCCAGTAAATCCTTTGTACTTAATTTCTCAGAAGCATTATACGGAGAATACAATCATAAAGGTGTTACTATTACTGCGCTTTGCCCAGGCAATACCACAACAGGTTTTCAAGCAGTGGCAAAAGCCAATACAAAAGGAATGGCTGCTGATACTCCAGAAACAGTTGCAAAACAAGGAATACATGCATTACTTAAAAACAAAAGTTTTAAAATTGTTGGAAAAATGAACTATGCACAATCATTTTTGCCAAGATTTCTCTCTAGAAAAACTATGATCAAAGTGGTAAGCGGTATGATGAATAGTAAGGTTAATGGCTGATTTTTTTATCTTCAATTAGATTTATTAAGAGAACCTTAACTTACTTTAAGCCATAAATTTCTTTAATTTAACAAAAGTTAATTTTAAGATTCGTTATGCAAAATACCAAACTTCAAGCCTTTACTCCGTTATTTTATTTAGTGTGGTCAGACGATTTACTGACACAGAAAGAATTTACAACCTTAAAAGAGTTTATAAATTCGCTAAATGTTTTGTCTCAAGAAGAAAAAGAATATTTGCTTTCTAAAGTAGATATTTCAAATCCGCCTTCGCGAAATGAACTCACACAATGGAAATTGGATATTGAAAAAAGCATTCAGGATAAATCTTCTGTTAAGTCGATTTTTGATATTGCAAGAGCACTTTCGGGAACCGATTTGGATTTAACACCAATCGAATCCGATTTCAAAAAACTAGAAAATGATTTAGGGATTTTAGGCGAAGAGGCGCTTCAAAACTTTAAAACCAAAGCGGATTCTTTTACAGCCAATTCTCATACAGATGCTAGTTTTGACATTCAGAAAATCACTCAACTTTTAGACGGAAAAGAAGCTGCAATAATTGAAAGAGTTAAATCTGTGATTTCGAGACCTGAATTTGCATATGAAACGTCTACCGATATTAACGTTTTTAGACAAACAGTTTACAAATGGTGCAAAATTCTAGCCGATGAAAATTTAGGAAGCATGGCTTATCCAAAAGAATATGGCGGAGGAGGAAATATTGAAGATTATTTCGCCATCATGGAAACGCTGAGTTATCACGATTTAAGTTTGGTAATTAAATTTGGTGTTCAGTTTGGACTTTGGGGAATGAGTGTTCAATCGTTAGGAACTGAAAAACATTATGCTAAATATCTAAAAGATATTGGTTCATTGAAACTTCCAGGCTGTTTTGCCATGACTGAAACACATCACGGATCGAACGTAAAAGGTCTAGAAACAACAGCAACTTACAATCATAACGATCAGACTTTTACCATTCATACGCCAAATAAAAATGCTCAAAAAGAATATATTGGCAACGCAGCTGTTCATGGACAAATGGCGACGGTTTTTGCTAAATTAATTATTGACGATCATGATTATGGCGTAAATGCTTTTGTGGTTCCGTTACGCGATCCAAACGGAAATGTATTAAACGGAGTAACAATTGGCGATTGCGGCCATAAAATGGGATTAAATGGCGTAGATAACGGAACAATAAGTTTTGATAATGTGGTGATTCCGAAAGACAATATGCTGGATCGCTTTGCTTCAGTAAATGATAAAGGCGAATTTGAAAGCCCGATTCCGAGTGATAATAGACGATTTTTTACGATGTTAGGAACTTTGGTTGGAGGAAGAATCGGAATTCCGCGTTCGGCTCTAGCTGCAGCTAAATCAGGATTAACAATTGCCATTCGCTATAGCGATCAAAGAAGACAATTTGGTCCAGAAGGAGGTTCTGAAGTTCCTATTTTAAATTACAGAATGCATCAGCGTCGATTATTGCCACACTTAGCTAAAACGTATGCCGTTCATTTTGCACTTCAATATTTAACGAGTAGATTTTTAAACAGAACCGAAGCTGAAATGCAAGAAATCGAAGCATTGGCAGCAGGAATGAAATCGTATTCTACTTGGAGCACGAGAGATATTCTGCAAGAATGTAGAGAAGCTTGCGGAGGAAAAGGCTATTTGTCTGAAAATAGAATAGATGCGCTTAAAAACGATACTGAAATTTACACCACTTTTGAAGGAGATAATACCGTTTTAATGCAATTAGTAGCTAAAAACAGATTAGCAGAATTCAGAAAGTCATTTGGAGAAATGGGTTCGTTGGGAATTATCAATTATGTATACGAAAATGCAAAAACAGCAATTGCAGAGAAAAACCCAATTGCAACCCGTAGAACAGAAGACGAACATTTGTTAGATGGAGAATTTCATCTTCAGGCATTTGTTCATAGAGAAAAAACAATTTTGGCTTCAGCAGCTAGACGTATCAAAAAATTGATTGATGGAGGATTAGAACCTTATGATGCTTTCAACGTTGTGCAACATCAAATGATTGATGTGGCCGAAGCATATTTGGAAAGAATAGTTTTAGAGCAATTTCAAATCGCAATAAAAGCGGTTGAAGACGAATCTTCGAAAGTTATTTTAACGAAATTGAATCAGTTATATGCGCTTTCACAGATAGAAAAAAACAAAGGTTGGTATCTTGAAGACGGTTATATGGAAGCAGTAAAAACCAAAGCAGTCCGTAAAATGGTAAATCAGCTTTGTTGGGATATTCGTCCAGATGCTGTGGCTCTCGTAAATGCTTTCAATATTCCAGAAAGTTGTTTAGCGGCGCCTATTGCGCTTTAGTTTTATATAGTATAGCAGAGCTTTGTGAAATTTTGAAACTTTCACAAAGCTTTTGTTTTTAATAAATTTATTTATACGAATTGTATTTTTGTTATCGTATTATTTTATAGCATAAAATAATGCAATTTCATTTTTGGTTAATTATAACCACTCTCAAAATAATTCATTTTTTATATTTTCGCTTTGCTATATTTGTAATTCCTTTATATTAAAATCGCTTTGAAAAAATATTACTTATTTCTGTTTTTTATTTTAAACCTTCCACTTTTTGCATCGGAGAGTACAGATGTTATTTTGAAAGAATTAAACGAAGCGATTAAAAATAAACAGCATTACGTAAAGATTAAAGAAGAGCGAATTCTGAATTTCAAGAAGATAAAATCGGATAATCTTACGAAAGAGCAGGAGTATAATTATAACAAAACACTTTATTTTGAATATCAGAAACTAAACTCAGATTCTGCAATTCAATATATAAAAAAGAACATCAAAATTGCCGAAGAACTTCAAAATAAAGAACTTTTAGATTTAGCGCAATTGCAACTGGTAACACTTTATTCGTCTTCTGGAAAATACCGTGAATCTGAAGCAATTTTAAAAAGCATTAATAAAAAAAGCCTTCCTGCTTCTTTACTTCCAAATTATTATATTTCGTATCGTGAATTTTTTGAACATTATGCGGCTAATAGTTACAGTCCCGAATACAGAAAACAGATTGGGAGTTATCGTGATTCATTATTAAGTATTCTAAAACCAAATACATTAGAATATCAAATTAATAGAATCCAGCAAGATATTTTTATTGATAAAAAATACAATGATCCCAAAAAGCAGTTATTAGCTTTATTGAATAAAACAAAAGAAGAAAGTCCAGAATATGCAATGATTACCTATTTGTTAGGAAAAATAGGTGAAGCTACGCATGACTTAGAAGCTAGAAAAAGATACTACGCACTTTCTGCCACTTCAGATATTAAAAATGCCAATAAAGACAATGCTTCACTCCAAGAGTTGGCTTTAGTTTTTTACGAAATTGGAGATGTCGATATGGCTTATAAACTCACACAATCTGCGATTGAAGATGCATTATATTGCAATGTTCAGTTTCGAACTTTGTTGATGTCAGAAGTATATTCGATTATTAATACAGTTTATCAGGAACGTGAAGCGCAACGAAAAAGTGAATTACAGATTTATTTGCTTTGCATCAGTTTGCTTTCTCTATTTTTACTAGTTGCAATTATTTACGTTTACAAACAAATGAAAAAGGTTTCTAGAATTAGAAGCGAACTTTATGAAACCAGCCAGAAACTAGCAGAGTTAAATAAAGATATTACTGAAACAAACAAGCAGTTGCAAGAAAGTAATCTGCAATTGTCTGAATCTAATTTGGTTAAAGAAGAATATATTGCACATTTCTTCAGTCTTTGCTCAACTTACATTAACAAATTAGAAAATTATCGCATTAGTTTAAACAAGAAAGCAACAGCAAAACAATTCGATGAAATTTACAAAATATTAAAATCAACTACTTTGGTTGATAATGAGCTAGAAGAATTATACAAAAACTTCGATATTATCTTTTTAAACCTATATCCAACATTTGTCAAAGATTTCAATGCTTTATTAATTCCAGAAGAGCAAATCGTTTTAAAGCAAAATGAATTACTAAATACAGAACTTCGAATTTTTGCTTTAATCAGACTCGGAATTACGGACAGTGTTAAAATAGCAGCATTTTTGCGTTATTCTTTAAGCACAATTTACAACTATCGCACAAGAGCTCGAAATAAGGCGGCAGTTTCGCGAAATGATTTCGAAGAAATGGTCATGAAAATTGGCTCAATGGCTTTGAAAGCGTAAATGTTTATTTCAAAATCACTACTTTTTTTAAGGTGTTTTTTGTTTTAAATATTTAAAAATCAATGTATTAATTTTTTAAACCACTACTTTTTTCTGTCTAAAAATGTAACTTGTACGATAACGTTTTAGTTTTACAATATGATAGAAAAGTTTTTATATAGACTTTATAATATTATCTAACTAATGCTTTAATTATTACTGTTATGTTAAAAAACGTTAAAACAATTGTTGTTTTACTTTTACTGAGTTCTTTGGGAGCAAATGCTCAGAATAAAGTTCCAGTTTATCTAGATGATAAAAAACCGATTGAAGAGCGCGTAGAAGATGCGCTTAAACGAATGACAACTGATGAGAAAATTGCCATGATTCATGCGCAGTCTAAATTTAGTTCTCCAGGTGTAAAACGTCTTGGAATTCCCGAAAACTGGATGACTGATGGACCACACGGAATTCGTACAGAGGTAAAATGGGACGAATGGGATCAAGCTGGATGGACAAACGATTCTTGTATTGCTTTTCCAGCGCTTACAGCACTTTCATCTACATGGAACAAAGAATTGGCTTCTTTATATGGCAAATCTATTGGAGAAGAAGCACGTTACCGTAACAAAAATGTATTATTAGGACCTGGTGTAAATATTTATAGAAGTCCATTAAACGGTCGTAACTTCGAATATATGGGAGAAGATCCGTTTTTGGCATCTAAAATGGTTGTTCCTTATATTAAAGGTGTTCAAGCAAATGGAGTTGCAGCTTGCGTAAAACATTTCGCTTTAAATAATCAAGAAACAAATCGTAACTCGGTTAACGTAATTGTTGACGATCGTGCATTGTACGAAATTTATCTTCCTGCTTTTAAAGCTGCAGTTCAAGAAGGTGATGTTTGGTCAATTATGGGGGCTTACAACAAATACAAAGGACAGCAATGTTGCCACAACGAATATTTATTAAACGATATTCTTCGCGGAGAATGGGGCTTCAAAGGAGTTGTAGTTTCAGATTGGGGTGGAGTTAGTGATACTAAACAAGCTATTCACAATGGTTTGGATATGGAATTCGGTTCTTGGACAAATGGTCTTTCTTGGGGAACAAGTAATGCATATGATAACTACTATTTAGCAAAACCATATGCAGAAATGATCAAAAAAGGAGAAGTTGGAACTAAAGAATTGGACGAAAAAGTACGTCGCATTCTACGTTTATCTTTCCTAACTACAATGGATAGAAACCGTCCTTTTGGGTCTTTTGGAACTGAAGAGCATGCTTTGGCTGGCCGTAAAATTGCTGAAGAAGGAATCGTTTTATTACAAAACAACAACAATATTCTTCCAATCAATCTTTCTAAAACCAAAAAGATTGCTGTAATTGGAGAAAATGCGATCAAAATGATGACAGTTGGTGGAGGGAGTTCTTCGCTTAAAGCAAGATACGAAATCACGCCACTTGAAGGTCTAAAGAAAAGAATCGGGAACCAAGCTGAAATTGTTTATGCAAGAGGTTATGTAGGAGATCCTACAAGTAATTACAATGGAGTTATTGCTAAAGTAAGTTTGGAAGAGAAACGTTCTCCAGCTGAATTGACTGCAGAAGCTTTAAAAGTAGCTAAAGATGCTGATATTGTTCTTTTTATCGGCGGATTGAACAAAAGCGAAAATCAAGATGACGAAGGACACGATCGTAAAGAGTTGAATTTATCTTATGGTCAGGATAAATTAATTAGCGAATTAGCGAAAGTAAATAAAAACATTGTTTTTGTAAATATTTCTGGAAATGCAATTGCAATGCCTTGGATTAAAGAGGTTCCAGGAATTGTGCAGGGATGGTTTTTAGGAACTGAGGCAGGAAATGCTTTAGCAAATGTTTTGGTTGGAGATGTAAATCCTTCTGGAAAATTATCTTTCACTTTCCCAGTAAAATTATCTGATAACGGAGCTCATGCTTTAGGAGAATTTCCAGGTGGCGATGACGTAAAATACAACGAAGGAATTTTTGTAGGATACCGTTGGATTGACAAAAACAAAATCAAACCATTGTTCTCTTTTGGACACGGTTTAAGCTACACTACTTTTACTTACGGAAAAGTAACAGCTGACAAAAAACAAATTAACGAAGGAGATAAAATTACATTCTCAGTTAACGTAAAAAATACAGGAAGCAGAGAAGGATCTGAAGTAGTACAATTGTACATTACTGACGTGAAATCTTCATTGCCTCGTCCGATAAAAGAATTAAAAGGTTTTGAGAAGGTTGCTCTTAAAGCTGGAGAAGAAAAAACAGTAACGTTTACAATTGATAAGACAGCTTTAAGTTTCTTTGATGATAAAAAACATGACTGGGTTGCAGAACCTGGTGATTTCGAAGCAATTATTGGTGCTTCATCTACAGATATAAAATCTAAAGTGAAATTCTCACTTAAATAAGTTTTTTATTTCTAAAATTGGTTGGTTTGTAAAGCTGCAAGTGTAAAAATTTGCAGCTTTGCTTTTGTCTTAAAATTTTAGATGTACAAACAAAATATTAGAAGTTTTGCTTTAATAATAAAAATCAAATTTTGAAAATGAAACGAATACTACTATTTACATTTGGTTTTGTCATGTTCCAGAACCTTTCAGCACAGAGTCTGAACAAAATGCAATGGTTTAATGAACCTGAAAAATGGGAAATTAAAAATAATGCATTGATTATGAATGTTACCGCAAATAGCGATTACTGGAGAATTTCGCACTATGGATTCACAGTGGATGATGCGCCTTTTTACTACGCCAATTACGGTGGAGAGTTTGAAGCAAAAGTAAAACTGACAGGAAACTACATCGCTCGTTTTGACCAGATGGGTTTGATGATTCGTATAGACGAGAAAAATTACATCAAAACAGGAGTGGAGTTTGTAGACGGAAAATTTAATGTCAGTACCGTTGTAACACACGACAAAAGCGATTGGAGCGTAACAACTTTAGATAAAGTGCCTCCTTTTATTTGGATTAAAGCCGTACGACGATTAGATGCCGTTGAAATATTCTATTCTTTTGATGATAAAAACTATATCATGACCAGAAATGCGCCTTTACAAGATAACGCACCAGTTATGGTAGGTTTAATGGCTGCTTCTCCTGACGGAAAAGGCTTTGAAGCAAAATTTGAAAACTTCTCTGTAAAACATTTACCAGACCAGAGAAGAGCAGAATGGCTAAAAAATCATCAATAAGCTAAATTTCAATCTAAAAATCCAAACTCAAAAAATAATTTTAGATCACAATCAATCTAAAATTTTATCAATCTAACTTAACCTTAAACCAAAAACAAATGAGTTCAATTTCATCTGATATTAAACCAAAAAAACATTACGAAATTCTAGACGGACTGCGTGGAGTTGCAGCTATTTTAGTTGTTGCTTTCCATATTTTTGAAGCCTTTGCAGGCGGAAACCGTTTTAAACAAATTATAAATCATGGATATCTTGCGGTAGATTTCTTTTTCCTTTTATCAGGATTTGTTGTCGCTTATGCATATGACGATCGTTGGGGTAAAATGGGACAATGGGAATTTTACAAACGCCGTTTAATTCGTTTACAGCCAATGGTAATTCTAGGAATGATCATTGGGGCTATATTTTACTATTTTCAAGCTTCAGACGCATTGTTTCCAATGATTGCGGGAATGGAAGTCTGGAAAGTTATTTTAACTATGGTAATAGGTTTTACACTTTTACCAATTCCACCTTCATTAGAAATTAGAGGTTGGGGAGAAATGCATCCTTTAAATGGGCCGGCATGGTCGCTTTTTTTCGAATATATTGCAAACATCTTGTACGCCTTAATCTTTCGTAAATTTTCGAATAAAGTAATGTCGGTCTTTGTATTAATATTTGCCGGATTGCTAATTAATTATACAGTTTTCGGATCAAAAGGAGACGTAATTGGCGGTTGGTCATTGAATTTGGAGCAAATGAATGTCGGTTTTACCCGTTTATTATATCCGTTTTTTGCTGGAGTATTACTGTGCCGTCTAGGAAAACTTATTCATGTAAAAAACGCCTTTTGGATTTGCAGTATTTTAATCACGATTGTTTTGGCACTTCCAAGATTTGGAGACGAAAACAGTCTTTGGATAAATGGTTTATACGAATCAATCTGTATTATTTTAATTTTTCCGCTTATTGTGGCAATTGGAGCAGGAGGAGAGATTAAAAATGAATTTTCATTAAAAATCTGTAAACTTCTAGGAGACATTTCGTATCCAATTTACATTACACATTATCCTTTAATTTATTGGTTTACAGCTTGGGTTGTAGATAATAAAGTTAGTATGGAAAATGGATATTTAGAAGGAATTGGAGTTTTAATTGTGACCATAATATTAGCTTTCGTATGTTTAAAATTATACGATGAACCAGTTAGAAAATGGCTTGTAAATAAATTTCAAAAAAGAAAAGTTTCTTTACAGTAAAAAGAGGCAAAGAATCAAAGAAATAAGGTACAGAGCTGAAAAACTTTGTCCCTTTACAACTCGAACCTAAAAATAATGAATTTCTAAATTTTGTTAGTTATAGATATTCAAAAAGGGATAAACTTAATTGTTTATCCCTTTCTTATTTATTTTTGAAACCCGAATATAGAAATGTAAAATTAAATTGCAGAGGTTCGCTCTTTACAAACAATAATGATTCAATTATTGCAATTCATAAAAATTTCTCTTTCCAATTTTGATTTTTGTTTCTTTTTCTAATAAAATCAATTCGTTTGGATTTATAATTTTCTCATTATTGATTTGAACTGCACCACTTTCAATTAATCTTCTATTAGCTGATTTTGTTATATCATTTTTAATGAATGCACAAAGATCAATCAAAGTCATTTTACTGGTTTGATTTTCTAAAGAAGAAATCGAAACAGGAATAAATGATTTTGATGCTGCATTTTTACTTTGAAATTGATTAATGAAAAATTGTTCTGCTTGTTCTGCTTCATTTTGATTATGGTATTGGCTGATAATATTTTTAGCAATTAGTTTTTTAATATCCATCGGATTTTCTTTCTCTAATCTTTTCTTGATTTCTTCTTTTTCTTCGAATGAAAAATTGGTTGTCAATTCTAAAAATTCTAAAATAAGAGCGTCAGGAATTGACATCGTTTTACCAAACATTTCATTTGGTTCATCAATTAAACCAATTGTATTATGAAGCGATTTACTCATTTTTTCCTTTCCATCCAATCCCTTAAGTAAAGGCATGCACATCACAATTTGTCCCGAAAGTTTAAAACTTTCCTGTAACTGTCTTCCCATAGTGCAGTTAAATAATTGGTCAGTTCCGCCCATTTCGATATCAGCATTAATTTTAACCGAATCAAAACCTTGCAAAATTGGGTAAACCAATTCATGCATTGCAATTGGCGTATTCTCACTAAAACGCTTATTAAAGTCATTTCGATGCATCAATTGTGCAACCGTCACATTCGACATAATCTGAATCACTTCAGAAAAAGGAAGTTCGTCAAGCCATTCTGAGTTGAAAACAATTTTGGCCTTTTCAACATCAATAATTTTAGACAATTGCGAAATGTAGGTTTCTGCGTTGTGCTGTACCTCTTCAATGCTTAAAGGTTTTCGGCTTTTGTTTTTTCCAGTCGGATCACCGATTCTTGCCGTAAAACTTCCAACAACAATTACAATTTGATGTCCTAAATCTTGAAATTGTTTCAGTTTTTTAAGCACAACAGCATGCCCCAAATGCAAATCTGGAGCAGTTGGATCAAAACCCAGTTTAATAATTAATTTTCTGTTTTCTTTTTTAGCTAGGTTTAGTTTTTCTTCTAAGCCATTTTCGGGAAGAAAGATGGCAGCATTTTCTTTTAATTTTTGAATTGTTTCCATTTTTTTGAAAATAAAAAAGCCCGGACGAAATGCCCGGGCTTTAAGGTTTATATAATTTATCTATTTAATTTACAGTTGTGAATACGTTGAATTATATGCATAGCCTATCCAAGCAGATATTATTGCATAATAATAAGTGCTGAAAAAAGGAAGGCGTAATATGCTGTTCAAGAATTTCATATCGACTGCAAAGATAAATTTTTTAATTACGGTATTCAAAAAAAACTTAGTGCCTAAGAATCTTAGTAGCTTAGTACTTAGTACCTCAAAAAAAATTATTCTAAAACCAATTGACCTAGGGCCTCTTTAGTAAAACCTTTTAATTCGTCAGTTTTTCCAGCTTTGATTTTAGCCACCCAATTTGGATCAGATAAAAGAGGTCTTCCCACGGCAACCAAATCAAAATCGCCTCTGTCAAAACGTCTGTTTAATTCGTCTAAAGAAGTTGGTTGTGAACTTTCGCCAGCAAATGCTCCGAAGAAATCGCCAGAAAGTCCCACAGAACCTACCGTAATAGTTGGCGCTCCAGTTACTTTTTTAGCCCATCCTGCAAAATTCAAATCAGAATCTTCGAATTCTGGTTCCCAGAAACGACGTTGCGAAGCATGAATAATATCAACTCCAGCATCAACAAGAGGAGTAAGCCAAGCTTCTAATTCTTGCGGATTTTTAGCCAATTTATAGTTGTAATCAGAAGGCTTGAATTGAGAAAAACGCATAATTACAGCAAAGTCATTTCCAACTTGCTTTCTCACTTCTTTTATCACTTCAATAGCAAAACGATTACGTTCAGGAAGTGTTTTTCCTCCATAGATATCTTCACGTAAATTTGTTTCAGCTCTAAAGAATTGGTCAATTAAATAACCATGTGCACCGTGAATTTCAACAGTGTCAAAACCTAATCTTTTAGCATCAGCAGCTGCTTTACCAAAAGCAAGAATAGTTTCTTCAATATCTTTTTCAGACATGGCAACACCATTTCTAAAATCAGGACGGTTTAATCCAGACGGACCTTCAAAAGGAACCGGTGGAACCCATCCCGAGTGGTGATTGTCCATAATTCCCATATGCCAGATCTGCGGTCCCATTTTTCCGCCTGCAGCATGAACTTCATCAATAACTTTTTTCCATCCGTTTAAAGCCAAATCGCCATAAAAGTGAGGAACATTAGCATCATTAGAAGAAGATTTTCTGTCAATAACAGTTCCTTCAGATAAAATTAAACCAACTTCACCTTCAGCTCTTTTTTGGTAATAAGCTGCGACTTCATCAGTTGGAACTCCGTTAGGAGAAAAAGAGCGCGTCATTGGCGCCATTACGATTCGGTTTTTCAGATTTAACGTCTTTAAGTTAAACTCAGAAAAGAGGTTGTTTGTACTCATAGTAATTTTACAAATTAGATTGAATTAATTTACTAAGTGCTTCAAAGGCACCTTCGTTACGTTTATAATAAGTCCATTGTCCAACACGCTTGGCTTCAATAAAACCAGCACGCTGTAAAATAGACAGGTATTCGGATACTGTGGATTGTGTCAAACCAGCTTTGGCTTGAATCTGCCCAACGCAAACACCATGCTCAAATCCGGCATGTTCTAGCTGTCCCGGAAAGTTAATTTCGGGCTCTTTTAGCCATTCCAGCATTTGTAATCTGGACTTGTTGGATAATGCTTTAAATATTTCTATCGTTTCCATGATGCAAATATATCGACTTTTCCCGATATATGGATTTAAGGAAAAATATTTAAGATTTTTTTATGATTGAGATGGCTGAATGAAGAAGAATTTGATAAAGAAAATTTATATTTGTTTTTTATAATCTCGTTGAGATATGCAGTTTTGTATGCTTATTTTATGTCATTTCGACGAAGGAGAAATCTCCGCAAGTAACTCCGCAACGAATGTCTAATCTTTGTAGAGCTTCTCGTGAAGATTTCTCCTTCGTCGAAATGACAAACTAGTGTGTTGATTACGAGATTAAAACAAACCCCGAATAAACAAAACTTAATCATTATGAAAAAAACTTTACTTATTGTAGCATTTTTATGCTGTGTAATCACCAATTCTAAAGCTCAAGTTGTAGGTGTAGATGTTGGAAATATTGCACCAGAAATTGATCTTCCAGATACAAAAGGAGAAAAAATTGCACTTTCTTCTTTAAGAGGAACTTTAGTTTTAATTGACTTTTGGGCTTCTTGGTGCGGGCCTTGCATTAAAGAACAGCCTTTATTAATAAAATTGAATAATGCTTATCCGGATAAATTATCGATTTACGGAGTTTCGATGGATACGAAAAAGCCATTATGGACTGGAGCAATCGCAAAAGGGAAGTTGCCTTGGACAAATGTTAGTGATTTAAAATACTGGCAATCTCCAGTTGTTAGCGATTATATGTTGCAATCTGTTCCATTAAACTTTTTAATTGATAAGAACGGAATTATTTTAGCAAAAAACATTCACGGACAGGCGTTAGAAGCTAAAATTAAAGAGCTTTTACAAGTGCAGTAGGATTGTCTTAACTGCAAAGGACGCAAAGGTTTATGTTAAGTATGCTAAGAATTTAAAAAACTTTGCGAACCTTGCGTAAACCTTTGCGTCCTTTGCGGTTAAAAAAAACAAAAGTCCAGCCAATAAGGCCAGACTTTTAATTTTTAATTTTCTCTAAGACTCTTTAATCACTTTCTTTACACCTCCAAAACTAGTTTTCAGCATTTCTCTAATCTGAAACTGCGTTTTGTTTCCCGATGCGCTTTTCCAATCTTTGAGATCAAAAATATGAATTTGATCTGCGTAAGGATTTGTTAAAAATGAAATTCGTGAAATCGTATATTTATAGTATTTCAGTTCGTGCGAAACATGTCGATTTGGAACAACGATTAGAATGTTTTCCCAATTCAAAAAGTCTTTCGGAACGTCTTTTCTTTCTAACAATCCTAAAGATTCAAAAAAAGCGGTAATCTTCTGATCATTAAGTTTGTTAATCTTATGATCAAGGCTTTTAAAAGTACTTTGTAGTCTATTTTCGTTGATAATAGTACTCATCGTATAATTGCTTTTTATGATTTTAATATAAAATTACATCAAAAGAAAATCATTTTTGAATCTGAAGCCATTAGATTCATTCTAAATTTTAGAAACCGCTTTATAAGTATTTGTTATGAATGAGTTATCATGTTTTGATAAAATACTATTAATCTTTCTTTGTTAAAAGCTTTATTTTTATCGCTACTTGATTTTACTAACAACCAAACCTATGAAAACCAATTTTTTCTTGAGAACTATTCTTTATTTCTTAATTCTATTTTCAATTCCTGTTTTTGCACAGCGCAAATCGGACAGAGATCTTATTCTGATTGATAAAGATTGGCGCTTTTCGCTCGGTCATTTATATGACACAAAAAAAGATTTTGGTCACGCAGAAGGTTATTTTTTGTATTTGACCAAAACTGGATTTGCCGACGGACCTGCCGCAAAAGATTTTGATGATAGAGCTTGGAGAAAACTGGATTTGCCACACGATTGGGCAGTTGAACAGCCTTTTAACGAAAGCGCAAGTTTTAGTCACGGATTTAAAGCAGCAGGAAAAAACTATCCTGAAAAAAGTATTGGTTGGTATAGAAAGAAAATAACCATTTCGAATGAAGATTTGGGGAAAATTATTTCTCTAAAATTTGATGGCGTTTTTAGAAATTCAAAAGTATTTTTTAACGGATTTTATTTAGGAACCGAAGAAAGCGGTTATAATGGTTTTGAATATGATGTAACGGCTTACATTAATTATGGCGGAGAAAATACAGTTGTTGTTCGAGTTGATGCTTCGATGGAAGAGGGCTGGTTTTATGAGGGAGCAGGGATTTACAGGCATGTTTATTTGCAAAAAACAAATCCGCTTCATGTGGCACAAAATGGAACCTATGTAACTTCAGAAATTTCAAATGATAATGCTTTAGTTAATGCAGAAGTTAAATTGGAAAATAAAGGCCATTATAAAGGAAATGTAGAAATAAGTCAAACTATTTTAAATGCTTCAGGAAAGCAAGTAGCAACGAATTCTGAAAATGTTTCGGCTCCAGAGTTTTACAAATCAAAAACATATTCATCAAAATTGAATGTCAAAAATCCGCTTTTATGGGATATTGATTCACCTAATTTATATCATTTAATTACAGAAATAAAAAGCGAAGGAAAAGTAATTGATGAGTATAAAACTTCATTTGGAATCAGAACCATAAAATTCGATCCAGAAAATGGTTTTTTTCTTAACGGAAAACATGTAAAACTGAAAGGGACTAATAATCATCAGGATCATGCAGGAATTGGAACAGCACTTCCTGATGAAATTCAGTATTATCGAATCGCTAAACTGAAAGAAATGGGCTCGAATGCCTATCGTTGCTCTCATCATCCGCCAACGCCAGAATTATTAGATGCTTGCGATAAACTTGGAATGCTAGTTATTGATGAAACCCGTTTAATGGGAATAAACGATTATCATTTAAATGATTTACAACGAATGATGGAACGAGATCGCAATCATCCAAGTATTTTCTGTTGGTCGGTTGGAAATGAAGAATGGCAGATCGAGGGAGGAATTACTGGTGAAAGAATTACCAATATCATGCAGGATTTCAGCAAAAGCATTGATCCGACAAGACCTGTCACAGTTGGAATCAGCAGCGGATTTAAAAGCGGAATTTCTTCTGTGGTTGAAATTATGGGGTATAATTATTTAGGAAACGGAGATATTGATGCACACAGAAGTCAGTTTAAGCAACAGCCAGGAATGGGAACCGAAGAAGGTTCGACTTTTGCAACACGAGGAATTTACTTTACAGACGATGCCAAACATTATCAAAGTGCTTATGATAAAAAACCAAGACCAACTTTTTACAGTATAGAAGAAGGTTGGAAATTCTATGCAGAAAGACCTTATTTGGCAGGAATGTTTATTTGGACAGGTTTTGATTATCGCGGAGAACCAACGCCTTATGGTTGGCCATCTGTAACTTCTTATTTTGGGATGATGGATGTTTGCGGTTTCCCGAAAGATAATGTTTTTTACTTAAAATCATGGTGGGGAAAAGAACCAGTTCTGCACTTGCTTCCGCATTGGAATTGGAGCGGAATGGAAGGCAAAGAAATTGATGTTTGGGCGTATTCGAATTGCGATGAAGTAGAGCTTTTTCTAAACAAAAAGAGCTTAGGAAAAAAGAAAATGGAACAAAACAGCCATTTAGAATGGAAAGTAAATTATACTCCCGGAAATTTGGAAGCTGTTGGATATAAAGACGGTAAAAAAGTACTTTCTGAAGTTCAAAAAACAACGGGAAAAGCAGAAAACATCAAATTGTCATTAGATAAAGAAAATGTTTTAAAAGGAAATTTTTCTGTTGTAACGGTTGAAACGACTGATAAAAATGGTTTGCATGTTCCAACTGCAAATGACGAAATCACATTTTCGATAAAAGGCGGAAAAATTTTAGGAGTTGGAAATGGCGATCCAACTTCATTAGAAAGCGATCAGTTTATTGATGACATTAGCTTGGTTGCTATAAATAATTTTAAGGAAAGAGAAGAAGCAAATGCAACTTTGCCCCAGCAATTGCCAAGTTATTTAGAGAAAGAATGGACAGAAGCTTTTAAAGATCGAGATTATAAAAAACAAGCACCATCCTATATTTATAAAGGAGAATTTGATTTGAAAAGTAATTCAGTTTCAAATGTGGTAAGTTTCTTTTATAAAAAAATAGGAGTAGAAACGGTAGTTTTTGTAAATGGAAATAAAGTAGAATCAAACAAAGAAGATTTGCAAAAATATATTCTAAATGCATCTATTTTAAAAGAAGGCAAAAACACGATTCACATTGCAGCGACACCATTACAGAAAGTAAAAGACTGGGATGTTATGAATACGGATCCAGGAATTATTCAAGTAATAACACCAGCGGAATCTTGGAAAAGAAAGCTTTTTAATGGTTATGCTCAAATCATAATTCAGAAAGATGAAAATGTGAAGGAAGTTGTTTTATCTGCTTCTGGAAAAGGATTGCGATCAGCGAGTTTAAATAATTAGTTTTTTTAACCGCAAGGCACGCTAAGATTTGCGCAAAGGACGCTAAAAAATAAAATTTAGCAAAGTTGCTAAGACGCAAAGGCTCTTTTTAAAATAGTTATAAATGAATTGCATCCAGCTTTAGCTGGATGTGAAATGATTGTAATGTTATCAGGGCTTTAGCCAAACAGTTCTTGGTTTGGCTAAAGCCTTTTCTATGCTTGTCTCTTTTAAACCTCCAGCTAAAGCGGGAGGCAATTCAAAAAGAATTTTGCGTCTGAGCGACTTTGCGAGCTATTTCTTTCTCAAAACTAAAAACTTTGCTCCCGATAGCTATCGGGATTGCGTAATTCTTCGCGCTCTTTGCGGTTAAACCCGAAAACCTAAAACTTTAAACCTGAAACAAAAAATTAACAAAAGAATAATGTTTGATTTTCATAACTTTGCAAAATGAATAATCAGACAGAAACTCAGAATTGCGATTTTACTTCAGATTTAAAAATGAAGGGATTTAAAGTGTATCCTATAAATGGAGATTTTAGTAAAGTTCCCGTTTACAGCCGAAGAGACTTTTATAAAATCTGCATCAACACTAGTAAAAGCATTATACAGTATGCTGACCGCGGAATAGAAACAGACGGGACGATTCTGTTTTTCGGCAATCCGATTATTCCATATTCTTGGGAAACGGTTTCTGAGAAATTTGAAGGTTATGCCTGCGTTTTTACTGAGGAATTTTTTAAAACAAAAGACCGTTCAGAAACTCTTCAAGAATCGCCTCTATTTAAAATAGGAGGAACACCGATCTTTACTTTAACTCCTGAACAAAAAGTGTTTATCGATTCGTTATTTCAAAAAATGATCGAAGAATACGAAACCGATTATGCTTTCAAAGACGATTTAATGCGCAGTTATGTCAATTTGATTATTCATGAATCAATGAAAATGCAGCCTTCAGAGAGTTTTTTCAAACATAAAAACGCCTCTTCAAGAATTACTTCTTTATTTTTAGAATTGCTGGAAAGACAGTTTCCAATTGAGACTAAAAACCAGCCTTTAGCTTTAAAAACGCCTCAAGATTATGCACAAAGCCTTTCTGTGCATGTAAATCATTTAAATCGTTCTGTAAAAGAAATTACAGGAAAACCGACTACAGCCCATATTACCGAAAGAGTCATCAATGAAGCAAAAGCTTTGCTGCAGCATACAGACTGGAGTATTTCGGATATTGGGTATTCGCTTGGATTTGAGTATCCGAGTTATTTCAATAATTATTTTAAAAGACTTACAGGAACGGTTCCAAAATCGCTTCGAATGTAAATTGTTTCAATTTCTTAATTTTTTGTTTGAATATTGTTATTTCAGCATTGTAGTATTGTTCTACATTTGCCCTGAAATAAACAACGAATCTTTGTATCAGTTTTTTTAATGACTAAATAACACTTCACAAAAGCATGCTCCGCTTTGCATTTAGTTTTAAATTTTGATAATAGAAAAATATAAATTTTTAAAGTATTAATTAAAATTAAAATCTCTTTCTGAAATGAGATTCGATGTACTGATTATTTCATTCAAATAAGCTTATAAGAATTTAAAATTAATTATTAACCTAAAAACAACGAAATTATGTCGACACATTTCACTGCTGTAATCGAAGAAGGTAAAATTCCAAATACTTATATGACAGGCGAAGTGTCATATAAAAAGCAGACAAGCGAAATTCATCCTGAAAATACTGTAATTAAAGATATTTCTTTTGAACCCGGAGCAAGAAGTAATTGGCACAGTAATGCAAGTCTGCAATTAATCATTGTAACCGATGGAATGGGATATTACCAAGAACGTGGCGGACAAATTAATCTTATCGAAAAAGGAAAAGTAATCACAGTTTTACCTGGAGTAGAACACTGGTACGGAGCAACTCCAAAAACAAAGTATTCTCATATTACCATTGTTACAGAAGTAGACAAAGGTTCAGGAACATGGCTTGACAGTGTTACTGATGAGGAATATTATTCTTTTGAAAGATGCTAAGACACTAAGATTCTAAGCTTCTGAGATTTTAAAATTTTAAGAACTTTTAGTTTTACGCAGATTTTACTGATTTATAACAGATTTTATTTTTTGATTAGGTTAAAATAATCGAAATTTATATAACTATTTGTAAATCAATATAAATCAGCCAGATTTCTATTGCGATTTCTCAACAGTTTTAGACCTAAAACAAAAAACAATAACAA
This sequence comes from Flavobacterium sp. GW823-FHT06G12, assembly GCF_058794775.1. Taxonomy (NCBI): domain Bacteria; kingdom Pseudomonadati; phylum Bacteroidota; class Flavobacteriia; order Flavobacteriales; family Flavobacteriaceae; genus Flavobacterium; species Flavobacterium sp. GW823-FHT06G12. The sequence continues at coordinate 918,582 of NZ_JBXAHE010000001.1, forward strand.
CAAATAAAAAAATTATGGAAACAAAAAGCATTAAAGCGTTTGGTACAGAAGCTGCCGAAGCACCATTAAAAACCTTAGATATTAAAAGAAGAGCTGTACAGGCGCATGACGTAGAAATCGAAATTTTGTATTGCGGAATCTGTCATTCTGATTTGCATTCGGCTAGAAATGAATGGCATGGCACTATTTATCCGATTGTTCCGGGACATGAGATTGTAGGCCGTGTTACTAAAGTTGGAGAACATGTAAAAGGTTTCAAAGTTGGTCAATTAGCAGGAGTAGGCTGTATGGTAGATTCTTGTAGAGAATGTGAGCAATGTAAAGAAGGTTTAGAGCAATATTGTGATCCAGGAAGCATCTTGACATTCAATTCTCCCGACGAACATTTAGGAGGACAAACTTTTGGAGGTTATTCTCAAAGTATTGTTGTTGATGAAAACTTCGTATTGCATATTTCAGATAAATTAGAACTTTCGGCTGTTGCGCCACTATTATGTGCAGGAATTACAACGTATTCTCCGTTAAAACACTGGAAAGTTGGTCCTGGACAAAAAGTTGGAATCGTAGGAATTGGTGGTTTAGGACATATGGGAATCAAATTGGCAAAAGCTATGGGAGCTCATGTAGTAGTTTTAACCACTTCAATGTCTAAATTCGAAGATGCGAAACGCCTTGGTGCAGATGAAGTTATCTTGTCTACAGATCCAGAGCAAATGGCAAAACATGCAAAAAGTATGAACTTTATTTTAGACTGTGTTTCTGCAGAGCATAATATTGATTCGTATTTAAATTTACTGAAAGTAGACGGAACATTGACACTTGTTGGAGCACCAATGGATCCTCTTCCTGTAACTTCTTTCAGTCTGATTTTAGGAAGAAGAAGTTTTGCAGGTTCAGCAATTGGCGGAATTGCAGAAACTCAAGAAATGCTTGACTTCTGTGCAGAACACAACATTACGGCAGACGTAGAAGTAATTGGCGTAAATGATGTAAATGACGCTTACGAAAGATTATTAAAAGGCGATATCAAATATCGTTTTGTTATTGATATGGCGTCTCTTAAATAAGATGCTAAGTTGCTAAGATTCTTAGATGCTAAGTTTTTCTTTTGTGTCTAGAATTTTGGCTATTTTAGAAATTAATAATCCAAGACGCTGGGATTCAGCTCAAAGTAAAAAAACTTAGAACCTTAGTATCTCAGTAACTTAGAAACTTTAAAAACATGCATACACGTAAACTAGGAAATAGCAGCTTAGAAGTCTCAGCATTAGGACTTGGCTGCATGGGAATGAGTTTTGGTTATGGACCAGCTCACGATAAAAAAGAAATGATAAGTTTGTTACGTTCGGCTTATGAAAAAGGAATCACCTTTTTTGATACAGCTGAATGTTACGGACCATTTTTAAACGAAGAATTATTGGGAGAGGCTTTAGCGCCTTTTCGTGATAAAATTGTAATTGCTACAAAATTCGGATTTTTGGAAGGCGATTCTAAAAAAGGATTAGACAGCCGTCCAGAGTGGATTAGAAAAAGCATCGAAGGTTCACTGAAAAGATTAAATACAGATGTAATCGATTTGTATTATCAGCATCGTGTAGACCCGAATGTGCCTATGGAAGACGTTGCAGGAACGATAAAAGATTTAATTCAAGAAGGAAAAGTAAAACATTTTGGACTTTCAGAAGCGGGCGTAGAAAGCATTCGTCGTGCGCACGCAGTTCAGCCTGTTACTGCACTTCAGAGCGAATACTCACTTTGGTGGAGAACTCCAGAAGAAGAAATTTTTCCAGTATTAGAAGAATTAGGAATTGGTTTCGTGCCTTTTAGTCCGTTAGGAAGAGGTTTTTTAACTGCTAAAATTGACGAAAATACGCAATTTGATAGCACTGATTTTAGAAACACTTTGCCTCGTTTTACACCAGAAGCAAGAAAAGTAAATCAGGCGTTGGTTGATTTATTGTCTAAAATTGCCGCAGATAAAGGAGCAACAAACGCACAAGTAGCTCTTGCATGGATTTTGGCTCAAAAACCTTGGATTGCACCAATTCCTGGAACTACTAAACTACATCGTTTAGAAGAAAATCTTGGCGCTGTAGATCTAAAACTTTCAGCACAAGATTTATCAGAAATCGAAAATGCTGCTTCAAAAATTAAAATTGAAGGCTCAAGATACCCAGAACATCTACAGAAGATAGCGGGTAAATAAGATGCTAAGGTTCTGAGATTCTAAGTTGCTAAGATTTTAATGCAAAGAAAAACTCAGAATCTCAGAACCTTAGAATCTTAGCATCTAAAAAAAAAACAACCCCTCAAGCAATTCAACTCTTGAGGGGTTTTTTAGCAAAGATTTGAGGTTCTTAGATACATTATACTTAGAATCTCAGAACCTTAGAATCTTAGCCTCTTAATTATTTTACTTTTTATCTAGGTTTTGTTTTAGCATTTTAGCGTGTTGTAAATGCGCTGTTAAACTTGCAATATTGTTAGAAGCCCAAGTTCTTACTTCTTGATCGTTAGCGTCTTTTGCGGCTTTTTCTAGTTTTTTGATAGCTTTTTCGTGACCGTCAATCATCATGTCGGCAAATTTTTTATCAAAATCAACACCAGATTTTTCGTTTAGTTTATTGTATTCTTCTTGACCTTCTTCAGTTAAAGAAGTTGGCAGAGTAAAGTTTTTTGTTTTTGCTAAAGCACTTACTTCAGAAGCCGATTTAGTGTGCTCATCGACAAGCATTTTACCAAATTTTTTCACTTCGGCGTTAGTACTTTTTGTTTGAGCCAGTTTACCAATTTCTATTTCAGCTAAATTAATTTCGGCTTGATCTACTAAAAATTCAGAGTCATCTTCTTTGCTGTCAATAGAATCAAATTTTGCTTCGTTTGCATCTTCAGCAACTTCTTTTGGATCTTCCTGCTTGGTTTCGTTTTTACAAGATTGAAGGAATATAATGATAAGTCCTGCTCCTAAAATGGCTTTTCCGGCTAATAATAACTTTTTCATGATTTTAATAGTTTAATGTTATAATGTAAAATTATTGAGAAGTTAAAGGAATACCTTACAGGATTCTTAAAAATTGTTATAGGATTTGGATGCTTTTTTTATAATTAGAAATGTATGTTTGTATATTATTACTGAGTAAATATTCGATAATGAAGCAAAAAATTACACTCCTATTTCTTTTAGCGATAGCTTCTCTATCAGCCCAAATCAATTACAAAGGTTTCATTGGTAAATATCCAATCGAGTTTGTGTCTGAAGTTTATTTTTCTGATGGACAAGGATCTGCAATTTATGCATATTCCAATTATGATACTCCAATAGTTTTAAACGCTAAGCTTACCGGGAAAACTTTAGTTTTTACTGAAAAAGATAAAAATGATAAAGAAACAGCAAAACTAACTTTTGAAAATTACGACCAAGAAAGCGAGCAGCTAAATGGAGTTTGGAGAGATTTAAATTCGGGAAAAGAACTGAAAATTAGTTTGACCAAAGAGTTTGATGTTAAGCATGGAAATGATGTAGAATGGACAGAAATAGAAATTTTGCAACCTGTTTCTTTTAGAGACAAATATTTTAAATTGGTTATTTCTAAAGAAAAAGGCAGTTTTTATTCAAAGGTTTCGGGCGTGAAAATCATAGAAAAAAAGACCGATAAATTAATTCAGAAAGTCGATGTAGAATGCCAGCTTTGGGGATTGGATAACATAGATATTGGTGATTATAATTTTGACGGATTTGAAGATTTTTCTGTTTTTGAATCTAGTTATGCAGGACCAAATACTTCGAGAATATACTTTTTGTATAATCCAAAAACAGGAAAATATTTTGAGAGTAGCTTTAGCGGCACTTCTTTAGAATTTGATAGTACAGCTAAAAGAATTTACGAACACAATCAATGTTGTGCAGGAAGAAGCATTCAAAGAGCAGAATATAAAGTCGTTAACAATAAAATGATTTTAATAAAAAGGACTTGTATGGAATATGATGATAAAACACAAGATTATAAGAAGATAAAATGCGATTAGATTTTCCTAAAAATTAGACAAAATTCTATCGAACAATACGCTTTCCCGTAAGGATTAATCGGAATATAATTTAATATTTGTTCCTGTAAACCTACAATTTAAATTTATGGGAAATAAAAAAGAAAATCCAATAGCACAGGCTTTACTAGGGGTATTTATTACTGGATTAGGAATATATTCCTATAAATTGTTTGGTAAATCAGGCGATAATAATGCTTTGTCTGTAGCTTCTGAACTTTTATTTAAATATGCGTTGTCAGGATTTTTATTTACAGTAGGAATTAAAACGTTTTTCGTTGGTATTAAAAGGGTAATAATTCAGGATGAAGACGACGACGAAGTAGAAGAGGTAGAAGAGGTAGAATATGAAGAACAAGTTACTGATAATGATATTAAATTTGAATCAGAAGATATTACTTTCGACATACAAAATGAAGAGTTTGGAGTGAAGAGAACCTATAACTTTAAAGTTGATCTTGTAGGTAATAAAATTCGAACAGAGAGAATTATTAAAACCAGTTTTTCAGATTATGTTTCAAATGTGGAAAATAAAAAATTGTATTTTGAAACAGTAATCTATCTTATGAAGTTTATACAAGAGCATGATAAGAGTGTGGATATTAATACAAACAAATTTTACATTTTAGCAAAAGAAAACGTAGAAATAATCGAAGATTTTGATATTCTTGAATTGGAAAAAAGAATTATCGAAAATGCTGAAAAATGTGATATAGAATTTAATGAAGTTGAAATTCATTCTATTCTTTCAAACAGTGTCAATATCTTGCAAGGGAAATTGGTAATTAATTCCAACATAACAAATCTATATTTTAAGATATTTGAAATAATAAAAATTAGAAAAACAAATTATGAAGTTTACTTCTATGGTTTGTTAGGTTAATGAAATGTAACTTGAAAAATCCCAACTCCAAAAGAGTTGGGATTTTTTTTGCACCTAACATTTTACATTTCACAAAAAACAAAAATTTACATTTCCACTTTCACAATTCCCACGCTACAATGATGAAATTTCGAACCAAAATTCTATAACAGAAACACCTTACTTTTTAAAGAACTTTGACTTATCAGATTTTTAGAATTTAAACCTTTAAAATTTAAAGTCATGCCAAATCCAAGAATTAAGAATGAAGCGCAATATGAAGCATTGGTAAAAAAAGGATACAGCAAAGAGAAATCGGCACGTATTGCCAACACGCCAGATGCGGGAAAGAAAGGCGGAAAAGCAAAGCCTTATGACGAATGGACTAAAGAAGAACTTTTGAAACAAGCCAGTAAAGTGGGAATAAAAGGAAGATCTTACATGAATAAAGAGAAACTAATCGATTCTTTAAGAAATAATTAAACTTTAATACAGTATTGTTTCTGTGATAAAAATTTGAATATCATGAATGCGGCGAGAAAAGAAAATTTAATGAATCAGCTAATAAAAGCGCCACATCTAGTGATCGAAAAACTGGATTTAGAATACATTAATGATAAGCAATTGACAATTGTGCGCTGCCGTGAAGGAGAGAATTTCGTTTATAAAAAGAATGGAAAAGAGGTGAAGAGCAAAAACGAAATTAAACGAATTAATAGTTTGGTTCTTCCGCCTGCATGGGAAAATGTTCGCATCACAGGTGTTACAAATGGTCATTTACAGGCTGTTGGAACAGATCTAAAAAACAGAAAACAATATCGTTATCATCCAAAATGGAATCTGATTAGAAACCAAACAAAGTTTTATAAAATAGCTGAATTTGGAGCTAAACTTCCATCCATAAGAAAACAAGTCGATACTGATTTGGAAAAGAAAGAATGGTCTAAAGAAAAAGTTATCGCTTTGGTAATCCGATTAATGGAAGAGACGCATATTCGAATCGGAAATGAGAAATATGCAAAAGACAACAAATCTTACGGACTTTCGACTCTTAGAAAACGACATATTAACATCAATAAAAATTCACTCAGATTTGAATTTATTGGTAAAAAAGGAAAACTTCATACCATTACAACCCGCAATAAAAAGTTGGTAAAATTGGTAAGCCGTTGCGAAGAAATTCCAGGTTACGAAGTTTTTAAATATTACGATAAAAATGGCGAAAGAAAAGTTTTGGATAGCCATGCTGTAAACGAATATCTGCACAATATTTCGGGAGAATATTTCAGCGCGAAAGACTTTAGAACTTGGGCTGCATCAATTATTTTCTTTGAAAGTTTAATGGAAATGGGAATCACTTCAGAAGAAAAAGAAATCAAACAGAATATCATAACTGCTTTTGATTTAACAGCTGAAGCTCTTGGAAATACAAGAAAAGTATGCAAAGATTATTACGTTCACCCGCTTTTGATTTCCACTTACGAAGACGGTTCTATTCAGAAATATTTCGATTTGGCAAAGAAAAGCCGAAGCACTCGAAAATATTTTACAAAATCAGAAATAGCGTTTTCTGAATTGATTCAGAATTACGAAATCAATTTAGAAACGCCATGTTCATAAAAGAGTTACTGCATCTCTCCAAAAGCTTAAAGTTTGAAATGCAAACAAAATCTTTATTAACTAAAAAACTATTATTATGTTACGTTGGACAGTCACTTTTATTATTCTAGCCATAGTGGCGGGAATATTTGGTTTCGGCGGAATTGCCGCTGGAGCTGCTAGTATAGCTAAAATTTTATTCTTTATATTTTTAGTTCTTTTCGTTATTTCTTTAATCAGCGGAAGATCAACAAGAGTATAGAAGAAATATCAGTAAATACAAACAAATCAAAAACGGCACATTTCACTTAGTAGATGTGTCGTTTGTGGTTTCATTAAAAAAAGCAAGTCATGGGAACAAAAAGTGGTGCTTATCAGGATGTTTACATTAAAAGAGAAGATCAAATGGTAAGCCTAAAAAATGATGTGGTAGATTTTTGCGAAAAATACATAAAACCGATTCATCCTAAAGATTGGGATTGGTCGGTTCGCGATTTTGAAAATCCTAAAAATGACCCAACAATTGCAGAGGCAAGAGCTATTGCAAATGTTGTTTTTAAAGATTTAAATGATAAAAAACATACCGATGTTGATCTTTCGACAATGAATAATGTGCATGCGATAAAAGCCTATTTGGATCCAAAAAGTAAACATGAAGCTTTTAATATGGAAGAATTTGCTTTTGCCTTAAAAGTTGAATTGGAACACGGCAGAGTAAAAGATGTAAATGTGACCAATAATCACCCTTTTTTAACTGCTATGATTGCACTTGCACACATGACAGAAAGTTTGACTTATTATAAAAGACTGAAAGTGATGGAAGCAGAGGGAGAAATCTACGAAATTGTTCGAAAATTAGAAACATCGCCAGTTGGAAAAGAAAAATGGTATATAGAATTGGGCAAAGCCGAACAAGAACTTAACGAAGCCAGAGCAGGATTAGCAGAACGCTTGGCGCGTATGGACGATATTCCAGTATTGAAGATTATTGGAGATTAAGTAGTTAAATTTTATGCTCAAAAAAACCGTCTCGTTATTTACGAGACGGTTTTTTCTTTTTCGTAGAATGAGATATTAGAATTTGCGTGGATCATTTTCTGAATATTTTTCATCATCCTTGTCTTCTTGAACATCATCTTCGATATAATCATTTTCGTGTTCATCAATATCTTCTTCAACATAATCGTCTTCATTATCATCATCAAAATCTTCATCGTCAATATCTTCCAAAACATCTTCAGTTTCGTTGAAGTCAAATTCATCTTCTTTTAAATCTGAAGGATTATCGAATTCGTCATTTTCATCTTCCAATTCAACTTCATAAATATCATCGTTATTGTCTTCAAGATCTCTGTCGGTATGAAAATCGTCATTTAAATCGTCCAAATCATCATCGTTGATATAATCATCTTGATCAGGATTAGGTTTATTCGGATTATGACCATTTCGTACCGTATAACCTCTTTCTGCAATTTCGCGGTTATCGTTATCAGGTTTTTTGATATCAGCTTTAAGATCTTCGCTCAAATTTCTGTCGCTTGAGATATGCTCATTCAAATCTCGATTAATTCTGTTTTTATTATTGATAGTGTTCATGACATCTAGTTTTTATAATTAGTACTTACAAAGCTACCATGAAGAGATGCGAATCTATTATAGAATCACAAAGTGTAATTGTATAATTAACAGGTGTTTAGAATGGAATTTTAATTTAAAATTTTATAACCTCTCTCAAAACACAGGCAGTAATTTTATAATCCTATTAATCATTAAAAATAATACCATGAAAACTACAGATAATAAAACAGCAGCTACTGCAAAAGAAACGATTCCAAGAGGAGTAACAAAGCCCAAGTCGAACGCCGCATCGGGACTTACAGAATTGTTTGAAGATGGTCTAAAAGACATTTATTGGGCAGAGAAAGCATTGACAAAAGCCTTGCCGACAATGGTGAAAAATGCTTCTTCTGTTGAATTAAAAGATGCACTTGATAATCATTTAACTGAAACGGAAGAGCAAATTACTCGTTTGGAAAAAGTATTTGAAATTGTTGGTAAAAAAGCAACAGCCAAAAAATGCGACGCGATGGAAGGTTTGATTGAAGAAGCCAAAGGAATGTTGGAAGAAACCGAAATTGGAGTAGTGCGAGATGCCGCAATTATTGCAGCGAGTCAGAAAATTGAGCATTATGAAATTGCCACTTACGGTACTTTAAGACAATTTGCAGAAACGTTAGGTCTGCCAGAAGCCGCTACTTTATTGGAGCAAACGCTTGATGAAGAAAAAGGAGCAGATAAAATGCTTACACAAGTTGCTGTAAATGCTATAAATCTCGAAGCTGCCGAAATTGAATAAAGCTTCAAAAATGAATGAAAGTGCAGTTTTCGAACTGCATTTTTTAGTTAAATAAAAATAATATATATGCCCGAAGGTCCGTCTATAGTAATCTTAAAAGAAGAAACGAAACAGTTTACAGGACAGAAAGTGATTTCTGTTTCTGGGAATACTGATGCAGATATTTCTCGTCTAGACAATAAAACTGTGCTTGCTTTTAAAACCTGGGGAAAACATTTTTTAATTTGTTTTGATTCTTTTACTGTAAAAATTCATCTGTTGATGTTTGGAACCTACCGAATAAACGAACGTAAGGTATCTAAACCCAGATTAAGTTTAGTCTTTGATAATGGAGAACTTAATTTTTATACTTGTTCGATTAAAATTCTAGAAGGTGACATTAATTCGTATTACGATTGGAGTGTTGATGTAATGAATGAAAATTGGAATCCGAAGAAAGCACAGATGAGTATTGAGAAAATGCCCGAAAAAATGATTTGCGATGTGATTCTGGATCAAGATATTTTTTCTGGAGTGGGGAACATCATAAAAAATGAAGTTTTATATCGCTGTTATGTTCATCCCGAATCGATTGTAGAAAAAATTCCTCCTCATGTAAAAAGTCAGATTATTGGCGAATGTTCCACTTACAGCTTCGAATTTTTGTATTGGAAGAAGAAGTTTGAACTCAAGAAACATTGGGAAGCCTATACTAAAAGTGTTTGTTTAAGATGTAATCTGCCATTTCAAAAAAAACAGACTGGAGAACGAAAACGCAGAAGTTTTTTCTGCCCTAACTGCCAACAATTATATATATGAAAAATCAAGTAAAAATAGGTTGTTCCAGCTTTTACAACAGTTTTTGGAAAACTGTTTTTTATCCTCAAAATCTTCCCTCTAAAAAATGGTTTGAATTTTATTGCCAACATTTTGACACTTATGAATTTAATGGCAGTTTTTATAAATTTCCGACCGTTCGCATTTTTCAAAATTGGCACAACAAAACGCCCGACTTTTTTATCTTTTCGATCAAAGTGCCAAAAGAAATTACTCATATCAAAAAACTGATAGACTGCGAAAGCCGTTTAAACGATTTTTATAATATTTGTAAAGAAGGAATGAATGATAAACTTGGAGCTATTTTATTTCAGTTTCCGCCGAGTTACGCCTTTAGCAAAGAAAAACTAGGAGCAATACTAGGAATTTTAAACTACGATTTTAAAAATGTAGTAGAATTTCGTCATGAAAGCTGGTGGAATGATGAGGTTTGGAATGCATTTAAAGCAAATAATATTACATTCTGTAGTGTTAGCCATCCCAATCTTCCTCAGACTATTTTTAAAGATTTTCCAATGCTTTACATTCGTTTTCATGGAATTCCGAGATTGTTTCATTCTAGCTATTCTACAAAAGAATTACAGCAGATAAACCATAAGATTCAATCTAAGAAAGGATTTGTCTATTTTAATAACACAGCAAGCGAAGCAGGTATTTTAAATGCTTTAGAATTGAAAAGAATGAGTGTTTAATTTTATTCTAGAAATGTTGTTTAACCGCAAAGTACACAAAGGTTTACGCAAAGTTCGCTAAGATTATTTTTCTTTTGCATGCCTTGTGTAAACCTTTGTGTACTTTGCGGTTAAAGAGAAAACTACAATTTCAAACTTCCTTCAATTCCGTCATCCATTGTTTTTCCCGTTACTAATGCAGCGGTCATCTTAGCAATAGCAACCATTTTTCCGTTTTTGTTGTTCCAATAATAACCATCTTCAGGAACAAATTTTATAACACTCAAATTCGGATCGTCTACACCGCCCGGCATCCAGATTTTTACTGCGGGATTCCATAATTCCTCAATAGTTTCTCGGTCGTACGAAATACTGGCTGTTCCATGAAGCGTTAAAAACTTATCGTGAGGTTCTGCAAAGAAAATTTCGACCATCGGATTTAAAGTAATTTCGGCATTCTGACCGCTATTTCTGTCAGATAAGAACCATAGCTGTCCCAAGTCGTCAATTTTCTGAACAGACATTGGTCGAGATTGAATTCTGTATTCGTTATATGTGCAAAACATGCACGTTTTTATATGTGCAGCAAGATCTTTTATTTTATCTACTGCAAATTCATCTGTAAGGTCTTTATGATCGCCCATAACATTATATTTTTAAGTTATATTTTATAATTAATTGCTTGACAAATAAAGTTTTACTTGTACTTGAAAGTAAAGTTGGTTCTTTTTACCCTTTTACAGCTTATATAATTAAACTTAGAAATTATGAGATTTCAATTTGCTGCGTTTTGTAAGAAATTAGTTCAAGATCTCTTTGTTACATAAAATTACATTATATTTGAGATTTAAATTTCTAAGCCAAAAGACACAATGACAGATTTTACTATATTCTATACCGATGACGACGAAGATGATTTGTGTATTTTTGCTGATGCAGTAGAGTCTATCCCCCAGAATATTAAACTTCAAACGTACTCTGGAGGACAACATTTCTTAAACGCTATTTCTGATCTGCCAGTTACGCCATACGTAGTCTTCTTGGATTTAAATATGCCTGGAAAAAACGGATTTGATGTTTTAGAAGAACTTCGAAAGTCAGATTGTAAAAAAGATGTTCCAGTTGTAATTTATTCTACTTCAAGTGAACCTGGCATTATTGAAAAATGCCGTAGTCTTGGCGCAAACTGCTTTATTACAAAGCCAGTTTTAATGAACGACATTATAAAATCTATAGAACATGCAATGCAGATTGATTGGAAAAAATTTATTCCGACCCAATCTAATTTTGTGTTTAAATATTAATTTCGGATAAATCTGGAAAGTAAATATTAAAAGTAGAGCCTTTACCTTTTTCGCTAGAAACTGTGATGAAGCCTTTGTGGTTTTCGACGATTTTTTTCACGATGGCAAGACCAATTCCGGTTCCTTTATATTCGCTTTCAGTATTTAAGCGCTGAAAAACCTCAAATATTTTTTCTTTATAAATCAATTCAAAACCAATTCCGTTATCTTTCACTTGAAGATGATGGTATATTTTGTCTTTAAATTCAGCATTTGGAAGTGATTTTCCATCAACTTTTGTAACCGAAATCGTTACTTTTGGAGCTACACCAGGAAGAGAAAACTTTAAAGCATTTTCTACCAAATTATGCAACAGCTGTCTAAACTGAAACTGAATAAGAGTAGCTTCTCCTAAATCATGATATTCTACAGTAGCATTTTTTTCTTCAATTCGATCAGAAAAATCACTTATTACTTCTTCTGCAATTTCGTCTATTTTGACTAATGTAAAAACACGATCGGCAGAATTGGCGCGGGAATAGGTTAATAAATCCTGAATGAGATTCTGCATTTTTTTTGCCGAAAACTCAATTCTGCTTAAATAAGTTTTGGCACTCGCCGACATATTCTGCTCGTCCAAATCGGTCAATCGACTGGCAAAAGTCTGAATTTTTCGCAAAGGTTCCTGTAAATCATGGCTTGAGATATAAGCAAATGACTGCAGTTCGATATTCATATTAACCAAATCTCTGTTTTTGAGTTCCAGTTGTGTGGTACGTTGTATGATTTGATCTTCAAGCTGATTGGTAAAGTTTTTCTGTTCTTCAATATCAGTACTAGTTCCAACCCACATTTGCACTTTTCCAAATTCGTCTAGTTGTGCAATTGCACGGCTGAGTTGCCATCTGTATTCGCCATCGTAACGTTTAAAACGGTGAATAAATAGAAAATCATGTCCTGTTTTTACAGACTCCATCCAGAGTTTTACATTCTCCTCGCGATCGTCTGGATGTACAATTTGAAGCCAGCCATTTTTTTCAATTTCTTCCTTCGACAATCCAGAATAATTATATATTGTTTGATTAAAATAATTTAGATTTCCCAAAGTGTCGCTTGTCCAGATAAGTTGTGGCATAGAGTCGGCTAGGAGTCTGAATTTTTTTTCGCTTTTCATCAAAACCTGCTGACTTTCTTTTTCGGCAGTAAAATCCATTACAGTTCCTAGCATTTTAGATGGTTCTTTATTTTCGTCAAAAAAGATTTTTCCGTGTACTTTAATCCATGCAATCGAATTGTCTAGTTTTAAAATTCGAGCTTCATATTTATAAATTCCCGTTTTTAATGCTTCCGCAAAAGCGTCTAAAACAATATGTTCATCTTCTGGAAGAATACGGCTTCGAATGTCTTGATGTACAATTTTTTTATCTTTTTCAAATCCAAAAATATCTAGAATGGTATCGCTGTAGATTAGTTCCTTGGTTTTAAGATTCAAATCCCACATGGCAATTTCGGCAATTTCAGCAGCTAAACGTACTCTTGCTTCTGCAGTTTCAACTTTTTTTCTTGATTTTACTTTAGAAGTAACATCGTTTACAGTACACATAATGCCCGTAACCTTTTCATTTTTTTCGTAGAGCGGTGTATACTCGTAGTCAAGGTAGAATTTTTTCAGTTTGCCTTTAATATCAACATAGGCAATCGCTTCATTTTCGCGAATTGTTTTTCCGCTTGCAAGAATATCATGCAATAATTCGGGATATTTTTGATTTTCTAACTCCGGGAAAACTTTCAATAAAGGTATTCCAATACAATCCTTTTCTTCTTTTTGCCAAATATTATGCATCATACTTTTATTAGCCATTTCGATTGTTAAATCGTTGCCTCTAAAAATCGCCATTGCAATTGGCGAATCCATAACAATGCCACGAAAGGCTTTTTCTCTTTCGGCTAGTAAATATCTAGTTTTAACTTCTTCAGTAACTTCATAAGCGACAACGGTAACTCCAGTAATGTTGTTGTCTTCTTTTACAGGATAAAAAACAAGATTAAAATAAGCTAATTCTTGTTTGTTGTAACGATTTAAGGTTACAGCAAATTCATCTGCATAATAAGGTTCTCCTGTTTCGAAAACATTTTTTAGAATAGGATATGTTGTTTCTCGGGTTTCGGGAACAGAATCAAAAATAGGTTTATTTAAAATTGCGTTTTCTTCTCTATCAATGATATGAAGATATGTTGCATTGGCCATTTCGACAATTAGATCGGCTCCTTTTAAAATACAAATTCCGAGTGGCAATTGTTTAACAGTATTTCTAAAACGTCTTTCGCTTTCTTCGAGTTTTTTGCGAGTAATAACTTGTTTAGTCGTTTCATTGCAAATAACCAAAACACCATTTGTTTTTCCGTTTTCGTCGTTTACAGGACTATAGCTAAAGGTCCAGTAAACATCTTCCATTTTGCCATTTCTATAAATTGGCAGTAATTGGTCTTCGTGCCAAGTGGCTTCACCTTTTTGTAGTACCTGATCGATTAAAGGTTTTATAAAATCCCAGATTTCAGACCAGTAATCAGCACCTTTTTCTCCAAGAATAGAAGGATGTTTGCCATTATTTCCTAAACTTGGGCGATAAGCATCATTATAAAAGCAAATATGATCTGGTCCCCAAAACAAAAACATGGGAAATTTAGAGTTTAGAAGAATTCCTAAAGTAGTGCGAAGACTTTGAGGCCATGATTCTACTGGTCCAACAGTTGTATTGCTCCAATCTTTAGTACGGGTAAGTTTACCCATTTCTCCGCCATTTGCTAAAAAATCATAGTTGTTATTATTCATTAAAATTTGTTTTTATTGTCTTGCCAGTGAGCTCATTTTCATTGGCACAAAATGTGGTATTTTTTGTTTTTTTAATTAAGCGTTATTAAAATTAGTGAAAATAAATATTCGCAGAAATGCGATTTTTGAATGAGGCAAGATTAAAATCGTTAGAGTTAATTTTATCTCTTTTCTATGCGGAAATTTGAATAACAGTTAAAAATAAAAAGCAATGAAAAGGGAAGATTCAAAACACGAAACCGATAATATAAAGAGATATCAAGATGAAGGCTACACGGTAAATTATTTATTTGAAAGTGATCGTCTGATAGATTCAGAAAGTAAAGTTGCCTATAAACCAGAAGATGTTTTTATTGTGGCACATCATCGTTATGAAGGTATGAGTGATCCCGATGACATGTCTATTTTATATGTAATAGAAACAAAAGATGGCGGAAAAGGAACTCATTTGCTAGGATATGGTCCAATGGCAGATTTGGAAGAAGCCGAATTTTTTAAAGACATTCCGAAAGCCAATTATTCCAAAAATTCAGACATAAACGAATTAACATAAAAAGAATAAAAATAGATTAGTATTTTTATTTTGCTGATGAGCAGTTGTTTCAAATTTATTTGAGGCAGCTGCTTTTTTTTTTTAAAGTTTCTAAGTTACTGAGGTTCTAAGCTTCTAAGTTTTTTTCTTACTGTTTATGAAAAGTGGGAAAGGTAGAAGCTTAGTTTTTTAGGTTGCTTTTTTTTAAGTTTCTAAGCTACTGAGGTTCTAAGATGCTAAGTTTTTTTTCTTACTGTTTATGAAAAGTGGGAAAGGTAGAAGCTTAGTTTTTTAGGTTGCTTTTTTTTTAAAGTTTCTAAGTTACTGAGGTTCTAAGATGCTAAGTTTTTTTTCTTATTATTTATGAAAAGTGGGAAAGGTAGAAGCTTAGTTTTTTAGTTTGCTTTTTTTCTAAAGTTTCTAAGTTACTAAGTTTTTTTGCTCTTTATTTTTTGAAGCATGAGAACCTTAGCATCTTAGAATCTCAGAACCTTAAAATAATAATTATGAAATATCTCACCAAAATTGTATAAGGAATTGATTGGCAATATAAACGAACTTTGGAATATAGAAATTAAGTTAAAAACCAAGGTTAGTTTTTGTACGTAAATAGTTACTAACCACTTTACTAAATCAAAACCCTATTATGAAAAAACTTTACTTAAATACTGGAAGCTTTGATGCTGTTTTTAATAATTTGAAAGAGAGTTTTGGCGGAAGCTTAAAAGTCAATGCTAATGAATATAGATTAACATTTAAATCAAAATGGGCAAAAGGGAGCATTTCTGGAGTTCGTTTTGAAAAAGAAATGACTTACCTCAGTTTTGATTTAACTTTCAATCAAGAAATTAGTTTAAGCATCGAATCTAATCCGTTTTCGCCTGTGTTTTTTGCTTATTGCGAGAAAGGAAATGTTTTGCATAGTTTTGGTGCCGATGGAGCTACTAATTGTCTTAAAAAAAAACAATCGGGTATTATGAGTAATTCTTCTATGATTAATAGTGTATTGTATTTTCAAAGCCATCAGCAGATTCAATTTTCAATAATTGGAATGCCAACAACAATCGAAAATAAAGAAACTGATTTTGTTTCTCAAGTGAAAAAAATATTTACAAGCAATTCTGGAAATTATATTTATATAGGCGACGAAAATCATAAAATTGGAGAGAAATTTCAGGAACTTAAAAGAATTCCAAATAGAGGAACAGTTCGTTACTTATTAATGAAAAGTATTCTCAGAGAAGTTTTAGAACTAGAGATAGCGCAACATAGTTATAATTATTTTACTCCGTTTGAGCCTATTTTGAACTTTGCAGTAAAACAAATAAGTGAGATTAAAAAACTATCTCATATGAAACTAACCGCAATTACAGCGCCAGTACAGTTTTTAAAACGAAACTTACAACCTCGAAAATACCAATTGGAATTAAAACCATTTGATCAAAAATTAGCTAGCTAGTAAGCATACCATATCTTTATCTACAAAAAAACAGCTTTGATCAGGCTGTTTTTTTTTGCTTATTCTTTTTCATAGTAGATAATGAAATAAACCATAATAAGATTTAGAATAAAAGAAATACTATTGGTTAGAATAATGGGAAGATCTTTTTTTAGAATCCCATATACAATCCACATTGCAATTCCGAACGTTAAAATGCAGAACATGCGAAGCGAAATTTCTTTTACTTTCTTTGTTTTCCAAATCTTTATAATTTGCGGAATCGTAGATAATGTAATACACGCTCCAGCAAAAAGTCCGATGATGTCTATATAATTCATTTTTTATTTTTTTTTTAGGTTCTGAGTTTCTAAGATGCTAAGTTTCTAAGATATTCGTTGGTTTTGTTATCAGACTCATTGCATAGATTACAAAAAGAAAAACTTACAATCTTAGCATCTCAGAATCTTAGTATCTTAGAAACTTTCCTATCCCACCAATTCTCCGCCATTTACATGAATGAACTGCCCAGTAATATAACTGCTATCTTGAGAAGCCAGAAAAACATAAGCAGGCGCAACTTCAGATGGCTGTCCGGCTCGTTCCATCGGATTATTTTTTCCAAATTCAGATAAATTATCAAAACTTGCTACGATTAATGGAGTCCAAATTGGGCCAGGAGCAACACCATTTACACGAATTTTTTTCTTAGCGAGCATACTCGAAAGCGAACGAGTAAAACTCACAATTGCGCCTTTTGTACTGGCATAATCGGCTAAGTGTTCGCTTCCGCGAAAAGCAGTTACAGAAGTCGTATTGATAATAACATCACCTTCTTTTAAAAAAGCAAGAGCAGCTTTAGTAACATAAAAAAAAGGATAAATATTAGTTTCAAAAGTTTTGTGAAGCTGAGCATTTGTAATGTTTTCGAATTCATTTTGCGGAAAATGTACAGCTGCGTTATTTACCAGAATATTAATATTTTTAAAAGTCGTGTAGCATTTTTTTATGGCAGTGCGACAAAATTTTTCATCTTTTAAATCACCACTAATTAAGAGGCACTCTCGGCCTTCTTTTTCAACCATCGCTTTTGTTTCTAGAGCATCTTTGTCTTCTTTTAAGTAGACAATTGCGACATTTGCGCCTTCTCTTGCAAAATGAACCGCAACACTTCGGCCAATACCGCTGTCGCCTCCAGTAATAAAAGCAGTTTTTCCAAGTAATTTTCCGCTTCCAACATAATTCTCTCTTATAATTTCTGGCTCAGGTGTCATCAAGTATTCATTGCCAGGAAGAGTTTGTTTTTGTTCGGGAAATGTCTGTTTCTTTTTCATGATTTCTCTCTTTTTAAGCTTTTATTTACTTTTTAAAATTAGTTCTTAACTAAAATTTTGCTTGTCTTAAAAGAAATTTTGTTTGCTCCAATCAAAATAAAAGGGCAATCCTGTATGAAAATACATTCATTTTGTAAAAATGTTAAAGAATAAGAAATTTCTAATAAGTTAAGAATCATGTAGAATCTCCAAACTGATTAGAAAAGATGGGAATTTTGTAACTATTTACGGTTTAAATAAAAAACCTCCCCGTTATTTTTTTTATACATTTGAGAATTTCTGCACCATTTTTAAGAGGTGCACTTTGCAATTCATTAAAAAAATAAGAAAATATTTATATTTATTTTAAATTCAATTATTTTGATTTACAACCGATTTAGCTTTCCGACATGGTATTAATTGTAGACGATATAAGGGCCAATATTATTGCCCTGAAGAAAACATTAGAACTGCATAATATCGATGTTGATAGTGCCGAATCTGGTGAAGAAGCGCTCAAAAAAATCCTTAAAACAGATTACTGCCTTATTATTATGGATGTTCAAATGCCTGGACTTGATGGCTTTGAGGTAGTAAAAATTCTTTCTGGAAATAAACGCACAAAAGATATACCTGTTATTTTTCTTTCTGCACTTAACACAGAGAAAAAATACATATTTAAAGGTTATGAAACTGGTGCTGTTGAATATATTACCAAACCAGTAGATAGCGATTTACTGATACTGAAAGTAAAAACCTTCATTAAAATCTACGAACAGCAGAACGAACTTAAAGCGATGAAAGATCTGCTTTCTAAAGAAATCAAAATTAGAAAAGAAGCGCAGGACAATCTCGAAATCAAAATTGCAGAAAGAACAAAAGAATTGGTTCAGAAAAATGAAGAATTAGAGCTTCGAAATCACGAATTGCAACAGTTTTCTTGGGTAGTATCGCACGATTTAAACGAACCCATTAGAAAGATTCAAATCTTCATCAAAATAATAAAAGATCTTTATCTAAAAGCAGACGACAAAGCTATCGATTATGTGGATAGGACAATAAAATCGGCAGAAAGAATGCAGACTTTAATTACCGATTTGTTAGCTTATTCTAGACTTTCGGCTCAAGTAAAACCAGAAAGAACCGATTTAAATGTTGTTTTACAAGAGGTATTGGGCGATTTTGATTATTTAATTGAACGCAAAAACGCTACAATTAAAACAAACGAACTTCCAACAGTAGATAGCATTCCGAGTCAAATGCGTCAGGTTTTTCAAAATCTGATAGGAAATGCTTTGAAGTTCTCTGGAAGTGAATATAAACCCGTAATCGAGATTACTTCTGAAACTATTTTAGAAAAATCAATAGATAGCCCGACTTCACCAGATGGCAAATTCTGCAGAATTATGGTAAAAGATAACGGAATTGGTTTTGACGAAATTTATCTTGACCGTATTTTTATTATCTTTCAAAGCTTGAATGACCGCCAAAGTTACGAAGGAACAGGAATTGGACTCGCGATTGCAAAAAAAATAATAGAAAAACATAACGGATTAATCACTGCGAAAAGCAAATTAGGCGAGGGAGCAAGCTTTATTATTGTGCTTCCTTTAAAATACGAATTAAAATAATTAGACATATATGAACGGTAATTTTAAAAGGAATTTATTAATTAGTTCGCTAGTTTCATTGCTTGTACTTACCATTAGCTCGGTTGCTTCGTTTATAAGTATTAAAAGTCTTTTAAACAGCAATTTTTGGGTCAATCATACTCAGGATGTAATTTACAACCTAAATGAAGGTTCCTCAATTCTTACCGAAGCTCAAACAAGCATGAGAGGATATTTGCTTACAGGTGACGAGCAATTTGTTGGCCGTTTTAATGATTCTGAAGCCAAAGCCAATGCTTATTTTGAAAAATTGGATGGTTTAACAGCTGATAATCCTTCGCAAACTAAATTACTAGAAGAATTGCGCGACAAACGTTCAGCTTTCTTTAAATATCTAAACAATCAGATTGTAAAAAAACGATTAAGCAAGCAAATACTGATTTTTGATTTGAATGAGGGCCGAAATATGATGAACGAAATGCGTGCAATCATTAAAAAGGTCGAAAATACAGAACAAAAGCTTTTAGATGAACGCAATTCAAATTCGGAGCGTTATGGCAGATATAGTTTGGCTTTAATTGCGATTGCTTTCTTTATTGCCTTCCTTATTTCTATAGTTTTCCTGATTAGAATTCTGAAAGATTACAATGAAAGAACTTTATTGCAACAAGAATTAATAAAAAAGGATAAAGAAACAGCTGATAGATTGCAAGTAATTGGCGGTATTGCGACACAAATTTCTAAAGGAAATTACGATGTTCAAATCGATGATCGAAAAGCGGATACTTTAGGTGCGCTTGGAGCTTCTATTCATGAAATGAAAAATTCGCTAAAAAATTCGTTCGACTTATTATCTCAAAAAGAATGGCTTCAATCTGGTGTTGCGACTTTAAATGATAAAATGTTGGGAGAAAAAACAATCCAGAAGTTATCTAAAGATGTAATCGAATTTTTGTGCCAATATACCAACAGCAGCGCTGGAGTTTTGTATGTTTTGGACGGAGAAGAAATGACAATTTCTGGTGGATACAGTTATATTCCGAGTAAAAATAGAGAAAGAATTAAGAAAGGTGAAGGCTTAATCGGACAGGCAATTGTTTCGGGAAAAATGCTGGAATTGAAAACACTTTCGCCAGATGATATTCAAATTAATTACGCTTTAGGCGAAATAAAACCAACTCATATTGTAGCGCTTCCGCTTATGGATTTCAAAGTAGAAGGAGCAGTAGAATTGGCAAGTATTTATGGTTTTTCTGTACTGCAATTGGAATTTTTAAACATTGTAGCCAATAATATTGGAATTGCCCTGAAAGCGACTCAAAATCGTAAACGTGTCTTAGAATTGTTGGAAGAAACCAAATCGCAAGCAGAAGAATTACAAATTCAGCACAGCGAATTGGAAGCTATAAATGCAGAATTGGAAGCACAAACTGAAAAACTGCAAGCATCAGAAGAAGAACTTCGCGTACAGCAGGAAGAATTGGAGCAAACAAATGAAGAGCTATCAGAAAGAAGTGTTTTATTAGAAGAAAAAAATACAGAAATTCAGAAGAAATCAGAGGCTTTAGAATTAACAACTCGCTACAAATCAGAGTTTTTAGCTAATATGTCGCATGAGTTGAGAACGCCTTTAAACTCGATTTTATTATTGAGCCGTTTGCTTTCTGAAAACAACAATAAAACAATGAACAATGAAGAAATTGAATTTGCAAAAGTAATTCAGAGTTCAGGAAACAGTTTATTAGGATTAATCGATGAAATTCTGGATTTATCTAAAATTGAAGCTGGTAAAATGGATTTAGAGTTCTTAGATGTTTCGACAAAAGAGATTACAGACACGCTTTATAATTTGTTTTATCTGGTAGCAAAAGAGAAAAATATCAACTTTGAAATTATTGCCAAAGAAGCACCAATTGTTATCAAAACCGATAAAATGCGTTTGGAGCAAATTCTAAAAAACTTGATCTCAAATGCGATTAAATTTACAGAAAAAGGAACTGTATCTCTTGAAATTAAGGTTGATACAGACGACGATAAAATAATCTGCTTTATTGTAAAAGATACCGGAATTGGAATTCCGTTAGAAAAACAGCCATTAATTTTTGAAGCTTTCCAGCAAGCTGATGGTTCTACAAAACGCAAATACGGAGGAACAGGTTTAGGATTGTCAATTAGCCGTGAACTAGCTAAATTATTGAGAGGAGAAATCATCCTGCACAGCAAAGTAAACGAAGGAAGTACGTTTACGTTATGTCTGCCTGTATTAGGATTTGCAATCAATAAAGTGTCAGTAAATAAAATTCCAGAGGCAGAAGAAATTGAAGTTCAATCTGAAAATGAAGAACAAAAACCAAGATACATTAGCGATGTTGTGCCAGCAGAAATTGAAGACGACAGAAATTCTATTGTAGAAGGCGACAAAGTAATTTTGATTGTAGAAGATGATATTAATTTTGCTAAATCATTATTAGCTTTTACACAGAAAAAAGGTTACAAAGGCGTTGTTGCTGTAAGAGGAGATTATGCTTTAAATTTTGCCTTAATCTATAGACCAATTGGTATTTTATTAGATATCGAATTGCCAATTAAAAGCGGTTGGGAAGTTTTGGAAGAATTGAAGAATAATTCGCACACTAAACATATTTCGGTGCACATTATGTCATCGCATAAATTGAAGCAAGAAAGCTTGCTAAAAGGAGCTGTAGATTTCTTAGATAAACCAGTTGCGTTTGACAAGATTCCGGAAGTTTTTATGCGAATTGAGCACATCATCAATAAAGAATCTCAGAAGGTTTTAATTATTGAAGATAATCCGAAACACGCAAAAGCTTTGGCTTATTTCTTAGAAACGTATAATATCAATTCGGAAATTAAGAGTGAAGTTTCGGCAGGTTTATCGGCTTTAGGAAAAGAAGAGGTAGATTGCGTAATTCTTGATATGGGAATCCCAGATAAACAAGCCTACGAAATTCTAGATGGAGTTAAGAAAAGTCCAGGATTAGAAAATCTTCCTGTAATTGTCTTTACAGGAAAAAGTTTGTCTATAAAGGAAGAACTGAAAATTAGAAAATATGCCGATTCTATTATTGTAAAAACGGCCCATTCATACCAAAGAATGCTAGATGAGGTTTCGCTTTTCCTTCACTTAGTAGAAGAAAAGAAAGAAGGTACAGCAAAGGAAAACCACAAAAAGCTGAATTCGCTAAATAATATTTTGTTTGAGAAAAAAGTATTAATTGTAGACGATGATGTACGAAATATATATTCGCTTTCAAAAGCCTTAGAAGCCTTTAAAATGAATGTAATTACAGCTTTTGATGGAAAAGAGGCTATTAAAATTTTAGATGAAAACCCAGATACAGATGTGGTGTTGCTAGATATGATGATGCCTAATATGGATGGCTACGAAACAGCAGAAAAGATAAGAAGTAACCCGAAATTCCTTAACTTAGCTGTAATAGCTGTAACGGCAAAAGCAATGACTGGAGACAGAGAAAAATGTATTAAAGCTGGTGCTTCAGATTATATTACAAAACCTGTCGATGTAGACCAGCTTTTATCGTTATTGCGAGTGTGGCTTTATGATAAAATCTAATCTTTAAAATGCTGTAAATGGGAAAGAAACGTGTTTTGATCGTAGATGATGATTCGAGGAATATTTTTGCTTTAGTAAACACTTTAAAAGCAAAATCGTATGATTGTTTATCTTGCTTAAGCGCCGAAGAGGCTCTAAAAATACTAAAAGAAGACTCGTCTATAGATGCAGTTTTAATCGATATGATGATGCCAGAAATGGATGGTTATGAGGCAATTCCGCTTATAAAAGAAATTCCGTCGCAAGAATCTACCTTAATAATTGCCGTTACAGCACAGGCAATGGCAGGAGACAGAGAAAAATGTTTACAAGCTGGAGCAGACGCCTACATCTCTAAACCAGTAGATGTTGATAAATTACTTCAGATTTTGGAAGAAATCTAAATGAATTATGATTGAAGATATTGAATTAGAAACTCTTATAAATGATGTTTACGAATATTATGGTTTTGATTTTGGAAGTTATTCGAGAGCTTCACTTAAACGACGAGTAAGTCGGGTTTTTTATTTAGATGGATTTAAACATTTTCATGAGTTTTTATCTAAAATCCGCACAGATCCAGAATATTACAAAAGAATGATAGACGAAATCACGGTTAATGTAACCGAGATGTTTCGTGATCCATCATTTTATCTAACATTAAGAAAAGAAGTCCTACCACTTTTAGGCCCCAAGCCTTTTATTCGTATTTGGCATGCAGGCTGTTCTACGGGAGAAGAAGTATATTCTATGGCAATTATGTTGAAAGAAGAAGGCTTGCTTCATAAATCAATATTATATGCTACAGATATAAATGCATCTGTGCTAGAAACAGCCAAAAGCGGTATTTTTCCGTTACGAATGATAAAAGATTACGCAGACAATTATCGCGATGCAGGTGGACAACAGGATTTTTCAGATTATTACATTGCCAATTATGGTTTTGCAAAGTTTAACGAGAGTCTTTCTGAGAAAATGGTTTTCTCACAGCATAACTTAGTCTCAGACAATTCGTTTAATGAGTTTGACCTTATTTTGTGCCGTAATGTTTTAATTTATTTTGATAATAATCTGCAAAAGAGAGTTGTAAATCTATTTGATGATAGCTTGGCTGTTCTAGGATTTTTGGCACTCGGAACAAAAGAAACGATAAAATATTCTATATCTCAAACCAAATATAAACAATTTGCTAAAGAGAAAATATGGAGAAAAGTAAGAGAATAACAAATTGTAAAGTAATTATAATTGGAGGTTCGGCAGGAAGCTTACAGGCATTATTGCAAATTTTGCCTTTTATAGAAAAGCCTACTTCTTTTGCCATTGTAATAGTAGTTCATAGAAAAAATTCAGATGAACAAACCTTAGAAGATTTAATTGCCTTAAAATCGCAAATAATAGTAAAAGAAGTAGAAGACAAGGTAAAACTAGAACCAGGATTTATCTATATCGCGCCGTCCAATTATCATTTATTATTTGAAAGAAACGAAACACTGTCTTTAGACACTTCAGAAAAAATAAACTACAGCAGACCAAGTATTGACGTCTCATTTGAGTCTGCAGCAGAAATATATGGCAATCATTTGATCGGAATTTTACTTTCGGGTTCCAATTCTGATGGAACAATCGGATTGAGGGCTATTCAGGCATTTGGCGGAATAAGCGTTGTCCAGAATCCGCTTTCTGCAGACATGCCTTTTATGCCCAATAATGCCATTTTGCATACAGTACCTGATTTTGTTTTAAGCACCGATGAGATTCTTGAATTTATAAAAGAAATCAATCAGGAAGAATAAAAGATATTATTTTTCATCTTCTGGCAGAACCACTTTGTTAAGTTCAGCTTCTTTTTCAGCTCTTTTTTGTGCAGCTTTTCCTTTTCCGATAGGTAGTCCTGCTGTAACATACAAAGATCTGTTATATTGATTGTTTGGTCCATCTCCTTTCATTACAGTAACAAGCCCGTAATAATATTGAACTGTTAGATTTAAGCCATGTCCAACATTCAAATGATAACCGGCGCCAAATGCAAGTCCAGCATCAATAACATGAATTTGATCACGAATGTTCTTTTTGTAGACCACATCGTCGCTGTTAATTTCATTTTTAAACTCATCAAATGCTTTGGCTAATAATCCAAATTGTGGACCCGCTTTAAGGTAGATATTATTCTTAAATTGATATTTAATTAATATAGGAACATTAAAATAACGTATCTCGCGATTAACGTGTCCACCTGCAAAAGTATTGTCCAAATTTTCATCGTTTAAAGAATATACTGGAATATCTTTGGCTCCCATAGGCGATTTTACAATTACTCCTGTATTGATCATCCACGCTGGATTTTTTCTAGATCTTAAATCAAAATAAAAACCAAGATTGAAACCTGGATTTAAGGCGGAAGATCCCATATTTGAAATGGTAGAAAAATTAGCGCCACCTTCAAGACCAAACTCTAAAAACTGCGAATTGAGTTTATCTCCAAATATTAAGGAAATCAAGACTTGGGATTGTGCTGTGCTAATACAAAAAAAAGTGACAAAGATTAGAAAACCTTTTTTCATATGATTTCTGAATTAAAGTCCAAAACGATACTGAAGACTGCCCAGAACTTGTGTACGTGAGCCTAAGAAACCGCATTCTGCACGAAACATAATATGTCTGCTGAATTGATACTGCGATCCAACAATAAAGTTCCACATGTCTTTAGGCCTTTTTTGAAGAGAATATTGAACAGACGAGCTTTCGGCCGTACTCAATGCTCCATCCAGAGTTGCAAGAATTGTCCCTGCTCTGTCTAAAGCTCTGTCTGCCGTGTTGTGCTTGGCAATATTGACTGGATTTTTTTGTTCAGCTGGAGTCAAGCCATCCCACCAGTTATCTACTTTTGTTTGGTTTTCGGATACTTTTTGAAGACCGCTATCCACTTTAGCCTGCGCACCGGTAAGATCAATAAAATTAGACAATGGCAAATTTCCATTAGTGTCTCCAGAAATGTGTACTCTAAAACCTCCGACCCAAACTGCTATATTTGTATCTGGTTTATTGAATTTAAAAGTCTTACCAAATCGTGGACCGAAGATATATGAGAAAGCAGGTTTATCAAGCGAACTTATGTCGGTCCAAGCCATATTCATATCAAGTGCAAACCAGCCTCCGCCAATACCAATTGTGGGAGTCATACCAATACCGAAAGTTGTAGCATTAAAGTTTGCTTTTGTAGTAAAATGAGCAACTTCTGACCAGTTATTATCAGCATCCGGAACGTAAATTCCGGCATTGATGTTTGTTGAAGTATTGGCTTTTCCAAAGATGCCATAGATATTTAAAAAAGGAAGTAGCCATATATCTGGACGAATAGTAAGCGCTCCAGCTTCAACATAAGATTTGTCAAAACGAACGATCTCATCCAAATTATACTGAGGCCCATTATTAAAACCAACATTTAAATTATTGATAATTATATCAGAGGTTTGCCAAAAATAATTTACAGATACTCCAGCGGAGTAAGGAAGTTTATAGCCTTTTTGGGCTACTTTTTCGCCCCAGATAGGAAGAGCGTAGGGGTATTTTTCTACTTTAAGACTGTCTTTTAAATCTTCATTTTTTTTTCCAACAATTTTGTCGGTATAAACTTGTCCAAAAATCTGTATGCTGAAAAATAATAAAGAGGCTGATATTAGTGTCTTACATTTCATTGATTAGAGTATTAAAAATTAATTAAACTGCGAAAAATAAATTGTACTAATGTTTGTAAAGAAATCTCTGCTTATTTTTTTTGGCGTATAGAAAAAGTGTTTTTAAAGGTTAAAATGAGGGACTTAAAGAATTGTTAATTATTGTTAAAGTTAACGAAATTTTCTTACCTCCAACAAAGTTTTTAAAGAAAATAAAAAATCTATTGAAATAATTGTCAGGTCATTAACTAGTATTTTATTTTTACTATCATCAATTTTAATTAACTGAAAAAAAAATAAAAATAAATTGTACTTTTACAGCTGTGAAATGGATAACAATCATATTATCAATTTACCTAATGGCATTATCTAATATGCCATGCGCGGATATGGAAGTAAACAGTGCCATGCATAAAACAGCTCAGTTTACTTCAGAAGATAATCATTCGCATGATAAAGCAAATGATTTATGTTCTCCATTTTGTGTCTGTAACTGTTGCGGTGCACAGGTTTTAAGTTACCATTCTGCTGTAACTTTTGAATTCCCTAAAACTTACAATCAAATTTCAATAGCTTTACCAAGTTATAATTCTGTTTTTATTTCCAATTTCTACGGAAGTATTTGGCAACCCCCTCAAATAGCATAATGATTATGCCTGGTCGATGAAAATCGAAACGGGCGAGAGAGTTGTGGATTTTCCACACGTTTACAGGCAATTTAATTGTCTAATTTCTCACGTCATTATATATTCAAATGTTAGATAAAATCATACAGTTTAGTATACGAAACAAATTCGTAATACTATTATTTACCCTTGCACTAATTGCTTGGGGAAGCTATTCGCTTAAAAAATTACCATTGGATGCATTACCAGATGTAACCAACAATCAAGTTCAGATTATTACAACGGCGCCAACATTGGCAAGCCAGGAAGTCGAACAATTAATTACGTATCCTTTAGAAAGAGCTGTAAAAACAGTTCCAGATGTGATAGAACTTCGCAGTATTTCCCGTTTTGGATTATCAGTTGTAACTGTTGTTTTTGAGGACGATGTCGATATTTACTGGGCTCGCGAGCAAATTTTCCAGCGTCTAAAACAAGCCGAAGAAAACATTCCAGATTATGTAAATTCTCCCGAATTAGCACCAATTTCTACAGGTTTAGGAGAGATTTATCAATACGATGTCTACGCTAAAAAAGGTTACGAAAACAAATACAGCGCTGTAGAACTGCGTACCATTCAAGATTGGATTATTATTCCGCAATTGCAAGGAATTAAAGGTGTCGCCGAAGTAAGTACTTGGGGCGGAAAACTAAAACAATTCGAAATAGCCGTAAATCCCAATATGCTCAATAGTTTGGGGGTAACAATTACCGAAATTTTTGATGCTTTAGAAAAAAACAATCAAAATACAGGCGGCGCTTATATCGAAAAAGATCAATACACTTATTTTATTCGCGGTGTCGGAATGGCAAAAGGCGTAAAAGACCTTGAAAATGTCGTCGTAAAAAACCGAAATGGTTCGCCAGTTTTGGTTCGAAATGTTGCGCAAGTTCGTGAAGGCGTTGCGTTGCGTTATGGAGCATCAACAAAAGACGGGAAAGGAGAAATCGTTTCGGGAATGGTTTTGATGTTAAAAGGAGAGAACTCTAGCGCTGTTGTAAATCGTGTTCACGAAAAAATGGAGCAAATAAATAAAAGTCTTCCCGAGGGAGTTGTTGCCGAAGCTTTTATTGATAGAGGAAAACTCGTAGATAATTCTATAAAAACCGTTGCTAAGAATTTATTAGAAGGAGCATTAATCGTGATTTTTGTTTTGATTTTATTCTTAGGAAATCTTCGTGCAGGATTAATCGTTGCTTCGGTTATTCCGTTAGCAATGTTGTTTGCTGTGATTCTCATGAATGCCTTTGGCGTAAGCGGAAATTTAATGAGTCTTGGTGCCATAGATTTCGGAATTATTGTCGACGGAGCCGTCATTATCGTCGAGGCAACGATGCACCATCTGCAGAAATTCAAAAACAAAAAAGAACTAACGCAGGAAGAAATGGACGAAGAAGTCTATAATTCGGCTTCAAAAATTAGAAATAGTGCCGCTTTTGGTGAAATTATCATTCTTATAGTTTATTTGCCAATCTTAGCTTTAATTGGAACCGAAGGAAAAATGTTTAAACCAATGGCGATGACGGTTGGTTTTGCGATTATTGGAGCTTTTATCCTTTCGCTGACTTATATTCCGATGATGAGTGCTTTGTTTCTTTCCAAAAAGACAGAACACAAAGAAAACTTCAGCGACCGAATGATTGCTTGGTTAGAAAGCCGTTATACGCCGTTATTAAAAAAAGCTCTAGAATTTAAAAAAGTGGTGCTTTCTATTGCCGTTGCATTATTTGCTTTAGCGTTTATCATTTTTCAAAATATGGGAGGTGAATTTATTCCAACAATCGAAGAAGGCGATTTAGCAATCAATGCTACAATTATGACAGGAAGTTCACTCACACAAATGGTTGAAACGACTACTAAATACGAACAGATTCTAAAAGCCAAATTCCCAGAAATCAAAACCATCGTAACCAAAATAGGAAGCGGTGAGATCCCAACTGATCCAATGCCAATTGAAAGCGGCGATTTGATTATTGTTCTAAAAGACAAAAAAGAATGGAAAGGTAAATACCACAATTGGGAAGAATTGGCAAACGCCATGAAAAAGGAAATGGAAATTATTCCAGGAGCAAATATCGAAATCTCTCAGCCAATTCAGATGCGTTTTAACGAATTAATGACAGGAAGTCGATCTGATATTGCAATCAAGATTTTTGGTGATGATTTGGAAATTCTAGACGCCAAGGCAACAGAATTAATATCGAAAATAAAAGGAATTGAAGGAATAGGAGATTTAAAAGCCGATAAAGTTACAGGACTGCCACAAATTACAATTAAATACGATTATGATAAAATCGCTCTTTACGGATTGAATATTTCAGACATCAATCAAATCATTCGTTCGTCTTTTGCAGGAGAAGTTGCAGGAAAGATTTATGACGAAAGCAAAAGATTTGATGTTGTCGTAAGAATGGATGAAAACAATCGTGGCGATATTACCGATGTGAGCAATTTGTTTATTCCGCTTCCGAGTGGACAACAAGTTCCTTTATCACAAGTTGCTTCAGTTGAATACGAGCAAGGCCCTGTACAGGTTATCCGCGAAGACGGAAAACGAAGAATTACAGTTGGATTAAACGTTCGTGGAAGAGATATTAAAAGTGTTGTGGAAGAAATTCAGGCGAAACTAGATAAAAGTTTCAAACTTCCTGCGGGTTATTATGTGACTTATGGTGGACAGTTTGAAAATCTAATTGAAGCTTCAAAAAGACTTTCTGTCGCTTTACCCATTGCTTTGGGACTAATTTTAGTCTTGCTGTATTTTACTTTTAAAAGTGTAAAACAAGCGTTATTAATTTTTACGGCGATTCCATTATCAGCTATCGGAGGTGTTTTTGCGCTTTCACTGAGAGGAATGCCGTTTAGTATTTCGGCAGGAATTGGTTTTATTGCTTTATTTGGAATCGCAGTTTTAAATGGAATTGTACTGATTTCCTATTTCAATCAATTAAAATCTGAAGGTATTTCGGATGCATTTCAACGAATTATTATTGGCACTAAAACGCGTTTGCGTCCTGTTTTAATGACTGCAGCTGTAGCTTCATTAGGATTCATGCCAATGGCATTATCAACAAGTGGCGGAGCAGAGGTGCAAAAACCTTTGGCAACCGTAGTAATCGGCGGATTAATCTCAGCAACTTTATTAACCTTAATTGTTTTACCGATTTTGTATTTATTGTTGGAGAGATTTAACCGCAAAGAGCGCTAAGGTTTACGCAAAGGACACAAAGAAAAATTTAAAAGAAAATGAAAAAGTTACTATATAATTTAAGAAAAATAACCGTTGCGAACTTCGCGCTCCCTTTGCGAACTTTGCGGTTAAGCGCGTTCCTATTAGCAAGTACGGCAACATTTGCACAGCAATCTATAAGCCTTGAAAAAGCAATAGAATTGGCAAAATCAAACAACATCGATTTAAAAATTGCCGATAAAGAAATCGAAAAACAAACTGTTCTTAAAAAAGCAGCTTTTCAGCCAGATCCGCTTCAAGTGCAGTATCAAGGCGGTCAGTTCAATAGTGCAGATTACGATCATAACGTTTCTGTGCAACAGTTTTTTCCGTTAGGGAATATTACAAAAGCCAACAGGCAATTGCAGGAAGAACTGGCAAAATTGGCCGAAAAAAGAAAAGCGTTGTCTTCTTATGAAATTGAAAAAGCGGTGACATTGGCATATTATCAATATTTGTATGGCATTTCGATTCAGAAACTCAATTCAGAATTGAATGATATTTATACCAAATTTCTAAAAAATGCCGAACTGCGTTTTAAAACAGGAGAAAGTGGAAATATAGAAGTCATTAGTGCTAAAGCTAAAGTAAAAGAAATTGAAACTCAGAAAGCGCAATTAGAATATGATTTAGCAATTTATCAGAAGCAATTGCAATTTTTCATTCAGACAGATGAAAATATTGTCCCAGACCAGAATACGGCTTTGCAATACACTTTTATAGAAAACCAGCAAAACACAACAGCTGAAGCTTTAATGACCGATTTTTATCAGCAGCAAATATCAGTCTATCAAAAAGAAGCTGGAACATTTAAAGCTTTGCGTACGCCAAAAGTAGGTTTAGGCTATTTTGCTCAGACAATAAATACAGAATCTTTGTTTCAAGGTTTTACAGCAGGATTGCAAATTCCGTTGTTTGGAGGAGTTAATACAACCAAAGCAAAAGCGGCTGAAATCAGTATTTCGCAGTCACAATTGGCTTTAGACAAAAACAAAATGATGCTGAATCTGCAAAGAGAAGAATTGAAAAACAACTTTGAAAAACAGCAGAAGAATTTAGCCTATTTCCAAAATGAAGGGTCGCAATACGCCAATCAAATTATTGAAACTGCCCAAAAAAGTTATGCCAATGGAGACATGAGTTATTGGTCGTATATCAGTTTTTTAAATCAGGCAATTGATATTAAAAAACAATTTGCAGAGGCAACGCACAGCTATAATCAAAGTGCTATCGAACTTCAATTTCCAACTATCAAAAACAATTAATTATGAAAAATATACTTATGAATTTAACCGCAAAGAACGCTAAGATTATGCAAAGAGCACAAAGTTTAGTTTTCTTGTGTACTTTGCGCTTTGTCTTTGCGTGCTTTGCGGTTACCTTAACAGCATGCAATGAAAAAAAGGTAGAAGAAACTTCTGAAGAAGAAAAATCTACTACAGAAGTTGCTTTAACCGCTTCTCAATACAAAACAGTAGGAATTGAAACAGGAATTGTAGAAGACAGAAATCTGAATAAAATCATCAAGGCGAATGGTTATACAACTGTTCCTCCACAAAATTCTGCTGAGGTTTCGACTTTGATTGGAGGAACTGTAAAAGACATTTTTGTTTTGGAGGGAACATTCGTAAACAAAGGAAAAGTTTTGGCAACCATTCAAAATCTGGAAGTTATAGGAATGCAGGAAGATTACCAATCGGCGGTGGCGAATGTCGAATATCTGCAGTTAGAATACAATCGTCAGAAAACGTTGAGTGACGAAAATGTGAATCCGAGAAAGACTTTTCAGGAAGTAAAAGCCAAATTAGCGGCCGAAAAAGCTCGCGCGCAGGCAGCAAAAAATAGACTTGATGCTTTGCATGTTAATATAAAAGGATCTACACCAGTTGTACCAATTCTTTCGCCAATAAACGGTTTTGTTGGAAAAATCAATATTGCGAAAGGCGCTTTTGCAAATACAGGAGTTTCGCTTTTTGAAGTCGTTGATAACAGTCAGATGCATTTGGATTTGAATGTTTATGAGAAAGATTTAGGTTCGATTTCGATTGGTCAAGTAATTGATTTTGTGTTAACAAATCAATCCAATAAATCAATTAAAGGAAAGATTTTCGGAATCAATAAATCTTTTTCTAACGAAAGTAAAACGGTTGCCGTACACGCCAAAATTGATCCTGCTGATGCGAAAGGATTGATTCCAGGAATGTACGTTTCTGCAAATATTAATATTGTAAATGCAACAGTTCCAGCATTACCAAAAGATGCCGTCGTGAGAAATGCTGATAAATACTTTGTTTTTATTCAAGAAGATGGTAAGGCCGCAGAAAAACACGAGCATAAAGAGGGGGAAAAAGAAGAAGCTCATGAAGAAGAAGTGCATTTTAAAGCTGTTGAGGTTATTCCAGGAACAACCGATTTAGGTTTTACAGAAGTTAAGTTTGTAAATGATATTCCAGCCAACGCTAAGATTGTGACCAAAGGTGCATTTTATCTACTTTCGGCAATGAAGGGCGGAGGAGAGCATTCGCATTAAGAAATGGTTTTGCAGCGAAGGTACTAATACACAAAGTTTTTTAAGCAGATTAAGATATTAATTTGAGTTGCCTCCAGCTTTAGCTGGAGGCAACAAAAAACAATAAGAAAAGGCTTTAGCCAAACTTGCGAATTTTGGCTAAAGCCTACAAATTAAAATTTATTCAACCTCCAGCTAAAGCTGGAGGTAATTGAAGAATAAATTTTGCCACAGATTAAAAAGATTAACATGATTTTTATTTTGCACAGATTTAGTAGATTTTTTTTAAATCTTATTAATCCTTTTAATCTGTGGCAAAAAAAACTATGCGTCTTTGCGTCTTTGCGAGATTAATTCGCCACAGTTAAATAAAAACTTAGTGCCTCTGCGGCAATAAACTTTAATACAAAATGCTTAAATTTAGGACATAATTTAAACAAAGTTTTGTGAACATAAAACTTGTCCCGATAGCTATCGGGATTAAATCTGAAATTCAAAAAATGATACATCAAGATAAAGAAGTAAAAAGTACAAAAAATAAAGCCAAACCTTCCTGCTGCTGTTCTCATGATGAACCTGTTCACACTGAAAATGACGGACATGATCACGGAGGACACGACCACGAACACAATGTAGAGGGAGGTCTTTTTAAACTGTTTCTGCCATCCATAATATCTTTTGTTTTACTGATTGTAGGAATTGCTTTTGACAACTATTTTAAGCAAGAATGGTTTGCGGGATATGTTAGAATTGTATGGTATGCAATTGCATATCTTCCTGTTGGAATTCCTGTTTTGCGAGAAGCTTACGAAAGCATTTTAAAAGGAGACGTTTTTTCGGAGTTTTTTCTCATGTGCATTGCTACAATTGGCGCATTTGCAATAGGCGAATATCCCGAAGGTGTTGCAGTAATGCTGTTTTATACGATTGGAGAAACTTTTCAAGGAATGGCAGTTAAAAGAGCAAAAACAAGCATTAAAAAACTGTTAGATCAGCGTCCTGATGAGGTGCATATTTTAGAAAATAATGTTGCCGTAAAAGTCAAAGCCAAAGACGTTCAGATTGGAGCTATTATTCAGCTTAAAGCTGGAGAAAAATTAGGTTTGGATGGCGAATTGTTATCCGATTCTGCTTTTGTAAATACAGCTGCTTTAACAGGAGAAAGCAAGCCGGCTACCAAAAAGAAAGGCGATACTGTTTTGGCAGGAATGATAAACGGAAATACTATTATCGAAGTAAAAGTAACAACAGCTTATAGCGATAGTAAATTGTCTAAAATTCTGGAATTGGTTCAAAATGCCACTGCAAAAAAAGCGCCTGCGGAGTTGTTTATTAGAAAGTTTGCAAAAATATATACTCCAATTGTAGTGTATTTGGCAATTGCAATTTGTTTGGTTCCGATGCTCTTTGTGTCTAATTATGTTTTTGCCGATTGGTTATATAGAGCATTAGTTTTCTTAGTTATTTCTTGTCCTTGTGCTTTAGTTATCAGTATTCCGCTTGGTTATTTTGGAGGAATTGGCGCTGCAAGCAGAAACGGAATTTTGTTTAAAGGAAGTAATTTCTTAGACAGCATTTCGACGATTCAAAATGTTGTAGTTGACAAAACGGGAACGATGACAGAAGGCGTTTTTAAAGTTCAGGATGTCATTATAAAACCAGAATTTGATAAAGACGAAATTTTAAAACTGGTTAATGTTTTAGAAAATAAAAGTTCTCATCCTGTGGCAACAGCAATTCATAATCATGTTGGAACCGTTGATTCTTCGGTAGAATTGAAAGACATTGAAGAAATTTCAGGACACGGATTAAAAGCTACATACAAGGAGAAAGATTTGCATGTCGGGAATTTTAAATTATTGGAGAAGTTCAACATTTCGTATGATATCGATCCTTCAACAATCGTTTATACTACAATTGCAATTGCTTACGGAGGTAAATTTGCAGGTTATTTGACTATTGCGGATGAAATTAAAGAAGATGCGAAAGAAACGGTTTCTAAACTAAAAGCTTTAGGAGTAAAATTGACGATGTTAAGTGGCGATAAGTCTAATGTTGTTCAATTTGTAGCTGATAAAGTCGGAATTAAGAATGCTTTTGGCGATTTGCTTCCAGAAGATAAAGTAAATAAAGTAAACGAAATTAAAGCTAAAAACGAAACGATTGCCTTTGTTGGCGATGGTGTTAACGATGCGCCTGTAATTGCTTTAAGTACAGTCGGGATTGCAATGGGTGGTTTAGGAAGTGATGCCACAATCGAAACTGCTGATATTGTAATTCAGGACGATAAACCGAGTAAAATTGCAATGGCTATTAACATCGGAAAACAAACTAAAAAGATTGTTTGGCAAAATATTACATTGGCTTTTGTAGTAAAAGCTTTTGTATTAATTCTTGGCGCTGGCGGACTTGCAACAATGTGGGAAGCTGTTTTTGCAGATGTTGGCGTGGCACTTTTAGCAATTCTGAACGCGGTTAGGATTCAGAGAATGAAGTTTTAAATAATTATTTGAGTTATATATAAAAGCCCAATTCATTTGTTTGAATTGGGCTTTTATATTTAGAATTATTTCTTTAAGTGCTTTGGCTCTTGAATTTCTCCATTACCAAAAGACCAATTTTCCAGACCATTATTTTCGAGCAAAACGATTATTACATTATTGATTGTAATTTCTGTTGAGGTACTAATTTTTGTTGCTATTTGCTGATACAATTTTCTCTTTTGTTCTAAGGTTCTTCCTTGTCCAGCAGTTATTTGCACATAAACGATTTCTTCAGAATGTGAAATGCCTAAATAACTTTTAGGATATTTTATCTGATGAAACTCTAATTCTTCAATAACATGAAAATAATCATCTACAGGAATATTAAATTCTTCAATCAAAGATTGATGTACCGCTTCTGAAATATTATTTTTGGTTTTAAGGGAAAGCGTTTTTGGTAGACTGATTCTAACGAAAGGCATTTTAATTCATTTAAATTTTAAATAAAATTACGGAACTTTTAATTACTAAAAATCCAATTCAATTATATTTTCATTATTCTCCAAAGTAATTTTCACAGGATTACTTTCAGAAGGAATTTGAGTTGGATACCAATTTCTAGTGGGCTGAACGAGAATTAATAAACCTTCATGATCGCCAATTGCAGCAAATTTATCGGTATTTGTATTTTGAGTAAAAAAATGCAATCCGTGTTCTTCGATTAATTGATTTCCTAATTGTAATGGACTTTCCGTAACAATTCCGATTTCGCTAATGCTTAAAATAGATGCAGCGTTGAAGTCGCCAACTTGTTCGTTGTTAAGATCATGTCTAGCAATAAATTCCAGCAAATTTCCATTGTGATCGAAGAAATAAATAGAATGCGCATTCCAATTTTCAAAATTCGTCACGACACTTTTATCTTCCAAAACAATTAAATCAACTTTGTCTTTGCACCATTGAATGGCTTCTTCAAGCTGATTCTCAGGAATATTAAAAGCAAAATGATATATAGAATCAAAGCAGGGATCTTCAATAAATTTTAAAATAGAAGTTCCAGCCTGAAACGTTATCGATTTTTGATCATTTTCTAGAATAAAAAGTCCAAAAATGTTCTGATAAAATGTTTTCGTTTTTTGAATATCGTTTGTTTTGATTTGTATTTGATCTATTCTCATCGTAGTGTTTTTTTTATAAAAGAAAAAGCTTCTTTTGATTGATGAACAAATTTAAGAAACGTCAATTATATTAGACTTACAGCGCTATTTTATGCATCAATGAAAGAATAATTAATAAGTATTGATTGACGTTAAAAGGTAACTTTAAATCATCTATTAAAGCTACAAAAAGGACAAACTGTTTTTGTTACGAGATTATTAAAAAATCTTTCATATTTAATCTTTTCATTTAAATAAAAAAGCTCGATTACTATCGAGCTTTTGTGTTTTAGTATGTTGCAGGTTTTCTAATATTTTTTCCAATCTTATGATTCAAATCGTCGCCAAGATCTTCTCGTGCTGTATCGGCAATTTTCTGAATTTCGGCTATAATTTCTGGATACAACTGCTGTACATCACGTACTTCACCAGGATCGTGTGCTAAATCGTAAAGTGCCATTGGGAATTCTGCAGAAGCGCCTTCGCCACGATAACCGTCTTTTCCTTGAAGTTTTTTATTATAAGTTGTCCCTTTATGCGGGAAAACCAATTTCCAATGTTTGTAACGAATAGCTTCTAGATTATTGCTTCCAACTCCAAAATAATAATAGAAAACTTCTCTTGGCCCTTTAGTCGTTTTTCCCGTCAATAAAGGAAGGAAATTTAAACCGTCAATTTGGTTTTTTGGTAGCGATGCGCCAGTAATTGCAGCAATAGTTGGCAATAAATCCATATTGGTCATTAGAGAACTGTTTACGGTACCATTTTTTATTTTTCCTGGCCAGCGAATTAAAAAAGGAACTCTTGTACCGCCTTCCCAAGTGGTAGATTTTCCTTCTCTAAAACCTCCTGAAGATCCAGCATTATCACCAAAAACAAGCCATGGTCCATTATCGCTGGTTACAATTAAAACGGTGTTTTTGGCAAGTCCTTCTTTGTCTAAAGTGCTTATGATTTCGCCAATAGACCAATCTAGTTCCATAATTACATCGCCAAAAAGTCCTAAATCGCTTTTGCCTTTAAATTTGTCTGAAACTGCCAAAGGCGCGTGAGGTAAAGGATGAGTGAGATATAAAAAGAACGGATTTTTTTTGTTTTTTTGGATGAAACCAATTGCTTTTTCGGTAAAAAGAATCGTTAATTTTGAAGCATCTTTAATGTTTTCAATTGTATCAATAATCGTTGTATTATTTATTAATGGAAGCGGAGGGAAGCTTGAACGCATATCTTTTGCGTCTGTAACTTTCGAATAGCCGTCGTAATCAATTGGCCAAACATCGTGAGAATAAGGGATTCCGAAAAACTCATCAAAGCCATAGTTAGTTGGCCAGTACGGTAATTCGTTACCCAAATGCCATTTGCCATAATTGGCGGTTTTATATCCGTTTTTCTTTAAAAGTGACGCAATAGTTTCCTCATTCGGATTTAAAGCATGTTTGGCTCCAGGAAGCAATACGCCCGACATTCCGATTCGGTTTGGATAGCAGCCCGTTAGCAAAGCAGCTCTAGACGCCGTACAAATGGCTTGTCCAGCATTAAAGTTAGTAAAACGCATTCCTTCTTCAGCGATCTGATTAAAATGCGGAGTGTTAACTCCTGTCATTCCATACGGTTCGGTGTCGCCATAACCCATATCATCCATGTTGATGATAATGATGTTGGGTTTAGAAGTAGAATTTTTACTTTGTGCAATGCCTAAAGAGGAAATTGCAGAAAGCAAGATCAAGAAGAAGCTTCTTTTCATAATTTGTGGTTTTTGAGATAATAAATAATTGCATGGCGTGTAAGTTTGGTTGATCACAAATATATTGAAAAGATGAATTTTAGAAACAAAAAAAAAGCCCATTTCATAAAAAGAAATGGGCTTAACAGATTTGCAAATTTTGGGGCAAATGCAAATCATCAACTAACTTATTTTGGCATTTCAGGAATAATGATTCTTCTCGTTGGCGTGCTTAAAGTCTCGATAAAAGCTAATAAATCGCCAATCTCTTCTTTGCTTAAATCTAGTTTTCTTAGCATTGGGTCTACTTTTGGAATGAGCGAATCTCTAGCAGTTCCTAGATATTTCTTTTGAATTGGAGAAGGATTACCTAAATTGTATAACTCTACAACATCTAATAAAGTTGGGAAATGCCCATGATGCATCCATGGTTTTGTATTAGCGACTTCACGAAGTGTCGGAGTTCTAAATTTGCCGATATCTTTTACATCTTTGGTAACATTATAACGTCCGAAATCTTCATTTTTTGTTCCGAATAAAGTTTGGCCGTCGTTATGAAATTGATTATCGCTGAAATAAGGTGTATTATGGCAATTGATGCATTGTGCTTTGGTTCTAAATAAATGCATTCCTTTTACTTGTTGATCGGTATAAATATCTGATTTTCCGCTTACAAACTGATCAAATTTGCTTTTAGGACTGTTAATTGATCTTTCGAAAGTGGCAATGGCATATTGAATTCGCTCTAAAGTCACTTTTTTATCGCCAAAAGCTTCTGTAAACAGCGAATTGTAGCCTTTTATTTTGGCAATTTTGTCAACTGCAATTGTCAGTTTTTCATTCATTTCTAAAGGGTCTTGAACAGGAAACTGCGCTTGATCTTCTAGACTAGAAGCTCTTCCGTCCCAAAATAGAGAAGTGGCATATGCTGAATTTAGAATCGTCATAGAGTTACGTTTTCCCGTTTGACGGTCATGGCCAAAAGAACGCGTGAGATTATCGGTCCATCCCAATTCTGGATTGTGACAAGAAGCGCAGGCAATTTGTCCGCTTCGAGATAATCTCGGATCAAAAAACAGAATCTTTCCCAAACTTTCTTTTTCTTTTGAATACGGATTATAAGCAGGGTAAGGAACTGCAGGAAGCACACCAATATCTTGAAATTTTGATTTATCGATATTTTCATGTAGTGCCGCAGCAGGCCATTTTGAAGCATCTCCGCTGGAATAGCGTTTCCTTAATTCCTGAATATCGATGTAATCAGGATTTTCCAAGCTTTTATAAGCCGTTAAGCTAAGCAGGAATAAGATTGGGATGATTAGTTTTTTCAATTCTCTTTTGTTTTGTTTTGTTTTTTTATTTTGTTTCAAGTTGCAAGTTTTCAGTCTTAGTCACAGTCAGGCGGTCTTAACTTGCGAAAACTTTGTCAAAGTTTTAAACTCTGACAAAGTTGACTATGCACAACATTCACAATTCATAATTCACAATTATAAAGTAACTTCTTTAGGACAATCAATACTTAAAGCAGTTGGTTTTGGATATGTTTTACTGTTGTACATTCTGTATTGTGTCGAAACTGTCCCTCCAAACAGTTTGTCGTTGGTAAGTTTTAATTCAAATGAAATTTCATATAAACCGTTGCTAATTTCTTTGTACGTTCCTTCTCCTGAAATAGCTATTTGATAAGTATTTGTGGCGCTAGATCCAATTGTAATATCCTGCGGAATTACCAAAACAGTTCCTTCAGTTTTACTATTTCCATTTGCTGGAAAAAATTCTAAGGCAGAAGTGATATTAAATCCAGGAGAGATCGCTGCAGAATTACTTTCGTTAGAGAACCATCTTTTTAAACCAAAAGAATTTACGGTGT
Source organism: Flavobacterium sp. GW823-FHT06G12 (assembly GCF_058794775.1). NCBI lineage: Bacteria > Pseudomonadati > Bacteroidota > Flavobacteriia > Flavobacteriales > Flavobacteriaceae > Flavobacterium > Flavobacterium sp. GW823-FHT06G12. The sequence continues at coordinate 958,824 of NZ_JBXAHE010000001.1, forward strand.
TGGTTCCGCTTGCGACATTAAATCCAATTTTGAAAGCATCGTGATAAATATCATCGTTAGGATTTGTAGTTCCTCTATCACTGTATAATATTGCATTCGGATCGTCTTTTGTAACTATAATCGGAAATGTTAAAGCATTGAAAGTCATCCATGCGCAGTTTCCATTATTATTAAACCAGTGCTCTCCATACGTTAAAAAAAAGGCATTGGTAGGATCTGTAAATTTAGATGCTGGATATGCTTGAACGTCTCTTTCTGATTTTATTGGTTTTGCAATAGTTAAGTTGATGTTTCCTGTAGCAGTATAATTGGGAATATTGATTAACGTTAATTTTGACTCGTATCGAACATCATCATTTTGAAGATCCTCTAAAAGGGTTAGATGATAGGTTACGGAAGTTCTATTATCTCCGTAATCGTCATGTGTTAAGGAATATTCGAATCCATTTTGAAATTTAAAAATTTCGGTATTTTCAATTTCTTCAGGAAAAAATCCATTTGGATAATTTACTTTAAAATCTATTTTTTCGCCTATTTCGCCTTTTATATTGTATTGCGTTACAGGAAATGTATAATTAGTCGCAACGCTTGTTAAATCGATTTTGAAAGTATTGTTTGGATATTCTGTATTTAGATTTCCAATGTGAATATCAGGATCAGAAACGGTTTCCAATTTTAGCGTAATACTTTGGTCTTTAGTCCATCTCTTATCGAATGATACAAAAATAGTATCGGTTATTTTACTGCCCTGAAATGAAAGCTGATTAGCAGGTTTTAAGCTAAAACTGTCACTAGCACCATTTGTTTCGGCACTAAAATTGGCAGTAACAGTTCCTTTTAAGGCACGTGTGGTTAAGGCTACAGGAACTTTTAAGGTTTTTATGGCTTTGTTTTCATAAGTTGATTGCGGAACTAAATTTCCGTTTACAGCTGGGTATTCTAGAGGTGTGTTATCGCTTTTTACTAAAAAATTAAATCTTAAGTAAGGATCAATTTCAGAGCCTATTTTATAATCATCTTTAGAACATGAAATGTATAATAGGGCTGTAAATAATATACTGAATATCTTAATACGAGTCATTTTGCTGCAAGTTTGGGTTAAGATTAGTGTTGAATGTTGGTATTGGCAATACAAATTTTAAAGACGGATAAGTCAAACTGCAAACAGTTGCCATACAACCGTCATTTCTTGAAACATCTTTATGCATTCTGGCAATATCAAAGAATAAAAAGCCTTCAAAACAGAGTTCTTTTCTTCTTTCTAAAAAGATGTTTTCTTTAAGATTAGCTGTACTGGTTAGTAATGATGCATTGGCACGAGCACGAATGATATTAATATCGGCCATTGCTAAATCGGCTCTGTTGGTTTCAAGTGCAGCTTCGGCACGAATTAAGTACATTTCGCTAAGTCTGAAAGCCACATAACCAGCATTATCCTGATATTTTCTTGTAAAACTGTAGTCAACATAAGTTTGTACACCATTTACAAGAGTAAAAAGCGGTTTAACAAGAAACAATTGTTTTCTTAAGTCAGTGTTTTCGTATAGATCAATCAAATCGTTTGAAGCAGCGTATTTTTGAAAGCTTACATCTGTAGTATAACCAAAAGTTTGAGACATAGATGATGAAACATTTCCTTCGCCATCTTTTCTAGGTGTAAATTCAAGCAGAATTTCTGATATTGGAAGATCTGGTTTTGCCCATTCTGAAATTAAGCTTTCTTTGCTGGTTAAAACAACGCCAGAATTGGTAATGACATCATTTGCAACTTCATAAGCATTTGCCCAATCTCCTTTTTGAAGATAAACTCTTGCCAATAATGCTTTTGTATTTTTTTGGTTAAAAAAAGAATATTCTGGACCAGCAAGCACCGTAGTACCTGAATAATTATCGATGGCATTTTTTAAATCGGCGATAATTAAATCGTAAGTTTCTGCCATAGTTTTTCTTATCGGGTATTGTATGCCAGATTTAATAGATTCGGTGCTATAAACAACCCCTAAATGCGATGCATCGGCAGTATATTTATAATCCTGACCATAAACAAGAGATAAAAGAAAATGTGTGTAAGCTCTTATTGCCAATGCCTGTGCTTGTATTTGATTTTTCTCTGCAATAGTAGCATCTGTTAAATCAGGAGTATATTCTAAAATTAAATTAGCTTGATTTATTATATCGTAACTGCTATCATAAAATGATTTATAATTACTACTAATTGCCACATCATTAAAAGAATAGGCTTGTTCAATTAATGATGGTGTGGTGATTTGTCCCTTAAGACTTCCTGTTGCAATAGGCGTAAATTTTATATTGCCACCTTGCAAATCAGCATATACAGCATATATTTCTGGACGCAGATTGCCGTCAACTTCAGAGTAAAGGCCTGTAAGAGCCTGTAAAACTCCTGTTTTGGTTTTTAAAAGTTCATCTATAGATGTTTGCGTTCCTGGTTCCTGTTCTAAAAAGTCACTACAGCTTTGTAATGAAAGCATTAGAAAAAATATAGAGAGGTATTTTGAATATTTCATTTTCTTAAAATTTAGCATTAACTCCTAGCGAAATTGTTCTAGCTTGCGGATAAATATAATTGTACTCACGTACTCCGTTCATTCCTTTTGGGCTCTTTTCTTTGTACCAATACGCCACATTTGTAGCATCTGCAAAAACAGAAAGAGCATCTAGAAAAGTATTTTTTAGCGGTACATTATAACTTAAATTAATATTGCTGATTCTGATATATGTAGCATCATAAACATACTTGCTTAAATTGGGAAGAATAGGCGAAAGGGTTACAGCTGACTGCGAAACATTATCTCCAGGGTTTCTCCAATAATCGTAAGCATTTACAGAAAGATTTCGGTTTGTTGTCACATTATATTGATCGATAAGAATACTTGAAGCCAGTAAATCACCGCCAATTTGATAATCACCTCTAACAGATAAAGTAAGATTGTTATAGAAAGTAAAAGTGTTATAAAAACCTCCATAAGCATCTGCTGTTTTGTCTCCAATAGGTTCCCAGTCTGCAACGGTATATAGTTCGCCGTAGGTTTTAGCATCGTAAATTTTACCATTTTTTTCGACAAGATCTCTACCTGTTGCAGGATCTACGCCGGCCCATTTAATTCCCCATAATGTTGTTGTACTGTAACCTACTTTCTGTGCCATTGCAATATTGGCCTGAGAATAATCGCTTCCTAAACTTTTTAAATGAGTTACTTTATTGCTTATTGTAGAAATATTAAATGCCGTTGTCCATCTAAAAGCGTTGCTTTTTATCCATTTAATTCTTGTAGTAAGTTCAAAACCTTTATTGTACATACTGGCAGCATTTAATTGAATAGAATTATAACCGTTTTCTGTAGGAATGTCTCTCGCAGCAATTAAATTGCTTTTATCATCATAATAATATTCTAAGGTTAATTCTACTCTTTTAAAAACATTAAAATCAAATCCTGCATTGAATTTTGTGTTTTTTTCCCAGCTTAATTTGCCATTTGGCGAAGCTCCAGTAGTTGCCCCAATAGAACCATTGTATTCGTTTTGGCTTATATTATAAAGACCTTTAGATCTATACGAACCAATTTTAGAGTTTCCGGTTGTACCGTAACTGGCTTTTAATTTAAAAAAATCAATCCAAGAGTTAGATTTTAGAAAATTTTCATTGCTAATAATCCATCCAGCGCCAAAACCTCCATTATGAGCCACATCAGTATCATCTCCAAAAACAGAACTCTGGTCGCGACGGTAATTGGCCAATAAAAAATAACGTTTTTTGTAGTTATAATTTATCTGAGAGAATAAAGAAACTCTAGAGTTATAGCTAATTTCGCTTTTGTAAGTTTGACCGCCTTTAGATTCGTCTGCTGGTGTATCTGGATTGTCATCTCTTATGGCATCTGTAACATTATGAATCTGTTCAGGATTTAAGAAACCTACTCCAGATTTGAAATTAAAATCAGCTTTATCTTCTGCAAGTTCAAAACCAACTACACCATCAATTTCATTGCTTTCGTTTGATTTTTTATTAAATAAAGCTTGTCCTTGCCAGTTCCATTTAGTAGAATTTCGCTGATTTATAACGCGTCGTCCCCAAGCTGGGTAGGTAATTTTATCCAAAACAAAAGTTCCGTTAAACTGTCCGCTTTCATTTGCAGCAGAAAAGTAGCGATCTTGGTCTTTATCAGTATAATCCATACCAAAAAGAGTAGAAAATTTAATGTTGTCATTAAGTTTATAAGATACATTGAAGCTTCCTAAGAGACCAAAAGTTTGCGCTTCGTTTTTATTTTGCTCAATAGCAGCTAGAGGATTTCCTCTGGTTGCGCCGCTTACACCCAAATCAGCATAAGAACCATCGGCATTATAAACTGCGAGAGTAGGAAGATAAGCGAAATTATAAAAGATATTTGGTGCATCTTTTTGTACAAAACTAGGATTAAGCATTAAATTAATATCCCATTTGCCAGAGCTGTAACCTAAATTAATTCCTGCGTTTAATTGTTTTGTTTCGTTTCCAATTTGCGGTTCATCGATTTTTGTATAACTAACATTAGTGCGGTATGAAAATTTAGATGTCGAACCCGAAACATTAAAATTGTATTTGTTATAAATACCTGATCTATTTAATATATTAAACCAATCTGTATTTATTCCGTTATAAGAAACAGGAACATAACCAGGAGTGGTATTTTTCATATACTCATTTCGCAGTTCAGTATATTGTTCTCCGTTTAAGTATTTAATTTGATTAACGGCAGAAGAAACTCCAAGCTGATTTGAAAAGCCAAATTGTGTTTTTCCTTTTTTACCCTTTTTAGTTGTAATTAAAATGACTCCGTTTGCTCCATCGGCACCATAAATACCTACAGCAGCGGCATCTTTTAAAACAGAAATGGTTTCGATATTTTCTGGAGCAATTTTCATTAAAGGATTAGCTAGGTTTTCTGAAAAATCGCCGCTTCCGTTAAACAAGCTGCTATCAATAGCATATTCTTCGCTCATTACAACACCATCAACAATAATAAGCGGTTGCGATGAAGTTCCAGAAATTGCTCCGCTTAAAGAAGATAATGTACCTTGACCACGAATATTAATTTTCACAGGACCGCCAATACCAGAAGTATTTTCTACCATAACTCCAGCGATTTGTCCCGTGATCATTTTGTCAAAACTTTCAGAAGCTTGCTCCACCGCAATATCTTTGGCTTGCAAAGTCGAAATACTTCCAACAATTTCTTCTTTTAATTTAGTAGTTCCGTATGAAGAAGTAATAATAACTTGCTCCAATTCGTCTGTAACTTCTTGAAGATAAAAGACAAATTCTTTTTTGTAGCCAGCAATTTGCGATTGCGATTCCATTCCTAAATAAGCAACTTCAAGAATTTGTTCTTTAATGTTATCGCCTTTTAGTTCATAAGCAAATTTTCCGTTTGCATCAGTTATTGCGCCCATTCCAGTTCCGTTTACACGAATAGTGGCACCAGGAAGAGGCTGTCTGTCTTTTGCGCTGTAAATCGTTCCTTTAATGATGCGTTCTGTTTCCTGAACAGCAGATTTAGATCTGTCAACAGGAGCAGCGTTGGTTAATAAAACTTGCTTTTTCTGAATGTAGTACGAGATATCTGTGCCTTTAAGTAGTTTCTTTAAAGCAACTTCTAAAGTAGCATCATTAACATCTAAATCAGCCAGCTGATCGGTGTCTATTTTTTTTGCATTATAAATGATTCTAAAATCACTTTGCTCCTCAATAGATTTGATAATTAGGCTTATAGGTTTGTTTTTTACGTGAATATTTATGAGTTTATTCTGAGAAAATCCTTTAAATCCAGATATGAGAATAGCTAAGAAAAACAGAATTTTTCTTAAAACGGGTTGTATCGTAAATGTCATGTTTGTTTATTTATCGCGGATTGGTGATTGTAATGGTTTTTTGTTGAATAGAATAATTAAAAGGCGTGTCACGTTTTAGCAGGTCTAAAATGTTCTCGACACTAGATTCGCTGATTTTAATCGTACCCGTAAAATTCTGTTTGGCCAAATCAGAATTTTCGTTGATAATTTCAACATCATAAGTACGCTGAATAATTTTAGCGATTGTAGAAAATGGAGTGTCTTTAAAAGCAAGTTCGCCTTTTGTCCAGGCAGCGTAAAAGGCTGGATCGACTTCTTTTAAGACCAATTTTTTAGAATTATTTTGCCATGTAGCCATTTGGTTTGGCTCTAGCAAAATAGCATTAGAAGGATTGACAGCTTCAGACATTCGAATGCTTCCTTCAATTAATGTACTATTAACTGTAGGGTTTTCAGGATAAGCGCTCACATTAAATGTTGTCCCGAGAACTTCGATGTCTGCCTGATTTGCATGAACAATGAACGGATGCATTTTGTCTTTGGCAACTTCAAAAAATGCTTCACCAGTTAAGTAAACATTTCTATTTCCGTTTAAGCCAAATTGCTCCGGATAGCGTAAAGTTGTTCCAGAATTTAAACTCACAACGGTACCATCTGAAAGTTTAAGTTTGAAACGTTTTCCGTACGGAATTGAAAGCGTATTATAAATTACTTTATGATCCTGAACTTTGCCAAAGTAAACAATCTCGGTCGGAAATTTTTTGGCAATCAAATCGCCTTTGTCATTTAAAAGAGCAGTCTGGTTTTTTCCTGAGAAATATTCCAGACGGCCGTCGCCCAATTCTAGAACAATTTCTTTTGGAGTTTCTGGCTGACCATTAAATAAATAAATAGTCGTACCCAAACCTAGAGATACTAAAAATATTGCAGCATATTGTAAATACTGTCTGATTTTGTTTTTCGGTTTCATTTGAAGGACCGGAATAGTTTCAATTGTTAAATTGGAAGAAAGTGTGCTTAATGCCCAAATTTTCTTAGTCTTTAAAAATTGCTGTTTGTTTTCTTCAGATGCTTCAATCCAATCAAAAAGTGCCTGAACTTCTTGTTCTGAAGCTTCGTTAGAAAGGTATTTATTTATTATTTCCGATGTCATATATGCTTTTTAAAACTTCTCGCCATTATAAGTACACCTCAGAATTAAAATACCCTACCTTTTATTCTTAATTATTATAAATAAGGATAAAAATCAAGAACAAATAATCAGATAATTTGGTTTTTAAAATCTTTAAAGCCTTTGTCATATGGGCTTCAACAGCTTTTAAGGAAACTCCCAACTCTTCGGCGATTTCTGCATTTTTTTTATTCTCGAAACGTTTTTTGATGAAAACTTCTCGAGTTTTAGGAGGCAATTCGCTGATAGATTCCTGAATTATTCGTTCTAATTCGGTTAATTCTAAAGTGTCGAACTGAATCGAATTTAAAACTTCGATATCCAATTCTCTTTCTTTGTGGTTTAAGAGGTCATTTTTGAATTTATCCTTCACTTTATTATGACGAATTAAATTCAAGCATTTTGATTTGGCATAAGTAAATAAGAAAGCTTGAATTCCGTTAACAGATTCTACGTTTTCTTTATTTTGCCATAGATGTAGTAAGGCTTCCTGAGCAAGATTTTCAGCTTCGTCTTGATCATAAATAAACTGAACGCTGAAAGACTGGATTCTTCTAAAATATTTGTCGTAAAAAAACTTAAATGCAGTTTCGTCGCCTTCCTTAAAGGAAAGAAAAAGATCTAATTCGAAACGGGCATTATTGTTCATTAAATGGAATTTACTTTGAAAAAAGCAATAGAGGGTAAGTTTAAAGAACTACTCAATTTTGCTCAGAAAGTGGCAAATATAAAAGTTTATTTATATTAATTCTAAATAAAATAAAATTATTAGTTGTTTCGCGAAAAATTATTCAGAATAGGTTTAGAAAGAGATTTTTTTTTGATGAAAACTTTCAAAAAAAAACTCCCAATTATAACGATTGGGAGTTCTTAGTTTAATTTAGAATTACACATACTCTTTGAGATAAATGCCTTGCTAGTTCAGGAATATTATTGTCTGAGACAATATACGGGATGAGCTTTCTCTTCTCGATGATTTTTTCTTTTGAATAAACGAGATTAAAATATTCTTTAGGTTCATTAATATTTTCTTCCGTTTTAGGAATCTCCTCGTAATAGTAAAGCGATTTTTTTAACGAAGGATATTTTTTTAAAAGATAATCGTTTGCAGTATGTCCACCTTCCTTGTTTAAATCTTCACGTAAAATTCCTGTTACCGTAACTTTTTTGATATTGCGTTTAAAACTTCTATAAGTCTCCCTTGGCATTGAAAAATCAGAAGATTTGTTAGTTCCTTTTTCAGATAATTTGCGAACTATCGAAAAACGTACATAATCGCCATTTATTTCGGTGACTTTAAAAACAAAATATTTTTTTGCTGTTCCACTATTTCCATTTTCATCTCTTTGTTTGCTAAAAACAAAACTTCCTAGTTTTAGTTTATGCTCTGGAGTTTCCATAGCTTCTTTCCATAGATAAGGTTTATAAACCGTTTCTCTGAATACATAAATTGCAAGGACTAATAAAATACTTATAAAAAGTAGTTTTTTCATTAATTTTAATTTGTGCAAATATTGTTTTGTTGAGATTTTTCTAAAAATTTGGCCAAAAATAGTAAAATGGCAGTTTATTTTACATTAAAGTTTGTTAAGTTTTTTAAAATGAACTTTATCCAAAAATAAAGACACTAAAGCCTTGTTAAAAAGGTCTTTACAGACTTATTTATCTTATCTATCAATACTATATTTCTAAAATTTTAAAGATTGCTATATAATAGCTGCAGCGTATGAAAATCAGATGAACCATCGAAATATTTATGCAGGACTTCCTGAAAAATTGGTTCGCTATTTTGAACACTTGCAAACAAAGTCATACACGATTGAAGCTTTTCTATATCAATACTTTCGAAAATATCAGCAACATTTTCTTCTTTTTTGACAAGTTCTGAGGTAATTTCTACAAGATGTTTTCCTAGAATTGGATGCTCAAGAAAGGCAATTGCTTCATCAGCATTTTTGATTTCGTAAAATTTAGAAGTATCACTCGAACCCATTCCTTTTATCTGAGGAAAAATAAACCACATCCAAGGAGATTCTTTTTTGCCATTTTTGATTTCGTCCAGAGCTGTTAAATACAATTTGTTTTGAGCATCAAGAAAACGAAGTAATCCATTGTTATTGTAAGCCATTATTTACGATATTAATTTGGGGATATCAGGTCATAAATCTAGTTAAAATATGTTTACTTGTATATCATCAAATCTTTTTTTTAAAGTCATTTTTTAACATTTTAAATAGAATAATTTAAAAGAACGTTTAAGAGTATTATATGACGCTTAGATCTTGTATTAACAAATGAAATCGTACTAATAACTATTTTTATTGTTATAAAATGAAGATTTTGTTGGTTATTCTGTTATGATTTCCCTATTTTTATGAACAGGCGGTTCTAAAACTGCCTTAAAAAATTAAAATTAGGATTGATATTGGCCACTTTACAATATCAATATTTTCAACCGGGCACGCTTCGCCCATAAAAAAATAAATGCTTATGAAAATAGGATTAATCGGATTCGGAAAAACTGGAAAATCAGTAGCTTCAATACTATTAGAAAATAAAAAATTCAGCCTTGAATGGGTTTTAAGACAAAGCAATGTTTTGGAACACAGATCGGTTCCTGAGTTTTTTGGAATCCAGTCAGATGAACCCGGCTTAATCTATTCTAGTTCTCATACCTCTGTTGAAGAATTATTAGAAAAACATCCGGTAGATGTAATTATCGATTTTTCTTCTAACGAAGGAATTTATACTTATGGAGAAACAGCAGCAAAATATAAAGTAAAAATTATTTCGGCAATTTCCCATTACAAGGAAAAAGAACTAAAATTACTCAAGAAACTAGCAGATAAAACAACAGTATTTTGGTCACCAAATATTACGTTGGGAGTTAACTATTTATTGTTTGCAGCGAAATTTTTAAAGAAAATTGCTCCTTGGGTTGATATTGAAGTAAACGAAGAGCATTTTAAAGCCAAAGAAGGAACATCTGGAACAGCAGTAAAAATTGCTGAAGCACTTGATGTCGATAAAGAAAATATAAACGTTGTTAGGGCAGGAGGAATAGTTGGTAAACACGAGGTTATTTTTGGTTTCCCTTTTCAAACTGTACGTTTAATACACGAATCGATTTCGAGAGAAGCCTTCGGAAACGGAGTCATTTTTGTGGCTGAAAATCTAAAAGGAAAAGAAAAAGGACTTTATAATTTTGAAGATATCTTGACACCTTATTTTACGGTTTAAGTTTGTTTTTTGCCGCTAAGACACAAAGGCACTAGGTTTTCTTTATCTCGCAAAGTTTTTTATTGAAAATAGTTGAATCGCTATTTGTCTTCCTGAGCGAAGTCGAAGGATAAGCGCAAAGTATTAAAAGTATATTTAATCTCGCAAAGACGCAGAGGCGCAAAGTTTTTTATTGAAAATAGTTGAATCGCTATTTGTCTTCCTGAGCGAAGTCGAAGGATAAGCGCAATGTATTTAAAATATTTTTTTAATCTCGCAAAGACGCAAAGTTTTAAAACTTAAAAAAGAAAAACTTTGCGTCTTTGCGTCTTTGTGGCAAAAAAAAACTTATTTCCTAAAAGTCAAAGCCTTCATATATTCTAAATTCATTTTAGCAATTGAAAGCACCGAAATTCCCTGCGGACATTCGATTTCGCAGGCTCTCGTATCAGAACAAGCTCCAAAACCTTCTTCATCCATTTGTTTTACCATCGAAACTGCACGTGTTTGGGCTTCTAATTTTCCTTGGGGCAAAAGCGCTAAGTGCGTTATTTTAGCACCAACAAACAAAGCGGCGCTCGCATTTTTGCACGAAGCGACACAAGCTCCGCACCCAATACAGGCAGCAGCATCAAAAGCGGCTTCTGCAGTTTCGTATGAAATCGGAATACTGTTTGCTTCTGGCGCCTGACCCGTAGCAGCGCCAATAAAACCTCCCGAAGCAATGATAGAATCAAATGCTTTTCGGTCAATTTTTAAATCACGTAGAACAGGAAAAGCTTTAGCACGAAAAGGTTCAATATAAATAGTATCTCCATCCTTAAAACTTCTCATATGGAGTTGGCAGGTTGTAGTGTTTTTTAAAGGCCCGTGAGCGCGTCCGTTTATCATTACACCGCATTGACCGCAGATTCCTTCACGGCAGTCGTGATCAAATTCGATTACGCGTTCTCCATTTTGAATTAGAGATTCGTTTAAAAGATCCAACATTTCTAGAAACGACATATGTTCAGATACTCCATCAATTTCATAATCTGTCATTTCTCCTTTAGTTGAAGAATTAAACTGCCGCCATATTTTTAGATAAAGTTTCATAGATAATTATGAGTTATGAGTTATGAATTTTGAGTTGTTAATTAATAATTTACAATTAACAATTCACCATTTATTTATAGCTTCTCACTGCAAGTTCCACCGATTCAAAGGTTAAAGGTTCTTTGTGGAGTTCGGGTTCGTTATTTAAACCTTTCCATTCCCAAGCCGATACGTAACAGAATTCCTTGTCATTACGAACAGCTTCACCATCAGCGGTTTGATATTCTTCTCTAAAGTGTGCGCCGCAGGATTCTTCACGCTGTAAGGCATCGTAACACATTAATTCTGCTAATTCTATATAATCGGCAATTCGACCTGCCTTTTCTAGTTCGCTGTTTAAAGTATTATCTCCTGTAATTCTCAGATCTTTTTCAAAAGAAACTTTCAGTTCACGAATTTCGATTAAGGCTTCTTCCAATTTTTGCCTGCTTCGTGAAAGACCGCATTTTTCGTATAGAAGACGTCCGATTTTTTTATGGAAATAATCTGCTGAAAGTGTTCCGTTCGTATGTAAAAAGCGATCCAGTTGTCTTCTCACTGCTTTTTCAGCTTCCTCAAATGCAGGATGCGAAATATCAGATTTCGGTGAATTCAATTCGCCTGCCAAATAATTCGGGATTGTATATGGCGCAATAAAATAGCCGTCGACACAAGCTTGTAGCAGCGAATTTGCACCTAAGCGATTAGCACCATGATCGGCAAAATTGGCTTCGCCCAAAGCAAATAGACCAGGAATAGTAGTCATAAGTTCATAATCAACCCAAAGTCCGCCCATTGTGAAATGTGCTGAGGGTGAAATCAGCATTGGTTCTTTATAAGCGTTTATGCCTGTAATTTTTTCGTACATGGCAAAAAGATTGCTGTATTTGGCTTCGATTTTATCTTTTCCCTGCGCTTTAATGGCATCCGAGAAATCGAGATAAATCGCATTTTTCATAGGTCCAACGCCATGACCGGCATCAATTCTTTCTTTTGCCGCTCTTGACGAAATATCTCTTGGCGCTAGATTTCCAAATGAAGGATAACGGCGTTCTAAGTAATAATCGCGTTCTTCTTCGGGAATGGCATTTGCAGTTCGTTCATCTGCGGCTTTTTTAGGAACCCAGATACGACCGTCATTTCGAAGCGATTCCGACATTAAAGTCAGTTTTGACTGGTTTTCACCATGTTGAGGAAGAGAAGTAGGGTGAAACTGAATCCAACTTACACCAGCCATGAAAGCTCCTTTTTTATGCGCCCTCCAAAGTGCAGAGCTATTGCAACCCATTGCCAATGTAGACAAATAATATACTTTTCCGTAACCTCCAGAAGCCAAAACTACGGCATCAGCGGCATGACGTTCTAAAATTCCTGTTTCAAGATTTCGAGCAATTATTCCTTTGGCTTTGCCATCAATAACCACGAGTTCAAGCATTTCGTGACGGGTAAATAAAGTCACTTTTCCTAAAGACGCCTGACGCTCCAAGGCTTGATAAGCGCCCAATAAAAGCTGTTGTCCGGTTTGTCCTCTCGCATAGAAAGTTCGAGAAACCTGAACACCTCCAAAAGATCTATTGTTTAAATATCCCGCATATTCTCTTGCAAAAGGAACCCCTTGTGCAACTGCATGGTCAATAAGATGAGCAGAACATTCGGCTAAACGATAAACATTGGCTTCACGAGATCTAAAATCGCCACCTTTTATAGTATCATAAAACATTCTATAAGTGCTATCGCCATCATTTTTGTAGTTTTTGGCAGCATTTACTCCGCCTTGAGCGGCAACAGAATGTGCGCGTCGTGGAGAATCCTGAAAGCAGAAAGATTTAATATTATATCCTTGTTCAGCAAGAGAAGCCGCGCACGAAGCGCCCGCAAGACCTGTTCCGACTACTATAATATTTAGTTTTTTTCGGTTTGCGGGATTGACTAATTTGGCTTTAGACTTGTAAAGACTCCATTTATCAGCAAGAGGACCTTCGGGTATTTTTGATTCCATCATTTTTAGTGGTTTAAAATGAATTGATACAAAAGCTTTAATAGAAAACTAAATTTAGTATAAAATATTGATATTTAGCTGTTTTTGTATGAATATATTTAAACAAAAATGAACTTTAAGTATATTAAATAGCAGTATGTTGAGTTAAACCCGACAGGTTTTTAAAACCTGTCGGGTTTAGTTGATAGAGACAAAAAAAATCTGCTGAATCTGCTAAATCTGCGAGCAAAAATTACTCCCGCAGATTTAGCAGATTCAGCAGATTTATAAAATTGAATTGAAATATTTTTAAAAAATTATTTTTCGATTATCATGGTAACTCCTTGACCTCCTGCAGCACAAATAGAAATTAAGCCTCTTCCTGAACCTTTTTCGTTCAATAATTTGGCCATTACGCCAATAATTCTTCCGCCAGTTGCGGCAAATGGGTGCGCGGCTGCTAAACTGCTTCCTTTTACGTTCAATTTATTTCGATCTATTGCGCCTAACGTTTTCTTTAAGCCAATTTCGGCACTTAATTCAGGGCTTTCCCAGATTTTTAAGGTTGCTAAAGTTTGAGCAGCAAAAGCTTCGTGAATTTCGTAATAATCAAAATCTTGCAAGTTTAATTCTGCTTTTTCCAACATTCTTGAAGCAGCAAATAAAGGCGCTAACAGAAGATTCTGTTGATTTTTGACATATTCAATAGCAGCAATTTCTGCGAAAGTAATATAAGCCAAAATAGGAAGTCCTTGTTCTTTTGCCCATTCTTCGCTAGCAAGAAGAATACAGGAAGCTCCATCTGTTAAAGGTGTTGAATTTCCTGCAGTCAAAGTACCATTTACTTTGTCAAATGCTGGTCTTAATTTCGCTAATTTTTCAATTGTACTGTCTCTTCTAAGATTATTGTCTTTATCCAATCCGTTGAAAGGCGTAATCATATCATCAAAGAAGCCTTCATCATATGCTTTTGCCATATTCAAATGACTTCTTAAAGCAAACTCATCTTGGTCTTCACGCGAAATTTTATAATATTTTGCTGTAATCTCAGTATGTCCGCCCATAGAGAGTCCAGTTTGAGATTCTTCATTTCTAGGAACTAATGGGGATAAATCTTTTGGACGAAGTTTTAAAAACGTTTTAATTTTTGAACCTAATGATTTTGCTTGTCTTGCTTCTAAAAGAATTTTTCTTAGTTTTTCGCTTACCGCAATCGGCATATCACTGATAGAATCTACGCCACCGGCAATTCCTGAGTCAATTTGTCCAAGTGCAATTTTGTTGGCAATATAAATAGCACTTTCAATTCCGGTATCGCAAGCCTGCTGCAAATCACATGCAGGTGTTGCTGGATCTAGACTGGTTTGCATGACGCATTCTCGAATCAAATTGTTGTCATAAGTATGTTTAATTACTGCACCTCCCGCAACTTCGCCTAATAATTTTCCTTTTAGATTGTATTTATCAATAAGACCATTGAGTGCAGCGGTCATCATTTCTTTATTTCCCACATTAGAATAGGCTGTATTAGCTCTTGCAAAAGGAATTCTGTTATAGCCTACAATGGCAACTTTTCTTATTGTATTTGATTTCATATCAGGAAGTTATTTGTTTTTGGTTTTGAAATTTCGAAATATAAAGATAGAAATAGATTTTGGTTTCCTTCTTAATGCAGATTAAGATTATCAGGAAATAACTGAGAATTAAAGTTTTTAGAATTATTTCTACTGATCTTCTTTATTTTGTTGTATTTATTTAGAATGGATAAAAATAATTTGGAAAAGTTGAGATTAGCACATACTTTTGTCGCTCAATTTAAAATCAAAACCAAATGAAAATAATTTTTAATCCAAAAGTTTACTTTTTCGTACTGCTTTTGAGCTCATTAAATATGATGGCGCAACAGCTTGGAACTGTAAACGGGAAAGTTTCTTTGAGTGGCAATAAACCTGCAGAAAATATTGCTGTAGCTTTAAAAGGAACAAAATATTCAGATATTACGACTGTTTCAGGACATTACGAAATTAAAAATGTAAAACCAGGAACTTATACTATCGTATTAAATGGAGTAGGAATTCAGCCTATTGAGGATAAAATCGTAGTTAATTCAAAACAAGTAACAACTAAGAATTTTTCTCTTTCAGAAAGCCAGGAAGATCTTGATGAAGTGGTGATTAAAAAGAATAAATACAAGCAAGATAAGCCTTCATTGTCATTACGTCTTCAAACGCCAGTTTTAGAAATTCCTCAAAACATACAAATTGTAAGCGGTCAAACCTTAAAAGACCAACAAATTACAAGTATGAGCGACGGTGTAATCCGAAATGTGAGTGGTGCTGTACGTTTGGAGCATTGGGGAGATTTGTATACCAATATTACAATGAGAGGTTCTCAAATTCAAGCTTTTAGAAACGGATTTAATGTAGTTTCTTCTTTCTGGGGACCATTAACTGAAGATATGAGTTTTGTAGATCATATCGAGTTTGTAAAAGGACCAGCTGGTTTTATGCTTTCAAGTGGTGATCCAAGCGGATTGTATAATGTGGTGACTAAAAAACCGACAGGAGTTACAAAAGGCGAAGTAAGCGTTCTTGGCGGAAGCTACGATTTTTATAGAGTGAGTGTCGATCTTGACGGAAAATTAGATAAAAAAGGAAAATTGCTTTATAGATTTAATGGAGCAGCACAAAAGAAAGGATCTCATCGTCCGTTTGAGCACAATGACCGTTATGTTATTGCGCCAGTTATTTCATACCAATTTGATGATAGAACTAAATTGACTTTTGAGTATAATTTTCAATATGCAAACATGACAGAAGTTGGTTCTTACTATGTTTTTGGACCTAAAGCGGGTGGTTATGCTACTTTGCCACGTGATTTTACCATGACGGCACCAGGTTTGCCAGATACTAATATTCAAGATCACAGTGGTTATTTGCAATTTGAACATAAATTTGACGAAAACTGGAAATTGACAGCTCAGACTTCTTATTTCAAATATATTCAACAAGGATATAGTTCTTGGCCATCTGCTGTAGGGCCAGCAACAACTGCAAATGGAGACATTGGTAACGGAGATATTATTAGAAATGTGGGTATTTGGGATGCAGATAGTAATATGTTTTTGGGACAAATTTTCGTGAATGGAAAATTTAATACAGGAGCCATTTCTCATAAAGTTTTGGGAGGTGTAGATTTAGGTGACAAAGATTATATGGCAGATTGGGGACAGTCTCATGATCTTGATACTGTTGATAATCCTTTTAATATTTATAACCCTAATTATGGAACTCCTTCGAATGGTTTTCCGCAATTTGATCACGATACACCTTTAAGCCAAAGAGCAGGAGGACTTTATGGATCAAAATATGCAGCAGGATATATTCAGGATGAACTTGGATTTTTTGAAAATAAACTGAGAGTAACACTTGCAGCAAGATATACATGGATTAAACAGACTAGCAGCTATGACGACCCACAGGAAGATAGCCATATTACACCACGTTTTGGAGTAAGCTATTCTATCACTAATGATTTTGCTGTTTACGGGTTATACGATCAAGCTTTTACACCGCAATCTGGTGTTGTTAGAGATGGTGAGTTGAAGCCATTAACAGGTAATAACGTCGAATTTGGTATCAAAAAAGATTGGTTTGACGGTTCTTGGAATACTACTTTGTCTGTTTATAATATTTTGAAAAAGAATGAATTAACTAGTGATCCTTTAAGTACTCCGTCGAATCCGACAAAAATTGTATTGGGAGAAAAAAGAGCGCAAGGGTTTGAGTTTGATTTAAGAGGAAAAATATTTGATGGTCTTAATCTTATTGCAAATTATGCTTTTACAGAATCTATTGTAACAAAATCTAATGTGGAAGGTATTGAAAAAGGTGATATTGTTCCTGGATATTCAAAACATACTGCAAATGCATGGTTAAATTATACTGTTCAAAATGGTAAATTAAAAGGATTTGGAGCTTCTATAGGCGGTACATTCCTTGATGGACGTCAAACAGATACTTGGGGTGAAGGTCTTGAAAGATTGCCTACTTACTTTAAGTTAGATGGAGGACTATCTTATGAAATAGGGAAAGTTAAAGTAACAGCAAATGTATTTAATATACTAGACAAATATCTATACAGTGGTTCTTATTATGAGTGGTTACAAGCTTACTATTGGCAGGCAGAACCAGGACGAAACTTTAGAGTTGGTCTTACTTATAAATTCTAAATTGGTTTGTTATCGTTGAAAAATTGCAAATCATAACAAAAGCATCGTCTTAATTGGCGATGCTTTTTTTTAAGATGCTAAGATACTAAGGTTCTAAGTACAAAGATTCTTAAAATTATAATTCTTTTGAATTGCCTCCAGTTTTAACTGGAGGTAACAAATAAAGATCTAAAAAAAAAGGCTTTAGCCAAACTAGTGATGTTTGGCTATAGCCTTTTAGATTTTGCTATATTTTCCATCCAGCTGAAGCTGGACGCTACTTAATTATTGGAGAGATTTTAAAATTCTATTAGTAAAACCATCTTTTCTCGCAGATTTTGCAGATCGTGCAGATTTTTTAATTCATAAATAATGATTTGCTTCATGTACCAAAATCATTTTAAATCTGCGTGAAAATTTCACAAATTTTAATAACAATAGCAATCTATAAAATAAGGAATAAAAAGAAAAAATCCTTTTAATCTGTGCAATCTGTGGCAAAAAAACTATCCCTTCTTAATCAAAGGAATCAATTTTGTGCCAATCAATTCAATCGCATTCATTAATTGTTTATGCGTTAATCCAGCATTATCCATTTGGAAAGTAAATCGATCTACGCCTCCAAGTGCTTCGCTGTGTCGAAGGATTTTCTCTGCAGCTCTTTCCGGACCTCCGACAATTAAAACGCCTAGATCATCAATTAAACCATCAAATTTGCCTTTTGTTACAGGAGGCCAACCTCTTTCGTATCCTAATTTCGTCCATAATTCGGCATAACCAGGATAGTATTCTTCAATTGCTTTTTCTGTTGTGGTACCAACATAGCCAGGCGAATGTAAACCGACTTTTAATTCATTTGGTTTATAGCCCGCAGCTTTTCCTGCTTCTCTATATAAATCAACTAAAGGTTTAAAACGATGTGTTTGTCCGCCAATAACAGCAACCATTAACGGAAGCCCAAGTGATCCAGCTCTTATAAAAGATTCTGGAGTACCGCCAACTCCAAGCCAGATAGGCAATTTCTCTTGTATTGCTCTCGGATAAACAGGTAAATTATTTATGGCAGGACGAAATTTCCCTTCCCAGTTTACAAACTCGTTGTCACGAATCTGCAAAAGCAAGTCTAGTTTTTCGCTGAAAAGTTTATCATAATCATTCAGATTGAATCCAAAAAGGGGATAAGCCTCAATAGAAGAACCACGACCAACTACAATTTCGGCTCTTCCTTTCGAAATTAAATCTAAAGTCGCAAAACTCTGATAAACTCTCACAGGATCTGCAGCGCTTAAAACGGAAACAGCACTTGCCAGTCGGATACTTTTTGTTCTTGCTGCTGCAGCACTCAAAATAACAACCGTAGCAGAATCTAAAAACTCTTTTTTATGATGTTCTCCAATTCCGAAAACATCTAGACCAGCCTGATCTGCAAATTCAATTCGCTGTAGTAGCTGTTCCATAGCATCAACACTGCTCAGAGTATTGTTGTCGCCATACATTGCCGAAGCAAAACTGTCTATTCCTATTTCCATATTTTTAAATTTCAATATTTAAATTCCAAATTCTACAATCTTAAATCTAAATTCTATAATTTTTTTAATGTGAGAAACCAAAGGATATACTGATAATGATAATCAGGATTACAATTAATGTAATGCCAACGTATAAATAATCTTTTTCCAATAAAAATGAAAATAACGAAAGCAGCACACGTAAAACAGGTGTCATAAACAAGAAAATAATTCCTGTAAATATTAACGATTCTCCGTTTCCTTGAATTGCTCCGTTGTAAATTGTGGCGATTACTTCAAATATATTGCGATCATTTTCTTTAAAAACAGAATAATCCTCAATCTGATTTCCGTTATGAATCAAATAAACAATTCCGCCAATGAAGGCTACCGATAACGAAATCCAAACTCCGTAACGAAGCAAGTTTCCTATAATTGTCTGAAAATCTTTTTCTCCAAATTTTTCTTCCTGTACCATATTAGATTTTTCCATTTAGTCCGTTATATATCATATTGATTGCCAAAACAAAAATTAGGCAAGCAAAAAATATTCTCAATTTCTTTGGGTTTGTTCGCACTAAGATTTTGGCTCCAGCCATAGCTCCAAACAAAACTCCAATTACAACTGGCATACAGATTCCAGGTTCGATATATCCTTTTTGAATATAGATAACAGAACTCGCCATTGCCGTAACACCCATCATAAAATTACTGGTTGTGGTTGAAACTTTAAAAGGAACACGCATAATATTGTCCATTGCAATTACTTTAAAAGCACCAGAACCAATTCCGAGCAATCCAGACATCATTCCGGCAACACCCATCATACTAAAACCGCCAATTACATTTTTGGTTCCGTATTTTATGACTTCTCCATCATGAGCAGGATAAGTTCCGTCCAATTTTAGCTTTTTAGCCAGCGGACTAGATTCTAAAACAATATGTTCTTCTTTTTTTCGAAGCGAATTAATAGCAGAGAAAATCAGCGTTAAACCAAACAAAACGGCTATAAAAGAAGTAGGGGCAATAGTCGAAAGCAATGCTCCGCAAACCGCTCCAATTGTAGTGGCGATTTCGAGAAAAATTCCCATTCGCATGTTGGTGATTCCTTCTTTTACATAAGCTGCAGCAGAACCCGAAGAAGTGGCGATAACAGAGACTAAAGCAGCTCCAATGGCATAATGAATATCGACACCGAGAATAATGGTGAGAAGCGGAATGATGATAATTCCTCCGCCCAAGCCTGATAATGAACCGATAAAACCAGCTAAAAAAGCTCCTAGAATCATTATAAGCGTAAAGGTAAGTATTGTCATTTAAGATATGTTTTTTGTATTTGCTAATTTACGAATACAAATTTGTTAGAAACAGCTTTATGACCTTAAATATACCTTAAAAATTTTTTAGTGTTCAGTGTTTGTTTAGTGATCAGTTTTCGGTCGCAGTCTCAGTCCGCTTTAGAGTCTAGAAGCTTTGTCAAAGTTTCAAACTTTGACAAAGCTAACTGTTCTTACCGCAAAGACTGTAACTGAGGCTGAACACTAAAAAAAGCGGTATATTTGAAATGATAATGATTACCAAAAAAAGCAGTCTTGAAGAATAAAATCCTTACTTATTCCTTAACGCATCATAAGAGTTTGTTTTCTAATGCAGATCAGAAAGAGTATTTCTATATTCGGACAAGCGATCATCCATATATTAGCGAACCTTATCGTGCAGAAAGTTATGCAATTGAATTTCTGAGAAAAGGAAGCATAATCATGCAGACGGGACTCGAAAAAAAAGTCGTTCATGCTCCAGCTCTTATTACTTTGGGACCATCTGTGATTAGGAGTTTTTCTAAAAATGATGATGAAATTTTAATTGATATTATATTTTTTAAGCCACATTTTTTTCTCGAAAATCAGACAAATGTGTTTTTTCTTGCCCAATATAATTTCTTTGAAAACCATCATAGTCATTTGTCACAACTTGCCAAAACAGATGAAAATAAATTTGAACGTATTTTTAATTTGATTAAAGAAGCATCAGAAAACAGATCTAAGAATCAAGCTTCTATTTTGAGAAGTTATCTGTATATTTTAATTTATGAAATTGATGCTATTCAGGAAGAAAAGAGCATTACAGAAACGCACAATCCTTTATTTGAACAGTTTAAAGAACTGCTATTTAAGGACTTTTTGAATTTTAGAACGGTACAGCATTATGCTGATAAACTAAATGTAAGCCGAAAATATTTATCTGAAGTCATTAAAAAACACAGCGGTAAGACTGCGAGTGACTGGATTAGCGAAATGGTGATTCTAGAAGCCAAAGTTTTATTGCAGCATAAAAAAATGTCCATCAATCAGATAAGCGATTTGCTCCATTTTACTGATCAATCTGCTTTTGGAAGATTCTTTAAAAACTACGAAGGAATTTCGCCTTTAGAATATCGGAAAAAACAAAACGATTAAAATAGGGTTTCCGACATTTTGCACAATTTTGAAGCCGTATCGCTCTTTTTTCGGACCTATAATCGGTACAACTTTGCTCTTTTATTAAAAAGGAAAAGAAATGAGTAAAATTGCAAAATTTGTTGTCATCATTAACGACAATGTCTTTTGGATGGAAGACAAAGCTGTCCAGTTTTATACCAATTTATTTAAGGAAAAAGATTTGGGAGAAAAATATGCAGAACAGCATCTTTCTCAAAAAGAATTGTTTCGAATTCAGAATGATTTTTCGATCGAAATTCTGATGGCATATCTTGGTGAAACACCACAATCGTATTTAAAATTGGATTCGTCAAGAATATTAAACGAAAATCTGGGAGCGTTAAAAGCAATTAATCTAAGTGAGATTATTTATTTTGATGAAGAAGATTTAAAAGCGCTTATTAAACGTGCCGAAGAAATTGCTTACCAGCGAAAACATGATTTAATCTGGGTGAAAACTTTTGCCATAGACAATGCTTTAATCGATATATTACGATTATTGAATTACGAAGAATTTGATTTGGAAGAAAGTAGGGAAGATCAATTTCCAAAACGAATTTATTTCCGAAAAAAGATTTGAATTGATTTTTTTTGGTTGATAGTTGATAGTTTTTGGTTGTTAGGAAAAGTTTTTAACCCATCAACTATCAACCAAAAACCATCAACCTAAAAAACTATATTCTATTGTCAACAGCATAAGATGTTTTTCCAATATTAGCCAATAGTAAAGCTGCCGCACAACTTGTCCAAACCGAATAATCAAGAGGCGCTTTTACAGAAACGGAAACTGACATGGCAAAAGCAAAAAAGAACATTAAAATGGTAGTTCCTAAAGCGGCAAGTCTGGTTTTGAAACCAAATAATAGTAGAAGACTCAGTAAAACTTCAAAGAAAGTGGCAACTCCTGCAAGAATTTCTGCTGTGGCTTTGTTGGCAAAAGAATTTAGGGTTTGTGTGTAGATAACAAAGTTTTCCCAATTTCCCCAGGCGACTGCGTTAGATCCCGGTGCGCCCCAAACTCCAAATCGGTCTGCTACGGCCGAAAGCATTGTGATTCCTAAAACTATTCTTAAAATTAAACCTGCTTCTAATATTGTGATGTTTTTCATTCTATAATTAATTTTTGATTTGAAGATGTTCTAGGTTCTTCTTAACCAAAGTTTTGTTTCCAACTACTTTAAAACCAAGCTTTAAATACAGTTTTTTAGCACTCGGATTGTCCTCTTCAACCAGGAGACCTAAAACCTCTTTATTTTTATGAACGTATTTATCAATCAAAAATTGCAATAATTGAGAACCAATTCCTTTTCCCTGATATTTCGGATTCACGCCTAAAGAATCAATATAATATTCTCCAGCACGGGTTTCCAATTCTGGATCAAAGTCAGGATTGTAGTGTTTGCGAACGTATTCGATTATTGGCGCGCGCAATTCTTCAATATCTGCACCATTATAAATATTTACTGCACCAATAATTTCGTTATTCTCTTCTGCCACAAAACAGTTTTGATAAGAATACTGATTGTTTTCACTTTCGACAAAATGTTGCAGAAAATCTTTCGCTACAGCGTAATCTTCCTTTGCAATAAATTTATAGATAATGTCTTCCATTGCTAATAATAATATAGGAGCAATATATTTTGAGTCTGATTTTTCGGCTTTTCTGATATTCATAGTGTAGTATTTTTAGCAAATTTAAGGCTTTATTTAAATGCATAGCCACGAAGCTATTGGGACTATATGTTTAATTTCTTAACAAGCATTCAATAAAACCTGCTTAAAAAACTTAGCCTCTTAGCAACTTAGAACCTTAGCATCTTTGAAAAAAATATACAAATATACACTCAATATATACCAATTAAGAGATTTCAACTCGTCTTATCTTTGTGGTATAGTTTTAATTTAAATATTAAAAAGAAATGAAAGCAATAGGATTTAAAACATCATTACCCATAGAAAACCCAGAAAGTTTTATCGAGTTTGAAGCCGTAAAACCAATTCCAGGGCCACACGATTTATTAGTTAAAATTGATGCGATTTCTGTAAATCCAGTCGATTTTAAAATTCGCCAGAATAGCGCAAAAGATACGGTTCTTGAAACTCCAAAAATTATTGGCTGGGATGCTGTCGGAATTGTTCAGGCTGTCGGACAAGATGTTACTTTGTTTGAAGTTGGAGATCCTGTATATTATGCAGGAGATATTACCAAACAAGGGAGCAATGCCGAGTATCAGATTATAGACGAAAGAATTGTGGGCAGAAAACCTAAATCGTTAAGCATCGAAGAAGCAGCTGTAATTCCGTTGACCGCTTTAACCGCTTGGGAAATTTTATTTGACAGAATCAGAATTACGGCAGATAAAGACAAAGGAAAATCGATTCTAATTATTGGCGGAGCAGGAGGAGTAGGTTCGATTGCCATTCAATTGGCTAAGAAAATTGCGGGTTTAACTGTTGTTGCAACAGCATCGCGTCCAGAAACAATTGCTTGGTGCAAACAGCAAGGAGCAGATTTTGTGGTAGATCATAAAGACCTTGTTTCATCTGTTCGAGAAGCAGGTTTTGAGTATGTTGATTTTATTTTAGATTTCGTAGACACCAATGCTTATTGGGATACAATGGTCGAATTAATTAAACCTCAAGGACATATTGCCTCTATTACCGGAAGTAGCGATCCAGTTGCATTAACCAAATTAAAGAGCAAAAGCGTGTCTTTTTCTTGGGAATTAATGTACACTCGTTCAATGTACCAAACAGAAGATATGGTAGAACAGCATAATATTTTAAATATCGTAGCAGATTTGTTGGATGATGGCATTTTGAAAACAACTTTAAATACAACCTTAAACGGACTTTCAGCTGAAAATCTTAAGAAAGCGCACGAACTTTTGGAGTCTGGACGAACAATTGGAAAGATTGCTATCAAATTTTAAAGCTAAAAATGAGCTTTGTGATCGCCTAAAAACGGTTATTTGGAATTGTTTTAAATAATATTGTTTTTAAATAGGAAATTTTTGTATTTTAGTCGGCTTACAAACCCAATTGATATAAATTTTTAACCTAAACAAAATTATTTATGATTTCAAAAAACACAGACCTTGGATTATTGCTATTGCGTTTAAGTACTGGTGGATTAATGCTTTTTCACGGTGTTTCTAAACTGATTCACGGAATTTCGTTCCTCGTAGAAAACATGGGCGCATTTGGATATGCCGTTTATATTGGCGAAGTTTTAGCTCCAATTGCCATTTTATTAGGATTTAGAACTAGAATTGCCGCAGTTCTTTTGGCAATAACTTGTATCGTAGCAGTTGCAACAGCACATGCTCAGGAGATTTTCTCTATCAGTGATCATGGAGGTTACGCTTTAGAATTATTGGGGCTTTATCTGTTTGGTGCTGTAGCATTGTTCTTTACAGGAGCTGGTAAATATGCCGTTTCTAAAACCAATAAATGGGATTAATTTTCTCAAAGTAAAAGGTTTACTATATATAGAAAAGCTCTAAATTTTTGATTTAGGGCTTTTTTTATGGTTATTCTTTTAATTATGCTATTTTTGTGTCCATACTACCCCAATAATTATCAAAATAGCAATGAAATTCTTATTCTCCTTTATCCTTTTTATTTTTTCTTTTGCAATTAATGCTCAATCTCTAAATGGTATTGTAAACGACGCTGACGGAAAAGCATCATCAGAAGTTTTGATTCGAAACCTAAATTCAAAAACACACGCTCATAGCGATGCAAACGGAAAGTTTACTTTAGAAGGCGTTCGGGTAAATGATAGTTTGGTTATTACCAAAAAAGGATTCTCTACTCAAAAAATAAAACTAGCTTCTTTAGATTTTCTGACGATTTCATTAGAGGAAAAGCCATTTTTGCTAGAAGAAGTTAAGATTGGCAATAATCTTAAATATCTGAATACTATTTCTAAGATTGATTTTGAAATTCAGCCTATTTCTAATTCTCAGGATTTATTGCGTAAGGTTCCAGGACTTTTCATAGGTCAGCATGCTGGCGGAGGAAAAGCAGAACAGATTTTTTTAAGAGGTTTTGACTGTGATCACGGAACCGATATCAATATTACCGTAGACGGAATGCCAGTAAATATGGTTTCGCACGCACACGGACAAGGTTATTCGGATTTGCACTTTGTAATTCCGGAAACGGTTGATAATATTGATTTTGATAAAGGGGCTTATTTTGCAGATAAAGGCGATTTTACCACTGCTGGATATGTTGGTTTTAATACTAAAAATGCTTTGCAAAATAGTTCTATTTCTTTTGAGGGCGGACAGTTTGATACTTTTCGTACTGTAGCCATGTTTAATTTATTGAATAAAGAAAATCAGTCAGCTTATTTTGCAGGAGAATACATGATGACTGATGGTTATTTTGATGCTCCGCAAAACTTTAACCGAATTAATTTGTTTGGAAAATACAATGCTAAAATGGAAAATGGAGATCGTTTGGCTATCTCGGTTTCACATTTTAAAAGTCAATGGGATGCTAGCGGACAGATTCCAGATCGTGCTGTAAACGACGGAACTATTTCGCATTATGGAGCAATCGATCCAAATGAAGGCGGAAATACAGACAGAACCAATTTCAATCTGCAATATGATGCAAAAATTGATGAAAATACACACATTAAAAGCAGTGCATATTTAAGCAAATATGATTTTGAATTGTATTCTAATTTTACTTTTTTCTTAAATGATCCTATAAATGGCGATCAGATTAAACAGAGAGAAAACAGAACTATTGTAGGCTTTCAGTCAGAATACGATCAGAAATTAAACAATCAATGGCGTTTTAAATTGGGCGCTGGACTTCGAAACGATAATAATAAAGATGTAGAATTATCGCATACTTTAAACAGAAAAACAGTTTTAGAGTATTTGAGTTTAGGGACTGTAAATCAGACCAATTTATTTACGTATTCAAGTCTTGATTTTACATCTGGAAAATGGCTGGTAAACGGAGGTTTGCGCTTAGATTATTTCAAATTTGGTTACGAAGATCAATTGGCGGCAACCTATACCAATCAGACACAGACAAAAGCAATTGTGAGTCCGAAACTGAACTTTTTGTATACTCAAAATGATAAATTAAACTATTTCTTGAAATTAGGAAAAGGATTTCATAGCAATGATACGCGTGTAGTAGTGGCGCAAAAAGGGGAAAAAATTCTTCCAGAATCCTACGGAGCAGATTTAGGAATCAACTGGAAACCATTTCCACGCATGATTATTAATTCGGCAATTTGGTATTTGTATTTAGCGCAGGAGTTTGTTTATGTGGGAGACGAAGCGGTTGTTGAACCAAGCGGGAAAACAGAAAGAAAAGGTTTCGATTTTGGTTTCAGGTATCAATTGACCAATTGGTTGTTCTGGAATACCGATTATACGTACACGCACGCAAGAGCAATAGATGAGCCTAAAGGAAATGATTATCTGCCATTGGCTCCAAAAAATACTTTAATGAACGGAATTTCGGTTAAAGATCTAAAAGGATTCTCAGGAAGTATAAGAACTCGTTTCTTAGGAGATAGACCAGCAAACGAAGACAATTCGGTTGTAGCAAAAGGCTATTGCATTACCGATTTCTCTGTAAATTATCAGATTAAGAAAGTTTCGATAGGCGTAAACATCGACAATATTTTCAACACCAAATGGAAAGAAACACAATTCTTAACCGAATCAAGATTGGCAAATGAAACGGATCCTGTAGAAGAAATTCATTTTACTGCTGGAACACCGTTTAATGCAAGATTGATCTTGAAATATATGTGGTAGAAATTAGCCAATGAGTCAATTAGATAATTAGATAATGAGAGTAATTGACTAATTATCTAATTGACACATTTTCTAATTATCTATTCGCATTGATATAATCTGTTGGCGACATATTAAAATGCTTCTGGAAATTACGTCCAAAGCTCGTTTGCGATTTGTAGCCTACCATTTCTGCGATTTCGTACATTTTGTAGTTTTCGTTTAATAATAACTCTGCGGCTCTTTTTAATCGCACGATATTGATTAATTCGTTCGGACTTAAGTTTGTGATGTCTTTAATTTTTCGGTATAAAGTTGAACGGCTCATATTCATGATTTCGGCAAGCGATTCTACACTCAAATCCTGATCTGTAATGTTTTTAAGAATTTCGTCGTCGAGTTTTTTCAAGAACTTTTCGTCGGTTTTATTGTGAGCAATGCTTTTAATGTGCGAAAGGGGAGAACTCGCATAATAATTCATAATCTGTCTGCGGTTTTCAATCAAGTTGTTTGCTTGTACTTTCAGATAATCCATAGAAAAAGGTTTTGCCACATAAGCGTCGGCACCAACTTCAAGTCCGTCGATTTGAGATTTTAGCGAATTTTTGGCAGTTAATAAAATAACCGGAATATGACTCGTTTCCAGATTAGTTTTAATCTTTTTGCACATCGTAATTCCGTCCATAACAGGCATCGTTACATCTGAAATAACAAGTTGGATGTTTTCGTTATGAATGATTTTGAGTGCTTCTTCGCCATTTTCTGCTTTTAAAATCGTGTATGTTCCAGCCAATTCGGTAGTAATAAAACTCAAAAGATCTTCATTATCCTCTACAACCAAAACCTGCGCTTTTTCGTTTTTAATTTCAACAGCTTCTTTTGGCGTTTCATTTTCTGTCTGTTCTTTTTCAGCATCGGCATAAAGCATAAATTCTTCTTCCTGATGTAACGGAACAAGCAATTCGAAAATATTGTAACTAGCATCTTCAATCAATTCTAAACTTCCGTTATGCAATTGCGCCAAAGAATGTGCTAACGAAAGTCCGATTCCAGTTCCTGAAGCCGTACTGCTGTCATCAACCCTGAAAAACGGTTCGAAAATCTTATTTTTTAAATGAATAGGAATAATGTTTCCATCATTTTTTACAATCAAATGCAGTTTCTTTTCATCTCTAAATAAAGAAATGGAAACCTTTTTGTTTGAATATTTAATAGCGTTGTTGATCAAATTGCTGAGAATCTTTTTAAAAGCTTCTTTATCGACAAAAGCATGAATGTCTTTTTCGCCCAATTCCAAGTCAAATTCCAATCCGCGCTCTTCAATTAATTGGCTGAATCTCAAATGAAAATTTCGAACCATCGAAGAAATATTCGCTTCGACGAAAGTCAATTTCAAACCTCCAATTTCCGATTTTCTAAAATCAAGCAATTCATTTACGAGCTTCAATAAGCGCGAAGTATTTTTCTTCATAATCGAAAGATGCTGAGGCACTTCTTCCGATTCGTATTTCATTCCCAAAAGCTTTTCTAGCGGACCTTTTATTAAAGTTAGAGGCGTTCTGATTTCGTGCGCTACATTGGTAAAAAAGTCAATTTTTGCCTGATAGATTTCTTTTTCTTTTTCGTCGTTTAGATGCTTTATTTTGCGGTTATTCTTAATCTGAGTCAGATTTTGAGAATAGCGGATAATGTAATAAAATCCAGCACAGCACAATATAAAATACAAGACATAGGCATAAGTGCTGGCGTAAAACGGAGGCAGAATGGTAATTTTAAGTTTTATTTCTTTACTCCAAACCCCAAAACTATTCAATGATTTTACTTTAAAAACATAATCTCCAGGAGCCAGTTCGGTGAAGAAAACTTTGTTGTTTCTTCCTAAATAAACCCAGTCATTATTAACGTTTTCAAGCTGAAACCAATATTCTGTCAATTCTGGCGCCGTATAATTTAAAGAGGCAAATTCCAGATTAAAAGTTGACTGATTGTTGTTGAGCTCCAATTCGTCCACAAACGAGATAGATTGCGAAATAGGAGAGTCGGGACTGTTAACCTCAATATCTTTATTGTTGATTTGTAGATTGGTAATGTAAATAAAAGGCGTGTATTTGTTTTTGCTAAAGTGCTTCGGATTAAAACTGATCATTCCGTTTAGGTTTCCAAAATACATATCGCCGTTTGCATCTTTAAAAGCCGAATTATAATTGAATTGATCGCTCAGTAATCCGTTTGCAGTGGTAAAAATCTTGATGGTTTTATGATCTGGACCAAATTTCACTAAACCTTTAGAAGTTGTCAGCCAGAGATTTTTAGAATCGTCTTCCAAAATAGAATAGAAAACATTGCTCGGCATTCCGTTTTTGGTTGTGAATTTGGTAAAAGTATGATTCTGTCTGTTTACGAGATTCAATCCGTTTTCAGTGGCGATCCACAGATTTTTAAAACTGTCTTCAAAAATGGCGTTGATGGTATTGTTGCTTATTCCATTCGGATTTTTATAGTCATACGTAAAAACCTCTTTTTTCTTCGTTTTCGGATTATAAAATAATAATCCGTCACGATAACTTCCTGCCCAAAGATTGCCATCGCTGTCTTCCTTCATATTCGTATAATGATACGTTTCTGGAAAGAACTTTAGGATTTCAAAATTATCGGCTTGTTCGTTGTAACGGTAAAGCCCCGATGTCGTTACGACAATCAGTTCCTTGTTTTTCATTTCGTAGAAAGAAAAGATAAAATTGCTATGAAGTCCGCTTCGCCCGTCATTTGCGCTGTAATGTCTTAAAACTGCACCAGAATTTCTATCCAAAACATCTAAACCATGTTCAAAAGTTCCGACCCAGATTTTGTCTTTTCGAGGCATTAGAGCATGAATATTATAGTAGGAAACAGGATAAGACGTAAACTTTTGTGTTTTCGGATTAAAACGATTCACGCCAGCATCTTCGGTTCCGATCCATAAATCGCCATGATCGTCCTTATGAATTTCTCGAACTGCGCTTCCGCTAATGGAATTTTGATTGTTCTGCGGAAAGTACTTTTTAAACTGCGTGTATTGTTTCTGATGGTAATTGACACCGCCAAAATACGTTCCAATCCAGATTCCGTTTTCCTTGTCAATGGTAATCGAGTAGGCGGCATTGTCTGAAATAGCATACGGATCGTTGTAATTTTTCTTCAGATTTACAGCCGTTTTGGTTTTCAGATTATACACGTAAACACCCGATTCGCTCGCAATCCAAAGTTCGTCGTTTCCTTTTTTTCTGAATTGACGCACGAAAACCGGTTCTTTAATTCCAAATTTAAGTTCGCTTGTCGTTTTATCTTTTCTATTATATAGGAGTACGCCGTGATCGAGCGTGCCAATTACTATGTTTTCGCGATCAACAGCATAAATAACAGTGATTCTAAAATTGGCTTTATCAGCAGGCGGATTTAGAGCAATGTTTTCAAAAGAAAGGTTTTCTTCAGAATAATGATAGATTTTATTTAAAGAAGAAGCCCAGATTTCGCCTTTATAATCCTTTGTTATCGAAGTAGTGATAAAATATTTGTTTGGATTAAAAGTGGTCGTTTCTTTCTTTTTTGGAGAATATTTATACAAAATGTTGCCCGAAACAAACCAAATGTTGTCTTTTTGATCGTGATTGATGTCATTGATACGATCATTTATGGCTTCGTTCAAAATCGTAAAGTTGTCCAGCTTTTTATCGTAATGATACAAACCTTTGTCCGTTCCAACCCAAATCGTGCCGTTGTGTTCATGCAGCGATTGAATATAATTGCTTCCTAAACTATGTATTGGGTCTCCGTTGCTTCTGTAGGTTTTAAAACGATAGCCGTCAAAACGATTTAGACCATCTTTGGTTCCAAACCACATAAAACCATCATTGTCTTGAATGGAGGTTAAAACGGTATTGTTGGAAAGTCCTTCTTCAACCTGAAAATGTTTAAAATAATAATCTTGCGCATTCGAAAAATTTATCGAAAAAAAGCTGAAACATAAAAAAAGAAAGAATTTACGCATAGGTGTATTTATAAGGCTTAAATCAATATTTCTGCATATCGTCTCAATATTCAACAAAATGTTGCATCTGAATGAAAACGGACTGTTTTTAATACAATTTGAATCATTTGAGAGAGATATTGACACAAATGAAGCATTTTATTTTGAATAAAAAGCCCCTAATTTGAATTTTCAAATAAATGATATTGATAAAATTTTAAGGTTAAAAATATACTATCAATAAAATAAAGTTTGAAAAATCTAACCATTAATAATTTTGAAACAAAATGAACAATTTATTAGAACCAAAGAATATTAATTCTTTTTTTGCCCGTATTCCAGACGGATAAAAAAGAGCAATATTTCATTAAACCAAACCACAAAAAGAAATAAAACTATCTAAAATGCAAAAATCAATGAAAACAAAGTTCACTCACTTTTTAACGAAGAGATATCACCTCTTGGTTTTCTTTAGTTTATTACTGCAGTCCGCTTTTGCCCAGCAGATTACTGTTACGGGAAAAGTTACTACCGCAACTGGCGAATCGGTTCCTTTTGCGAATGTTTTAATAAAAGGATCCCAAAATGGTGCCGTTACAGACTTTGACGGAAGCTATAAAATTACCGCCAGTGGAAATCAGACACTAGTTTTTAGTTCGCAAGGCTACAAAACAATCGAAATTGCAATCAACAACAAAACTTCTGTAAATGTTACTATGGAAGAAAATGCCATGAAATTGGACGAGATAGTTGTTGTAGGTTATGGATCGCAACAGAAAAAAGACCTTACAGGAGCTGTTGCATTAGTTAAACCAGAAGAAATTCAGAAAAGACAAGTTACAACAGTTGCAGACGGACTTCAAGGCTTGGTTACGGGAGTTAAAGTTCGCGGTGGCGGACGCCCAGGCCAAGAAGCCAATGTTGAAATTCGCGGACTTAAAAACCTTCAAAATACAAACCCTTTATATGTAATTGATGGTCTGGTAACTTCTGCAAACAGAGATTTTAACCCGAATGATATCGAATCGATTCAGGTTTTAAAAGATGCTTCTGCAGCAGCAATCTATGGTTCTAGAGCAGCAAATGGTGTTATTATCATTACGACTAAAAAAGGTAAAAAAGGGCCGCTTCAGGTTGAAGTATCAGCAAAAAGCAGTTTTACCTCTATGCCTCGCTATGATTTAATGGGAACCGAAGAGTTTGCTAAATACAACAATATGGCGTATGACAATGCTGGACTTCCGAGACAAAACTTAAATATGGCTGTAAATACAGATTGGCAAGATGCTGTTTTTAAAACGGGAATGATGCAAGATTATAATGCTAGTTTTTCTGGAGGAAGTGAGAATTCTTCATTCTTTATGTCTGGAAATTATTTTGGAAATCAAGGTACTGTTATCGGAACTGATTTTGACAGAATTTCATTCCGTGTGAATTCAAGCGGTACAAAAGGAATTTTTAGCATTGGAGAAAATTTAGCCATTAGTAATTCTAAAACAGATGAAATGTCTGGAAATCCAATTATTGATGTGTACAGAATGACACCTACAATTCCGCTTTATGACGCTTCTAACCCAGGCGGATATGGTTACGGAAAACAAGGAGTTGCCGATACTTTTGGAACAAACCCTTTGGCGTTAGCTGATTTTTCTAACACAACAAACGAAAACTTTAGAATTAGAGGTAACATTTGGTCTGAATTAAAATTTGTGCCTTGGTTGAAATACCGTTTCAATTTTGGTTATGAAACAAGTTTTGATTCTTATAAATACATGAGAAAAAAAGGAAGCTGGACTTTAAACCAGCCTGAGGATCCTTCTCAGACAGACCAAAACAAAGGAAGATCAGAAACTTTATTGTTCGAAAATACATTGACTTTCAAGAAAGAATTTGGAAAGCATGATATCACGGTTTTAGTTGGTCAGACCTATCAAAAAGACAATTACGATCAGATTTACGGAACAAAAAGAAATCTTCCGATGAATTCTGGAACTGGAGAATATTATGAAGTTTTAAACCAAGGAGATTCGCCAGTTGTTGGAGGTTTTATTAATGAAGCGGCTTTAACGTCGTATTTAGGAAGATTAGAATACAATTATGATAATCGTTATTTATTCAATGCCGTAATCAGACGTGACGGATCTTCAAGATTCAGCGATGGCAATAAATGGGGGAATTTTCCATCTATTTCTGCAGGATGGAGAATAAGCAACGAATCTTTCTTTAAATCAGAATTCATTAAAGATTTAAAATTAAGAGCAAGTTATGGAGAATTAGGATCTGGAAATATTGGAAATTACGAGTACAAAAGCTTCGTAAATAATTTTGGACAAATTGTATTAGGAAAAGACCAGACTTTATATCCTTCTGCAACTCAAGTAAAATTATCAAATTCTGAATTGCGTTGGGAAAAACTAAAACAAACCAACTTCGGATTGGATTTAGGAGTTTTAAATAATGATTTACGTTTTACGGCAGATTATTTTATTGCTCGTACTGAAGATGTATTATTTGGTTTCCCAATTTTATTGACTACAGGAAACGACGGAGGAAACCCAATTTCTAACGCTGCAACTGTAGAAAATAAAGGTTTTGAATTGGAATTGGCTTATAGCAAAAAAATCAATGATTTCTCATTTAATGCTTCTGTCAACTTTACCAAAATAAACAACAAACTGGTTTCGTTGGGTAACGGACAAAATGAAAACTACTCAGGAAATACAGTAACAAGAGCTGGTTTGCCAGTAGGAATGTGGTATGTATTGCAAACAGATGGATTATTCCAAAATCAGCAAGAAATTAATAATTACAAAAATGCTGACGGAAAAGTAATCATGCCAAATGCTGTTCCTGGAGATATTCGTTTTAAGGATAACAATGGAGACGGACAAATTACAAATGAAGATAAAACAATCGTTGGAAGTCCGTGGCCAGAATTTGAAATGGGTTTAAACGCTGGAGCTGAATATAAAGGCTTTGATTTTTCTATGAACTGGATTGCTTCTCATGGAGCTACTGTTTATGACGGATTTAGAAGTGTCGTAGATCGTTTTGATGACAATAGTAACTACCGAAGAGGCATTCAGCCTTGGACACCTGAAAATCCAAATACCGATTTTCCTAGAATTACAAAAGGATCAACTTTAAATTCAAGAGGAGATACAGATCGTTTCTTAGAAAATGGCGATTTTATCAGATTGAAATACATCGGATTCGGATATAATTTTCCACAAAGTGTCTTAAAAGATTCAGGTATTTCGAGAGCAAGGTTAACATTATCGGCACAGAACATTATTACAATTACTAAGTATAAAGGATTGGATCCTGAGTTTACCAACAGTAATATTTTTGAAAGAGGTGTAGATAATGGGGCATTCCCAAATCTTAGAACATATTCTTTGGGTGTAGAGTTTAGCTTTTAATTAAAAAAACAGCGTAATGAAAAAAATAATAATTATAACAGCAGCTTTTCTAGGTCTTGTTTTTACCGCTTGTGAAAACGAATTGGACTTGAATAGCCCAAATGATATTACAGTAGACCAATATTGGAAAACTGAAAGTGATGCACAAGCCGGTGTAAACTCTATTTATGCCATGTTTTATAAAGACGGTTTGTGGGCAAGATGGATTTATTTCCGTCTGGATTTAACTTCTGATGAAGGTTATAGCGTGAGTCCGTGGACAGAATTGGCAGATTGGACGAGATTCAATTATATCAATTATAATTTTTGGGAAGGAAATGCTGTAACGTGGAGAGATACTTACAAAGCTATTTTTAGATGTAATCAGGTTTTGGCTAATGTTCCGAATATCACTTTTCAGAACGAAGATGATAAAAAGAAAATTATCGCGCAGGCTAAATTCTTTAGAGCATTGCACTATTACTATGCAGGTGTAATTTGGGAAGATGTGCCGTTGGTTTTAGATCCGTCTACGCCAGCAGATTTGCCAAAACAAGTAAAGGTAGATGAAATATGGGCTCAAGTAGAAAAAGATTTGAATGAAGCTTTTGAAGATTTGCCAAGAGATTGGTCAGCTGATCAATTAGGAAGACCAGATAAAGGTGCCGCAAAAGCCTTTCTTGCCAAAGTATATATGCAACAGCACAAATGGAATGAAGCAAAAGGAGCTCTTGAGTTTTTAATTTCTGGAGGAGGAGCGAAGTACAGTTTGGTATCTAACTACAGAGATAATTTTACGGATACAAATGAGAATAATGCCGAATCTGTTTTTGAAATTCAGTTTGGAGATCAAAGAAAAGGAGGAACTGATGAAGCGCAAAATGCTGCAGTTTCTAGCAACCGTTCTCAGTTTTTCGCGCCAAGAGGAATTGGATGGTCTGACGGACAAGCACGTATTTGGTTAGTGGATGCTTTTAAGCAAGAAAACAATAAAGACGGAAAATTGGACGAAAGGTTAAGATGGACTTTATTCTACCCTCAGTTATTAGCCGATTTTGGAGACAAGACATACGGAAGAAATTGGGAATGGAACAATAATGAAGCTTGGTTTAGAAAAGGAAGCCGCGATTATTACAGAAATAACGAAGATTACTACAATCAGGTAAACTACAGATTGGTTCGTTATGCTGATATTTTATTGCGCTACGCGGAAGTTTTAAACGAATTAGGAAATACTGCTCAAGCGTATCAGTATGTTGATTTAGTTAGAGCTCGTGCAAATATGAATGCATTGGCAACAGCACATCCTGAAATTGGAAACGATCACGACAAATTCCTAGAGCGTTTGAAAATGGAAAGAGTTCTGGAATTGTGTGGCGAAAGCGTTCGTTGGGAAGATTTAAAACGTTGGGGAGATTTAAATTCTCAAGCTTCTGTTGATAAAATTGCGCTTCGTGATCCAGATTTTAAAAACTTCACAGTTG
The DNA here is from genome assembly GCF_058794775.1 of Flavobacterium sp. GW823-FHT06G12. NCBI lineage: Bacteria > Pseudomonadati > Bacteroidota > Flavobacteriia > Flavobacteriales > Flavobacteriaceae > Flavobacterium > Flavobacterium sp. GW823-FHT06G12. The sequence continues at coordinate 994,982 of NZ_JBXAHE010000001.1, forward strand.
GAAAAAATCATAGAATGCCAATTCCGCAAAGCGATGTAGATAATAATCCAAATCTAGAGCAGAACTCTGGATATTAAAACTGATTTTTTGAGGGGATCAGATGTAAAAGTCTGGTTCCCTTATCATAAAGAACGATTGTTCAAAAAAATAAAATTGAAATGAAGAAAGTAAAATTGTGTCTGACATTTATGTTAGCAGGACTCGTATTGCTTAGCTGCAACAATAAAAAAAATAATCCTGAAGAAAAGGAAAGCGAAGTCGCCTCAATAGAAAAAAGAGAAATCTGGACAAAAGATCAGGCCAATAAATGGTACGCAGAACAGCCTTGGTTGGTTGGCGCAAATTATTCTCCTAGCACAGCTATAAATCAGTTAGAGATGTGGCAGGAAGATACTTTTGACCCCAAAAGAATCGATCAAGAATTGGGTTGGGCAGAAAATTTAGGCATGAATGTAATGCGCGTGTATCTGCATGATTTATTGCATCAGCAAGATGCAGAAGGACTTTACAAACGCATGGATCAGTTTTTAGAAATTGCTGATAAACACCACATAAAAACCCTTTTTGTTTTGTTTGATTCTTGTTGGGATCCGTTTCCAGCTTTAGGCAAACAGCGTGCTCCAAAACCGCATACGCATAATTCAGGTTGGGTGCAGGCTCCGGGACAAAAGGCGCTTCAGGATAAAACACAATATCCACGTTTGGAAAAGTATGTAAAAGAAACGGTTTCTCATTTTAAAGATGACAAACGTATTTTAGGTTGGGATGTTTGGAACGAACCAGATAATATGACAGGACCATCTTACGAAAAAGTAGAAATTAAAAACAAAGTTGATTTGATTTTACCGCTTTTAAAAGATGTTTTTGTTTGGGCGAGAGAGAGCAATCCTTCTCAGCCATTAACTTCTGGCGTTTGGGTTGGAGACTGGAGCGACGAAGCAAAAATGAAACCAATGCACAAAATGCAGATCGAGCAGTCTGATATTGTTTCTTTCCATAATTACAATACGCCTCAGGACTTCGAAAAAGTAATCAAACAATTACAGCGTTACGGAAAACCATTAATCTGTACAGAATATATGGCAAGACCAAACGGAAGCACTTTTGAAGGGTTTCTTCCAATTGCTAGAAAATACAACGTAGGTATGATCAATTGGGGATTTGTAGACGGAAAAACACAAACGAAATACGCTTGGGACAGTTGGACAAAAACATACACAGCAGAGCCTAAACTTTGGTTTCATGATGTTTTACATACAGACGGAACGCCATACATTAAAGCCGAAACCGATTTGATTAAGAAAATGACTGCTGAGGCGAATAAGAAGAATTAGATAATTAGATAATGTGTCAATTTGGTAATTAGATAATTCTTGAAATGTGTTAATTGACTAATTTTCTAATTGACACATTATCTCATTTTCTAATTATCAAATTGACTAATTATCACATTAAAAAATAGCTTATGAAAACAACAAAGAACTTATTTTTTCTAATGATGATTCTGGTTGGATTTTCCGCGAAAGCGCAACAACCAGATCCGCCGGGGCAAGTTAAGGGGAACGAAAAACCAAAAAACGAAGCCTATCTTTTTGCGCACATGACGCATAACGATTACGGCAGATTGTATTATTCGGTTAGTTTGGACGGACTTCATTGGGAAAATCTGAACAATGGAAAACGCGTTTTTGAAGATTATAAAGGACATCCAGACATTTGCAAAGGCCCAGACGGGAAATATTACATTGCAGGAAATACAGGAGACGATGCTAAAAGCATTAACATCTGGGTTTCGGATGATTTAATCACTTGGAAAAAACATTCTGATTATACGCCAGATTTAAAAAGCACGCCAGATTATTCAAACGCTTTACAGCGAATTGGTGCTCCAAAATTGTATTACGACAAAGATTCAGAAAAATTCATCATGACTTGGCACACGCCGCATTTGGAAGGAACTAAAGAAGATGGAGAACGTTATTGGGCTAGTCAGCGTACCTTGTATGTTTTGTCTAAAGATTTAAAAACTTTCGAAGGAACACCAAAACGTTTATTCGATTGGGATATGGGAACGATTGATGTTTTTATTCGTAAAGTTGGCGATTCTTATTACGCCGTGATTAAAGACGAAACGTATCCAACTTTGTATTGGACAACCGGAAAGACCATCCGAATTGCCAAATCAAAAAATCTTTTAGGACCTTATTCTTTGCCCCAGCAATCTATCAGTCCAAACTTTAGAGAAGCGCCAATGTTAATTCCTTCTCCAGATGACAAAATATGGTACATGTATTACGAACAATATCCAGGTGTTTCCTACGGATTATCGATTGCAGACAACCTAAACGGACCTTGGTTTCAAGCCTCAGGCTACACTTTTTTCTCAGATTGGGACAAATACAGTCTTCCGGAAAAAGTACGCCACGGCTGCATGATTACAATCTCTAAAAAAGAATACGACAGTTTGGTGAAGAAATTTGGTCTTACGAAGAAGTTATAAGTTATGAATTATGAGTTATGAGTTATGAGTTATGAGTTTTTGTTGTGATGACTAGCTGGTTATTTATTGAGGAATAAAATAACAATTAGCAAGAACTCATAACTTCTAACTCAAAACTCATAACTCAAAAAAATGGTTAGTTAAGTTAGTTTAGTTCAGTAATTATCGGGCTTATGTGGAGATGAGCCCGGTAATTCATTTTGATTTAGAAGAAAATCATGGCATTCATTAAATGCCTAAAAATATAGAATATGAAAAGAAAAAGCATCCTTTTTTTAGCCTTGTTATCCATGTTTGCGGTAAATGCGCAATGGAAACCACAAGGTGATAAAATCAAGACCAAATGGGCAGAGCAGGTTGATCCGAAGAAAACTTTACCCGAATATCCCCGTCCGATTATGGAGCGCGGCCAATGGAAAAATCTGAATGGTTTGTGGAATTATAGCATTCAAGAATTTGGAAAAGCAGTGCCTTCAAAATATGACGGGGATATTCTGGTTCCGTTTGCGGCTGAATCTAGTTTGTCTGGGGTTATGAAAGAAGTGGGAGCTAAAAACGAACTTTGGTACGAAACTCAATTTTCGATTGAATCGGGCTGGAACGGAAAAAATATCCTTTTGCATTTTGGCGCTGTCGATTGGAAAACAGAAGTTTTTGTGAATGATGTAAAAGTCGGTTCGCATACGGGAGGTTATACGCCATTTTCGTTTGACATTACGCCATTCATCCAAAAAGGGAAAAATCAAAAGCTAGTTGTAAAAGTTTGGGATCCTTCCAACGATGGGCCTCAACCAAGAGGAAAACAAGTCAAAAATCCAGAAGGAATTTGGTACACGCCTGTTACCGGAATCTGGCAGACGGTTTGGATTGAGCCTGTAAATGCTAAAAACATTGCAGCATTAAAAACAACGCCAAATATTGATCAAAATACGATTAGTATAAAAGCGGAGGCAAATGGAGCAGAAAAAGGAGATTTAGTTGAAATTTCTGTTTTCGATAACGGAAAAGAGATTGCTAAAGAAAAAGCGGTTGTAGGCGAAAGCAACGATATTGTTTTGAATAATCCGAAACTGTGGTCGCCTGAAAGTCCGTTTTTATATCAGACTAAAATTCGCTTAATCAGCAAAAACAAAGTGGTTGATGAGGTGAAAAGTTATTTTGCAATGCGAAAAATTTCATCTAAACGCGATGAAAACGGAATCGTGAGAATGCAGTTAAACAACAAAGATTATTTCCAATTCGGACCTCTTGACCAAGGTTGGTGGCCAGATGGCTTGTACACCGCGCCAACTGATGAAGCTTTGAAATATGATATTATTAAAACCAAAGAGCTAGGATTTAATATGATTCGTAAACACGTAAAAGTCGAGCCGGAGCGCTGGTATACGCATTGCGATCAGTTAGGAATTTTGGTTTGGCAAGATATGCCAAGCGGAGACGATCAGCCAGTTTGGCAAAATAGAAAGTATTTTGAAGGAACAGAATTACAGCGTTCGGCAAAATCAGAAGAAATCTACAGAAAAGAGTGGAGAGAGATTATGGATCATTTGTATTCTTATCCAAGTATTGTGGTTTGGGTTCCGTTTAACGAGGCTTGGGGGCAATTTAAAACTGTTGAAATTACAGAATGGACAAAGAATCACGATTCAACACGTCTGATTAATTCTGCAAGCGGAGGAAATCACTTTCAAACGGGAGATATTTTAGATTTACACAATTATCCTGGTCCAGATATGTATTTGTACGATGCTAGAAGAGTTACGGTCTTGGGAGAGTATGGCGGAATAGGTCTTCCGTTAGAAGGACATCTTTGGAGAGCAAATGACAACTGGGGTTATATCAAATTTAAAAATGAGGCAGAAGTTACCGCCGAATACAAAAAGTACGCGGAAATGCTTCGAAAATACGTTAAAACGGGATTCTCGGCTGCAGTCTATACTCAAACAACCGATGTTGAAGGCGAAGTAAACGGTTTTATGACCTACGATAGAAAAGTAGATAAAATGGATTTTAAAGCAGTGAACAAAATTAATACGGAGGTTATCAATGCTTTGAATTAGAGTTAAATTTATTTCTCTCGCAGATTTTGCAGATTACGCTGATAAAAAAATCTGCAAAATCTGCGAAATCTGCGTGAGAAAATTCAAAGACTAACAAAAAACTAAAAATGAAAAAATATCTAATCCTTTTCCTGTTCACAACGATAAGTTTCGCACAGCAAAAAACATTTACTAACCCAATCCTTCCATCGGGAGCAGATCCTTACAGCACATATTACAAAGGTTATTATTACTACACGAACACACTTGGAAACAAATTGGTTTTGTGGAAAACAAAAGATCTTTCGGATATTAAAAATGCAGAAAGTAAAGTGATTTGGACACCGCCGAAAAACACCGATTATTCGGCAGAAATCTGGGCGCCTGAGTTTCATATCATCAACGGAAAATGGTATTGCTATTTTGCGGCAGATAATGGCGATAACAACAATCACAGGATGTATGTTTTAGAAAATAAATCTTCAGATCCGTTTAAAGGGAAGTTTGAATTTAAAGGCAAAATCGCTGCGAAAACCGATAAGTGGGCCATTGACGGAAATGTTTTTGAATATAAAAAACAGCTATACATGATTTGGGCAGGCTGGGAAGGAGACAAAAACGGTCAGCAGAACATTTACATTGCCAAAATGAAAAATCCGCTTGAGATTGATGGCGATCGCGTTATGATTTCTGCACCAACAAACGATTGGGAAACACATGGCGCTTTGCACGATGAGGTGAATCCACCAGAGGTAAATGTGAACGAAGGGCCACAGTTTTTAGAAAGAAATGGAAAAATCTTCATTGTGTTTTCAGCAAGCGGCTGCTGGACCGATTTCTATGCTTTAGGATTGTTAACTTTTAATGGCACAGATAATTTGCTAGATGCAAATGCTTGGAAGAAATTTCCTGAACCGATTTTTAAACAATCTTCAACCAACAAGGTTTATGCGCCAGGGCATAATTCATTCTTTAAATCTCCCGATGGAAAAGAAGACTGGATTTTATATCACGCCAATTCAAACCCAGGAGAAGGATGCGGTAACAAAAGATCACCAAGAATGCAGAAAATAGAGTGGGACGCCAACGGTTTTCCAGTTTTGGGAGAGCCAGTTAGTGAAGGAACGCCATTGGCTATTCCGTCAAATTAAAGTCATTTTAAAAAAGATAAAAATGAAAAATATTCAAATTGCTGCAGTTTTGTTGCTTGTACTTTTCCAATTTAACTGTAAAGACAATAAAAAAGAAAATACGGCTTCAAAAGAAAGCTCGGAAATCAAATCAGATTCAGTAAAAACGGTTTTAGAGACTAAAAACTTCGACACGATAATCGATGGTAAAAAAGTCAGTTTGTATTGGATCGAAAATAAAGATATAAAAGCTGCTTTTACCAACTATGGCGGGCGATTAGTAGGTTTATGGGTTAAGGATAAAAGTGGAAAATCAACCGATGTTGTAGTCGGAATGAATAGCGTAAAAGGCTTCAAAAACTCAACAGAACCTTACTTTGGTGCTACAATCGGAAGAGTTGGCAACAGAGTTGCATTAGGCAAATTTACGCTCGAAGGAAAACACTATCAGATTCCGCTTAATAACGGAAAAAATGCGCTGCATGGTGGTATAAAAGGGTTTCAAGACGTTGTTTGGAATGCTGAAAAGACAAATGAGAATACGCTTGTTTTTACCTATGCTTCGCCAGATGGAGAACAAGGTTTTCGTGGAAATTTAAACGTAAAAGTAACTTATTCTATTACAGATGATCATGCGATAAAAATGGAATATGAAGCTACAACGGATAAAACTACGATTGTCAATTTAACCAATCACGCCTTTTTCAATTTGAATGGAGAAGGAAGCGGAACAATTTTAAATCATGAATTACAGATTTACGGAGATAAATTTACACCAGTTGATGAAGGTTTGATTCCGACTGGAGAATTGAAATCGGTAAAAAATACACCATTCGATTTTACATCAAAACATAAAATTGGCGAAAGAATAGAAACCAAAGACGAACAGCTGAAATTCGGAAAAGGTTATGATCATAATTATGTGCTTAATGCGGTTAAAAAAGACGGATTTATACATGCGGCAACGATTATAGGTGATGTTTCAGGTATTACTTTAGATATTTACACAGAAGAGCCTGGACTGCAATTTTATAGCGGAAACTTCATGCAAAGCAAAAACACCTTTAAATCAGGTGTTAAAGATGATTTTAGGACTGCTTTCGCTTTAGAAACACAGCACTTTCCAGATGCGCCAAATCAGCCAAAATTCCCTCAAATAACTTTAAAAGCAGGAGAGAAGTATCATACGGTTTCTTTGTATCAATTTTCGGCTAAATAGTTATGAGTTTTGAGCTGGAAATTAGGAGTTGAAAAACGTTATTTGAAAGACTTTTTTGTAAAAAATAAAAAAGACTTTTTTGAAGCGAAATGACGGGTTTTTAACAAAATTTTTATCATAGAGGTTTTCTATAGTGTTGTTTTAACTAATTGATTTTTAGTTTTTAAATTGATTTAATTAAATAAAAAGTTTAACAATGAAAATAAAAAAGTATTTTACGCTTTTAAGTCTGTTTTGTGTCTTTATTTGTTGTTCTCAAGATAAAGAAACGATTAAAAAAACGACTTCAAAAGAGCAACCAATCTTGTTGGCAGATCCAACTATTTTTTACGAAAATGGAGTTTATTATTTGTACGGAACAACGACAGGAGATTTTCCTAACGGAGAAGGTTTTCAAGTGTACACTTCTTCCGATTTAAAAAAATGGAAAGGTCCCATTGGAGCACAAAATGGACTGGCATTAAAAAAAGGAGATGCTTATGGAACGAAAGGTTTTTGGGCGCCACAAGTTTTTAAAAGCAATAATAAGTTTTATATGATTTATACTGCCGATGAGAATATTGCCATTGCAAGCAGCGATAGTCCGCTTGGGCCATTTAAAAACGATTCTAAGGCTTCAATGTTTAATTCCGGCAAACAGATTGATCCTTTCTTTTTTGTTGATCAGGACGGCAAAAAATACCTTTATCACGTGCGTTTGACTAATGGAAACCGAATTTTTGTAGCTGAATTGAATGATGATTTCTCTGGAATAAAAGAAGAAACGCTGAAAGAATGTATTTCTGGTATTCTTCCGTGGGAAAATACCCAGAATGTTTCATGGCCGGTTACAGAAGGTCCGACAGTTTTAAAGCACAATAATCTGTATTATATGATTTATTCTGCAAACGATTTTAGAAATCCCGATTATGCAGTGGGTTATGCGACAGCTTCAAGTCCAATGGGACCTTGGGAAAAAGCGACTGAAAGTCCGATAATTAGCAGAAAAGATGTTGGCATAAACGGAGTAGGTCACGGTGATGTTTTCTACGATAAAAACGGAAAAATGAAATATGTCCTGCATACGCATTTTAGCAATAGCGGTGTTTCTCCAAGAAAAGCAGCAATAATCGATATTGATTTTGATGGAAATAAAATCAAAGCAGATGCGAAAAGTTTTGTTTTGTTAACAGAATAAAACTTGTGATTTTAGAGTTGATAACGTGGGCTGACTTGTTTTTAAGTCAGCCTTTTTTTAACATTTTAACCTGCTTTTAACACAGATGCCATTTTAATATTGTCTATTTCAGTTCAGATTCGTACATTGTTAAAAATTACAGACATGACTAAAAAAATAGAAGACTTAATTCCGCATCGTGCTCCATTTCTCTTTGTAGATGAAATTATTTCTTATACAACAGACACAATCGTTGGTTTAAAGACGTTTACAGATAAAGATGCCTGGCTTCAGGGCAGTTTTCCCGATTTTAATTTTGTTCCGGGAACTATTTTGATCGAAGCTATGGCGCAATGTGGTGGTGCAGGAATAAAGCTTTTAGGAATCGCAGATGGCGTTTTTGGCTTAGTTAGCTTAGATAAAGTGGAGTTTTTTGGAGGTGTTGAATTCAATAAACTCGTTAAATTTGTCGTAAAAAACATTCGTACAAGCGAAAAAATCATAAAACAATCTGGTGAAGCCTTTGATGAAGATAAGTTGATTATGAAAGGAGAATGGATGTGTGTGAAGCTTCAGTGAGACAATAGACAATAGGAGCAAGAAGAAAGATTATAGAAAAACGCCTTGAGATTGGATTCTTAAGGCGTTTTTTTTTTTTTTACATTTTTGTTATGATGAATTCGCTTCGGCGATTGACTTGATGTTGCGCTTCTGTACACGGAACGCCATTGGAGCAATTATTGATTAATTGGGTTTCTCCGTAACCAATTGCGCTTTCGATTCTTTCGGGAGCAACTCCTTGAGAAATAAGATAATCTCTTGTGGCTTTTGCTCTTCTATCAGATAATTCCAAGTTGTATTGATCATTGGCACGAGAGTCGGTGTGCGATTCAATTTTTATAACAATTGAGTTATACTGATGCATTAAGAGAACTATTTTATTTAATTCTATTGCAGCATCATAGCGTATATCTGATTTGTTCAAATCAAAGAAAATGATTCCGATTTTTATTTTCAAAACTCCATTTTCCCGAGCAATTAAAGCAGGATCCAAACCTACAAGAGCTTCAGTTTTCCCAGAGCTATTTGCGGTAACAATGGCTTTAGTATTGGCGTTATAATTGTCCTTTGTAACCTCGATTGTATATGGAGTATTGCAATTTACGTTGTTGTTAAAATCATATCTTCCGTCAAGCTGAGAAACGGTTTCAGCCACTTTTATTCCGTTTGCATTTTTAAGCGTTACCATTGCACCGGCAATTCTGTTGTTTGAAATAGCATCGAAAACATAACCGCTTATGGCTTGGTTGCACGATCTTTCAAAAGAGTAAATATCATCATCGCCTTTTCCTGTTTTTCTGTTTGAGCACACAAAACCTTTGTTAGTGGCTTCGTTAACGATATAACCAAAATCATCTCTATTGCTGTTTAAAGGCGCTCCTAGATTGGCTGGTGTGTCAAAAGCGCCATCGTTTAATCTGCTTTCAAATACGTCTAAACCTCCTAATCCTAAAAATCCGTCAGAAGAAAAATACAGCGCCTGATCGGTAATGTATGGGAACATTTCGCGTCCTGTTGTATTTATTTTTTCGCCTAAATTTTTAGGTTCCGAGAATTGATTATTGCCTAAAATATCCACTACAAAAATATCGGTAGAACCAATTGTTCCTGGCATATCTGACACGAAATACAGCTTTTTACCATCTTTGCTTACGGAAGGATGCCCAACTGAGTAATTGTCGCTGTTAAAAGGCAATTCTTTAATATCGGTCCATTGCGTGGTTCCATTTTGATTTTCTACAGCCGTTGCCGAGTAGATTTTCAGATTGTTAATGCCTTTACTGTCACGTTTTAATTTCCCGTTATAATTATTTCGTGTAAAGTAAATTGTTTTTTCATCTGGAGAAAAGGCAATGCAAGCCTCGTGATACTTTGTTGTAATGTCCTTTCCGAAGCGTTCTTTAAAAGTGACATTAGATTGCGTTTCGCTTATTTTTCCCAGTTGCATATTCAGATAAGGCTGATCGTTCCATCCGTATCGATCTGTTTTCCAATAGGAAGAATCAGCAGTAGTAGAATAAACCAAGTCGCCTTTGTAATACATTGGCCCAAAATCGGAATTAGCAGTATTTATGTCTAAATTTTCTAACAGAAAAGAAGGTTTTATATTTTCAATATCTTCTAAAGTGACATTTTTAAGAGAAAAATTCTTAGCTCTTGGATCTGTCGATTTTTGCTTTTCGGAGAAATTTTTCATCCATTTTTTTGCCAGTTCATAATTCTGAATTCCTTGCAGCGACTGTGCGTAACGAAATAAATATTCCGCAGAAACTTCATTCGGATAGTCAGCAATTAGCTTTCCGTACCATTTTGAAGCACTGGACATTTTTGTATTGAAATAATAAGCGTCTCCAAGTCGCTGAAGTGTTTCTTTGGAAGCATCTCCATTGTTGATGGAAAGTTCATACGATTTTGCGGCTTCAACATAATACATCTTATCAAAAAGAGCATCGGCAGTTTTGTTTTTGGTTTGCGAATGAATCAGCTGTAAAACCAATAATGCGAGTATAGTAATTGTTCTTTTCATAGACTATTCGTATTAAAAGAATCTTGGTGATTTTAGTCCTTTTTTGCGTGAAACCAGTTCAAAACGAAGCATAATTTCGTGCGTACCGCTATTGTAATTCTGCAAAGCGGTTGTAGTATAATCGTAAGCGTAACCTGCCATAATCATTGGCGTGATCTGTATTCCGACCAAACCGCTCACAGAATCTGATGTACGATAGGAAACTCCAAGTGTAAGAGCGTTATTGAACATAAAATTGGCAGATATATCGGCAATCATTGGAGCGCCAGCCACATATTTTAGGAAAAGAGCAGGTTTGAATTTGGTATGTGCCGAAAGGTCAAAAACATAACCTCCAATAAGATAAACGTGTATTCTCTGATTGACCAAATCTTCGCTGATATCATCGTAAGTATAACGTTCGCGGGTCATAAAATTCGGAATAGAAAGTCCGATATAATCTCTTTCTCCATGCCAATACAATCCAGCTCCAATAACAGGAAGGAATTTGTTGGTAATGTTTTCACGAAACTGTACATCGGGATCTTTGTAACTTCCTTTAGACCAATCGATATTAATCACACGTCCGCCGCCTTTTATTCCAAAGGAAAGCTTGTGTGTTTCTCCAGATTTAATGGTGTAGGAGAAATTGGCATCTAGATATTGTTCGTCTGTAGGCCCGATTTCTTCGTTTACGATTGAAATTCCAAGACCTACATTTTTTCCGACTGGTGTATCGAGAGAAAAACTTTGAGTGTCTGGAGCGCCTTCAATACCAACCCATTGTGTTCTGTAAATTCCTGTTATAGCTAAATGTCCCAGCGAACCGGCATAAGCCGAGTTTACGGTGAGTGTGTTGTACATATACTGCGTGTATTGCGGGTCTTGCTGTGCAAAGGCTCCATATACCGAGAATAGAGTTATTATCGCGAAAACCTTTTTTATATTTTTAATCATAGCCAATTTTATTTTGGTTAATCCTATTCTTAAATTTTCTTTTTTCTGGATGGTTTTATTTGAGGTAAACCCATCCAGAGGTTTTTTTAGATCCGTCTCCTAAATCAAGGATATAGAAATAGGTGCCTTCAGGAAGCGTTTTGGCAGAACCTTCCGCTTTTCCGTCCCAAGTATTTTTATAACCTTTTTGGTAGTAAACCAAATTACCCCAGCGGTTAAAGATTTCGAGCTGATTATTTGGATATCTTTCAATACAATCAATGTAGAAGAAATCGTTTTGGCCGTCGTCATTTGGTGAAAACTCATTATAGATTTTCAGACAGTTTGGCGAAACGGTTGCGCTATCCTGATTGTTTGCCGAATTGGTGTCTATCTGATCCAGTTTAACCAAATGAGCATTGTTCAAATAATCATTAAAATCGACCACCTTAACGGTTAATGTTAATGTTTGGATCGTTCCTTTGTTAATTGCTGGAATGCTCCAGATTCCTGTTTTCGAATCATAAGTTCCAGAAGTCACCGCCGAGTTTACTAATGAATATCCTTTAGGCAACACATCTTGAACTTCTACATTTGTTGCGGTTAAATTGCCTAAATTCTCTGCCGTTATAGTAAAGACTACTTGGCTATCCATTGGAACATCTGTTTTATCGACTTCTTTATTAATCGCTAAGTCGGTAGAAGGAATGTTAATAGATTCAGAATCTTCATCATCCTCGCTTTGGTCTCCGTTATCGTTATTTGGAGTCGAGTCAGGGTCAAATTGATTGCTGGCAGTTACTTGAGCAATGTTAACATAATCAACACTTTCCAGTCCAAGTGGGTTGGCTACAGTTGCCTCGTACGTTAGCGTAATGCCTCCGACAGGAACGGTTAAATCGACCCATTTTATAATGTCTTTGCTAAAGATACCTCCATTATTGATATTCGATATATTCTTGAATCCAAGCGGTATCAAGTCTTCAACAGCGACACCAGTAGCGGTGCTTGGGCCTTCATTGTTAAGCTGTAAGGTGAATGTGACAACTTCGTTTACATTTGCGTTTTTGTTGCTGGCTGTTTTTTCTAGACTTAAATCGGCAACGGCAACTTTGATTTGCAAACTGTCATAGTCATCTTCGGTCGTGACTCCATTATTTGGAGTCGAATCTGGATCTGGTAGGTTGCTGGCTATAACCTCGGTTATATTTGTATATTCGCCTGCTATGCCTGACGGCTTATTTACTGTTGTATAAATATCCAATGACTGATCGGTTCCGGTTGGAATATTTCCGACATTCCAAATACCTGTCACATAGTTGTATAAACCGCTCGTAGGACTACTGGTTTGATAAGTAAATCCAGGAGGCAGCAAGTCTTTTACTCTTACACCAGAGGCATCTGCAGGACCATCATTGGTTACGGTGACAGTGAAAATAACCGTTGAACCTACATCGTGAACGGCATCTTGATTAAGGGCTGTTTTCTTAATAGACAAATCTGCCATTACAATTACTGGTGTAACCGCAATGCTATCATAATCATCTTCAGTCGTAACTCCGTTACCTGGAGTACTGTCTGGATCATGCTGATCTGCAGTCATAATTTCTGCTGTATTCAAGTATTCGTCTGGAGTACCTGTTGGACTTTTTACAAAAACATTCAAAATTAAAGTATGACTATTTCCAGCAAGGATGATTCCCGGAGTCCATTCGCCCGTTACAGGATTATAAGGTCCCGAAGTCGAATTATAGAAAATATAATCATATCCAGAAGGCAATACATCTTTTATGGTAACACCAGTAGAATTGCTAGGGCCTGAGTTGGTTACTGTAATAGAGAATGAGATTTGCGATCCTACGGCAGGATTAAGTATATTATTGATTACTTTTTTCTCTATTGAAAGATCGGCTACTGCAGGAACAGGACTCAATAACACAGAACTGATGTCATCTTCTGAAGTAACTCCGTTATTTGGAGTTGAATCTGGATCCAATTCATTAGAAGCGTAAACCTCTGCAATGTTTTGATAGTCTCCGGTTGTATTGACTTTGACACCTATTTGTAAAGACTCTGAAGCTCCACTTGGTATAGTGCCAATATCCCAAATTCCAGTTGTATTATAATATTGTCCAGATGTAGAACTGTATACCACATATTCGTAACCGCTTGGCAGCATATCGAGTACTTTTACCCCAGTAGCATCTTGTGGACCGCTGTTGGTTACGGTTACTTGGAATGTAATTGTTGCTCCAAATATTGGACTTAAATTTCCGCCAATTACAGCTTTTACAAGAGATAAATCTGCCATTGGAGGAACAGGAACAGTTGCAATTTCTGCATAATCATTTTCAGTAGTAACTCCGTTGTTTGGAGTTGAATTTGGATCTGGAAGGCTGCTTGCAGTAACTTCGGCCGTATTTAAATAATTGCCAGTTGCATTTACAATAGCGGTTAACTGTAATGTCTGAGAATCTCCATTAACTAAAGAACCAATACTCCATTTTCCTGTGGTACTGTTGTATGTTCCTTTTGTTGCTGTAAAACCGCTAAAGGTATATCCTGTAGGCAATAAGTCAGTCACTTCAACTCCAGAAGTATTCTGCGGGCCGTTATTTGAAACAATGATTTCAAAAGTTACCGATGATCCAATTAATGGAGTAGGATTATTAACTGTTTTGGTTAAAGATAAATCAGCAGATTGTCCTAATGGTGAGGTTGTAGCCGTTCCATAATCATTTTCAGTTGGATCTCCGTTTCCAGGTGTTGAATTTGGGTCTGGCAGATTGCTTGCAGTTACCTCGGCAATATTTACATAGTTTCCTGTTGGGTTAACAATAGCTGTTATTCTTAAAACTTGCGAATCTCCATTTAGAAATGTGCCAATTGTCCATTTTCCCGTTACAGCGTTATAGACTCCTTTTGTGGCACTATAAGTAACAAAAGTGTATCCGGTAGGCAGCAGATCGGTTATTTCAACACCAGAAGTATTTTGTGGACCATTGTTTGTTGCAATTATTTCAAAAATAACTGGCGACCCTACTAATGGAGTGGTATTGTTAACCGTTTTAGTTAAAGATAAATCTGCGGCTTGAGCATTTGGAGTGACTGTTGCCGTTGCATAATCATCTTCTGTTACAACCCCGTTATTTGGAGTCGAATCAGGGTCAGGAAGTGTACTTGCCGTTACTTCGGCAACGTTTATATAGTTTCCTGCCGGATTTACTATAGCTAAAATTTGTAAAGTCTCTGATTTTCCATTGATTAAATTGCCTACAGTCCATAATCCAGTCGTTGGATTATAAGTTCCTGTAGAAATCGTGAAATTAGAATAAGTGTAGCCGCTTGGAAGTAAATCGGTAACCGTTACACCTGAAGTATCTTGAGGCCCGTTATTGGTTACAATCACTTCAAAAGTAACTAAAGAACCAACTAGCGGATTACTATTGCTTACTGTTTTGGTCAATGATAAATCTGCAGATTGTGCCGTCGGAGTAATAGTTGCTGTAGCATAATCATTTTCAGTAGGAACTCCATTGTTTGGAGTAGAATTAGGGTCAGGAAGAGCTGCTGCAGTTACTTCGGCAATATTAAGATAATCGCCAGAAGCATTTACTATGGCTGTAATTTGCAGTGTTTCAGATTCTCCATTGGCTAAATTACCAACTGTCCAAAGACCTGTTGCTGAATTATAGGTTCCTCTAGAAAGGGTGAAACTACTATATGTATATCCTGAAGGCAACAAGTCGGTTATTTGAACTCCCGTATTATCCTGTGGTCCATTATTGGTAACAACAACCGCAAAAGTTACTGGTGAGCCAGCTACAGGCGTAGTATTGTTTACCGTTTTGGTTAATGATAAATCAGATGATTGCGTTACAGGCGTTGTTGATGCTTCAGCATAATCATCTTCTGTTGTCACTCCGTTATTTGGAGTTGAATCAGGATCAGGCTGATTACTTGCTGTAATTTCGGAAGTATTTGTGTAGTTTCCTGCAGCATTTACTACCGCTGTTATTTGTAAAGTATGAGTAACGCCAATTGTGACATTTCCGACAGTCCATACTCCTGTTGCCGAATCGTAGCTTCCGGCCGTTGCACTATAAGATGCGTAAGTATATCCAGAAGGCAGTAAATCGGTAACGGCAACTCCATCTGCGGCTTGTGGTCCAGCATTGCTTATTTGAAGACTGAAAGTTACTTGAGAACCTACAAGTGGGGTAGTGTTATTTACTGTTTTGGTTAATGATAAATCGGCTGATACTGGCACAGGAACTGTTGTTGCTTCGGCATAGTCGTCTTCTGTAGTAACACCATTATTTGGAGTTGAATCAGGATCAGGCTGACTGCTTGCTGTAATTTCTGCACTATTAGTATAATTTCCAGAAGCATTTACTGTAGCTGTTATCTGTAAAGTATAAGAATCTGAAATAGGCATGTTTCCAACTGTCCATAGACCTGTCGTCGGATTATAACTTCCTGTTGTTGCGCTATACGATACGTAGGTATATCCAGAAGGCAGCAAATCGGTAACAGTAACTCCATTGGCTTCCTGCGGACCAGAATTAGTTACCTGAATGCTAAAGGTTACCTGTGAACCAACTGGCGGAGCAGTATTGTTTACGGTTTTAGTTAAAGATAAATCTGCTGATGTTGGAACAGGAACTGTTGTAGCTTCTGCGTAATCATCTTCTGTTGTAACGCCATTATTTGGTGTGGAGTCTGGATCAGGGAGATCAGCAGCAGTTATTTCGGCTTTGTTCGTATAATCGCCACTTGGGTTCACTTTTGCCACAATTTGTAGTGTTTCCGAATCACCATTTACCAAATTACCAACTGTCCATATTCCTGTAGCAGCATCATAAGTTCCTGTAGAAACGGTAAATCCAGTAAAAGTATATCCAGACGGAAGTACATCTGTTACTTGTATACCAAGATTGTCTTGCGGGCCATTATTGGTCACAACCACTTCAAAAGTAACTAGAGAACCCACTAATGGCGTAGCATTATTAACCATTTTAGCCAAAGATAAATCTGAAGACTGCTGAATAGGAATAGTAGTTGCCGTTCCGTAATCGTCTTCTGTCGGTACTCCATTATTTGGTGTTGAGTCAGGATCTGGAGTGTCGCTATTGGTAACTTCTGCAATATTGGTATAATCTCCCGTTGCGTTAACTATTGCATTTATCTGTAAGGTTTCAGATTCGCTGCTTTCTAGTATATCTAGCGTCCATAAACCAGTTGTACTGTCATAAGTTCCACTTGTTGCATTAAAAGTAGCAAAAGTATAGCCAGAAGGCAGTAAATCGGTTACCTGAACTTGAGCAGCATCTTGTGGACCACTGTTCGTGGTTATAATAGTAAATGTTACGAGAGAACCAACCAAAGGTGTAGCATTATTTACCGTTTTTGTTAATGATAAATCTGCAGATGGCGGTATAGGGGTTATTACAACATTATCTTCGTCATCTTCACTCTGATCTCCATCGTCATTATTTGGCGTACTATCAGGATCAGGAAGATCACTGGCAGTAACTTGTGTTATATTTTTGTAATCTCCTGTCGGTAATACTTTTACATCTAGAATAAGTGATTCCGAAACTCCAGCATCGACCGTACCAACGCTCCAGATACCAGTAGCGCTATTATATAAACCTGCAGAAGAGCTGTAATTCACATATTGGAAACCAGAAGGCAGTAAATCTGCTACTTGCACTCCTGTCGCATTATTAGGTCCGTCGTTTTTAATTATAAGTTCAAAGGAAATCTGACTTCCAACTACAGGACTTGTATTGCCAGCGACTACATTTTTAGTTAAAGATAAGTCGGCAGAAGGCCCAATAAAAGTGATTTCAGCATCATCTTGATCATCTTCAGAAGGAACGTTGTTATTTGGTACACTATCTGGATCAGGTAAATCGCTGGTTATGACTTGAGCAACATTAAGATAGTTTCCTAAAGGATTAACAAAAGCATTAAAAGTAAGATTGATATTTGAGTTTGCGGGCAATACTAGATCTCTCCATTCAAGTGTAGCAGTGGCTACTTGATAAGTACCACCAGCAGATACTGATCCTGGGATAAGCGTATATCCTACTGGAATAACATCTTTCACACCAACGCCAGTAGCATTTCCAGGACCTTTGTTAACGACGTTAATTGTAAAGCTAACTTGGTCACCGGCTGAAGCTGAAGTAGGCGTGACAGATTTAGTTAGTTCCAAATCAGCTTGTTTTAGGGAAACGGAAGCTGTTGATATATCATCTTCGGGCAATCCATTTCCTGGGGTACTATCGGGATCGAATTGATGTGCGGTTTGAATTTCTGCCGTATTAAAGTAATCGCTCATTGATGTCACAACATTTACCTTTGCTGTAATTTGTAAGGCAAGAGAGTTTCCATTATTCAGATTGCCAACATTCCAAATTCCTGTACCATTGTTATATTTTCCACCTCCATTGTCGCTCACATACGTAAAACCTGGAGGCAAATGGTCCGAAACCGTAATTCCAGTTGCATTATTAGGGCCGCTGTTGGTAACTCTAATTGTAAATACAACATTATCGTTTATGCTCACGGTTGCTGGCGAAACGGTTTTCTGTAATGATAAATCGGCTACATCTAGAACTACTGTTGCACTATCTTGATCATCTTCTGACGGATTTTGGTTGTTAGGCGTACTATCCGGATCAAATTGATCTGAAGCAACAACTTCGGCTGTATTTACATAAGATCCACCGGGCAGAATAGTAGCTTTGAATGATAAGTTTAAAATGCTGCCACTCGGAATCGTCATGCCGCTCCAAGTAATTGTATTGTCTCCAACATTGTATACTCCTCCCGAAGTAACCGTTCCAGCAACAAGTGCAAAACCGAACGGAATGAAATCACGTACCGCAACATTAGTGGCTGTAGCAGATCCTCCAAGTGCATTATTATTAAAGACATTTATATTGAAAGTAACAACATCGCCAACACTTCCAGTTGTTGGAGATACTGTTTTGGTTAATTCAAGATCGGCAATTGATAGAATAGTCAGGTTCATAGTATCTGATGAAACGGCACAATTACCATTGCTTACAGTCCATTGCAAAGTATATATTCCAGGAACAGTTCCAGTGACAGCTGTGGTAGGTGAGGTTGAATCCATAAAACCTACCGTACTTGGTCCTGAAACCTGAGTCCATTCACCAGTACCAACTGTAGGAGTGGTAGCATTTAAGTTTACAGGTGAAAATTGAGGAATTATTTGATTTGGTCCTGCATTGGCAGTTGATGGATTTTCGTAGATGGTAACCAAAACAGTATCTTCAGAAGTACAGCCGTTTACATTTACTGTTGTGGTCTTCCAACGGAATTGGTAAGTACCAGGAACAAGTCCGAGCATTAAGGAATTAGGAAGGTTTGGCGCTGCAATATTGGCATTATTCGGCCCTAAATCCTGCGTCCATTCACCAACACCAGAAGTGACAGGTGTGGCAGCCATGGTAGCAGTGGTAACAGCACACAATTCTTGATCAGGCCCTGCTTCGGCAATAGATGGCGGTACATCATTGAATGTTATGGAAACTTGGTCTGATGTTGGCTGACATAATGATGGATTGGTAAAAGGGCCATTGCTTACCGTCCAAGTTAAGACATAAGTACCTAAAACATTAATATTGGATAATGTAGTAACTGGACTGTTTGGGTTGTCAATTACAGCGGCTCCTCCTGGAGGCTGAGAAGCAAATGTCCATGTACCAATTCCTACCGTAGGTGGTATAGCTGCAGTTTTGTAAGTAGTCTGGCAAGCTACTGTGTCATCAGGGCCAGCATTTGCACCACTTGGAGGTGCATTCATAACAATTCTCACAATATCAGACAATGTTCTGCAAGAAGGACTTTCAAAAACCCATTCCAAAATATATAAACCTGGTACTGTTAAGCCTGTGACTGTCGTCAATGGAGCAGTAGGAGTTGTGATTACAGCTACACTTCCAGCAGGTTGAGATGCAAAACGCCATTCGAAAGTAGCAACATCTGGCGGAGGTACATTTCCTTGTAAAGTTGCGGTTCCGTTAACATCAGAAATACATAATGTTTGATCTGGACCTGCATTCGGTGGTATACTCGCTCCGCTAAATATTTCAACATTTACAGAATCAGAGGATCCTGGACAAGTTGATCCATTAGGAAAATTGGCACTAGATGTGGTGTAGGTAAAAACGTAGCTAGTCCCAGGAACAACAGTAGCATTTGCAATATAACTGTTAGGTGGAGATTGGGATATATGAACATCTGCTGGATTTCCAGAAGTGCTAGTAAGTGTCCAGGTTCCAGTTGAATTTTTATTTCCTGTAAGCTGAATGCTGGTAACATCGCAATAAGTTTGATCAGGTCCTGCATCTGCCGCTGGAGTAACCACCACAACCATATCATCAAAAGTTCCTTGACATAAGAAAATGCTTTTTGCAGTTATGGTCCATCTAAAAGTATAAGTTCCCGCTACAAGCCCATTAATTACCGTATTTGGATTAGTAGGGTCAACAATATTAGGTTGGTTTGGTGCGCCAGTTAACACAGACCATTGTCCAGTTTCAAAAAAACTGTCGTAAGTACTTCCAGCCATTGTAACGCTTGTGTTGGCACAAATATTTTGATCTGGCCCCGCAATAGCTTGGTGAGGTGGAATACCTATTGTTAAATTAACGTCATCGAATGCTTGACCACAGACCGAAGCATCTACTGTCCATCTAAAAATATAATAACCACTATAGGTAAAAGTAAAAACTGCGTTTGGGTCATGAATATCACTTATAGTATAGTCTCCAACACCGGAAATTCTTGTCCAAGTTCCAATTGAACCACTGCTGGTTGTGGCGGCCATTGTAATGGTAGATCCACAAATTTCTTGATCAGGACCTGCATTTGCTGCAGGAGGAGTATTGGCAATTGTAACCGAAACACTGCTTTGATTTGGCGCGCAAAGTCTTGTTATAGTTTCTATAGACCAAGTGAAAACATACGTTCCATTTCCTGGAACGGTAACTAATGTATTAGGATCGCTAGTATCTGCAATAACAACACCTGCTGAAGGTGTTACAGACCAAATACCTACTTCAAGAAAGGTAGGAGTATTACCGCTGAGGTTAAAAGATGTTGTTCCCGAAGGATAGCAGGCATCTGGACCTGCGTCAGAAGTTGAGGCAGCAGTCGAATTATTGGTGCCGATTGTTACGTTATCGGATGCAGATGAACTACAAGATGGACCAGGGTGAAGATAAGAAACCGTCCATTGTAATTCATATGCTGATACTGTTGAGGTAAAGCCTGTTGCTATCGCATTTGGATCATTAACATTAGAAAACGTAATCGTAGTTGGTCCAGAAATCTGACTCCATGTGCCTATTTCACCCGCCTGTACTGCTGCAGCTCCAAGGCGTACTTGAGAATTGGCACAGACAATCTGATCGGGTCCGGCATTTGGAGTTCCTAAGTTAGTGTCGGATACATAGATAGTTACTGTAGAAACTGAAAAACCACAGGTTGCACCGCCTCCTTTGGTTATATATTGAAAAACATAAGTTCCAGGAATAAGTCCCGTTACTTGAGTGTCTATAGCAAAGTTATCAGCAATTGTGGCCTGATTTGGTCCACTAAGCTGGCTCCAAAAATGCATACCTTCGCCAGTTACAACTCCAGAAAGCATTGTGCTCGTATCACCGCAAGGCAAACTTACATCAGATCCTGCATTAGATGGAGTAGGATCACCAGAAACTAGAATATTTAGAGTATCAAAACCATAATCGCAGCCAGCAAGAATTGATCCGTTTTGGCTTCTAATAAATTCGACAGTATATTCTCCAGGTGTAGTAAGTGTTAAAGTCAAAGAATTTCCAGCATCTTGCAATGCAGTAGGGAAAGGGGCGAGAGGAGAAGTGTCTGGTCCTGTCACAATTCGATATTGATTTACTCCAGTTCCTGTTACGGTAAGCGGAATAGTAAAAACAGTTGCATTACAGCTTCCAACCATGTCATCGCCATTATTGGCTACAATGGTTCTTGTTGCTCCGTTATATTGTACATGGTAATCTTTAGTAAAAACACAACCCGTATTGTTATTGGTAAGCGTATATCTAAATGTATAGGGATCACCAGCATCAGATATATTTGTGACTAGTGTAGTGGGATTTGTTGGAGAAACAATTACGGCGCCAGAATCTCCAGCTATTTGTGTCCATTGAACAGTCTCACCAGCATATAGTGGAGTTTGTGCTACTAATGTTACTTGATTAATATTGTTGTCACAAAAGAAAATATTTTCATCGCCACCAGGAAGTGTCGTAACATCTTGTGTCGCGGCAGGAACATTAATTACTACTGTATCATTGCCAGAAGCACAAGGGCCAGTTACAGTCCATCGAAAAGTATAAGTTCCCTGTACAAGATTTGAAACTCCTGTATTATTAGCGCTAGGATTGGCAATTGTTGGCGTATTTGGGCCAGTTACAAAAGTCCATTGACCATTTTGTCCATTAAGTCCGCAACCGCCATAAGTAGCATCAAGATTAGTACTTTGTGTTGTTGTATAACAATTGCTGAGTGTTTGATCTGGTCCTGCTGAAACAGGTTTAACACCACCATAATTGGTTACCGTTATCTGAGAAGTAGTTCTACAGCGCTGGCCGGGAGCATATTCAGGACCTTCGATAACCCATTGAAGTGTGGTAACACCGCAACTTGTAGAAGGTAAAGTTATAGTTGAGGTTGGCAGATTAGGAAAATTAATTACTACTCCAGCATTATTAGCTCCGACGATTTCCCAATGACCAGTTTCTCCTGTATTTTGAGGCGCATTTGCAGTAATAGATAAATTTCCAGAACTATTTGGACAGCTTGTTATATTGCTTCCTGCAATTGCAGTAGTAATAGGCTTAACATTTACCACTTTATCCTGATAAGCTGTAATTCCGTCGCCACAAGTTGCGCTATATCTAAAAATATAAGTATTCCCTCCAGTATAGCCAGAAACAGTTGTGCTTGGACTTGTTGGCGAATTGATGGTTACTGCTGGACCAGAGATTTGAGTCCATTTGACTGTGCCAATAATAGGACTCGGATTGTTTCCAGTTAAAACCATTGCATCGGTTGCGCAAATGGTTATATTCAATACTCCGGCGTTTACAGTACAGTTTTGTGCATTTGTTTGAAAAGTGAGAAAAATTAACAATGCAGCAAAAGCTAGTTTTTTTGATAAAGTGCAGATTCTCCAAGAAAAATAAAATTGTGCCATAAGCAATCAGGAATAGAAAGGAGGCAAATTAATGTTTAACCGCCTTAAATTAATAAATTGATTTTGAGCATTAATTAGTTAAGATTTTTGAATATATCTGGGGATACTCAAATTTAAAGAAAGATAGCCTTGAAATTTTTTTTTCGATGTTGCATATTATAAAATGAAACAAGAAAACAGAGGATGAAACAATAAAAAAGCCCTAAATCTTAGACTTAGGGCTTTTTAAATAATTTTTTAAAACTAGAAAGCTTCGCCGATTCTGAAATAAATTCCCCAATCTCCTTTTCCGACTGCACCATCTAAACCAACATTAAATTTTGATTTTTTGAACGGATTGTATCGATAACCAACACCGCCTCCAGGATACATTTTCCAGTCAAAGCTTGGAGTATCAGAACCATAAATAGTGGCGATACCAAAAAAGCCAACCAATCCCATTTTCTTTCCAAAGTTGTATCGGTATTCGCCTTGAATATCCATTAATCCGGCTCCTCTGTATTTTCCTTCAGAATAACCGCGAATATCTGTACCGCCAATAGTGCTTTGCTGTTCAAATGCAACATTCCCAAGTCCGAATTTCCCAAAAACACGAGCTGCAATAACATCTTTATTATCTCTAGTTGGAATATATCTATTGGCTTGAAAAGATATTCGATTTGATGCCAGTTCGTTATCTAAAAATTTTGGATACGTAGACCAATCCAGTTTAATTTTGTATCCTATCGTAGGATAATAAACGGCATCTCTAGTATCAAATAATAAGTTTACAACTAAAGCATTACTATGTGAAACCGACGAAGGAGAAACATTATCCTCATATACTGTATTGTAATGTGCATAAGTATAAGAAAGTCCACCATAAAACTTCCCGGCAATTTCGCGCTGGCCGCCCAAACTAAAAATATTTGTTTTGGTTCCGTAATCGTAAAAATCTGGCTGTTCTATATCATCAACATAAAATTGGGAATTCTGATTTCCGGTAAAAAAGAAAAATTTCAAACGCCATTTGTCCTCATTCAAGTACCATTTATTAAAGAAAGCCAAAACATAAGATTTGTTAGTGGTATAAATGGCCGACATTCCAGATAATGATTTAGGAGAAATAGTATCATTATGATTGACTTTGTACATTGCCATTGGAATAACCCCAAACATAAAATCAAGATTTCTATTGTAGCTCAAATAAGGCATTACTCTAAGTTCGATTTTCTTCTCTTTTGCTTTTTTTGGAACAGAATCGGTTATTTTTTGTCCGAAAGAAGAAAAAATAAAACAAGTAAAAAAGAGTAGGAGTAGAAAATGCCTCATGGTCTAAATTTGTTTAGTGAAACTTATATTAGATGTATAAATAAGTAGATAACGCTTTTTCAGGTACTTGTAAATTTAATTAAAAAATGTAAGTAATTGAAATAAAATAAATTAAGATTTGGCTATTTGATTAAATATAGAAACCAGTTTTTCTAGAGCATCTTTGGCATGAAGTTTTTCACCGTTTTTCAAAGTATTTTCTAAAGCCTCTGCAGCTCTTTCGAGCATTCGTTTTTCAAAATGAGAAATCGCCGTTTTTAAATCAGAAAACTGATTATTAGTTAAGAAATCAGCCAATTCAACAGCATCGAGCATGGCTAAATTAGCGCCTTTTCCTGCAAAAGGAGGCATTCTATGCGCTGCATCGCCTATAATAGTTACATTTTCTTGCGTTTCCCAAGACTGATTCTGGGAAAAATAATACTGCGGACGAGGTATAAAATACAATTCTTCACTCATAAAAAGTTCATGCCAATCAGAACTCCAATCTTGATAAATTTCTTTAAACCATTCAAAAATCTTCTGATTGTCTTTAAAATCTAGATCATTTTCTGAAATCCAATTTTCAAGAATTTTACTGCTGAGCAGAAACATTAAAGAACCGTCTCCTTTTGTTCCGTACATAATGGTTTGTTCGTTTCCTAAAGCCAGAACCTTTCCACCTTTTGAAAACTCAAAAAGATTAGGAGCATTTTTCTTGGCATTATAAATTGTTCCTTCAATCATTGTAATTCCAGAATAAATAGGTTTAAGTGCGCTTACATAGGGACGAATTTTAGAATTTGCTCCATCTGCACCAATTACCAAATCGGCATAAGTACTTATACCATTTTTAAAGAACAGTCTCCAGCCATTATTTTCTTTTTCCATAGAAAGAAATTGACTATCCCAAACCATAGTTTCAGTTCTAAGCGAATGCAATAAAATGGCTCGAAGCTCTGAGCGGTCTATTTCTGGACGAGGTTTTGAAATATCCTGAAGCGAATCCTTGCTGGGGTTTATAATTTCTTCAGTAGAAGTTTTAGTAATAGAATGCTCGTCAAACTTCAATTCTAAATTTTGATTCACAATGCGGGCTTTACTGGCATTTGGACGAATATTTTTATAAAATTCATCTAATAAACCTCCTTTTTCCATAGCTATTAAACCTGAATCGTCATGCAGATCTAATGGAGAACCTTGTACGCGAACTTTTGAGTTGAGGTCTCTTTCGTATACTTTTACATTTATATTCTGTAGTTGTAAAAGACGGGCCAAGAGTAATCCGCTCATACCGCCGCCAACAATGGCAACGTGTTTATTTTCTAGTAACATAGTTTTGTATTTAAAAATCTATGTTGCAAAATTATTGTGATGAAAGAGCAGATAATAGTATAAATCGGTCGTTTTTGTTTTGAAACAATTCTTTTGGAAGCGAACCCGAAATTTTCTTGATCTCTTTAATAAAATGCGTCTGATCGGAAAAATTCTCTTCTGGAAAAAGTTTACCTTTTGCAATATGTTCCAATGAAGCCCGAAAACGAAGTATGGAACAATATCCTTTTAATGAAATTCCAAAATACTGATTGAAATACCTATTAATCTGACGGCTGCTCCAATTAGATTGTTCCGATAATTCTTTTACAGTCATTGCACCATGAGTTTCATAAATAAGACCGAATAGTTTTTGCTTTCGAGTATCGACTTCCTTTATTAATAAGGAGTCGATTTTTGAAGCAGCTTTTTCGCAGAACAATTCAAAATTTTCCAAATCATGCTCTTCAAAATCCCAAAAGCCAGATTCGAGTATTTTTCCTGAATTTAAAAGAGATGCAATACTTTCGTGAAAAACATATTCAGCAGCAAGAAGTTTAAAGCTAATAACAAACGTTAAGCTTTTAGCTGGAATTATTCCTTTTTCATACTGTTGCGTTCCTAAACCCAGAAGCCTGATTTGAAAAGGATTTTCAGCTGTTTTTATAAACGATAAATCAATTCGTCCGTCTGGAAGACCAATTGTTTCCAGTTTTTCATCCGATTTATTTTCCATACACCAAAAACTATCCACAAAATCTGAAAGGTTTTTGTTGGGTTTGATGTATTGATAGGATAAATCGTGATGCATTTTATCAAATTTTAAAGTGAAATTAAACAAAATGTACTTTATTTCTATTAAAAGTATCGCTCATAGAAAGCTTATAAGAGACTTTGTAATTCGATAAAAAGTGTGATAAAAAACTTAACATTGGGTAAGTTGTTGTTTTTTAGTATATTAGATGTCGTTTTTTCTTGCAATGAAAAACTTAACATTGGCGAATGTCTTTTTCAGTCTATCTTTGTTTATTATTTTTTGATGTTAATTTAATGATTTAATAACATTAAAAATTAGTTTAATTCAAAATAAATTTAATCAATTTCTTAAAATTAACAGAATAATGGCAAAAGAAATACTTGTTGATGAAATCAATCAGGAGGCAGAAGCTGTTTCGGTTATTTCAAATGACGAAATCGAGCAAAAAGAGACTCCAGTTCTAGAATCTGCTGAAACTCCAGAAGTAAAACCAAAACCTAAAAGAGCTCCAAAAAAAGTAGCAGAAAAAGAGGATAATACGGTAGAGGAAGCAGTGCAAGAATCAACACAAATAGAAGAAATTTCATCTGAGGCTGAAGAAGAAACATCTGAAGAAAACGAAAATCAGCCAAAATCTAAAAAGAGTAAAAAAATGAAAGAAAAAGAAAAGGAAAAAGAGAAAAAAGAGAAAAAGAAAAAAGCTGTTGCTAAGAAAAAAGAAAAAGCAAAAGACAAAAAGAAAGAGAAAGCTAAAAAAGCAAAACTAAAAGCTAAAGCTAAAAAGAAAGCAAAAGCGAAAAAAGCTAAGGATAAAGCAAAAGCAAAAAAAATCGCTAAAAACAAAGCGAAAAGATCTAAAGCTAAAAAGAATAAGAAGAAATAATAATTGTGAATTGTGAATGGTTAATTGTAAATTTTTCCAAAGCAATTACAGCAATAAAATTATAAAGCCACAGATTACAGGATTAGCACTGATTTAAAATCATTTTAATCTTGTAATCTGTGGCTTTTTTATTCAAAAGTTTTTTCATCTCACATTTCACATCTCACCATCATTCAGTTTTTGCTTTTTTTTCTGCATGGCAAGTTTATCTATTTTCTGAAGAAATTCGGGGTCAAATTCGGAGTAAGCTCTTAATCGGTATTTTTCGTCTCTAATTTTCATTACCAAACGAATTTTCTGCACCATCAACCAAATAGGTTCATATCTTTTGTGTCCTAGTAAATATTGAATTTTAAGTATTGACATTCTTCTATGCGAAAGAGTCATTAATTCAATGCAGATCATCCAATACCGAATTGGAAGATTAGAATTTTCCATTACAGTTCCAGATCGAAGACTTGTACGGCTTCCGCATTTACGACATTGAAATTTTAAATCATTCTGTCTGAAAGAGTGTTCATCATGCCCACATTTTCTGCATAAAAGCCCATTCTCCAAACGTTTGTTTTTGAGCTCTTCAATACAGGTTGCCTCATCAGAATATTTTTCAAAATAAGCGCGTAATTCCATTTATACAATTCCTCATTTGTTTTTCGAAATATAGAATATTTTGAAGAAACGAAGGACAAACTGCAATAAAAAATAAAAAGGAATACTTCAAGCATGAAATATTCCTTTTTATCGTGGGGGGCAAATGGTGTTATAATTTAGCTACAATTTCTTTTTTGTATTTATTAAGGATAGATTTTGTCATACCTAAATTAGCTTTTGTAGAATCTACCGCTAGGTAAATAAAATATTCCTGATTATCAGAAACATCAATAATGTGAATTTGAGAACTTAATGTAATCATGATATTGTCAATAACCTGACCATTTAAATTCAATGCTTTAATAGCGCTCATTTTTGCTTTAACTACTTCAAGGTTGTAAGCCGATGCCAATTCTGGATCAAAATCTGCAACTGCAGACTGTGAATAGTATGACATACCGCTAGCGATTTCAGCAACAGATACTGCGATGAAACCTGGGACGTTTTTTTTTAGGTCTTCCCCAAATTGCGTTAAGAAATCAGACATAGTTCTTAGAATTTAATTAGAATGAATTGTTTTGGATATAAGCAAAATTAGCTATACAATATTATTTAATTATCCGTAATGCGTACCTATTTTTTGCAAATAATAAAAAAATAACACAGCTTTGATAAATTCAAGTTTTCATTTTGTTTATTCGAATCTTGTTTGAATTTGAAAATGAAATATTTAAAACAAAAATGCTTCTGAAAAAGCACTATTATGGTGCCATTTCAAAAGCATTTTTTAAGCAAAAATTAATTTTTTATTTAATTTCTGTGATAAAATCTTCTTGCGGAGTTCTAACTTTTTTCATGTTTACCAACCAGTCATTTTCATGATCTCTATATCCTAGAGGTAAAACCAAAACGCTTTTTAGACCAAGTTCATTTAATCCTAAAAGTTTATCTACTTCAGCAGGAATAAAACCTTCCATTGGAGTTGCATCTACTTCTTGTTCAGCAGCTGCAGCAATCGCTACACCAAACGAAATGTATGCTTGTTTTGCAGCGTGGTTAGCATGCCATTCTTGACCAAGAGGCTCGTACATTCCCCAAAGTCTTTGTTTGTACTCATCCATTGCATTAGCAGGAATTCCTCTTTCTGCAATTGTTCTATCAAATACAGCAGAGATTCTGTCTAAGCTGTAACCATCCCAAGCAGCCCAAACCAAAACGTGAGAAGCATCTGTAACTTGGCTTTGGTCAAAACTTACCGCTCTAATTTTGTCTTTTAAATCTTTGTTTGTGATAACAAAAATCTTGTAAGGTTGCAATCCAGAAGAAGAAGGTGCAAGTTTTGCTGCTTCAAGAATATAATCTACTTTTTCTTGCGGAACTGCTTGTCCGTTCATTTTTTTTGTAGCATAACGCCACTTTAGTGCATCTATTAAGGCCATTTTTCTTTATAAATTAAAAATTGTATTCAAATGTAAACACTTTAAGTGTATTTTTGTCATCCAATTACCAAAAGTAACTGTAACATCGAGGTAACTTAACAATACAACATGCTGAAAGAACCAGAACACGATCAGAAAAAATGCGCACAGCATATTATGGCAGTGCATGATGCAATGTATATTTTAAACGGAAGATGGAAAATCTCTATCATTGCATCACTTTGCTTTAATAGGCTAAGATTTACCGATTTATTAAAGGAGGTTGAAGGAATTTCTGGAAAAATGTTAAGCCGAGAATTGAAAAATCTAGAAGAAAACCAGTTAGTTACAAGAACTGTTTTAAATACGCAACCTATAACTGTTGAATATGAGTTGACAGAATATGGGCATACATTAAAAGAAGTAATCGATTCTCTTGCAAAATGGGGACACAATCACAGAAAAAAGATTACAGGCAAAGAATAATCTAGCTTTTAAGTTCTGAAATTCTCTGAAAAAAACCTTGCGTTGCTAACTTTTGCTCTGCTTCTTCAATAGCTTTCAAAAGATTGTTCTGATTATCTGCAATTTCGTTTAAAGCATTTTTCATTATTGTCCAAACCGGCTGCATTTTTAATACCAGCTCTTTTCCTTTGGCAGTAAGAACAATCAATCTTTTGCGTTCGTCCAATTTGTCTTTTTTAGAACTAATAATTTTTTGCTTTTCTAATTCCTTCAATAAACTTATAGTTGACGGATGGCTATAACCAATTTCACTCGCAATTTCGACAACACTCAGCATTTCTTTGATATGGAGCGTGTAAATTACAGGAAACCATATCGGTTCAAAATCAATGTCGAAAGATTTATAGACTAATGCACCGTCTTTGCGAAGTTGTTCGCTCAGACGTTGCAACCGCGTTGATATGGCTAATATTCCAATTTCGTCAATTATATTCATTTCTATTGATTTAGTTTTAAATGACAAAATACATTGTCGGGCCTCATTAACGGAAAATCTGTTGGGAGCGTTTCTTTTGGTATCGTTACAAAATTATTTTTTTCATAAAAACGTAAAGCAGCTTGTAACAGTGTAACCGTTCCTAAATATAAGTCTTTAATTCCTTTTTCTTTGCTATAGGCAATTAGTTGTTCTAATAATTGCTGGGCGATTTGAAATTCTTTTCCTCGGTATTCTTTTTTTACGAACATTTTTCTGATGGCTCCAGCTTCAGAATTGAATTTTACCAAAGCGATTGTGCCTACTAATTTTTCTTCTATAAAAGCGCCAAGAAAAATTCCGCCTGGTTTATAATAGAAGTTCTCAATATCCAATAAATCTGGCTGATCTTCTAGAGTAACAGGAACATTAAATTCTTTTTGCTGAATGTTTAAAATCAAATCTACGATTTCATTTTCGTACTTATTTTGTATAGGCTGGATTTGCATTTGTCTTGTAAATTAAATATAGGTACAAAACTACGTAGTTAACTACATATATACAACAAAAAAACTGCTGAGATCAGCAGTTTTAAATGTTTTTTATGATTTCAAACGATTTCTGTTAGAAAGATTTTACTCTTTAACCAAGACAATAACAGCTTTGTATCCCGTTCCAACATTCCATTCGCTTGACGAAATAACCTGACCTTTATCGTCATAAACTTTAAATTCAGCTGTATTTGGAGAGGCAAAACCTTCGTTTAATGCTTCAATATCAATTTTGTTGATTCCTTTTACCAAGTTTATTTTTACGCTTTTAAAGTCGCCAGTTAAAAATACTTCGGGTTCGATTACTTTGTCGTTTAAATATACTTTTACTTTATCGCCGTCTACAAAAGCTGCATCACGATACATAATGGTTGATGTAACCGCTGTAGTATTGAAATTGCCTAAAAATTGATTTCTTCTATAAAAAATGCCTTCAACATTAGCCTCTGGTTTGTATAGATTTTGATCTTTAAACAATTCGTCTGGATTAACTTGTAACGGCGCAGGTTTCTCAATAGGAGCAGGCGGGTTTTCTTTTGGCGCTGCTTCTTTAGGAGGAACAACTTCTTTTTTTGTGGCGTCTTTTGCTGGAATAGGCTTGAATTTATTATCGATTTCCTGTGCAAAACTGTGCAGTGAAAAAGAAATAAAGGCAATTATAAAAAATATTTTTTTCATCTTTTGTATATATTAATCTTGAAGGGTTGATGTAAAGATTAGATGCATCATAATCTTTTATATAAACATTTTATAGAACTAATTATTGCCCAATAAGATGTAATTTTTCTAAAAATTAACTTTATATTTTATAAAAACAGGTTTCGGCTGAAGCAGTTTTTAAATGCAATTTTAGGTTTTTAAAATTTTGATTATCAATGTTGTATCTTTATGTTTTAATCAAATGTAATAAGATATGATTAAGTTAAGTTTATCCTTTCTTTTTTTTGTAGTTAGTGTTTTTTCTCAAGAAAATAAAACAGACTCAGATGTTAGAAAACAAATTGAAGATTATAATGTTGTTTTTGCGGCTGCCTTATTTGAAAACAATAAGGACATGATGCTAAAATTCTATACAGATCAATCTGTATTAATGCCAGAACATAGTAGGCAAAGAGTTGGAAAGAAGATGATTGCGGCGTTTTATGAACAATGGTTAGATCAGGCAAAAGTCAATTCTTTTCAAAAGACTATTTTAGAATTGCAGGATTTTGGAAATTATATTCTAGAAATAGGAAATTTTACTGAAAACCTGCACTTAAAAGACTTAAAACCGTACGCTTATTTAGGAAAATATATGGTTTTATGGAAAAAAACGTCTAAAAATAAAATGACTATCGCAGCAGAAATTTGGGGTGCTAATAGCTATTTTGATGATAGATTTATTCCTGAAATTGATAACTCAGCGGTTCCTTTAACAAAAGAGTACACTTCGTCAGACAAATTGATTAATGAAGTAATAGAAAGAAACGGTTCTATTAAAAATTTGGTTCAGAATAGACTGGGAGCAGAGCATGCTAAAATGTTCACACCAGATGCGATGTATTTAACGTACTATACGCCAATTCTTTCTGGAGAAAAAGATATTACAGCTTATTTTACAGAGCATGAAAAACCTGGAACTTTAAAAATTGAACAAATCTCCATTCAGACTTCGGGAGTTATTGTCACAAAAAAGGCCATTGTAGAATTCGGATTTTATAATGTAGATTGGCGTGACGGAACCAATCATGGAAACGTTAAAGGAAAAAGTATAAACGTCTGGAAAAGAAACGAAAAAGGAACGTTAATGCTTTTTAGACAAATGGTAAATCATGATTAAAAACTAAAAAACCGACTTCTAACTTGCAGACGCCATAGTTGAGTTATATCTTTGCGACTGATTTTGGTCTGTTTTTTCAATTCAGAAAAAGCAGTTAAAAGGGAATCAGGTGTAAATCCTGAACAGACCCGCTACTGTAAGTTCTATATAAGTCTTTAAACATTACTAATGCCATTGTCCCGCTTTGCGGGGTGAGAAGGCCGTTTAAAGATAGAATAAGTCAGGAGACCTGCCACGATCACATAGTTTAAAACTTTCGTGGTATGAAGTTGATGACAAGATAATGACCTGCTATTTAGGATAGTTGGCCTATTTCTATGTTTTTGTAATTACTGCATCACGCAAAGTTTATTTAATAAAATCGTGATGTATAATTTGAAGAAAACTTTATTTTCTGTTTTTGTAGTACTTGTTCCTTTTTTGCTTCATTCTCAAGCGGTGACTGATAGTTCGCGGGTTTTAAAAGAAGTTGTTTTAAAAGGAAAACCATATCAGGAAGTAATTCCTGTACAAAGCCTTTCGGGTGTTCTGCTCGAAAATCTCGCGACTCATAATGTTGCAGATGCTCTTCGTTATTTTGCCGGAACTCAAATTAAAGATTATGGAGGAGTCGGCGGACTTAAAACCGTTGATGTTCGAAACATGGGCACGCATCATGTTGGTGTTTTTTATGACGGAATTCAGCTTGGAAATGCTCAAAATGGTGTAACCGATTTAGGAAAGTATTCGCTTGACGACATGGAATCGTTGACGATGTATAATGGCCAGAAAAGTGAAATTTTTCAATCGGCTAAAGATTTTGCTTCTGCTTCTGCCATTTATTTACGAACCAAACGCCCATCTTTTTCGGGCAATAAGAAAACAAATCTATTGGTTCGTTACAAAACAATGTCTATAAATTATCACGATCCTTCTTTTAGATGGGAACAAAAGCTGAGCGATAAAGTCAGTATGAGTGTAAGCTCTGAATACATTAAGTCGAATGGACAATATAAATTTAGATACAAAAGAAAAAATCAAGACGGAAGCACTGCCTACGATACTACAGCAACGCGATGGAATAGCGATATTGAAGCTTTTAGGTTTGAATCTGGGCTTTTTGGGAAACTAAATAAAGGAGCTTGGGACGCGAAAGTGTATTATTACGATTCTGAAAGAGGCGCTCCAGGAGCTATTGTAGAAAATAAGTTTCGAGATGGTTTTCGTCAATTTGACAAGAATTTTTTCTCTCAGGCTTCCTTGGTTAAAGACGTTTCTGAAAAATATAAGTTTCAGCTAAAAGGAAAATTTGCTTACGATTACACGCATTATATTGCTAGAGACACAACCAATGTTTTAGGAGAAACCGTAACCGAAGGCGCACAATCTGATGATAGTTATTATCAGCAAGAAGCTTATTTTTCGGCTGTTAATATGTACAGCATTTTACCAACTTGGGATGTTTCGCTGTCGACCGATTTTCAATACAATAAATTAAATGCAACTAGAAGAGGTATTCAGACACAGTTTTCTTTTCCGCAGCGTTATACCGCTTTAGTTTCTCTTGCCACTTCGTATCGATATGAAGGTTTTAAAGTTTTAGGAAATGTACTCGCAACCCGCGTCATCGAAGAAGTAAAATACAATGCCAAAGCACCAAACAAAACCGAATTTACTCCTGCTATATTTTTAGGCTACACACCATTTAAGAAATATGATTTCAATTTAAGAGCTTTTGCAAAACGAATATTCAGAATGCCAACATTCAATGATTTGTATTATACAATGGTTGGTTCAAGCACTTTGAGGCCAGAATATATGAATCAGTATGATGTTGGCTTTACGTATAATTTCCCCGTAAGGGAAGGCTTTTTCGATACATTTTCTTTTCAGGCAGATGCTTATTACACCAATACAAAAGATAAAATTATTGCGGCTCCAACAGGAAATTTATTTCGTTGGATGATGACCAATATTGGGCAAGTTAAAGGAAAAGGAATCGAAACGGTCTTAAATATGTCGACTCATATTGATAAAGTAAATCTCACCGCAAACCTGACTTATACGTATTCTCAAAGTCAGGATTTTACAAAGTTTGTTGGCTTAGAAATGTCTTCTTATGGCGACCAGATTCCGTACACGCCTTGGCACAGCGGATCTGGAATTTTGAATGCGGGCTATAAATCTTGGAACTTCAACTATAGCTTTATTTATGTCGGAAAACGCTATAACGGAAATGTCAATAATATTAAAGTAAATGAAGTTCAACCTTGGTACACGCACGATTTGGCCGTTCAGAAATCTTTCGCATTCAGAAATTACAAATTGAATGGAGCAATTGAAATGAATAATGCATTCAATCAGCAATATGAAGTGATTTACAATTACCCAATGCCAGGAAGAACATTCAAATTTATAATCAGTTTTGAGTTATGAAAAAGAGCATTTTAAAAATAGTATTTGGTTTAAGCATCGCCGTTTCTTTGATTTCCTGTCGAGAAGACGAAACGATATTTCTTTCTTCAGATGTTAGTGTTGCTGCACCAAGAAGTGATGGAAACATTGAAGGCTTTTATCTTCTAAACGAAGGTAATATGGGAATGAACCGAGCGAGTTTGGATGTCTTTAATTACAGAACAGGAAACTATACTACAGATGTTTATTCAGAACGAAATCCGTCAGTTGTAAAAGAATTGGGAGATGTTGGAAACGATATTAAAATCTATGGAAATAAGGTTTATGCGGTCATCAATTGTTCTAACAAAGTTGAAGTTTTAGAAAAATGGACGGCAAAACGAATAAAAAAAATAGATATTCCAAATTGCCGTTATGTAGCTTTTTACAAAGACAAAGCTTATGTGAGTTCGTATTCTGGACCTGTAGCCATAAATCCGAATGCAGAAATTGGTTTTGTTGCCGAGATTGATACGACTTCGCTAGAAATAAAAAGAAAAGTAACCGTTGGCTATCAGCCAGAGCAAATGGTGGTTCATAATGGAAAGTTGTATGTTGCCAATTCTGGCGGTTACAGAGTTCCAAATTATGATAGAACGGTTTCTGTAATTGATTTGGAAACGTTTACAGAAATTAAAAAAATAGATGTTGGAATAAATTTATACAGCATGCAAATTGACAGCCGCGGTGATATTTATGTGAGCTCACGAGGCGATTACTACAACACGCCATCTAATCTTTTTGTAATTGATACACAGACAGACGAAAAGAAAATGCAGCTAGATATTCCTGTTTCTGGAACTTGTCTGGTTGATGATTTGTTGTATTACTACAGCGTTTCTTGGAGCTATTTAACAGGAACAAACAAAGTGAGTTACGGAATTTTAGATACTAAAACTAAAAAAGTAATTACAGACCAGATTATTACCGACGGAACGGATAAAAAGATCATGATTCCGTATGGGCTTCAAGTAAATCCAGAAACCAAAGAAATCTACATTACCGATGCTCAAAATTATGTAGTAACCGGTTATATCTACTGTTTTACACCCGATGGAAAATTAAAATGGAAAACTACTGCAGGAAATATTCCCGCTCACATTGCTTTTATAACTAAAAAATAAATATAAAAAAATGAACAGAAACCTTTTTAAAATCGCTCTATTTTCAATTCTCTTTTTGGGATTTGTGGCCTGCGATAAAGACGACCGAGAGGAAGATTTGCTTCCCGCCGAAGTCCTCAAAGAATCCTATACAATTGATCGTTTTAAAGTGTTAAATATTGCAACAGCGCTACCAAGCGGAGCAAAACTGACTTGGAGTATTAAAGATTCGATTATTTCAGAAAACACAGATTTGGATTTTATTAGTCCGTTCCAGAAAAATTATCCGCTGACTTTAAAAGTAGAAATTAGTGGAGAAGTAAAAGTCTATAGTTCTTCTATTAATGTGGTAAAAGAAACGGGAACGTATAGCAAATATATTTTTAATGTCCTTGATTTTCGTCCCGCAGTTGGTCAGTTCACAAACGGAATTCCAGAATACACAGAAGGAAATACTCAAGCCAATATGATTGTAGCTGCGAAAAAAGCAATTGTAGGTTCGAATACTTCATTGGTTTCACTGGGAGGTTTTGGTGGTTATGTAGTTTTTGGTTTCGATCATACAATTCCGAATATGGATGGTCGTGATTTCAAGATTTTAGGAAATGCTTTTTGGGGAAATGAAGCCAACGAAGCACGTTCGGGATCTTGCGAACCTGGAATTATTATGGTCGCTTATGACAAAAATAAAAATGGAAAACCAGATGATGATGAATGGTACGAAATTGCAGGAAGCGAGTACTTTAAAAATACGACAATAAAAAATTACGAGATCACTTATTTTAAGCCAGATGCTGCTAAATCGCCAGTTACTGGAACTGAGTTTTGGCAATTTGATACAGAATACATTAAATGGCAGGACAATGAAGGAAAATCTGGATATAAAGTTCAAAATGTATTTCACGATCAAAGTTATTATCCGCTTTGGATTGCAGATGCTTCTTATACTTTAAAAGGAACTAAAATAGCAGACAATTTCTATGATCAGAGTGGCGAAGGCTCGTATTGGGTTGGCAAATCGTTTGAATTTGGATATGCAGATAATGCACCAAATAATGACGAAGCATCTAATATTGATATTTCTTGGGCGGTAGATAAAAACGGAAAATATGTCAAACTTCCAGGAATTGATTTTGTAAAAGTCTACACAGCAATTAATCAGGAAGCTGGCTGGCTTGGAGAAGTTTCTACAGAAGTTTCGGGAGCTTACGACTTACATCTTAACTAACACAATATTTTAAAACCAATAAATTATGAAGAAAAACTACTTTATAATAATCTTGTTATTTTTTGCATTTCTAACCAATGCGCAAATAACAGTACAAGGCGTTCCTAGAAATGATGCGAAATTAAAAACAGTTGCGCAAAAAAAAATAACAGCAAAAAGCGCCAATGCCACCACTTTTGACGATATCCAATTTTGGGTAGGAACAGGTGCTAATCAAGCGGCATTTGTTGTGCAATGGAACGATGGCAAGACTTCTGACGCTTTGGTTTGGGGTTTTAAATGGGATGGAACTGCAACTGGAGAAGACATGATTAAAGCTATTGCAAAGGTAGATCCCCGTTTCTTTACATTGCTTTATCAAGGAACACAATTCGGATCTGCAATTGCAGGATTTGGCTTCGATTTGAATGGAACGGGAACAAATGGACTTTATAAGGATGGAAATAAAACTTATCCTTTGTATCCTTTTGACGGTATAGTAAATACTTCAGAATATGATTTTGATTCTTATACAGGCATCGATCCCGATGATCATTGGCAGTCAGGATGGTATACAGGATATTGGTCGTATTGGGTTAAAGATTCCACAGAAAGTGATTATGGCTATTCTGGTGTAGGAGCTTCTACTCGTGAATTGCAAAACGGTTCTTGGGATGTTTGGAATTTTAATCCCAATATGGAAATGTTTGATATTGCTGCAACTTTTACTCCAGTTACTCCTTATTCTAAAACAATAGATTTTACCAAAGGCTATTTTATGGTAAATGAAGATTGGTATGGACACACAAACGGATCTGTAAATTTTATTGATAATAACGGAAATATTAATTATCGCGTTTACAGCGAAGCGAATGATAACAATACTTTTGGAGCGACTACACAATATGGAACTATTTACGGAGATAAGTTTTATTTTGTTTCTAAACAGGCCCAAGATTCAGGAGATACACAATATAAGCCTGGCGGAAGGTTGGTTGTTGCGGATGCTTTAACGATGAAAAAAATTGCAGCATTTGACGATATTGGAGGAGGAGATGGACGCTCTTTTATTGGTGTTGATGAGAAAACAGGTTACATCGGTGCTTCTAATGGTATTTTTCTTTTTGATATTGTGAATATGAAGGTAGGGGATTTGGTCAATGGAACTGGCGGAGGAAGTCAGTATGCTGGACAAATAGGAAACATGATTCGTACTTCTCAATATGTTTTTGCTGTAAAACAAAATGCCGGAATTTTTGTAATCGATCCTAAAACCAATACTATAATAAAGACCATTTCTGGAGTATTCCATTCAGTTACACAAGCTAAAGACGGAAGTGTTTGGGGAATTCAAAATCAGAAATTGATAAGTATTGATCCGCTGACTTTTGATACGACTGAATATGCCATTCCTACGACTAAATATTTAGGTTCTTGGGGAGCTTGGAATGCAGGAAGTTTTACTTATAGCAATAAAGAAAATGCGTTGTATTGGAATAATAATGTAAGCAGTTTTGTTGCAGGAGCTCAAATTGTAAGATTTGATATTGACACCAAAACATTCAATGAAAATTTTGCGACACTTCCTGGGCAAACAGGAACTTACAAGCAAATTGTGTATGGTGCTGGATTACGCATTGATCCAGTTTCGGGCAACTTAATTGTAAATACAACAGAGAGCGGATTTGGAGCACATTATCAGAAAAACTGGATTCACACTTTTGATAATACTGGAAAATTAATCGACACAAAAGTTTTGAACGACTATTATTGGTTTCCATCTATGGCTGTATTTCCT
Organism: Flavobacterium sp. GW823-FHT06G12; assembly: GCF_058794775.1. NCBI lineage: Bacteria > Pseudomonadati > Bacteroidota > Flavobacteriia > Flavobacteriales > Flavobacteriaceae > Flavobacterium > Flavobacterium sp. GW823-FHT06G12. The sequence continues at coordinate 1,033,907 of NZ_JBXAHE010000001.1, forward strand.
GATAATGCAGAGCCAGTTGTAAATTCGATTTTACCTTCAAAACTTTCAACGGTTAGTACAACTCTTATCGATTTAAAAACGGTGGTTTCAGACGAAGACAACTTATCGGTAGCGATTGTAAAAGCGATAAAATCTAATAGTGATGAAAATATTGTTTCGGCAGAAATTAGTGCTAATGAAGAATTGATATTAACTCCAAAGGAAAAAGGAACTTCGACGATTGTGATTAGTTTTAATTCTAACGGAAAAGTAATTGAAAAATCGATTTTGGTTGATACATCGACTTTAGGAAGAGACGAATTTACGAAAGTGCAATTGTCTATTTATCCAAATCCAGTTGCAGATTATCTAAATATCAGTACAGAAGATGAAATCGTAGATACTGTTGTTTATGATGTAACAGGAAGAACTATCAATGCCAGATTAAACAATAATCAAATCGATGTAAGTAATTTTGCCAAAGGTTTTTACATCGTTAATATTGTAACTGATAAAGCCAATTATACTCATAAATTCATTAAAAAATAAGTTTTAAAATATTTAAAGAAAACCTCTTTGCGTAGTTGTAAAGAGGTTTTTTCAATTAAAAAGATGAGTATATTTACTTTTAAAATCTTTTATTATGAAAGCATTGGTAATTGGCGCAACAGGCGCAACGGGAAAAGAATTGGTCAAACTGCTTTTGGAAAGTGCTGATTATTCAGAAGTTTCAATTTTTGTGAGACGTTCAACAAGAAAATCACATTCAAAGTTGACAGAACATGTAGTTGATTTTTCAGATGTAAATTCGTTTCAGGAATTAATTACGGGAGATGTTCTTTTTTCATGTTTGGGAACAACTTTAAAAGACGCAGGATCAAAAGAAAAACAATGGAAAATCGATTATGATATTCCAGCCGATTTCGCTTCTGCTGCACGAAAAAATGAAGTACAATCTTTGGTTTTGGTTTCTTCGTATGGAGCTTCAGCTAAAAGCAGTGTATTTTATTCGATGATGAAAGGAAAGTTAGAAGATCATCTTCAAGAGCTAAATTTTTCACAATATATTATTTTTAGACCAGGACCTCTTATTCGCGAAAATACAGATCGTTTGGGAGAAAAAATTTCAATAAAAGTGATAAAATTCTTCAACGCCATCGGATTTTTCAAAAACCTAAAACCAATCACTACAGCATTTCTAGCTCAAAAATTAATAAAAGCACCAAAAACGCTTCCGTCAGGAAATACAACTCTTGAATTGGATAGGATTCTTGAGTTATGAATTATGAGTTATGAGTTATGAGATTACAGATGCTTTCCAACTTATAATTCATAACTCATAACTCATAATTTAAAAAAAAACTATTTTTTATCTTCAGAAAGAATTAAAGTAGAAGGTATGTTAGCCAGCCAAGGGCTTTTATTCTCTACCAAATGTTTCCATCCATCAATAGAAATTAGCATAAGATCTTGGTGTTCTAGAAAATCTTTTTCAATAGATTGTTCTTTTCTCAAAGTTATTTGGTTTGGAGCCGCTTGTTCTATCATCCTAATTTTTTCTTTTGTGTCCAGATCAGCCATAATTTTGCCTTCAATATCCAGAATTTCAATTCTCGCATTGATATTCTGAATGAATTTCTGAACATAGTTCTGAATAGAATCCCAATCTTTTAAGTTAAATAGCGGAATGAAAATCGTATTGATATCAGTTAAATCCTTGTCAATTAAAACGCCAACAGGAATATGCGATTTTGCGATAATTTGTCTTGTTCCATCGTCAAAAGGTGCAGATTCTAAAATGTTTTCCTTTCCAGTTACGGTATTTAATATCTTTTCAGGATTAATAATTCGGGTTGTAAATCCAAGCACTCGTCCTAGTAAACTTCCTTGGTAAATAGATTGTCCAATTCCAACCAATAATAAATCATGTTTGCTTTTATTAGCAACATTTACAATTTCATTGTCTATATCAGAAGAGGCTTTAAACATAGTTGTAATATTTCTGTTTAAAGCAACAGACTCTTCTACAATGTCTTTAAATTTTTCATCTTCATAAATATCAGTGTTGTAATGATGTAATTCTTCGGTAGGAAGAAAGTGCATTGCCGTAATTTCAGAACTTTCAGCTCTTTTGTTAGTTAATCCATCAGCCACTTTAAGTAACGCTCTTCCAGATTCTGGTCTGTCAAAAGACAATAAAATTCGGTACTTATTTTTTAGCGCAATATCTTCTTCTTTTTCTTCTTTACTAGATTTAAAAAGCCAATTGATTAAATCTAATGTCGGCCCTGTCATAAATGTTGTGGCAAGCGCCATAATTACAAACATAGAAAACAATTCTGGGCTTAAAACTCCTAGATCGTAACCAATATTTAAGGCAACCAATTCTGTTAGACCTCTTGTATTCATTAGAGCTCCAATAGATAAACTATCTTTCCAGCTTTGACCCACAAATTTGGCAGCAAGCATACTGCTAACAAATTTACCCACAACGGCTACTGCAAAAATTAATCCCGCAATTTTCCATAAATAAGGCTCATTCAACAAACCAATTTGGGTTCTTAAACCTGTAAAAACAAAGAATAGAGGCAATAAAAGTACAAGCGCAACGTCTTCAACTTTCTCAATAAAGAGATTTCTAAATCTAATGTTTTCAGGCATAATAGCACCTGCAATGAAAGCTCCAAACAAAGCGTGGATTCCTATAACTTCTGTTAAATAAGAAGAAACCACCAGCGTCAAAAAGAAAATGGCTACAATTGGTTTGCTTAATTTTTCGTTTGTAGCGTATAGATCTCCAATTCGTTTAAGGAACGGACGAACTACTTTTATCATTAAAAAAACATAACCTAAAGCTAAAACAACTGTATATAAAGCGCTTCCAAAAGAACCTGCTTTTACAATCGCAATTACAACTGCTAGAATACACCATGCTGTAATATCATCGGCTGCTGCACAAGTAATTACAATTGTCCCTAATTTTGTTTTATGTATGCCACGTTCTTGCACAATTCTGGCAAGCACCGGAAAAGCAGTGATACTCATCGCGATTCCGGCAAACAAACCAAAAGATGTAAATTGTACATCTGCAGGGGCAAACTCGTCATATATAAAATACGCTAGACCCATTCCTAAAACAAAAGGAATAATAATACTTGCGTGGCTTATAACTACAGCATCATGGGCTTTGTTTCTAAGAATCTTCATATCGATCTCCATTCCTACAATATACATGAAAAGGATTAAGCCAATTTGACTTAAGAATTGAAGATTTCCAAGTGATTCTGCTGGAAATAAAGCCGCAGAAAATTCAGGAAAATACATTCCGATTAAAGAAGGTCCCATTACAATTCCGGCAATCATTTCTCCAATAACGGCTGGCTGTTTTATTTTAATGCAAATCCATCCAAAAATACGGGCAACAAAGATAATCGTAACGATTTGTGCTAGTAAAAGTGCTAACGGATGGTGTAAATTTTTTATAAGAGAATCAAGAAATTCGCTCCATTGGGTTTTATCTGAGGTTGGAATTTTAAGATTTCGGCCCGTTTCTAGTTTTACTCCCAATAAAATAATCCAATACATTAAAAGAGAAAATCCTCCGATAACTCCAACGTAAAAAATACTGTTTCTTAAGTTTTTCATTTACTTTAATTTTTTGCTCTTCGCAATGACTTGATTTTCTTGTAAAAAAGATAGAAAAATGGCTTTTTTGAAGAGATTAGTTGATAAAATCAGGGCAATTTTATAACAAAATTAGCATCTGCCCAATAGTCGCAATTCAATTTTGTAATGACCTAGAAAAAATTTGTAATGAAATGAAAAAAGGAAGATTTGACGGATAAAAATTTAGGCATCTCGAACAATTTTTCACAAGAAAGTCGAGATAAGGCAGGGGTTTTAGTCTAAATTATTTTATCTTTATGCCTTTACCTCTATGAAAAAATGAATAAAGATTATCCAATTCCAGATAACGAACTACAACGTTTAGCTGCCCTAAAACGTTATAATATACTCGACACGCTCCCAGATGATGCTTTTGACGATGCTACAAAGCTTGTTGCTTACATTTGCGGTGTGCCAATTGCCCATATTTCTTTTATTGATGAAAATAGGCAATGGTTTAAATCTGAAATTGGAATAGGAGTTTCAGAAGTCCCTCGTGAAATCACTTTTTGCAATTACACTATTTTAGACACAAAAATTCTAGAAATTAATGACACCCATGTTAATGAAACATTCAAAGACGACCCAAATGTAACAGGCGGATTTAATGTTCGTTTTTATGCTGGTGTGCCACTTACCACGCCAGATGGCTATAATATTGGAACTTTGTGCGCAGTTGATCATGTTGTTAAGGAATTAAATGAAAATCAGCGCAACGCACTTTCTATCGTAGCAAAACACGTAATGGCGCAGTTGGAATTAGGTACAAAAAATCATCAATTATACACGCAGAGAAAAATTGCAGAACGTGCAGTTTTGGCAAGAGATAGTTTTTTGGCCAATATGAGTCATGAAATCAGAACGCCTTTAAACGCGATTATTGGTTTTACAGATTTGCTTGCGCAGACCGAACTCGATGATACACAGCGCGATTATATTGGAAGTGTACAGATTGCAGGCGAAAATCTGCTTCTAATTGTAAATGATATTCTAGATCTTTCAAAAATTGAATCTGGAAATTTACCTATAGAATCTGAGCCTTTTAATTTGAAGAAAACGCTTAAACATGTTTATAGTTTACTGAAAGTTAAAGTGCAAAAAGACGTTGAGTTTAATCTTTTTCTTGATGCCGAATTGCCAGATTTGGTTGTTGGCGATCAAGGCAGATTAAATCAGATCTTGGTAAACCTTATCGGCAATGCGCTTAAGTTTACAAATGAAGGAGAAGTAACCGTTTCGGTAAAGAAAATAGAAGAAACGGAAGACGGTTATTCGTTTAAGTTTTCTATAAAAGATACTGGAATCGGAATCCCAAAAGATAAACTCGAAACAATTTTTGAACGTTTCACACAAGGCGAAGAAAGTACAACAAGAACATTTGGCGGTACTGGACTCGGACTGAATATTGTAAAACAATTAGTAGAACTTCAAAAAGGAGAAGTTCACGTAAAAAGTACGCTAAATCGCGGTTCTGAATTTTTCTTTACCCTTTCGTACAAAAAATCAAACTTTGAAGAAACAACGGTAAAAACGGTTTCTAAAAATGATTTAGGAAATCTTAAAATATTGCTTTGCGAAGACAATGTTCTAAACCAAAAGCTTGCAAAAAGCGTAATTAATAATTTTGGTTTCGATTTGGATATTGCGCAAAACGGTGAAGAAGGCATCGAACTTTTGTCTCAAAATGAATATGATCTGGTTTTAATGGATTTGCAAATGCCTGTAAAAGATGGCTACCAAACCACAGAATATATCAGGAATGAAATGAATTCAAGCATACCAATTATTGCCATGACAGCACATTCTTTGGTAGGAGAGCAGGAGCGATGCTACAAAGTGGGAATGAATGCTTATGTGCCAAAACCATTTAAACAGTCTATACTTTTAAAAGCCATAAAAACGGTAATGACACCAGATAGCGATGCACATCATAAAAGAATTATCGATATGTCTTTTTTGGATGAAATGTCTGGAGGCGATGCCGAATTTAGGAAAGATATGATAGATCTTTTTATTGAAAAGATTCCAAGTCAGTCGGCACAGTTAGAAGAAGCCTTTAAAAATTCCGATTACGACAGCGTAAAAAAATTGGCGCATAATATGAAATCAAGCATGGATATTTTTATGTTGCAAGATTTAAGTAATTGTTTGTCGATTATCGAAGAAGAAGCGTCATCTGGCGAATTTACAGCAGAAACATTAGATAAAGTAAATATTTTTCACTGCGGAATTGAAGAAGTCGTTAAAATTTTAAAAGAGCTATGATATAAAGGAAATATACAATAGCTTTACTATATAAGACGTTATAATTTAAATTGTCCCCAAGATAAAAAAAATAAAAAATGAGAATTATTGTAGCCGAAGATAATGATATCCTACGCAAATCGTTATCTTTTTTCTTAGAGTCCAAAGGATTTAGCATTGACCAGTTTTCTGACGGAAAAGAAGCGCTTGAAGCGATCGAAAAAGAAAACTATGATTTAATATTGACTGATATAAACATGCCGGGTGTTAGCGGAATGGAAATTACGCAACACGTGCGAGAAAACCTTAAATCTGATATTCCCGTAATTATATTAACCTCTTCAGGTGTGGAGCAGACAGAGCTTGATTCTTTTGACATTGGAGCAAATGAATTTATTGCAAAGCCTGTAAGTCCAGCTGTACTTTTAGTGAGGATTAATAAATTACTAAAAACCCGAATCTAATGAAGTTTATATATTATTCTATTTTCCTGGTTTTTATTTCTTCTGTTGCATTCGCACAAGAAATCAATATAGATGAGACTTTGGCAAATGTTAAACGCGAAGTCGAAAAAGAAAATTTTGATAAAGCATTATTGCTTATCGAGCCTCTGCGTGCCAAATACCCAGAAAATGAAGATATACAAACGTACACAGGACGCATTTATAGCTGGAAGAAAGATTATAAAACAGCTGTAAAAATTTTGTCTCCAATGACAGACAGAAACAATCCAAATCCAGAAGCTTTGCAAGCTCTTGTAAATGTTTATTTCTGGCAAGAAGAGTATGAAAAATGTATTTCGTATTGCGATAAGTATTTAACGATTGATCCAAAATCGGTAGAGGTATTGAAGATTAAAGCGACTTGTTTAGAAAAACTAAATCGCGATCAGGAAGCATTAGATTTAATAGATAAAGCATCTTACATTGATAATAGTACTCAAGCCTTTAGCGGAATACGCACACTTATTGGACGTAAAGCAAAAAATACAGTTTCGGCTTCTTACCTAAATATTTCGACTTCAGATCCGGGACAGCAGCCATTTCATTATGGATATGTTGAGTATTCGCATAAATTTAGCAAATCGGCAATTGTTGGGAGAGCCAATATCGGGAACATAAGTGGCGACACGCAAATGTTATTTGAAACCGATTTTTATCAGACCTTTTCAAACAAAAGCTATTTGTATGCAAATGCAGGAGTTTCTACAGGAGAAACCATATTTCCTGTAGCCAAAGGAGGTTTAGAATACTATTTTAAGCCACAGAAAAAGTTCGATTTTTCGCTTGGAGGAAGATATATGCATTTTGAGACAGACAATATTACATTGCTTACTGGTCAAGTTGCTTATAATGCAGGGATTTATACTTTTGCTTACAGGCCTTACTACGATATTTCGAACGAATTATTTTCTCATGTTTTAAGCGTTCAGCGTGTAAACGAAGAAAAAGAGCGTCTTGTAAGACTGGAATTGCAATACGGAAATGTTCCGTATTTGTATCTCTACAATAATTTTACACAGCCTCTAAAAGCGTATAGAGTAGGAATTCAATATCAGCACCGTTTTGGCGATTCGTTTTTTGTGCGTCCGATTTTCCTTTACGAATATGAAGAATATACACCAGGAGAATATCGAAATAAGTTTAATGTGCAGTTAATTGTAACGAAACGTTTTTAAGATGAAAGAGATCTGGGATTTATATAAAAGCGGAGGTTGGGAAGTACCTTTTCTCACGTTTTCCATTTACTTGTTTGTAACGGCATCATTTATCTTATATCTTATTATTGTAGCAAGCAGAAACAATAAAATAAAAAAGGAACGACTCACTAAAGAATACAGCACAATAATCGATAAAGTAATGTCGGATATTATTTTTGGCAATATTCCTTTTTCAAAAATTAAAGAAGACAAGAATTTTCTAGTGCTTTTTGACACATCTTTTTTTAGAGAAGTTTTGACAGAATCTCTAATCAATCTGCATAAAAACTATGAAGGTATTTATGCCGAGAAATTGGAACGGTTTTATGAGGATTCTGGATTGATAAAATCTTCGTTTAAAAAGCTCAAAAGCTTAAGGTGGGAAGTAAAATGTAAAGGAATTACCGAATTGGCAGAATTTAATATTAAAGAAGCGTTTGATCAAATTATTATTTGTTCTAAAGCCAGAAATAAAACATTAAAAATTGTTGCCATAAATGCTTGCATAAAACTTGAGGGAACTCAAAGCATCCAGTATTTGGTGCAACATTCTGATCCTATAGACGATTGGATGCAACTGAATATTATAGGCGCTTTTAAAAAACACGATATAGGCGATACAGAAGGAATTGAGCATTTACTTGAATCGCAAAACACAACCGTTATTACACTTGGTTTAAAGCTTATAAAAGAACTGAAATTATCGCAAAAAGTTCCGCAAGTAGCGCAACTGGCTGCCCAAACAACAAATGCTATCATAAAATACGAAGCGCAAAGTATTTTGCAGACACTAACGGCATAATAATATAAGAAAATGACTTTTTTTAATCCTGAAATAACATGGTTTTTGGATGTATATATACTCCTAATACTTGGTTACGCCATACTAATCATGTCGTCTTATTTAATGCTGGCCTATATTTCGACAAAAGAGCTTAGAAATTACCTCAAACGTAACAGCTTTGTTGATTATGATGTGCTGTTAAGTACTGAGTTTGCACCAAAACTTTCGCTTATTGCGCCTGCTTATAATGAAGGTCTTACGATCGAAGAAAATGTAAAATCATTGCTTTCGCTTAATTATAATAATTATCAAGTTATTGTAGTAAATGATGGAAGCAAGGACAATTCGATGGAAATCTTGACTAAAACCTACGATTTGGTTTTGACTAATTTGGATTTTCATCCGCAAATTGAAACAAAAAAAATAAAAGGAATTTACACTTCTAAAAATGCCGCTTTCAAAAAGCTAATTGTCGTAGACAAAGAAAATGGAGGTAAAGCCGATGCATTAAACGTTGGACTTAACATTGCTCAGAATCCATATGTGGTTTGTATTGATGTCGATTGTATTTTGGATAAAGATTCGCTTTTAAAACTGGCAAAACCGTTTTTAGAGGCATACGGAAAACGCATTATTGCAACTGGAGGAGTGGTTCGAATTGCTAATCAATGTGTGATCAAGAACGGACGTTTGGTCGAAGTGAATATTCCAGATGTTATGTTGCCGAGAATTCAGGTTTTAGAATACTTAAGAGCATTTCTTTTAGGAAGAATGGCTTGGGGAAAACTAGACGGCTTATTGCTTATTAGCGGAGCTTTTGGGGCTTTTGATAAAGAAATTGCCATACTTTCTGGCGGTTATAGCACCAAAACGGTTGGAGAAGACATGGAGCTGATTGTGAGAATGCGACGTTATATGCTAGATAATAAATTGCCATACTCAGTAAGTTATATTCCGGACCCGCTTTGTTGGACCGAAGCGCCTGAAGATTTCAATATATTCAAAAAACAACGTTCGCGTTGGATGCGCGGAACTATAGAAACATTGAGTTTTCACAAAAAAATGTTCTTAAATCCAAAATATAAATTATTGGGAATGTTAAGCGTTCCATATTGGACTTTGTTTGAATTTTTAGCTCCTGCAATTGAATTTATCGGACTTGTAATAACAGTCGTGTTTATTGTATTGGGATTATTAAATTGGCATTTTTTCTTCTTATTACTTCTTTTTGTATATTCGTTTGCTGTTTTATTTTCGGTTATTGCTTTATATAGCGAAGAAAAAACCTATCATAAATATCCAAAACAAGCCGATTTTTTAAAGCTTTTAATGGCTGCTTTTATTGAACCTTTTTATTTCCACCCGCTTACTGTTTATGCCGCTTTGATTGGTTACAAAGAAAAAGTTATGGGAACGAAAGGTTGGGGCGAAATGACTAGAAAAGGATTTACTAAGAAATAGTGAATATGACAAAGAAAATTTTAATTGTCGATGATCATTTGGTAGTGCGAAATGGAGTTGCAATGATTCTTGAAAGACAATTTGAGGATGTTGCAATCTCGCATGCTGAAAATTTCTTTGAGGCTATTACACTTTTAAAAAATCTTCTTTTTGACTTAGTAGTTCTAGACATTAATATTCCTGGAGGAAAGAATACCGATATGATAACCTACATTAGAGCTATTCAATCTGAAGTAAAAATACTGGTTTTTTCGGCTCACGAAGAAGAGCAATACGCCTTGAAATACCTTTCTAGCGGAGCCAATGGATATGTCGATAAATTGTGCAGTGAAGAAAAAATCATGTTTGCCATTACTTCCATTTTTGAATCAGGAACTTATGTTTCTCCTGAATTGGTAAGTAAATTGGTAAGCATCCAGACTAGTAAAAAGACCTTAAATCCTTTTGAAGGTTTATCTAAAAGAGAGCTTCAAATAACAGATTTATTGATTCAAGGAAATGGTAATTTAGAAATTTCTAACAAACTCAATATTCACATGTCGACTGTGAGCACTTACAAAGCAAGGGTTTTTGAAAAACTAAAAGTCAATAATCTGGTAGAACTCATTAACTTGTATAAAACTTTTCAGGGCTAGTTATATTCGACCATTATTTCGATTGTAGTTCCTTTGTCAATATCGCTTTTAATATTGATGTTTCCTTCAATAAGAATAAGAAGCTCAATAATCATATGAAGCCCCAAATGATAATTTTTCGAAATTGGATTTTTATAAAAATTGTGATAGTAATCAATAAGTTCTTTACTCATTCCTTTACCATTATCAATAATTTTTAAAGTTAGAATATTGCTTTGAGTCGTGCATAATAATTCAATTCTACCGTTTTTGGTGTTTTTTATGGCATTATCAATCAAATTATGAATAATAATATAAAGCGCTTTTTTATTTGTCTTTACCAATAAATCCTTAGGTACACTATTGATAATCGAATTATTTTCTGCTTCTGCAATCTTCTCAAAAATATGAATGCTTTCTTCTATTAATTTGTTCAGAGAATAGCTTTCTCCTTCAAGTTTTTTACCTTCAATAAAAATAGAGGAGTATTTGATAAGATTTTCGACATACTCATACAATTGTAACGTTGATGTTTGCAACATGCCTAATTGCTGTTTAAGCTTTGGATCTTGCTGTATGGTACTGTTTTCGAAAAGATGTTTTACAGAAGAAGACAAGAATTTTAATGGACTTTTGATATCATGGCTCATGCTCTTTACAAGCATTTCGTGCTGTTTAATTTCCTGTTTTAAGTTGTTTTCTGTTATCTCAAGTTTCTGAACCGTAGCTGCTAATTTTTTTGTCTTTTTTGCAATAGTAATTTGAAGCTGCAAGCTTTTCATTTTTTGATAGTATAATCTGATGTACCAGATTGAAATAACAAAACCAACAAAAAGAAAACAGCAAAGAATAGTGAACCAGATCGTTTGATGAAATTTTGCAGGCACAACGAGAATTACTTTTTTGTAGGCATAATTGGCATTAAAACCAGATAAACTTCTAAAGGTAAGTGTATAAGTTCCTGGAGGCAATGTTGTAAAAGAAATTGATTTATCGGCTTTTAGTCGTTCCCAGCGATCACTGCCAATTTTGTCCATTTTAGCTTCTATGGCCACATTTTTAGGATTACCGTAATAAGGATACGAAACCAAAAAACTTACTCGTTGAAAATTGTTTTTTAAGACAATAGTATCTTTCGGAGTAATCATTTTCTGATCTAGAACAACTCTGTCAATAAAAAGATCTTTTCCCGGAAGTAAAGGAGATATTTTATATGGATTAAAAAAAACGATACCATTCATGGACGGAAAAACAATATCATTGTTTTTTAGAAAATTCCCGCAAGGTTGGCAGCCGCCGTTAAATTCATTAATCAGGAAACCATCTGCTTTATTGTATTGATGGTAATATATAACCGTATTTTTATTTTTATAATGTTGCATCAGCGCTTTTCTAGAAACCTGAAAAAGTCCTTTATTGGTTGATATCCAGAAAAACTCGTTTTTGTCTTCAATGATGCAATGAGCAGAATTAAGATAATGCTCTTCGTCTGTTGGAAAAGAATGTAGAGTCTGATTTTCGTAAAGAAAAAAGCCTTTTTCGTATGTTGTAAGCCATACTTTCTGCTTGCTGTCTATAAAAACGCTTCGAATATTTATCTTTTCAGTGTTTTTTGCAAAATGCAGTTTTTTAGTTTTTAAATCATACAAAAACAGTCCGTTATCTCCAGCCAAATACAAAATGCTGTTTTGCTGAACGATATAATTGATGTTGTTTTTAAAAACAGCTTTAAGCGTTACAACTCCATTTTTTATAGCATACAATTTAGGTTTATGAAACTCATCTATTCCCAGAGAAACCCAAATGGTATTGCTATTATCTTTAAATATTGTTTTCGGATTTTGATTAAAAGGGTAGGTGATATATTTTTTGTATCCTGATTTTTTTAGATAACAAAATACTTTCATGGCTCGACTAATCCATATATTTTTCTCATCGTCGAGAGCAATATTTATACGTTCATCCAAAAGAACGCTTTTAGGAAAAGGAATACTATCAATAACTCTTTTATTATTTATAATCAATCCTTCAGAAGTGATTACAGTACTATCGCTAAAAGCTTGTGCAGCATAGTAAACTTCGGCTCTTTCGTTACTTTTTTTGACGGTTTTAAAAAGAGGAAAAGAAATAATGCACAATCCGTTTGTACCGCTCCCTAAGTACAATTTATTATTTTTTTGATCAAAATAAGCAGCGATTATATTGCTTGTTTCAAAATCTTTGTATTCGACAATTAATTGAGCAGTTAATTGGTCATTTTGATTTTTTAACTGATAAATTTTATTCTTTACAGATAGAAAAACCTGACCTGTTGTGATGTTCCAGAATAACTTACGATTTCTTGTCGGTATTGCATTCAGTTTTCCAGAAGATTCACCTTTTTTAGAAAAACAATGATAATATCCGTTATCAGACAGGTAAAAAAGAGAATTGCTGATTGCGAAAAAATTAAAAACATTATCGTTTTTAAAAGAAGCTCTAGAAATGCTTTTCATTTTAGAATCGCATAATTCAATGGTTTGATTATCTATAAAAAATATATTTCCATTAGATAATCGAATGTAATAAGGCTCATGCTGATTAATAGAATAGTTGGATGGAAGACCGTCATGAAAAAAGAAATGTCTTCCGTTGCGCACCAAACTAGATTTTGGAGCATTTTTTTTTAGAATTTGGACTTTTGCATTTCTGATAAAGACAAGTTCTTTTTTGCTTTCGTTGTAACTTGTAAGACTATCTTTTTCTATGCTTCCAAAAATGTCAGTAAAACGAGTATGCTCTAAAGAGGTATTGGATGAATTAAAAACAAGAAAATTATTTCCATCATAACGAACAATACCATTTTCGGTAGTCATCCATATAAAATTGTGTTTGCCCTGAACAATTGCTTTTATACTGTTCTGTTGCAGTTCATTATTATCCGCAGTGTACCATCTAGCCGTGTAGTTTTCTTGGCAGGCCATTTTAGTTGTAATAAGCAATAGCAAAAAACAACAATAACGAAATGAAAAAGAAGCCGTTATTTTGGACATCTGACTAAATTATAGCACAAACTTAGCAAACATAAATCAGAAATCATGGTTTGTAGTTTTAAATCTACAACGTTGTAGATTTATTGAGACAGACAAGATAAGCTATCTAATAGTCGATAAGACTATATTTGTCTTATAAGGTTAAAGGCAAAGTTTAGAAATATGAAGATAGGCGTAATTGGTTTATGTAGTTTTACAATGGATTTTGTGAGCCGTGCGGTTGATGCAGGACATCAAGTATTATTGAGTTCTACTCGCGAAAATAGCCAGTTTAAAGATATAGCTAAAACCTCAGGGAAGAATGTAAAATTGGTAAGCAAATACGAAGCAGCAAAAGCCAGTATTTTGATATTATTTATTCCGCGTGAAGATGTTGGATTATTCCTGACAGACTTGCCAGACATGAATGAGAAAGTATTAATACATTCTAGCAATCCTATTTTTAGTTTAGAATGTCTAGAGCCAAATGCAAAGTCATCATCTGAGATAATTGCATCACTTTTGCCGGAAGCTCATGTTGTTAGGGTACTTAATATAGTGAATCCAGAAGTGCTTTCTATGATAAATCAAAAGCAAAATGGCAATGAAATATTTTATACAGGATTGAATAAACAGGCAAAAAATAAAGCCAAAACATTTTTTAAAAGCCTAAATCTTGCTGGGGTCGATTTTGAAGAATTGTACCAACTTCCAATGCATTCTTGTTTCATGAATTAGAAAATATATTACGAAACCAGCTTTGAATAATTAGAATTGTTCAAACCCCGAAATGTTCCCAGAAAAGCTAACTTTCTGGGACATTTCTTTTTGGGATTTTTTTAATTTTTTAATCTAAATCTGTTTTCAAAACAGCTCCAGTACTTGCATTAGTAACTAATGCTCTATATTGAGAAAGCCATCTTGAATTTAATGGTTTCTTTAATGGTTTAAAAGCAGCTCTTCTTGTAGCAATTTCCTCATCGCTTAAATTAACCGATAAAATATATTGATCTACATCGATATGAATTTCGTCACCATCTTTTACCAAACCAATCATACCGCCCTCAGCAGCTTCAGGAGAAACGTGTCCGATTGATGCGCCTCTTGTTGCGCCGCTAAATCTTCCGTCTGTAATTAAGGCTACAGAACTTCCAAGTCCCATTCCCATAATTAAACTCGTAGGAGAAAGCATTTCTTGCATTCCAGGTCCGCCTTTTGGTCCTTCATAACGAATAACCACTACATTTCCGGCTTTCACTTTTCCCATCATAATTCCTGCAATCGCTTCGGCTTGACCGTCAAAACAGACTGCACTACCAGTAAATACGCGATCTCCAGTTAATCCTGCAGTTTTAATAACAGCACCTTGTTCTGCAAGATTTCCGTATAAAATGGCCAATCCGCCAACTCTACTGTACGGATTATCGATGGTATGAATAATAGTTGTGTCTTTAATTTCGGCATTAGCAATTTTCTCCAATAAAGTTTCACCGCTGATTGTTAGATTATCAATTAAAACGCCTGAACCTCTTTTGTTTATTTCCTTCATAACTGCATTTACACCACCAGCACGGTTGATATCTTCCATATGAACCGTGCTTAAACTCGGTGAAATCTTAGCAATATGCGCCACATTTCCCGAAATGGTATTAATGTCTTTTAATTTAAAATCAACATTAGCTTCGTTCGCAATTGCAAGCATATGAAGAACAGTATTCGTACTTCCGCCCATTGCCATATCGACAGCAAAAGCGTTGCGAACGGCATTTTCGTTCAAAATATTTTTTAATTTGAATTTTTCAATAGCTTGTTGGTCTTTTGCAATATCACAGATTCTTCTTGCTGCTTGGCGATACAATTGCTCACGTTCTGGAGTTTGAGCCAAAATTGTTCCGTTTCCAGGAAGCGCAATTCCCATTGCTTCCATCAAAGTATTCATAGAATTTGCGGTAAACATTCCCGAACAGCTTCCACCGCTTGGACAAGCGTTGCATTCAATATCGTACAATTCCTCGTCAGAGATTTTTCCAGCTTCGTGTTTTCCAACTGCCTCAAATGCTGTTGCTAAGTCAATTGCTGTTCCGTTTTTAGTATATCCTTTAGACATTGGACCTCCGCTTACAAAAATGGTTGGAACATCTACACGTAAAGCGCCCATAATCATTCCTGGAACAATTTTATCGCAGTTCGGAATCGCAATCATCGCATCCAATTTATGCGCATTCATTACACTTTCTATAGAGTTGGCGATAATTTCACGGCTCGGAAGCGAGTATAACATTCCGTCATGTCCCATTGCAATTCCGTCATCGATTCCGATTGTATTAAATTCAAAAGGAACACAGCCATTGGCGCGAATTTCTTCTTTGATAATTTCAGATACTTTGTTTAAGAAAAAATGTCCTGGAATGATTTCGATAAACGAATTTGCCACTCCAATAAATGGTTTGCTGAAATCTTCATTTTTCAAGCCCGTAGCTCGCAATAAGGATCTGTGAGGAGTTCGCTGAACACCTTTTTTTACTTCATCACTTCTCATGATAGAAAATGTTTTTTAATGTTGTTTTTTGCTTTTTTGATAGTTAACAGATCGTAATTAAATCTGCGATTTTATTCTGCTTAATGTTTCTGGCGAAATATTAAGGTATGCCGCAAGATTGGCATTGGACAATCTCTGAATAAGTTCTGGGTTGTTTTTGAGAAGATTTCTATACCGTTCGGCAGCATTTTGTGTCAATAAACTGCTGAGTTTAGAAGTAATCACCGTAAGACCATATTCGAGAATATAGATGTACATTTTATCCCATTGCGGAATGGTGTTTCGGAGATGAAAAAAATCTTCATAAGAAATAGCCAAAAGCTCTGAAGCCTCAACCGCTTCAATGTATTCGGTGCTTGGTTCTCTAGAAATAAAACTGACAATCGAAGTTAGAAATGTACCTTCAAAAGCCATAAAACGTGTAGTTATATTATGATCTTCTGTGCTGTAATACAATCGCAGACAGCCTTTTTTTATAAAAAATATTTTATTGGCAACGGTTCCGCTTTTAAGCAACTGCTCATTCTTCTTTACTTGTATTAATTTAAAGCAGGATAAAATGGTGTTAAGTTCATCATTTTCCAATTGTAATCTACTCTGAATTAAAGCCTCAAGTTCACTCATCATTTCTCAAAAATTAATCATTATCAAAAGTAAAGTTAATCAAGGAAAAAAACATTGACGAATGTCAAAATCGGTTTAAGAATGAATATAAATAACTTTGCGTTTTTGCGACTTTGCGAGCAATTTTTCAAAGAATGGAAAAAGATACTTAAAATATAATCTCGCAAAGTCGCTAAGACGCAAAGTTTTGAAGTTTTAATCTGCTCAAATCTGCAGAATCTGCGTGAAACAAAAACAAATCTGTAATTTAGTAAAATGAAAATCGAACTGAAACAATCTTTTTTTCTTGAAAAGGCAATCAACGAACCGTATTACAACATTTTAATGTTTGATGGAGAAGTAACTTTTTCTGTTGATTTAACTGATTACGAATGTAAAGGGAAATGTCTTTTGTTTTTAACACCGTATCAGTTATTGCAATGGAAAAATTCGACAGCACCTTTCCTAAATATTCTTAGTTTTCACGGAGATTTTTACTGTATTGAATACCATAAAAAAGAAGTGGCCTGCAACGGAATTTTATTCAATGATATTTATAGTGAACCTTTTGTAACGGTTTCCGATTTTATTTACGAGGAAATCACGAGCATTATGGAAAGAATGAAAAGGGTAGAAGACTCAGAAATGGATTATGATAATTCGATTCTAAAGTCTTATCTGCAAGTTATTCTAGCCTTGAGCAGTAAAGAGAAACAGCTCAAAATGTCACCACAGATTCAGGAATCTATTGGAAACGCTGATATTTTGAAGTTTCAGCATTTGTTGGATTCTCATTTTTCAGAAGCAAAAGAAGTCGCTTTTTATGCCTCTAAATACAATTTGAGTGTGAATACTTTCAGCAAAAGAATCAAAAAACATTTCGGGAAATCGCCTTCTCAGCTTATTCAAGATCGCATTGTGTTGGAAGCAAAGAAATTGTTGCATTTGACAACCAAAACCATAAAAGAAATCGCAGACGATCTTAATTTTGAAGATGAATTTTACTTCAGCCGATATTTCAAGAAAAGTGTGGGCATTTCGCCTAAAGAATTCAGAAAAGAAGTTGGCATTTCTATCGTGGCAAAATAGTCCATGAAAACTCCTTTATGTCCATTTTTATCCAAATAAGCATAAAGTAATTTTGGTATGTATTTAAAACAGAATCAAAATGGAAAAATTTATACGATTTATTGCGGGTGGACAAAATAACTTTATTCACTTTTTAAGAATTGCCATATTTGTTGTAATGGCATGGATTGGCGGATTAAAAGCCTTTAAATATGAAGCTGATGGAATTGTTCCGCTTGTAGCGAATAGTCCGTTTATGAGTTTCTTTTATAAAGATGCTAATAAACAAGTCGTAAACGATGAAGGTAAAACGGTAAAAGCTTACACGCTTTACAAAAACGTTGAAGGCAAAACTGTTGAGAAAAACATCAAATGGCACGAAGCCAACGGAACTTATATTTTTTCTTACGGATTAGGAACTGTTATTGTCACAATTGGTTTGTTGGTTCTTTTGGGAATCTGGTTTCCTAAAATGGGCTTTTTGGGCGGACTTCTGACATTCGGAATGGCGTTTGTAACCTTATCATTTTTAATTACAACGCCAGAAGTTTATGTGCCGAATTTGGGTGGAGATTTTCAAACACCAGAATTTGGTTTTCCGTATCTTTCTGTTGGAGGCCGTTTGGTTCTCAAAGACATTATCATGATGAGTGGCGGATTGATCGTAGCTTCAGACAGTGCAAAGAAAATTTTAAAACGATTTTACGCTTAATCGAAAATAAAAAAAGCTGCGCAAGGGCTCAGACTTGCACAGCTTTTTACAAAAACTCAAAACTAACTTATTCGTATTTTAAATATTTCAGCACATCGACTTTTGTTGCTTGATACGCTTTTGCTAAGACAATGCATAGCGTTAAAAACAATAAAAGCAAAAAGGAAAGTAGAAACGGCAGCATCGGAATTTCGATTCTAAAGGCAAAATTATTCAGCCATTTCTGCAATAAAACATAGGCAGGAAATACAGCAATAAGAAAACCTATTGCACAATACACTACATATTGTTTAGACAGTTCTTTCAGTAAAATATTGGTCTCTGCGCCCAAAGTTTTTCGAATCGCAATTTCTTTCATTCTTCTTTGAATGGAATAAGATGCGAGAGCAAAAAGTCCAAAAAGGGCAATAAGAATCACAATAACATTGAGCAGAGAAAACAAATTTTTCTGCTTTACATAAGACTCGTAAGTTCGGGCATATTCTTTATCGGCAAAATCATATTGAAACGGATATTCGATATCGACTTTTGTTTTCCAGAATTTTTCAATTGCAGCAATACTACTTTGAATCTGATCTGCTTTTAATTTTACATAGATTCGATTCATTTCATTGGCCATATCTAAAGATTTTATATGATAAAAAGTAATCGGCGGAACATCGACTTCTGGACTTAAAAGATTAAAATCTTTTACGACGCCAATAATCCTCATTTTCTGATTTCCAATTTTGATCTCTTTACCAATAGGGTCTTTTATCTGCATTAAACTCAATGATTTTTCATTAACTAAAACAGAATTTATAGTGTCTGAAGCTATGTTTGGACTAAGATTTCTGCCTTTTATTACTTTTATATTTAGCAGATTTAGCATATCATAATCAAGTCCGATTGCTTTTTGTTTGAAAAGCACGTCACGATACCAAATTGGCCATTGTGAATCATCTTCTCCATCAAAAGAAAGAAGACCGGTTGAAACATTTTCAACGCCTTTAATTTTTGAAAGTTCCTGTTTTATAGTGTTATATCTTTCAAAAATATTCTTTCCAACATTTTCTCCCTGATAATAGGAAGACGGAAGATTTAACGAAATTGCCATAACCTGATCGCCTTTAAAACCAAGATCTTTATTGTTTAGATATTTAATTTGCTGATAGACAACGACAGAACCAATAATAAAAAAGGAAGCAATGGCAAATTGAAAAATCAGCATTCCATTTCTAATCCAAACGCCGCTTTTACTTCGAGCATAATTGCCTCTTAAAACTTTTAAAGTCTCAAAATTTGCAACATATAAAGCTGGAAATATTCCTGCAAATACAATGGTTATGAGAAAAACTAGTATCAACTGAAGATAAAATTGACTTTCGATTATCCTTAAATTTTTCTCCAAAAAAGAATTGTAATAAGGAAGTGCAATTTCTACAATCATTAATGCTAATAAAACCGAAAAAGCAGTCATCAAAACAGTTTCAAAAATGAATTGCCAAACAATCTGTTTTTTGGAAGCGCCCAATACTTTACGAACTCCAACTTCTTTGGCTCTTTTAATCGAATTTGCTGTTGCCAAATTGATGTAATTGACAATAGACAGAATAAGAATCAAAACCGATAAGCAAGCCATAATTACCAGAAACTGATAATTTCCTCTTCCTTCAGGATATCCATCAGTAACAGAATGTAATCTAGCAGATGAAAGCGGTTCCATCAAAACCTTGAAACTTCCCATTTTCTTGACCATTTCGGCAGGTGTAAAACCCGCTTGTTTGGCAGTTCTTACAATAACCTCGTCATAAAATACTTTATCAAGCATTTTTCTGGTCGATTCTACTTTTGATGGATTTTTTAGTTTTACCAATACTTTTAGAACAAAAAGGCCAGGGTTTTTGTCAGGATCTGCTAAGTCTTTCATGTGGTTTATCACTATGTTTGGTGCGATCGATGAGTTTCCTGGAATGCGATAAACACCTGAAATTGTAAACGTAGCATCCAAACATTTGATTTGTTTGCCTATTGGGTTTTTATTTCCAAAAAAGCGTTCTGCAAGTTTCTCTGAAATGGCAATACTGTTTTCGTCTTTTATAGCCGATTTGGCATTTCCATAAATAAATTCAAACGGAAAAAGAGAAAAGAAATCTTTTTCGGCATTTACGATTTTATCTACAAATTCCTTTTGGCCATTGTAAACCACTTTGTCTTTTTGATACCATTCATCTGCATAAACAACAGCTTCTACGTTGGGGTCATTTTCTAAATGAGGTTTTAAACGGACAGGATTATTTGCAGTTACAGGCATGTCGCTTAATTGCGCTAAAACCTGATAAACTTTATCTTTTTCTGGATTCCAAGCATTGTAGCTGTGTTCGTCGTTCCAATACAAAAGCGCAAAAATTAAACCTGAAATTCCTATTGATAATCCGAGAATATTGAGAGCAGTAAAAAGCTTACTGTGTTTGATTTGATAGATAAATATATTGATCCAGTTTTTTAGCATTTTATTGGTGTTTTTTGGTTTTGGAGTTTAGTTTACTCGTATTTTAAATATTTTAAAACATTTACTTTGGTCACTTGGTAGGCTTTTGCTAAAACAATGGTCAGCGTTAAAAACAACAGTGATACAAAAGCAACTAAGAATGGCAAAAACGGAATATCGATTCGAGAAGCAAAGTTTTCTAGCCATTTCTGCATCAATAAATAAGCAGGAACAATTCCGATTAAGAAACCAATTACGCAGAAAAGGACGTACTGTTTAGATAATTCTTTTAGCAAAATATTGGTTTCCGCACCGAGTGTTTTTCTAATGGCGATTTCGCGTAATCTTCTTTCCATAGAAAAAGAAGCCAAAGCAAATAATCCGAAAACGGCAATTAATATTACGACCACATTCAGTAAAGCAAACAAGTTTCTTTGATCTTGATATTTTTTATAAGTTCGAGCAAAGTTTTTATCTACAAAACCATATTCAAACGGATATTCCTGATCGACTTTAGTTTTCCAGAATTTGTCTATAGCAGCGATTGTTTCAGGCATTTGATCGGTAGATATTTTAACAGAAATAAAGCGCATCTCGTTATCTATCCAGTCAAAAGCTTTGATATGGAAAAAAATCATTGGAGCAATATTATATTCCATTCCGATGTAATGGAAGTTTTTGACGATACCTACAACTTTAAATTTTTTTCCTCCAAAAGTGACATCTTGATTTACAGGATCCTTTACCTGAAGCGTTTTTGCGGCGGTTTCATTCAATAAAGCACTCGAAATGCTGTCTGTTGCCAATTCAGGATTCAAGTCTTTTCCTTTGATTACTTGGATTCCTAAAAGATTTAATTGTCCAAAGTCCATTGGCATTTGCTGTGTTATGACTTCTTTATTGGATTTATAATGAAGGCCTTGCCAAGAGTTTTCGTTGCTGCCAATAGAGAACATTCCAGCAGAAACAGCTTCAACGCCTTTAATTTTCAGCAATTCTTGTTTAATGAGTTTATACCTTTCGTATTGACTTTTTCCTTTTTGAAGTTTAAAAGAAATGTCCATAACCTGAGTGCCATTAAAACCTAAATCTTTATCCATCATAAAGTTTACCTGTTTGTAAACAATAAACGACCCGATAATGAAAAGTGTAGCAATAGAAAATTGTAAAACAAGCATTCCGTTACGAATCCAAACACCGTTTTTGCTTCTAGAAAAATTGCCTTTTAAGACTTTTAGCGTTTCAAAATTCGAAATATAAACTGCCGGAAAAACTCCTGAAACGATAATAACAAAAAAGAAAATTAAAATAAGCTGAAAGTAAAATTGAGTTCCGATTAACGTTAAGTTTTTATTTAAAAAAGCATTATAAAACGGAAGCGAAAGTTCAACGATTACCATTGCCAGTAAAACCGAAAACAAAGTGATGAGTGTGGTTTCAAAAACAAATTGAGCAATAATTTGCGGTTTTGAAGCGCCAACTATCTTGCGAACTCCAACTTCTTTAGCACGTCTTACGGCATTTGCAGTAGCCATATTGATGTAGTTTACAATCGAAAGTATTAAAATTAAGATAGATAAACCCACTACAATTTTTAAGAACTGCAAATTGGCGTTTTGTTCAGGAAAAGCATAATTTCCCTGATAAAGTCTCGCTCTTGAAAGTGGAAGAAGTCTTGATTTTATAGGATCTCCATATTGTTTGATAAACTGTTCAATAGACAATCCCTCAGCTTTTGCCTGTTTTTTGTAGTTGTCTTCGAGAAATATTTTATCTAAGTTTTGAATAACAGCCGTAGTGTCGCTTGGTCTTTTTAGCTTAAGCATTAATCCGTAGGTAAAACCCCAATTATCCTTATTTTGTTCTAATTCATGTTCTACAACTGGAGTAATTACAGCCGGCATTATCGATGATTTTTCGGGTGTTTTATAAATACCGCGAACGACAAAAATTCGATCAGCATATTTAACTTGTTTGCCCATAGGATTTTCATTCTTAAAAATGCGCGAAGCCGTTTCCTGAGAAAGAACCATGCTGTTGCGGTCGCTAAAAGCTGTTTTAGCATTTCCTCGTACAAATTCAAAAGGGAAAAAAGAAAAGAAACTTCTTTGAGCTGAAAAAATTTTGTCAACCAATTCTATTTTTCCGTTATATTGAATGGTTTCTTTTGTGTAATACAGTCTATAATAACAATATTGGTCTAAATAGGAAGTAGTTTCGCTTAACATTCTTCCTGGAATCGGGGAGTTTGATGTCCAAACGTTTCCTCCGCCAAAATCGTTCATTACATTATAAATTTTATCTTTCTCAGGATTCCATTGATCGTAAGAATGTTCGTCGTTCCAGTATAGAATTGCAAAGATTAAACCTGCAATTCCTATACTCAAGCCCAATATATTTAGGGCTGTAAAGAATTTGTTGTTCTTTATATGATAAACAAATATGTTTGTCCAATTTTTAAGCATCTTACTCGTATTTTAAGTATTTTAAAACATCCACTTTTGTTACTTGATAGGCTTTTAGCAATACTATTGTCAGTGTAAGGAAAAGCAAAGACACAAAAGCAAGAATAAAGGGTAGAAGAGTAATATCAATTCGGAATGGGAAATTTTTAAGCCATTTCTGCAATAAAAAATAAGCAGGAACAATTCCGATAAAGAAACCAATGATACAGAAAACTACATATTGTTTAGATAGTTCTTTCAGTAAAGTATTGGTTTCAGCGCCAAGTGTCTTTCTGATTGCAATTTCTTTCAGTCTTCTTTCCATAGAAAAAGAAGCTAAGGCAAACAGCCCGAAAACGGCAATTAGAATCACAACAACATTCAATAATGCAAATAAATTTCTTTGATCTTCGTACTTTTTAAAAGTTTTCGCAAAGTTTTTATCTAAGAAATTATACTCAAAAGGATATTCTGAATCTACTTTTTTAGACCAATAACTTTTAAGTGCCGATATAGTTTGAGGCATATCTTTTGGTGAAACTTTTACTGTAATAGATCCGATATTACCTTGTGTCCATTTTTGAGTATTGATATGAAAGAAAATCATTGGACTAATTTCATAATCAAGGCCATAATAATGAAAGTCTTTTACGATTCCCACAACTTTGTATTTTTGGCCTTGCCAGTCAATAATTTTATCCAAAGGATTTTTTTCATTTATTTTTTTGACTGCTACTTCATTAAGTAATACATTAGAAATCGTGTCGGAAGCCAGTTTTTCGGTAAGAAACCGCCCTTTAACTAGTTTAACACCCAACATTTCCAGCATTCCAAAATCAGAACCCAATTGCTGAACGAGAACTTCTGGAATGCTTTTATAGTGTAATCCACCTTTTGAAGACCAATTTTCTCCAATAGCAAAAGCGCCAGCAGAAACGGCTTCAACACCTTTAAATTTCTTTATTTCCTCCTTTATGGTTTGATATCGTTTAAATTGTTCTTTGTCCTTTTGTGCTCTAAAAGTGATGTTCATTATTTGAGATCCGTTAAAACCCAAATCTTTTTCTACCATAAATTGAACTTGTTGGTATACAATAACAGAACCGATAATAAAGAAAACAGCAATCGAAAATTGTAAAACAAGCATAGTGTTTCTAAGCCACAAACCGTTTTTGCTGTGCGAAAAATTTCCTTTTAAAACATTCAAAACTTCAAAATTTGAAATGTAAATTGCAGGAAAAACACCGCTCACAATTACTACAAGAATAAAGATTACAACAAGCTGTAAATAAAATTGAGATCCAATAAGAACTAATTCTTTGTTTAAAAACTGATTGTAAAAAGGCAGAGAAACTTCCACAATAACGAGTGCCAATAATAAAGCAAAAAGCATGGTTAAGGCAGTTTCAAATATAAATTGAAGAACAATCTGTCCTTTTGTGGCACCAATTATTTTTCTCACGCCAACTTCTTTTGCTCGTTTTATAGCATTTGCAGTAGCTAAATTGATATAATTTACAATTGACAGCAATAAAATCACAATTGATAAACCCATCAAGATTCGTAAAAACTGAAGATTTCCTGTTCCTTCTGGAAACGGATAACTTTCATTGTGAAGTCTAGAATTTTCAAAAGGAACTACTATGGTTTTCAATGGTTCTCCGTATGTTTTTATAAACAATTCAAGCGTCATTCCTTCATTTCTTGCTTGTCTTTTATAGTTTTTTTCTATAAATATTTCATCTAAAGATTTGGCTACAAATCCGGCATCACTCTTGTTTTTCAATTTTAAGATTAAACCAAAATTAAATCCCCAATGGTCTTTGTGTTTTTCAAGATCTTCTTCAATACTGTTGGTAACCGCGCTTGGCATCACAACAGATTTTCCAAGTATTTTGTAAACGCCTCGAACAACATATATTTTGTCGGCATATTTTACTTGCTTACCAACTGGATTTTCTTTTTTAAATAATTGAAAAGCAGTTTCCTCTGAAAAAACAATGCTTTGTGGTTCTTGAAGCGCCGTTTTTGCATTACCATATTTGAATTCATACGGAAAAAAAGAAAAGAAACTTTTTTGTGCAGAAAAGATCTTATCAACGATTTCTATTTTGCCATTATATTGTATCGTTTCCTTGGTGTAATAGTCATTGAAATAACAATAATTTTCTACATATGGAGTAGACGATTTTAATAATGGTGCTGTAATAGCGGAGTTTGTCGCAAAAATATTTCCTTTTCCTACATTATTCATAACAATAAATGTCTTATCCCTTTCAGGATTCCATTTATCATAAGAATACTCGTCGTTCCAATACAGCGTTGCAAAAATTAAACCTGCAATTCCGATACTTAAACCAAGAATGTTCAGCGTTGTAAAAAGCTTGTTATGCTTTAATTGATAAATAAATATATTAATCCAATTCTGAAGCATAAACTAGTTGTTAGCAGTTACTAAAACATCAACATTTCTATGATTTACTTTTTCAGAAAGGATTTCACCATCTTTCATTAAAATTGTTCTTTGCGAGAAAGAAGCATCGTAATCTGAGTGTGTTACCATTAAGATTGTCGATCCGCTGGCATGAAGATCGGTCAACAATTCCATTACTTCATTTCCGTTTCTGCTGTCTAGATTTCCTGTTGGCTCATCGGCCAAAATAATTTTCGGATTATTGATTAGAGCTCTTGCTACGGCTACACGCTGCTGTTGTCCGCCCGAAAGCTGTTGTGGAAAATGCTTCAATCTATGTGCAATTCCCAAAATTTTTGCCATTTCGTTTACTCGCGATTTTCTTTCTGCAGAAGGAACATTGTTATAAATTAAAGGCAGTTCGATATTATCAAAAACTGATAATTCATCAATTAAATTGAAATTTTGAAAAATGAATCCGATGTTTTCTTTTCTAGCTTGCGATTTTTGTTTTTCCTTCAAACCCACCATTTCCTGATCAAGAAGTTGGTAGCTTCCGCTTGAAGCGCTATCCAGAAGTCCGATGATGTTCAATAAAGTCGATTTTCCGCTTCCAGACGGTCCCATAATAGAGACAAAATCGCCTTGATTGATGGTTAACGAAATTTCACTTAATGCTTTGGTTTCTAATTCCTCAGTTCTAAATACTTTTGAAAGTTTTGTAATGGTAATCATAATTTGACTGTTTTAATTTTTGATTGATTGATTATTTGATTTTTTTTAATTGCATTTTGATTGTGTCTTTATACAATACCATATTCCACTGCATAGAATTGCTGTCGAAATTATTAATTTGAACAGGAATTGTATCAGGATTTTGCAAGTTTCTTTCATACGAAATCACTTTAAAGGTATTTTTTATGTCATCAAATCGATATTTCATATAAATAGAGGCGCTATCGACATACATATTTGGATTTGGACAGAAAAACATCTTTTCTCTTTCTTCAATATAAATAGTTTTCCATGCAGAACTGTCTTTTTTCCATGCATTGTCAGGAATTATTTTGCCATTGCGAGATATGCTTTCAACTTTCCATTTTCCAAAATATCTTTTAGATAGCTGAACTTTATGGCTGTAATAAAGCACAAATAAACATGGTATTATGATGCAAAAGGCTTTTGCAGCAATACGCAATACTTTATTTTTTACTATAGAATAAGCTTTTGAAGAATGATTAAATAATGCAATTATGCTTTCTTTATACTGCCATAACAAATAAGCTAAACCTAGCATAATTATTATTGAGGTAAAACAAGTAATGGGGCCAATATTGTAAAATAGATTAATCAGTAAAATGTTGAACATTACTGGCATAAGCAATACTAATCCGAATAAAACAGATCGTCTGAATAATAATGTAATACCTCCCGCAATTTGTAATAGGGCAACTATGATTGAAAGACCATAAGAATAGCCATAATATTTCCAAGTAAGTTCTTGGCCTGTTAGCGTGCTTGCCAAAGAATCATTTATATGGTAAGAAAAAGAAAAGTTAACGTCTATAATCTTTTCAAAACCAAAAATGCAAACATGAAAGGCAATCCAAAATCGTAATAATGCAATAAGTAGAGTTTTGTATTTTTCGGAGTTTGCGTTGTTATTTTTTTCTCTATAATTCCAATAAAATGAAAAGATAAACGAAAATAAAATTGCTGCCAATAAACTCAACATTCCAGCTGCATTTATAAATTTTGTGAGATTATATGATAGAATTGGTAATATCACAAAAAGTAAAGCGTTTACTCCGCCTACTATTGCGAGAAAACTTAAATAAAATTTTGAGAACCAGTTAGATTGAATTGTTGAATGATTGGTGGTCATAAAAGATAATGGTTTTAGTTGTTTTATTTTTTAGGTTTTAAAATATTTGCAATGTGTAATCGCTATTTATTTTGTTATTTTTACTTCCGAAAGAGGTTAATAATTAATGATTTACAAGTTCTAATGTGATTTTCGTGCCAGTAAATTAAACATTGTAAACGCCTTGTTTTTAAAGGATTATTTTTCTGAATAAATTTAAACTGTCCATAAGTGGACACCTTTCGTCCAAAACTGAACAATAATGAAAAAGACCAACGCATCTATTTTAATCATCGACGATCAGGAAGACATTCTTTTTGCATCAAAAGTCTACCTGAAAAAGTATTTTGAAAACATTTATACACTCAATAATCCGAAAAACATTGTCGAATTATTGGCAAAAAATGCCATTGATGTTGTTCTTTTAGACATGAATTACAGATTAGGATTTGAAGATGGAAGAGAAGGTTTGTATTTATTGAAGGAAATAAAAACGCTTTCTCCTAAAACAGTGGTAATTCTAATGACTGCTTTCGGAAAAGTAGAAACAGCTGTTGAAGGCTTAAAATCGGGTGCTTTTGATTATATTCTGAAACCTTGGGAAAATAAGAAGCTTTTAGAATCGGTAAAACAAGCAGTCGATAAAGCTCGAAAAGAACAGAAGAAAAGCAAAGATGTTGAGATAAAAGAAGACTTTTTTGTTGGAAGTTCTGAGATTATAAAAAAGGCATATTCTCTGGCAGATAAAGTAGCAAAAACCGATGCCAATGTTTTGATTTTGGGTGAAAATGGAACTGGGAAATTTGTTCTCGCGCATCATATTCATACACAATCCGAAAGGAAAAGCCAGCCATTTATTGCGGTTGACTTGGGATCTTTAAATTCTAATATTTTCGAAAGTGAATTGTTTGGTTATGCTAAAGGCGCTTTTACTGATGCCAAAACTGATACAGTCGGACGTTTTGAAATGGCACAGAACGGAACTATTTTTTTAGATGAAATAGGAAATGTACCGCTTCATTTACAATCAAAACTTTTGCAAGTTATTCAAACCAAAACCGTAACAAGATTAGGAGAAACGAAAGCAAGGCCTTTGAATGTTCGCATTATTACGGCAACCAATTTGAATTTAAAACTGGAAGTTACCGACAAAAATTTCCGTGAAGATTTGTATTATCGCATCAATACGATGGAAATTGTTTTGCCTCCGCTTAGAGAACGTCACGAAGATAAAATTCCGCTTGCCGAATATCTTTTGGATAAAATGATTGAGAAATATGGTCGTGACGAAATCACTTTTGATAAAAAAGTCTTAGAACAGATTGAAAAACATGCTTGGAACGGAAATATCCGTGAAATGGAGAATAAGATTGAACGTGCCGTTATTCTTTGCGAAAATAACTCCATAACGGTTTCTGATCTGGATTTAGAAACGATAACGCCTTACGAGGAAAACTCAGATGATATTCAGCTTTCTTCGGTTGAAAAGGCAACGGTTGAAAAAGCACTGCTTAAAAACAACAACAATATCAGTAAAACTGCCGAAGAATTGGGTTTGTCAAGAGGCGCATTGTACAGACGTTTGGAGAAATTTAATATCAATATCGATTAATTATGTTAAGGACTTTACAAACTTACAAACTCCTATTTCTGCGATTAATCTTTATCGTGATCGGAATCGAATTGTCGCTGTATTTCTTTAGAATTGGCTTGCTTTTTACGGGAGTTTTTGGTCTCTGCATGGTTTTTCTACTAGGAAGAGAAATGTATTTTTATGTTAGAAATATGGTTCTGATTTATAATAAAACCATCTCTTCGATATTGCAAGATGATTTTAGTTCTGATTTTTCTAAGCATAAATTCAATAGTACGTATAATGAGCTGTTCACTTTGTATGAAACCTTAAAAAGTAAACAAAATGAGCAAGTTACGAGAGATATTATTTACCGTTCGATTTTAAACAATATAGAATCGGGTGTAATTATTTTGCAGAAACAAGAAAGCGATTGGAGTATTTTTTTGATGAATGATTATTTCTCGAGTCACTTTAATGTTCCGAAAGTTTCAAAATGGAAATATCTTAAAAATCAGCTGCCATCTTTGTGTGAAATTATCGAAGAAGATGATTTTCATGAAATTAAAACTTCAATCGAACTTAGTATAAACGAACAAAGCAAACAGACGTTTGTTTTGCAGGCTTCACGAACCGAAATTTTTGGGCAGGATTACTTTATTGTTCTATTAGATTCTATTCAGAATGTAGTAGAAAAGAAAGAAAAAGATGCGTGGATTAATTTGATGAAAGTGATTTCGCATGAATTGCTAAATTCTATAACGCCAATTCGTTCGATTTGCCAGAATTTAGAGGATTTAGTAGAACAAGATTCGCTTTCGACAGAAGACTTAGAAGATATCAAACATAGCGTTCATACAATGCTGAGACGAAGCGACCATTTGCAGAAATTTGTGGAAGGGTATCGAAAACTGGCTATGTTACCTTCGCCTAAAAAAGAAAAAACTTCATTGCAACACATAACTGAAAACTGTATTCAGATTATGAATCCATTGTTTAGGAAAAATAATATTGAAGTTACCAATTCCGTTACTCAAAATTATCTAATAAATATAGATTCGCAGCAGATAGAACAAGTAGTGATTAATTTATTGACCAATTCGATTAATGCTTTAGAAAATAGCAATACGAAGCAAATTTCGATTTCGGCGGAAGCCAAAAACAATCGTATTTTTATAAAAGTTTCGGACTCCGGAAAAGGAATCGAAAAAGAAATTGAGGACAAAATATTTCTTCCGTTTTTCACCACCCGAACTGAAGGCGCTGGTATTGGACTTACTTTGTCTAAGAACATTATTGAAGCGCATGGCGGTTATATTTCGCATAAAACCGAAAATGGAAAAACGATTTTCGAGATTTCTTTGATTGAGGATTGATTAGCCTAAAAAAAGTTTAGATTTTTTCACGCAGATTCAGCAGATTTAAAAAGATTTAAGCAGATCAACGCAGATTTTTATTTTAATAAATCTTTTTAAATCTTTTTAAATCTGCGTGAAATATTTTAAAATATTAGTTTTTTCTAATCAACAGCTTTAATCTTTCACTTTTAAAATTGACTTCAGAAATAATCGTAGCAGAAAAAATTAAAGTTCCGCCCAAAAGCAGTCGCCATGAAAGGTTTTCTCCCAAAATAAAAAAAGCTCCAATTGCGCCAAAAACAGGTTCAAACAAATAAATAACTGCCACACGTTCTGCCGATAAATAACGTTGTGAAATGTTTGAAACCGTATACATAAAAGCGGTAGAAAACAAAGCACAGTAAATTACGCCCATCCAAAACGTATTATTTTGAGGCAACCATTCTGATGAACTGTCTGTTAACGCTATAAAAAAAGTAAAAAGCGCACAAAAAGCAAACATTGGTACAATAGAATACAGAAGGTTTTTGGTCGCCGAATGCTTTTCGACAGCTATTAAATAAACTGCAAAAGCAAAGGCTCCCGCAATGGTAAATAAGTCTCCAAAGTTTATGGTAAATTTATCTTGAATGGCAATAATAAATAACCCAGTTAAAGCCGTCAAAGCGGCAATCCAGATTTTTAGTGAAGCATTAGTTTTATAAATCGCTAGTTTTAATAACGGAATAATAATTACGGTTAATCCAGCAATAAAAGAGCATTGAGAAGCATCTGTATATTTTAGTCCAACAGTTTGAAGCTGAATGCCTAAAAACATGGGTACAGCAAGCAAAAAGCCTGTTTTAATAGCTTCTCGATTAATATCTTTGACATATTTCCAAAAAATAATACTCAATACCACAACAGCAAGCAGGAAACGATAAAATAAAAATACGTTTAGCGAATAGTGGCCAATTGCCATTTTCGTAACAGAGTAAGATACTCCCCAAAATGCAGTGCCAAGAATTAATAAAAACAATAAAAGCTGTCTTCTTTCCATTTTAAATCAATGCTTTTTTCATCATTAAATCGGTTTGCTCGTCGTTGCCTAATCTAAAAATATGGGTGTCAAATTGTACGAAACCATTTTTAGTGTAGAAACTTACTGCTCTAAAATTCTTTTCCCAAACACCCAACCACATGTACGTAGCTTTTATTTCTTGAGCAATTTCTTCTGCTTGAGCGTATAGTGCCTGCGCGACTTTTTTGCCATGAAATTCCTTTGCTACATAAATACGTTCTATTTCTAAGGCATTTAAATCTTCTTTTTCGGTTTGTGCATCAGTTGTATTCAATTTTAAGTAACCGACTATTTTTTCATCTAAAACAGCTAAGTAGAAATAAGATGAAGGATTGTTTAATTCTGCAGTCAGTTTTGCTGTAGCGAAACTTTCATCCAAATATTTTTTCATGTTTTCTTCGCTGTTAACATCTGCAAAGGTTTCAGAAAAGGTTTGCCTGCCAATTGATTGCAATTTTAAAGCATCTTCAGCTGTGGCTTTGGTTATTTTTAGCGTGTTCATTTTTTATTTCTTTAATGCGTTTAAAGCTATTTTTTGTTTATGATAAATGCGTAAATTGCATCAATGGATTTACAGCAGATTAAATATTTTTTGGCTCTTTCGCGAGAACTTCATTTCTGGAACACCGCCGGAAAAATGAATATTACACAATCGGCACTTAGCCGTCAGATTCAGTCTCTTGAGAATCAGCTTGGCGTGCAGTTGTTTGAGCGGAACAAACGCAATGTGAAACTTACTGCAGCTGGCCAGTTCTTAAAAGAAAAATGGGAAGTTGAATTGAGTAAACTAGAGTTTATTCATCAATCTGCCCGTCAGATTCAGCTAGGAGAGAGCGGTACCATTACCATTTCTCATCCCGATTCTATTTCGGCTTCTCTTATGCCCGAAATTTTATCACGTATTTCAGAAGCTTTTCCAAAACTAAAAATCAAGCTGGTTCAGGTGCTGTACGAGAATCAGCAAGATTTTCTGCGAAATTATAAAATAGATCTGGCGATTACCAGAGATATCAATAATTCAAAAGATATTCAATCTCAAAAAATCTATACCGATCACTTAGCAGTTGTTGTTCCAGAAGATCATCCATATCAAACGCCTGAGGATTTTACTAAAGAAACCCTTGCGTCTCAAAAGTTTATTTTGCCAACCAATGACGAAGGCAGCAGTTACAGTGACCTTATTCAGAGATTATTCAATTCTTTGGATAACGCGCCAGAAGCCTATCTTCAGTCTGAATTTGGTTCTTCTATAATTGCTTTGGTTCGAAAAGGCCTTGGAATCGCGATTTTACCCGATTCGTATGTTTTTCATGAAATTCCAGGAATCCGATTTATCAAACTGCCATTAGAAACCGATCTTTATGTCAATTGGAGAACCGAAGATCATAATCCTGTGCTGGCTAATGTTTTGAAATTGATTATTCCGTAAATCGTTAAGCTCTCAGCATTCCGATATGCGGAATTCCGTCTTCATCATACACTTCTCCTTGTTCTACAAATCCCAAAGATTGATAAAATTTGGATAAATGGTATTGCGCGCTAATTCTAATTGGACCTTTTCCGAATTTCTCTTCGCAGCCTGCAATTGAAGCTTCCATTAGTTTTACTCCTAAACCTAATCCACGATGCGATTTTGCGATTACAACTCTTCCTATTGAAACTTCATCATATGATACTCCTTTTGGAAGTAAACGCGTAACACCTGCCAATTCGTTATCGACATAATACAATAAATGAAAACCTTTTTGGTCTTTATTGTCTAAATCGAGATAAGGGCAGTTTTGTTCTACTACAAAAACGTCGCTTCTTAACCGAAGCATATTGTACATTTCGTGATTGGTTAATTCTTCAAAAGATTTAATGGAATGGCTGAATGTCATTTTCTATTTTAGGCTTTAATTTTTGGCAAAGATAAAGGAGAGAATAATGATTAAAAATGCTATTTTTTTATCATGTGATGCTGGAATTGCATTAGTTTATTTAAATTCCAAATTTTAAATCCCAAATTCCAAGATGAAAACACAAAACGAAAGTGGAAACTTTGTCAAAGTTAAGGCAACAGTTTACGTCAACAGTTTGTCATTCCGAGGAACGAGGAATCTCCGCAAGAAACTCTACAAAGATTGGCAACTATTCTGAACGGAGCTACTTGCGGAGATTCCTCCTTCGTCGGAATGACAAAATTGCGTGAAAATTCTATGTGTTAGAAACTAGTTTCTTTCAATTACCTTTTTTGAGATAGAATCCCGATAGCTATCGGGACTATGTGTTTAAAAACAAAAAAACTTTGTCAAAGCTTTAAAACTTTGACAAAGTTGTATCCAATTCGTGTAATATATTTTTAGTGAGAAACTGCCTTTAAACCAACAATAGAACCAACTAAAGTAGCCAAGAAAAACAATCTCCAGAACGCCGCAGGTTCTTTAAAAACAAAGATACCCACTAGAACCGTTCCCACAGCTCCAATTCCTGTCCATACAGCATAAGCGGTTCCCAGCGGAAGTGTTTCTGTTGCTTTCATTAATAAAAGCATACTTACAGTTAACGAAATAAAGAAACCAATATACCAATAGTACATTTCAGTTCCAGTAGTTGCTTTTGCTTTTCCAAGACATGATGCGAAGGCTACTTCAAATAGACCCGCGATGATTAAAATAATCCAGTTCATATAGTTAAAATTTTGTGATGCAAAGTTCTTTTATGGAAATCAGAAAAAAATTAACAAATGATAAAAAATGAAGTTATTTTATTTCTGCACGTATTCTGCTTAAACTGACTTGTGTAATTCCTAAATAGGAAGCAATATGTCCTAGTTGAACTCTTTGCAAGAGCTCGGGATGATCTTTCATTAATTCCAAATAACGTTCAGATGCATTTTTGAATTGTTTAGAGATCAAACGTTCTTCGGTCTTAATTAATTCTTTTTCTGCAAATTTTCGTCCCCAATTGGCAATGTGAACATCTTCATTAAAGAGTTTTCTTAGATTTTCTGTTTTGAGTTCGTACAATTCGCAGTCTTCCAAAAGCTCGATGGTTTCATAACCAGGCTGATCTTCCACATAACTTTTCATCGAAATGATGGTTTCGCCTTCTTTTCCAAACCAAAAAGTGACTTCATTATCTCTTTCTACATAAGCTCGCACCAATCCTTTCTTTATAAAATAAATATTAGATTCTACTTTATTGGCTTTTAGCAAAATATGCCCTTTAGCAAAAGCAATTTCAGTAACATTGTTTTGCAAAGCAAGCTTAGATTGTTCAGGAAGTTGGTGTATGTAATCTAGAATTTTGGAAATATCCATCAACGGAATTTTATTATTTTGGAATAAAGGTAAAAAGTAAACGGTAAAATGAGTGTTGGTTTATAAAAAAAAATCCCGTTTCAAAATAGAAACGGGACTTAAAAACAACCTCTGCGATGAGCTATTATAAACAGAAGCCATTTTTGACCAACATATAAACTAATTTATTCCTCCACCTAAAGCTTTGTACAGCAATACTTGTGAGTTTGCATTTCGAAGTTGGATGTCAACAAAATCCAATTCGGCTTGCAATTTATTTTTTTGCGCATTGATGATTTCTAGATAATTGGCATAACCGCTCAAATACAAATCGTTTGAGACATTTACAGCAATTTCTAGATGATCAATTTCGTTCAATTTATATTTTAAAACATCTTCATAAGCTTCGTTTCTATGCAGTAAAGCGCTTAATTCGTTGAACGCTGTCGTCACTGCATTTTGATATTGAAGGAATGAGATTTCCTGTCTTCTGTTGGAAACATAAAATTCCTGTTTGATTTGTCCTTTATTAAAAACAGGAGCTGTTAAACCTCCTAATAACTGCCAAGCAAAAGAACCCGCATCAAAAAGAGTGTTGAATGAGAATGAGTTGAAACCTGCATAACCGCCCAGATTTACCGTTGGGAAAAAGGCAGCGCGAGCCGATTTAGCATCTGCGTTACTTGCTAATAATTCGAAGTAAGCTTCAGATACATCGGGTCTTTTATGAATGATAGAATCTACGCTTATTTTTTGGTTTAAAACTTCTAAATGTCCAGCCAAAAAGTCGTTGCTTCTGTCAATTTTTCCGCCATATTCACCTAGAAGTGTCAATAAAGCTTTCTCTGTTTGGTCAATGCTTAAATGCAGTTCTGAAGCTTCGGCATGAATGTTATTGTTTTGTGCATTAAACTGCTGTACAGCCAATTCTGTCGCTTTACCAACAGATCTTTGTGCCGAAACAATATCAAGAGCTTTTTCCTGTGTTTTTAAGTTGTTATCGTAAATCGACTTTTGTTTGTCTAATGCAATCAGCTTGAAATATAAGTCAGCAACATCACTTAAAAGGCGAGTTTGCAACAATCGCATTCCTTGCTGTGAAGCAAAAAATCGCTGTTGCGCTGCTTTTTTACGATTGCTCAGTTTTCCCCAGATATCAGCTTCCCAGGAAACTTTCGCGCCTAAAAATAGGTTCGGAGTTACATCTTCGTTGATTCTTTGTTTTTCGGAAATATTCTGAGAAAAGTTAGTATCAAAGTTACCAACTCCATCCATTGTATATTTTCCGTAATGTGTTCCAGAAGCATCGGCAACAAAATCTAAAGAGGGAAGAAGCGCCAGTTTTGCCACTTTTAAATGTGAATTGGCAATCAGGATTCTTTCCTGCATGATTAAATAATCAGGATTCTTGGCAATGGCTTTCTTTAGTAAAGCTTCTAATTTTGGATCTTTAAAAAAGGTTTCTGTTTTTAATGGAATAAAAGTCTCGTTTGATGCTTCTTTTCTTTGTGCATCAAAATTTTCCGGAAGCTTTGCAGCGTCTAGTTTAGTGCTGACTTTTGGTGCAGAACAAGCCGTCAAAAGTAAAATTCCGGTTATTATAACGGCACTTTTGGTTGTCCTTAGAAACTGCACATCAGCATTTTTATATTGATTTAATATCTCTTTCATTGTTTAATTTTTATTCATTCGTTTTTCCAATTTTGCAAACAGTATGTAAAGTCCAGGAATGATTAAAAGACCAAACACAGTTCCTATTAACATTCCACCCGCAGCTGCTGTACCGATGGAACGGTTACCAATTGCACCCGCACCAGAAGCAATACACAGTGGAATCAATCCTGAAATAAAAGCAAAAGAAGTCATCAAAATTGGACGGAAACGAAGTCTAGCTCCTTCAATTGCTGCTTCGACAATATCTCGTCCGAGCTTATTTTGTGCCATCGCAAACTCTACAATCAGAATGGCGTTCTTGGCGAGCAGACCAATCAGCATGACGAGTGCTACTTGGGCATAGATGTTATTGTCCAGTCCAACCATTACAAGTGCGATATAAGAACCGAAAACTCCTACGGGAAGACTTAATAATACTGGGAACGGAAGCAATAAACTTTCGTATTGAGCGGCAAGCAATAAGTATACAAAAAGTATACAAAGCGCAAAAATGTATATGGTTTGGTTACCAGAAAGAATCTCTTCACGTGTCATACCAGACCATTCTAATTCGAAACGGCTTGGCAGTTTTTCGGCAGCAATTCTTTCTACGGCGGCAATGGCATCTCCAGAGCTGTAACCTTCAGCAGGTTCACCATTAATCATAGCTGACATATACATGTTGTAACGCGTTAAAACCTCAGAACCATAAACTCTTTCTAGTTTGATGAAAGTTGAAAATGGAACCATTTCGCCTGCCTCATTCTTCAAATACATATCCAAAATGCTTTCTGGGTTTTGACGGAATTGTGGACTTGCCTGAACCATCACTTTATACATTTGAGAAAAACGGATAAAGTTGGTGGCATAAAATGAACCTAACATGGTTTGCAAGGTCGACATGGCATTGTCTACCGAAATTCCTTTTTTGGCTGCCAAATCGTAATCAATATGAATTAAATATTGCGGGAAAGTGGCATCAAAACTCGAGAATGAGTTCTGGATTTCTGGCGAAGCATTTAGTTCTTTTATAAATTCTTTGGTCACTTTATCGGTATTGGTAATACTTCCTCCAGATTTATCTAGCAAACGAAGCTCAAAACCACTCGTGTTACCAAAACCAGGAACAGTTGGCGGTGCAAAAATTTCGATTTGTGCGTCGGTAATGTTTTTGGTTTTTTCTGTAAGTTCTGCCATGAATTCGGTTACCGAAATATCACGTTCGCTCCAGTCTTTTAGATTGATCATTCCCATTCCGTATGAAGCACCTGCAATTTCAGTTACAATACTATATCCAGCAAGAGTGGTTACGTTGTCTACACCTTTAATTCCTTGAGCAATTTTAGTTACTTCGTCCAATGCTTTTTCAGTACGTTCTACTGTTGCTCCTTGTGGCGTTGTTACACTTACGTAAACCATTCCCTGATCTTCGGTTGGGATAAATCCTGACGCTAAAAACTTAGTTGTTCCCCAAGTCAATACACAAAATAGTACTAATAATCCTACAGTTACGGTGTTGCGATCTGCAAATTTTACTAATACTTTGATGTATTTTGAAGTAATATTATCAAACCAATGGTTGAATCTGTGGAAGAATCTATCTAATAATGATTTTTTCTCTTTATTCGGATCGTGCGCTTTTAACATAATAGCACAAAGCGCAGGAGTAAGGGTAAGCGCGTTAATACCAGAAATTACGATACTTATTGCCATTGTCAATGAGAACTGCCTGTAGAAAACTCCGACTGGACCGCTTAAGAAAGCAACCGGAATAAACACGGCAGCCATTACAATCGTAATTGCAATAACGGCTCCAGTAATTTCCTTCATCGCGCTAATGGTAGCTTCCATTGGGGACATATGTTCTTCGGAGATTTTTACGTGAACGGCTTCGACAACGACAATCGCATTATCGACCACAATTCCGATGGAAAGTACTAAAGCGAAAAGCGTTAATAAGTTGATTGAGAATCCCATCATCGACATAAAGGTAAACGAACCGATAAGCGCCACAGGAACTGCCAATACTGGAATTAAAGTCGATCTCCAATCTTGAAGGAAAAGGAAAACCACGAATGCTACTAAAAGAAAGGCTTCAACTAAAGTTCTCAAAACTTCGTGAATCGAAGCATCAAGGAAACGAGAAACGTCGTATGCAATGTTGAATTCCATTCCAGGAGGAAAAGAAGAACCTTTTAATTCGGTCATTTTTTCTTTTACGCTAGCAATAACCTCAGAAGCATTCGAACCCGGACGCTGTTTTAACATGATTGATGCAGAAGGTTTTCCATCGGTTTTAGAAACCATTCCGTAACTCATCGCACCAAATTCGATTTTCGAAATGTCTTTTAATCTTAAAATAGTTCCGTCTGAATTGGCTCTTAACGGAATTTCCTCATATTGTTTTGGTTCAAAGAACTTTCCGCCATATTTAATTACGTATTGTAATTGATTGTTCATTTGTCCTGAACCTTCACCCACTTTACCAGGCGCAGCAGAAATGTTTTGTTTTTGAAGTGAATTAATGACTTCATTTGCTGAAATATTATACGAAAGCATCTTTTCTGGATCTAACCAAACACGCATCGAATATTCTTTCTGACCCATGATTTCGGCACGTCCGACACCATCAATACGTTTTAATTCCTGAAGAATATTAATATCGGTAAAGTTGAAGATAAACTGCTCGTCCTGAGTTTTGTCGGTACTTGTAATGTTCAAGTACATCAACATACTGTTTACCTCTTTTTCGGTTGTAACTCCGGCACGAATTACCTCTTCTGGAAGTTCGTCCAAAATCGTGGTAACCCTATTTTGAACGTTTACGGCAGCAAGATCGGGATCGGTTCCTACTTCGAAGAAAACTTGGATTAACGTCAAACCATCGTTGGAAGTTACGGTTGACATATACGTCATTCCAGGCACACCATTGATGGCTCTTTCTAACGGAAGGGCGACGGCATTGGCCGAAACCTCTGCGTTTGCTCCTGTATATTTTGCTGTAACGGTTACAGACGGTGGTACAATGTCTGGGAATTGGGTAATGGGAAGCTGAAACAACGCCAGCAATCCCAGAAGGACTATCATAACCGAGATGATTAATGACAATATTTTCCTCCTGATAAATAACTCTATCATTTTAAATGTTTTAGATAAATAATTAAATAACTGTTTTACAAGTCGATAATCTACATTTGTTTCATGTTGATTTTATCGCCGTCTCTTAATGATTGTGTACCTTCTTGTACAATCAGGTCATCGCTTTTTAGACCATCATTTAAGATATACACATCATCTAGAGTCGTTTCAATGGTAACATTCGTCATTTTAACTACTCCATCTTTGTTCACGCGGAAAACGTATTGTTTGTCTTGGATAGAAAAAACAGCTTTCTGCGGAATTAAAATTGCATTGGTTTTTGGCTCCGAAATAATCAGTTTTCCAGAAGTTCCGTGTTTGATAAATCCTTGCGGATTGTGAAATTTTGCTTTGTATTGAATAGAACCTGTTTGTCTGTCGATATCTCCATCAGCAGTTCTTAATTCTCCTTTTTGATCGTAAACTTGTCCGTTTGGCAATACCAATCTAATATCGCCTTGCGTGTTTAAAGCTTTGTCTTCCATCATTTGGAAATAGGTGTTCTCAGGAATTGAGAAATAAGCATAAACATCGTCTAATTGAGAAACAGTAGTCAATAATGAACCATTTTCTACTAAACTTCCTTCCTTAAACGGAATACGGTCAACTGTTCCGTCAAACGGCGCGCGGATAGTGGTGAAGCTAATCTGTTGGTTGATTGCTTTTCTTTCTGCAGCAGCATGAGCCAATTTTGCGGAA
Source organism: Flavobacterium sp. GW823-FHT06G12 (assembly GCF_058794775.1). Classification (NCBI taxonomy): domain Bacteria; kingdom Pseudomonadati; phylum Bacteroidota; class Flavobacteriia; order Flavobacteriales; family Flavobacteriaceae; genus Flavobacterium; species Flavobacterium sp. GW823-FHT06G12. The sequence continues at coordinate 1,074,240 of NZ_JBXAHE010000001.1, forward strand.
GCGGCATCATTTTTTGCTTTAGATAATTCTAATTCTTTATCTGCAATTACTTTTTTATTGAAAAGGGTTTGAGCCTGTTCCAGTTCTACAGTTGCAATTCTTAAATCGGCTTTTGCGCTTTTGTAAACGGCTTCGGCTTTTAGAAGTTGAATCTGAAGTTCAACATCACTTATTTTAAAAAGGATTTGTCCTTTTTTTACTTTTTGTCCTTCGCTAACATATACTTTGTCTAATAAACCTGGAATACGAACGTGAATTTCTACATTGTTTTTAGCATGTACATCGGCAACAAATTTGCTCGAAACTATAGTGTCTTTTAAAGTAACCTTATATACAGGAAACGTTTTTATGTTGTTAGAATCTTTTTTAGATTTATCTCCGCACGAGACTAAAACGAATAAAGCCAAGGTGCATAGAAGAAATGGATTTTTATAAATGCTCATCATTAGGTTTAAATTTTTGAATAAATAGATGTGCTCCCTTGATACTAGAATATCGGGAGTCTGAATTTGGATTTTGTTTTCGATAAAAATCGAAACAGAAAATAAAAATGGATTCGGATGCTTCTCTTTTAGAAAAGTGCCGTTGAAAAGTGTTTTTATAGCAATAACTGCTCAATCACATACGCAAATGAGATATTTTTCCAGAACACTAGAATATAAAAACAACGAAATACATCAGTCTAGAATAACTGGTACAAATGTAAGTGGGGATGTCTTTCAATATGGTATATTGAAGCTATACCATAGATTAAGCTTTCTTTATAAAGCTTGAAGTTGACTAAATTGCTGAAATAAGGAGCTTTGATCGTACTTTGTTCTAAAGTAGTCGCTCTGCATTTCATTTTCTTTTTGAGCTTATAATGGACTTCTAGATTTTTAGTAGAAGAAAAGTCAGAAGAAAAAATCTGCGTATCGTCTGCCGCAACACTATCCAAAGTAATGCAGCTGCTAGAACTATAAATCGGCGAATACGTCTCTGCACCTCTAAAAAAAGAAAGCAGCGATAGTAAAACGACATATATGAACTTAGCAGGTTTCATTTACAATATAAGAGAATTATATAGGATTTTATTTTTGGAAGTGAACAGTATTTTTGAATTGTGCGCCAAATATAGTAATTAGAAAAATAAGGATTCTTAAAATTTTTTTAAAAACTAGTAGATTTAAAAATTTGATAATAATTGGGGTTGGTTTTTAGGGAGTTGGTTTTTTAGTGTCTTCTTTATTATGGGGTAATATTTGATTGGAATTGAAAAATTCAGTCTTGAATTGAAAAGTTATACAATTTTCAGCTCTAAAAAGCAGCCTTTACATCGGATATTAAATTACTTTTAATTGAATGTTTAAATTTTTTAAATGTGTTTTATGAAATCAAATGTCTTTAAAGCAATAAAATTAATATGTGTTTTTATATTTGCTTTGCTAATTTTTAATTGTAATAAAAAGAGTGATCCAATAACGATTACAATACATTCAATTGATAGTAAAACGAAATTGCCTAGACTTAATACTTTTGATACAATCGAAGTAAGAAAAGAAGGATTTGGTTTTATAAAAAAGACCTTTAAAAAAGTGGCAGAATACACAACAGATTCCACAGGTTCAGCTAAAATTATGCTTGATGGAACAGAAGGATATAATTTTTTGCTTCGTGGACCCAATATTTATGGTTCGGCAGAATTTTCGGAAGCATTTACTAAGGAAAAATTAAAAGATGGCCAAGAGGTGAATATAGAAGTTATTTCTCTTGAAAATAGATAACTAGTATTCGTTTTAAAAGTCAGAGACTTTTTAGACGTTTTGTGTTTTTAAAAAGTATTAAAGGTTACGGAAAGTCGGAGACATTTGCGTAGCGCTAGCAGGAAGACTGCGGAGAGTTGGGGATATAAAAATGAGAAGTGAGATTTTAAAGATAATTAACTATAGAGCGAAGATAAGTAAAAAAAGGAATTAACGAATGATAAGAAATGGCTTATATGCCCAACATCAAGGAATATACTGTAGGTTTTGGGAAGAGGGTAATCTCTATGTTTTACAAGGAAATAATAATGAGAAATTAAAAAACATCGGGTTTAGAGAATATGATAATATAGAATTGAAAAATAAAGTATATAAAGAAGTTGATTTTAATGAGATTGAAAGTGCTTTTGATGTTGGTACATTTTGTACATATAAAGGTTTTAAGTTTTTTCTTGAGATTTTACTAAATACAGGATTTTATAGAATTAGACCTTTAGCAGAAGCACAAATTTATTTTAAGGATTTTGATCGTCATAGCTATGAGCCTGTTTATGAGGTAGAAGAGAGTGAACTAGAAGAAATATGGGAAGAACGAAAACCTTTAGATGAATTTGAGTTTTGCGTCGAGCCAATTGTTTATATTAAGAAACTCCACTCTTAGATAAGTTGTAAAGGTGAATTATAAAGTTGCGCAAATGTCTCTGACTTTGCGTATTTTTTTTCTTGAAAATGAAAAATCATAAAAACTAAAATCACTCCAAAATACTAGAAGAATCCTTAATCTCAAAATCAGCATATTGCCAAGCATCATCAAAAGAGGTTTTGATTTTTAAAGCCTCTTTTTCTTTCTTCTGTGACGATAAAGCATTATAAAGTCCGATTAAGGCGAAGCCGTTTTTTGGAAGCGTTTGTAAATCTTGTTTGTAGACTTTTTCAGCTTCGGCGTATTTTCCAGCTTTCAGTAAAACTGTTCCTAAATAATGTCTAACGGAGAAAAACCAATCTGGTGGTTCGTTGTAATTTAATTGGTCTTCAATTGTTATTGCTTGGTTTAAAAGAACAATTGCTTTATCCAAATTATTCTTTTTGGCTTCAACTCCTGCTGAAAGTACATTGGTTGCAATCTGAACAAGATCATAAGTGGTATTGATATTCCAAACGGTAACCTCTTTTAAGGTTTTGTCTTTGGCTAATTGGTTCAGAGAAGCAAGCTGTTTTTCGGCATTGGCAATATCATTTTTCCCGAGATACGCCATTCCTCTTGCGTAATGCCAAATCGCATTTGGATATACAAGGTCTTTTTCAGGTTGTGGAATCTCCATAATTTTATCCCACATCGAGAATTTTACAGCGATATAATACGGAATACTATAATAATGCTGTAAAGTCCCCCAACCAGCTTCACGCATAATTTTGGGAGACATATGCTCCTGTAATATCTGTGCCGATTCCCAAGCCAATTTTGAATTTCCTTCTAAAGCTGCTGTAGCCACCAAAAAATGATAATTATGCGGATAATAGGCTAGAGGATAAGCGCCTTGTGCATTACAAGCAGTAGAATACAAACTATCAATTCTCACCGCTTCGATGTTTGAAAGTGTGCCTTGGTGATAATCTCCTGTTCGAATGTAAATATGAGAAGGCATATGTACCAAATGCCCCGATCCCGGAACTAAAGTTTCTAGTAATTTAGCACTTTTAAGCCCGTTTTCTGGATGTGCTGAAGCTTCAACCGCATGAACCAAAAAATGATGTGCACCAGGATGCTTCGGATTTTTTTTAATCAATTCGTTTAAAACAGCCAGTATTTCTGGAGTCCATTTTTTAGGTATTCCGGTGTCTTTTTCATACAAATCCCACGGATGGAGATTCATTTGGGATTCCGCGTAAAGCGCTCCAATATTTGGATCTGAAGGAAACTGAGCGTATACTTTTTTCATCGCTTCGGCATAAGCAATGTCAAGCGGTTTTCTATCGGCAGGAGGATTTTTAGCATAACGCGTTAATAATGCATCAATCATAGCCATTTCTTTGGGAGAACATTTGGAAGAAAGTTTCTTAGCTTTTTGAGCCGAATCATAAGCACGCTGAAAGTTATCTTCTTCCATTCCCGCATTGTAATTCGGACCTAAAACATATGCAAATCCCCAATACGCCATCGCGCAATTCGGGTCTAAACGCGAAGCTTCATAAAATGATCTTGCGGCTTCGGCATGATTGAATCCGTACGCCAACATCATTCCTTGATTAAAGTATTCTTGCGTTTCGGGATTGTTGGTCGTAATTTTAAAGTTCACACCATCAAGACCTTTAAATTTTGGCGCTTTTTTATTTTGGGTGTACCAATCTTTATCGTTCGTTTTCGGAATATAACATCCTTGCGAAGCGCTGACTATAACTGATTTGGGTTCGGTGTTTTTTTCTTTACAGGAAATAAAAAGAAGAAAAACAGCAATTAGAAAGTAATTATATTTCATTGCAAAATAGATTTGAAATTATATAATCAGTGTAAAAGCTCGTGAAGAATAAAAAAGATGCTTATAGTATAGTGGTTTGATACGGAGAGTATTAAACAAAATTAAATAAAAAAGAAATAGGTTTGTGTAAATATTTGTTTTTCAGTGTTTTGTGATTGTATGGCTGGGCTTTAGGTTTCACGCAGATTTTGCAGATTTAAGCAGATTCGCGCAGATTTTTTTTAATTGATCTGTTTAGATCTGCCTAAATCTGCAAAATCTGCGTGAAAAAATATCTATAAAAAATAAGGTCTACACTTTTCAGCATAGACCTTAAATTATATGGGAATAAATAATTTATTAGTTTGTTCCAGCAGCAACTTTATCCACCAAAAACAATAATTCACTAGAAACTGGTTTAATCAATTGCATTGGGTATAATGTTGGATTGTAAGCTCCAGTTGTAACTTCTTTCAAAGCATGAACTTTCTTTTCTCCAAAAGCTACCACTACAATTTTTTCTGCTTTATTGATTATTGGAGCCGTAAGCGTAATTCTATACATTTTTTGAGGAGCTAAATAATAAGCATCAACCCATTTGGTTTGCTCTTCTAAAACTGCTTCACCTGGAAAAAGAGAAGCCGTATGTCCGTCGTCTCCCATGCCTAAAAGAATCAAATCAAATTTACCTTCTTCGCCCAAAACAGTTCTGATAGACTTTTCGTATTCAGCTGCATAATTCTCTGGAGTTACACCATCTTTGTACATTTCAAAAATGTTTTCTTGCGGAATAGGAACGTGGCTCAATAAAGTGGAGTAAGACATTTTAGCATTACTCAAATCATCATTTAGCGGCACCCATCTTTCGTCACCCCAAAAAATATAAACTTTACTCCAGTCTATTTTGTTTTTGTAAGCATCAGAAGCTAATAATTTGTAAATCCCAGCAGGAGAAGAACCTCCTGTAAGTACAGCTGTAAACTTGCCTTTTGCCACAATTGCTTTTTGCGCAGATTCCACAAAAAGGTCTGCTGCTGCAGTATTAATTTCTTCTGTATTATTGTGTATCTGTATCATTTAAAACTTCTTCTTTTGTTTGTGTATTCGGAATCCATTTGTGGCCTTGACGCGCTAACAATTCATCAGCTTCTTCAGGTCCCCAGCTTCCTGCTTTGTAATTTGGGAAATTCTTTGGAGGCGTTGTTTTCCAAACTTGCTGAATCGTTTCAATTGCATCCCAAGCTTCTTCTACCTGATCCCAACGCATGAATAGCGTAGGATCTCCCAATAATGCATCTGCAATTAAGGTTTCATAAGCTTCTGGTGACATTGTAGAACAAGAAAAATAATCAAAAACCATCTCTGCAGGTCTTAAAGACATCGATAAGCCTGGTTTTTTGGTCATAAATTGCAGTTTAATGTCCATTGAAGGCTGAATATTGATAATCAGTCTATTTGGTGTCATACCTTCTTTTCCATAAGAAAATGAAGAATGCGGAACGGGTTTAAACTGAATGATGATCGAAGATTGTTTTTCTTCCATTCTTTTTCCTGAACGTAAATAGAACGGAATTCCTTGCCATCTCCAGTTGTCCAAATAGATTTTCATTGCTACATAAGTTTCTGTATTAGAATCTGGCGCAATGCCTTTATCTTGACGGTAACCTGGAACAGGAACTCCTTTTATTTCTCCAGCATCATACTGACCTCTTACAATATAATGATCGACTTCTTCTGGTTTAATACGACGAATTGACTTTAAAACATCTGCTTTTCGATTACGAATGTCATCAGCATTTAAAGAAGCAGGCGCTTCCATAGCCGTCATACACAAAATCTGAAACAAGTGATTCTGAATCATGTCTTTCAATGCACCAACACCTTCGTAGAATCCACCGCGTTCCTCAACGCCAACTTCTTCTGCAACGGTAATTTGCACGAAATCAATGAAATTACGGCTCCATAAAGGCTCAAACATTGAGTTTCCAAAACGGAAAGCCAAGATGTTTTGAACTGTTTCTTTTCCTAAATAGTGATCGATTCGGTAAATCTGCTCTTCTTTGAAAGTCTGTGAAAGCATTTCATTCAACTCAATTGCAGAGGCTTTATCGTAACCAAAAGGTTTTTCGATAATAATACGATCTTGTTTCGGATTTGCAGCAAGTCCAATTTTCTTAATGTTGCTTGAAATCGTTGAAATGAAAGAAGGCGTAATCGAAAGATAGAAAAGACGATTAGAACGTTCGCCAAAAGCAAGGTCAAAATTGTTTATTTTTTCATTTAATCCAATGTACGATTCTTCTTTGTCAATATCAAGACTGTGATAAGTGATGTGAGAAAGAAATTTTTCTGTTTCTGGGTCATCAATTCCTTTTTTTCTTGAGAATAGATTTAGATTTTCTGCTACATAAGCGCGAAAATCTTCATTGGTTTTTTCAGCTCTTCCAAGAGCAATAATCTGAAACTTTTCAGACATGCGTCCGTCAAGGTACAGATTTTGAAAAGCGGGGAATAGCTTTCTCTTCGCTAAATCTCCAGTTCCTCCAAAAATTACTATAATTGTCGGATTCTTTAGTTTATTTTTAGTCATTGTGTGGTGTAGTTGTGTTGCTTTAATTATTTATTCAGCCCATTGAGTATGGAAAACGCCTTCTTTATCGATACGCTCGTAAGTATGCGCTCCAAAATAATCACGTTGTGCCTGAATTAAATTGGTCGGAAGATTAGCAGAACGGTAAGCATCAAAATAAGCCAATGAATTCATTAATCCTGAAACTGGTAATCCTTTTTGAACTGCAAATTGAATAACCGCTCTCATTCCTGATTGGTTTTCTACTAATTTTGAAGCAATTCCGCTATCTAAAAGTAAATTTGGCAAATCTGTTTTGGCAACATATGCTTTTCTGAAATCTTCTAAAATTGTCGCACGAATGATACATCCGCCACGCCAGATTTTAGCAACTGTTTCTAAATTTAATCCGTAGTTATATTCTTTAGAAGCTGTGTGAAGCTGAGCTAAACCTTGCGCATAAGTCACAACGATAGAAAAGAATAAAGCCGATTTTAAAGAAGCAATTGCTTCGTTTTGAGGAACATTTGTTTCATCAGCGTTCCAAACTAATTTCTTAGCTGCTTCAATTCTTTCTGGTTTTGTTTTAGACATATCACGCATGTTCACTGCCGCGTCGATTGTCGGAACTGGAACTTGTAAATCCATAGCATTTTGCGATGTCCATTTCCCTGTTCCTTTAGATCTTGCCCAATCCGAGATTTTGTTGATTAATTGTGTTCCGTCTTCGTCTTTTTGTTTTAAGATGTTTCCAGTAATTTCAATCAAATACGATCTTAAATCATCAGTCTGATTCCATTCAGCAAAAGTTTTCTGAATCGTTTCGTCGTCCAAGTTATAACCTCTTTTCATTAAGTCATAAATCTCAGAAATCAACTGCATGATTCCATATTCGATTCCGTTATGAACCATTTTTACGTAGTTTCCAGCAGAACCATTTCCTAAATATTCTACACAAGGCTCTCCATCTACTTTTGCTGCAATTGCTTCAAAAATAGGACGTAATCTTTCATAAGCTTTTTGATCTCCACCAGGCATCATAGCTGGGCCAAAACGAGCACCTTTTTCACCGCCAGAAATTCCCATCCCAAAGAAATGGATTCCTTTTTCAGACAATTCAATAAATCTTCTGTCAGTATCAGTAAAATAAGTGTTTCCACCGTCGATGATGATATCTCCTTTATCTAAATGAGGAAGTAAACTAGCAATTGCGCTGTCAACTGGTTTTCCCGCAGGAACCAATAGCATAATCGCTCTTGGCTGTTGAATAAGTTCTACAAAATGCTTTACATCTGTAGTCGCTTCGATAGTATGATCAGGAGCAGCTTCTTGTTGAAGTGAGTTGACTTTTTCGGTATCTAAGTCTAAACCTGCAGCCGCGAAGTTGTGGCTAGCGATATTTAAAAGTAGGTTACGGCCCATTACACCAAGTCCTACAATTCCAAAATCAAATTTGTTCATAGTTTTCAATTAACTAAATTATTAGAAAGCTGTTTTTTGCAGAAAAAAGCACGAAAAAGCACAGTAATGTTTTTTAGTTCAATGTTTTGCAGAAAAACAATGGTTATTTTAATTTTTTTACATTCAAAATGCAGACCGCTAAGTTAGGCAAAAATGCTGAAAAAGGAGGTGTAAAATAGTTCACTTTTGGTCTTTATTGTGATACTTTTTATGTGTAAAAATTACGCTTATTATAATTGTTTCTAGTCCTTTATAGTACTATATCGTTATAATACTGATAATACCAATCTCGAGTTGTTTTTATTTACAGTAGTTTTCTGCTCAAGAGTAAAAAGCAGTAAAAAATTACAAAAATGTATATTAAAAATATAGGATTTGAGGTAATTTTGAAAATGTAATTGAGTCCAAGATTTAATCCATAAATTATTATTGTACTAATGGAATATAAGCTTTGTAAAGGTGTGCAACAATTTTAATAGAGAACTAATGATAAAAATCGAACGTACAGATAATCAAATTATAGTAGAGTAATTCCCTTTTTATATGCCAAATAATACAAAGTTTACTTTTGCCTCCCTGTTATTGATGCTTATTTCGGGTATCTTTTTTAAAGCAAATGCTCAGTCGGTATTAGAAAATGAAATTTCTATTCAAGCAGATAAGAAACCATTAGGCAGTGTTTTGGACTTAATGGAAGAAAAAGGAAATTTTAGATTTGCTTATTATGGCAAACTGGCGGTAAAAGATAGTATCGTTAGCATTGATGCTGATAATGCTACTATAAAAGGAGTTCTGGATCAGTTACTAGGTGCTAAATATGAATTTAAAGAATCGCCAGGATTTGTTATTGTTCGTTATGCGCCTTTAGAACTTGCTCTTGTGTTAGAAAAAAACACTGTTATGAGTGACGGACAGCAAATTGTAATTGGTTATATTTTAGATACAAAAACCAATAATCGTATTGAAAATGTGAGTGTATTAGAGAAGAATGCATTAGTGTCTACCTTAACAAATAAAGATGGTTTTTTTGAACTTCGATTAAAAAATCCACCTCAAGCTATAGAACTTACAGCGGTTAAGGAGAATTATAAAACGGTGACAATGGTTTTTCTTTCTGAAATTAAAATTCAGATGGGGGACAAAAAAAATAAAACAGATTATATTGATGGAGATTTCTCTGCAATTGAAAGATCAGGAATTGGCCGTTTCTTTATTTCTTCCAAACAAAAAATACAAGCGCTCAATCTAGGAGGATTTATTTCTAAGGTTCCTTTGCAGGCTTCTTTAATTCCGAGTATCAGCACTCGAGGAATGCTGAATACGCAGATTGTCAATAATTTTTCGCTAAATATATTAGGAGGTTATAATGCTGGAGTTCGCGGACTTGAAATGGCAGGACTTTACAACATTAATCGTATGAATGTTGACGCACTTCAAATAGCCGGAATATTTAATACCGTTGGTGGATCTGTAAACGGAGTTCAGTTAGCCGGAATCTATAATAATGTTTTTGGCAATTTAAGAGGATTGCAAGTAAGTGGTATTCATAATAGTGTAAAAGGTTCGCAAGTCGGTTTGCAAATGGGCGGTATCTATAACAATGTATATAAAGATTCTAAAGGACTTCAAATTGCAGGAATTGGTAATACAGTAAAGGGTTCGCAAAACGGATTACAGCTTTCGGGAATTTACAATATTGGAAAAGATACCGTGCGAGGTGCTCAAATTACAGGTCTTTTTAATTATGCCAAAGAATTACATGGAGTCCAATTTGGATTAGTCAATATAACAGATTCACCTTCTGGTTATAGTTTTGGTCTATTAAATTTTAAAAAAGACGGTTATAAAAAAATCAGCATAACGAGCAATGAAATTTCAGATATAAATCTTGCTGTAAAAACAGGAGATCATAAAATGTACACTATTTTACTGGCGGGAAGAAGCGATAGAAACGATGAAGAAAAACTATTCTCTTTCGGAATTGGACTAGGAAAGAACATTCCGTTGGGGAAACGTTTTACTTTTAATCCTGAATTTAGCACGCAGTATCTTTATTTAGGAAATTGGGACATTTATAATTCCTTATCTAAATTTGATTCTTCCTTTTCTTTTCAATTGTGTAAAGGTGTAGCAATATCTGCAGGACCGTCTTTAAATTTTTATTGGTCTGAGAAACAAGATAAAAACGGAAACGTAAATACTTCTACATTCGTTCAGGATCGTACGAAACGCTACACTATAATCAATAATAACAGCAAAGATATTCTGGGATGGATAGGATGGAGCTTTGGATTGACACTGTTCTAAAAAATGATAAAAAAAGCCTGTAAATATTAATTTTACAGGCTTTTTTTTAACTATGTGTTAGAATTAGTTTCTTTTTCAAATAAAAAAAAAACTATGTTTCTATGTGTTTAAATTCCATTTTTTAAGGATAAATCATCAAAAACATATAAGCAAACAAATTGACTAAAAGCACAACACCATAAACGATATTCGATTTTCCTTTGCTAAGAGAAAGCATTACGGTAAAAACAGACAGTGCCAAAAGAACAATAGATTTAATATCAAGTCCTAAAACAATAGGAATTCCCAATAAGATACAAACGAGCGCAACAGTTGGAATAGTTAAACCAATACTGGCAAGTGCGGAACCTAAAGCTAGGTTTAGACTCGTTTGCAATCTGTTCTTTTTAGCTGCAATTATCGCTGCAATGGCTTCTGGCAATAAAATGATGATGGCGATTATAACTCCAACCAAAGATTTTGGAAGATTGTGACTTATAATAATAGTTTCAATAGTAGGCGAGAGGGTTTTGGCTAGTAAAACCACAATTCCTAAACTCACCAATAGAAAAAATAGGCTAGTGTAAAATGTTTTATTATTAATTTCAATTGGATGTGTTTTAGATTCGTCTTCGTTTGTAGTATTGGTTAGAAAATATTGGCGATACCCTTTGGTTTGTGCAAACAAAAAAGAACCGTAAATAATCAGACAGGCAATCGAAGCAAAAATAAGCTGAGGCGTTGAATAATAAGAACCATGAACACTTTCTGTAAAAGTGGGGAAAACTAGAGTAAATACAATAATCGAAATAAGCGAAACCAAACCAATGGTTACCGAAGAAGGAGAGAAATTCTGTTCATAATGTTTGATACTTCCAATAAGAAGACACAAACCTATAATTCCATTTAAGATAAGCATAGTTGCAGCATAAACCGTATCTCTGGCCAAAGAAGCTGCCTCTGAACCTTCTGAAAGCATTAAAGAAACAATAATAGAAACTTCAATTACAGTGATTGAAATAGCCAAAATAATCGTACCATAAGGTTCTCCAACACGTTCGGCAATAATTTCTGAATGATGTACAGCCGACATCACACTTAAAATAAGCAGAATACTTGCAACGATTTGAAAAATAGTGCTGTTTTCTATAAGTCCGCTAAATAAGAGCGCCCATGAGAGAATCGGAATTATTATGGTCCACTGTAATAATTGTTTCATTTTTTATAGTTTTTAGAATATAGGCCAACAGAATAGGCGTTTGCCTTTTTTGTAAGATAGAACTTTTATAGCTAAAAATGATAAAAAAAGGCAGTTTTAAGCACTTTTTAAGTTTATTAGAGCGTTTTTTGAATCAAAAAACAGATTTTTTTTAATTTGTATAATCTGCGAAATCTGCAAAATCTGCGAGAGAATATTTTAAGAATTTCGAATAATCTCCTTTCGATGCGATTTTCCCCATTTGATCATTTCTTCGATTACAGGACCAAAAGATTTGCAGTAAGGCGTCGATTCGTATTTGACTTGAATTTCGGCATCGCGGTCTTTGGTTCTTTTTATAAGCATATTGATCTCCATTTCTTTGAGCTCTCGCGAAAGCATGCGTGTCGTAATTCCTGGAATACTGCGTTCGATTTCCCTGAAACGATGATTTCCGTTGCAGATCGAATTGATGATCGGCAAACGCCATTTTCCGCCCAAAACATGCAATGTGTCCTGAAGCGCTTGTACTTCTTCTTTCTGATTTCTTTCCATAACAAAACAGCATTAGTTTAGAAAATTTACTGGTTACAAAGTTATACCATAAATCTAAAATAATGAAGAAAAAGTTTAAGATTAAACGAGAAATTTAAGCTTCAATAATACTTAAAATAGTTTTAGGAATTTCAGCGAAAGCTTCAAAAGAATACGGTTTAATTAAGTAGGCTTTTACACCCATATCATCGCATTTTTCTTTGTAAGAAGGATTAATACTTGTGGAATAAACAAAACACGGAATATTTTTTAATTCATCGTTGCTAAGAATTTCTTGCAAAGCTTCAATACCGTCAATGATAGGCATATTGATATCGGTAAGAATAACATCAGGATTTTCGTTCTGATCGTTTTTTAGGTAATTAAGTAGTTCCTCGCCATTGGCAACCAGACTGACTTTGCTAAAATTTGGATTATTGGTAAAAGTTTCTGTAATAACATCTGCATCATCCGTGTCATCTTCAGCAATTACGATATGTAAATTATATTTTTCCGGCATTTTATAAGATTGGGAAGTAAAGGTTAAATGTTGTGCCTTTGTTCAATGTGCTTTCAACGGTAATATTTCCAGAATGGTTTTCCATAATCTTTTTACAGATCGCGAGGCCAATACCGTTTCCTGAATATTCATTTCTGGCATGCAGGCGCTGAAAAATGACAAATATTTTAAGCAAATGGCTTTCTTCCATTCCAATACCGTTGTCTTTTATCTGAACCTTTACAAATTTAGTATTTTGATTTGGTATTTCAGTATCTAAATTTTCTTCCTGCGAAATTTCTATTACAGGAGCGATATCTGTTTTGCTATATTTAATGGCGTTTGAAATAAGATTAGAGAAAAGTTGTCTCATCTGCACTCGAGAAGCCTTAATAATGGGGACTTTTCCTGTTTTGATAACCGCTTTTTTATCAGAAATTATAATTTCAAAATCCTCAATAACTTCCGAAATTATGGTTCTTAAATCTATTTCTGTTCGTTCTTCCTGCGCGGTATGCGAAGAATACTGCACTAAATCATCTACAAGCGAATTTAATCTTAAAGCCGATAATTTCATCACATTTACAGCTTTTGTATCGGCTTCTTTAAAATAGCTTCCGTCAATTCTGCTAGTATTCATGACAATTTTCCGCAGCGGTTCTTTTAAATCGTGCGAGATTACATGAATAAATTCTTCTAGATTACGATTGATTTTATTCAGTTCGTTTATTTTTTCTTCCAGTTCTTTCTGATGGCGAATTAAAGCTTCTTCATGCTTTTTCTTTTCAGTCAAATCGGTAATCACAACTCCAATAGCTTCTACAGCGGGTTCCAGATCAGTTAAAGCGATATAAGCTGGAAAAGTCTTTTCATTCTCCGATTTTAAAAGTATTTCGTGTTTGGTAATCCCATATCTCAATGCTTCTATTAAAGACACAAACTGCGCTTGATTGGTAAAATACTCATAAATGTACGTTCCCGTTATTTTTTCTGATGGAATGCCAACCAATTTAGAAAAATGCTCATTGCAATACAATATCAGTCCTTTTCTTGAAATGCTCAGCGCGCCTTGACCGAATTTCTCTATAAGAAGACGATACGTATAATCGGCGGTTTCTAGAGAATACAGTTCAGGAACCCCATTGCTGTTTACAACAAGCGCATCGACATCACCTTGCTTTATAGCATTTACGATACTATTTGACTCATAAAGCTCTTCTTTCAATGACTCAATTTCTGCTAGTAATTCTGCTATATTTTTTTTATTCTCCTTCAAACTATTCGCTTATATTAAGTATGTATAATACTTTTTCTTTATCTGATAAATCTCCTAAAATGATTCTTTTAGGTTCTGGCTGTGTTTTGATCAAGGTAGGAATGGCTACAATTTGATGAATCACAGCCTGTTCTTTATCACGGCTGATATCAACAATTTCTAATTCATAATTGTTGGTGAGATAGGTATCGCAAATTTTGCGTAAATTTTCGATTGCATGTCCTGATTTAACAGACATACCTGAAACAAAAAGCATAAACTTATGTTTGGTTGTACTAGTGCCATCAGATGAATCTTCCATAATTAAGAGTTTATAGCTTTGATGTTAAGCCCTACAAGCACTCTTTCTTCATTAGAAAGGTCACCTATAATTTTACGAATAGGCTCAGGAAATTTACGCACCAAAGTAGGTACGGCCAAAATCTGATCGCCTTCTGCCAATTGCGGATTCTTCAGCAAATCGATAATCTCGATGCTGTATTTTCCTTTTAAATGTTCCTCGGCATACTTCTTTATGTTTTCGAGCGCCTTGATCGATTTTGGCGTTTGTCCCGCTATATAAAGCAATAATTGCCATTCGGCTACTTCTTTTTTCATTTTATTTATTTTTTCTTAGAAGACAGTTTTTCCTGCAATTCTTCTGTTGCTTTAAGGATGCTTAGTTCTTCTTCAGCCGATTCAAATTCTGTTCTCAATGCTTCAATATTCGCCTCAAGGACTTTGCGTTTACGCTCAATTTCCCTGTCTTTTCGGCTAATTTCGTTTTGAAGCTTAATATCCGACATGGTTTTTTTGAATTGATAAGATTGTCTTGCCGCTCCCGTCAAAATTCCCTGCGGACCTAATTCTACATCTAGCAATTCGATTCCGTTACTTGTTATGACAAATTCTCTTACTTGGTTAGAATGTCCCATTCCTCGGGCTTTAATGATAAAAATACCGCGGTTTCTTTCGCCAATTCCTTCCATGTCACGAACCGTAATCCAAGTATCCACCAATGAAGAAACCGATTCTTCTGCCAGATCTGGTCTGAAATTATCGGTTTGTTTGTTTAATGACGTAAACATGGCCGTAATATTATTGGCTTTCAGCATATCAATTAACCGTACCAGCATGGAGCGCACTTCGTGTTCGCTTCCTACCGAAATAAGATTACTGATTGGATCAATAATAATGGTAGTAGGCTGAAACTCTTTGATTAGTTTTCTAAGCGTAAGCAAATGCAGCTCTAAACCATTTAATGACGGACGAGAAGAATGTATTTGCAAAATGCCTTTTTTGATGTGTTTTTCCAGATCAATTCCGATTGATTTCATGTTGCGCACCAATTGATGCGGTGATTCCTCAAAAGCGAAATAAATCGTTCTTTCGTTCTTTTCGCATTGTTCATTAGCAAAATAACAGGCAACTGTTGTTTTAGCCGTTCCCGCAGTTCCCGAAACCAAAATATTGCTTCCTCTGTAGAAACCGCCACCATGAAACATTTCATTTAGTCCAGGAACACCTGTAGAAATAATGTCTGAGGAAACTTCGTTATCTAATTTTAGAGAAGTGATAGGAAGAACTGAAATTCCGTCTTCGTCAATTAAAAACGGATACTCATTTGTTCCATGTGTTGAACCTCTGTATTTTACAATTCGAAGCCTTCTAGTCGAAACCTGTTCAATTACACGATGATCGAGAACAATTACGCAGTCCGAAACGTATTCTTCCAGACCTTGACGGGTTAGTGTAGCCTCGCCACGTTCTCCTGTAATAACGGCCGTTACGCCTTTGGTTTTAAGCCAATGGAATAATCTTCGTAATTCTGCCCGTAAAATGGCCTGATTGTCCAGACCAGCAAACAGCGATTCGATGGTGTCCAATACAACACGAGTGGCTTTTATAGAATCGATAGCATGTCCTAAACGAATAAATAAGCCATCAAGATCGTATTCGCCCGCTTCCTCAATTTCTGATCTTTCAACGCGAACATGATCTACAACAAGCTTTTTATCTTTTTTAAGCTGTTCAAGGTCAAAGCCTAATGATTTAACATTTAGAGTCAAGTCATCTGAAGGTTCTTCAAAAGACATGAAAACTCCTGGTTCGTTATGCTCTGTAATTCCTTTTATCAGGAACTGCATAGACAATAAAGTCTTACCGCATCCCGCACCACCGCAGATTAAAGTTGGTCGTCCTTGCGGAAATCCACCTTCTGTAATCTCGTCTAATCCGTCGACTCCAGTAGGAGTTTTTGGAAATATAAAACTATGTGATTTTGTTTTTTCTTGCACGATAATAAATTTCTGTATTACTCAAATATACCTTTTTCTGCAGAATTTTCAATGAATTCTGATTAAGATTTAACAGCCGTTTAATGAAGTTTTAAAAATAAATTAAGAAAAATGATTGAAAAAACTAAAGAAATCGAAGAATTTTAACCAAAAAAGTAAAGAATACGAATTCAATATTTAACATAAAAATGAGACTTTTTACTAAAACTTATTTTTCAATACTATTTTAATGTTAAAATGTACTTCTGGTATACTCTGTGATACTGGTTACAAAGTTATACCATTTTGAATTTACCTTTGTCTCATTAATTTAAAACGCATAAAAAATGGACAATTTAAAAAATAAAGTGGCAGTCATAACAGGCGGAAATAGTGGGATAGGATATGCTACAGCGCAATTATTAAAAGATCAGGGGGCAGAAGTAATTATTACAGGAAGAAGAAAAGAGGCGATAGAAACGGCAGCTTTAGAACTAGGCGTTACAGCCATTACAGCAGACCAATCGAATATTTCTGATATTGAAAAACTAGCTACTCAGGTAAAAGCCGATTTCGGTTCGGTTGATATTTTGTTTATCAATGCAGGAATCGCGGGTTTAGGAACAATTGAACAAACCACAGAAGAATTGTATGATAGCATTATGAACGTAAATCTAAAAGGTGCTTTTTTCACTTTAAGCAAATTTATCCCGATTTTGAAAGATGGTGCTTCGGTGGTATTTCTTTCTTCGAATACTGCGAGTATGCCGGGGCCGGGATCTTCGGTTTATTCGGCGAGTAAAACAGCTTTGAATTCGTTTATGAGATCGGCGGCTTTAGAATTAGCGCCAAGAAAGATTCGTGTCAATTCGGTTAGCCCAGGACCAACTCAAACCGAAGTCATGAACAAAGTAGGTCTAGACGAAGCCACTGTAAAAGGCATTATGGATGTCGTAATAGAAAAAGTCCCGCTAAAACAAATGGGAAGGGCAGAAGATGTGGCTAAAATGGTTTGTTATCTAAGTAGTGAAGCTGCGGTGTTTATGACTGGGGCTGATGTTATTATGGATGGTGGGATGAGTTTGGGGTGAATTCTATTAAAAAATTCTCTTCAAATTTTGGCTATGGTTTTCCGTAATTTTCTCTTGAATTTATTGATGTTATTTGTTTTAAGATTAGTTGGTTAAATCTCTAATCTTATAATAAATGTTTAATTTTAAAAATACATTAATGGAAACAATTGAAGCAATTAAGCCAGGTCCAAAACCAAAAAAGGAAGATGGAACATTAGATGAGAGAAGACGTGTTACACCTGACAAAAAGAAAGATTATCCTCCTCTAAAAGAGCATGATCACAAGCCAAAGGATTAAATGATTTAATTCTAAAAAAAAGAGACAGTGCAACCTGTCTCTTTTAAAATATTTTTTTTAACTCTCATTTGAGAGATTTCTTTTTAAGAATATCATATTTCAAAGTCTATTTTGTTTAATGCAAAATTATATAAAAAGTTTGCACTAGTATAGGCTGCATACGTTTGGTAGTAGTCATTTTTTTCACTATCTCCATAATCACATATTGATTTAATTGATAAGGCTGCTAATGGTTTTGGTTTTGGACAATTTTCACAAGTGTAAAATACGCCATATGCTTCCATATCAATTCCTATAAGTTTTCTACTATGAACTTTTATTTTTGCAAGTGCATTTGCATTTTCAAGTACTGCAGCTCCAGATGCAAAAGGACCAATATGAATGTTTAGTTCGGTATTAATTTTAGTTGCATTCCACTTTTGCTTTATATCATTCAAAAATTCACGATTTCCTTGACACGACATCAAATTTTCTTTTAAATCTGCATTTAGATTTATTGATTTGTAATCAGGGGAAAAATCTTCACTTCCATCAGATGAAGACTTAATTTTTCCACTTCCATAATCAAATGAAATATCGCTAATTAAGATATCTCCAAAATTGCCTATTCCTTTAACACCTCCGGCTATACCTGTCATAGCTAAATATCTTGGGCGAAAATTATTAATTAATTTATTTGTTAAAACTGAGGCTGCAACCATTCCCATTTGAGGAGCAGAAGCAGCAACCACACTAATTTTTTTATCATTTTGAACAAAATGACCTCTAAAGTATTCAGTTGAATCATTATTGAGTTTGAAAGATTCCCAATTTGCATTCAAATTTAGAATACTGTCAAGTTCAGGACTTCTTAATGCTGTAATTATTGCTAGATCATATTGATACTTGCGGGCAGTAGAATTTTGTAAATCAATTTTTGATTTTATTAAATAATCAATTTTTGTGATGATTTTTGTTTGCCAATTTATAGAATCCTCTTCATATTTAATTAGACTCCAAAGCTCATTTTCAAATCTAGAATGAAAATTTTCTATGTACTCATTAAATGCAGAAAAACCAATTATATGGAATGGTTTGATTAATTTACCACTTCCACGATTAATATCATCTAGAAAATTTATACCATTTTCAGGTAATGGATCATCACCATCTCGAAGAGGTATTCCTAAGTCGAGGATAAGTAAATCAAAATGATTTATACTTAGCATTTTTTTTGCAGAAATTATATTTGTGCACGTTTCGATTTCAATTTGTCCTGTATATTTTTCTGTTATTTGTCTTAAAGCTTTTATTTTATTCTGATTATCATCAACGATTAAAATTCCTATCATAATACTAAAGAGTTGTTTTTTCAATTATATTTTTAAGTTCTTTTTGCCATATTGATTTATCAGCGGAATAAAAAACAGTATCAACATATAAGACAGGAAATTGTTCTCTCAATTTTTGTTTCAAATCTTTTAATTCAATTAATGATTCACCTTCACCAAAAGTTTCAAATTGTGTTACTACAATAACTTTTATATCAATATTTTTTCTTTTCAATTCGCGTAATATATCGAAACCTGCTAATTTTCTGAATTTATATCCATCTTCTCCAGGCTTGATATCAAAATTTGGAAGTTGCATATCTAACAACAACAAATCATATTTGTTTAATAATATTTCTTTAAGACCGGATTGGTAAGATTTTTTTAATTCAGAATAATAATCAGTAAATGTTTTCGAAATAAACTCAAGTATTTGTTTAGATTTATTAGGATCGTCTTCAATTATTAATATTTTCATTGTATACTATTTTTTGCAAATTATTTATTTCGAAGTTAATAAGTGTTTTAAATATTCTTTGTTCGTCAACCTTATGAATTACAATAGAGTAATTTTTTCTGCTTAAGTCAATAACGAGAGTTTTTCGGATTTTTATATAGCCAGTCCCATCTTCAGCTCTTGTTTTTTCATTATCATGAGTTTCTAATAATAATTCCATAGTATTATTTATTTTTTTGTTGATTTCTTCTAAAGAAAGACTTTTGGAAAAATTATTTTCTACTATTAATGAAAATATATTATTGTTAATATTTGCTTCTATTTTAATGTTTAACTCTCTTGAACTTAATTTTGAATGAGCTAAGATATTATGAAATAAATTTTGCATTATGTAAGTAAAATGAGGAAAGTTTTCTCCTTCAAATTTTATATTACAATCAATTTCAATTTTCGGATTTAGATTACTAAACTCTTTAAAGATTCTCTTCAAAATGGTTAGAGAGGCATTTATTGGTAAATCAATTTCAAATTCATTAATACTTTTACTATTACTTCTTTTAAACCAAGATGATATTTTATCTAATTCATTTGATATTTCAGTTTGACAAGATATGATATTACTTATTATTTCATTTAATTCTGAATATTCAAATTTATCTATTTGGGTTTCTAAATTTCTTGATAAATCTGCTAAAAGTTTAATCATTTGGGGTTTAACAGTATTCGAAATATTATCTCTTATGTTATATAAGATTTTTTCTGTTCTCTCCCACAAAATTGCTATCACCGCATCAAAGAAATCTTCGTATTGATTTATTCCTCCGATTTGATGCTTAAAAATTTGAATAAGTTCAAATTCACTAAATGAATAATCAAAAAGTCCTTCAGAATTTTTTTTCTCTGTTTTAATTTGAATTTTATTATTTTTTAAATCATTACAAATATTATCAATTTCGGATGAAAACTTAGACATTAAATCATCAAAAACATTTTCTATTAGTTTTGATTTCAAATGTAATTTGTCTTTCCAAAAAATATTCTCTTGATATTTATTAGAAGTATCTTCTTTTTTAGTAATAAGATTATAGAGTTCAAAGACACTTCTTATTTCACCTAATAGAGTTCCATGTCTAATTCTCATGCTTAAATAAGTATCTATTCCAAATTCATTACTTGCAATGAATTTGTCTCTTATTTTTGAAAACATATCTGAAAATTGTGTAAATCTAGAGTAACTGGTTAATTGTACAGATTGACTTGAATCGTTTTTTGCTTCTGCATTTTTTGTAAAATACGGTATAAGAACCCTTTCCGTAGTGTCATCAATTTTTTTTATTTGCTCAATAGGCAAATTGAATAAATTTAAACTCCTTTCAAAACTTTCTCTAATTTCTTTCTCTAAAGAATTTTTGATTCCATTAACATCAACATAAATTTTACTTTCATCAATTTGTTTTATACCTCTTCGTATTAATTGATTTCTGTTTATTTCTGCTATTTCATTGATATAATCTTCAAAGTTTTCACTATCTAATTCGGACAATAGACGACAAATTTCAACTCTTTCATTGTCCAACTCATCTTGACTCTCGAAAGAAGGAGAAGAATCATATATTTCTTGTTTGCAGATATTTTTTAAAAAATAAATTAATTTAGGTTTACTAAATTTTTTCTGATTTTTTTCTAACTCTTTTGGGAAATCTAGCTGTTCATAAGCCATGAATTCATCATATGCAATCCAAAGGTCATTGTCATCAATTAGTTGTTGATAATAATGAAGAAGAATAGAGGAGGATATATTTTGCAATAATTTCTCATTATTAAATGAAGTTATTTTGTCTATAAGAAATTTACTGCATAATCTGTTTTTTAAATATTTGTTTGTAAATAAACTTTCGATTGTCAAATCTATGGCTTTATCTAATTCATCTAGATTTAACAAACACTTAAGTTTAGAATGAATGAGATCTTCTTGATTGTGGGGTAAATTAATCTCATATTTAAAATTTATATCATTTTCTAAATCAACATATTTTTCTAAAGCATTTTTGAAATCTTGATTAGCTTCTAGAATTTTTACGTTATAAAAAGCTTCACGATATGAAGCTGTTTTATTTTCATCATAAATAATATTGTTCTCTAAATTAAAGAGTTTTGAGCAAATGTTTTTCCAAAAAGAGATAGTTTGATTAGTGTTATTAGTAGAAAACTTATTCAAATAATCAATTGAAGATTTTTTTAATATTATTGCAAACGCAGGGTTATAATAACTAGAATACATCAATGAAAATTGTTGTACACTCATAGTTGTGTTATAATTAGAATTTTCAGATGAAAAGTAAAAATATAATTTAGATGTCCATGAATTTAAACCTAAAGAATTATATATTTTATATAAATAGCCAATAGAATCATGATAATAATTGTTTTTTCTTATAACATTGTTTAAAGCAGATAATGTTTGATTTGCAATAGAATTGGAATTGAAAAAATTTTCAAAATCAAGTCCCAAATTTATTAATGACTTAATGTATAGGTGGTAAACTTCAAAGAAAAGACTATTCTTCAATAATAATTCTTTTGTTTTATCAATTACTTCATAATATTGACCTTCTGTATAATAATCGAGAATTTTTAAATATAAGATATTATCGTCTGAAAATTTAATATCAATGGGTTCTTCAAGATAAATTAATAAATTACTTATTCTTGCATCATTTACTAAACTACTTAACTCGATTAAAGATTTTTTTATTGATTCAATGTGTAAAGGATTTTTTTCTCTAAGTGACAATATTAAACTTATAAAATCAATATATAAGTTGTAATTATCTATAATACTAAACCCATTGAGAAAACCAAGAATAAAACCGCTATTTGTAACGGGATCACTTTTAAAAAAATTTAATTTAAAATTTAGTAGATCCTGTAGATAAGATGGATGTTTTTTTACATATTGCTCTAAAATTTCTTCATACGTAAAAAACGATAAATTTTTTTCAACTCGTATGCTTTGGTATCTTGCGAATATATTTGTTAAATCTTGGTTTTCAGAATTAATTAATTCAGCCAAGATTTCTTTGTTTTTTTTGAAACCACCTTGATATTCTGCAATTATAAAATTTTGCTCTATTGACCAATGTGAAATACAAATTTCTTCATTAATTTTTTTTAATATTTCTTTTGCAACATCATAATTACCAAGAAGAATATTTGAGTAAAGAACATCTTTTAATTCTATGTATAAATTAATTTGTTCTTTATACTTCTTAATGTTATAAGTATACCATCTAATTTCTTTTATAATATCATTATGTGAGTAAGTGTGCCCACTTTCACCTAATTGAGAAAATGTTTTTGGTAAAGGATTTCCATTAATTGCATTAAAATTGTCAAGAGTAAAAGAGTTTAAAACCTGCAGTTGCTTACTTTCATCATCGTATGAATATTTTAAATTATGCAATATTTGCTGAACGGGAATTCTATTTTTTTTCTTTTGATTTTTTATATCACGTTCTATTTTTCTTCGAGTAGATCTATTTGACATTGGTTAGATGATTTTAACACGAAATATACAATAAAAAATATTTAATTAATTAGAAAATTTATAAAGTAAAAAAGATTCTTTCATTTTGTATATTATTAGCATTCTAGAGAGAAACAAAAATCAAAACCCTCAATCTCAAAGACCAAGGGTTTTAATTTTTTCAAAAAGAATAAACCTTACTCCAAATCCAGATAAGGATCTAAAATTTCGGCTAGTTCATTGAGCCAATAGAAGCTGTCTCCAAGTTTGGCAGCGTTTAGCTGAATGTTTTCTTGATCGTTTAGAACGCCCAAAGCGAGGGTTAGATTTACCTGTCTTATGGCTCTGGCCATATCGAGTGGGTCAATTCTGTCGTTGAAGAAATTCATTAGACCGATTTCGGCTTCTTTTGAAAGGGTTTTGGTACTCATAACTCTGTAATTTAGGAAATATAAAACCCATGTAGCTTAGGTGTCCTACGCTTACAGAAGCGTTACGGTTGTTTCCAATGCCGCCACCATACCACATGGGCAAGAAGTTTTTTAAGTATCATAATTCTGTAATTTAGGAAGCGCAAATATATTAAAAAAGAAGTTGGTTTATTACTGTAAAAAGTAATACAATTCTTAAAGAATAATTTCCTAAAAACTTCCTTTTGAAAATGAGTGCCCTAGCCCCGATAGAAGTGAAAATCCTTTTGTGCTGGGGTTCAGCACAAAAGATTGTAACGGATAGCGGGAAATAGCTCCTAATTAATATCAATGCTTCATTTTAGCTCAATTTATTGGTGCAGATTAAAATTTTGGTTCTAGAAAAGAAGGGTCATTTAGGCACTTATTTGGTTTCAAATTATAATGTGAAACAAAGTAAGCGACTGATTTTTAGTTTTATTTATTCGGTGAATTTAATTTTATAGGAAAGAATTTTATACGACGATCGAGAAAATAAATTTTCAATGAATAATCTAACTTTTAAATTTATGAGAAATGCTTTTCTAATAATTGGAGTTTGTTTGAGTGCAATTTTGTTCTCCTGCAAAAAAGATAAAAATACGGAGCAGTCAAGTTCTGAAACTGGAAAGTCTGAAACTGCCGACTCGACATTAATTGCCGATCGAGGTTGGCCTCGCGAAGCCGAAAATAACGGGACAAAACTGGTTTATTATCAGCCTCAGGTAGACGACTGGAAAGATTTTAAAGAAATTACTGCTAGAGTGGCTTTTTCGCTGACTCCAAAAGATGGAAAACAGGTTCTGGGAGTTGCTTCTTTGAAAGCGGAAACATTGGTAGACAAAGACAACAGAAGTGCTTTTATCAAAAATCTTCAGGTAACCGATATCCGGTTTCCAGCTCTTGACGAAAAGAAAGTTCCTGAAATGGAAAAGCTGTTTAAAGAAACGCTGCCTCATAGTGGAGATCCTATTTCGGTAGATCGTATTTTGGCAGATTTGAGTCATACCAAAAGTCCGCCAAAGGGAATTGCGGCTAAAAACGATCCTCCTGCGATTTTTTACAGCACGAATCCGTCGATTTTGCTTATTGTGCAAGGCGAACCAGTTTTGGTGCCTGTAGAAAAAACGGATATTCAATATGTGGTAAATACCAATTGGGATTTGTTTTTTGATAAAACGACAAAGGATTATTATTTATTGGTGGAAAATATCTGGCTGACTTCGAAAAATGTGGCGGGCAAATGGACTAAAACAACCAAATTGCCTTCGGGTTTAAGTAATCTGCCTTCGGGTCAGAATTTTGATGATGTTAAGAAAATGATTCCGCCTCCGTCTTCTGGTGGAGCTCCAGAGGTTTTCTACAGCAATAAACCTGCAGAGTTGATTGCGATAAACGGAAGTCCGAAATTCGTTAAAATTCCAGGAACTAAATTGTTATATATTGACAATACCGAGAATGATGTTTTTGCTGATGAAAACAAAGGCCAGTATTATGTATTATTGTCTGGAAGATGGTTTAAGTCTAAAGAATTAACTGGACCGTGGAGTTATGCCAGTAATAGCCTTCCTGCCGATTTTGCTAAAATTCCGAAAGATTCTCCGCGTGCCAATGTATTGTCATCGGTACCGGGAACTCAGGAAGCGAATGATGCTGTAATGTTATCGCAAGTTCCGACAACGGCTATTTTAAAGAAATCGGATGCTGAAGCGAAAGTAAAAGTATCGTATGATGGTGGAACGCCTCAATTTAAACCTATCGATGGAACGAAAATGCAATACGCAAGCAATACGCAGGAGAAGATTATAAAAGTGGGAGATTTGTATTATTTGTGCTTTCAGGCGGTTTGGTTTATGTCGACAAGTCCAAACGGACCTTGGAAAACATGCGATTCTGTTCCGCAAGAAATTTATACGATTCAGCCAAGTTCGCCAGTTTATAATGTTACGTATGTAACGCAAACCACAACCGACACAACAGTTGAAAGTAGTGCAACAGCGGGTTATTTGGGTGCTTTTATTATTGGAGCAACATTTGGCGCTATTTTGACTTATGGCACAGGATGGTATTATCCGCCTTATATGTATTACGGCGGACTGTATCCAATTTATCGTCCGTGGCCTTATGCGTACGGAGGAGGAGCGGTTTACAATCCGTGGACGGGAGGTTATGCCGCAGGAAGACGCGTTTACGGACCTTATGGCGCGGCTGGAACTTCGGCTTGGTACAATCCTGCAACGGGAAGATACGGACGTTCTGCAAGTGTGCAAGGATGGTATGGCGGACGCACAGCTGCAAGTACATATAATCCGTGGACGGGAAATTATGCGAGAACCAATCAAGGACATAATGCGTATGCACAATGGGGACATTCGGCAGCGACAAACGGAAATCAGTGGGCGCAGACAGGGCATATCACTACACGACGCGGGACAGCAATTGGTTATGAAACTTCGGGCGGAAATAAAGGTGTAATTACACACAGAAGAGGTGGAGGAACTACAATTCATACGAATAATAACTTATATGCTGGTCACGACGGACATGTTTATAAAAGAGACGCCAACGGAAACTGGAGCCATTATAATAACGGAAACGGTGGTTGGACGCAAGCGGGAACTTTAGGTTCATCCAAAAAAGCAGGTGAAGGGATTCAGAATAGAGCAAATAAAGGCCTTGGAGCAAACGGAGCAGGAGAGAGAATTCAACGCGATAATCAAGGTCTTGGTGCAAATGGAGCAGGAGAACGTATGCAGCGCGACAACCAAAATCTAGGAGGCGAAACTAGAATGGGTGACGGAATACAACGAGACAATTTCCCGAAAGCAGATCAAACGCTTGGACAGCCAAATAAACCGCTTGGTGAAGCGGGTCGTCCTGATGTTACACATGATTTAGACCGTTCGGCTATTTCGAGAGATCGCGGTGAAATGCAAACGCGAAATTTCCAAAATATCCAAAGAGGCGGCGGCGGATTTAATGGCGGTGGCGGTGGCTTCGGCGGCGGTGGTTTTAGAGGTGGCGGAGGCTTTAGAGGAAGAAGATAAAAGTGAAGGTTAATTTTAATTCAGAAAATCAGGATGCGGTGAAATGCTAATCCTGATTTTTTTTTTGAAATTTTAATTTTTGAAAACCCAAATTCCAAATCAAATAATCGGAATTTTGAACTTCAATTTTTTTCCGATTTTCCTTATATTTAACATTCAAAAAATCAGATAGATGAATTCTAACAAACTTTTATTGGGGCTTTTATTTGCGGTACAAATAGTATTAGGGCAGACGAAATCAGATTCTATTTTAAAACAGCTGAGTAAACAGCATCAGTTTGCTAAAATGGACAGTCTTAACAGCAAGGAAAAGGGTAAAGATTATTATTTCTATAAAGGATTATATGCCAATGTGTGCAATAAACCAAAGCTGTCAAATCAGTATTTGGACAGTCTGAAAAATAACGAACTTATAAATAGTTATGAATTTACAAAGCTAAAAGATGATAATTACATCAAACTCTTTAGTTATAATTCGGCTTATATGGCTTCTAAAATTTTGACGATGAAATTTCAGCAGCGTTTTACCAAAGAAGAACTTCAGGATGAAATAAATACACAGCAAATTTGGAAGACGCTTAGAGGTACTAGGCCACAATCTATAGATAAGTTTACTAAAATTACTGTTGCCGCTGTAAAAGACAAAGCGGGTTTGATTACAACAGAGGTTAAAGCAAAAGATACGCTGTCTCATTTTGTTTTTGATACTGGGGCAGGAATTAGCTGTATTACCGAAAGCATTGCAAAGAAAATGGGAATTAAAATTCTTCCAGACAATGATATTTCGGTGGAGAGTTTTACAGGACAGAAAAATAAAGTCCGTATTGGTGTTGCGTCGGAGATTAATTTAGGAGAATTGAAAATTCATAACGCGGTGTTTTTAGTATATCCTGATAAGGCTTTTACTTTTGCAGATGGAGCGTATGTGATTAACGGAATTATTGGTTTTCCGATAATAAAAGAGTTAGGAACAATTACTTTTGAAAAAGATAAATTGACGTTTTCTAAAGAATCAGAATCAGGTACAAACGAAAAAAACTTGTTTGTAGACGAACTAAGAGCGATTGTAATGCTGAAGTATAAAAGCAAGACCCTACCATTTAATTTTGACAGCGGCGCAAAAGTAAGTTTGTTTAATAAAGCTTTTTACGAAACGTTCAAAACCGATCTTGATTCCATAGGCACTTTAGAAACGACAAAATCATCTAGCGCTGGTGCAGAAGTTGTTTCGACTGAAGTTTTGGTTTTAAAAGATCAGCCAATATCACTCGGTAACAAAACAATTCAGCTTCCAAAGATGGAAATTGCCCCAAAGGATTACGGCGTTTATGGCGAAGTAAACTATGGGAATATTGGTCAAGATGTACTCGGCCAATTTGAAAAGGTTGTGATTAGTTTTGAAGGCAATTATTTGAAATTAGAGAATTAGAATTAACCATAGAAGAATTATATAAATCAGGATAGTAATAACATACTATACCTGATTTTTTTTGATAACTGCTTATTTAACCGCAAAGTTCGCAATCCCGATAGCTATCGGGATACGCAAAGTACACAAAGATATTTTTAGAGTTAATTTATTTCAAGTATTAAGAACGCAAAGCTTTGTGGATCAAACTTTACGAAGTTGTAATTTTTTTAGCCACAGATTTCACAGATTAACACAGATTAGAAAATTCTTTTAATCCTTTTAATCTGTGGCAAAAAAATAAAGACAAAGTTTTTCGAATTTTTATTCTAGCCACAGATTTCACGGATTAACACAGATTAGAAATCCTTTTAATCCTAATAATCTGTGGCAAAAAAATAAAGACAAAGCTTTGCGAATTTTTATTCTAGCCACAGATTTCACGGATTAACACAGATTAGAAAATCCTTATAATCCTAATAATCTGTGGCAAAAAAATAAAGACAAAGCTTTGCGTTCTTAGCGTTTATACTAGGTTATGCTTAAAAAAATCTTTGCGCTCTTTGCGTTAAAAATTCTTTGTATTTCACATTTTACCATTCACATTTCGTATCTCGCAAATCACAACTCACACGCTGTCCAGTTCACCTTAGAGTTTGTCCGTTTCACCTATTTTCTGATTTCGTAAGAAGGGTTATCGAAATACTTTTGACAAAGAAATTAACGAAAACAAATAATTTAAATCAGAAGTTATGGAAACGAAAAAACAAAAAACATGGGTTATAATCGCAATTATAGTTTTAGGAATCATTGCCTTTTTAGTTCCGAATCAGATTGCGGCACAAGGAGTAAAACGCGTCGATTTGCAAAAACATGATCTAAGTACTCTGGGGAAAGAAATGGTTCAGGCACGAATCGATTTTGAAGGACATTCAGCGTTCGGCAAACATTCTCATCCAGGCGAAGAAGTGATTTACGTAGTTGAAGGTTCGCTGGAATATCAGATCGAAGGTGAAAAACCAGTGACACTAAAAGCAGGAGAAGTACTTTTTATTCCAGCGGGCGTAGTGCATTCGGCTAAAAATAATACAAATGCTAAAGCATCAGAACTGGCGACTTATATCGTAGAAAAAGGAAAACCCATTTTGACTATGAAAAAATAGTTTCAAGTTGAAATGCGGGTAGTTTTTTAACGCAAAGATGGCAATCCCGATAGCTATCGGGATTCGCAAAGGAAGCGAAGTTCTGTTTAAGGAGAATGTCAATAGACATTAAGTTCGCAAAGCTTTGTGTGAATCTTGGGCTTTTTAATCTCGCAAAGTCGCGAAGTCGCAAAGTTTTATTTATACAGCTTTGTGAACTTAAAAAAAACTTAGTTTCAACTCAAAAAAATCTTTGTGTTCTCTGCGAATCCTTTGCGCTCTTTGCGTTAAAAATGATCTAAAATTAAAGCCTGTCCATTTCAACCTAAAGTTTGTCCACTTCACCTTTTTTTGCCTTTTAAAATAAGCATTGTCAAAATACCTTTGACAAAGAAATTAACTGATAATCAACTAATAAAATAATAAAAATTATGAAAACACTATCAAATATTCTAATCGCTATTCTTTTTATGAATGCATCTTTCACTCAAGCACAAACTTCAAAACAAAAAAAAATTGAAGTAAGCAGTTCACTAGGAACTCTAAAACAAATTAATGCTGGATTATTAAACGTAGGTTATACAGAAGCAGGTCCATCAAACGGAACGCCTGTAATCTTGCTTCACGGCTGGCCTTATGATATTCACAGTTATAACGAAGTCGTTCCGATTTTGGTTGCAAAAGGATACCATGTTTTCACACCTTATTTACGCGGATTCGGGACAACGACTTTTCTTTCTAAAGAAACTTTTAGAAACGGTCAGCAAGCGGCTTTAGCAAGTGATATTATCGCTTTTATGGATGCACTGAAAATAGACAAAGCCGTAATTGGCGGTTTCGACTGGGGTGCTAGAACAGCTGTTGTAGTATCGGCACTTTGGCCAGAACGTGTAAAAGGTTTGGTTTCAGTAAGTGGTTATTTGGTGGTGAATTTAGAAGCAAATTTAAAACCGCTTCCTCCAACAGCTGAATTAGGATGGTGGTACCAATATTATTTCGCAACCGAAAGAGGAAGACAAGGTTACACTCAAAATACCTACGATTTCAATAAATTAATCTGGAAAATTGCTTCTCCTTTATGGAATTTCGATAAAGCAACTTACGATCAAACGGCTCAATCTTTTGATAATCCAGATCACGTAGCAATTGTGATTCACAATTACAGATGGAGACAATCTCTAGAAGCAGGTGAAGCGAAATACGATAATCTAGAAAAACGCCTTGCTGCAAAACCAGAGATTAAAGTTCCAACCATTACAATAGGAAGTGATTTTGATGGCGCTTTCGCGGATGGAAAAGCGTACGCAAACAAATTCACAGGAAAATACGAACACAGAGTTTTAAAAGGAATCGGACACAACGTTCCGCAAGAAGATCCAAAAGCGTTTGCACAAGCGATAATCGACGTATCTAAATAATGGTGAATCATTTTTTTACTTTTTACATTTCACAAAAAACATTTCACAAAAAACATTTCACTTTTTACAAATAACATTTTACACAAAAAAACATGGACACAAAAGTTTTATACACAGGAAAAACACATACAACAGGTGGTAGAGAAGGAGCTTCTCAAAGTTCAGACGAACAATTGAATATTAAATTAAGCGCACCGGGATCTTCGCGTCCGGGAACAAATCCGGAGCAGTTGTTTGCTGCGGGATGGTCAGCTTGTTTTATTGGAGCTTTAGGAATTGCGGCTTCTAAACTTGGGGTTCGACTTCCAGCAGAAACCGCTGTAGACGCCGAAGTAGATTTATGCGTAACAGAAGGAGAATATTCTCTTCAGGCAAGATTAAATATCAGCCTTCCTGGAATTGATATTCAAACTGCAGAAGCTTTGGCGGCACAAGCACATCAGACTTGCCCATATTCTAAAGCAACGAGAGGAAATATAAATGTTGAGATTAATATTCTTTAATTTCCAAATCGTATAACCTGCAAGGTTTTCAAAACCTTGTAGGTTTAAATTATTTTTAGCACATCTTATAATCAGACCTACAAGGTTTTGAAAACCTTGCAGGAAATAAATAGAATTATGAAAAAGATAAAAATTTTAAGTGGCTTTGTTATGCTGTTTTTTTTAATTGGAAACAGCGTTTTTAGTCAAAACAATTCAAAAGGTTTTGCACTTTTAGAATTATATACTTCAGAAGGCTGTTCGAGCTGTCCGCCAGCAGATGAATTGTTGGGAAAAATTCAGAATGAATATCGTGATAAAAACGTTTATGTATTGGCGTATCATGTAGATTATTGGGACAAACAGGGCTGGAAAGATATTTTCAGCAATGCCGATTTCACCAAAAGACAATACGATTATGCTCAATTTCTAGGAAAAGAACCAATCTACACGCCTCAAGTAATCATTAACGGAAAAACTGATTATATCGGTTCTCAGGAAACGAGCCTGCGAAACGGAATTAAATCGGCACTTTCTAAACCAGCTTTAGCGAGTTTAAGTTTAGAGGCAAGTCAAAATGAGAATTCACTTTCTGTAAATTATAATGTAGAAGGCACTTCAAGAAACAGCCGTCTATTGCTTGCAGTTGTTCAGAAAGAAGCTAAAAGCAATGTGAAAAGAGGCGAGAATGCTAATCGAGTTTTATCGCATTATCAAATTGTTCGTAATCTGCAATCTGTAGATTTAAATAAAGCCAAAAAAGGAACAACATCTATTCATCTTCCTAAAAATTATAATGCGCAGGATTTCGAAATTATTGGCTTTGTTCAGGATATGAATTCAGGTGCTATTTTGGGAGTTAAGAAGGCTTAGATTAATTCTCTCGCAGATTTTGGAGATTATGCAGATAAAAATAAATCTGCTAGATCTGCCAAATCTGCGGGAGAAATTTTCTCATTCCACAAAAATGAGAATGAAAACTTTGCGTCTTAGCGACTTTGCGAGATTAAAATTTATCTCCTAAAATCATTAAAAATCTGCGTGAAATCTTTTTCAAATAAACTTATCTTTGATCATAACAAACCAATTAAAATATGGAAAAAACAAAACGTTTTCAGGTTTCGCTCAAAGTCATTTGGGGAAGTTCGATTGCATTGGCAGTTATGGCTTCGATACCTAAATTATTTGATGCCGATTCTACACCTGGAGACCTTATTATAAATTCTTCGATTACGCTGTTGTTTTCCCTTTTTATATGGTATTACAACATTTACAGTTTGCCAAAATTTTCTGCCAATCATGCCAATAAAAGTCTTTTTAACTGGAAACTTTTACTGAGTGTTATTCTAGGAATTGTCTTAATGGTGATTCTGGTAATCGCGCATCAGGAACTATTTCAGGTTTCAAAAATGGATGCTCCAATCATGTTTGAACTTCGCGGTGTTTTGATTAACCTTATTGTCTATATGTTTTTGCATTTGCTTTTTCAAAATTATCAAACGCAGCAAATGGGAGTTGAGCTAGAACGTACAAAAGCCGTAAATCTTGGCGCTCAATACGAATTATTGAAACAGCAGGTAAATCCGCATTTTTTGTTTAATAGTTTGAATACACTAAAATCGATGGTCGATATCCAAGATCCGCAGAGTTCTGATTTTATCTTGAAATTATCCGATTTTTATCGTTTTACACTAGAAAGCCGAAAAATGGATTTGATTCCGCTTCGCGAAGAACTACAAATTTTAGATTCGTATGTATATCTGCTAAAAGCACGTTTTGAGGACGGATTTGTCTTAGAAAATGAAATTGATCCAAAACAGTACGATTCGGCAATTCCGCCTTTTACTTTGCAATTATTAATCGAAAACTGCATCAAACACAATGTCGTTTCTTTAGATAAACCTTTAAAAATAAGACTTTATACAGAAAACGAATTTTTGGTAGTTGAAAATAAAATTCAGCTCAAAAGAGGCGCCGTGTCTACAGGTGTTGGCTTAGATAATATCAATCAGCGTTTTATGCACCTGATTCATAAAGAAATCGAAATTGACAAAGACGAAACTACCTTTAAAGTAAAAATACCCCTAAATTATGACTATCATAATAATTGAAGATGAAGTAAAAACAGCCAAAGCGCTTGGCCAATTAATTCTGAGCATCAGACCCGATGTTCAGATTTTGTCATATATACAAAGCATTGACGGCGCAGTAGATTATCTTTTAGAAAACGATCAGCCAGATCTTATTTTTATGGATATTCAGCTGGCAGACGGTCAGTGTTTTGAGATTTTTAAGAATGTTGAGGTTTTGTCGCCTGTAATTTTCTGCACCGCTTTTGATGATTATGCGATTGAAGCTTTTAAATCAAACGGAATTGATTATGTTTTGAAACCTTTTTCTAGAGATAGTATTTCGCAAGCTTTAAAGAAAGCTGGAGAACTGAAAAATTTCTTTCAGAGAAACAAAAAGGCAATGCCCGATTTCGATTACTTGCTTACGCGAAATGGAGAAAATAAAGGAAAAAGCAGTTTTTTAGTTTTCAAAAACAATAAATATCAAACCGTTTTAACCGAGAATATTGCGTTTTTCTTTATCAAAAACGAAACGCCAACGATTATGACTTTAGATAAAAATGAATATCCATTAACGCAGTCATTAGATGAAATTCATAAGCTTTTATCGCCAATTCAGTTCTTTAGAATCAATAGACAATATTTGGTTAATTTTTCGGCTATTCGCGAAGCAGAACATTATTTTTCGCGTAAAATAATCGTGAAATTAAGTGTTCCGACAGAAGAAAAAATATTGGTTGGAAAAGAAAAAGCAACCGCATTTTTAAGCTGGTTAGAAAACCGATAAAACCAATTAATTTACCATTTTCTGAGATAAACTAATTGGCTTGATTTTATAATCCTGGAAACATAAAACAGCTTATGAAAAACAAAGCTGAAAGTATAAAACAGAGAATTAGAATGATCTTTTTCATCTTAGTTTGTATTAGAGTAAGAAATAATAAAAATGCCTAATATCAATTATTAGGCATTTTTATTTTAATGTAGTTTTGTTTTAATTGATTGCTGATGGAGTATAAGTTGCTGTATACAGTTTTCTGTACATAGCATACGTTACGCTTACCATTACAAAGGCAATAATGGCATCTGTTGCTGCGCCAAAACCTAAAACGGCAATTTTTGAAAAGAAGGCAAAAATGATATCGAAAAATACGCCTGCGAAAACCCATTCTTTTAATCGTAATAATTTGTTCGGAATTAAAAGTGTAATAACACCAGCTACTTTAAAAACGCCAAGGATGTAAATGAAATGTGATGGATAACCCAATTGTTGTGTAATTCCCCAAACCAATGGATTGTTTGTTAATTCGAAGAAACCGCTTGCGCCAAACCATAAAGAAGTTAATACTGCGCCTGTCCAATAGATAATTTTTGTTGTTTTTGAGTTCATGATTTTGATATTTAAAGTTATTTAACGGTACAAATGTGCGTTGAAAGCCTTAAAAACGAAATCAGAAACTTGTTGAAACGGACAAACTTTGAGGCGAACTGGACAGGGAGAGAGGTGGTGTTTTTTTTACCGCAAAGTGCGCTAAGGTTTTTTATATAAATGATTGGAGATTTTAAGTTCACAAAGGTTTATTTCACGCAGATTTTAAATAATTTAAACAGATAAGCGCAGATTTTTTTAAGGCTTAAAAATTAAAATCTGCTAAAATCTGCAGGATCTGTGTGAAACAAAATCATTTTAATCTTATTAATCTGTGGCTTTAAAAAAAACTTTGCGACTCTGCGACTTTGCGAGATTAAAAAAGTTTAAGCACAAGCTTAACAGCTAGTAAGACCTTTGCGAACTTAAAATCTACAGCATTTACATAAAAAAGAACCTTAGCGCACTTTGCGTTAAAAAAACTAAGCAGACATTTCAGCAATTAAAGCCTGCATCAACTCGCTGGCTTTATGGTATTTTAAATTGCTTGTGTTTTGTCCCGACCAGAAATTTACTAAATCGGTTCTTCCTTGAGCTAAAGCAGCAGTTTTTAAAGAAGCCATTAATCTAGTTTGAAGCGGAAAAGGAAGCACTTCAGATTCAAAAGGAACAGTGTCAGATATTTTATTGCAAACCATTCGGCCCATTCTTCCTGTAAGCGATTTTGAAATTGTTGTCGGAATATTGGGATTTGCAAACAATGTTTCTTTATGTAAAGGCACAGCAGCAGATTCGTCGGTAACCATAAAAGCAGTTCCCAATTGGACAGCATCGGCACCTAAAGTCATTGCGGCGGCGATTCCTTTAGCATCTATAATTCCGCCAGCAGCAATAATTGGCGTTTTGGTTTTTGCTTTTAATTGCTGAATGAGACTAAATAATCCTGTAAAAGAATCTTGAGCAGGTTTTAAGAACGATGGCCTGTGTCCGCCAGCTTCAAATCCTGCGGCGACAATTGCGTCTACTTCGGCATCTTCTAGTGCAAGTGCTTCTTCTAATGTTGTGGCGGCACCAACGGTTTTTATTCCAAGTTTTCTGCTTTCTTGAAGGATTTCTTTTGACGGAATTCCGAAAATGAAACTAAAAACAGCAGGTTTGAGTTCGAATAAAACTTCTACTTGTTTTTCAAATTTAGAAGGAATATCAGAAGATAAATCAGGAAGCGAAATTCCTAATTCATCAAAGTAAGGTTTAAAATTATGTTTTAACTTTTCTAATTTCTCTTTTGGATAATTTATAAGACTTTTGTCAACATCATTAACCCATAAATTGATGTTATAAGGTTTAGAAGTGGCAAGTTTGATTTCTTTTCCGGCTTGTCGAATTTCTTCTGGTGTGAGCGTATAAGCGCCGTAACTGCCCAATCCACCTGCGTTGCTTACAGCTGCCAAAAGTGAAGCTGTAGAAAATCCGCCTCCCATAGGGCCTTGTAAAATGGGATGCTCAATGCCTAGTAATTCTGTTATTTTGGTTTTCATGCATGAACCTAATTTTTATACGAATAGTAAAATTACTAAATATTAAAACGGTTCGCTTCAATAATTTTTATTGTTTTTTAAAGTAAGAAACAAAAAAGGAAAGGCTGTTTTTTCAGGAATGATATTTTACGGTTGAGTCGTTAAAAATGATTATTCGGTTATATAAAAAAAGATTGAAGCCTTTATTTGAACACTTTTGCGAGAAAGTTTAATTATATTCTATGAATTCACCTCTTACTATAATCGCCGCAACAAATTTTTCTGCCATCGCCACTAATGCAGTTAATTATGCCGCTGGACTTGCCAAAGCCACAGGCGCAAAATTGGTTTTATTTAATTCATTTTCATTGAGTGTGCACAGTGCTAACTCTCATATAACTGCAGATGCAATGCAAAAGCAGATTGAAAGAGCGATTTCTAAACTAGAAAACTTAGCTAAAGAAATGGCCGATTCGTTTAAAATCGAAACAGCAGCAATCTGTACGTATTCTTTTTTGGAAGATGAACTTCCGAAAATTATTGCAGAAACAAACGCAGATGTAGTTGTAATGGGAATGGCCGAACGTTCTTTTGAACAGGAATTATTAGGAAATTCAACTACAACGGCAATTAAGAATCTTCAAATTCCCGTTTTGGCAGTTCCTGAAAATGCACATTTCTTAAATATCAAAAAAGTATTATATGCATGCGATAGTTTGAGTTTTTCGGCTATTAAGAAATTCAGCTGGATTAAAAATGCTTTGGGAGATTTTGGTGCAGAAATTGAGTTTTTTAGTGTAGACGAAAAATTAGACGATTTAAAAGAAGAACAACACAGGGTTTTAATGAATTCGAATATCGAAAAAGAATTTGAAGATGTAAAATATCTTTATAAAACGGTAAGATCGAACGCTGTTATTAACGAAATCAGAAAAGAAATTAAGAATTACGAGGCCGATTTACTGATTATGGTGCCTCAAAAATACGGTTTTTGGGATTCTTTGGTTCATAGAAGTAAAACTAGGATTTTGGCAGCAGGGCTTGATATTCCATTATTGTCGTTTCCGAATTATTAAAGATTGATTTGATTTAAAAATAATGATATAAAAATTACAAGGTTTTTTTGAAGAAATTTTATCAGAATAAATTTTAACAGATTTTTTTTGATTTTAGGGATTCTATAATTTTTAGCGTTTGTTGCCGAATTTCAAAATTATATTTTAACATTTGAGGCAGTTTTGTTAATTATTCTTAATTGTCTGCTAGTTTCAGATTTTTTTAAATTAATTTTGTGGCACTCTAAAAACTTAAATGCAAATAGGTTTTTTATCAGTATGGCAACGGCTACAATTGAGAGTTATCTACAAACTGAAACAGCATTATATGATTTTAAAAATAAGATAAATTAAAGATTATATACCAAGTAATACCGAGAGAACACTTGGTGTATATTTTTAATTTATTTTAATTGGATTTTGTATAATCTTTTTGGTTTGTTCAGGTTTTTAAAACAATATTTCTCAGAAAAGTTATTGTCAGCAGATTTAATCGGCTTTTTAGGAATGCATTTATCTTTCCTGCGTCAGTTCTAAAGAAACTGTAAAAAGAAGAGAAAAGTATTAAGCATTGGGTTCTAAGGGTACAAAGCTTAAAAAAAATAAAAAACAATGAGCGCAGTAATTACAGCAATAGGTGGTTTCGTACCATCATCAATTCTGACCAATAAAAAGATTTCAGAAACAGTTGATACATCGGAGGAATGGATCATTAAAAGAACTGGAATTAAAGAACGTAGAATCGCAGACGACGACACAGCAACATCTGATCTTGCTGCGGCAGCGATTGAAAATCTTTTCGAAAATTATAACGTAGATCGAAATGAGATTGAAGCTTTGCTTGTCGCAACGGCAACTCCCGATCACATTTTAGCACCAACTGCAAGTATTGTTTGTGATAAAAGCGGACTTACAAATGCTTTTGGGATTGACATGAACGCAGCTTGTAGCGGATTTCTATATGCGCTAGAAATGGGAGCAAATATGATCGAAAGCGGACGTTATAAGAAATTAATCATCGTTGGGGCTGATAAAATGAGCTCTATCGTAGATTATGAAGATCGTAATACTTGTATTCTTTTCGGAGATGGAGCAGGTGCGGTTTTGTTAGAAAAAACAGAATCTGAGTACGGTTTAATGAAAACGATTTTAAAAACTGACGGAAGCGGAGTTTCTTCTTTGGCTGTACCGGCTGGAGGTTCTAGAAACCCAACTTCTATGCAGAGTCTTTTGCACAGAACGCATTATTTAAAACAAGACGGAGCTTTTGTATTTAAGAGAGCTGTTGCAGCAATGAGCCAAGTTTCTCAAGATGCTTTGGTAAAGAATGATTTGGAAGCAACTCAAATTGATTGGGTTGTGCCACATCAAGCCAATTTGAGAATTATTAATGCTGTAGGCGAAAGTTTAAATATTGATTCTGATAAAGTAAAAGTAAATATTGACCGTTACGGAAATACAACATCGGCAACAGTTCCTTTATGTTTATGGGATTTTGCAGCTGATTTCAAAGAAGGTCAAAATGTATTGATTACTACTTTTGGTGCAGGTTTTTCTTGGGGTGCAACGTGTCTGAAATGGGGCGTTATGCGTGAGAAAAATCCAGTTGCTACCATAAAAGCAAACAAAAAAGAAGAGGGTGTTCTTGTTGAACACTAATAAGATAGGATTTTTCAATTTTACAGTTGAGGGAATTAATGGGTAGAAAGAACCAAAATAAAAAATCGGGCAAGAATTTTTTCTATAAATACTACAGGGTTATAGTAATTCCAGCCGTTTTTTTGGTCTATCTTTCTTCGTATTATTTTCTAAATCCGTACCGAAATTTTGAAGAAGAAGGTTTGCTCGATTTAGATCAGACCTTCGATATCTTCATTATTTTATTGTATTGCGCCATCCTTACAGAACTAACTTTGTTTGTTGGACGCAAATTAAATTACTACATCAGTTGGGAACAAAATCCGGCTTTTAGAGCAATAGCACAGTTTATTTGTCTTATTGCCGGAAATATACTTTTAAACTATTTTTTCTCTTGTCTTTGGGATTATTTATATCCTTGTACTGCTTTAGAAGAAAATGATTTGGTTGTAATATGGCAGTCTAAAATTATGGCTGCAATTATTTCGCTTTTTATAAGTGCCATTCATACCGGAATATTTCTATTAAACAGATGGCGTTTAAATGCTATAGAAACTACAGAATTAAAGGTTAAAGCCTCTGAACTTCAAGAAGCGGTAACGCGTTCAAAATTAGAATCTCTTAAAATGCAGTTAGATCCGCATTTTGTATTCAATAATTTCAGCACTTTGACAGAGCTGATTTATGAAGATCAGAAAGAAGCAGCTTCGTTCTTAGAAAATATAACGAGAGTATATCGTTATATGATTTCTAATTCAAATAAAGATACCATTACAGTAAAAGAGGAAATCGAATTCTTGAATGCGTATTTTTATTTGCTGAAGAAAAGATTGGGCGAAAAAATAGATTTAAAAATTGAGGTTGACGCTGCTTCGCTTGCACTTCATTTACCGCCTTTAACGTTGCAATTATTGGTAGAAAACGCCGTAAAACATAATATGGCAACTTTGGCCAATCCGCTTACGATTACTGTTTTCTCTAATTCTGGAGATATTATTGTTCGAAATAACTTGCAGCAAACAGCTGGAAAAAGTCTGGTTTCAACAGGAATTGGAAATAAAAACATTGAATTTCGTTATAAAATTTTATCTGAAAGAATGCCAACTTTTAGCGAATCAAATGGCTATTATGAAGTGCATCTGCCATTAATTTAAGAATTATGAAAATTTTAATTGTAGAAGATGAAAGCATTAACGCCAGCAGGTTAAAGAGACTGTTGGAAGAACTAGAACCCAATTGTGAAATTTTGGACATAATTGACACGGTTGTCGATACTGTTTCATGGCTAAAATCTAACCCAAAACCCGATTTAATTACAATGGACATTCGTTTAGCAGACGGACTTAGTTTTGCTATTTTTGATGAAATCAACATCACTTGTCCTGTAATTTTTACTACAGCTTATGACGAATATGCAATTCGTGCTTTTAAGGTAAACAGCATCGATTATTTGATGAAACCCATTGAAAAGACGGAGTTGGAGTTTGCCCTAGCTAAATTCAAATCTTTAAATAAAAACGAATCTAGTGTAACCAATATCGCTGGAATCCTAAAAGAACTGATCGAAAAACCAGTTTTTAGAATGCGTTTTTTGGTAACGTATCGTGACGGCTATAAAAGTGTAGACGTTTCAGATATCGACTTTATATATTCTGAGTTTAAAACCAGTAATTTGTTTCTTAAATCTGGTGCCATTATCTCAATTCCGCAAACTATGGAAGAACTGGAGCAAGAATTAGATCCGAATATCTTTTTCCGCGCTAACCGCCAGTTTTTCATTCGTGCCGAAAGCATCAAATCTATTGCGAACTACTTCAACGCAAAACTCAAAATTCAACTAAAACTAGATCCAGAACGCGAGGTAATCATCAGTAGAGAAAAAACGCCTTTCTTTAAGCAGTGGATGGATAGATAAGAAAGTTGCTAAGTTTCTAAGATGCTGAGATTCTAAGTTTTTTTGTTTTGCCACGAATTCACGAATTTTTTTGATACGAAGATGCGAATTTTTTTCTGCCACGAATTCCACGAATTTCCGCTAATTTTTTCCTGTGTTTATGATGTTTTGCTCTCATTTTTGTCATTTCGACGAAGGAGAAATCTCCACAAGTAGCTCCGCAATCTATAGCCAATCTTTGTAGAGTTTCTCGCGGAGATTTCTCCTTCGTCGAAATGACAAACGTTGC
Source organism: Flavobacterium sp. GW823-FHT06G12 (assembly GCF_058794775.1). Classification (NCBI taxonomy): domain Bacteria; kingdom Pseudomonadati; phylum Bacteroidota; class Flavobacteriia; order Flavobacteriales; family Flavobacteriaceae; genus Flavobacterium; species Flavobacterium sp. GW823-FHT06G12. Next base: position 1,114,960 of record NZ_JBXAHE010000001.1, read on the forward strand.
GTTTTACTAACTTGGCGATAAAAATTCGAGAAATTATCTGCAGTATTTCACACAAGAATTTAATTGGAGAAAATTCGTGAATTCGTGGCATAAAAACTTCGCGCCCTTGCACCTTCGTGGCATAAGCCCAAGCCAACGTTTCAGTATCAAAAAATGTCGTTTGGGTAAATTTCTTCCTTAAAAAAGCGGTTTTACGCTGTTATTTTGCTGCCAAATTTGAGGTAATTCATTTAAAAATGAAAAGTAAAATGACAAAACAGTTTTTTAAAAATAATAAAGCAATTGGCAGAATTGCAATTTTATTGATAACCATTTCTCTTGCATCATGTGGGAAAAGCGGAGATGCGCAGATGGCTCCTCCAAAGCCAGAAGTAGACTTTCTTCAGACCAATTCGGCAACAGGAGAAGTTGAAAAGAAATATCCAGGAACAGTTGAAGGTTCTGTAAACGTTGATATAAAAGCACAAGTATCAGGTTATTTGGAAGCAATTTATGTAAAAGAAGGAGATTATGTAACCAAAGGTCAATCTCTTTTTAAAATTAAAGGCGATGTTTATGCCGAACAAGTAAACAATAGTCGTGCAGCTTACAAAAGCGCTTTGGCAAATCAAGCAAATGCGAAACTGGAAGTAGAAAAAATTAAACCTTTAGTAGAAGGAAAAGTTTTCTCAGACATGCAGTTAAAAACGGCACAGGCCAATTACGAAGCTGCAACTGCACAAGTAGCACAAGCTAAAGCCGCTTTAGGATCATCTCAGTTAAATGCCGATTTCTCTTTGATTAAAGCTCCTGTAAGCGGCTATATTAGCCGTATTCCAAACCGAATTGGAAATTTAGTTACACCGACAGATGCTGTTCCGCTGACTGTTTTATCTGAAATTAACAACGTCTTCGTTTATTTTTCGCTAACAGAAGCAGATTATTTAGCTTTTTCTAAAGATGCAAAAAGTAATCAGACTGTAAGTTTAATTATGGCCGATGACAGCGAGTACGATCAAAAAGGAAAATTGGAAGTTGCGAGTGGAAACGTCGATCGTGCAACGGGTACAATTGCTTTAAAAGCTATTTTTCCAAATCCCAAAAAAGAATTACGTGCGGGAGGTTCTGCGAGAATTGTCTTGAACAAAAGTTTGTCATCTGTAATTACAGTTCCGATGGCGAGCGTAAAAGATATTCAAGATAAATTCTTTGTTTTTATTCTAAAGGACGGCAATAAAGTAGCTATGGTTCCAATCGAAATTGCAGGAAGTGCAGGAGTAGATTATTTCGTAAAATCCGGATTAAAATCTGGAGATAAAGTAGCGCTGAATAATATCGATGTACTTTATGATGGAATGGAAGTCGTTCCAAAAATCGCTGCTAAAAACACAAGCAGTAAATAATTTTTCATTTAATAAAATAACATTTCCATGTTAAAGAAAATAATAGACAGGCCAGTATTGGCCACAGTTATCTCTATTGTACTGGTTATACTGGGGATCATAGGTCTTACCCGATTATCTGTAACGCGATTCCCAGATATTTCGCCACCAACAGTTATGGTAAGCGGTTCTTATCCAGGAGGAAACAGTGAAACCGTTATTCGTTCGGTAGTAACACCTTTAGAAGAGCAGATTAACGGAGTAGAGAACATGCAGTACATTAAATCGACTGCTAGTAATGACGGATCTTTCTCTATCAGCGTAATTTTTAAACAAGGAGTAGATCCAGATCAAGCGGCTGTAAACGTTCAGAATAGAGTACAGCAAGCAACGCCAAAACTGCCTCAAGAAGTTATCCGAATGGGATTAACAACTTCGAAACAGCAAAATAGTATGATTGTTATTTTCAACTTATATACAGATGATAATAGCAAATACGATGAGTTGTTCTTGCAGAATTACGCCAATATCAACTTAGTTCCTCAAATGAAACGTGTTCCGGGTGTTGGACAAGTTCAGATTTTTGGACAGAAAGATTATTCGATGCGTGTTTGGTTGGATCCGCGTAAAATGGCAAATGCAGGTTTAGTGCCTTCAGATGTAACACAGGCCATTGCAGAACAAAGTTTAGAATCGGCTCCAGGTAAATTGGGAGAAGAATCTACAGCAGCTTTAGAATATGTAATTCGTTACAAAGGAAAAAAGAACAAACCAGAACAATATGAAAATATTGTAGTTAAAAATGTTGGCAGCAATGTTTTAAGATTGAAAGATGTAGCGAGAGTTGAATTTGGTTCTATTTCGTACAGTGGTGATAATAAATCGAATAGTAAAAATGCCGTTACGATGGCGATTTTGCAAACTTCGGGTTCAAACGCCAATGACATCGAAATCGGAATCAATAAAGAAGTAGAACGATTATCGAAATCTTTTCCTCCAGGTATTAAATACGTAAACGTAATGAGTACCAAAGAAAGACTGGACGAAGCAACAGGTCAGGTAAAATCAACTTTATTTGAAGCTTTCATTCTGGTATTTATTGTGGTGTTTATTTTCCTTCAGGACATTCGCTCGACGATTATTCCAGCTATTGCAGTGCCTGTAGCGATTGTAGGAACGTTTTTCTTCCTTCTGGTTTTCGGATTTACGATTAACATCTTGACGCTTTTTGCCTTGGTATTGGCGATAGGAATTGTAGTCGATGATGCCATTGTTGTTGTCGAAGCCGTTCACAGTAAAATGGAAGAAGATGAAGAAATTTCAGCCAAAGAAGCAACTCATGGTGCGATGGCAGAAATTACAGGAGCCGTAATTTCGATTACTTTGGTGATGTCGGCAGTATTTATTCCAATCGGATTTATGACGGGATCTTCAGGGATTTTCTATAAACAGTTTGCTTATACATTGGCCATTGCGATTATCATTTCTGCTGTAAATGCCTTGACGCTTACGCCTGCATTATGTGCGCTTTTGCTAAAAAATCATGGAGGTAAACATGGTGATCATGAACATAAAACGAGTTTTAAAGATCGTTTTTTCGTTGGATTTAATACAAGTTTCGACAATTTAACGGGAAGATATATTAAAGGCGTTCGTTTCTTAATTGGAAGAAAATGGATTGCTGCAGGATTAGTAACAGGAATCACGGCAATTGCGGTTTACATGATGATGTCTACTCCAAAAAGTTTTGTGCCTTTAGAAGATGATGGTTTCATGGTTTATAGTTTGTCTATGCCACCAGGAACAGCTCTTGATCGAACTACTGCTGTAATTGAAAAATTAGAGAAAGAATTGGCTCCAATAGAAGCGATTGATGTTAATACAAGCATTACAGGATTCAATATTTTGAGCAATAGTGCCAGCCCTGCTTATGGTTTAGGATTTATCAAATTGAAACCTAAGAAAGAAAGAGGAGCGGTAAAAGATATTGAGGAAATCATGAATATCGTAAACGGAAAACTGGCTAAAATTAAAGAAGGTCAGATTATGGTTTTCAGAATGCCGCCTGTTGAAGGATTCGGGGTAACGAGTGGTGCTGAGATTGTATTGCAAGACAGAATGGCCAGAAGCCCGGAAACTTTAAAAGCAATGTCTGATAAAGTGATCGCAGAGATTATGAAACAGCCAGGAGTTCAATACGCATATACCACTTTTAGAGCCGATTATCCGCAATTGGAATTGGAAGTTGACGAAGATAAAGCACGTCAAATGGGCGTAAATATCAAGGAACTTTTAGGAAATATTCAGACGTATTTTGCAGGAGATCAATCAGCTGACTTTTCAAGATTTGGTAAGTTTTACAGAGTAAATGTAAAAGCTGATGGTATTTTTAGAATGGATGAAGATGCATTTAATGAAATTTTTGTGAGAAATGCTCAAATGCAAATGGTTCCAGTAAAATCGATTGTGAAATTCCATAAAGTTTACGGTCCAGAATCAGTGAATCGTTATAACCTTTATAATTCGGTAAATATTACAGCAATGGCTTTGCCTGGCTACAGTAACGGACAAATTATGGCTAATCTAGAGCAAGTTTTAGATAAACTTCCGTCTGATTACAGTTACGAATGGACTGGTTTAAGTTTGGAAGAAAAAGCAGGAGGAAGTCAAACTGTTGCCATCTTCGGATTGTGTCTCTTGTTTGTATTTTTCTTATTGGCAGCACAATACGAAAGTTATTTATTGCCACTTGCGGTATTGCTTTCTATCCCGACGGGAATCTTAGGAGCTTTTGCAGGAGTTAAAGCAGTTGGTTTAGACAACAATATTTACGTTCAGGTTGGATTAATCATGTTGGTCGGACTTCTTGCTAAAAACGCCATTTTGATTGTGGAATTTGCTTTGCAGAGACGTCTTGCCGGATTAACAATAATTGAAGCAACAATTGAAGGTTCAAGATCAAGGTTACGACCAATTATCATGACTTCGCTAGCTTTTATTGTAGGTATGATTCCGTTAATGTTTGCCTCTGGAGGAACTGCAGTTGGAAACAGATCGATCAGTGTGAGTGCGGCAGTAGGGATGTTTAGCGGTGTTGTTTTGGGAATTTTTGTGATTCCGTTGCTTTTCATTGTATTCCAATATTTACAAGAAAAAGTATCAAGGAAAAAGATCGCAACTCAAGTTCAAACGATAAAAGAATAAGAATGAAAACACTATATAAAATCGGAATGGTTTTACTTACTGGAGCGATCATGACATCGTGTGTGGTAGGAAAAAAATATTCTCGTACAGATTTACAAGCTCCAGAAAAATACCGTGATGAAATCGCGGTTACTGGAGACACAGTTTTGCTTCCGTGGAAAAACTATTATAAAGATCCTTTATTGGTTGCTTTGATTGAAAAAGCGTTAGTAAAAAACAACGAAGTGATCATTGCAATGAAAAGCATGGAACAGCTCGACCTCAGTTATAAACAAGCCAAATTATCGTTATTACCTACACTAGATTTCGATGCTGGAGCGAGCCGTTCTTATCCTTCTAAAAATTCCCTAAACGGATCTTTGAGCCAGCAATTTATTGGTAAAGATTATATGGATGATTACAGTGCCAATCTGCGTCTTTCGTGGGAAGTAGATATTTGGGGAAAAGCAGCAATGCAAAAAAGAGATGCCAAAGCCGCTTATTTTGCTCAAAAAGAGAATCTTTCAGCATTAAAAACTCGAATTATTGTTCAAGTGGCGCAAGCTTATTACAATCTTTTAGGTTTAGATGAACAGCTTAAAATTGCAGAGAAAAACATCGAATTGAGTACCAATACTTTGAGTATGATGGAATTGCAATACAAATCGGGATCGATTAGTTCTTTGGCAGTAAATCAAACAGAAGCTCAAAAGAAAACGGCTGAATTATTAGTGCCTTTAGCGAAAGCAAATATCGCAGTGCAAGAAAACGCTTTACAGATTTTATGCGGAGAATATCCAGATAAGATTGAAAGAGCTGGAAACATTGATGCTGCTGAAGTTTCGGTAATTTTTCCAACAGGAATTCCGGCTTCGCTTTTGAGCAGAAGACCAGATGTAAAATCTAGCGAATACGCGGTTATGTCTGCCACTGCAAAAACAGGATTGGCAAAAGCAACCATGTATCCAACTTTAAGTTTGAATCCGTCTATTGGAGTAAATTCTTTTGAATTTGAAAATTGGTTTGATTTTCCAGGTTCAATCACCAAAACCATTGCAGCCAATTTAGCGCAACCCATTTTTAGAAAAAAAGCTTTAAGAACGGCTTATGAAGTGGCTGTTTTAGAACAAGAAAAAGCGGTTGTGCAATTTAAACAGTCTTTTATAACAGCAGTTGGCGAAGTAAACGATGCTATGTCAAGATTAAAATATGCTGACGAACGTATTGTTTTGGCAAAAGAGAAAGCAGAATCGTTAGAAAAAGCAACTTCAGATGCTGGTTTGCTTTATAAAAGCGGAATGGCTAATTATCTTGAAGTAATTGCAGCGCAAAACAGTTCGCTACAGAACGAACTAGATTTAGTAACAATAAAACTCGAAAAACTGAATGCAGCAATTAACCTGTACCGTGCTTTAGGCGGTGGAGTAGAGTAGTGCTTAATTTTCTTAATTCACCATTTCTGTAAGCAATTATGGAGGTGGTGAATTTTCTTTTGAATTGATTTTACTGATTTATGGACAAAATTATTTTTACCCGATCAGAACTTTACAGCTTGGTTTGGAAATTTCCAATACCGCAGATTGCAAAACTTTATGAGGTTTCTAGTATGGGAATCAAAAATGCTTGCGAAAAAATGAATATTCCGCTCCCTAAAAGCCGACATTGGATTGGACCTGAATATAAGAGAAAGAATGTTCCTCAGTTACCAATTGATTTTAAAGGAAATAATGAGATTTCGATTTTAAAAAAGACTTACGAAATGCAACTTCGAGTTCCTTCAAAATCGACGCCTTTACTCGATTTGGCTCAAAGCATAAAAGATGATGTTCATGCTCCGCTAGGCATTAGCGATAAGCTCGAAAATTCGTTGGAGATTATTACAGCAACAAAGAATTATTGGGAAAACAAAGGCTTAAACGATAATATCAATCTGGAGAAATTAGAGATTTTGAATTTGAATGTTTCTAAAGAAAATGCAGATCGAGCTTTACGGTTTATGAATGCTTTGATCAAACTCATTCACTATCGCGGACATGAATTTAAAAAAGGTCTTGATGGTTTGGATACAATTGTTTTTAAGAACGAAAGTGAAATAAAAATAGATTTAAGAGAAGCGCAAAAAAGAATAACCAAAACAGGTTTAAGAGAAACTTTTGGATATGTTTTTACTGGCGATTTCATTTTTAGAATTTCAAGAGGATCAAACAAAAAAGAATGGCGTGAAGGAAAAATTTCTTTAGAAAATAATCTTGCATTAATTATGGCAAAAATTGAATTAATGGCTGCAGAAGATTAAAAATATCCAAGCGGAGTGACATATTTTAAATGGATTCCCTCTGCCATAAATACTTCCTTTTTACCGATAGCGCGGATTTGCAATCCGTGCCCGCAACAGTGAGGCATAACACTAAATATGTATTTTTTGTATTTACGGAAAATAGACAACCTTACAGGCACGGATTGCAAATCCGCGCTATCGGTTTAATTTCTGACTCTGACTTTTAAATTTCCGTCATTATCATAATCTCTGACTTTACCATTTTCGAATGTTACACTACTAAGTTCATAATAGTAAGTTTTATATGGGCCAATATTTCTTAATGAAGTTGGGTCGCCCATAACATTTAAAACTTCATTTTCTGTTGATCCAATGGTAAAATAGTTTTTAGAACTTTCGGACTGTGTCGCAGTTTTTTTAGCATTATCTCCAGAATTGCTTTCAAGTTCACTCTCTTTATTTTCTAATTCTATTTCTAATTGCCTATTTTTTTCCTCAAGATTTTTAATATATTCTTTTTCTGCGTCTGAGGATCTATTATTACAACCAATTATCAGAAATGGAAATAACAATGCGTAAATGTAATTTTTCATATATTAATTCTTTTAGTTTACTATTGGTTCACTTTCGATAAGTAAATTAACTACAACTAGCATATAATACTGACAATATTGGATCTATTGCACCCAAACTTGGATAAATAACCGTAACAAAAATCAGTTTTTACAATCACCCAAATATAAAATATTTTCCTATAAAAAAATCAAACCATTTAATTTCCAAAACAAAAAAAGCCATCCCATTCAGGACAGCTTTTTCAAAAAAATAGTTGTGTTATTCGGGATAAACCCAGTTTAGTTTTTAAATTAATTAATTTTAACCAAATGAGCTTCAATAGCCGCTCTTTGAGGTTCATATTGAGCAGGAAGTTTTAAGTTCTGACCTAATTCTTCTAAGCTTTCGTCTACAGTAAATCCAGGATTGTCAGTTGCAATTTCGAACAAAACTCCGCCTGGTTCTCTAAAATAAAGAGAGTGAAAATATTGTCTGTCAATTTGTGGAGTAATAGACAATCCGTAATCTTCGATTTTTTCTCTGAATTTCATCAAAATTTCATCATTTGGAACACGGAATGCTACGTGATGAACCGTTCCATTAGCATTTAAACCGCGTTTTTCTTCTGGTAATTCTACCAAGTCAACAATTGCAGCATTTTCTACAGCATCTGTTGCATAACGGTAACGGTTTACATCTTGATCGATCAATTTGTAACCAAATATTTCAGTTAAAACCGCAGCAGTTGGTTTAATGTTATTTAAAGTCAAAGTAATGTTGTGAAAACCTCTTGTAGCCACATCAGCTTTTACTTCGTCAGTTTCCCAAGCTTTTCTGTTATCTTCCGTTTTAGATTCAATTAATTCTAATTTTAAACCATCTGGATCTAAGAAAGTCAAATATTTTTCTCCGAATTTTTCAGCTGGTTTATTGTAAATTACATTGTATTGCTCGAAACGTTTCTGCCAGAAATCTAAACTTCCTTTTGGAACAGAATAACCAATTTCTGTAGCCATTCCAGAACCTTTTCTGCCTTGTTGAATTCCTGCTCCCCACGGGAAGAAAGTTAAAATAGTCCCTGCACTTCCAACTTCATCACCAAAGTAAAAATGGTAAGTTCCTGGATCATCAAAATTCACTGTTTTTTTGATGAATCTTAATCCTAAAATTTTTGAGTAAAAGTCAAAATTGCGTTTAGCGTCTCCTGCAATTGCAGTAATATGATGTAATCCTAAAATTTTATTTTCCATGGTATTTTTATATTAAATAGTTGTTTGATTTTTCTTTTACAAATTTACGTCCGTTATCGCTGTTTATCGATTAACCTAGATTAAGAAAGAAGCGAGGACGATATTTTGTCGTTTTTTTAAGTTCTTCCTTCGACAACAATGTTTTTTTAATTGCATAACACGAAAGTAAATGCAGTGTATAGAAATACATTCTGAAAAACAGTATATGCTGTTTTCAGACGTTGTTTTTTGCTGTGACCAATAACTGATCACAGCAAATTATATGAAATATTGATGAATTTTATATTTTGATAAATATTGATTTTCTAAGCTTAAATTCAATATTTTTTGTTTTATGTCCTTTCCCTGTAGTGTCTTCAACCAATAGAATTGAACCCGTGTTGAAAGTTCTTTTTTCTCCTAATGAAGTTTCTATTTCTACACCGCCATCTAGCAAAACAATATATTGGCGGTCTGGAGCATTATGAAAATCGTAATCGTAAGAAGGATTAACTTCTCTAAAAATGATAGATTTAACGGGTTCATCATCAGATAAAAATCCGATATCGCCATTGTTTTTCAACGGAACTTGAAAATCTTCAAAATGACTCTCTCCGTTTGCATCGCTATAAATGCGAGTTATCGTAATCATTACTTTTTATTGAAAACTAATGCATTAGCACAATTTATCTCATCCTGACTAATGGTATGTCCCATATTTGGATAGATTTTTTTTGTAACATCTGCGCCCATTTTTTCCATAAGCGTTTCAGTATCATTTACTCTTTCTACAGGAACGTGAAAATCAGGATCGCTTGTTCCGATAAAAACAGGCGTGTTTTCAAAATTTCCTGCATAATGGTTTTCATAGACTTTATCGCCAATTAATCCGCCGGTAAAAGCAACGATTCCGCCGTATTTTGCAGCATTTCTTGTTGTAAATTCCAAAGCGAGACACGCTCCTTGTGAAAATCCTAAGAAATAAATATTTTCTTTTTCGATTCCGTTTTGCTGAATAGCGACCACAACTTGATGTATTGCTTCCAACGATTTTGAAAACGAAGGTTCATTTTCGTTTAGCGGCGCTAAAAACGAATACGGATACCAAGTTCTATTTTCTGCCTCAGGCGCAATCAATGCAAAATCATCAACCTTAAGATGTTTGGCAATCGAAAGAATATCATGTGCGCTTGCACCACGTCCATGAATCATAATTAAAGCTTTTTTCGCTTCATTTAAAGGAACACCGTCTGTTAATATTTCTGTATTCATAGTATTTAAATCTTTACTTTTTAGTCTAGAGATTGGAGTCTTACGTCTTTATTCTTTCATCTTTTTTACTTCTTCCAAATATCTTCATATTCGTCTGGATGTCTTTTAAATTGTGCGTGAACATACGGACAAAGTGGTAAAACTTTCAAATTATTGGTGCGAACATAAGAAACCATTTCTTCTAAAAGTTTCTTAGCATAACCTTTTCCTTCGCCCTCTGGCTCAACTCCCGTGTGGTAAACTGTCAGTAAATCAGGTTTAATGCTTACTGTCATTTCGCCTAATTTTTTGCCATCAACATAAAGATTAAAAGCGCCATGTTTTTTTTCGTCCAATTCTAATTTTATTGTTTCCATATATTTTTTTGATTCAATTTTTTGATAGAAAATTATTTAGTTGAATTTAAGAAAATTAAACTGTCTATAAAATAGTTCTACAGACAGTTTAATTAAATCTTTCTGTATTTATTTTATAAAGTCAAGAATATCATTGTTGATTGTTTCTGCTTCTGTAGTTGGCATACCGTGAGGGAAACCTGGATAAGAAATCAATTTTCCGTTTTTCAACAATTTTGCTGCTCTAGGAGCTTGATTGTAAGGAACAATCTGGTCATCTTCTCCATGTAAAACCAAAACAGGAATATCTAAACTTTTTAAGTCTTCTGTAAAATCAGATTCAGAAAATGCTTTAATTCCTTCGTAATGAGATAAAACAGAACCCATCATTCCTTGACGCCACCAATTTTGTTTAATGCCTTCTTGAACAGTTTGCCCTTCGCGGTTCCAACCGTAGAACGGAATCGGAAAGTCGTAGAAATATTGCGCTCTATTAAATCCGGTTCCTTTTCTAATTTCGTCAAAAACTGACAATGGAACGCCTTCTGGATTAGATTCGTTTTGAATCATTATCGGAGTAACGGCGCTAATAATTACCGCTTTTGAAATTCTCCCTTTTCCGTATTTTGCAGCGTAACGAATTACTTCGCCTCCTCCAGTTGAATGTCCAACGTGAATGGCATCTTTTAAATCTAAAGCTTCAGTCAATTCAGCAATGTCAGATGCATAAGTTTCCATGTTGTTCCCCTCAGAAGCCTGACTAGAACGTCCATGTCCGCGGCGATCGTGTGCTATTACTCTGTAGCCTTTTTGAAGAAAAAACATCATTTGTGCATCCCAATCGTCACTTGACAAAGGCCATCCGTGGTGAAAAACAATTGGTTGACCTTTTCCCCAATCTTTGTAATAAATCTGTGTTCCGTCTTTTACTGTAAATGTGCTCATAATTTTTTGATTTTAAGATTAATTTGTTTTTTAATTTTAAGTTTAAATTCGTTATTGGTTTAAAATTTAAACTTATGACTTGTTTTTTTGTTTTATTTTGTTTGATTATGGTACAAATGTATTACAGAATAAAATCTGCATCTATTAATCTAGATTAAGAACTGAAAATTTTAAGTTGATAAGTACTGTTAAATTAATGATTTATTAGTGTAATTTATTGATTTTTAAGTTTTTATAAAGTTAAGTTTTTTAGTTTCTTTATTTGGAAAGAATTTCATTTTAGTATAAAAAAAATGCTAAACGTAATTGTTTAGCATTTGTGGCAGTTAATCTTGTTGGAATGATTTTAGACTTCCATCATCATTAAACTCTATCGAATAGCGTTCTCGGCTTCCGCTTATAGATGACGGATACCATCTTAGTTTATTATTCCAAATAGAAATATAAACACTTGTGGTAGGTTGTGCGCCTTCAACTTCCTTTGTTTTTTCGTTATAAACCTGAGCCACTTTTGCCGCATTTATAAAACTGATTTTATTTAAAGAAACCAAACGTCCTTTAACATCATCACGAACAGAAAGCTGAACAGGTTTTGGCCCCGACCATTTTTCATCGTTAAATTCATAAATGTCTACATATTTTGGATTTTCTGGATGTTGCAACATTGCATTTATTCTTCCATCATTATAAAAGTATAAGATCGAGTAAATAAAGATTTCTTTTCCATTGTATTGAGGAAGATTTTTCAGTTGTTCTTCTGCTTTTTTTAATATTTCGATATTAGTCAATAGATTAATTTCCTTTTTTTCGCTTTGCAAAGGCGGTGAAGCGACGTTTTCGGATTTTTTATTTACAATTGTATCATTAGGTTTTAAAGTTTCATCTATACTTTTTGAGATCTTTTCGCAACTTAAAAATAAAGTGCAAAACAGCATCAAAATAACTATCTTTTTCATTTGCTATATTTTGTTTAAATCATTTGCAAAAGCAATTTGGTTTGGATTTTCGGGATTATAAAAAATATCAAGGAATTGTTTTTTGGTCATTTCTAAATCTAAAATTCCAATAACTTTTTTCAAGCTATTTTGATGCACTACATTTTTTGTGTCTTTATATTCTAACTCAAAACGCATCATTGGTTGTTCGTTAATATATGTTCCTGTTTGGCTTACATTGATTAATTTGGCCTGAGTTTTTATTCCTTTAAATTTGAGTGCAACCGAATTTTGATCTAAGCCAGTTAGTTTTTTAAATATAAATTGAACCAAAACGCGATAGAACAAAAGCACTAACGGAATTATTAATAACGGATGTCCAAAAGACATAAAACGCCACCCCATACCATGACTTTCGGTTTGATAGGAAAACAAATAATAGCCTATAACGGTAAACGTAAAAAATAGCCAACCTAAAATTCTAATTGTTAAATTCCTGATGCTTAAAGTTGGAGTAGCAGATGAAATTACAAAATAAGGAGGTTTTTTCATGTACTTGTCTAGTAATAAACTGATCTGTTTTCCAGCTTCGAACCGTTTTTCATTGGGTTTGGTGTCTGTAATATTGGTTTTATGAATGATTTCGGTATTCGCAAGATTTTTAAAACACAGTTCGAGTTCGTAATTGTCAAATTTAGAATTGAATTTAGAAGCTTTCTTCGAACTAATTATTTCAGCTTCGCGACGTAATCCGTTTAATTTTATTTTCTCCAGATTATTTTTATTGACAAAAACCTGAAAGATCCATTTTTGGAAATAACCAATCAAAAGGATCAGCCAGAGAATTAAAGACAATAAAACGATCCCTAAAGCCCAATAAGGATCTTTGGTTTTTAAATCGTTGATATCTAAATCGCTATTGATTGCATAATACAAAATCATTGGAAAAGGGATTGCAAAAAAGAGCATGTAGAGTACCCAAAAGGTAATGGCTAAGTTTTTTTTCATTCGCTGTAAATTGGGGTTATTTAGTAGCTATTTTAGAATTAAAATGTCATAAAAAAACGACAATACTCAAATTTAGATAAAATATGCAAAATATCAAGACTGTTTATGTTAAAGAATTTTTTTACGAAAACAAGAAATGATTCAGAAATAAAACAACCTCTTCTTTAAATGAAATAAAAATTGCATTTCGTTAAAATAAATACAAAATAGTATGTACTTTTGCCAGCAAACTATTGAACAAGCACTTGAAAAGGTTAATCATCATAGCACTTTCTATTTTAATTCTCTCGCCATCTTTTGGCAGCTTGTTCGTTTATGCTTCTTTTAAAATCAACCAGAAAGAAATTGCTAAAACTATTTGCGTTCAGCGTAAACAAGCATTTAACAGTTGTAATGGGCGATGCGAACTTCAAAAAAGCATTAAAAAATATTCTGATAATGAACGAAAAATGCAAGACAGCTTAAAAGATAAATTAGAGCTTGTTTATGTTCAAAATACTGCTGAAATCAATTTTAGCACAATTCCAGTTATCGAATCTAAAGATAACGCTTCAATTTTATTTGATAAGAAACCAATCGGAGCTTCTAATCTTACTTTTCACCCTCCTCTCTATAGAGTTTAGGGATCAATCTTTTTTTTAATTCCAATATTCTCGAATTCCAATTTTTTATAATTGAAATTTTGAATGTCTTATTGCTCGCTTATACGGATTTTAAATCCAAGTTTGAGTAACAAATCGCATAGTTTATTCTTTTAAAACGATATTGATCTTCTTTTGTAATTGAAGAGAATAACTGTATTCTAACTTCATTTACTTTCGCCATTTTCTTGGCTTTTCACTAGCATTTTGGATTTTTTGATATTCAAAAATTTATAGCTTAATGCTAAATTTTAAACGTTTTTTTATAACATTCATCAAATGAAATCTTTTAATTTTTGGATAATCGCAGTATTATTTGCGGTTACTTCCTGTACAATTGACAAAACAGATTACGAAGCTGAAACAGGTTCTGAAGTTCCTGAAAACTTGGAATTTAAAGAAGCAACTTCGCTTACAAGCGGAAGCTATAAAGTTAGCATTGAAGCTTTAAACGGAACATTCTATAAAGGATATAATGAGCTTCATCTAAGAATTGTCAATACTCAAAACAGCCAAGAGTTAACGACAGCTGCCGTAACTTTTCTGCCAATTATGAGTAATGCTGACGGAAGCAAAAGTTCGTGTCCGCATGAGTATAATGTTGCGTATGATTCTGCTAATAAGTATTACAGCGGGTATTCTGTTTTTACAGGAGAAAGCTCTACTACAGCGAGTTGGAAATTGTACATCAGTTTTACGGCAGATGGTCAAAAATATGAAATCAATAAAGATGTTACTGTAGAAAAACAAAGCAATAAAAACTTAAATATGACTGCTTTTGCAGGAAGTGATGGAGAACAATATATAATTGCATTGATTTCGCCTCAAAAACCAACTGTTTCAGAAAATGCTTTGATTGCTGGTGTTTACAAATACGATAAACCAACGACTCCTGCAGGAACTTTTCCAGATCCATCTCAGTTTTCGTATTCTGAAGTTGTGGGATATACTTTAAAATTAGATCCAAGAATGCCAGAACCTTCTATGGGAAATCACTCTTCGCCAAATAATAAAGACTTGACGCAAGGAGAGGACGGTTTGTATCACGGTGTTGTCAATTATACGATGACAGGAAACTGGACATTGAACTTAATTATGATGAACCAAAACGGATTAATTGTAAAAGGAACCATTGTTCCAACTGATCATACGCCTGGAGTAGAAGGCGTAAAAAGTGAACTTTATATTGATACTTTATTCTAAAAACATGAAATATATTATAATGCTGCTTTTCTTGGGATTTTCAGTAACAGCTCAAAATCAGCATGCACATCACGATAGCATAAAAAACTTAGAAGAAGTAACCGTAAAAAATGCGACGAAAAAGAAGATTGAAACAGAAATGAAAATGGCGGTTTCTGTTGATGAATTTTTGTCTTCGTCAGACAATATCAGTTTCATAAAACGTGGAGCTTATGCTTGGGAACCTTTATTGAATAATATGAGTACAGAACGTTCGACAGTTACAATTGACGGAATGCACGTTTTTGGCGCTTGCACTGATAAAATGGATCCAATTACGTCTTATGTAGAAAGTAATAATCTTGCTGCAGTAGATATTAAATCGGGTCAAGAAGGAAGTTTGCACGGAGCAACTGTTGCCGGAAGCATTGATTTAAAAAGAAAAAGTACGCCGTTCGGACTTCAAAAGAAATGGAACGGAGCATATCAAACTGGTTTTGAGTTTAATAACAAGCAGTTTTTCAATTTAGGAAATATCTCTTATTCGGGAACTAAGTTTGTGGCAGATGGAAGCATTTCGTACCGAACAGCAGATAATTATCACGACGGAAACAATGACGAAGTAAAGCATTCTCAATACAATAAATTCAATACTTCGTTAGGTTTGGCATACAAAACCAGCGATTTGTCATCGGTTAGATTAGACGCGATTTTTGATGTGGCAAAAAATGTTGGTTATCCAGCTTTGCCAATGGATTTGTGGCTTTCTCGCGCTCTTATTACCTCTGCTTCTTATAAACAATTGTTTGAAGAAGGTTTGGTTAGAGTAGTAGATACGAAAATATATTTTAATGCAATTGAGCATTATATGGACGATACAACTCGACCAGAAAATTTAGTTCATATGGACATGCCGGGTTGGAGCACAACTTACGGATTGGTTTCTAAAGCTAATTTAAAAAAGAATGATTACTCTTCTGAAATTCAGCTGAATGCTTACGATAATTTGTCTATTGCAGAAATGAGAATGTATCCGCAAGATCGAAGTGAAAGAACGATGTTTGCTTACAGCTGGCCTTGGGTTACGACTCGTTATGCTGGACTTTCTATGAATAATTCTTGGAATATTTCAGAAAGAAGTCAAGTGCATTTAGGCGGTTCTTTAGGAGTGAATTACAATTATTCTAAATACATAGAATTCAATTGGATTTTTCATCCTGGAGCGCCTCAAGAAAAAACGAGATTTCTGCCAAGTCTTAATGCCGCTTACAACTTAAATATTGATCAATTTAATTTTTCTGTCGGAACTGGTTATGGTCATAGAGCACCTTCTGTTTCTGAGGGTTATGGCTATTATATCTATAATAGTTTTGACCGTTACGATTACATTGGAGATCCGAATTTGAAAAATGAAATTTCGTATGAAGGAAATGCAAGCGCAGGTTTTAAAACAGAAAAATTGAGCATTCAAGGAAAAATAAACTATTTCTATATTCAGAACTACATTATTGGTAAAATCTTAAGCATGGGAAGTCCGATGAATTATCAATCTGTTGGTGTAAAAGGATATACATCATTAGATTATGCAACGCTTTTAAATATGTCTGCCAATGTAAGTTATGATATTTTGGAACATTTGCATTGGAAAGGAACGTTGACTTACGCTCGCGGAATGGATAATAAAGGAGGAAATTTACCATTTATACGTCCGTTAAGTTATTTGACTTCACTTAATTATATGTATAAAAATTTTGGAATTCAGACTTCTGTTAATGGCGATTTTGAGCAAATTAATTACAGTCCAGAATATGGAGAAGATTTAACGGCTGCTTATGCAATTTGGAATATTTCTGCTAATTATTCTTTTAAAATCAACAAAGTGCAAAGCACAATACAAGTTGGAGCTGAGAATTTATTAAATGCATATTATAGTACGTATGCCGATTGGGGCAATATTCCAAGAATGGGACGCAATTTTTTCACGTCTTTAAAATTGAATTTCTAAGAAAAAATGAAAAAAGTTTTTAGTATCACAATGACAATTCTGTTCCTGCTGGTTTCTTTTCAGCAGGCGCTTATCGTTGTGCACTTTAAACTGAATCAAAATGCGATTGAAAAAGAATTTTGTGTTAACAAAGCCAAGCCAGAATTGCAATGCCATGGTAAATGCCATTTGAAGAAAGAGCTTCAGGAAACGGAAAAAAATTCTGATCTGGAATTGAGAAGCATTAGCAAAAAGATTGATATTGCTTTAAACACAAATATACAGTTTCAGGTTTCGCTAATAAAAATTATAACATCCAAGAAAGTGCCAATTTATAAAGAATTGGATCTGCTAGAACCTTGCCTTGAAATTTTTGTACCGCCGCCTATTTTATAATCTTCCTTTCGATTAATAAAATAGCCATTTGGTTAAATTGAACTTTAACGCATAGTTTGCTATGTGAATTTAAATTAGCAAAACGCCTTTTTTAAATTTAGAAAACTATGTTTCTATGTGTTGGAATAGTGTAACTCAATGGTTTAAAGACAGTACAAAAATTAAAATCATAAAAATGCAAAATTTTAAAAAATACCTTTTATTATCAGCAGCCGCTTTGGCTTTTGTTTCATGTTCAAATGATGACGATGCACCAGCAGCAAACAATCTAACGTTCGAATTCAACAATACGTTTAAAGACAAAACAATTGTTTTAGGAGATGCAACTTCTGCGTCGGCAACAACAAATACTTCTGCGGCAGGACAAGTTCATCATTTTTCTGAAGTGAAATATGTGATTAGCAATATTCGTCTAATAAAAGATGACGGAAGCGAAGTGCCTTACAACGTAAATGATTTAGATAAAGGCGCAACAGTTATAGATCAGGCAAAAACGGCTTCATTAAGCTATGTTTTGAGCAATGTGCCATCTGCATCATACAAACAGATTAAATTTGGTTTGGGGATCAAAACAGAGCAAAATACTCTAGACCAAACAAGATTTCCTAAATTTTACGCAGCGGCTGGAGCCAATGATACAGCAATGATGTGGGAATGGGGAACAGGATATCGTTTTACAAAAGTAGAAGGTTTTTATGATACTGATAATAAAACGATGTCTATTCACACAGGAAGTACTGTTGCCGGAACTGAAGGCGCTTATACACAAGGTGTAAATGCATATAGAGATATTACGCTAAGTCTTACTGTAAATGCAGTTGTAGGTAAAAATGCTCCAAAAATCAAAATTAAGGCTGATTTCGACAAATTATTGAGCGGAAAAATCAATACCATTACTTTATCTACAGGGACAGAAATGGGCGATAATGCTACTCCAAATGTTCATACTGCAGCTCAAATGGTAAAATTTGTGGATAATCTAGGAGGAAACGGTACAAACGATATTTCAGGAATGTTTTCTGTAACTAGTGTAGAAAACTAAGTTAACTCTTTGGTAGAAATCTTATTTAATCTGCTTAAATCTTTTAAAATCTGCGTGAAATACTTTTTAAGTATAGATTTTTTCACGCAGATTTAAAGAGGATTGAGGGAGATCTTGGCAGATTAAATCTAACCTATTGATTTAAAAAAAATTCAGAGCCGTCTGAAATTAAAAAGACGGCTTTATTTTAAAACTCATTAAAATGAAAAAAATAATCGGCTTCATCATAATCGTAATCTTTTTAACTTCTTGCAGCAGCACCGATTCTGATGAAACCTATTTTGATAATCCGGAACTTTCATTAAATATTCCTGCAGATTTTCCAGAAGTAAATAGCTATGTGAGTTTAAATAAACCTACAAAATATGGTGCTGAGTTGGGCGAAAAACTTTTCTCTGACAAAAGATTTAGTAAGGACAATACAATTTCTTGCTCAAGTTGTCATATTCAAGCAAATGCCTTTGCCGATCATAATGCGCAAGCTATTGGAATTGAGGGAAGAGTAGGGCTTAGAAATGCGCCACCGCTTCAGAATTTAATGTTTCTAAAGTTCTTTAATTGGGATGGAAGCCGACTGCAATTAGAAACACAGCCTTTGGTTCCGATTATTACCCATGAAGAAATGGATTCTTCGATTTTGGAAGTTATCGGAAAAATTAAAGATGATGCTTCTTATAAAGAGATGTTTAAAAAAGCATTTGGAGATCAGGAAATTACAGCAGACAGAATTTACAAAAGTATTGCTCAGTTTGAATACACTTTGATTTCTGCAAATAGCAAATATGATAAAGTAAAACGAAAAGAAAGTCAGTTTACAGAAAGCGAATCGGCGGGATATGCAACATTTCAGCAAAAATGCGCAAGCTGCCATAGCACCGAATTGTTTACAGACCAAAGTTTTAGAAATATTGGATTTCCGTTAAACACCGATTCTAATGAAGCAGGAAGAGGAAGAGTTACTGGAATTGCAACTGATTTTATGAGTTTCAGAGTTCCGTCTCTACGAAATGTAGAATATACAGCACCTTATGGAAGTTTTGGTCAGTTTGCAACCTTAAAATCAGTTTTGGATTATTTTGATAACGGAGTTTTGAATGCAGCCAATTTAGATCCTATTTTTAAAAATAATGGCAATAGAATTCCGCTTACAGAAGTAGAAAAAGAAAACCTTATTGCGTTTATGAAAACCTTGAGCGACAGAGAATTTACAGGAAATTAATGTGAAAAGACTTGATTTTACTGGTGTTTCGAGTTTCTTTTTAAGAAAAGGGAAAATGTTTATAATATGTTGATAAATAATGCGTTGTGGACTGTGTTAAAATCTTATTTCGATAGATTAAATGTTTTAAATTTATAACTGAATGATAGTTAATTATTTAAAAATTTTTGAATATGGAAAGAGCTATAAAATTACAGGTTCGCAAAGAACTTGACGGAAAACAAGAAGTAAATATAATTAAGCTAAAAGGTAGTTTAATAACCAAAGGTTACACCGAAATTATCCATATTAGCGACAAGGACGACGAATTCTATATTAATTCATTTGCTACTAAAACAGAGGCAAATAAAGAAGTAAGAGAATTTATTCTAGATTTTATAAACAAAGAAAATTTAAGCAATACAATTAGTGTTCTAGCATAATCAAGATAGAATACTAGATTGTAATGCCAAATAAAGCAATCGTAAGTTTAAATTGCATTTGTAAAACTTGTATTTTGATCCAGATAAAGATGTTGATCTTTTAAAATATCATCTGGTTTCTCGTCCCAATCTCCCCAATCTCCTACATAAGTTTTACGAAATATTAATTCGTTATTATCACCATCACAAACCAAAGTGCGGTCTGTATAGGTCTCATTGTTTGGACTGAAATTTATTTGTGTATTTTTCATGGCGTGATTATTTAATTGTTTGTAAATGAGATTATAAAATTAAAAAGATCAAGTCAAACTTAGTTATAAAATAATATTAAATTATTGTTTAATTTGCATCTATATGACTGAAAAATAACTTTTTACAAAAAATGCTAAACAAACCTGTTTAGCATTTTTTATTTACTCTTTCTTCTAAAATCTTTCTTCTTTATTTCCTTTTTTTAGGATATCTTCCTCGAGGTTCATCACCTTCTCGGAGTATAATTTCAGAATGCAAGAACTGTGCAGCATCAGCAGAACCTTTTACTTTGGTAGCACTGCGTTCCAGCATTTCTGCTTCAAAATCGTTTAAGACATTTTTTCTTAGACCAGTTTCTCTCCAATTAGATTTTGCATTACAGCCTCTATATATTTTTCTAGCCAATTTTAAAGCATCCAACAAAGCTTGGTTTGCACCTTGACCTTTAAACGGACTCATTGGGTGCGCTGCATCGCCAATTAAAGTTATATTTTGATTCTTTTCTAATAATTCCGATCGAAGCAATTCGCGATCATAAACAGGATATCCAGAAATTAAACTTTCTTGTGTAGCTTCTAAAATTTGCGGAATAGGAGTGTGCCATTGTGTTCTGCGACAAGCCTCCTCTTTAAGTGCTTTCGGACCTTTTGCGCTTAGTTCTTTAGCTTCTTCTTCAGACATCGGGAAACTCAATTGCCACATTACAGAATCTCCCGTGTAAGGCATAACATAAATTCGTTCATTTCCATTTGCAGTCTGAAAAACTGTTGCAGAATCTAATAATTGGCTCGAAATATCTTTGAGAGAACTTAAAGGACAAATTCCTAATATTACAATGCAATCCAAATAACGAAGCGGTGTTATGTCTTCGCCAATTGTTAGTTTTCTCACAATGCTTCTAATGCCATCTGCACCAACGACAAGATCAGCTTTTACGTTTTTTTCTTCTCCGTTTACTTGAAATTTAAGTTCTACACCATCATTATTAGCTTTAAAATCTAACAATTGATGTCCCCATTGCACCGTATTATTTCCTCCAAGCTGTTCTAAAAGAGCTTGCCGCAACGATTGCCGTGCAATATGCATATTGGTACGTGTAGCAGACGGTTTAATTTCAGTTTCAATCCATTTTCTGGTTCCCCATTCGCCCAATATTTTTCCTTCTGTATTATGAACAATATGTTTTGTAGAAATTATACCGTTTAAAGAAGTAATCCCTAAACCTTTCATGGCTTTACTGGCTTGTTGTAATGTAAGTCCGTAGCCTTGAGATCGCGCGTCAAAATGAGTATCTCTTTCGTAAATTGAAAAAGGAATTCCGCGATGTAAACAAGCCACAGCCAAAGCGACACCGCCAATGCCAGCACCAATAATAGCAACGTGGGGGTTTGTCAAATCAGGTTCTAGATATTTTTCGGACTGAATTAATCCTGATCCTGAGCAATTTGTGCACAAATGCAGATGTGCTTTAGGGCGTATTGGAGCAACTTTAGTTTGCGAACTTTCAAATGCAGCCAATTCTGTTTTATAACGTCTTTGAGCTTTTTTACTAAGTCCGCGATTTATTTTGCCTTGTCCCTGGCATTCCTGACATATCGTCCACATAATTTTTACTGTAATTGTAATAGGGGCAAAGTTAGTGTTTTTAGAAGGATTTTTTTTTTAGACAACGTGCAGACCATTTGCAAAATATTCAATTTCTCTAGTTGTTTTTTGAACTACCTTTTCATTAGAAATTTCCAGTTTTTCTGTCCAATTGCCAAATTGATCATAGGTATATTGAAAACTGTTATCTCGCGATTGAATTACATTGTCATGAATATCATATTCAAAAAAATCACAAGTTCCCATTGTTCTTCCAGGATACGATATTTTGTCTTCAATTAATAAATCTTTATCATTATAAAAATAGTAGTGATTTTCAAAAGAGTCTTCATCGTTAAAAGAAATACATTGAAACAATCTGTTTTTCTCATCATAAAAAAACATTTTTTTACTTTTAACAGCTTCATTACGATACATGATTTCTTCTATCAAAGTATCATCATCATAACTATATTTTTCGAAAGAATCCATTTGATTATCGATATAATACGTTTTAGTATAATATCCTTTTTTTGAGAAAGACAAATAATCAATTACAATTTCAAAGTCTCTGTAATTCGCTTTTTTACGAGTTATTCTTTCATAATTATCATATTGAATATCATAGTCTTTATCAAAATGATAAATCGATCCATCTTTTTGAATTTCTATTTTCAGATTTTGCTGAGTTTTTCTTCCATCACTGCTAATTTTAGTATACTTATTAGCAAGTCCCATTGCATCATCATATTCAAATAACTCTACAGAATTAGCTGAGTGATGCTTGTTGGAGAGCATTTTATCTTCTATGAAACTTTTGTATTTAGTTTCGTAGCTATCCCCAACACTCCATTTTGTAATAATTTCTTTCTGCTCATTAAATTCAAGAGACATTGATTCTATTCCCAATACAGGTTCAAATTCGTCAGTATTACTGTTTATTAAATAAGCAGTCTGTTTCATGAATTTGATATTTCCCTTTAGGCTTTTTAGCATATTTGCTTCAGAAGAGCCGTAAAACCATTGTGTCTTTTGATAGTTTTTTTCGAGATATGGGAACATAGAATAAATTGGTTATGATATTAGTTAGTATTCTTTTTAATTTAAATACTCTTTTTGATTAAGAGTAAAAATAAAAATTTTCTTGAGAAATTGACATTTCAATTCAAACAATAAAAGGTTTATTTTATAATTTTTAAAAATGATTATATAAGTCAAACTATTGTATTTGAGGTAATTTTAATAATCATTTAAAAACGAAGAATTATGGAAAAGAATAATCAAACCCAGAAAAACCCGAATCCTAAACAACAGGGTGGAGGAGATCATCGAAATGACACGAGAAAACATCAATATAAAGAACATGACGAAGTTTTGACAAATGATGAAAATTATGATGTCGACACTAAAAAGTTTAAAGGTCAAGAACCTGAACTGGATGATAAGTTGAATAACGAAGAAAAAAAATAAAGTAAAACGTCTCAAGTTAATTTTGAGGCGTTTTTTATTTGCTTTTTATTGTTTTACAGCGACTTTTTTTAATAGATAAAAGTGAAGATATAAACAAATTGATTGGTTTTTTATAGATTTGTATAAATCTAATACAGTTTCTTCAATAATAATTGAAGAATAATATATAATACAAGGCATGAAATCGTTTACTTCAGTTTTTTTACTTTTAATGTTTGTTTGTTCAAGTTCCTACTCGCAATTGAGTTCTGATAAAATATTTGAAAGTTTTAAGCAAGGAGAACGCACAAATTGTTCGTCTATAGCATTTATTAAAGCTTCTTTAAATGTATACGGCTTAGATAATCTTTTTGAAAGTGAAAAATTGAACAATGATTCTTATCGAATTACACTAAAAAATAATGCAACTTTTAATTTAGATAGTAGCGAAGTCACAAAAGCTAGAAAATCGGCAGGTTTTGTTTATATTAAAGATAATTGCGATAGCGAAAAAATACGTGATTATGCTGTTCTGACATATGCTGTAATGGCAAAATACATGCAAATTATTGATAAAGAACCTACTTTTGAGAAAGCTTTAGAAGAATTAGAAGAAGGTACTGTATATACTCCAACCATCTATAAATATTTAGGATTCAAATTAGGCAAGCAAATTCAGAAATTAAAAAGACAATCTGGAAGCGAGTACTGCGGTGTTGTGGCATGGTCAAAAGCGCATGCTGTTTTTGTATGTGAAGATTTTATGGATTACTACGGAAATAAAAAAAGTATTTGGATAAAATATCCGGGACGTTTTAGAATTATTAAGACGTAAATAGAAAAGAATTTTTGGCACTAAAAATCCTTTAATTCTATAGTTTTGGTGTACTATTTTACTTATTCAGATTAAAAGATTATTATAATTTTGGCAAAAACAACCTCCAAAAGTTGGATTTTAAGTTAATTTATATATTTTTGTTTTTATTCAAGAACCAAATCTATAAGAAAATGAAGAGTAAAATTATTTTATTATGTGCACTTTTCTTCTTGACAACTGCTGCTGTCTCTGCACAGGCAAAAAATGCACCAAGAAGTATCATTAGTACAACAGCTTTAATTCGCAAATACCATGATCAAAAAGAATTAAGTGGTATGCAAAAAGGAGAGCTTTTAGAATTGTACATTGAACGTATTAAAGTTTTAGTAAAAACGCTTCCTTACATTGCTTTGGTTACAAAACCGGGTGTTACAATGGCAGATTTAGGTATTCCTGATACAGCTGATAATAAAAAAATATTAGATGGACAGGCATTAGGAACAACAAGTTTCTTAGATACTACAGTAGAGTTTCAAAGAAAAATGATGCCTTACTCTGATAAAGGAAATCTTATTGCCGCAATTTTATTCTACGAAACTACATTGAAATCTCTACACGAGTTCAACGAGCTATAATAAATTAGAAATAAAAAATAGAAACTCCAAGGTCTTATGATCTTGGAGTTTTTTTTTGGTTTAAACTTTACTAAGCTAGACTTAAAAACGGTAAAAACTACTTTCAAATTTTTATGCTTTTAGTACAATTCTTATAAAATCCTAAAAACAGCTGTTTTTAATAACTGTTTTGTTATTAAGTGTTTAGGTTGTGTTTAGGTTGTGTTTTAAAAAGTAGTTAACATTTTTTTTGCAAAAAGTTTAATTAAAATTTGGGAACTAATATTTTTAACATACCTTTGTTCTATCAAATTAGTAGAGTTTAAAAAATAAGTTAAAAGCCAGAGATTAGAACCACAATATTTCATTCTGAAAAAAGCAAACGCATTAGGCCGTTTTCATCCTGATGCATTCTAAGGTTAAAATTCCTCTTTTTTAATTCATTATAAATTTTAAGAAACATGATCCCAAATAGGGGTTAAAAATTTTATAGGCCAATTTAAAATAATAGTAATCCAAAAAAAAGTAAAAATGAAAAAACGAATGTGCTGCAGATAAAAGAAAAAACCATTTCTGTTGCAGCAGAAATGGTAGAAGCTTAAAAGAAATTTGTCATCTCTAAAAGGAAAGCTAGAATAGCATAAAGCTGTCTTTGCTCGCCTTATTTATTAAACTAAAACAAAGTAATGAAAAAAAAATTAGAAAGATATACTTGGCTATGTATTTTGTTGATTTCCATCGGGGTTACAGCTCAAGAGACAAAGCCGCTAATCCAGTCTAAACTGGAAGGGACAGTAGTTGATGCTGTTACAAAAGAGCCAATTATTGGAGCTTCGGTAACGATTCAAGGCACTACGCATGGTGTTATTACAGATACAGATGGAAAGTTCTATTTTCAAACTGGACAAAAATTTCCTTATGTGCTTTTAATTAGTTATTTAGGATATAAAAAGCAAGAAGTTGTAGTAAACAAAAACGATATTACAATTGATCTAGCCGAAGAGCAAAATGCTTTATCTGAAGTAGTGGTTACTGCTCTTGGAATTTCGAAAGAAAAGAAATCGTTAGGATATACTACTCAAGCAGTAAAAGGAAAAGAACTGGCAACAACAAAAGAAACCAACTTCTTGAACGCACTTTCTGGTAAAGTGGCTGGTGTACGTATTACAAACTCGCAAGGAGATATGGGATCTTCTCGTATTATTATTCGTGGAGAAACTTCTATTGCAGGAAATAACCAACCGCTTTTTGTGGTAGATGGAGTTCCTGTAGATAACTCGCAATTGAATTTTGGTGGCGCTACTCGTGATTTCAGAAATGCAATTGCCGATTTGAATCCGCAGGATATTGAAACGTTGACTGTTTTGAAAGGGCCAAACGCTGCTGCTCTATACGGATCACGTGCTGCACACGGTGTTGTGCTTATTACGACAAAATCGGGTAAAGGACAAAAAGGAGGTTATGGAGTTACTTTTAATACCGGTATAACAGTTTCTCAAGTAGCTACTTTACCTTCTTTTCAGAATAGTTTCGGACAGGGTTCTAATGGAAAATTTAGTTACGTTGACGGTAAAGGAGGAGGAGTTAATGATGGTGTTGACGAAAGTTGGGGACCAAGATTGGATGGACGCCTTATTCCGCAATTTTATTCTAAAGGAGAAGCTGTTCCTTTTGTTGCACATCCAAATAATGTGAAAGATTTCTTTAATACAGGACTTACTTATGACAATAGTGTTTCTATTGCAAAAGCTAACGAGAAATCAGACTTCCGTTTAGGTGTAAATAACCAAAAACAACTTGGAACTGTACCGAACACTGAAATAAACAAAACAAACTTTTCTATTAACACCAATTATCAGATTTCTGAAAACGTAAAAGTGGGGGTTAATGCAAATTATATCGTAACAGATGCCCCACAATTGCCAGGTGGTCCGTCAGGAGGACGTGCTGCGGGTGTAATGCTACAATTCTTATGGTTCGGGCGTCAGGTTGATATTAATGAATTGAATAAAGATTGGACACAAAACTGGAATAATAGCTATTATAGTAATCCGTATTGGAATGCCTATTATAATACAACAAGCCAACAGCGTAACCGTTTAATTGGAGATATCCATTTAGACGCGAAATTGGCAGAAGGATTAAATTTTAGATTCCGTACGGGAGTTGATTATTATAACGACCGCAGAAAATACACGATCAAATACGGTACAAATGGAACTCCTTTCGGATCGTATGCAGAAGATGCTTACACAGTAAATGAGCAAAATACTGAAGGTATATTTCAATATACAAAACAGCTTAACGACGATTTTACTGTAGATGCGCTTGCTGGATTTAACATTCGTAACCATAGTGATGCCAATAACTATCAGAAAGCACCGCGTTTAGCAGTTCCAGATTTGTATACTTTAACAAACTCTAGAGATCCGTTAACATCATCAAATTCATTATCTAAATTGAGAGTTTACAGTGCTTACGCTTCGGCTCAGTTTGGTTTTAGAAACTATGCTTTCTTAAACGTTACAGCACGTAACGATTGGTCATCTACATTGCCAAGCAGCAACCGTTCTTATTTCTATCCGTCTATTAACGGAAGTGTGGTTTTAACAGATGCATTAAATATTAAAAGTAATACACTCGATTTCTTAAAGCTTCGCGGAGGATGGTCTGAAGTAGGTAACGATGCAGATCCGTACCAATTGGCTACGGTTTACAATTTCCAAACTGCATTTGACGGAAATCCGATTCAAACATCGTCTCAAAGAAAACTAAATGAAAATTTGAAACCTGAAACAACTCGTTCTACTGAAGTAGGTCTTGAAGCTTCTTTCTGGAAAAACAGACTTCATTTTGATGTAGCTTATTACAACACAAATAGTTTTGATCAGATTTTAGAAATAAAAACTACAGCAGCTAGCGGTTATACTTCGCAGTTAATCAATGCAGGGAAAATTAATAACCAAGGTGTTGAAATACAGTTGGATGGAAACCCTATTCAAACTGAAAACTTTAAGTGGAATGTGGCTTTAAATTATTCTAAAAACAAAAGTAAAGTTGAAATCTTAGATTATGCAGGAGACATTAAAAACTATACAATTGGTTCTTCTGGAGGTGTAGATGTATTGGCATCTGTAGGGCAAGCTTACGGAGCACTTTATGGTACAGCTTATGAGCGTGATGCTAGCGGAAATATTGTAGTAGGAGCAAATGGTCTTCCAAAAGCAGATCCGACAAAAAGAGTTTTAGGACATTATACTCCAGATTACTTAGCAGGTCTTACGAATACTTTGACTTATAAAAATCTTGAACTTTCGTTCCTTATTGATGCAAGTGTTGGTGGTGAGCTTTTCTCTGGAACTAATAGAACAGGAAACTATACAGGAGTTTTAGCGCAGACTCTTCCAGGACGTGGTGCTGAAAACGGTGGTTTAAGCTATTATTATCCAGGAGACAATACTGCTAATCCGAAAACTTTAGTAACGGGCGGTGCCGCTCCAAGTGGTGTAACAGTTTATGATGATGGAATGATTTTCGGAGGGGTATTTGCTGACGGAACGCCTAATAATAAAGTGATTAGCGCTCAAGAATATTATAAGGCATCATACAATATTAGTGAGGCGTACATCTACAGTTCGACTTTCGTAAAAATGAGAGAGATAAAGCTTTCTTATAATTTTAATAAAAAGCTAGTTAAAAAACTTGGATTAGAAGGAGCAAGCCTTACTGCTGCTGGACGTAACTTATTCTTTATTTACAAAGATGCGCCAAATATTGATCCTGAAACAGCTTTCAACACTGGAAATGCACAAGGATTGGAAAGTTTAGCTTTGCCAACAACTAGAAATTTCAGTTTAAATCTTAATGTTAAATTTTAAAAACTCGGAATCATGCTAAAAAAACTATCATATACAATACTGTTTGCATTGACACTGAGCTCTTGCAGTGATACTTTGGACGATATTAATAAAAATCCAAATGCAACTGAAACGCCGCTTGCTCCATATCTTTTGACAGGTACACTAAAACAAGGTGCCGATTTGTATTGGGGAGACGCAAACAACTTTAACTCTACTTTGCTGTTTGTGCAGCATTGGGCTAAAATTCAATATACAGAACCAGATCGTTACGATGTTTCGAATACTTCTTTCACAGCATTGTGGGATAAGGGATATTCGACTCTAATTACAGATTTGAATACGATTTTAAAATTTCCAGATGCTCAGGCAAATTCAAATTATAAAGGAATTGCATTAACATTACGTTCTTGGACCTTTTTATTGCTGACAGATGCTTACGGAAATATTCCGTACAAAGAAGCTGGTCAGAAAGTAACACCTGCATACAATACACAAAAAGAAGTATATACCGGTTTGCTTGAAGATTTAAAACAAGCGCAATCTTTGTTAAATCCAGCAAATGGTTCGGTTACTGGTGATTTGGCTTATAAAGGTGATATTTTGAAATGGAAAAAACTGGTAAACTCGCTTCGTTTGCGTATTGCTTTGAGAATTTCTGACAAAGAACCTGTTTTGGCTAAACAAGCAGCAATTGATGCGACAAGCGATGCAGGCGGATTAATTAGCAGCAATTCTGAAACATTTCAATTTGTTTATACAAGCTCACCGCAGCAAAATCCAGCTTCGGCTTGGTTTGAAACTAGAGATGATTTCCGTATTTCAAAAACTATGGTAGATCAATTATACGCATTATCAGATCCTCGTTTGCCTGTTTTTGCTCAATTGCCTTCTGATGCAAGCGTTGGAAAGTATGTTGGTGGCGCTAACGGATTGTCAAATAGTGATGCTAATAGTCAAGGTTTTGCTAAAACATCAAAACCAGGAACTTATTTCTTAACATCGGCTTCTCCTGCGGTAATTGCTTCTTACTCAGAAACATTATTTAATCTTGCAGAAGCTGCAGCCCGCGGGTATATTTCTGGAGATGCAGAACAGTATTATAAAAATGCTATTACAGCATCTTTGAATCAGTTTGGAATTACAAATGCGACAACTATTTCAACTTATCTTGATCAGGCAAGTGTGAAATACGATGCATTAAATTATGCAAAATCGATTGGTACGCAAAAATGGATTGCTTTCTTCGGACAAGGTCTTGATGCCTTTACAGAGTGGAGAAGACTAGACTACCCTGTATTAACAGCTGGTCCTGCAACTGTTTTGGACGGAAAATTACCTTCGCGTCTTTTTTATCCCGGAACAGAACAATCTCTTAACGGAGCAAGTTACCAAGCAGCTGTTGCAGATCAAGGAAAAGATTTATTGACAACCAAATTATGGTTTGATGCCAAATAAATTTGCAAATAATATTCCGTAGGAATATCTGGTTGATAGAAAAAAAAAGAATTGTTATGCATTATGTCCCGTAGGGACACCTGCTTTGAGGAAACAACATATTTAACGTTTAATCAAACGTTCCTACGGAATGAAAAATTCTACCAACGAAACATTCTTTCGGAATGAGTTTTTAGAGCAAAAGAGCCCTGTATTATTTTTGATACAGGGCTTTTTGTATTATTCCATTCGCTGTTTTTGTCTTTCGTGGTTTGATTCTTCTTCAGAACTTCCGCGTTTCCAATATGAAACTGCATTTCATCTCGATGTATTTCAATATGATTCCGGTTCATTATTTAGATTGAATTGTATTCAAAGGTAAAACGAATTAGAAAAAGTTGTTCGTTATTTTACAATTTTTGCCTTATCTGAATAATTTCCTTTGTAAAAAAATATATAAACCATGAAAACAAAAATTATTTTAAGCACACTCTTGATGCTTACTTTTTGGTGTAATGCCCAAACGACAGATTCAGCTTTAAAAGAAGTACAAAAAATTATTGAAGCGAGTAACAAAACGTTCTCCGATTTTACCAATAAGAATGACGGTTCTATTGTTGCTAGATATACAGGTGACGCTTGTTTGTTTCCGCCAAATGGAGAACCAAAATGTGGAGCAAAGCAAATTGACTCCTTTTTTAGAGGCGGACCTCAAGTGCATGTTATATTCACAATTCAGCATCTTTATGGAGATCCAAAAACAGCTGTTACAGAAGAAAGTTTTTATGAAATGACCGATATGAATGGCAAAAAACTAGACGACGGAAAAGTAATTGTAATCTGGAAGAAAACCAAAGAAGGCTGGAAAATGCATCGTGATATGTTTAGCAGCAATCATCCTGCAAAACAAGGTTAAAAACCAATGTTGACAGCCTGTTGTAAATCAGTATCGTTTTTAAGCAGCGAGTTTCTGGATACAGATGGCGTAATGCCAGTAAACTTCTTAAATTCTTTTATAAAATGAGCTTGGTCATAATAGCCATTATCGTAAGCTATAGTAGTTAATGATTCTGTCGTATTGAGCACCAAATTCAAGCTTTTATTAAATCGGATTACTGATGTAAAAGCAGCTGGACTAATA
The DNA here is from genome assembly GCF_058794775.1 of Flavobacterium sp. GW823-FHT06G12. Classification (NCBI taxonomy): domain Bacteria; kingdom Pseudomonadati; phylum Bacteroidota; class Flavobacteriia; order Flavobacteriales; family Flavobacteriaceae; genus Flavobacterium; species Flavobacterium sp. GW823-FHT06G12. The sequence continues at coordinate 1,146,098 of NZ_JBXAHE010000001.1, forward strand.
CCAATATTAGCAAGATAAAGTTTTTGGATATACCTTTCTGATAATCCTGAATTTCGGGCAAGGAAAGGTAAATCCAATTGCTGGTGATTTCGAAATAACTCTTGACTCAAATGCTGTATTATGGAAACCTTTTTTAATCGGGTTTCATTTTTCTTTAATTTTTGAAGAAAATATGTTTCTAAAACATTGATTTTAGACAAAAGATCATCAGTTTCCATAATCTTATCATACAAATCTCTATTCTCTCCCAAAGCCACATCATACATATCGGTGGCATAATTCGTAAATTCTGATAGCGGATCAGAAAAAAATAATGCACTGGCATGCGGATATATTCTTGCAATGAGTACCGAAGTGCCTTTTGCTACAGAAAGACGAGTTGGAAGCGTTAGATGCCCCAATAATTCTATGGCAGGAGTATTTTTCTGTTTGCCGTTGATAATGGTTGCGGCAAATCCTCCAGAAATATTTATAATCAAATCGACATAACCGCTTGGATAAAATACTTCATTGTCAAGATCTTTTTCAATTGTAACAACAGTATAGTTCTTTATAAACGGCGCTAAACTGGCGGACGGTAAAATCTGCATATCGTTTTTTGTTGTAATTTAGGAAGTAAATTAACTGATTCTTAGCAAGTTCTAAATTAGCAATAAAATCTAATATAAATGAGTTAAAGCTGTAGAGATGTTGTTATAAATTTCTATAATTTAGAAATAAGTATCAGAGGGAATTCAAGCAATTAAAAAAGCGAATCAATATGCAGACAATATTAGGAGCCAATGGACAGATTGGAGAAGAATTGGCAAGAGAACTGAAAAGAAATTATACTTCAGATATACGAATTGTAAGCCGTAAAGCGAAAAAAGTAAATGATACAGATATGGTTTTTTCGGCAGATTTGACTATTAAAGAAAAAGCAATAGAAGCTGTAAAAGGAAGTGAAATAGCTTATTTTACTTTAGGACTTCCGATGGATACTGATTTATGGGAAAAGCAATTTCTATTGATAATGAGAAATGTTATTGAAGCCTGTAAAATCAATAAAGCCAAATTGGTGTTTTTTGATAATACTTATATGTATCCGCAAGATAGTAGGGTGCTTACAGAAGAAACTGCTTTTGAGCCCATTGGAAGAAAAGGTGAAATTAGAAAAGAAATGGCTGAAATGGTTTTAAACGAAATAAAATCGGGTAAATTAGAAGCAGTAATCTGTCGTGCTCCCGAATTTTATGGTCCAGCAAAAACACAAAGCATTACAAATACTTTAATTTTTAATGCGATTAAGGAAAATAAAAAGCTAAAAGTGCCTTTAAGCGATACAAAAAAAAGAAGTTTAATTTGGACACCAGACGCAAGTCGTGCCACAGCTTTAATAGGGAATACTCCAGATGCTTTTAATGAGACTTGGCATTTGCCTGTAGACGAAAGCCATCTTAACTATAAAGAATTCATTGTGTTGGCTTCTAAAATTTATGGCAAAGAATTAAAGTATAAAGTTATTCCGAAGTTTGTATTTTCAATAGGGGCGTTTTTTAGTAAAAGAGCAAAAGAATTGCAGGAATTGCTTCCAAGATACGAACACGCCAATGTTTTTGATGATTCAAAATTTAGAAAACGTTTTCCAGATTTCGTTGTAACAAGCTATAGAAAAGGAATTGAAGAAATAAAAGAAGAGCAATTGTCTAAATAAAATTACATTTGTTTGACGTATGAAGAAATTATGAAAGAACAGCTTACCGAAATCATAAAACAGGTTTATAACAAAAAGAATAGAAATCTTTTCACATTTTTGACTGGCGCGGGAATTTCTGCTGAAAGCGGTATTCCGACTTATAGAGGTATAGATGGAATTTGGGTAAAAGGTACAAAGTTTCATAAACCAGAAGAATTTGGAACGTTTGCCTATTTTAAAGAAAATCCAGAAGAGGTTTGGCAATATTCATTGTTTAGAAAGAAAATGTTTGAAAGTGCTCAGACAAATAACAGCCATCACGAAATAGCCGCAATTGAAAAACTTTTACAGGATAGGTTTCACTTGATTACTCAAAATATAGACAATCTTCATAGACATTCTGGTGTAGAAAGGATATTCGAAATACATGGCAATAACAGAGAAATTAAATGTTCGAATGGATGCAAAGAAATACACCATTTGCCAATAGAAATTGAGGGCAAAGACATAGATGAAGATTTAAACCAAAAAGATATTGAATTACTGAAATGCAAAGAATGTGGGAGTTGGATGAGACCCAATATTTTATGGTTTGATGAATATTATGATGAAAAGACAAATAAGAAATTTAGTTCCTTAAAGGTAGCAAAAAACTCAGGAATTCTTTTTATTGTTGGTACATCTGGAGCAACTAATTTGCCAATGGCGATTGCAGAAACAACTTTAAAGTATGGAGGAACAATAGTTGATATTAATACAGAAGATAATTTGTTTACAAAATTGCTTAAAGACAAGAAAAATAAAATTACTATTCGTGCAACCTCAACAGAAGCTTTAAAAACAATACATGAGATATTGCATAATGTTGTTCAAGAGTAAAAGAAATAAAAACCTCGAATTAAAAGAAATTTACAACGTTTATTATGAAGGTGTTGTTTCTACTTAGCAAAAAAACACTTCTTTTATAGAATTTATTTTGATTAAGAAAGAGCTGTCAATTATTGGACAGCTCTTTCTTTTTATTATAGAATTTTAATTGTTTCGAATCTTTTCCCGAAATTCTAAAGGAGCCATTTGTGTTCGTTTTTTAAAAAACGTACTGAATGACTGCGGATGTTCGAAACCAAGATTGTAGGCAATTTCACTGACAGATAATTCACTGACAGACAGTTTCTCTTTAGCTTTATTAACGAGCTTTTCATAAATATGCTCTTTTGTATTTCTTCCTGTATGTATTTTCAAGAAATCGCTGAGATAGTTTGGGGAAAGACTGAGTGCTTCGGCGATTAGACCAACGCTTAAAAGACCTTTTTCTGTTGAGTCATCATTGTAATATTCATTAATAAACCTTTCGAATTTTGTAAGCAGAGCATGACTGCTGTTTTTTCGGGTTATAAACTGTCTTTCGTAAAAACGGCTCGAATAGTTTAAAAGTAAATCAATTTGTGACAGAATAATATCTTGTGTATGGTGATCAATATGCTGGCATTCTTTGTCAATTCTATCTAAAATTTCAATCAGATAATTTTCTTCTTGTTCAGATAAATGCAGTGCTTCATTGACGGCATACGAGAAAAATCCAAAATCAAATATTTTCTGTGCTAAAGGATGTTTTAAAATAAAATCTTCATGAAATATAAGAAGAGAGCCTTCGCCACATTCCATTGTATGAAAATCCAAATACTGGACTTGGTTGGGTGCCGTAAAACTTAATACGCCTTTATCATAGTCATAATGTCCCTGACTGTATCTGATTTTTCCTTTTGCATTTTTTTTTAAAGCAACACAATAGAATTTATTCGTAAATCCTTTCCAGATTTCATCATCAAGAAAAACACTTTGAGATAAATTGATAACACTAACCATTGGGTGTTTAGGTTCTGGAAGAGAAAGTAAACGGTGAAAAGCAGATACAGATACTATAGTATTCATAACAACGGATTTTTTAGTTTAGTCAAGAAGTCCCATACTGAACTCATCATACGGAGCCCCAGTATCTGTTCCCAAAGGTACAATACTTTCTAATTTTAAAAGATCGTTTTGGCTCAATTCTATAGCAGTAGAGCCAATATTTTGTTCAAGATACTTTCTGCGTTTAGTTCCAGGAATAGGTACAATTCCTTTACTGATAATCCATGCTAAAGCCAGTTGAGATGAATTGACATTTTTTTCTTCAGCCATTTTTTCAACCGCTTTTACCAATTCAATATTTTTATGGAAATAGTTTTCCTGAAAACGAGGAATAGCTCTGCGGAAATCATTTTCAGGAAGATCATCAATAGAACGAATCTGCCCAGATAAAAACCCGCGCCCCAAAGGCGAATAAGCGACAAAACCTATTTTTAATTCTTCTAATGTTTTTAAGATTCCTCTTTCTTCTACGGTTCTTTCAAATAAAGAATACTCACTTTGCACAGCCGTTATGGGATGAACTTGATGTGCTTTTTTAATGGTTTCAGAAGATACTTCAGATAGTCCAATATATTTTACCTTACCTTCTTTAACAAGATCACTCATCGCGTCGACAGTTTCTTCTATAGGAGTGTTTTTGTCTAAACGATGCATGTAATACAAATCGATATAATCTGTATTTAGATTTTTAAGTGAACGTTCTACTGCCTTTTTGATATACTTTTTGCTTCCGTTTATGGCCCAAGTTACTTTTCCGCTATCATCTATTTCCCAGCCAAATTTTGTAGCTATTATATATTTATCACGTTCTTTTCCGATCGCTTTAGCTATAAGCTGTTCGTTTTTTAAAGGACCATACAAATCTGCTGTATCCAAAAAATTACCACCCAATTCAAGTGAACGATGAATCGTTTGAATCGCTTCTTTTTCGTCTGCAAGACCGTACATATTTCCTTCTTCAAAACCTGTCATTCCCATACACCCCAAACCAATTGGCGGAATAACTAATCCTTGATTTCCTAATTTAATCTGTTTCATCTTTTATAATTTTAGTTGCATACAAATTTCGAGAAAGACTGAAGACATATAGGTTTGCTAATTACGGAAGATTGTATTTAAATTACATATGATTAGATTGGTTTCAATTGATTACTACTGTTTCATTTGAACAACTTGGTTTCATGTTATAAAATGGAACATCAAACAAATAAATATACCGTAGAGTTAGAAGGCAAAAAATTAATTTTAGTATCAATACTCATACTAAAAATTAGAAATTATGAAGAAAAATGCTCTAGCAGTACTTTTAACAGGCTTAACTTTATTGGTATTTTCTGATATAGAAGCTCAAACTAAAAAGAAACCCAATATCATAATGGTAATCTCAGACGACACGGGTTGGGGAGATTTAGGAGTTTATGGAGGAGGAGTTGGTCGCGGTATGCCAACACCAAATCTAGATAGAATGGCAAAAGAAGGCATGCAATTTTGGTCGTTTTACGGACAGCCAAGCTGTACTCCCGGAAGAGCTGCCATGCTTACAGGACGTATCCCAAATCGTAGCGGTATGACTACTGTTGCTTTTCAGGGGCAAGGAGGCGGATTACCGAAAGAAGAATGGACATTGGCTTCTGTGCTAAAAAAAGCCAATTATAAAACCTATTTTTCTGGAAAATGGCATCTAGGAGAAGCAGATTATTCTATGCCCATAGCACACGGTTTTGATAAAATGCAGAATGTGGTGCTGTATCATTTGAATGCTTATACTTATGCTTTTCAGTCTTGGAATCCAGAGATGTCTCCAGAAATGCTAGATCTTTTCAAAAAAGTAACGACCGGAATACTTGAAGGTGAAGCAGGTGGCAAAGCCCGTGAAGTTAGTAAAGTTACAGAAGAGAATATTGCCGAGCTAGATATGATGATGGTAGAGAACAATCTGAAACAGCTTGATGAATATGGAAAAAGCAAAGATCCGTTCTTTATGTGCATTAATTTTGCTAAAAATCATCAGCCAAACCTTCCTTCAAAACAATTTGTTGGAAAATCACCAGGAAAAAGTAAATACTCTGATGCTGTAGTAGAGATGGATTATAATGTAGGCCGTATTATGGATAAGATTCGTTCTTTAGGCATTGCCGAGAATACTATTGTTATTTATACAGTAGATAATGGTGCTTGGCAAGATGTACATCCTGATTCTGGATATACTCCGTTTAGAGGTACCAAAGGAACTGATAGAGAAGGCGGTAGCCGTGTGCCTGCAATTGCTTGGTGGCCAGGACAAATTGAAGCAGGAAGTCAAAGCCACGATATTGTAGGAGGGCTAGACCTTATGGCAACATTTGCCAGCCTTGCAGGAGTTGAACTTCCTAAAAAAGATAGAGCAGGTGCTGATATGGTATTTGACAGTTACGATATGTCTAATGTATTGTTTAAAAAAGGAACGCCGCTTCGCGACAGATGGTTCTATTTTACAGAAGCAGAACTTTCTCCAGGTGCGGTTCGTATTGGTAAATTTAAAGCGGTATTTAATACTCGAGGAGATAATGGCGCTATTGCAGGTAGTGATGCACCAGGACAACAGTTAGGATGGAGAGGCGACGAAACTTACGTAGCTACCGTACCAGCCATTTACAATTTGTGGCAGGATCCGCAGGAACGCTATGATTTGTTTATGAACAGCTGGACAGAAAAAACTTGGACGGCCATAATTTTTAATCAGGCTATTGCCGATTTGATGAAAACGTATGCTCAAATACCGCCAAGAGCTCCGCAGAGCGAAACATTTACTGGCGAGATGCAGATAGAACGCTATAGAACTATTGAACAGGTGAAAAAAATGATGAATGAAAAGAAAGTTAGTCTTCCTCCTTTGAGTGTTGATTCTAAACAATAAAAAGAAAGTCGGACAACTGTCCGACTTTCTTTTTTAGAGCACGAAAAGTTCTTAAAACATTAAATTAATTTACGAGGCAATTATGCAGTAAAATCTAGTATTACTCAATTGTGATGCGTATATTTGAGAGAATAAAAAAATAAAGCCATTATGAAGAAAATAGGATTTTTATCATTTGGGCATTGGGCTAATCATCCATCATATAAAACTCGTACAGCGGCAGATACATTATTGCAGTCTATTGATTTGGCTGTAGCTGCTGAAGAAATTGGCATTGATGGTGCTTACTTTCGCGTGCATCATTTTGCGCAGCAGTTAGCATCGCCTTTTCCTTTGCTTTCAGCTATTGGTGCTAAGACTAGTAAAATTGAGATCGGAACGGGCGTAATTGATATGCGCTATGAGAATCCATTATATATGGTTGAAGATGCTGGATCTGCCGACTTGATATCAGAAGGACGCTTACAATTGGGAATAAGCAGAGGATCTCCAGAACAAGTTATTGACGGTTGGAGTTATTTTGGCTACGAACCTGATAAGGGTGAAACCGATGCCGATATGGGACGTAAAAAAGCGCTAGAATTTTTGGATAAGCTTAAAGGGGGATTTGCAGAACCAAATCCGTATCCAATGTTTCCAAATCCGCCTGGATTGTTACGTATTGAACCTCATTCTGAAGGTTTAAGAGAAAGAATCTGGTGGGGAGCAGCATCTAATGCAACGGCGGTTTGGGCTGCCGAAAACGGAATGCATCTTCAGAGTTCGACGCTTAAATACGATGAAAACGGAAAACCTTTTCACGTTCAGCAAGCCGAGCAGATAAGAATATACAAAGAAGCTTGGAAAAAAGCAGGACATCAGCGTGAAGCTAGAGTTTCTGTAAGCCGTTCGATTTTTGCATTGGTCAATGAGCAAGATAGATATTACTTTGGCGGACAAGCTAAAGGCAATGACAGCTTTGGTTATATCGAGCAAGATAAAAGAGCAATTTTTGGTAAAAGCTATGCTGCAGAACCTGATAAACTAATTGAAGAATTGGCTCAAGACGAAGCGATTCAAGAAGCCGATACTTTGTTGTTAACTATTCCGAATACCATTGGAGTCGATTACAATATTCATATTTTATCGTCTATTTTAGAACACGTTGCACCTGCATTAGGTTGGCGATAGTTTTGATAAAAAAGAATAAAAAAGCCCTCTGTTTATGGAGGGCTTTTTTAGTAAAAATTAATCTCTATTAGCGTCATTTGCTTGCCTAATTGTTTTTGAATCTGTTAGATTAAAACGATAGACAAAACTCAGACGATATCTTGCTGCATTAGGAATGCTATTATCTTTAATAACATAATCGGTTCCAGTTGTAACGCTTTTGTATTGGCGAAGATTAAAAGCATTCGTAACATCAAAAACAATAGTCGCTTTATCTTTAAGCAGAAGTTTACTTAATCCGAAATCAATTGATTGTAAGGCCTGATTGATAGTTTGTGCATTGCGTTTTTCTCCACGAAAGTTATAACGCCCTTGAAAACTAAATTTAGCTGGAAGTTTGATCTGAGTACTTAATCTTGCAGTAAAGTTCTGACTGCTGTAATCAAGATTTTGTTCCATATAGTTTCCTTTTTGTTTGAAGTGATAATAATTCATTTCGGCATTAAGCTGAAACCATTTTAAAGGATTGTATAAGGCAGATAATTCAATTCCGCTTCTTATTTCGTAATCAATATTTATGGGTGTTGTAAGGAAAATATCATCTTGACGATACGTATAATCTTGAATAAAACCTTTTTCGTATTGATAGTAAACAGAAGGATTCAGAGTAAATGTTTTCCAATTTTTTAAAAACGTCATTTCAAACGCATCAGTATAGGAAGGATTCAAATCAGGATTTCCAATGTATTGCGCATTCAAATCGGTAACTTCATTAAAAGGGTACAAAGCGTATAATGTCGGACGTTTAATGCGTTTGCTGTAATTGAGCTGTAAAGCCGAACCATCAAACTTATAGCTCAGATTGATAGTAGGAAAGAGCTTGTTGTAGTCTTTTTTATCGCTATAAGCATTTTCTACATCTTTTATAGAAATATCTGTAAACTCAGCTCTCAAGCCCAGCATATAGCTAAACTTATTGATTTTGCTGCTAAATTGTGTATAGGCACCAGTTATGGTTTCATCATAATTTAAATCATTATCAATATTCTGATAGATTACCCAATTATTATCCTGTTGTTCTTCTGCCAAATAATTACTCAAAACCGTTCTAATTTCAGTTTTTATTCCAAATTCTAAAGTAGAAAGGCTGTCAATTGGCTGAATAAAATCTGTCTTCGCCAGAAAATCTTTGCTGTTTCCTACCGAGCTGGTTCTAATGCCAGGATAAATCATTGCATCAGGAATTAAACGTTGTGTAGAAAGATTCCATTTTTTGTCGCTATTCCACCAATCGTATTGCACATCAATCGTCCATTTTTTTGTTTTTTGTTTAAATGTTCGGGTATAATTAAACTCAAGCTGACTATAATCGCGTTTTTCCAAAGACTTTCCGTGTCTGGTCAAAAGACTGTCAGGCGTTGTATTTTCAAGATCACTATCGTATAGATATCGTAAATCGGTTTTATCATTATCATGCGTGGCATTCTTTAAGAAAGCAGCTGTTATGGTCTGATGTTCATTAATAAAATAATCGGCGCCCATATAAAGCAATTTGCCATCATCGTGACGATCTTCATTTTGTACGCGATACATATAATTTGGCGAAGTAGTACTATTGGTTACTTGATTGGTCGTATACAAACCTACGTAATCGCTAGAACGAATACTGAAATTAGAAAAAATATTGATTTTGTTCGATTTATAATTGATGCTAGGATTAAGCCGACTGTCATTTGGAGATCCAGCAACTAATCGAACCTGACCGCTAAAACCGCTCTTCTTGTTCTTTTTCAAAATAATATTAATAATTCCCGCAGAACCCGCAGCATCATATCTTGAAGAAGGATTAGTAATAACTTCAATTCTTTCAATTTGATCGGCTGCAATTTGGTCAAGGGCATTACTTTGAGTAAGTCCAGATTGTCTTCCGTTAATTAATACCAAGACATTGTTGTTGCCTCTCAAACTTATTGTTCCCGTTTGATCAACCGCGACTGACGGAACTCCATTTAAAACATCATGAGCAGAACCATTTTGCGAAAGCACATCTTTACCAACTTCAAAAACTTTTTTGTCTAATTTTAAACTGATATTCGATTTCTGGCCATTAATTTCTACTGCTTTTAATTGTACGGCATCAGTAATTAAATCAATTGTTCCCAATTCAATTTTTTGTTTTTCAGAAACGACTATAGATTGTGTATGATCTTGATAACCTGTATAACTAAACGTAATAGTTGTTTTATCACTTAAAGCTGTTTCAAGACTAAATAAGCCTTGATCGTCAGTTATAGTTGTAGCTAATGTTTTTGAGGCATCATCTTGTACTGTTACTGTTACGTAAGGCAATGCTTCTTTTGTCGCATTGTCTTGAACTTTACCAGAAATAACGGTTTGTTGTCCTATTCCTAAAAGAGGAATAAATAGAATTAAGGTATTGATTATTAAGGTTTTCATTTGGATTGATTTTGTTGTACAAGATTAATTCATAAAATGAATTGGTATTTCTGAAAACATTCAAACGGCTCTACGAACTTTTCAAATGCATTTGGCAATTGGATATTTGTTTTATCTTTATCTTATGTATAAATCTTACTTTTTCAACGTTTTACTGCTGTTGCTATTTACCTCGTGTAATTATTACAAAGAGTACGTTACAACCGACGTAACCTATGAGGTTGATTACGATCATCAGCAAATGGAGTGGGGAAAACCAGATAGTTCGAGTTTTAAATTTCAAACAGATGTTGAAATCCAAAAACGTAACAATACTTCTGAATCTCTCGGACTTCAGATAAATGCTTTTGGTGCTTTTGATGTGTATTGGGATGGCGTTTTGGTGGGAAGAAACGGTCAAATGGCAAAATCAGGTCGTGCTGAGGTTCCTGGGACAGAAACGTCGTATTATCAAATTCCGAAAAAATTATCTAATCTTGGAAAACATACCGTTATTTTAATCGGTTCACAAGTTTATAACAGAGAAGCAGAACGCGGTATAGATGTGAAACTTAAAAACTATCTCCAGCTTCATCGTTCACCGCTTGTTGTAGTATCTTTTATGAATCTTATGGCGGGCGCTTTTCTTATTGCAGGTATTTATTATTTCTTTTTGTATATAAACAGCACACGAAAAGAATTAGCAGTTTTGCTTTTCGGAATTATTTGTCTGCTTTTCTTCTGTCTATTAATTATAGAATATGTAAAATATTATTTAGAGATTCCTTACGATCAATTTTATACTCGTTTAAAGATTATAGGTTGGCTTACTTTTGCTATTTCAATGCTGGTGCCGTGGTACTTTATGCTTCAATTTGAATTTAAAAGAAAGAAACTATTTTTGATTCTTTTATTTATTTCTCTTTTAGCAGTTTATATTAGCTATTATGGGCATTATGATATTTCTGCAGCTTATTTTACCATTACAGCTCGATTTTTTTCAATTATAATCGCAATTGATGCTGCAATTAGAAAAACGAAAGGCGGACTTATTGTAGCGGCTGGTTTATTGGCGGGCGTTGTTGTCAATTATTTTATGTTTTATGATTTTGGGTTGTTTATTGCTTTTACCATTTTAGTGCTCTGTATGCTTTATTTGCATACGATACGAGCAAAAGCGATGGAAGAAGCACATAATGCATCATTGCTGCTTTCTTCTAGATTGCAATTAGAATTGATTAAGAAAAATATTCAGCCGCATTTTCTTCGTAATACTTTAACTTCATTGATTGATTGGATAGAAGAATCGCCAAAAGAAGGAGTTGTTTTTATTCGTGCTCTTGCAGAAGAATTTGATATAATGAATGATATTGCTGAAGATACACTTATTCCGATCAGACAAGAAATCGATTTGTGCCGAAGACATTTGGAAGTAATGTCTTTTCGGAAAGAAATTTGTTATGAATGGCAAGAAGAAGAAATTGATGAAAAGGAAACCATTCCGCCAGCTATTTTTCATACCATAATAGAAAACGGAATAACGCATAGTCTTCCTCCAGAACAAGGCTGTATCGTTTTCTGTTTAAAATTTACTAGAGAAAAGCAATTTAAAGAATACACTTTGCTGACTTTTGCCAAAAATCGAAAAGCTAAAAAAGAGAAGCGAATAGGAACTGGATTTAAATACATTGAAGCTAGATTAACAGAAAGTTATGGTACCAAATGGTCTTTTGATTCTCATTCTGTAGAAAAAGGTTGGGAGACTATCATTAAAATTTTTGATTAAAATGAAAATACTCATAATTGAAGATGAAGCTCGTATTGCCAAGAGAGTAGAAAGAATGGCACGTGATTTCTTTGACAAAGACGCGCAGATTCTGCTTTCTGATTCTCTCGAAAACGGACTTTTGATTATTGAAAATAATGAAATTGATTTGCTGCTTTTAGATTTGAATCTGAATGGAGAAGATGGCTTTGAAATCCTGCAGACTTTTGTTGCTGGTCCGTTTCAGACCATTATTGTATCAGCTTACACCGATAAAGCCATTACAGCTTTTAATTATGGTGTTTTAGATTTTGTACCAAAGCCATTCGATCAAAACAGATTATCGCAAGCCTTTACGCGCTTTACCGCTCAAGGAAAACAATCTGGCGCCGATGTTCGTTTTTTGGCAGTAAGAAAAGCAAAGACCTTTAAACTCGTTCCTGTTAATGAAATTTTATACATAAAAGGCGCAGGAATTTATACCGAGTTGCATTTGGCAAATAATAAAATAGAATTACACGATAAATCGCTTGAAGCTTTAGAAAAACTGCTTCCCGACACCTTCGAAAGAATACACAAATCGTATATTCTTTCTTGGGAACAAGCAGATAAAATTGCGGTAGAAGCAGGAGGAAAGTACAGTATGCAACTCAAAAACGGCGACTTGTTGCCAATCGGTCGTTCTAAGTATAAAGAGATTAAAAATAAGCTGATTTAGTTTTAGAATGCTTTTTGATTTGAAGCATTTCTTCTTTTCGATTACTACTTGTCAAAAAAGCAGTCTAATGCAAAAAACGCATTAACTAATAGAAAAATAGCATTTTTACGCATCAGGTTTTGTATAGTTTTACCTTTAGAAAGCACAACTACAATTTACCATAAAATGATAACAACCAAAAACCTTCTAATAAAACCTTACAGTCCCGAACATTCTGAATGTTTTTTTAAAAGCATAACCGATAATCGCGAATACTTGTACGATTACTTTACTAATATGTTAAAGGTTAACGACAGTTTGGAAGCTGCAAAAAAATATATGGAGCAGAAAACCATAGATTGGCAAGAAAATAAAGGTTTTGCTTGCGCTATATTTTTAAAAGAAAATAATGAATTTATAGGTCATATATCGGTTAGAGAAATTGACTGGAAAGTACCAAAAGGCGAACTTGCTTATTTTATTTTCGAAAAATATAGTGGCAATAATTACGGTGCTGAAGCATTAAAAGCATTTAAAAATTGGTGTTTTGCAAAGAAAAAGTTTAATAGATTATTTATGAAAATTGCTGTAGATAATACAGCAAGCATTAAAGTTGCGGAGCGTTCTGGATTTGTATATGAAGGGCTTTTAAAGAAAGATTATAGAAAAAGAGAAGAAGACTTAACAGATATGAAAATATACGGATATACTGAAGATCTAGAATTCGTTAGAACGACTTCTCAAAACACCGATTTTGCAAATTTAATTGTAAAACTAGATGAGAACTTAGCAAGCAGAAATGGAGACATGCAGGAATACTTCAATCAGTTTAATAAGGTAGATGCTATTAAGCATGTTATTATTGCTTATATCAACGGCGTTGCAGTTGGTTGTGGAGCTATAAAACAATTTGATAATGAATCTGTTGAGGTAAAACGTATGTTTGTTTCTGAAGAATATAGAGGAAGAGGAATAGCATATAATATTTTAAACCAACTTGAAAGTTGGGCAAAAGAATTGGGTTATACTTTTTCTGTTTTGGAAACAAGTAATGTGCAAGTAGAAGCGGTGGCATTATATACTAGAACTTATACAGTTATTGAAAATTATGGACAATATGCTGGAATAGAAACCAGTATTTGTTTTAAGAAAGAATTGTAGAAGGTTTTTAACTAAAACAACTTCGATGCTTTATTAATTAAAAAACATCGAAGTTGTAGGGTTTGTTTTTTCGGTTCAAATTTTCTTTAAAGTGTATTATATATTATAAAGCGTCCCAAGAAGCACTTGGATAGTAAATAGAGCTTGTTACAGGAGCTTTCCAGTATTCTTGACTTCCGCCACGGAAAGTATGTAAGCTTACTGCATTGACATTTCGTTTAGAATCGTTTGTTACCCAACGAATTTTTTCGTTTAATATCTCTGTGCCATTTACGTAATATTTAACATATCCGTCAGTATTTGATCCTGTATTTAATTTCACAGATATCTGACAATTATAAGTAACACCTTCCTGTATATAGTATTTCTTTCCAAAATCATTGCCATATTGTCCAGGCTGATCTCTATAATACACATAAGGCTGAAGATAAGCGCCACTTCCTTTAGCAGAATTAGATCCGTTTGGACAATACCACATAAATCTTGCGCTACCGCCATTTCCGTCCCAACCTGGATCACCGCCTGTATTTTGGTCGCCAATTAAGATACCATATCCGCATTTGCCACCTCGGCTCCAGAAAAATCCGTTGTTAAATTTCATTTGAAACCAAACCGTATAAACTCCAGTAGACCAAACCCCATACGATGTGCACAATCCACCAGGGCAAGATAAGGTATTGGTTTGCAAAGTTATGGTTCTTGCAGTAGCCGTTCCTTTTGCAGTTGCGCTACCTTGAAGTTCAGAACTTACAGAAAGAGTGTCTTTATTGGCCAATACGGGTGCATCTTTCTTAGCAGTTTTAGCCACATCTAAATCTTGTTCCTTTTCGCAAGAATAAAATAGCAATGCTGCAGTGGCTAGCATACAAGTTAATTTTATGATTTTCTTCATTTTTTAAATTTTAAGGTTAGTAAACAATTAATAGTTAGTAAAATAGATAGTAGTATTTGAAACCGAAAGTGTAAAGTTGATTATTAATAGTTTAGGCAAGGGGTAATAAAGTACGTTTTTACGTACACATAAATCCAGTGTACGTATTTAGTATACAAATAGTATGTTTTTTGGAAGTCAAAAACCTGCAAAATATTGATTGTAAATTATAACGTGTTGTAATTTATTGATTTTTAATGTTTTAATAAAACATTGGATTTGGATAAATTCTGGCAAAAAAGAAATAAAAAGATTTTTACTACATTTGAAGTACAAACAAAAACATTTGCCCCATTAATCATTATTAGCCACTATGAAATTGTATGCACTTTTTTTAACAGTAAGTCTGCTTCCATTTACTGCATTTTGTCAGAAGACAATAACTCCCGGAGGCAAGGATATCAATACCAAATACATTAAACAGGAAAAGTCTCTTTACACAGTATATTATGTTAAAGATACAAGCTGGACAAAGATGGGATCATTAGCATATGATATTACTTTAGCCAACAATCAGCTAACGTTGTCCAATGTCTATACTCCAAAGGACAATGGAAAAACGACCACACATATTTCTGTAGCAGATGCTCAAACGTTAAAACCCATTAGCTATACTAGCGATAGAAAGGAAACCAAATTAAACTTAGATTTTACTGACCCCATTACAGGAAATTATTATTCTAAGAAAACCAAAAAGGATAAAAAATTAAAACTGAATACCACAGAACCATTCATAGATTTCAATTGGACTGACCACATGATTGGTACATTGCCATTAGATGTAGGTTATAAAGCCCGTTTTTTTCAGTTTTATTATAATGATGAATCAAAAGTGCTTACAGAGCCTTATAGTGTCAAGGAGGTAAAAAGTTTTAGCTATTACTCTCCAAGAACAGGTAAGCATGATACATGGCTTGTTACTGTTTCAGAAGAAAGTACAGGTGCTGTGTATAATTATATAATTGATAAAAAGGACCACCGCCTTTGGCAACGCGAAATGTCAATGGGTAAAGGCATGTGGGAAATTACAGTTAACGAAGAGTTAGATTATCAGCCCATTAAAAGTAAATTTAACAAAGAGCAAGTTGTTCAGCAGATTTCAAAAGGCAATAGTGTTATTATTGGAACAGCTTATGCAAGAGCAAACTCTGGTAAAAAATTAGGAGGTTTAGTAAATACAGCTAAAAAGCAATATGCTCCAAAAGGAACTGAGATTACACTTTTTCCAAGTTCTGATTATTATGAAGAATGGGTAGAAGTCAACAAAAAAATACGAAAACAGAAAAAAATGCCAGAAGTTCCTCTACATTCTGATTTTGGTTATTCGGTAAAAAAAGCCAAAGTATATGATGACGAAGGACATTTTGAGTTTTTAGATCTTATGCCAGGCACTTATGTCGTTATGGCTAGTTTTGATTTTTATAACTCTTACAACTATTCTTATGTCTCAGGATATACCAATTATTATAACTACTGGGGCTACGCAGGTTCTACAACTAATTATGGAACAGCAAGATCGTCATACATAGACAAAGCTAATATTGAGAAACGTGTAACCATAAGTAAAGATGGAGAGAAAATAGAAACCAATTTAAAAGAAATGTAAGCCGAATGTTATATAAACTAATTTAAAATGATAAAAAGAGCAGGGATAGCATTTTTAGCTTTTCTTATTGTTTGTAATGTGATTATATCTACTGTAATAACAATAGGAAGCCTCATTACAGATAGTTATTTGAACGAATATGAAAATCTAAAAAGCTTTAGGAATAAAAATAAATACACTGTAAATGATGTTTTATTAATCAAACAAATTTCTGAAGATACTGGAACAGGCGAGGGAACGGGATTATCCTATCTGGTTAAAGGAATAACTTTAGGTAATCAATCAGAAATACAATTAAGAGTAACGAAGCTCGAATATCTAAAGGAAAATTTTGATAAGCAACCGCTTTACAAAAGCAAATTGACAGGAAATTTTTTCTTGAGAGATGCTCCATTAGAATACTATAATTTTCAAACTAGATCTTGGTATCTTGCTATTTATTTTAAAGTTTCTTTTTATGTTATTTTCGGATTAGTATTGTATAAAGGAATAAGTTACGCTCGTGAAAGATGGTTTTACGCCAAAATAACAAGATGAAGAAAAAGCTCATTTATTTGCTAAATGAGCTTTTTTTATTTGTCTTATCTTGAAATACAATCAGAGGTAGATGATTTGTAAATAATACAAACATTAACTCTGTTTGAGTTTAGTTAAGTAAGAGCTTAGCATTTTAAATACAAAAAGGAGATTAGCTTTTCAGCCAATCTCCTTTTCAAAAAATAAAAATGAAAACTACTAATTCCAGCCACCTCCTAATGCTCTGTAAACATTAACAAAGGCGTTCATCTGCTGTTTTTTGGTTTCGATAAGTTCAAATTTAGATTCTAAAGCATCTTTTTGAGTCAATAAAACTTCCATATAATCTGCTCTGGCAGAACTAAACAAATTGTTAGATATCTGAACAGATTCGTTTAAAGCATCAACTTGCTGCGACTTCAAGCCGTAGCTTTTTGCCGTATTTTGAATTTTAGACAATTGGTTGGCAACTTCAATATAAGCATTTACCAATGTTCTTTCATAATTGTATACAGCCTGAATTTGCTTCGCTCCAGCGGTAAGATATTCTGCTTTTATTGCATTTCTATTAATTAGAGGAGCAACCAAATCGCCTGCTATAGAATACAACAAAGATTCTGGAGAAGTCAGTAAATATTTGGTATTAAAAGCTTCATATCCAATCCCTGCAGAAATGCCTAGCGAAGGGTAAAATTTTGCTTTAGCAGCTTTAATATCCAATTTTGCAGCAATTAGTTCCATTTCTGCTTTTTTAATATCTGGACGATTCTCTAAAAGCTGTGAAGGTACTCCTGCGTGAATATCTGACGGAGTAATAGTACTGAAAGTATTGCTGCTTCTAGCAATTTTTTGAGGAAAACGCCCTAATAAGAAATTGATTTTATTCTCCGTTTCGGTAATTTGCTGCTGAATATCAAACTGAAGACTTTGCGTACTCAAAATCTGCGCTTCAAATCTACGTACAGCCAGTTCGTTCACTCTTGCAGCTTCTTTCTGTATTTTAACCACTTTTAAAGCATTGGTTTGAATGTCAATGTTTTGTTTGGTGATTTCTAGTTGATTATCTAATGCTAAAAGTTCATAATACGAATCGGCTATTTCTGCAATCAAATTGGTGATCACAAAATTCTTTCCTTCAATAGAACCTAAATAACGGTTTAAAGCGGCTTTTTTTGCATTATGAAGTTTGTTCCAAATATCTATTTCCCAACTTGAAGTCAGTGCAAAACGATAATTAGGAAGCGGATCAGGTGTTTCTTTGCCAGGCATAATATCTGTTGTTGCTTCGCCAGAACCTGTGCTGGTGTATCTTCCAGATTTGGTTAAGTCGGCACCAGCGCTAAAACCAACAAATGGCAGGTATTCTCCTTTTCGTGCTTTTACTTCGCTTTTAGCAATTTCAATTTCTTGAAGCGTAATATTCAATTCCTGATTGTTTTTCAATGCAATATCAATCAGATTCTCCAAATTTTCATCTGTAAAATAACTTCTCCATTTTACTTTTCCGGTATTTAGAGTGTCTAAACTATTATCAGCATAGTTTTCGGGTACCGTTTTATTTTCTGTTTTTTCTACAATAGAAGTTGTTTTACATCCTGCTATAGAGAGTAATACGCAGGCAAGACCTGCGTATTTTATATTTCTGTTATTCTTCATTTTCCTCCGTTTGATTGTTTGTTGAAAAATCATCTACATGATGCATGAAATCATCAGATAATGAGCTTTCTTCTTCTCCTTTAATTAGTTTTCGGCCTTGTGCCAATGAACCAAAAATGTAATATAGTCCAGGAACTATGATTACTCCGAAAATGGTTCCGAAAAGCATTCCGCCAAGCGCAGATCCTCCAATAGTTCTGTTTCCAATTGCGCCTGCTCCAGAAGCAAAAATTAACGGTATCAAACCAGCAATAAAAGCAAATGATGTCATTAAGATTGGTCTAAAACGAACTTTGGCACCTTCAATTGCAGCTTCGAGAATTGTCGCGCCTTGCGAATGTTTTAATACTGCAAATTCGACGATCAGTACGGCATTTTTACCAAGCAATCCGACCAGCATAATCAATCCGATTTGAGCGTAAATATCGTTTTGCAAGCCCATCATTTGAAGAATGACAAACGAACCTAAAATTCCAACAGGGATAGATAAAATTACAGACAACGGAATAATAAAACTCTCATATTGTGCAGCCAATACGAAGTAAACGAAAGCCAATACCACTAAAAAGATATAAAGCGATTCGTTGCCTCTTCCAGCTTCATCATAAGAAAGACCTTCCCATGCAATATCATATCCTTTAGGAAGTGTTTTAAGAGCGGTTTCCTGTACCGCTTTAATGGCATCTGCAGTGGTGTATCCTTTTGCAGGCTGACCCTGAATAGCAGCAGAATTATACATGTTGTAACGCGTGATCTCATTAGGTCCCTGTGTTTTTTTAAGAGTCATAAAAGCAGAATAAGGCACCATTTCTCCATGATCATTTTTTACAAAGAGATTCAATACATCTGATGGGAGTCTTCTAAATTTTGGGTCAGATTGTACATATAATTTAAAGAAACGTCCAAATTTGATAAAACCTTGTTCGTAGGTACTTCCAATTAAAATATTTAAGTTTTCCATTGCTTTACCAATAGAAACGCCTTTTTGCATTGCTAAATCATTATTGATCTCCAGTTCGTATTGCGGATAATTGGCAGCAAAGAAAGTAAACAAACCAGAAAGCTCTTTACGTTTTCCTAGTTCGGCCATAAACTGCTTGTTGATCTTATCAAATTCCTGATAATTGGTGCTGGTAGTTTTGTCTAGTAAACGCATAGAAAAACCACCAGAAGAACCAAATCCTGGAATTGCGGGCGGTTCAAAAAACTCTACGACAGCACCTAGATCTTTAGATTTCTTTTCTAATTCTTCCATGATTTCTGTTACAGAATGCTTTCTGTCAGACCATGATTTTAAGTTAATTAAACAGGTTCCAGCATTAGAACCACGACCTTCCGTCATGATTTCATAACCTGCCAAAGAAGAAACAGATTCAACGCCTTCGACTTTTTCACAGATTTTTTGCAATTTCTGAGCAACCTGATTGGTTCTTTCTAAAGTAGCGCCAGGAGGCGTTTGAATGATCCCGTAAATGGTTCCCTGATCTTCACTCGGAATAAATCCAGAAGGAAGTACTTTATTTTCTATAAAAATAAAAGCACAGAAAGCAATTAGAATTCCAAAAGTTAAAACTCTTCTGCTTACAATTGTTTTTAAAACCACAACATAACGGCCTGTAAGTCTTTCGAACCATCTGTTAAAAGCGTCTAGAGATTTTGTCAGGATATTTCCTTTTTTCTGTTTTCCATGATTGTTTTTCAAAAGAATGGCACAGAGAACAGGAGTAAGGGTCAAAGCTACAATGGCAGAAATGATAATTGAGCTCGACATCGTAACCGAAAATTGTCTGTAGAAAGTTCCCACGGGACCAGACATAAACGAAACAGGAATAAATACAGAAACCATAACAGCTGTAATAGCAATAATGGCACCTCCAATTTCGCCCAATACTAATTTAACGGCATGATAAGGTGTAATATGCGGAAATTCTTCAAATTTGGCATGGACGGCCTCAACGACGACAATAGCGTTATCGACTACAATTCCGATTGCTAATACCAATGAAAAGAGAGTAACCAAGTTGATTGACATTCCAAACAGCTGAATTACAAAGAAAGCGCCAATTAAAGATACTGGAACGGCAATAATTGGAATTAAAGTAGAACGCCAATCTCCTAAAAATATAAATACAACCAAAGCAACCAAAATGAAGGCATCTCTCAAAGTATGAACAACTTGATCGATAGAAGCATCTAAGAATTGAGAAACGTCATAACTAATTTTATAATCCATTCCTGGAGGAAAACTTGCTTTCATTTCTTCCAGCTTTGCTTTAACGTCATTAATTACGTCACTCGCGTTACTGCCGTAGTTTTGTTTTAATACAATTGCAGCAGAAGGATGACCGTCTAGATTCGAGTAAATATCAAAGAATTCGCTTCCTAATTCAACTTTTGCAATGTCTTTTAAGCGAATGCTTTCACCTTCAGAATTGGCACGCACAATTACATTTTCATATTGTTTAGGCTCATCGTATCTTCCTTTATACGTCAATACATATTCTAAAGATTGTGCAGCAATACCAGAACTTTGTCCTAATCGCCCAGGACGACCAATAATACTTTGTTCTTGAAGTGCTTGCATAACTTCTTCAACAGAAATTTTATAAGCTCTCATTCTATCAGGATTCAACCAAACGCGCATGGCGTATTTACGGCTTCCAAGAATCTGAGTTCTCGCAACACCTTTAACACGGCTAATTTCTGGAATCATTTTTACATCGGCATAGTTGTAGAGAAACTTCTCATCCATGCTTTTGCTCTTCGAGTAAAGGTTGACATACATCAACATACTCGGTTGAATAGGAGTAATAACGACTCCTTCACGCTGAACCAGTTCAGGTAATAATGGCATTACCTGATCTACCCTTGTTTTAACTCTAATTACAGCTTCATTAGGATCGGTTCCTGGTTCAAAAATTATTCTAAGTGTTGCTTCTCCGGCACTCGTTGCATCTGTAGCCATATAACGAACGCCTTGTGTACCATTAAGCGAATTCTCTAAGGTAATTAAGGTAGATTTTACCAGTACATCGGCACTTGCACCTGGATAAGCGATAAAGATATTTACGGTTGTGGGCGCAATTTGTGGAAATTGCGATATAGGAAGCTGTTTGATGGACAGCGTACCTATAAAGACAATTATAATCGAAATTATAATTGCAAAAACGGGTCTATGTATAAATTTATTAAACATTTCTTCTTTTTTAGATTCGGTTATTCTGCATACAGCTCTAAATTGGACATAACCGATTGCGGTTTTACTACTTCGTAGTCTATTTTTTGATTTTCTTTTACAAGACGAAGTCCTTCTAAAAGTATTTTATCATTAAGAGACAAACCTTCCTTTATTACAAATAGGTGAGGCATTTCGGCAGCAATAACAACCTCTCTAGATTTTACAGCATTATTTTTATCAATTACATACACATATTTTTTGTCTAAAACTTCAAATGTCGCTTTTTGAGGTATTAGCATAGCATTTTTAAGTTCAATAGGCATTTGAATGCTTCCTGTTTCTCCGTGTCTTAATAATCTTTTTGGATTAGGAAAAGTGGCTCTAAATGGAATGTTTCCGGTTTCATTGTCAAAATCGGCTTCAATGGTTTCTACAACTCCAGGATATTGGAATTTTTTGTTGTTAGCCATTAAAAGATTAACTTTCATTTTACCGCTTTTTCCTGTCTTTTCCTGATAATCTAAATATTCAGATTCTGGAACATTATAATACACCCACATTGAGCTATTGTCTGCCAATTCTGTAAGCAATTCTCCTTCATCAACTAAACTTCCCTGACGTACGTGAAACTTGTCAATGATTCCGTCAAAAGGCGCTCTGATTTCTGTAAACTGAAGATGAACTTTGCTTAAAGCCATTTCAGCATTTGCTTTTTCTAATTTAGCTTTTGCCATTGCCAGTTCATTTGGAGAAACTACCTTTTCATCAGCTAACTTTTTAGCGTTTTGATATTCAATTGAACTGAAACTTACTTCAGCTTTTGATTTTTTTAATTCGGCTTCATAAAGAGCAGGCATGATTTTAAATAGCAGCTGACCTTTTTTTACCATTTGTCCTTCGTCTACATATATTTTTTCAAGATAACCGCGCTCTTGAGCTCTTATCTCAATATGTTGAATAGAATGTATTTGCGATACATAATCTTTCGTAATGGTAGTATCTTTTTCAATTGGATTTGTAACCAGAAATTTGGTCTTTTCTTCTTTTTCTTCTTCTTTTTTAGAATTGCAGCCCGCAAAAACTAAGGCGCATAAAGTCATGATCATGAAAATTCTCTTCATAATTATTTCAGCATTAAAACGTAATTTATTTTTGATTTTAGATAAAAAGGCCTTTGGGAATAGACCATAGAAGTTCATATCCGTCTATTATCTAACTAAAGAACACAGAGGATAAAACTATAAAGTGATTGGCTATTGGCTAGCAATAGCGTGAAAAATCAAATTCTAAAAACCTGAAATAACAGATATACTTTATTGTCAAGTAAACTGAAAATTTTGCAGTCATTTACTTTTTGAGTAAAAGCAGTCGCAGAAACGACAAAAGAATTACTGCTATGAAAAATTAAAAAGTAGTTGTTTTTTACAACCTGTTTTTGAGTAGCCGAAAAATTGTCCTCGTTTTCTTCATTATCGAAAAGACATATTTTTCTTTTAAAAGATTCAAATGAACGTCCTCGATTTAATTTGGATTCACTTTGAGTATGATCTGTAAGCGTACAGAACGAAAACTTTTTATATAAAACAATGTTATTGTGTGCATAAACATTGCCATATCCATTTAAGAGAATGACAATTGAAAGTAAAAATTTAGTGCACCAATTTTTCATAAGAGTCACAAATTTAAACAAACGATGCCATAAAAACAACGACGGGATTCTATAAATTGGCGGAAATATGGTATTGATATTAAACAGTACTGCTAATTTAGAATCTTATTATTTTTTGGGGAATTTTTGATTCAAAATTTAGTGATAGTATATTTTGTCGAAATAATAACTTTGTTTTTTTATACTATTTTATGATAATGTCCCTCTGTTAAAACCAATAGTATCTCTGTATAATTGTGGAGATATATCGGTTTTGCCTTTAAATACTCTGCTGAAATAATATTCATCATCATAGCCCAATTCGTAGGCAATCTCTTTGACAGTTTTGTTGGTTAGATACAGTTCTCTTTTTGCTTCAACAATAATCCTTTCGGTTATTAAATCTGAAAGAGTCATATTGAAATGATTTTTTGCAGCACGCGCTAAAACAACCGGCGTTACATGCAGCATATCTGCATATTCGCTTGCAGAATGTTTTGTTCTAAAATTATCTTCAATCGCATTTCGTAAATTCTGAACAATAAAAAGCTGTTTATCAGTAATGTTTACTTCTTTTATAGATTGTTGTTCTAGTTTTATTCGAGTAGCAAAAACCAGAAATATTTTTAAATAAGAAACCAAAACTTCATCCTTTCTTAAAGCTTCCATTTTTAGTTCGTTAACAATTTCTTTGACAATATTAAGAAGCGTCTGTTTATTATTTTGATCCAAAAAGATAAAAGGCTGCTGATACACATTATTAAATAAAATTCCGTTTGATGCAATTTCTTTATGATGTTTGTAAATGCAGAAAAAATCATGATGAAACTGAATAGAAATGCCAGTCAGCGGTTTTTCTGAAGCAAGCATAAAAGGCTGATAGGGATAAAACGCAAATAAAGTGTTTTCTTGAAACGAATATTCGCTAAGATCAACTTTTGCTAATCCTTCTCCAGATGTAATTATGATTATAGTAAAATAATTATTTCGCTGAATATGATCAAAATAACTGCTGTTGTCAAACTCAAACACTTTGAATGATAAGTTTCCGTTTTGCTGATTAACTAGAGTATATACAGATTGAGATAGCATGTTTTTAGTGTTTGTTTATTAGCTCTAAAAATTGCGTATTGAGTTTGTTGCATTCTTCAATACACACATCGCCAATTATTTGCGGTTTATTTCCCCATTTTGGAACATCTTCTGTAGAAAGAATATTAAACTGGGAAGTAAAACCCCCGACATAAGGAACAGATGTGCCATAAATTATTGCAGCAATTTTATGATGGCGAATCATGTACGAACACATAATGCAGGGTTCATGAGTAGTATACATACGAGCCAAATGGAGGTTATCTGAATATCCGTTTTTTAAAGCATCTCTAACAGCTAATATTTCCGCATGATTGGTTATATCTCCAGTTGATTTTCCAGATTCTATGCCCGTTCCAATTATTTTTCCATCCAATACAATCAACGCGCCAACAGGCGGATTTCCAGCTTTTAAAGCACTCTTGGCTAGATCCAAACATTGATTCATGTAATATTGAAAATCTTCTTGCATAACTTTATGACTTAAATGTTGATTTTATGGAGTATTCATACTACGCTAAATTACTCAAAAAAGGAACAATTTTAAGCGTTCTTTTGTATTCCATCTAATTTTTAGATGATGTAAAAACTGCCCTCTTTTTTATTTTCGAGGGCAGTTTTTAGTTTAGAAAATCAAAATTTCGTAACCTTCTTTTTTAAGATTTACAAAACTTGGAAGACCAGGAGTTCCAGGAACTTCATTGTCGTTTAGCAATTCATAGCCAGACACTTCAGTACCAAATACTGCAACGCATCCTTTAGAAAGTCCGTGAACATGATCTTTTACTTCTTTATAAAGAGCATT
This sequence comes from Flavobacterium sp. GW823-FHT06G12, assembly GCF_058794775.1. Lineage (NCBI taxonomy): Bacteria > Pseudomonadati > Bacteroidota > Flavobacteriia > Flavobacteriales > Flavobacteriaceae > Flavobacterium > Flavobacterium sp. GW823-FHT06G12. Next base: position 1,171,220 of record NZ_JBXAHE010000001.1, read on the forward strand.
AACGGGATGCTCAGGTTTTTCAAGTTGTTCTGGCCATCTTATACCAGTACCTTGAAAAATAATTTTCACATCTTGACCTTCGTGTTTGAATTCATAAGCCGATGCTAAAGCATTGAATACACGTCCTAAAGCTTCTTCTGAACCCGCTTTTGGATCAGAAAGAATAATAATAGCTGTTTTTTTCATTTTGAATTGTTTTTATGAACAAGGCAAAGATCTGACAGCATTATCCGCTAGAGAATGGAGGAAATTTACTTTATGATGGAGAATTTTCATCTTGTTATATCTCAATTCAAAATGTCCATTATAAAGTAAAAATCATCCATTTATCTCAAATGATTATCTCGACAACTTTGCATTCGATAATAATAAGTAGAACTTAAAAAAATAAACAATATGCCTGTTTCTGATTTATTTAAACCACTTACATTGCTGCACGGTCCAGCAATGAGAAACCGTTTTATGTTAGCCCCTTTAACCAGCCAGCAAAGTGAATATGATGGCACTGCATCTGAGTACGATCAATATTGGATGGAACAGCTTGCGCAAGGCGGTTACGGATTAATTCAAACCAGTGCTTCTACGGTAGAAGCAGATGGTATCGCTTTTGAGCGACAATTAGGAATTCATAGCGATAATCATTTGTCTGGATTGACCAAAATGGCGTCGGCGATTCGTGACGGTGGCGCATTGTCGGCGGTGCAATTGCATCATGCCGGACATCGTGCAAAACCTTCAATTGGCGGAATACCAGCTCCAGCGTCGAGCAAAACGATAGAAGGAATTAAGGCAATAACGACCGAAGAAGTAGAACGGATTCGTGACAGTTTTATCGCTGCGGCAAAAAGAGCGCAAATAGCAGGTTTTGACGGAATCTCAGTTCATGGAGCTTTCGGATGGATTCTCTCTGAGTTTATGTCTCCAAATTTAAACGATCGTACAGATAAGTATGGTGGAAGCTTAGAAAACCGAGCCCGCTTTACCATAGAAGTAATCGAAGGAATTCGCAAAGCTTGTGGACCTGACTTTCAGATTGGCTGGCGATTGTCGATTGAACGTTACGGACTGCTTTTGGAAGAATTGCGAGAAGTAACGGCCGATATTTTTGATCGCGAATTAATTGATTATTTAGATCTCGCTTTGTGGGATTCAGCTCAAATAGTTCGTGAAGGAACTTTTAAAGGAAAAACCATGTTGAGTGTTTTTACTGAAATTCCCCGCAAAGGAGTTCGTCTAGGTGCAGCCGGAAAAATTATGAGTGCACAGCGTGCAGGAGAACTTTTAGATGAAGGCTGCGATTTTGTACTTATTGCCCGTGCAGCGATTCTTCAGAGAGATTTTCCGCTTCAGGTACAAGCAAATCCAATGTACGACAGTCCGCAATTGCCTGTAATGGCAGATTATTTAAGGCAAGGAGGATTGAGCGAACGTTTTATTGAAACCATGCGCGGCTGGCAGACTTTTGTAAAAGCAGGATCATTGTAAAGCTATTTGTGTTTTAGAAAAAAGACTTATTCAAAAAATAATAGACTTTACACAATCTAAAAATTAAAATAAATTGTACCTTTTATATCGTTTTTAAAAAAATACAATTATGATTAAGTCTATAAACCCTTATAACCAAGAGATTGTACATGAGGTTGCCGAATTCGATAAAAAAGACGTTGAAAATGCAATTGATAAAGCAGACGCTCAATATAAGATTTGGAAAGAAATTCCCTTTTCTGAACGTGCAGTTTTAATGAAAGCCGTTGGTCAGGAACTTAAAAAAAATTCCCGAGCGTATGGCGAGGTTATCACTCAAGAAATGGGAAAACCGATCACTCAGTCAATAGCAGAAGTAGAAAAATGTGCTGCTTTATGCGATTATTATGCAGAGAACGCTCCCAAAATGCTTGCTGATAAAATAATAGAAACCGAAGCATATAAGAGTTATGTAAGCTACGAACCAATAGGCATTGTTTTGGCTATTATGCCCTGGAATTATCCGTTCTGGCAAGTTATGCGTTTTGCAGTTCCAGCCTTAATGGCAGGTAATGTTGCGATTTTAAAACATGCTAGCAATGTCATGAAAAGCGCCATCAGTATTGAAAAAATATTCGAAAGAGCCGGCTTTCCTGCGGGATGTTTTACGAATCTGCCGATTGGAAGTAAAATGGTAGAAGAAATCATTAGAAACCCTAAAGTTAAAGCAGTTACACTTACAGGAAGTGAAGCAGCAGGAAGAGCGGTGGCAGCTAATGCTGGAAATGAAATTAAAAAAACAGTTTTAGAACTAGGAGGAAGTAATGCTTTGGTCGTTTTTGCAGATTGCAACTTGCAGAAAACTGTTAAAACTTGCGTTCAAGCACGTTTTCAGAATGCAGGGCAAAGCTGTATTGCAGGAAAACGTTTGCTTGTAGAATCTTCTATTGCAACAGAGTTTACAAAAGCTTTTATAGAAGAAGTCAGTAAACTTCGTTCGGGAGATCCTTTGAGTGAAGAAACAACAATAGGCACTATGGCGCGTGTTGACCTTGCTGAAGAATTAGAAAAACAACTTCAAGATGCATTAAATAAAGGAGGAGAAGTTTTGCTTGGCGGTAAAAGAAATCAAGCTTATTTCGAGCCTACTGTTGTTGGAAAGGTTACGACAGATATGTTGATTTTTAAAGAGGAAGTTTTTGGTCCGTTGATTGGAATTACGACTTTCAAAGAAGAAAAAGAAGCTGTTGCACTTTCAAACAGCAGTGCTTTCGGACTTGGCGTCACAATTTTTACAGAAGATTTTGAGAAAGCATTCCGATTAATTCCAAAGTTTGACGAAGGGGCGGTATTTGTAAATGAATTGGTAAAAAGTGATCAGAGATTGCCTTTTGGGGGAACTAAAAATTCAGGTTATGGACGTGAACTTTCGCAAGATGGCATTCAAGAATTTGTAAACAAGAAAACAGTTTACATTAATAAATATTAAGCTTTAAAGAGATAAAATAGTAAAAGCGAAAGAAAGGTGTTTGAAGTTCAGACACCTTTTCTTTTTTGAAGATCTTATGATGGATTAACTAAAACTGAATCAGGAAGATAAAAAGATCCTTCAGTAACTTCTACGACTACTCCTGAATCCATATTTCTTAGCTTTCCAGAAAATGTACCTTTAATGCCTTTTTCGCTAATAGATTCAATTTTTACTGTAAAAACGTCATCAGCAATTGAAGTGTTATAAACAATAGTTCCCTCTTTTGTTTGAACAGCATATCGAGCAATCATTTCTGGTTCGAGAGGAGTAGAATAAGTTCCTTCAGCAATATTTCCTCCTGTTCTCCATATTTCAAAATCTAATGAGTTGGGCGCGAGCTGGCTAGGAGTTTTAGGATACGGTGTTTCAAATCCTCCAATTATAATGTGTTCAAAACGTCCATTATTACCGCTGAACTGAAAATTGGCATCATAATAATTTATTTTGCGGCCGTCTAAAGTGGCTTTAAAATAATATTCAGATTGATTGTTATTCGATTCATTGTCATTGCTCGAACAAGCTGAGAAAAGTATCGAAAGAATGGAAACATAAAAAAGCTGTTTTGCAAAATGTACTGTTTTATTTTTAAAAGAAAATGATTTCATTGCTTTAAAATCATCGATATTACTACATTTCATCATATAATTTTTTGAGTTCATAGCAAATTTACCAACCTCAAAAGCAGAAAGCAATACCTGATTTCATGGTTATTTACGATTGAAAAGCTATGGCAATCGAATACATGAAATTAGAAGTGTAAAGATTTTAAAAGTAATTGCTATTGCATATTTTTGTAATTGATCTTAATATCCAAATTATGAATAATGCATTTTCTTCCAACAGCCAAATAGGTATAGTCTCTACTTTCTCTGAGCTTATAAATACCGATTTCAAAGGAGAAATGAATGCGTTATGCTGGTACAGAAATTTGGATGGCGATTTTCAAGAGATTGTAAACCAATTGATTTTAAAAGAAAATATAACAGAAGTATTTCCAGAAGATCTAATCGCGCTTCAATTATCAGAAAAAGGAAATATAGCAAGAGAAATTATCTTAAACGATTTGCAATTATTAACTGATTTTGGAGCTTCGCCTTCTCTTAATTTATTAAAGTGCTACGAACGCGACGACGAGTTCAATTTCATATCTACTGACGTATATTCATTTCATGTCGATCGTTCTCCAATTGCAACAGATACTTTTTTGTGTACCTATCACGGAGCAGCAAGCGATATTGTAGCTAATGATCAAGCAAAGCAGAAAATTCTAATTCCAGAAATTAGAACAAAACTAAAAGAATTGCATGATGGAGCAGAAGCAGGGTTCGAAGACTTTTTGAAAGAGAACTACTTTGATTTGCATTATCAGCTTCAGAAAGATGCAAAACCTATTAATTTAGGGCAAATGCATCTTTGGCGTTTGGCTGTTGATCATCCAAAACAGCAAGTACAGCCTTGTATTCATAGAGCGCCAAAGGAAAATGATGGCGAATATAGACTTTTGTTGATTTGTTAAAAGAGAAAAATTGCACTGACGAAAATTAATTATATATATTTGATGTATGAATAAACAAACATCTTTTTCAGTCTGTGGAGAATCTTTGTCGGCTCCAATGCACATTTGCGGTTTTTTCGATTCCAAAGAACAGCAATATGAGGTAATCATTCCGTACATTTTGGAAGGCTTAGAAAAGAATGAAAAAGTAATTAACATTCTTGAAGGAAATCGTCATAGTGAACATTGCCGCTGCCTTACCAATAATGGAGTATCTATTACCGAAAAACTTTCGAGTGGTCAATTTGAAGTTCTGGCTTCTGAAAATACATATATTAAGGATGGCACTTTTGCGGCTGAAAAAATGTATAAAATGCTAGAACAAACTTTATTATCGGCTTCAAGAGCTGGTTACGAAAGTACAAGAGCTTGCGGTGATATGGTATGGGCGCTCAAGAATTTGCCTGGAACTGACGAACTCTTAGAATATGAGGCCAGTCTAAATTTGCTTACTCCAAAACACTCTGTATCTTTAATCTGCATGTACGATATCAATAGCTTTAGCCAAAGCACACTTACAGATATATTGCTTACGCATCCTTACGTTATCAAAGATGGAAAGATCAGCAAAAATCCAAATTATGTTGAGCCTTTGGCATTGATTTCAAGCGTTTCTAATTTTCCATCAGGCCCACTCAAATCCTAAAACTACTTATCGTTTATTGTTGATATACAATTGTTGCAATATAGAAAGCAATCTTAAAATAGATTTAAAATGAGTTTTTAAGAATGGTAAAAATTTACGATAAGATTTGTGTAGATGCAGTTGCACAATCTAAGATTGCAAATAATGGTTTTTGGAAATTTAATACCATAATGTACTTGAGCGCTTTTTTATGCATCAATTTTATGACAATTGCTATAATTTTGAAAAACGTATTACCTTTAGAATTGGGCGATTTTTATGAAAAAAAAAGCTTAACGATAAAAAGAGAAGCATTAATGTATTTTATTATTCCAGCATTTTTAGCCAATTATTTTATTTTGTTTTTTAATAATAGATACGAGAAGCTATTAGAAAAATGCGAGGCTCATAACGGTAAATATATTTTGAGGTACATTATTTTTACTATTTTATTATTCTTTATTTGTGTTTTTGTATTCTAACAAACTCTTTGTACGATTCCTTTTTTAAGTTATCTTCGCTTTTTGTACATTTCCAAAAACATTTAAATCCTTTTAAAATCTAATCTGTGAAAAATAATCATGATGCTGCAGAAGAGACTCAGCTTAAACGTGGACTCACTAATCGACATATTCAGTTAATTGCCTTAGGCGGATCTATAGGAACAGGCCTTTTCCTTGGTATTGGGCCAGCAGCCGTTTTAGCGGGACCGTCTGTTATTTTAGGATATGCCATTGCCGGAATTATCGCTTTTTTTATAATGAGACAACTTGGAGAAATGGTTGTTGAAGAACCTGTTTCGGGAAGTTTTAGCTATTTTGCCTATAAATATTGCGGTTCATTTGCTGGTTTTGCATCAGGTTGGAATTATTGGATTTTATATATTCTGGTTAGTATGGCCGAACTTACAGCAATTGGTGTTTATGTACAGTTTTGGTGGACCGAAATTCCGCTTTGGGCATCCAGTTTATTTTTCTTCTTGGTTATTAACGCTTTAAATTTTGCCTCTGTAAAAGTGTACGGAGAAACAGAATTTTGGTTTTCAATTATAAAAGTAGTTGCCATTATTGCTATGATTCTTTTTGGAACTTATTTACTAATAAGCGGAACAGGAGGAGAACACGCTACAATTCATAATTTATATAGCGATGGAGGTTTTTTTCCAAAAGGTTTCTTTGAAAAAACGGCCAATGGAAATTTCCAAGGTTTATTGTCTGCAATGGCGCTGATTATGTTTTCTTTTGGCGGATTAGAACTAATTGGAATAACCGCTGCTGAAGCAGAAAATCCAGAAAAAAACATTCCAAAAGCAACCAATCAGGTTATTTATAGAATTCTTATATTTTATGTTGGTGCATTAGTAATTTTATTTGCTTTGTCACCTTGGAGACAAATTACCACAGATAGTAGTCCGTTTGTAATGGTTTTTCAAAATTTAAACGGAATGGAATTTACGTTATTTGGCCAGAAAATCTTTTTTACAAAGCTTATCGCTAATGTTCTTAATCTAATTGTATTAACTGCAGCTTTGTCTGTATACAACAGTAGTGTATACAGTAACTCGCGTATGTTATTTGGTTTAGCAGATCAAGGAAGTGCGCCAAAGTTTTTAAAGAAGTTAAACAAACACTCTGTGCCAGTTAATGCTATTTTAATTTCTTCCTGTTTTGCTGCAATCTGTATTTTAATCAATAAAATAATGCCAGAAGAAGCTTTTAGCATTTTAATGTCTTTAGTAGTTTCTTGCTTGGTTATTAACTGGGTTATGATTTCGTATACGCATCTGCAATTTAGACGTGCAAAAGACGAGGAAAATACAAAAACAAAATTTGCTTCAATATTTTACCCAGTAAGCAATTACATCTGTTTTGCATTTTTACTAGGTATTTTAGCCATCATGTGGATGACAAACATGAAGATATCTGTAGAATTGATTCCTATTTGGCTAGGTATTCTTTTCGTATTTTATAAAATATTTAAAGTAAAAAAATAAGTAGTTTTTTAAAATCCCATTTCTAATGAAATGGGATTTTTATTTTTTATAAAGTTTGCATCCCAAATTCTAAAGGATCTTATGAAATAATGTTTATAAAATGTTTTTAATAGGATATATTTTAAATAATCAATTAAGTAGATTTGTTATGAGCTCGAAAAAATAATGTAAAACATTTTGTATTAGAGCATAATAAAAACATTTTGAAAATTTATCACAAAATTAAATAGTTCAATCAATGGGAAATTATAACAAAGATGTTACGGCTTACATTGCAAAAATGGCAGACTTTGCAAAACCTATTTTAAACCATTTACGAGATGTAATTTTTAGTACCTGCCCCGATGTAGAAGAAAATATTAAATGGGGAACACCACATTATTCTTATAAAGGTGATCATTTAGTTATGATGGGAGGTTTTAAACAACATTGTTCTTTTAGCTTATATAAAGCTGAATTGATGAAAGACAAGGAAATTCAAGCAAGTGTAAAAGCGGGCAAAAAATTTGGCTATTTAGACAAGATCAAAGACTTATCGGAGTTGCCAAGTAAAGAGATATTAACCGCATATATCAAAGAGGCAATGGTTTTAAATGAAAACGGAACCGCTAAACCTAAACCTGTAAAAGAAAAATCTGCTGCAGAAGTTGTGGCTCCTAAAGAATTTATGGATGCATTAAAAAAGGACAGCAAAGCGATCGAGATTTTTGAAAGCAAATCGCCGTCATTCCGTAAAAATTATATTATTTGGATTGCAGATGCAAAGACAGATGAAACTAGAAATAAAAGAATTACACAATCGCTAGAGTGGATTGCAGAAGGGAAAGACAGATTTTGGCAATCTAAGAAATAACCACAAATAGCAGCTTGTTTCCTCAAGAGTTTATAAAATTAATGATTCATAATAAAGAAAACTTTCCGAGAATATCTTCAGAGCGCAATAACACCGCTACAGTAGTAATATATTTACTGTTTGGACTTTTATGCCTCGCGATGCTTTCTCTATTTGTTGGAGTTCCTTTAAGTATTCAGTTGGAGCACAATAGCAGTTTGTCTAATAGAGAAATGATATTCGATCTTATCTATTTCCCTTTACTGCTTTGGGGCATTTGGGGACTTTATAAAAATTACGAACGTCAGAAGCACAAAAAAGTCATTTTGATTGCTGTAGATAAAGATGGTCTGCACCATCACCAATTTAATGGCACGATTCAAAGTATTTTGTACAAAGACTTAGAATGTAGCAAAGAAGCTTATGTAAGCGATATTGATCGAAAAATTGGGACAAAATATTCGCCAGGATATATTTTCGGTTTTAAAGATGGTGTAAAAGTTCCTCTTCATTTTTCTACAGCTGAAAATGGACTATCTTATATTCCGAAAAATAGAAACCAGTTAATTGCTCATTTTTTGCAAGGCGCCACTTTATTTTGTCCTCATATAAAAATTTCTCCCGTAGTTTACGCAGAGAATTTTATTAATCCCAAAACTTTTGAATTTGATAAAAGAGCTCAAAGAAAAACCTATTTTATAGCTCTTATACTAATTATCATTATTCTGGTTGCAATAGATTTGTTTATAAAATATACCAAAGGTTTTTCGCTGCTATTTTAAAAGCTAGAAGTTTTTCAGTTGAACGTTCGATAAATTCGATCTTAAATCTATTAAAGGAATTAATATCTGACAGATTAAATTTAAATACAATAAAAAATCCTACTAAATCATCCTTAACTAAAACAGAAGGATGATTTTTTGCTTATACAAAACAATGAACTGATTATTAGTATGTAGTAGTTAGATTGTTAAAGAAAAAACGTAATTTAGGGATAATAAAAAAAAGTTAAAAACATCCTTTATTCTAAAGTGGCACAATTCGTGCCTGCAAAAAAATCATTGAATAATCAGAGCGCTTAATCGGTGTTCTAAAAAATTAAAATAAATGAAAAGATTTAAATGTATGTATGTTTTTGTAGTAGTGTTATTATCAACATTTACATATGGTCAGGAAAGTTTAAAAATGTTTGTAAAAGAAAGTAAAGTGCCATGTACGGGTGTTGGCCCAATGGAATGTCTGCAGGTAAAGTATGATAATGACAAAGAATGGCAATTATTTTATGATCATATTGAAGGTTTTAATTTTGAAAAAGGAAACCGATATGAGATACTGGTTACGAAAACCAAAAGACCAGAACCTATTCCGGCTGATGCTTCTGCATACCAGTATAAACTGAAAAGCATAATTTCTAAAACGCCTGTAACTAAGGAAAACGGAATTTATAATACCAAAATGATTTTAACTCAGTTAAATGGAAAAAAGGTAAACAGCAGAAAAGCATTTATTACCATTAATGATGAAACAGGAACAATAAGCGGTAAAAACGGATGTAATAATTTCAACGTAAAATACACGAAGCTTTCTTCAAAAAATCAAATTAAGACCAATTCTCCTATGGGAACTTTAATGGCTTGTGATGACGAAAGCATGAAATTAGAAAAAGAATTTAGCGCAGCGATCACCAACAAAAAGTTCAAGATTGCAAAGAAAAACAATAAAGTACAGTTCAAAAATACTAAGAACAAAGTCGTTATGGAATTTTCTATACCAACTCAAGACCAACTTTGGAGTTTTATTGCAAAAAACAATTGGAAACTAATTGCACTAGAAAATGTTGGACAAGATTACGGAAAAGCTTCTATTAAGTTTAACCCAGCAGAAAAGAAAGTAAGCGGAAATTCAGGTTGCAACAACTTCTCTGGAACTTATGAAACTAATGGTGATCATATTTCTTTTGATAAAGTAGCGTCTACAAGAATGGCATGTATTGATGAAGAAGCAAATAAAACAGAGCAAAAAATGTTATCGTATTTAAACAATAAAGACTTGCGTTTTGATGTAGCAGACCAAACGCTTAATTTTTATCTTAATGATAGATTGGTCATGATGTTTGGCATTACAAAATAGATTCAGTTCTATAAGTCATCTTAAAATTGAAGATGATTTCTAAAAATTAATAGAAAACCAGTGAAGTTGATTCACTGGTTTTTTTATGGATAAAATGTATTGTTTTTGTAATAAATAGATTTGGCTGAATTTGCAAATTGAGAAAAATAAAGTTTTCTAATCAGATGATTCTCGAGAAATAGATACAAGTAAATTCTTAGAAGCAAATGAGATTAAAGAAAGAAGGTTATTTTTTTATATTCTCATTTTCAGAACCTTAAATTATCAAATTTGTATCTATATTGATTCTTGATTTTTTATTTTGGTAAAAAATGTATTTTATTGATTGTTAGGTTTTTATAATGAAAAAATCGTTTTGTAGATCTTGATTTTTTATCCATTTTTACCTTAATTTCTTTTTTAAGTATAGTTTCGTTATGGCCTTTTTGTAAGGTACTAACTATTTAATAAACCAAAACTTATGAGAAACAAATTACATTTTATTTTTTTGAGAAAAGCCCAATATTACCATGTTATATTATGGCTTTTTTTTCTTCTTTTTGCTTCAGGTTCCTATGCCCAGCGCGGTTATTATGATGCACCTTATAAAAGGTACGAAGCAAATTTAGGTCAATTGTCTAATGGTGCTTTAGTTACTGCAAAATCATACAATCAGGCCGATCTTCAGTCAGAAGCTTCAGATCAGCAGTGTGTGAATATGTCTGCCACAAACGCGACCGTTCAATGGACGCTTAGTGAAGCTGCCGATGGATTAGTAATTCGTTATAGTGTTCCTGACGGGCAATCTGGAACTATCGGGGTTTATAATGGCAACACAAAGCTTACAACGCTTACTTTGACTTCAACTTGGTCTTGGGAATACTTGTGGAGCAATGGAAATCCGAACAATAACGGAATTACAAATCAAAACCCAAGAATGCGTTTTGATGAAGTTCGTTATAAACTTTCTGCTAAAATTGCTGTAAACGGAACATTAAAATTGGTGAGAGAATCAGGTAATGTCCATATTGACTTTGTAGAAATGGAACCAGTACCAACAGCTGTTACAGCTCCTGCAGGTGCCGTAACTTATTCAGGAAATGGTAGTGATCTTCAAACTTTTATTGATGCAAATGGCGGAAAAAAAATATTTGTTCCAGCTGGAGTTTATAATGTTAACCGAGAATTATATTTTGGTTCAGCAAACACTTCGCTAATTGGCGCAGGAATGTGGTACACACAGATTAATTTTACCAATACCAGTAGTTTAAATGGCGGATTACGTGCCAATGCAAGTAACATTTCGTTCACAGATTTATATCTTACAACAAATTCAGCTTCGAGAAGTAATTCTTATAAAGCAATAAATGGAGTTTTTACAAGTGGTTCAATAGTAAAAAATATCTGGGCAGAACATTTTGAATGTGGTGCCTGGATTGCGCAATACAATTCTGGTGGGCCGGCAATTGCTGACGGATTTACATTATCGCACTGTCGTTTTAGAAATAATTATGCTGATGGAATCAATCTTTGTAAAGGAACAGCGAATTCAATTGTAGAACATTGTAATTTTAGAAACAATGGAGACGATGATCAGGCGATTTGGTCTGCTGACGGACTCGAATGTATCAATAATACATTTAGATACAATACTTCAGAAAACTGTTGGCGAGCTTGTGGACTTGCTATTTATGGAGGGAAAAACAACAAAGGCTACAATTTAATTATCAAAGACAATCTGGAAGCAGGAATCAGAGTAAGTAATAATTTTCCGGGAGCACCATTTAACAACGATGGTATGCACGAAATTCATGATATTACCGTAACAGCCTGCGGAACTTTTAATGATACCTACAATAATCCCGTGGCGGCAATTGATATTTTTAGCGCTACAAATGCCGGAAGTCAGGTTAAGAACGTTCAGCTTTACAGCATTGATATTATAGATTCAAGAAACGATGCTATTTCTATTAGTAAAAGATCGGGAGATGGGATTTATAATCTTTCTTTTAAAGACATAACCGTTAACGGAACGGGTAAAGAATATCCAAATAACAATGTATTGAACAGAAACTGGGGCAGAGGCTATTTTGTGCTTATTGCAGGTTCTCCAAGCGGAAACGGTACCTATTGTAATATGAATTATTCTAATAGAGGCGGAAATGCCACAACTAATGAAGAAATTAGTGCAATTGGTACATTTTCGTGGACGCAGGGCGCAAACTGCTCAACTACAAATGTTCCGGTTTCTGGTGTAACACTTTCGCCAGGAGCAGTAACTCTAGGTGTTGGTGCTACACAGCAATTAACTCCTGCTGTTTCTCCAGCCAATGCTACCAATAAAACAGTAAGTTATAGTTCAAATAATACAGGTGTTGCTACAGTAAGTGGTTCAGGTTTAGTAACTGCAGTTGCTTCGGGATCTGCTACCATTACCGTAACGACTCAGGATGGTAATAAAACGGCTACTTCTGTAATAACAGTAAATTCATCAAATGTAGCAGTAACAAGTGTGAATTTAAGTCCTTCATCAGCTACATTAGCGGTAGGCGGAACACAGCAGCTAACACCAACAGTTTTGCCTTCAAATGCAACTAATAAATCGGTTAATTATACTTCAAGCAATACAGGTGTCGCAACAGTTAATTCATCAGGATTAGTCACTGCAGTTTCAGCAGGTACCGCTACCATTACGGTAACAACAGTTGATGGAAATAAAACGAGTACTGCAGCAATTACTGTAAATGCCGCAACAGGAAGCTATTTTACAATTAAAAACAAATGGACAGGTAATTATTTATACGATGCCGGAAACAATGTAGGATACGGTCCAACAGTTGCAGACAATACTTATAAATGGGAAAAAGTGGCCATTGATGGTACTTACTATATGATTAAAAATGTAGGTACAGGAGATGTAATGCATATTGAGAATTTAACCGGTGCGGTACAATGTACAGCAGGTCAGTCTAGCTGGTGGAGCGCACAATGGTCTTCCGAAAATGTAGACGCAACCTGGGTAAGAATCAAAAACAGATGGCAGACAACAGCAATGATTCATATTGAAAATCTAAATGGTTCTGCACAATATCTTAGAGGTCAAAATAGTTGGGAAAGTGCACAATGGCAGTTTCAAAACACTTCGACATCGAAAAAAGTGAATCCTGTTGAAGTTGCGGTTGAGAATACTGTAGTTAGCATTTATCCAAATCCTTCAATTGATAATGAATTTAATATTGTTTTGCCACCACTGGAAGCAGGTGATACAGCAAGTGTAACAGTTACCGATAGCACCGGAAGAAAAGTTTTGGTAAACAAAATAAGTTCATCTTCAAAAATCAGTCATCATTTAACCGCTGGGATATATATTGTGACAATTAACTCTAATACATTTAATGTTTCTAAAAAATTGATTATTAAATGATAGATTAAAATTTAGAAAATATACTGGAGATGAATTTATAATTAAATTTCATCATAATGAGCTCGATATGGTATCGGGCTCATTCTCATTTCTCTTTTATCTGTGCACGGGGCGAGATGTTCGTGCCAGCAAGGGAAACGGCTTTAAAAATCTTGCCTTCCGATAATGGTAATAATCTCTACCCGTTTATCTCCGTTAATTTGGTAGTAAATAGTGTCAACACCACAAACACAATAACGATATCCTTTTTTAATGTGTTCAGCAGATGGAAATAAAAAAGGATTTGCTTCTATTTTTTCAAAACAATCATAAAACATATTAAAATAGCTGTCAGCTTGATTAACGCCAAACTTACTAACACCATAATAATAAATTCTTTTTAAATCTTCTTTGGCTTCGCTACTTAAATAATAGCTATACATTACTAGGTAAATCTTTTTTAAATTCGGCTAACATTTCTTCTCTGGTTTGTTTTTTTGCAAAACCGCTTTTTTCTCCCTTTTCTATTTTTGCCCTTACAAACTCGTAGTATTCTTCTCTCGAACGTGCTTGCTTTATCAAATAGTTAATAGCCTCACTTTTACTACTAAATTCATCTGTATTAACCTGATTTTTTAACCATTCGTCATTAGGAGCTGTTAATGATATACTTTGTCGTGGCATAATAATATAAGTTTTGAAGTTGGTGTAAATTTACACCAAAACTTTGAAAAGGAAAACATATTGGGATAAAATAGTTCTTATTAATTGTTTGGGTAAGTTGCTCCTCACTTGTGCAAGCGGAGGATATTTAAAAAATTGTGCAATTCCAAATTTTATCCCTCATTATCTTTTTTTATGCAAACTTTAAAAAAACATAAAACTCCCAGTAAAATCTAAGTATTTGATTTTTTATAAGTAAATTATTATATTAAATTTTGTAAATATATTTAAAATATAGTTTTTTTCTTATTTTTTCTTATTACAATTGTATCATCTAATTCTTACAGGTTTTAGATATTAGTAACTTAAAAGCCAAAATATGAGAAGAAAAATTAACAATGCAGCAAGATTTATGGTCATTTTATTGGTTTCTTTCACTTTTACAAAGTGCCAGAAAGATGACAATGATGTAGGGCAGACAGATGCTAGAATTCTTTCGTCTGCCAAAGAATGGTTCAAAGCCTATGAATCTAATGGTGATAATTTTGAATTATTACAAAATTTAGATTATAAATGGAATGATGCCGAAATTAGGAATTCAAAAGATGGAACCAAAACAATCATAGTCCCTGTTAATGAAGCGAAAAAAGACGCTACAGAACTTTGGGAGCAAAAATTGTATATTTATCAACTTTCCGAAAACAATTATGAAGCTTTGCTCTTTGAAATATTTCCTAATGGTACGAGTAGATCTCCAGAAGATTTATCAATAGATAGTGCTACTTTTAGCGGCTACATAGCAGCTTGGGATTTAAAGAAAGGATTTGTAAAAACTGCTAGCTTTGAAAATGGTAGACTTATAGAAAATGGTACCGTTAAGCTGGTTCTAAAAAATGCAAACACAACCGGTAAGGCACCGTCAGGTGTTGCGTGTCCTGCCGGAATTGAATGCGATGTTGATGGCGGAGGAACCACAGATACAGGAATTCAGTTAAAAGAAGTTGTGGTATACAATAATTACCAGAATCCCAGTTCAGGCGGATATATTATTTACAATGGCACAGGTAGCGGTTATTCTAACTACACAGATACTGGTTCTTACACCAATCATGGCACGGGTACTGGCAGTGGTAGCGAGGGTGGAGAAGATCAAAGTTCAAATGCAACAGACCCTTGTGCTAAAATAAAAGCGCAAATGGCAATAGCCAATATTACGGCCAAAATAGAAGAACTAAGAAAAAAAACAAACTTAAAAGTAGAAACAGGATATATGCAAAGTAAGAATGGCCCTTTTACAGCACTAACTGGAGCTTCTAGTATAGATGGTGCAGACAAAATAGATTTTAAGCCTGATGCCAATACGGTAGGATACTTGCACAATCATCTAGATCCTTACGATAAGGTACTGGCAAATGGAAAAATAGAACCAGTAGAACCTATAAAAATATTTTCTCCTTACGATGTGAAAATGTTTCTAATTTTAATTTTAAATGCCAATAGATATGGCATTCCAATAAATGATATTTACGGGTCAATGGTTTCAAGTTCAGCAATTTATCAATTAAGATTTACTGGGGATATAAACAATGTAAGTATCAAAGCCAACAGCATCAACTGGGATGATACTGCCCTTGATGATACCTACAAAGAAATAATAGACAATAATGGTCTTGAAAAAGGTTTTTTAAAATTTTTAAGCGAAAAAATAGGAATCAATGGAATTGAGCTTTATAAAATTGATGCTTCTGGAAATTCAAAAAAAACCTTAGATAGCAAAGGAAAAGTAACAACAACTAACTGTAATTAAAATAAAGATGAAAAATATATTTTTACTAGGACTAATATTATTTTCTATAATATCCTGCAAAGCACAAACCATAGTGCCAGTTGAAAAAGCAATCGACTATAGAAGGGCTGGAGAAGGCATTCCAGATAATACTTACTTAAAAGATGTGAATAATTTGCTGGCAAAATATACAGGGACTTGGAAAGGTAGTTACGGTGGAAAAAATTACACTTTATATATCACAAAAACAACTTCTAAATTTGAAACAGTAACTCGTGATCGATTATTAATTCGTTATTTAATAACATCTAGCAACGGTACTGTATTAGAAAATACGCAAAATATGCCCGATACCAATCCTTACATAGCAAAAGGTTCTTATTTCAGTAAAGATTTAACGGCATATGCTCTTAACTTTTCTGGAAAAAAAGCACAATGTGGAAATGCGGGTACAGTCTTTATTCATATAGATAATTCAGCAAAAAACATTTTATCATTTGGTTTTGAGCCAGATAAAATTATGATTTCAGAAGATTCTTGTCCAGGATTTAAAGTCGCAGAATTAACATTTCCTAAAGATGGTTTAAAGCTGACCAAACAATAGTTGATATCTAAAATCCTCAAGTATTTTTTGTACTTGAGGATTAAAAAATTGTGACTATGAAAAAAATATTTCTATTAGGATTCGTACTACTTTCAGTAATATCCTGTAAAGCACAAACTATTGTACCAGTAGAAAAAGCAATTGATTATAGAAGAGCAGGAAATGGCATCCCTGACAATACCTACCTAAAAGATCTAAATAATTTATTTGGCAAATACATAGGTACTTGGAAAGGCAGTTATGGTGGTAAAACTTATACTCTTTTCATAACTAAATACACTTATACTTATGATAAAGTAACTTTTGATGAATTGAGAATTCGATATTTAATTACATCATCAAATGGCACAATTTTAGAAAATACGCAGAGCCTACCAGATAGTAGTCCTTACATTATTACGGGTTCTTATTTTGGTAAAGATTTGTCTGTTTACGCATTGGATTTTGCTGGTAAAAATGCAATATGTGGAAATGCGGGAACAGTATTTATTCGTATAAAAAATACAGCAAAGACATCAATGTCATTTGGCTATGAGCCAGATAAAATTATGATTTCAGAAGATTCTTGTCCTGGATTCAAAGTTGCAGATTTAACTTTTCCCAAAGACGGTTTGATGCTTACTAAGCATTAGTTTACATAAAAATCCTCAAGTATTTTTTTTACTTGAGGATTAAAAATTAGAAACTATGAAAAAAATATCGATATTACTATTTTTAATATTTCAGCAGACTTTTTCTCAAAATTTAGATATAAGGCGATCATATGAAATTTCGTTTTGTGGTAAGCCACAAACTATAAAATTAATTGAATACCAAAATGGATTTGTAGAAGGCTTTTTAGAAACTAAACTTACGAGAAAAGTATTGAGAAAAAGGAAAGAAATTATAAACAAAACCAGTTTTGATAATGTACTAGTTAAAAAACTAATGCTTGATTTAAAAAACGCAGGAATTGAAACTTTAAAAAAATACAATGAAGATTTAGATTGTCATTCTATCGGTTTTCTTGACGGTGACAGTTTATTGTTTAATATTCAAATTGACTCAATAAATAAGCAAGCTTATTTTTCAGAAATTTATCCTGAATCTCAAACCAAAGAACAAATAGAGAAAACTGAATTAAGAAGAAAAGTTCAGATACTTATAACTATTATTGATAAAGAAATAAATTTAGAAAAACAATTTTCAGATCTAATAAAGGGTCTAAAAGAGGGGACATACTGCTACTGGACAGGTATTTCAAAAGTATGTATAATACATGAAGAAATTTAAACTTTGGTATGAGTTTTTTTTCTCACTCGGTAGCTGATCATAGAAAAAGCATTTGTTAGAAATGGGATTTTAGTTTTTCATAGACGTAAAAATTTACATCATTCAGATTTATTTTTTTGAACGTAAATTCTTATGCTGTAATTACATAATTCCCATTTTAAAGATGGAAATTGTAAAGCGATATTGTTTTCTAATAATAGTATAGGTACCTTTAAATACTATTAACCGGATAACGGATGTAATTCCATTTTTTAAAGATTTTCAAAGGATTATAGAAATATAAACGGCTGCAGATTCTTAGATTATAGTTTTATGTTTGCCTGACAAACTAAAAATAATGCCTGAGTCTCAAAATTCAAAAAAGATTATATGCATTGCTGACCATGACGAAGATGACCGAATGCTGCTACATGAAGCATTATTAACTTTAGATCAGCCATTTGAGATTTTAGAAATTGGCAGCAAGAATCAGCTTGCAGATCGATTGTCTAGATTGTCGGAGATTCTCCCTGATTTTATTTTTCTCAATACCAGTATGCCGGGCGTAGAGGGATTTCAGTACATCGAAGCAATCAGAAAAGAAGTCGAATCGGGTATGAAAATAAAGATCATTATTTATTCAACCGACAATGAGAGGTCTAGCATTGAAAAAGCATTTGAACATGGAGCAGATTTTTATGCTGTCAAGCCGAGTAATTATAGAGATCTTAAAAATCTGGCAAGAAATATAATAGAAATGAACTGGGAGACTTTTGATGAAGGCAGCAGAATATTTCATATTCTTTGAATCAATACTTTATGAATAGTTTATAATATTATTCAAAAATCATTGACTTAAGCTGATTTCGATAAGCTTCTAAAGCGCCACCTTTATCTATATAGCCATAATAAAGATCATCTTTGATTACTGGCAGATAATTTTTACTGCTTTTTTCAAGTTTCTGCATTACTGTTTCCATACTGTCGGTATACGAAATTATTTCGCAAGGAGCGGTCATAAGCTCTTTGACAGTAACATCGATCTGATTGAAAATAATTTCTTTGATGTCACTAAAATAAATCACTCCTACAAGTTTTTCTTCAACCGTAACGGCAAACATTCCCTGATCAGAAGTTTTTATTACATTTCGTAAATCTTCCATGTTTTCATCAGGAGAAAGGGTTTTAGGATCTGGATGCAGAATAGATTCCATTTTCAAAGTCCAAAGAATGTTTGTGTCCTTATTGCTAGTAAATACATTCCCTTTTTTTACAAGTCCTTTTACATCAAGAGAGTGTCTTTCAAAACGTTTTGAGATAGCAAAACTTATAGAAGCTACAATCATAAGAGGAATAATCAAAGCATATCCTCCAGTGATCTCAGCTATAAGGAAAATGGCAGTAAGAGGTGCATGAAAAAGTCCGCTCAGTATTCCTGCCATACCTACAATTGCAAAGTTGCTAACTGGAAGGTCTGTTAGTCCGGTAAGATTTAAAAACTTAGAAAAAAAATAGCCTGCATAAGATCCCAGAAAAAGTGATGGCGCAAAATTTCCCCCGTTTCCGCCGCTGCCCAGCGTAATGCCCGATGCAAAAGCTTTTAGCATCATTGATAGCCCCACAAAGCAGAGAAGAACCCACTCATTATCACTAAAATCCTTAAAAAGAGTGTTTTTTAGCAGTTCTCCCGGATTGGTGTCGGCAAGAGTTTTAATGCTTTCATACCCTTCACCAAATAAAGTCGGAAATATAAAAATAAGAAGCCCAAGAACTAGAGCACCTGCAAAAGCTTTTTTATAAATGCCTAATTTAAGCCCTGCAAAATAATGTTCGGTTTTTAGAAAATTTCGTGAATAATATACCGAAAGAAAGGCAGTGAATAGGCCTAAGAGAATATAGAAGGGAATATTATAATAATCAAATGTCTGCTGTCCTCGAAAAGTAAGCAGAATATCTTCATTAAGTACAATTGTCGATACTAGAGCGCCTGTGGCAGCAGCAATCATAATAGGAGTAAAGGCAGAAATGGTTACATCAACCAAAAGGACTTCTACGGCAAATAAAACTCCTGCAATTGGCGCATTAAATGCTGCTGCAATTCCTGCAGCAACTCCGCATCCAAGAAGAAGTGTCCTGTCCTTATAACTTAATCTGAACTGTTGGGCAAAGTTAGATCCAAATGCCGCGCCAGTCACAACAATCGGACTTTCTAATCCGGCAGATCCTCCAAGTCCGACGGTAAGAGAACTTGTAATAATCTGTGCATACATCTGTTTTTTAGGTACGATGCTGGCTTTGCGCGCCACTAAATATAAAATCTGAGAAGTTCCTTTTTCAATAGTGCCTCCTAATACTTTTTTTACCACTAAAACCGTAAGCATAATCCCGATTATGGGCAGTAAAGAATTAATAAAGCTTAGTTTTAGAATACTATTGATATACGAAGCAGACAGGTAAACCGAGTGGGCAAAAGATTTTAAAAGTATAACAGCAAATGCAGAAGAAATGCCTACCAAAACGCTAGCTAAAAATATGAATTGCTTTGGAGATAGTTTTTTTCTTCCTACAATTAGCAGGGCTTCAATTTGTAAAAGTTTTTTCTTAAGCATTAAGAATGATGGTATTAGCTTTCAAGCTGAGATTTAAAAATAAGTCTGAAAAGACCGTAAGAGTCGTATAAAAATAACAACAATTTCAAAGATAAGGCACAGCTTCATTTTATAATAGAATTTTAACAAACAATATTTAGAAAAATGATTTTTCTGAAGAATGTATTAAAAAACTTTGTTGCAAATTATAATCTGCAACATCATTAAAAGATTTTGTAAAACCCATGTTTGTAAATTTATTACGAATAACAAAATCCCGTAATATGAAACCGTTTATTAGCCCAAAACTGCTCTTCATTTTAGCTGTATTTCTCTTCAGCTGCAATCAATCTCAGAAAACCGATTCTGTAACAGAAAAAACAGATTCAGGAGAACTCGACCGAACTACACTGCCAATTCCAGAACCTCCTTTTGGCGGAAAAATTGGAGAAACCTACAAAGATTCCAAAGAAGAATGGCCAAAATTGGTTACACCTCCGCAAGGAGCGCCAAACGTAATTATTATTCTTTTAGATGATGTTGGATTTGGACAAGTAAGCACTTTCGGTGGCCCAGTTCCAACTCCAGAATTGGATAAACTCGCAGCAAATGGCTTAAAATACAATAGATTTCATACTACTGCAATCTGCGGACCTTCGCGTGCTGCGTTGTTAACGGGAAGAAATCATCACAATGCAGGCTCAGGCTTTTTGGCTGAGTGGGCAACAGGATATCCAAGCTACAATTGTATGATTCCAAAAACTACTGCAACATCTGGTAGAATTTTAAAAGGAAACGGATATAGCACGAGCTGGTTTGGTAAAAACCACAATACGCCAGATTGGGAAAGTAGCATTACTGGACCATTTGATCGTTGGCCAACAGGTTTAGGATTCGATTATTTTTACGGATTTATTGGTGGAGAAACGCATCAATATTATCCAGTTCTTTTTGAAAATACTAAAGCGGTAGAACCAGATAAAACTCCAGAACAAGGTTATCATTTTATGACCGATATGACCGATAGAGCAATTAATTGGTTAGAATATAGTAAATCGGTTGCACCTCAAAAACCGGTTATGATGTATTTTGCTCCAGGAGCTGCACATGCACCACATCATGCACCAAAAGAATGGCGTGACAAATTCAAAGGGCAATTTGATAAAGGTTGGGATGTAGTGAGACAAGAAACTTACGAACGTCAACTGAAAATGGGAATTATTCCTCAAGGAACAAAATTGACTCCAAGACCTGATTGGGTTACTCCTTGGGATAAACTTTCGGCAGATCAGAAAAAATTGTTTGCGCGTTTGATGGAAAATTATGCAGGATATCTTTCGTTTGCCGATCATGAAACGGGTCGACTTTTAGAAGCCATAAGCAAACTTCCAGATGCCGACAATACCTTGATATTTTATATTGTTGGAGATAATGGCGCAAGTTCTGAAGGAGGAATGGATGGAACACTTAACGAAATAAAAGCATTAAATGGTATTCCAACTCCTTTGGCAGACAATATGAAGCATATTGATCAAATTGGTGGGCCAGATACAGAACCGCATTATCCTGTAGGATGGGCGTGGGCAGGAAATGCTCCTTTTCAGTGGGTAAAACAAGTAGCTTCTCACTTTGGCGGAAGCCGAAATCCTATGGTGGTTAGCTGGCCAAAAGTGATAAAAGACAAAGGCGGCATGCGCAGTCAGTTTGTGCATTTGATAGATGTGCTTCCAACGGTTCTAGATGCTTCTCATTTGCCAGCGCCAAAAACAGTCGATGGCGTAGAGCAAAAACCTATGGATGGTGTTTCGTTCTTATCAACTTTCACCGATAAAAATGCTAAACCCGTTAGAACCAGACAATATTTTGAAGTTTTCAGTAACCGTGCGATTTATGATAACGGTTGGGTAGCAGCGACACAGCACACCTTTCCTTGGAGACAAGATTATGCGCCAGGAAATTGGGATAAAGACAAATGGGAACTGTATAATATTGATGAAGATTACAGCGAATCGATTGATTTGGCTAAAAAATATCCTGAAAAGCTGAAAGAATTGAAAGCAATTTTTGATGAAGAGGCCAAGAAATATAACGTTTATCCTCTTGATGATAGAGGAACTGGACGTTTGGTTTCTCCTAAACCTACACCTTCTGATCCTAAACGCAAGCATTTTACATTTTATGCAGGTGCAACAAGGCTGGCTGAAACTGCTTCTCCAAATACTAAAAATAAATCGCACAGGATTACGGCCGAAATTGAATTGAAATCAAAATCCGATAACGGCGTAATTGTGGCTTCGGGCGGAAGTTCGGCGGGATTTGTATTGTATGTCCAAAACGGAAAATTAGTATATCATTATAATTATTTTGACGAAGGCCGTTACGTTATCACTTCTAAAGAATCGCTTCCAATTGGAAAAAGCACCGTACGATTTGATTTTGCCTATGATGGAGGCGGAACAGGAAAAGGCGGCACTGGAAAACTGTATATCAACGATAAATTAGTCGGCGAAGGACGAATTGATAAAACTGTCGCAGCTCGCTTCGGAATCGATACATTCGGAATTGGTGAAGATTCAGGGTCGCCAGTTGCAAATTCTTATAAAACGCCATTTAAGTTTACGGGAATTATTGACAAAGTAGACATAGACTTGAAATAATTATGAATTAATAATTTTAGCATAAATCAAAGAATTATGAAAAAATATATTGTCCTATTAGTAGCCTTAGCTTTTGTCGCTGAAATGAGCGCACAGCAAAATTATTTTAACCCAACAGTTAAAGTAAAAGATTATTTAGAACCTGCAATTCCGCATCCAGATCAGGATAAAGAAATGAAGGATAAAATGAGCAAATTAAAGAAGAAACCTAATATCTTGATTATTCTTATTGATGATATGGGGTACGGAGATATTGGTGTTTATGGAGGCGGTGTTGCTATTGGTGCGCCAACTCCCAATATTGACAAAGTATCTCACGAAGGTTTACAGCTTACATCAACATATTCGCAGCCAACTTGTACGCCAAGTCGTGCCGCGATTATGACCGGAAGAATACCAGCAAGATCAGGATTGACACGACCAACTTTGACAGGTGAAAATCCTAAAGTAAATCCGTGGGCTTCAGAAAATACAACTGCAAAATTACTTTCACAAAATGGTTATAAAACCGCTCTTTCAGGAAAATGGCATTTAGGCGAAAGCAAAGGAAGTCTTCCAAATGATGTTGGTTATGATGAATGGCTTGGATTTGGTTCTGTTCAGTCAGAATATGCACAGTTTGTAAACGAATGGATTTATCCAGATTTAATCAATAAGCCAGAACGATTGGCAGCAATGAAAAAACTGGTTGATCAGAATATCTTAACAGGTAAAAAAGGTGGCGAGAATAAAATTGTGCAACCAATTTCTACTATTGAAGAGCTATCAAAAGTAGATCAAGTTTTTGCTAATTATAGTGAAGATTTCATCAGACGTTCGGTTAAAGAAGATAAACCTTTTTATTTGATTCATTCTTTTTCTAAAGTGCACAATGACAATTACGTATCTGAAGGTTATAAAGGAAAAAGTCCAGCAGCTTTTCCATATAAAGATGCTGTAGTAGAAGTTGATGATATCGTTGGCCGACTAATGAAACTTTTGCAAGACTTAAAAATAGATGAAAACACATTAGTTTTCATTACTTCAGATAATGGACCAAATGAGGATGTTTGGCCAGATAGCGGTTATACACCATTTAGAGGAGGAAAAGGAACAACTTGGGAAGGCGGAGTTAGAGTACCGGGAATTGCGTACTGGAAAGGCATGATTGCGCCGGGGCGCATAAGTGATGGATTATTTGATATTTGCGATATGTTTAATACTTCTCTTTCAGCAGCAGGAGTTTTAGATAAAATTCCTTCATCCAATTATATTGATGGAGTAGATCAGTTATCGTTTTTTCTGTCAGACAAAGGGGTGTCGAATCGAAATGCTGTTTTTATGTATTCAGAAACTAAATTCATGGCTGTACGCTGGCAGGAATACAAAATGCACATGAATGTTTTTAACACTTCGGGACTTAGAAAAAATATTGACCAATCTACAATTGAAGGAGTTGGTATGAGTCCATGGGTTTATAATTTATATACAGATCCAAAAGAACAATTAAGTACAGGACATCGCTTTTTTGAATGGGGAATTCCTGGCGTAATGCAATTAATTGCTGCACATCTTGCTACTTATCAAAAATATCCAATGAAAGATATTGGTTTGAAAAAACCAGGTGCGGAATAATAATTTTGAAATTAGTACAAATTGGAAAACTCCTCTGTTTAAGAGGAGTTTTTTATTTTTTCTTGAAAAGTGGCAGCTAATAAAAAAGTAGTCTAAATTTTATTTTAGTGTCAAAATTGGCAGTAAAACCTGTTTTTTATCTGCTAAAAGGATTTTTCTGCTTATCTTGTAGAATCCAAAACCAATTTTTATGACTTTAAAGAGACTTTTTTTTATCCTGTTTATTCTTGTTTTCCTATCCTGTAGCAATAAAAAAGAACAGGAGATTATTGTGCGTGAAAATGCGCTTTTAGAAAGAGAAAAACAATTTCAAGATAAAGAAGCAGATTATGATAAGCTTTTAAAAATGAGAGACAGTTTGTTGTCTATTTCTAAAGTAAAAGATACACTTCCTAAAGTAAAAGAATGGCCAGAAAATCTTAAGGTTACATGGAATAGCAAAATGATCTGCAGAGAATCGAACTGCAGTAATTATGTTATTGGCGATCAGCGCAGCGAGGTTTGGGAGTTTGTTTCAGATTCTACAGGAATGTTTACAAACGTTTTAAGCAATAACGAAATTAAACGTGTTTTTGCTGGACAATATTTAGAAAGTAAAATCGTCCTTGATTCGGCAAAAGAAGCCTCTTCAAAAAACAAAATAAAAGTGAGCGTAGTGCTAGATGATATTAAAAAAAATATCATAAAAGGCACGCAGACTATAACTGGTCAGGATAATTGTATCGCAAAATTCTCAGTCGAACTTACTCCATCTACTAAAAAGTAATTTATGCTACTGAGTATACATCATATAACCTTTCCTATCGAAGATCCTCTTTTAAAGTATCTTATCGAAATTATCATTATTTTATGCATTCCGCTTTTATTGAACAAAATAAAGGTACCACATTTGCTCGGTCTTATTATTGCCGGTGCTCTTATTGGTCCAAATGGATTTGGAGTGCTTTCTAGAGACAGCAGCGTTGTAGTTACAGGTACTACAGGTCTTTTGTATATCATGTTTCTAGCAGGTCTAGAAATTGATATGGCCGATTTTAAAAAGAACAAATGGAAGAGCATTATCTTTTCGATTTTCACTTTTGCCGTTCCGTTTGCTTTAGGACTTGTAGGCGGTTATTATTTACTTCATTTTTCACTGCTTACCTCAATATTGTTTGCCAGTCTTTTTTCGTCTCATACTTTAATTGTGTATCCAATGGTAAGTGGTTTGGGAATTGCTAAAAACCTCGCCGTAAATATTACAGTTGGCGGAACGATGATTACTGATGTACTTTCGCTTTTGGTTTTAGCTGCTATTGTTGGAATGTCGCAGGGCGAAGTGGGAACAGCTTTTTGGGTCAAATTATCCGTTTCAATGGTTGTCTTTGCTTTAATTGTACTGCTCATTTTTCCAATAATTGCTAGATGGTTTTTTAAAACTGTAGATGACAAAATCTCGCAATATCTTTTTGTATTGGTTATGATTTATCTGGCAGCACTTTTGGCTGAATTGGCAGGAATCGAATCGATCATTGGAGCTTTTTTTGCTGGATTGGCCTTAAATAAATTAATTCCGCATACATCATCACTAATGAACAGGGTTGAGTTTGTCGGAAATGCGATTTTTATTCCTTTCTTCCTAATCAGTGTGGGAATGCTGATTGATTTTAATGCATTTATACAAAGTTGGGAAACTTTATGGGTAGCATCAATTATGTTGGTGGCATCAATAGGAGGAAAATATGTTGCGGCAATACTAACAAAGAAAATATTTAGACTAACAAATGATGAAGGACAGTTAATTTTTGGACTGAGTTCGGCATCAGCGGCAGCGACATTGGCTTCTGTTATGGTTGGTTATAATATAATTATTGGCGAAAATGATGCGGGTGAACCTATAAGACTTTTAAACGAACATGTGCTTAACGGCAGTATTCTTCTTATTTTGGTTTCTTGTACCATATCATCGTTTGTCTCTATGGCGAGTGCACAACGCATTGCACAAGCAGAAAAAGACAACACAGTGTCGGGTGATAGTAAAGAAAAAGAAAATATATTGCTTGCTGTGAACCATGAAGCTACAGTAGAAAAAATGGTGAATCTTGGCTTGATGGTAAAAACAGCATCTAATAAACAGCTTTACGCCGTAAATGTGATTAATGAAGATGCTAATGAATCTTCTGAAAAAAATGCAGAAAGAATATTAGAAAGCGCGATAAAAGCCGCTTCGGCTGCAGATGTAGAATTGCATCCAATTACGCGTCACGATAATGATACAGCTGGCGGAATAAGCAATGTGATAAAAGAAAAAGATATTACCGATCTTATTGTAGGTCTAGAAGGCGGAAAAGGCTTTTCGGCTTCATTTGTATACAATTTGTATAATGGTTATCTCCGAAACAAAAATATCAATTTAATGGTCTATCATGCGGTTCAGCCAGCAGCGACTATTAAAAGATATCTGGTTTTTATTCCAGCAGATGCCGAATTGGATGCGGGATTTTTTCATTCGATGTTGAGAATTTGGAATATTGGCCGTAATTCTGGAGCCAAAATGAGTTTCTATGGAAAGGAAAAAACACTAAATATCTTAAAACGAATCGCTAAAAAAGCCTCTATAGAAGCAACATTTGATGTTTTTGAAAATTGGGAAGATGCCCAGCAAACCGCTCTGACTATTGAAGAAAATGAAGGATTAATTATTATGATGGGAGATAGGGGAATGCACTCGTATTTTTCGCGAATGCGAGATATTCCAGATCTTTTAAATCTGAAATTCAGTAATAACAACTACATGCTCATCTATCCTTTTTCTAAAACTACCTCAAACAATACCGAAAAAAGATCAGTAAGCAGTCATGATGATTTTGCTGAAATCGGAAAAGCGATAAGAAATATTTTTAAATAAGATTTAAAAGCCTTAAGGTAAATATAGAAGCTGAGCTGTTGTACTTGCTCAGCTTTTTAATTTTTTGAACCTTTAGGTTATAGTTGTAAAAGATGGTCAAACAGTTCTGAAAAAACATAAAAAAAAACGCTAAAACTAATGTTTTAACGTTTTTAAAAGCGGTTATTTTTCTATTTTTAAAGTTTTAGTTATTAAATTATTTTTTCCTTTTTCCTTTTCGTCAGGTTGACGGCCACCTACAGCTATCTGAACTTTGTCTTGATATTGTTTTAGGCTTCCGTCTTCGGTTACATAGGAAAGATCTTCTGGAGAAAGATTAAAGCTTACGACAGTACTTTGGCCAGGTTTCAAATTAAATCTTTCAAATCCTTTAAGGCTTTTTAAAGGTGCCTTTATTGTCGAATCTAGATTAACCAAATACAGTTGCGAGACTTCTTCTCCTTCCATTTTTCCTGAATTTGTTACTTTGACAGAAATTGTGATTGGCTGTCCTTTTTTGATTTTTTCTGGGATTTTTAGCTCGCTGTATTTAAACTCGGTATAACTTAAACCATAGCCAAAACCATACAATGGAGTGCCTTTAAAATAACGGTATGTTTTGTTTTCCATTTTATAATCAGTAAACAAAGGTAAATCAGAGTCGCTTTTGTAAAAAGTCACAGGAAGTCTTCCGGCAGGATTATAATCGCCAAAAAGAACATCAGCAGAAGCAGTTCCAGCAGATTGTCCGCCGTACCATACATTAAGTATTGCTGGTATATTTTCTGCTTCCCACGGAACAGCTATTGCACTACCTGTCATCATTAGAAAAACTACTGGTTTCCCGGAAGATTTAAGAGTTTTTAAAAGTTGTGTCTGTATTTCAGGAAGCAATATAGAGGTACGATCTCCGCCGTTAAATCCTGGAACATTTACTGGCATTTCTTCTCCTTCAAGCTGTGGTGAAATACCTCCTACGAAAATGAATGCGTCTGCATTTTTATGACGTTCAATTAAAGTATTGAAATCGGTTTTTATAAAATTTCCTGTTTGCAATGACACTTCGGCTTTTCCTTCACCTTGCCAGTATTCTAGCACTAAATTGTAAACTGCATCTTTTTTGGTTTGAAGTCTATAGGTTTTTTCGCCCCATCGGTTTTTCTCCCAAGCATTTATGACTTCTTTTCCATCTATGATGAATCTGTAGCCATCATCTGCACGAATTTCAAAAGTGATTGAACCATTTTCGTCAGCTTTAAAATTAGTGGTATATCGTGCTGAAAAATGATTTGCTTTGATGTTTTTAGTAATAATTTCTCCTTCTTGCCAAAAATTATTTATTTCAGATTCAGTTCTTGTAGTTTCAGGTTTACCAGACAATGTTTTATTAGTAAAATATTCTGCCTTAAAACCTTGTTTTCCTTCATAAGAATATTGGTTTTTAAGATTTTTGTAAACCAATAGAGTATCATTCGTAAAGTTGACAGCCTTTTCATAAATAACTTCTGTATCGGCGCTTACTTTTTCTTTTATGCCCTGTAATACAGTTGTTAACTTAGATGGGGTTCCGTTGTAATTTCCAAGAATGGAGATTGAATTATCTGCATTTGGCCCTAACACAACAATTTTTTTGAGTTTTTTGCTCAATGGCAGCGTATTTTTTTCATTTTTTAGCAGAACTATAGATTGTCTGGCCATTTTTAACGCATGATTGCTATGTTCTTCACATTCTAAAACAGAACTTGGAGTCTGTGCATATTTAACCATCGAAACAGGATCAAACATTCCTAATTTAAAGCGGATCAAGAAAAGACGTTTTACAGAAATATTAATCTGCTCCTCAGTAATTTTTCCGTTTTTAACAGCTGACACAAGCGATTTGTAGGCGTCGGTTCCACAATCAACATCTGTTCCATGATATACTGCGTCTGCAGCGGCTGATTCAGCATCAGGATGGGTTTTATGATTTTTAAAAAAATCGTCGATAGCCCAACAGTCCGATGTGACATAGCCGTCAAAATGCCATTCTTTTCTCAGAATGTCATTCATAAGGATATCACTTGCACAACAGGGCTGTGTTCTAAATGCATTATAGGCACACATTACTCCAGCTACCTTCGATTCGGTAACTAATTTTTTGAACGCTGGCAGATAAGTATCCCACAGTTCATAAGGAGTGACATCAACATCAAAAGTATGTCGTAGAGATTCTGGTCCGCTATGTACGGCGTAGTGTTTTGCGCAGGCTGCAGCTTTTAAGTATTTGGGATCATCACCCTGAAGCCCTTTTACAAAAGCGTCACCTAACGTAGCTGTTAAATAGGGATCTTCTCCATAAGTCTCCTGTCCGCGTCCCCATCTTGGGTCACGAAAAATATTGATATTAGGAGTCCAGTAGGTTAGTCCCAAATAACGTTCGTTTGTTCTTTTAAGCTCCACTGCCTTATTGTATATTGCCCTGCCTTCTAGAGCAGAATAATCGGCCATTTTATAAAGAGAATTTTTATCAAAGGTTGCAGCCATTGCAATGGCCTGCGGAAAAACTGTTGTTTTAAAAGGAGTTCTTGCAACACCGTGTAGAGTTTCATTCCACCAGTCATAAGCTGGAATTCCAAGCCTTGGGATCGCAGGTGCGGCATTTAGCATTTGTGCTACTTTTTCTTCTAATGTAAGCTGACTGATTAAGTTTTCGACTCGTTCCTCAAATGTGGTACTGGTATTTTGAAAAAGAAATTTTGGCTCATTATTTTGTGCTGAAATGCAAAATGAGATCAATAGTAGAATTTGATATTTTATGTTTTTTGTTTTCATGCAGATAATTTTTTATTTGAAGCGAAAGTCGATTTATGTTCTAGAAAAAAAAATACAACCGATTGCGTAAAGAAAAGAAAAATTTGTCTAACCTGAAATTTTTATTTCGTAAAAAATGATTTTTTTTTGATTTATCAATAATTTATTATGCTAAATATTGTGTTTTTATTGCTTATTCAAGCTATTGTATTGTATAATTAAAATAGCAGAGGCATTTTTTTTGAATATTCCGGACTAAATGAAATTTCCTTAATTTGATGATTTTTGGATGCATTTAATTTTACAAATAAACAGGATAGCTAAAGAACGTTACGCGCAAACTCTTTTCATTTTGATGTTCGTTTTTTATACTTAAGAGTAGTTATTATACAGTGATACAATAATGTATGATTGTAGTGATTATTTTTTTAGCTATTTGTGATCCCAGAAATGCTAAAGTTTAAAACTTTAAAATAAAAGGTAGGATTTTATCTTTTTATATTTTCTGTAATGATATCGCATTAAGAGATAGTTTTCATTAAATAGTATGCCAGTATTCTAATTGAATTTAATGTTTTGTAAGTTTTTTATGTTTTTTTATGCGATTAAAATGTTTTTCATTGCTATTTTTTTTATAGTTATCAATAAAAAATAACACAACCGATTGTGTTTTATGGTTATTTGTTTATATTTGTAAAAAATACACTTATAAAATATTGTTATATTTAAGCTCTTTAAGTGTTTAAAATAGCTAGCGAACAAAACTACTTTAAATAATTAAACTAACTTTTTATGAATGTAAAACAAGCTAAAATGGACTATTTGCAGAATTCGTTGTAATTATAGTATTCTCATAATTACAGGTTTTGCATGCATATGTGCTTAGAATTTTATGTGAGTACAGCTCGGCCATTTTTGCGTTAGGCAATTAACTTTTTCTAGTTTTTCAATCAAGTCTTTCAAACAATTAAAACAAGTAAAAACGATTAAAATAGAAGCAGCAATGATTACAAAAAAAATATCTTTTTTATACTTTATCGGATTTTTATGTTTTTTCTCCCTGACAGCCCAAGAGAAAAAATCAAACAAAACGTCAAATAAGCGATCTCCAATCTTTTCTAGTGTTATATATCAGGGAGATGATGAAATCTATAAAAGAAATCCTTTAAAACCCGATGAATTCTATTCTCCAATTCTGCAAGGATGCTATCCAGATCCTGCTATTACAAGAAAAGGAGAGGACTACTATATGGTTTGTTCTTCATTTGCTATGTTTCCAGGAGTGCCAATTTTTCATTCTAAAGATTTGGTAAACTGGACTGATTTGGGAGGAGTATTGAATAATGTATCAGAGTTTAATCCCCATGATACAGGCATTAGTGGTGGTGTTTACGCGCCGGGAATTACTTATAATCCACACAATGACACTTTCTATATGATTGTAACGGCATTTACAGGAAATATGGGAAATATTATTGTGAAAACGAAAGATCCAAAAAATGGATGGGGAAGTCCAATTAAATTGGCTTTTAACGGAATTGATCCTTCTATTTTCTTTGATGACAACGGAAAAGGTTATGTGGTGCACAATGATGCTCCAGATAAAGGAAAAGAATTGTATAATGGACATCGTGTTATTAAAGTATGGGAATATGATCTAGATAAAGATCAAGTTATTCCTGGAACAGATAAAATTATAGTAGATGGCGGAGTTGATCTTTCTAAGAAACCAATATGGATTGAGGCGCCTCATTTGTATAAGAAAGACAATCATTATTATTTAATGTGTGCAGAAGGAGGTACAGGAGATAATCATAGTGAAGTTATTTTTATTAGCGATAGTCCAAAAGGTCCTTTTAAGCCAGCATCCAATAATCCAATTCTTACTCAAAGATATTTTCCTAAAAACAGACCCGATAAAGTAGATTGGGCTGGACACGCAGATTTAGTGCTTGGTCCTGATAATAAATATTATGGTGTGTTTTTGGGAATTCGTCCAAATGAAAAAGACCGAGTAAATACAGGACGCGAAACATTTATCTTGCCAGTAGACTGGTCGGGGACTTTCCCTGTTTTTGAAAACGGCTTAATTCCAATGGAGCCAAAATTGAAAATGCCAAATGGTGTAATAAACAAAACTGGCAAAGAAGGTTTTCTTCCTAATGGCAATTTTACATTTACAGATAATTTTACCTCAAAAAAATTAGATTATAGATGGATAGGATTAAGAGGGCCGAGAGAACATTTTATTTCTATTGTTAAAAAAGGCTTGCAGATTAATCCATTTCCGGTAAATATTAAAGAGCTAAAGCCAACTTCAACATTATTTTATAGACAGCAGCACAACACTTTTTCATTTGAAACCACATTAGATTATAAACCTGAATCAGAGAAAGATTTGGCAGGAATTGTATGTCTGCAGAATGAAAATTTCAATTATGTTTTTGGGGTAACTAAAAAAGGAAAAGATACTTATGTTTTGCTAGAAAGAACAGAAAATGGTCAATCTGAAATTATAGCTAGCAAAAAAATTGAAATTATGGGTGCAATACGTTTGCAAGTTAAAGCTGCAGGAGATAATTATCAGTTTAGTTATGCTTTAAACAGCGCTGATTTTGAAAATCTTGGAACAGGAGTTTCAGGAGATGTTCTTTCAACAAATGTAGCAGGAGGATTTACAGGGGCTTTGGTTGGTTTGTATGCTACTGCTTCCAATAATGCAATTCTGAAATAGAAAATAAAAGCATTAAAAGCTCATTATTTTGGTTTGGAACATGATACCGAAAAATGGGTAAAGCAGTTCATTTAGAATTATTTAAATAAAATTAGATTTAACAAGATATCATGAAATCAATAATTAGATTTTTCTTAATTGTAGTCCTTTTTTTTGCAGGGCAGAAGGGATATTCTCAAGATCCAAATTTTCATATCTATTTAAGTTTTGGTCAGTCTAATATGGAAGGTGCCGCGCCAATAGAAGCTGAAGACAAGATAAATATAGATCCTCGCTTTCAAGTGCTGGAAGCAGTAGACTGTCCAGATTTAAACCGCGAAATGGGTAAATGGTATACAGCAATACCACCTCTATGTCGATGTAAAACTGGATTAACACCAACAGATTATTTTGGAAGAATTATGGTTGCCAATCTTCCTAAAAACATACAAGTGGGAGTGGTAAATGTTGCAGTTGGAGGATGTAAGATAGAACTTTTTGATAAAGACAATTTAGAGAGTTACATCAAAACAGCGCCAGACTGGATGCTGGGTATAATCAAAGAATATGATGGGAGTCCGTATGCTAGACTTGTAGAGATGGCAAAAATTGCTCAAAAGAAAGGTGTCATAAAAGGAATTTTGCTACATCAGGGAGAATCTAATACGGGTGATACATTGTGGCCGAAAAAGGTCAAAATAGTCTATGATAATCTGATGAGGGATCTCAATTTAGATCCTAAAAAAGTGCCTTTACTTTCTGGAGAAACTGTCAATGAAGACCAAAACGGGAAATGTGCGAGCATGAATAAAATTATCGCAACATTGCCTCAGACTATTCCAACCTCGTATGTAATTTCATCAAAAGGTTGCACAGTTGCTGCAGATTTTCTTCATTTCAATGCTGCAGGATATAGAGAATTAGGAAAGCGTTATGCAGAAAAAATGCTTTCCTTGTTAGGTTACAAGTCAAATGCTTCAAATGACCCTTTTATTGTTCAGGCACCAATAGGATTCGACGCGCTAGACCCGAAAGTTCCGACAGGAAAAATAGAAACGGTAAGTTATAATTCAAAGACGGTTGGCACAGTTAGAAAAGCAACTATTTATACACCGCCAGGATTTGCTAAAAATAATAAATACCCAGTTTTATACCTATTGCATGGAATTGGAGGAGATGAAAAAGAATGGCTTAACGGCGGAAGTCCGCAGATTATATTAGACAACCTTTATGCAGAAGGCAAATTACAGCCAATGATTGTGGTAATGCCAAACGGAAGAGCTATGAAAGATGATAGTGCTTCGGGAAATATTATGGCGCCAGAGAAAGTGCAGGCATTTGCAGATTTTGAAAAAGATCTATTAAAAGATTTAATTCCTTTTATTGAAAAAAAATATAATGTTCGCAAAGATAGAGAACATCGTGCCATTGCAGGATTGTCTATGGGAGGAGGACAATCGCTGAATTTCGGTTTAGGAAACTTGGATAAATTTGCTTGGATAGGAGGGTTTTCATCGGCTCCAAATACTAAGAAAACAGAAGAATTAGTGCCAAATCCCGAGGAAACTAAAAAGAAACTGAAACTGCTTTGGATTTCTTGCGGAGATAAGGATTGGTTAATTGAAAACAGTCAACGCACTCACGATTATTTAGTTAAAAATAATGTGCCGCACATTTATTATTTAGAACCAGGAGTTCACGATTTT
Organism: Flavobacterium sp. GW823-FHT06G12; assembly: GCF_058794775.1. Lineage (NCBI taxonomy): Bacteria > Pseudomonadati > Bacteroidota > Flavobacteriia > Flavobacteriales > Flavobacteriaceae > Flavobacterium > Flavobacterium sp. GW823-FHT06G12. Next base: position 1,205,970 of record NZ_JBXAHE010000001.1, read on the forward strand.
AAAGTATGGAAAAACAGCTTATATATGTTTTCGCAATTACTATTCAAACCCGTTGATGAATCGAGTTTTGCAAAATATACTGTTTTAGAAACGACGGGCCAAATTTGAAAGTACCACTAGATTTGGAAAGAAAATAGGACATGCAAAAAAATGAAATGAATAAAATGAGACGAAAAGATGTTTGTTTAACTGTCCGTTTTTCTATGGGATTTCGACAGTTGTTCGAGAGAAATGAAATCTAAAGCTTTAGAAATATCGAAAACAGAAATTAAGATGAAAACACAAGATTTTATATGTGCTTTTTTGGCACTAGCAATGAACATTTTTGCGGGTCAAGCTCAAAATGGCAAAGCTCAAAATCCTATTATTTTTGCCGACGTACCAGATTTATCGATAATCAGGGTAAACGACACTTACTATATGAGCAGTACAACTATGCACATGAATCCAGGTGTTCCGATTATGAAATCTAAAGATTTGGTGAATTGGCATCTCGTTAATTACGCTTACCAAACCTTAGAAGATAAAGATGACCGCCTAAACTTAGATAATGGAAAAAATGATTACGGCAGAGGTTCTTGGGCAAGCAGTCTGCGTTATCATAATGGAGTATATTATGTGAGTACTTTTTCGGGAACAACGGATAAAACGTATATTTTTTCTACAAAAGATATTGAAAAAGGGCCTTGGAGAAGAATTGTATTAAGCAAATCGTACCATGATCATTCGCTTTTCTTTGATGATGATGGCAAAGTTTATCTTGTCTGGGGAGGCGGAAAACTTCAAGTTGTAGAATTAAAAGAAGATTTGTTAGAAGTTAAAGAAGAAACGAAGAAAGTCTTAATTGAAAATGCTAATGCTCCAGCAATGAGTGAGATCATGCTGCCAGCAGAAGGATCCCAGCTTTTTAAAATTAAAGGGAAATACTATTTGTTTAATATCTGCTGGCCTAAAAACGGCATGCGTACTGTAATCATACACAGAGCCGATTCGATGGCAGGTCCTTGGGAAGGAAAAGTCGGACTTCAGGATTTGGGCGTAGCACAAGGCGGACTTATCGATACTCCAGATGGCAGATGGTTTTCTTATTTGTTTAAAGATGCAGGAGGTGTTGGCCGTATTCCGTATCTTGTTCCTGTAAAATGGGAAAATGGATGGCCAGTATTGGGGGAAAATGGTAAAGTGCCTGATAAATTGGATCTTCCAGCCAATAAAAGCCTTATTCCCGGAATTGTAAACTCAGATGAATTTACCCGTAAAAATGGAGAAAATGATCTGCCGTTGGTCTGGCAGTGGAATCATAATCCGGATAATTCAAACTGGTCTGTTAAAGAAAGAAAAGGTTATTTAAGATTAAGAACATCTAAAATAGACAGCAGTTTTACGCAGGTAAAAAATATTTTGACACAAAGAACTTTTGGTCCTGTATGTTCGGGATCTACTATGATAGAGTTTTCTAATATGAAAGAAGGTGATTTTGCAGGGCTTTCATTACTGCAAAAAGATTTTGGTCTAGTTGGTGTAAAAGTTGAGAATGGAAAGAAAAAAGTAGTTATGATAAATGCAGAGAACGGAAATCCAAAAGAAATAGAAAGTGCCTTATTAAATCAGGATAGAGTGTTTTTTAAAGCCGAATGCAATTTTAAAAATCAAGCAGATCAAGGAAAATTTTATTACAGTTTAGATGGAAAAAAATGGATCAGCATTGGAAAAACTATAAAAATGCCTTACACACTTCCTCATTTTATGGGTTACCGATTTGGACTTTTTAATTACGCTTCAAAAACTGCAGGCGGTTTCGCTGATTTTGATTATTTCCGTGTTGATGATACGATTTCAGAAATTAAATAGTCTACAATCAAAGAAAAACAACTATTCATTACATAACCTGTATAGGCAGACTCATTTAGCACTGTTTTTTAAATAATATTTTAAAGATCAATACTATTTCTGGAAGATGAAAAAGTTTGATTATTCACAAAAGAAAAATTTTAAAAGTTTATGAATCTTAAAAAAATAATATTCTTATGTTTTGTTGGTTTCTTTCAGCTAAACGCGCAGCCAATAGTAAAAAGTCCTGATGGAAAACTTGTTGTGTCGATTTCTGCAGATAATGGAATACCGCAGTATAATGTAACATACAATGAAAAAACGTTTATTGAGAAGTCTCCACTAGGTCTAAAAACAAGTGCAGGAGATTTTAGTTTCGGTTTGACTTTAGAGGCAAATAGCAGTCAAAATAAAATTGACGAATCCTATCAATTGCGTAACATAAAAAAAAGCAGTGTTCATTATACCGCTAACGAAGCTATTTTTTCATTTACAAAAGATGGCAGGGCAGCTTTTGATGTGATTTTTAGAGTAAGCAATAATAATCTGGCATTTAAATATAAAATATATCCGCAGAAAGAAACAGTTTCCTGCGTAGTTGAAGAAGAAGCTTCAGGATTTTTACTGCCAAAAGGAACCACGACATTCCTGTGTCCGCAAAGTAATCCAATGACAGGATTTGCGAGAACAGCTCCAAGTTATGAAACTTCATATGCACTTGATGATGCTGTTGGAAAAAATGGTTTAGGAAATGGCTACACGTTTCCATGTCTGTTTAAAGTAAATAGCGACGGATGGGTTTTAATTTCTGAAACTGGGGTAGACAGCGGTTATTGTGCAAGCAGATTAATTGGGCATGAGAACGGATTATATTCAATTGGATTTCCGATGCAGGGAGAAAATAACGGAAATGGTACAGTTGCGCCTGGAATTCCACTTACAGGAGAAACTCCATGGCGCACCATCACAATTGGAGAGACGCTGGCTCCAATAGTTGAAACTACTGTTTCGTTTGATTTGGTTAAACCAAAATATGAAGCTTCTAAAGAATACCAGTACACAAAAGGAACTTGGAGTTGGATTATGAAGATGGACAACAGCACAACGTTTCCTGTACAAAAACAATATATCGATTTTAGCGCTTCAATGGGATATGAAACCATTTTAGTTGATGCGCTTTGGGATACGCAAATAGGTCGTGATAAAATTGCAGAATTAGCCGCATACGGTGCGCAGAAAGGCGTGGGGCTTTATTTATGGTATAATTCAAATGGGTATTGGAATGATGCTCCGCAGGGGCCGAGGGGCTTAATGGATAATGCAACTATCCGACGCAGGGAAATGGCATGGATGAATAGCATTGGGATTAAAGGAATCAAAGTTGATTTTTTTGGAGGAGATAAACAGGTGACCATGAAATTGTATGAAGATATTTTGACAGATGCCAATGAATTTGGAATTATGGTTATTTTTCATGGATGTACTTTACCTCGAGGTTGGGAACGCATGTATCCAAATTATGCATCTAGCGAAGCGGTTTTGGCAAGTGAAAATCTGCATTTTGGACAACTAAGCTGCGATAATGAAGCCTTAAATGCCACAACGCATACTTTTATTAGAAACACGGTGGGAAGTATGGATTTTGGAGGAAGTGCTTTAAATAAATTCTATAATAGCGATAATATTGCAGGTAAAGGATCAAAAAGAATGACATCTGATGTGTTTGCTTTAGCTACTTCGGTACTTTTTCAAAGCGGTGTGCAACATTTTGCCTTAGCACCAAATAATTTATATGATGCTCCGGAGTGGGCTATTAAGTTTATGAAGGAAGTGCCTTCTGTTTGGGATGAAGTTCGCTTTTTAGATGGCTATCCTGGCAAATACGTAGTGCTGGCTAGAAGAAAGGGAGCAAAGTGGTATGTTGCTGGAATTAATGCTGAAAAAAAACTACTGAAGATAAAGCTAAAATTAGATATGTTTAATTCTGGTGCTAAAGTAGATTGTTACAGCGATGATGACCAGCTAAATGGAAAGATCAGCAAGCTGACGGTAAATAAAAATAAAGAAGTTGAAATGAAAATACCATGCAATGGTGGGATGCTATTAACCAATTAAATGGTAAAAAAATATGTGATATAGCCAAATTTGATTTATTCAATTCCAATAGGAGCCAGCTTAAGATAAATAAGCTGGCTTTTTTTGTTGTATGTATGAATCAACGGAAGCAGTCCCAATGAGAATGAAGAGCAATTAAGGTTTCCTACAAAATGAAAGGCATTATAAATACTAATCTATTGCATCAAAAGAGAGTTCGTGAAATTGATGTTTAAATGAGAATATTTACTATAAAGTTTTGTATTACAGGTTGATAAACTAAATCTTTTAGAATCTACATTTCTAATGCAAAATAGAATGCTTTTTAAAGCAACCGATTGTTGTTTTTAGTCATTTTGCTTCTATTAATGGTTAAAATAGTATAAGATAATTTCTAAAATACATTTTTTTAACTAATATTAGTAGTAATTTATTTATATAATTTAATATTAGTGTAAATTTTATCTAATTTTTTATTATTGTATTTTTTGCAAAAAATCTGACAAATGTATATTAAATTATTTATTTTAAATTTATATTAAGTCTTTGATTTAGTATATTTTTAATTTTTTAAGTTAAAAAATATTTTTTGTGTTTTTAAAACGAGTTTTTTTTAAATAAAATATAAAACAACCGATTGTTTTTTGAGTTGTTTTTTTATATTTGCTTTCGTTATTTCTCCGCCCTATTAACTCAATTGGAAGAATATTCTGTAAGATAAAAACAAACTGAAACTAAAAAAGATTTAAACAAAAAGCTTATGAACCAAACCTTGAATTAAAAAACAAACAAAAAACCATTAACTATTTAAACCAAACAAAAAAACTATTAACATGAACTTAAAACTCAAAATTGCACTAATTGGACTGCTGATCGTGGGCAGTCATAGTATAATGGCACAATCAAAGACCATTCATGGCGTGATTACAGATCCTTCTGGATTTCCGTTGCCAGGTGCCAGCATCAATGTAGAAGGTACGCAGAATAGCGCATCAACAGATTTTGACGGTAAATACTCTTTAAAAGGAGTTAATCCTACTGATAAAATAACGTATTCTTATGTTGGCTTAGTGTCACAGACTATTACTGTGGGCGAAAGAAATTCAATAAATGTAACTCTTATTCAATCTGCACAAAATTTAAATGAAGTTGTAGTAGCTTATGGTACTCAAAAGAGAACTAAGGTTACAGGAGCAGTTTCAACAGTAAGCTCAAAAGATATTGCCGCAGTGCCTATTACGAATGCTGAATCTGCTTTACAAGGGCGTGCAGCAGGGGTCACAGTTGTAAATGGCGCACCAGGTTCTAATCCTACCGTTAGTATTCGTGGTCTGGCTACAATGGGAAATAGCGCTCCTCTGTATGTAATTGATGGAGTTTTAACTGGGAATCTTTCAGGTTTAAGCCCTAATGATATCGAGAGTATCTCTGTTTTAAAAGACGCTTCGACTACAGCTTTGTACGGTTCTAAAGCTTTTAACGGTGTAATTATGGTCACTACCAAAAAAGGTAAAAAAGGTCCGGGGCAATTAAGTTTTAGCACTTACGTTGGGGGACAGGAAGTGACAAAAAGATACAATGTCTTAAATACGCAACAATATCTTCAATATGCTAAAGATTTAGGAAGCGATCTAACAGCAAGAGCGGCTGAATTTGGAAACATTAACACAAATTGGCAGGACCAGATTTTTCAAACTGGAGTTATGCAGGATTATAATCTGAGCTTTTCAAATGGTACAGAAACTTCGACAGGACGTTATTCTGCAGAATATATGAAACAAGACGGAGCTATTATAAACACTGGTTTCGAACGTTATTCTTTTAGAGCTAATAATACACAAGATATTGGCAAACTAAGAATTGGAAGCAACATGGGAGTTTCTTTCAGTACAATAAATCCGGAACGCAGCTCAGGCGGAAGAACACTCTTAGAGCATGCTATTAAAATGGCTCCTTATTTACCAATTTATAATGAAGATAATATCGGAGGATATCAAGGCCCTAGTGCTATTGATGGAAACGATGCAGAAAATCCAGTGCGTGTAGCTAATTTAGGATATCAGAAAATTAATAATTTATCGATTATCGGAAATATTTATGCCGAGTTAGAAATTTACAAAGGTTTGAAATTCAGATCACAAGTTTCTTTAGATTACTATACAAGCAAAGACCATACTTTTATTCCTGGTTTTCAGGATGGTTCTTATCACAAACAGGCATTTTCTTCAACAAACGAAACAAATTCACAAGGACAAACTATCGTTTTTGATAATAGCTTAACATATAAAACAACTATTGCTCAAAAACACAACCTTGAAGTATTAGGAGTTATTACTAAAATTGACGGAAAATCACAAAGCTTAGCAGCAGGAAGCCGCTATTATATTTCAAACGAAATTGATCAGCTGCGTTATAATGAAGGAAGTTTAGGATCTGCTAATTATGAAGAAAAAAACTTAGGATATATTGCTCGTATCAACTATGATTATGCTGATAAATACTTATTAGCTGTTTCAGGACGTAGAGATGCATCTTCTCGTTTTGGATCAAATAACCGTTGGGGTAATTTCTATTCTGTTGCTATAGGATGGAACATAGCTAAAGAAAGTTTTATGGAAAATTCTATTTTCAGCACATTAAAACTTAGAGCTAGTACAGGAACAACTGGAAATGACAGAATAGACAACTATCAATATAGCGCTACTTTATTGGCAAATTATAACTATCCAATTGGAGGAGCAAATGCGCCTGGGGTTTCTTTAGGTGTTGCGGCTAATCCAGACTTGAAATGGGAGTCAAAATTAGATAGAAATATTGGGGTTGATTTTGGTTTGTTTGATGATAAACTAACAGGTTCTTTTGAATATTTTAACAATAAAAGTAGTGACATTCTTTTTGCGGTTCCGCTTGCTGCTTCTGTTGGATCTGCAGGTGGTGGAACTCAAATTCAAAATATCGCAGACGTAAAAGTAAGCGGTTTTGAAGTTTCGCTTGGCTACAATGACAGAAAAGGAGACTTTACGTGGTCTGCAGTGGCAAATTTAGGAACAAGTAAAAATGAGGTAACGAGCTTAGCTCCTGGTGTAACTAGCGTATTAGGCGGCCCTACACCAAGAGCAGGTCTTGAAAACTTCTCTAGATTAGAAGTGGGACAGCCGTTATTTTATTTTTATGGATATCAGACTAATGGAATTTACCAAAACCAAGCAGAAGTTGATGCTGTTTTTGGACCGGGCCAGACTGCTATAAAACCGGGAGATATTAAAATTGTTGACCGTGACGGCAATAAAATCATCAATTCTGAGGATAAAACAAACATCGGAAATCCATATCCTGATTTCACTTACGGATTAAATTTAAGCGCAGCATATAAAAACTTTGATTTTAACTGTTTTATAACTGGAGTTGCGGGTAACGATATTTATAATGCAAATACTTTTGATTTAAAAGGAATGAACCGTTTGTTTAATGCAAGCACTGATGTTTTAGACAGGGCAATTGTTCAAAACGGTGTCGTAACAAACCCTTCTGCTACCTTGCCAAGAGCTCAAGGAGCTGATATCAACTGGTCTTCTGCAAACCAACGCTATATTGAGGATGGTTCTTTCACAAGATTAAAAAACATTGCTTTAGGTTATACATTAACAGGAGATGCCTTTAAGAGCTATTTCTCTAAAGCAAGATTCTATATAAGCGGACAAAATCTTATAACAATTACAAATTACTCTGGTTTAGATCCAGAAATTGCACGTGCAGACGGTAATGCAAATTCAGCAGGTATTGATTTAGGAAGATATCCACAGCCGAAATCGGTAATTTTTGGAATTGATGTTACATTTTAATATTTAAAGACGATGAAAAAAATTAAATATATACTTATAGTACTGTCTGGAGCTTTAACAATGACTTCATGTGACAGTAGCGAATTAGAATTGAGTAATCCCAATACTTTATCGCCTGAAACTTTCTTTAAAACAGAAGCTCAGGTGCAGTCTGCGGTAAATGCTTCATATGCAAATCTTCAGACAAGAGGACTTTATGGAAGAAATCTTTTCTTTGCCATGGATCTTATGGGACATGATGCTTTAGGAAATCCTCAGTTAGAAGGTAATAAGAAACCTTTTCAGGATTTTTCTTTTAATGCAGGAAACGATATTATTCAATATTATTGGGAATCTTGTTATATCGGAATTTCAAGAGCAAATTTCGTGTTAGACAATGAAGCTAAAATTAATGCCCTTCCAAATGCTGTTTTATCTCAGGAAAAAAAGAACAAATATCTAGGTGAAGCTCATTTTTTAAGAGCATACTATTACTTCCTTTTAGTGAAACGTTTTGGCGATTTGCCAATTTATAAAACTGGTACTATTATCGGAAACGCAAGAAGCCCTAAAGCAGAGGTATACGCTCTGATTGAGGAAGATCTTGTATTTGCGTCACAAAACCTTTTGCCAAAAACATCAGAAGCGGCAGGAAGAGCCAATAAAGAAGCTGCTTATGCTCAATTGGGTAAAGTATTGTTATATCAGAAAAAATATAATGAAGCTTTAGCTGCGCTTAATAATGTTACAAGTTACAGTCTTGAAGATAAAGGGAGTTTTTACAACAACTTTATGGAAGAAACTGAGCATGGTAAAGAATCTATTTTTGAAATTGAGTTTGATGAAAAAAATGGAACTGGTGATCAATGGGGTGCTGCTGGTGATAGCCAAGGAACAGGTTTTGAAGAATCAACACTAAGAGGTCAAGAATATGGTAATCTTAGCTGGTACAATGTTTATCCTTCAGATGATCTTTTAGATTCTTATGAAGTAGGCGATAACCGCTTTGGAGATACTTTTTATGTGCCAGGATCATCTTATTTAAAGGGAACTAAGGTAATGGTGGCAAGTGATTTTACAACCTCTGCTGGTATTAGAAGAGCGGGTTGGAAAAAATATCAAAACTATTACGATAGAGAAGATGAGGCAACACGTTCAAGCATTAACTTTAAAGTAATGCGTTATGCAGATGTATTGCTTATGAAAGCAGAATGTGAAAACCAAAGAGATGGCGGCTCACAAACAGCAGCCATAGCATACATTAAAGAAGTTCGTGATAGAGCAAATTTAACAACAAATATTACCGCATCAAAAGATGCCGTTTTTGCTGCAATTGTCCACGAACGTCAAGTAGAATTTGCCGGAGAGCAATCTCGTTTTGATGATATTATAAGATGGGGTATAGCAAGTACTGTATTGCAAGGAACAGGTTTTACTGCTGGTAAAAGCGAATTATGGCCAATACCAAACAGAGAAACCTCGTCTAATCCTAAAATAAAGCCTAGCGATAATAATCCTGGTTATTAAGGCTTTAAATTTTGGTTAGTTTAAGTTAAGTTAGTTTTTATAAACAGCGCAGTAAATGCGCTGTTTATTGTTTAAAGAAATAGTATTGAAGAAAAAGTCAAATTGTATTTTGAATTAATAGAATTAAAAAATGAAAAATATAAGTAAAATTTTATTTGTGACCATTTCTTGTTTTTTTACAATAAGCATAGAAGCACAAAACCCTATTATTAGAAACATCTTTACAGCAGATCCAGCTCCTCTTGTACATAAAGGAATCTTGTATTTATATACAGGACACGATGTAGCAACTCAGGATGATACCAATTATAAAATGGCTGACTGGCATGTGTTTTCGACAACAAATATGAAGGACTGGAAAGATCACGGAGCGTTGCTTTCGCCAAGCGCATTTTCATGGGCAACCGGCGATGCTTATGCTGCTCAATGCATCGAGAGAGATGGAAAGTTTTATTGGTTTGTTTCGACATTTCATAAAAAAAATGAAGTAAGCCAAGGCGGTGCTGCAATAGGAGTGGCTGTTTCAGATAGTCCAACTGGGCCTTTTAAAGATGCAATAGGAAAAGCACTTATTATAAATGAAATGACAACAGATATGAAGTATGGTTGGGATGATATTGACCCAACAGTATTTATAGATGATGATGGACAAGCCTATATGTTTTGGGGAAATGGAAGTTGCAAATGGGTAAAACTTAAGAAAAACATGACAGAAGTAGATGGTGGAATTACCACTTTTAAGCCTAAAAATTATATTGAAGGTCCATGGGTCTATAAAAGAAAAGGACTTTATTATTTAGTGTACGCCAGTGAAGGAACAAAAACCGAAATGATAGAGTATTGTACAGCAAAAAGTATAACTGGACCATGGAAGTATCAGGGAATTATTCAGGAAAATGTACCAAATAGTTTTACCACACATCCCGGAATTATTGACTATAAAGGAAAGTCGTACTTTTTTTACCACAATGGAAGTTTGCCAACAGGAGGCAGTTACAGACGTTCAATCTGCGTAGACTATATGCATTATAATAAAGACGGAACCATTCAAAAAATTGTACAAACTACAGATGGCGTAAGTTCTGTAAAATAAAATCTCATTTTATTTTTTCATATGAAGAAATACTATTTAAAAAGATAAACATGATAGAATATAAAAAATTAAACATTAAAATTTCTGCATTTGTGATGATCTTCATACTGACACTGCCGTTATCGGGACTAGGGCAGAATAAGAAGAAAACAGCTAAAACAGAATCTGAAAGGCCTCAGTATAGAAATCTCTTTAAGGAAGCAGGCTACAGTCAAGACGAAATAGACAAGAAATTAGCCAAAGCTTATTTTGATATATTCGAAGGTCCAAATAAAGTATATTTTGAAGAAGGTGATTCTCTAGGATATGTTTCTGACGTTAAAAATAAAGATGCCCGTACCGAGGGAATGTCTTATGGTATGATGGTTGCCGTTCAGCTTAACAAAAAAGAGGTTTTCGATCGTTTATGGAGATGGTCTGTAAAATACATGCAGCATCAAGATGGACCTAGAGAAGGATATTTTGCGTGGAGCGTAAATCCAGAGACTAAAAAACAAAATTCTCTAGGTTCTGCTTCAGATGGAGAACTGTATTATATAACGAGCTTGCTTTTCGCTTCTAATAAATGGGGTAATGATACAGGAATAAACTACTACAAAGAAGCCAGAAGAATACTAGATGCCATGTGGAAAAAAGACGGAACAGGCAATGTACATAATATTATAAATACAGAACATAAGCAAATTTCTTTTGTGCCAGAAGGAGGCGGTTATAATTGGACAGATCCTTCTTATCATGTTCCAGCCTTTTATGAAATATGGGCATGCTATGCTAAAGACGGACATGAACAGTTCTATAAGGAATGTGCCGATGTGTCACGTAACTTTTTGCATAAGGCCTGTCATCCTGTTACGGGGCTAAATTCAGATTATACCGAATTTAACGGAGAACCACATCCGACACCTTGGATGCCTCCTGGATTCCGTTATGATTCTTGGCGTGTCCCTATGAATATTGCTATGGATTACACTTGGAACCGAAAAGATAAAGAATGGCAGGAAGACTATTCGAAGCGATTTCAAAATTTTCTTAGATCTAAAGGATTAGACAAGTTTGAAGATCAATTTAATTTGGATGGTTCGACTCCCGACTTTATCCTTCAGGCTGGCCCTGTTAAAAAACTAAGACATTCTATTGGTCTAGTGGCTACTTCAGCAACAGCATCATTGGTCAATCAGGATAAAGAAAGTTTAGATTTTGTTCATGCGGTTTGGAATGCAAAGCTCGAACCTTATGAAGACGGTTATTTTGATCCGTATTATGATGGGCTAATGTATCTTTTTAGCCTAATGCATCTTAGCGGAAAATATCAAATTATTGTTCCAGAAGTAAAATAATTTTTTAAACAAAAAATATGAAACAGCAAAGAATTGTTAGCTTATTGATTTTATCAGGATTTGTTGTACTTCCTTTTTAACTCTACACTTTATCTTTGCATATTTTTTCCGTATAAGTGTTTTCTTTAAAAAAGGAGCTATCTAACGTACTTATACGGTTTTTATTGTGTTCTTTAACAAAAAATTACCATTTCATATTTCCTTTTATTACTTTTACTGTGAATTTAACAGAAAAGCAGAGGATTATGATCAATTTAGCACGAAGAAATTTTATAAAAAATGTTGGATTTGTTGGTGTAACAACTCTTTTTTGTGGCTCTCTAGCAGCTCAGAGCACTCTGGAAAATTTTTCGATTTCAGAAAATGATGAAGAAAATATTCTAGCCAAATTCTCAAAAATAACTTTTTTTGATGCTTTCCTTTTAGATCAATCTCTAGCAGATTGCTATAAAAAATCTATTTTAAAATGGGAGAAGACGGGATACGCTGCTTCAGGAAATTATTGTTTCGGTTCTTCGGACGGTCTGCTAAAAATGTTTCCCATGCATCTTCAAACTGAGGCTACTGGAAAAGTAGATAATGTTTTGCTATGCTTTGGAAAAGATTCAAATGGTAACTGGAAATCTCTAAGACCTTTATCGGGATTTGATTTAGAAGCTATTACTGTAGCTATGAAAGACTTAAATATATATCGTAACGATGTTAATTTATCTCATTATTTATTTCCTGCTCCAGTACAGAAATTAGATCCTTATGGCTTTTATACAAGAAAAGGAAGCGTTTCTCTGCAAACTAATTTATCCCCAGAACAAACCGTGACAAAAATTATGATAAAAGAAGGCAATTCTATTGTATATCAAAAGGAAATAATTTCTAAGCATAGTTTTGCTTCAGATTCTTTTTTGGTCTAATATATTTTACTTCGTAAAACTTACAAATAGTCAATATTATGGCAACACCTTATTTAGGAGAAATACGTATCATGTCTTTTAACTTTGCTCCAAAAGGCTGGACTTTATGTAATGGGCAGTTTTTGCCTATAAACCAAAATCAAGCTTTGTTTTCTCTACTAGGAACAATGTATGGAGGCAATGGACAAACGACATTTGCTTTACCAAATTTAAAAGGAAGAATTCCTATTCATTTTGGAAATGGGCATACAATAGGAGACCAAGGTGGAGAAGAAGCACATACTGTAAGTGTATCAGAACTGCCTCAGCACACTCATATATTGCAGGCGAAAACAGATTCGGTAAGTACCAATGTACCTAGCTCTTTAAATTCATTGGCTAATACTGCCCCTAATTTAGTTTATAGCGGTCAAAGTCAAAATTTTACTTCGATGAACTCTGGTTCTCTTAAAAGTATCGGCGGAAGTCAGCCTCATTTAAACATGCAACCATTCCTTACCTTGAATTTTTGTATTTCTTTACAAGGTATTTTTCCTTCTCAAAATTAATTATTAATTGTAAAAAGTAAAGATATGGCACAACCTTTCGTTGGGGAAATCAGAATGTTTGGAGGAAACTTTGCTCCTGCAGGATGGATGTTCTGTGAAGGACAGATTCTTCCTATTTCTGAGTATGATACATTATTTCAATTAATTGGCACTACTTATGGAGGCGATGGCCAAAGTACTTTTGCTTTACCAGATTTACGCGGAAGAGTTCCTATCCATTTCGGCACATCCTCTAGTGGTACAAACTATACATTAGCAGAAACAGGTGGGGCAGAAAATATTACGTTAACCATTAATCAAATTCCTGCTCACACGCATAATTTAATAGCGACTACAGATTTGGCAGATACTGCAAGTCCGTCAAATGCACTATTTAGCACTAATCCTCCAGGAAGTAAAATGTTTTCTAGTGCTGTACCAACATCGGATTTAAATGCATCATCGGTTACAAGTGCAGGAGGAAGTCAGCCTCACACTAATTTTCAGCCTTATTTGTGTGTTAATTTTATCCTTTCGTTGTATGGAATATTTCCTAGTCAAACATAGAAATTTTAAAATTTTCAATACTTTTTAAATAAAAATAAAAAACAATATATCTATGGATCAATTTGTTGCCGAGATACGCCTTTTTCCCTTCAATTTTGCACCAAAAGGTTGGGCCATGTGCAATGGGCAATTATTGCCTATATCTCAAAATACATCGCTTTTTTCTTTGCTGGGAACTACATATGGAGGTGACGGGAAAAGCACTTTTGCTCTCCCGAATTTACAAGGGAGTGTTCCTATGCATCCAGGACAAGGTCCAGGATTATCTTTACACGATTTAGGGGAAACAGGCGGAAGTGAAAATGTTAGTTTGCTTGAGTCTGAAATTCCATCTCACAATCATTCATTGATGGCTGCAACTTCAAACTCACAGTCAACATCTCCGACTAATAATAGTTTAGGCCGTGGAAATCCTATACGAATTTATGGCCAGACGGGAACAAATAGCAATATGAGCTTAAACTCCGTAGCTATAGCTGGCTCGGGATTGCCACACAATAATATGATGCCTTATTTGACAATGAATTTTTGTATTGCGCTTCAGGGAATTTTTCCACCAAGAAGCTAATTTAAATGGATTTGAATTTAGAAATAAAAGATATTAGTTTTCGAGAGATTCAGAAAAGTGATAAAACTCTTCTTCGGGAAATATATGGCAGTACTCGTCAAGAAGAACTAGATAAAGGAACTAATTGGAATGATGAACAAAAAAGACTTTTTATTGATCAGCAATTTTCTGTCCAGCATGAATATTATCAGAAGAATTTTTTGGATGCAAAATTTTATATAATTGAAAAAGAAAAAGTTCCGGTTGGAAGATTATATATTGATTTCCTTTCTGAAAATGAACCTGTGAGAATTATAGATATTACAATATTGCCTGAATGGAGAAATAAAAATATTGGCAGCTCCATTTTAAATGAAATCCTTAAAAAAGCAGGCAGCAATAATTTAAATGTCTCGATACATGTTGAGGCTTTTAACCCAGCAATGAATTTATATAAACGATTAGGATTTAAAAAAATAAGTGAAACAAATGGTGTTTACCATTTAATGGAATGGAATTCTAATAACTGATTTTAACGATTAACAAAATTATATGGATATATCTTTACTCTCTGCAAATAAGTTTAATTCTATGCTTAATAGAGTATTTGTTATTAAATTTTCAGAAGAAATTCAGCATGATGCGGAGTTAATCTCTGTAACTGAATTTGATAGTTACTCTCCATTACAAAGAACTCCATTTTCTCTAGTTTTTCGAACTCAGCAAAAAGACGAATATTACGAACAGGGTATTTTTAATATTATACACCCTGAAGAAGGCAATTTAGAATTATTTCTTACACCACTTGGGTTTGATGAAGTGGGAATGAAATATGAAGCGGTATTTTCTTAATTAGGCTAATTAAAAGCAAAAAAAATGAAAAATAACAAACTCTTAGTTGTAATAATACTGGTTGGATTTCTAAGTTTTGGAATGAAATACAACACTATTATTAGGAAAAATTTTGTTGCTCCTATAGTTGAAAGTTTTGTAAAAGCTGAAAAAACTTTTATAGATCAGAAAAAAGAAAGTAAAGTTAAAAAAGTTGAAATTAAAACAGGTAAAACAAGCGCGCCAGCTGTAGCTGCTACAGTTACCGTAACAAATACTGTAGCGGTAAATGGAGGTGGAAATGCTCAGCCTGGTTCTCAGCTTGATTTTACTGTAACGATAACAAATACAGGTGCGGAAGATGCTTTAGGAATGAATTTCGAAGATATTTTAGATTCTAATCTAACCTTAATTCCAAACTCTTTTAAAGCAACACCAATAGCAAACAATAATTCTTATTCCTGTATCGGAAATGTTGGAATAGATGTAGATGCAGCAGGCGGTGTTTTAGCAAATGATTTTAGCCCTGATGGAACTGTTTTATCAGTTTCTTTATTGACAGGAGCAACAAACGGATCTGTAATTCTGAATGCAAACGGTTCTTTTACTTATAATCCAAACGCAGGATATTCAGGATCTGATAGTTTTACCTACACTTTAACATCAGCTAATGGTAAAACCGCAACTGCAACAGTAAATATTGCGGTATCAACTCCTATTATCTTTGTTAATAGTGCGGCTGCAACAGCAGGAAACGGAACTTTAGCTACACCTTACCAAACTTTAAATGCTATTACAGGAAGCGCTGCATATCCTATTTTTATTTACTCAGGTACAGTTACTGGACTTTTGACTTTAAATGATAATCAAAAAGTAATTGGGCAAGGGGCAAGTGCAAGTCTGGCTTCTATATTAAGTCTTTCCGTGCCAACTTATAGTAATGTTTTACCTTCTACTGGCGGAACAAATCCTACTATTGCCGGTGTCAATTTAAAAGCAAATAATGATATTCAAGCTGTTGCGTTAACAGGTACTTTATCTGGTTCATCTATTGGAGCTTTAAAAGTTAGGAATACAACTATTAGTACAACAAATGCACAGGCCGTTAATATTACGAGCGGTGGTACTTTAGATTGTATTTTTACCAGTATTTCTGCTAGTGGAGTCTCTAAAGGAATTTCAGTAAGTAGTTCACAAGGAAGTTTTCAGGTTACTGGAACAGGACCTATTGCAGGATCTGGAGGGACAATACAAAATATAGCTTTAAGAGGTGTTGAGTTTATATCGTGTGCCAATGTTACGCTTAAAAACATGAATTTTACTAATGCAAATAATTCTACTACTGTAATTCGTGATACTGAAGATGATAACACTAATTCTTATGGTGCACTGCATTTTAAAACCATCTCTGGAGGTGTTAGTTTAGATAATATTGTTATCATCGGTACTACAAACTCTGTTGGAATAAATTTGAATGATGTTAATAATTTAGTATTAGCTAATAGTACAATTACAGGCTGTGGAAGTGCAAATGGAGGAAATGTAAGTGTTGGAGGAATATTTGCGTTAAATTTAAAAGGGACATGTTCGATAACAAACACAAATGTTAATGATTCTTGGGGAAGAGGCTTTTTTGGATTTAATGGACAACTTTCTCAAAATCCTGCACTTAATTTGACAGTAACCGGTTGTCAATTTAAAAACTCTTTTAATAAATCAAACGGAGACAGTAATTTTATTTTTCAAGCTAAAGGAACAACAAACAATACATTAGTTTTTAAAAAGAATGATTTTTCTAATTCAAAAACTACTGGTTTAGCTCTGAATTTTAGCGGATCTTCTGTAAATACAGTTCAAATTGGAGGAGATAATGCATCCACAGATGCTAATACTATAAATGCAGCAACTGTAAGTCCTG
Source organism: Flavobacterium sp. GW823-FHT06G12 (assembly GCF_058794775.1). Classification (NCBI taxonomy): domain Bacteria; kingdom Pseudomonadati; phylum Bacteroidota; class Flavobacteriia; order Flavobacteriales; family Flavobacteriaceae; genus Flavobacterium; species Flavobacterium sp. GW823-FHT06G12. Next base: position 1,222,973 of record NZ_JBXAHE010000001.1, read on the forward strand.
GAAGCAATGGTTTATCTTTGCAAGTAGGCGGTACAGCAACTGTGAGCTACAATATTCTAAATAACACTTTAAAATCAAGTTATAATGGTCTTTCTGCATGCAGTGTTGGAAATCAAGGCTCGGGAACTATAAAAGGGCGTATAAATAATAATACTATTGATGGTGGAGGTTCAACTTCTTCTAGTAATGGTATTAGTGTTGCCGCTTATGGAAATGCCAAACATATTACCGAAATAGCTAATAATATAATTACTAATGCGGCTAATTACGGTATTTTCTCTGAAGCAAATGATAATGCTGTATTAAGTGTGGGAAGAATTGATGCTTCTATTACTAATAATAACATTAGTGTTGTAAATAATGCTTACACTCATATTGGAGTAGTTGCTTATGCTGATAATGCTTCTAGCATAATAGTTAGTGCTGCAAAAGTTACTGGTAATATAGTTAACTCCGCCAGCGGATTGGTAAAAGGAAATTTTGATGTGTTCTCTCAGGGGCCAAATTGTTCGGTAATTTTGCAGGGCAGTCCACCCTATGTTTCAGGAAGCGGAGACAGAAGCGCCGCATTGACAACTTTCTGGAATAGCAATAATACTAGCACTCCAACAGGAGTAGGGGTGGATGAAGGAGGTACTGGAGTTATAACTTCAGGAACTGTCACTATTCCTGACAATGGAAGTGCTTCAAGAATGGCTACTCAGAAAGAAGCAGTACAAGAAGAAACTGCGGCTCCTACGACAGAATCCGTGAATAGTAATACAACTAATAATTCAGTATCAGCTAAAACTGCCATAGCAAAAGTGGTTAATCAAACGCTTACTGCCGGACCATTTGCTTTAGCTGCCGGAAAAAGCACTGTAATTACTTTTAGTGCGACAATTAACGCTGCGGGCACATTACCGCAAAATACCTGTTCTGTTACAAATCAGGCAACCGTTAGTGGTTCTAATTTTACAACTGTAAATTCTAATATTACAACGACATCAATTAAACCAGAAAGTGCAGCAGTTACTGAAGACACACAAAATATTCCTTGTTTAGGAAGTACTGCTGTTACTTTAAACGCTTCTTGTCCACTTGGTACAACTGCTACCTGGTATAACGCGATGGCTGGCGGAACAAGTTTTGCAACAGGAAATTCAGTTTCTGCAACACCTACAGAAAATAATACAACTTATTGTGTTGCTTGTGAAACAGCTTATTGTGCAAGCGATAGAGTTCTGGTAAAAACTGTAACGGGAACTCCATCTACAACTTCTACACCTGAAACGGTAAATGCATGTGATTCTTATACATGGAGTGCAAATGGAATAACTTATACCACTTCTGGAACATACACAATTGTGAGTGGATGTGATACCAAAACTCTTAATTTAACTATTACTCCATCTACAACTTCTACACCTGAAACAATAACTGCATGTGATTCTTACACATGGAGTGCAAATGGAACAACTTATACCGCTACTGGAACGTATACTACAGTTGTCGGATGTGATACTAAAACTCTAGACTTAACAATCACTCCCTCAACTTCATCTCCAACCGAAAATATTTCTAGATGTGATTCTTACACTTGGCCGGTAAATGGCACTAATTATACAACATCTGGAACTTATACTCATAAAATAGGATGCGACACCAAGACTTTAGCATTAACGATCACTAATTCTACAAGTTCTACACAAACTGAAAGCGCTTGCGATAGCTATACCTGGCCAGTAAATGGCACTACTTATACCTCTTCTGGAAATTATACCTATTCTTCTGGATGCGATACCAAGACTTTAGCATTAACTATTAGCAATTCTTCAGCAATTCTAAAAACAGTAACCTTAAATTCTGGAATATTAACATCGGACTATTCTGGAGCAGCTTATCAATGGTATAAGTGTCCCAACACACTGCTAACAAATGAAAACAACCAATCATTTAAAGCAACAGTCGCTGGAGATTATAAAGTTGAAATTACTGTTGCAGGATGTACAATTGTTTCTGATTGTATTAATGTAAGTACTTTGGGACTAGACGATTTCAAAGTATCCGACTTTAAAATGTACCCTGTTCCAAGCAAAGGAATTTTAAATGTTGTTACCAAATATGATGGAAATTACATTATAATAGATACCTCTGGAAAAATTATAAAATCAGTAAATCTAAAATCAGATATTCTAAATACAATTCACTTAGAAAATCTTGAAGATGGTATTTATTTAATTAAAAAAATAGATAACGGTTCATTTAAAGCTCAGAAATTTATTTTGAAAAAATAAGGTAATTTGTCAGATGTATCGATGGTTAATTATTGCATCTAACATTTACGGAAAATTAGAGTTTTATAGTAATTAATATAGCATAAAAATTAAAACAGCCTTCGGGCTGTTTTTTATTTAAGCTTCATGCCAGTTAGTTTTAGATTCCTAGTTCAGCAACAGAGTCAATGTTCAAAAAATAAATAGCATGCAATGCACCATGATTCTGCCATGAAATTTATACAAGACAATACTGTATAATTTGCTTAGCTCTTTATGGCAGAGAAGTTATCAATTCCAAAAGGTTGAATGTATACTTTTTCCATAATAATTTAACATATTTAATAGTATTAATAAACTTTCGTTACCATTTCATCTATAGGCAAACGAACTTTTTTCATAGTTGCCATGTAGTCCTTTTCCAAATCACGGTATCCTAAAGCAAGAATAACTGTAGAATGCAGCCCTTTCTCTTTCAAACCTAAAACCTCGTCGATAATAGAAGCATTAAATCCTTCGATAGGAGTGGCATCCACTTTCAATTCTGCTGCAGCAATAAGTGCTGTTCCCAGTGCAATATAAGCCTGTTTTGCTGCCCAAAGTGCTTTCTGTTCTGAGTTAATAGCGCTAAAATAAGCATGCAATCCATTTCTAAATCCTGATAAAGCGCCAGCATCAAGACCTCTTTCTTTTTCTGTCATTGCCATGTAATTGTCAATGTAACTCGAAGACATGTCATTGAGTGCAGCAAAAACCAACAAATGAGAACAAGATTCAATTTGTCTATTATACGAATCAGCACCTAATTTTTTTTGGATTTCTGGGTTGCTTACAACAAAAACACGGTAAGATTGCAGACCGCAAGAAGATGCTGAGAGATTTATAGCCTCTAAGATTTGGTCAACTTTTTCTTCTGCTACTTTAATGTTGGAATAAGCTTTGGCGGCATAGCGCCATTTTAAATTTTCTATTAAATTCATTACTATATCTATCTTAAATTTTGGCAAATATAAATTATATTGTTTTCTTTTTCGAGGTTTGAATTGCTATGGGAAATTTCAAATGGGTCATGTCCTAGCTCTCCAAAGAATAATTATCTGTTTTCTTTCAATATTTTATTTGTAAAAAGATTAATAATCTTTAAAAATATATTAAAAAAGAATATTTAACTGTATTTTTTGATTTAATAGGATATTAAATCTTTTGTTTTAAAATTTGCAAGGTAAAAAAACTAAACCTTGTCATCAAATGAAAGCGAAAATACAAGAAGATTTAAGAATAAGTGAAAAGCAGGATATTGAAAATACCCAGAATACAATCCAAAATGATTTTGTGTTCACGCTAAAAAGCACTTGTTTAGATGAAAATTATCACCCCTCAAGTAAAACGCGTTTGACAACCAATTTTGCCAACTTGGCCAGAGGGGCTAATCGCCAGCAAAACTTACGCAATGCCTTAAATATGATTAATAATCGATTCAATGCATTGGCTCATTTGGATAATCCAAAAGGAGATCGTTACCATGTAGAACTTGAAATTCTCACAGTAACAATGATTATTGATGATAAGAACGGTAGTAATGATCTACCGATGATTGAAGTTTTAAAAACAAATATTATTGACCGTAAGACCGGCCAGCAAATCGAAGGAGTTGCCGGAAATAATTATTCCTCTTATGTTCGGGATTATGATTTCAGTATTTTATTGATTGACCATAATAAAAATAAATCTACTTTTTCTATTCCTGAGGATTTTGGTGAGTTGCACGGAAAACTTTATAAGTGTTTTGTGAATTCAGCCACTTATAAAGAGCACTTTAAGATATCACCGATCATTTGTCTAAGTGTATCGAGTAACAAAACTTATAGTCGCACAGAGTATCAGCATCCAGTTCTGGGTTTTGAGTATCTGCAAGATCAGTATTCTATCACTGATGAATATTTCTCTCAAATGGGCTTAAAAGTTCGTTTTTTCATGCCTTCGAATAGTGTGGCACCGATGGCTTTTTATCATTCCGGAGATCTACTTGCCGATTATACAGATCTTGGATTAATCAGCTCAATCAGTACGATGGAGACTTTTCAGAAGATTTATCGCCCTGAAATTTACAATGCAAATTCAGTGGCTGGGAAAATCTATCAACCTAGTCTTAAACACGAAGATTATTCACTAACTCGCGTGGATTATGACCGCGAAGAACGCAGCCGACTGGCTGTTGAACAGGGTAAATATGCAGAAGAGCATTTCATTAAACCTTACAAAAGTCTCCTGGAACAATGGTCTGCTAATTTTACCCTTTAATTGATTACAACGCATTAAAATTATACTACTATGAAGAAATTATTATTACCTACCTCTATTGTTGGAAGTTTACCCAAACCTGCTTGGCTTGCACCACCCGAAAAACTTTGGTCACCATGGAAATTAGAAGGCGATCAGCTACTTGAAGGGAAACAAGATGCGTTGCGCATTTCTTTGCAGGAACAACAATTGGCAGATCTAGATATCATTTGTGACGGTGAGCAGACACGCCAGCATTTTGTAACGACTTTTATCGAGCATTTAAGTGGTGTAGATTTTGAAAATCGTAAAACAGTAAAGATCCGTAACCGTTATGACGCGAGTGTTCCAGTGGTGGTAGGTGAGGTTGCACGTCAAAAAGCAGTTTTTGTTGAAGATGCTAAATTTTTACGTAAACAGACTAATAAGCCTATAAAGTGGGCATTGCCAGGCCCGTTGACAATGGTAGATACTTTATATGACGACCATTATAAAAGCGGAGAAAAATTGGCGTGGGAATTTGCGAAAGCACTCAACGAAGAAGCAAGAGAACTTCAAGATGCAGGTGTAGATATTATCCAGTTTGATGAACCTGCATTTAATGTGTTTTTTGATGAAGTAAACGATTGGGGAATGGCAGCATTAGAAAGAGCCATTGAAGGTTTACACTGCCAAACTGCGGTTCATATTTGCTATGGTTATGGAATACAGGCAAATAACGATTGGAAAAAGACATTAGGTTCAGAGTGGCGACAATACGAAGAAATTTTTCCAAAAATTCAGAAATCTAAAATTGATGTGGTGTCACTAGAATGTCACAACTCCAATGTGCCTTTAGATTTAATGGAACTTGTTCGCGGTAAAAAAGTAATGGTTGGTGCCATTGATGTGGCAACCAATACTATTGAAACACCAGAAGAAGTGGCTAATACCCTGCGTAAAGCGCTTGAGTTTGTAGATGCAGAAAATCTTTACCCTTCTACAAACTGCGGTATGGCTCCGCTATCACGAAACGTGGCTAGAGGCAAGTTAAGTGCTTTAAGCGCAGGAGCAGAAATTATACGCAAAGAACTTGGGATTTAGTCTTAATATATTAATAAGAAAGTCCGTGTCTCCACGGAGAAATAATATTTAAAACACATTGAATAAATTATTAGAAGTACTAAAAAAAGCAGGTTTCGACAATTTCCTGTTAATGATAGCCACCATGATTCTGATGGCTTATTTTTTGCCAAAGCCAGGCATGGTCAAAGAACCTATTTCGCTGGAGGAGATTGCCAATGCAAGCGTTTCCTTGATTTTCTTATTTTATGGTATGCGACTGAGCGTTGAGAAACTAAAAGCTGGACTTTCTAACTGGAAAATGCACATTGTTGTCCAGTTGACCACCTTTTTATTTTTTCCGCTCCTTGTTTTGGCATTTCGCCCGTTGTTTGTCAATAACGGTTTCGAGCTGCTTTGGCTGGGTGTATTTTTTCTGGCAGCATTGCCGTCAACAGTTTCCTCTGCGGTGGTCATGGTTTCCATCGCCAAAGGAAACATTCCCGCGGCCATTTTCAATGCAAGCATTTCCAGTTTGATCGGAGTAGTGGTTACGCCGCTCTGGGTTGGGCTGTTTATAGCTTCCGCAACAGGCGATTTTGATGTTACTCAAATCGTCATAAAGTTGATTCTTCAAGTCTTAATGCCTGTCATCATTGGAATAAGCCTTAATTCCCGTTTCGGCGCCATTGCCGAAAAATACAAGAAACAGCTCAAATATTTTGATCAGGCAGTTATTCTAACGATTATTTATACGTCGTTTTGCAAGTCATTTTCCGAACATCTTTTTGAAGGTTTCACCGCCCTTGAACTTGCTGGACTCGCTGCAGGAATGATGGTGTTGTTTTTTGCCGTATTCTTTTGTGTCGGACTACTCAGCCGCCTGCTTGGTTTTTCAGAAGAAGACCGTATTACTGTCTTATTCTGCGGGTCTAAAAAGTCATTAGTACACGGCACCGTTATGTCAAAAGTACTTTTTCAGCACAGTACTATCACAGGTATCGTATTGTTACCGCTCATGCTTTATCATGCTTTGCAATTGATTGCTGCCAGCATCATTGCTCAGGGTATGGCTCGACGAAAAGAAGTATAAAATATTGCCTTGTAGATTTTTATACTGTGAAGATAACTGCTGCAGTATGTTATGTTTTTAATTTGTGAAAAACAAGATTTTTGTATTGTTTTTGGTTATATTTGAAGAATTTTATTCTGTATTCGAAATAAATTAAACCAAAATATTCTATGGAACAAATAGACGATATTGATCTTCAGTTATTAAATATACTACACGATAATTCTAAATACACTGTAAAAGAGCTTGCTAAAATGGTAAATCTTTCAGCATCGCCTGTTTTTGAGCGAATTAAAAGATTGGAGAACAGTGGCTATATTAAGAAATATATAGCCTTGTTGGATGCAGAAAAACTAAACAGAGGGTTTATTGTTTTTTGTAATATCAAACTTAAACAGCACGATCGTAATATCGGGAATCAGTTTGTTAGTGATATTATGAAAATAGAGGAAGTTGTAGAATGTTATAATATCTCAGGAGATTATGATTTTTTAATGAAAGTTTCTGCCAAAGACATGAAGCATTATCAGGATTTTGTATTTAATAAATTGGGATCAGTTGAAAGTATAGGGAGTACCCAAAGTACTTTTGTTATGTCGGAGATAAAAAATTTGTATGGATAGTTCCGCGTTCGAATATTCCAAAGAGTTTTTATAAAAAGCCTTACGAATATCTTCTAACTTCGCACTAGAAAATGATATTCTAAAACCAAAAAAGAGACTTTCAAAGTCTCTTTTTTTGATTAATATCTTTATTAATAATTATTTACCAATTAATTTCTCAAGCCTAGTTATCATTTCATCTTTCTCTTTCAACATACGTCCAAATAAAGCAATTTTTTCTTCGTGAGGTTTTTTGATTTCTTCAATTGGATTGTTGTTGAAAATTTCAATTTTCTGTTCCATAACAAATATCAATTTCCAAAGGTTTAAAGGCAAAGCCATTTTTTGAATTAAAACCTGTGTTTTAAAATAAAAAAAAATCCCATTTCGTTAAGAAATGGGATTTTAATTTTGTGACCTCTACGGGACAAATTACAATAAATTTTTTGGAAGATTTGAAGAGATTGGCGTACTACAGGTAGTGTCTGTCTTTCATTGGCTTTATAATTTTGGTTTAGATGTACCGTTGGGGATGGATGTAAAAAATATAAAAACTCAACTGATTCATAGCATGAAACTTATATATAAATTTACAAATTTTATTGAGGATTAAAAAAAATGTTTTATGTTAGGGTAGGATTGTCTTTCTTTGGCTCTATGAATTATTTTATGCGATTTAGGTTTTGTGGCATAAAAGTAATCCCTTTCAGAGCAACAGTTCCTTTAAAGTCAGGGTCGGGTTTGGGGATGCTATTCGTTTTTTCCTGCGCATAAATGAAAACCGAAAAAAAGAATGCTGTCAGAGAAATGATAACGTTTTTCATAAAAAAATCTTTTGGTTTGATTAATACTAAAACATAGGAGCGTAAATCAGCAAGGCGGTAGGTAGAAATCTTATGAAAGTTAATGGATTAGTTTTCCAAGACAAAGAAAATGTCCAGTACATTTGTTGCAAATTATAATTTGAAACCATTTTTTAGTACATGACAAAAAAGCAGCAAGCCATAATCGAAAATATGAGAGGCAACAAGACACTTCTCGAACCATTTATAAAAGGAGTTTAACTGCTTTTTAATATTGCGGCCGTTTCAGCGGCAATTTTCTGCACAAGAGCTAGCGTCACGGAATTACCTATCTGTTTGTAAAGGCTGCTTTTTGAAATTTCGGGAAAAATAAATTGGTCAACGGGAAATCCCTGCAGGGCAAAACATTCTCGGGGAGTCAGTTTTCGTATGCCGTAATAATCTTTTATTATCGGCACATTATGGCCGCCCGTGCCCATGTTTGCTGTTAGTGCGGGACAGACACTGTTTTTGTTTTCCCGGACATAAGTCCTGCGCCACTGATAAACCGCGGTATTTTGGGTGACATTTTTTTCAAGCTTGGTGTAGATAGAACTCTTGGCGGAGTAATAATAGCATTCTGGTTGTCTCTCTGTTTCCAGAAAATCCGCTACAGTTTTTGTCAAAGGTATTTTCTTTGGAAATTTAAATTTGGAGTGATTCGCTACCTGTAAAGGATCGAAACAGACGATGAAAATCCGTTCCCGATTCTGCGGTATATTGGAATGGGTCATTGTGTTGAGGACTTTATAAAATACCTTATAACCCAGATGCCCTTCAAGAATGTCGAGTATTGTTTTGAAGCTCCGTCCTTTGTCGTGTTTTAATAAATTTTTTACATTCTCAAGTACTACGGCTTTTGGCCTGTGTTTTTCAATTATTTTTTTTATTTCAAAAAATAGCCGACCTCTGCTGTCTGAGAATCCTTTCTGGAGTCCGGCAATTGAAAAAGCCTGGCAGGGAAATCCTGCACAGAGCACATCAAATTTAGCTGGAATGGAATCCTTAACGTCCTGCAGCATGATATCACCTAGAGGCATCTCACCGAAATTTGTAAAATATGTTGTTTTAGCCGCCTTGTCCCATTCGCTGGAATACACGCATCTTCCGCCAGCAGACTGCATTGCCATTCGGAAACCTCCAATGCCTGCAAATAGGTCTATAAAGGTAAAAGAGGTTTTCTCAGATGACGAAAAGGGAAAAGACTTTACCTCAATTGATTGTTTTGGTAAGGCATTATTTTTACCAGCGGAATTAGAGTATATCATATCTGCATTTTTTTCAACACTTCGTTGTCAATTATGAATTAGACGATGATTCAAACTTATTTTGTTTTATGGCTCAAACGATATGATGTCTTTAATTGTCTCTAATTTCCGCCATTTGGCGGCAATAGAGTTCGACCGCAAGAATTGCAGTAAATTTAATGGTAAATTTGAAAATAATGTATTGGATATTCTGCGGGCATCCTAAAGGAATAATTATTATAACCTGTTAAATGCAGCAAGCACTGCCGATACCTCGAGCAGAGAAATTTCTGTAGGCTGTTTAGTTAGACGAACTGCTTTGCAGGCAGCCGATGCCGCTCATTTGTTCTGGAAATTTTATTAACGCAGCTGACAGCGTAAAAAAGAACGAGAGCCAATTTATTTTTTTTATTTTTATTATTTTTATTGAATTGGCTGCACAAAGCATTTGAGCATAAGGGTTTCAACGAAAGTTAAAAATCATCAATCAGATCTAGTATGATAATTTTTTTTTTTAGTTAATTTTTTGCGATATGAAAACACCGGAAGAATTATATAGAGAGCTTCAATTAATGAGTCTGGGTTCAATGAGGAACTACACATGCATTCTTCTCACTGATACCTCCAACTATAAAGTTCATGGGACAGGTGTGTTTATACAGATTCAAGAGCATTATTTTCTTGTATCAGCCGCTCATGTTTTTGACAGGTACAGGGATTTATTTATTTTCTTATCGGAAGATTATGAAACGATCAGGCCAGGCGGGACAACTTTTTATATTGGTCCTGCAAATAGGGAGAGAGATGGAGTAGATGTGGCGGTCTTGAAACTCAATGATAATTGCGTCCAGCATATTTTAAGAAGATACAGTTTTGTCCAGGCAGATGATCTTGCAATCAACCACACATTCAAAGACGGGGAGTGCTACACTTTTCTTGGTTACCCTGCAACAAAGTCTAAAGTTTTGTACAAGACCGATATTTTTGATGCCACCACGTTTTTTCATTTTACTTCGCCGGCGAAACTCGACCAGTATTCTAATTTAAATCGAAATCCGGCAGTTAATGTAGTTGCCCACTATAATAAAAAATCTGCGTATAACAGCAGGAATGGTACCTTTGGAACTGGACCAGACCTTCACGGAATCAGCGGGTGCGGCTTGTGGTATACGGATCCTTCGCATTTGATTTCGGGAACTGTAAAGCCAAAATTAACTGCAATAATGACCGATTGGCCTGTCAAAAACCGATCTGTGATTATCGGGACCCGCATTGATGTTATAACCGGAATCATAAAGAAATATCTTGACGTCGATTTTCCCGAATCTTCGGTTGTAAGGGTACATTAAAATGTGGTGTAAAATATTGATTTTAGCAAAAATCTTTAGATTGATTGGCTCTCCAGAAATAAGAGAAATTGAGATATCAGGTAATTCTACCTGCGTTTTTTTCTGTTTTATTTTAATAAATTTGGCTGGCTGCATATTTTATTCTGCGCCGTCTAAACTTAAATAATGCTTTAATTATAATTTATAATAATGAAAGACTACTTTCAAAATGATGTGCCCATACTGCTAAAGCTGTCAGAGCATAAAGAACTGCTGGACGGCTTTCCCGGTGAAAGCGGAGATTCGCAGTTTGATGCGAGACTGATATATAACCAGAGAAGACCTGAAGAGGCGCAGCTGATTATTTATTATAAGCCCTCTGATCATCTGTACGAGAAATTCAGAGCACTTGCAGAAGCAGGAACCAGCATCCTGGACTTGGTAAATCCTGCATTATCGCCATATAAATGGGTGAACCCGGAGTTTTTTGAGTTTTCTGAAAGCTCTCTGATAGATTTTCATGGAACTAATTATTTCGATCATGACAAGAAATCCGTCATACTGGTTATTCGAAATTTCTGTCTTTTCCAGAATGGAAGGTATGCCGCTGACGCAAGATTCAGCCTGGCAGACAATGCCATTTCCCATCTCACAGGATATATCCAGTACGGCCAGCTTGGAACTTATGATTCAGATGACAAATTCATTGAACGGAACCATAACAGATGGACCAGGTTTGGTCCTGTCGAATTTATGCTTTCATTAAGCCATTCCTATAAACAGGGCGAACCAAAAAAGGATTTTGTAATAACCAGAGATGCACAGCTGGCTCTAAGGGATGACAGCGAAAAAGTTAAAGATCTGGAGCTGCTTTCCCTCGGAGAAGACTTATGCTTGCTGATGTCCCTGTACTGGGAGAAGAACATTGATTTTTTCAATGCCCTGCTCAGGGTGAATGATAGGGATAATTTTGGCACCAGAGAAGTCTTTAAGCTTTCCGGCGAAAACTTTGATTCCTCGCAGGAATTTCATTTGAAGGACAAATATCAGAATATTTACGATTTTGCAGATTCGGTAAATTTTGAGAAATTCCAAACTTTCAGGGAGCTTATACAGGAGGCTGTTCCCAGACTCGTAAGGATAAAGCACCTTGATGATATTTCAGCTTTCATGGTCCTTTACAACATCGTTGAAAAGTTCAGAAACTATTTCTTAAATGAGCCCTTGGACGGCAGTGCTTTCACTGTCAAGGAAGAATATGCTTTTACAGGATCAGAAAGCTCTATTAATAAGTTCATAAAAAAGAAGATAAAAGAAATCGGTGAAATAGTCGCGGACGCAGATAAACAGGAATTTGATTCTAAAGCTTTTGAGAAAGTATCCTTTATTAAAAAGACCGGCCTTATCGATCAGTTTGAGGGTTTTATAAAATATCTCCATCTGGATCCGGACGATTATGATGTGGAATTTGGCCAGCTTATTAAAGTCAGGAACCTGATTTATCATGGAAATCCGCCCGACAGGGATTTATCGCTCTGTAATAAGGAGCTTAAAGCGCTTGTCTATGATATCATACTTGCCATTATTGCCTGATACTTTTTAGCATTCCGCTTGTGATGCCTTGGGAGCTTATTTTAAATATCGGAGCAGCCAAAATGGACGGGAAAACGATTATTGACCATCAAAACCATTCGCCTGCGCTTTATGTCAGCAGAAAAAGAGACAATTATTGGTTAATTGTCTCTTTAATAAATGTCTAGATTTTTCAGCGAAAGAATATCGCCTAGTATGTTGTTATTTAGTTCCTTGCAACTGAGAATACCGGAAGGCTTTCAATCTGTATGGTCTGCGTTGGATATGCAAGCTCAATTCCTTTTTCTGTAAAGGCACTGAAAATTTCAAGATAGACGGCCTGCTGGGCGTCCATATAGAAATTGTAATCCGGGTCATCGACGTAGTAGACGAATTCAAAGTTAAGGCTGAAATCCCCAAAACCTGAAAAATGCCCCCTGTCATAGCTCAGTTTATCTTTCGAGGCTATTATTTCTCCAACAATACCGGGAATGTCCCTAAGCTGTCTGTTAGTGGTCTGGTAGGTGACACGGATTGCGAAAACAATCCTTCTTCTTTCCATCCGCTTGAAGTTGCGCAGCCTGGAGTTGGTCAGGTCTGTATTGGAACAGACAAGCTGTTCTCCGTTCAGGGTTCTGATTCGGGTGGTCTTAATCCCGATATATTCGATAACGCCGCTGTCTGTGCCCACCGTTACAAAATCTCCGATTTCAAATGGACGGTCAAAGAAGATGACAAAATAGCTGAAGAGATCTCCAAGCACGGTCTGTGCCGCAAGCGCGATAGCGATACCTCCGACACCCAGACCCGCTACAATGGTTGTCACATTGTAGCCCATATTATCAATCAGAAATACGGCGCCTAATAGCCAGATGATGATATTGACTATGGCGATAAGCCCGCCTGCCTGCTTTTCTTTGCTTTCGCTGTCCTGGTCGCGTTTGATAAAGGACAGCACGAATTTTTTGAAAGCGGCAATTATTATTTTGATTACAAAAAAAGTGATGGCAATCATATATGCCGTATGAAGAATATTTTTTGCCCTTAGGCCCAAGGCCAAAGTCTGCAGGGCAAAATAAACGGTGCTTATGTACAGCAGGGGAAGAATGTTCTTCTCAATGACTTCCATTGCGAATTCATCCCAGGATGTGGCGGTTGCAGCTGCCCATTTTTTGAGCCGCTTGAAAATGTACACTTTGAATATTTTTATAATCGCGAAAAGGACAATTATAATTATCAGTGCTGTGAGCCATTTATATATTGTGTTTCCCCAAAGTGGGGTGCTTAAAATCTCATTCATGATCTTTGATTTAATTGTGTTAAAGAAATGGATATATGCATGCAGTGCGCAGCGTAGTTATCTGTCTTGGCAGAAACTGCTCCAAATCGAAATCCAGCAGATATTTCTGCTATTGGATCCTGTATCCGATGCAGATTACAGTTTCGTCAGCATTTACAGCATCTGCATCTGTTTTGTAAAGTACGGTGCCCGACTCGGGCGCTCTGAGAGTTTTTTTCCTGTTGCCGAAAATATCGGTCAGATAGCCTATCTTCTGGCTTTCTTTGATTTTATCCTCTGGCTTAATGGAGCTGCAGAATATGCCCTGAAATGGAACCTTTATACAGGCCTTTCTGTTATACCTGGATTTCTTTGTGCGGGAAGGCTTTGTTGTGCCATTATTGTAGATTTCCAATTTTGCCATAATCCTGTAAAGCGCTTCTTCATCCGATGGCTGGCTGGAGGATCCCTGTTTTTCATATCCGCCTAATGTCATGCTCAATGAGGGAATTCCCAGCCTGACCGCCTGCTTCACGGCGCATTTTGAAGGCTCTCCTGATGAGAGCGGGTACGGATGGCTCAGGATGGTGCCGAGTCCGCTTGCTTCGCTCAGGCGGTACGCCAGCATTGTCTGCTGCATGAATTCCGCATTGTCGTAGTAGCACATAAAAGCTATCGGATCACTGCCGGAATAGCAGCCGTTCAGCTCCAGAAATACATCAGTTGCATCAAAGACATCAGTCGAAATAAAATCGGCGATCAATTCTGCCGCGGTTCTCTTGGCGCTGCCCGGAAAAGCATCGGAAAGATGGGACATTCGGATGTTGTCGGATTGGGAGCTGCGGCCGCTGTAGCGCTGCACATCAGCGTCGGGAATTATAATGAGGTTTCCCTTGAGCTTTTCAGGCATTATCTCACGGCGAAGCTGCAGCAGGGAAGCGGCGGCGGAAAATCCGCCTTCGCGGATTCCGGCGGCTAGGGTAAGGGTTGGACCTTTTTCACGCCCCCTGATTAGGGTCACGGGAAGATCAGCCCAGACCGAATCCGAGGATTTCAAACAGATGACCGTATCGGTTGTGGAAGCATCCTGTTTTTCGAGGTATCTCTTAAGCGCGTTTTTTTGTGACTGGGCGCTATGGACTGCCAAAAGCGATATAAAAGAAAGAATTAAATTTTTCATTGCATTAAATAATCGATGATTATTCCGGCTGAATACAGAATAGCCATACTGATTTGCAGACCGTCGGCGGGTCTGGTTTTAATTGGTTTAAACAGGTTTTCAGCTGTATTGGAAAGCGCAGCGGGAGTGCGGGCTGCCATAGTTTTACAGGGCATTTCAGACTCTTGAAGCCGAATGCTAAATAATGGGCTTTTCTCGTAAGCCGGCACTTTTTATATATGGTCTTGCAGCTGGATAGGTCGCTGTTTTACAGGCTGGCAATCGCAGGTGGCAGCAGAGAACATAAAAAACGGCCTTCTTTTACGATGTGATGAGCGTACTATCGATAGTTAAGCCAGCGAATCGGTAAATTTGAAACTGAATTTTGAGTCTAAAAGAAATGGAGTCTGTAGAGGGAGTTTTTTGAAGCGTCTGCAAATGCAGTGTTCAGCTTAAAATAGGCGGTGCTTTTGCTGTGAGGGAGCGATAGCGCTTCATCAGTAAATTTTTCTGATAGCGATTTTAATAGCGCAGGGGTTTTATGCTTTTCTTTTTTGTCCTGGGAAGAAGCGCTTATGCGGATTTTCTTTTTGCTATGGGGCGCATCTACGGCGCACTGGTGGGCTTTCCTGCCTGAAATATTCTGCATCTCGGCGCAATCGGCAAGCACGGAAGAGACGCTGTGGATTTCAACGCCGTAAAGCATTCGCATGGCAAGGAGCGCCATTATCAATATGCCTTTAAAATGCTTCATGCGTAAGGGGAAATGCTGATTTAATTGTTTGTTCCGGCCAAATATAACGCATTTTAAAGAAAATCAGCCGGCATAAAAACAAATATAGCAAAGATTTAACTTCGTCCATTTGTGCAGTAATGCCTATCCAATATTTAAATGCAGTGTCCGCAGCAGAGTGCAAAAATAATGCTGCGGACCGATAAAGGAAAATGCTTTTTCGTCCTTTTTCTATTCTATGGCTAAAATGGCGCGCTCTTCGGGTTTGCTTGACCACTGCACCTGCCAGACACGGCCGTCAAGCTGGTCCAGCAGAATTAAATTGTATATATTGGTGGTGGGGCTGAGGACAAATCTGCTGTTTTTTTCCTGATCGGGTGCGGCGAGCGCCTTGAGCGAAAGGGGAGACTCGAACCTGTTTTTTCCAGTGTCCCACTGGACCTGCCACATCTGTCCGTTTCGGGTGTTGAGTTTGATATAGGTCCACATATTGTTTGTGCTGTAAAGCCTGTATGCAGCATCGATGCAGGGAAATGCATTTGTGCCGGAAGAAGGCTGGTTCTGGGCGGATGCGCTTATAGCCATTGCGAAGAACAGAAGAGAAAATAAAGTTGTTTTCATAATTTTCAGATTAGTTAATCAGCGGTAAATTAATGTTTTATAAAAAAAAAACAAATAACGTGCCGAAATTTGAGTGATCTCCAAATGCAAGAGGCTCAGGTGCGCTTTACGGTCTGAGCCGATAATTAGCGGCAGTATCTGGCCTGGGGCGAGAAATGCTAAGAAAAAAAATGGTAAATTCGCCTTGCACTGCAGCATTCACTAGTGTATAAACTTGAAGAAAAACTGTAATGTCCAGTTTTAAATATTAACCTAAAAAACATCACATTGCCGACAAAAGATTATTTAAAGTTTTTATTGGAAGGGAAACATCTTATTGTAAATAAGAACGACCATTATAACACTGCCATGCTTGGGCAGATTTCGGAAATAGAGGAAAATGCAGTAAAATTTTTGTGGCACTCAATAGCTCCGGACGCCATGGCAAAAGGAACGGTCAGATATACAATAGAGGAGTTTGAGCAGCAGGTCGATCCGTTTTTAATTGTTGACAGGCGCCGTTCATTCGATTCGGGTCCATATCTTGATCTGCAGAAGAAGATCAGAAAAAATTGGCATATATTTATCAATACGCTGCATTTCTCTGACCAGTACCGATTAAAGACCGCTGACTGCATCAATGTATTGGTTAAAGAACTAGGGGTTTCCGTGTCGGATGCAGAGGGAATAATTAAATCGCATATCGCACTCAATTCATTAAGATATGTCAAATTGAAGAGGGATGAGTATATTGCTTTGAGTCCCGACAGGATCGAACTAGAAAACAAGAAAAGATATCTTTCCTCCATCTCAAATGAAATAAAGAGCCAGAGCGACAGGATCAATTATGTAATAAGCCACGGACAGACTGTTGGAAATTATAGAGAGCAGCTTTTTATTTCCGTACTTCGAAAATATGTGCCAAAAAAGTTTCATGTGGCTACAGGATTCATCGAGGGCAGCAGCAAGCAGATCGATATCATAATTTACGACCAGCATAATTATATTCCGGTTTTTAGAGAGGATGATCTGGTCGTGGTCAAAAAGGAGGCCGTGATTGCCGTAATCGAAATTAAGACGACCCTTGATTCCGGTACACTGGCAGATTCGCTGGAGGGAATAGATAAAATATTCGACTCAGGTATGAGCTCCGTACCTTTCTTTAAAGGCATATTTGCATTTAACACTGATTTGACAAATAAATCGGCGGCTGTAACTATAGGCAATTTCTACAAAAAAAATGAAATCGCTGCTATCCATCATCATCTGGATGTGGTGTGCGTTCCCAATGCAGTTTGCGCGTATATTGATTACAGCGGGATCGATGCAGAGCAGTGTTCTTCTCCAGTATTATATACAGTTGAAGATACAAAAGGATTCAGCGTTGGGGAATCTTTTTTCCTCCAAAGGCTTTTTGCCTTTCTTGAAGTTGAGAATTCGGCAAAAAAAATCAACGGATT
Source organism: Flavobacterium sp. GW823-FHT06G12 (assembly GCF_058794775.1). Classification (NCBI taxonomy): domain Bacteria; kingdom Pseudomonadati; phylum Bacteroidota; class Flavobacteriia; order Flavobacteriales; family Flavobacteriaceae; genus Flavobacterium; species Flavobacterium sp. GW823-FHT06G12. The sequence goes on from NZ_JBXAHE010000001.1 coordinate 1,240,443, forward strand.
ATACTTTAGCGAACTTCGCGAGACCGCGGAGTCATCTCCATACGGAAGGCTGACGGAGGAGAATTGGCTGCCGTACAAGACTTTTTTTACAGAAGACAGGAGCACCGCTCATCTGGATCTCGATGACAGTGAAATAATGGAGATCCAAATCAAAAACGTTAAAGAGCGCATCAGAGATGTCAGGAAATGGATGGAAGGAGCCGTTGACAGGGAGTATTTGATTGAAAAATATAATAACATTGCTTACTAGCTTTGCAGGCGTATTGTGGGAACTACTGCACTTAAAAGGCAGTTTAATCTCCTAAGAAGTTTATTTTAAATCAATTAAGCAGTATGAGTTTAAAGTTTAGAAGAGCAGAAGCGCACGATCTGCCCGAAATCATCAGGCTACTGGCGGATGATGCCCTTGGCCAGAACAGGGAGGACTACCAGATCCCCCTACCTGAAGCTTACTTAAGCGCGTTTGAAAATATATGCGCTGATTCCTCGCAGGAGCTGGTCGCCGTCACTAATAAGGCTGGAGATCTGGTCGGAACCATGCAGCTGAGCTATATCCAGTATCTTACCTATCAGGGCGGAGTAAGGGCGCAGATAGAGGCGGTCAGGATAAGGAGGGAAGACCGAGGAAAGGGATTCGGAAAGCTTATGTTCGAGTGGGCCATAAAGCGTTCAAAGCAGAAAGGGGCACATGTGGTCCAGCTGACCACAGACAAGAAAAGGCCAGAGGCTTTGAAGTTTTACGAGAGCCTGGGCTTTATGCCGACACATGAGGGAATGAAGCTTCATATATAAATATTGCATTGCCGGCATGAAGGCAATTATGTCTTCATTAAGCGGAAGAAAAGAAGAAAAGCAATTTTTTTTTACCTAATCTGTCGAAAATTCAGAATGTCTACAATATTGGGTTGTTACTTTGCGTAACATAAAATTATGAAGGAATTAATCCTTGCCTTGCAATCTATATATACGGCAGCGGGTAAGTTTTTAGTTTGCTTACAATGAGTATTTTACAGTGTAGCGGGTCACTTTGCAATCGGATTGCATAAACTATTTTATACATTTGTCCCATGAGATGGAAAACAACAATATTATTACTTTACATTCTAGGGCTGCTTGCAGTTCCATGCAGTGATGTATACAATAGCTGTATTTCCTCTAAAACTGCGCAGAAGGAGCTGTCGCATAATCACAGCAGTGATAATGACGACCACTGCTCGCCATTCTGCCAGTGTTCGTGCTGCAGTGTTTCGGTAATAAAGTTCAGCTTTAAGATGCCGGACTTTAATCTTCCCCAGCAGCCTATCAGTTCAAGGAATACTTTCCTAAAAGAATGCCAGGTAAATTCAAGCTATACCGGCAGCATCTGGCAGCCGCCTAAATTTTCCGTTTAGATTTTTTCGTAGTGCGCATACCGCGTAAAGTGATTTCCGGCAGGCATCTAATGTCCTGCAGGGATTGACAGTGCTTTTCCGTAACCATTCGGAATGCCCGTGCGCACTTCATACTTTCCCCATACAGCTATGGGTGAACAGTCTATTTTCTAAACGTTAAAATTAAATGCATAGTGTTAGATAGTATAATTAAATTCAGTATTAAAAACAAAATCATTATTGGCCTAATGACTTTGGTCCTCATATTATGGGGCTCATGGAGCGCAACCAAACTGCCCATAGATGCCGTTCCTGACATCACAAACAATCAGGTTCAGATTTTCACAAGCTGTCCTACGCTTGCAGGCCAGGAGGTTGAGCAGCTGGTGACATTTCCAATTGAGCAGAGCATTGCCACTGTTCCAAAAATCCAGGAAATCAGAAGCATATCAAGATTCGGGCTTTCGGTAATTACCGTTGTGTTCGATGATGAAACGGATATCTACTTTGCCAGACAGCTTATCAGCGAAAGATTAAAGGAGGCAACCGACAGAATCCCCCAGGGGATAGGAACTCCGGAAATGGCTCCCGTGAGCACGGGTCTGGGCGAGGTGTACCAGTATATAATCCATCCTAAAAAAGGAAGCAAGAATAAGTATAATGCCAAAGACCTGCGCACGATGCAGGACTGGATTGTGGCAAGACAGCTCTACGGAACACCCGGCATTGCAGAGGTAAACAGTTTCGGCGGCGAGCTGAAGCAGTACGAGGTTGCCGTTAACCCGGAAAGGCTCCGCGCCATGGGGGTAAGCATCCCGGACATCTTTACGGCACTTCAGAAAAACAACCAGAATACCGGAGGAGCATATATCGATAAAAAACCAAATGCCTACTTTATCAGAGGCATAGGTCTTGTGACTTCGTTGGACGACGTCAAAAAGATCGTGGTTAAAAATACAGGAGCCGCTCCGATCTATGTGAGCGATGTTGCCGAAGTGAGATTCGGAAAAGCTGTGCGCTACGGTGCCCTGACCTATAATGGGGAGGTTGATGCCGTTGGGGGCGTTGTGATGATGCTGAAGGGAGAAAACAGCAATGAGGTGGTGAAACGCATCAAAGAGAAACTGCCTACGATCCAGAAATCGCTTCCTGCCGATATTGTAATCGAGCCGTATCTTGACCGTACGGATCTTGTGGGCCGTGCGATCAGCACCGTTGAGAAGAACCTTGTTGAGGGAGCCCTGATCGTAATTTTTGTACTGGTTTTATTCCTTGGAAATTTCCGTGCCGGGCTTATCGTGGCATCTGCCATCCCTCTGGCCATGCTTTTTGCTCTCGGGCTTATGAATGTATTCGGGGTGAGCGCCAATCTGATGTCGCTTGGAGCAATTGATTTTGGTCTGATTGTCGACGGTGCGGTCATCGTTGTGGAAGCTACGCTGCATCATCTGGCCATGCGCAAGTCGCTGAACAGCCTGACGCAGGAGGAGATGGACGACGAAGTTTTCGAGTCGGCATCCAAAATACGTACAAGCGCGGCCTTTGGAGAAATTATCATTTTAATTGTATATATCCCGATTCTTACCCTTGTGGGCGTTGAGGGGAAAATGTTCCGTCCGATGGCACAGACCGTAGGATTCGCAATCTTTGGAGCCCTGATATTGTCTCTGACCTACATCCCGATGATGTGCGCGCTGTTCTTGTCTAAAAAGCCGCAGCACAAGGAGACCTTCAGCGATAAGATGATGAACAGAATCCAGAATATCTACCAGCCGCTGCTTGCCAAAGTAATTGAAATTAAATATGTTATTGTTGGAGCAACTGGCGTTGTATTCCTTGCCGCTATATTCTGCTTTACAAGAATGGGAGGAGAGTTCATCCCGCAGCTGCAGGAAGGGGATTATGCATTCCACTGCATCCTGCCGCAGGGAAGTTCGCTGAACCAGAGCATCGAGACCTCAATGCAGGCTTCTAGGATCATCAAGCAGTTTGACGAAGTCAAAATGGTGGTCGGAAAAACCGGTGCTGCAGAGGTTCCCACAGACCCGATGCCACCTGAGGCTACCGATCTGATGGTTGTGCTAAAACCTCAGAAAGAATGGAAATCGGGCAGGAATTATGCCGAACTAGCAGATGCGATAATGGAAAAGCTTGAAGTGATTCCCGGGGTTTTCTTTGAGAAGAACCAGCCGATCCAGATGCGTTTCAACGAGCTTATGACCGGTATCAGGCAGGATGTTGCCGTAAAGATATTCGGGGAGAATCTCGATACGCTTTCACAGTATGCCAAGGAGGTCGGACAGGTTATCCAGAGCGTCCCGGGAGCAACCTCGCCGCAGATTGAAAGGGTGAGCGGCCTTCCGCAGATCAATATAGAATATGACAGGACCAGAATTGCCAATTACGGGCTTACCATCGAAGATGTAAATGACGTTGTCAGCACCGCATTTGCAGGAAAAAGCACCGGACAGGTTTATGAAAACGAAAGACGTTTCGACCTTGTTGTGCGTCTTGACAGCGTGCACAGAAGCAGCATAGACGATGTCAGCAACCTTATGATTCCAACCAACACGGGAGTCCAGGTGCCTTTGTCGCAGGTTGCTAAAATCGACTATAAACTTGGGCCTGCACAGATCAGCAGGGAAGCCGGCAAGAGAAGGATTGTGATCGGATTCAATGTCAAGGGCCGAGATGTGCAGAGCGTAGTGCAGGACATCCAGAAAAAGCTTTCTGAAAAAGTGCAGCTGCCTCCGGGGTATTACTTTACCTATGGAGGACAGTTCGAGAACCTTCAGGCGGCCAGCGCAAGGCTTATGATTGCGGTGCCGGTGTCGCTTCTATTGATTTTTGGGCTGCTTTATTTCACATTCCGTTCATTTAAGCAGGCTATGCTGATCTTTACTGCAATACCTATGAGTGCAATTGGGGGGATTTTTGCCCTAATGCTCAGAGGGATGCCGTTCAGCATCAGTGCCGGAATCGGGTTTATTGCATTGTTCGGGGTGGCGGTTCTGAATGGAATCGTGCTTATCGGAACATTCAACCAGCTTGAAAAAGAGGGTATGAGCAACATTTTTGAAAGGGTAAAAGAGGGCACCATCACAAGGCTTCGTCCCGTGCTTATGACCGCTATGGTGGCATCGCTGGGATTCCTGCCGATGGCTATCAGCAGCAGCGCCGGAGCAGAGGTGCAGAAGCCGCTTGCCACCGTTGTAATCGGAGGTCTGGTAACTGCCACGTTCCTAACGCTTTTTGTCCTTCCCCTTCTTTATATCATTTTTAATACAAAGTTTGACTTTAAAGGAAAATTTAAATTGAGAAACACAACTGCCATTATTATATTGTTTATCGCGGGTCTCGGCTCTGCAAATGCGCAGCAGAGAATCCCGATTGAGAGGGCTGTCGAAACCGCACTGCAGAGCAACCAGCAGCTGGACATCAATAAATCTGAAATCCAGGCTGCCGGGCTGAATGTAAAAACGGCCGTTGATATCCCTAAAACAGGCGTTTTCGCTGAGAATGAGGATTTGAGGCCGTCGGACAGGACAGGGATTCTGAAAATCGGAATCTCACAGAGTTTTGCGTGGCCGGGCCTATATGCAGCCAGAAAAAGCTATTTCAAGAACCAGCTGCAGTACAGCCAGCTTAATACAGCGCTTTTGAACGCAACGATCAAAAGGGATGTGCGCACTGCCTATTACAAGCTCTGGTACCTTCAGGACAAACAGCTGCTGTACAAGCGTCTGGACAGCATCTATACGCAGCTTTCCAAAACTGCCGAGGTGCGTCTTAAGGCCGGTGATGTGGCGCAGCTGGACAAGATTGCGGCCGAGGCCAAACTTCTGGAACTAAAGGCCTTTTCGGACCAGAACAGGAAAGACATGAGCGTGCAGCAGCAGCAGCTGATGATGCTCATGAACCTGAACGAATGGCTGCTTCCGGTGGAAGCTCCGCTGGGCAAAGCGGAAGTCAGCTTGTCTGAGGGCGGGGGACTGCATCCTCTGCTTACCCTTCAGGAGCAGAATGTGAAGATTGCCTCGTCAAATATTTCGGTAATCAGAAACAGCAACATGCCTGAGCTGTCGGGAAGAGTCTTCAGCCAGAGGCTTTATGGGCTGGATGATCCATATACGGGATTTTCGGCCACTGCATCATTTCCGCTTTTCGGAGCCGTATCTGCCCATAACAAGGTAAAGGCGGCAAAGGCGGAAAAGGAAGTGCAGGAAAAGAATCTTGCCTACCAGACCCAGCTTCTGGCTACGCAGAAGAATTCTTCTGCCGCAGAGATTGAAAAAAACCTGTCGTTGCTTAATTTCTATGAGACTTCAGGGCTTAAGCAGGCAGAGGACATCATCAAAGCTTCGACACTGAGCTACCGCTCGGGGGAGATCAGTTTTGCCGAGCTTGGTCAGTTTCTGACCCAGGCAGTGGGAATCCGCCAGAATTATCTTGATGTATTGAACCAGTATAACCTTTCTGCAGTGCAGTTTGACTATTTCAACAATAAATAAATAATATAACAGCCTGTGGGACAGGTACATTCTTCCCACAGGATAATTTTAAATATAGAGCATAGATGAAACTCAAAATCCAATTATTAATCGCGGCCGCTGCAATCTTCTCGCTTGCAGGCTGCGGACAAAAAAGCAATGAAAGCGAAACTGGAGCTAAAACCGAAAAGGCTGAGGGAGCAAAAGAAGAGGAGCACGGCGAGGAGGAAGCTGCCACAATTGCGGTGCTGACCAAGGAGCAGATGAACTCTGTAGGGGTTGAGCTGGGCACTATCGAGAACAAGAACCTGACCGCAGCCATTAAAGTCAACGGCGCGTTAAGGGTTCCCAACAATAACAAGGCCAATGCCACCTCTCTGTACGGAGGCGTGATCAAGACCCTTAAAGTGCAGCTGGGCGACCAGGTGCGCAAGGGCCAGGTGATTGCCACTATCGAGAACCCGCAGTTTGTGCAGCAGCAGGAGGAGTATATCACCATCAACAGCCGCATCACCAATGCGGAGCAGGAGCTGCAGCGCCAGAAAGACCTTCAGGCGGGCAATGCCGGAGCCTTAAAAAATCTTCAGAATGCCACTGCCGAGGTAAGTGCGCTGCGCGCCCGCAAGGCTTCGCTGGCCAAGCAGATCCAGCTTATGGGGATCAATCCGGCAGCGATCACCCCTTCGAATTTAAGAGCGGCATTAACGGTTACAAGTCCGGTTACCGGCACGGTAAGTGCGGAATTTGCGAAGATCGGAAGCTATGTTGACGTTTCATCTCCTGTTGTGGAGATAGTGGACAACCAGCTGATCCATCTTGACCTTCAGGTTTTCGAGAAGGATCTTCCCAAGGTAAAGGTGGGGCAGAGCGTAAGCTTCACCCTGACCAATAACCCGGCGGTTTCCTACACGGCTAAGGTGTTCAATATAGGGTCATCTTTTGAGAACCAGAGCAAGAGCGTTGCAGTGCACTGTACGGTTACGGGCAGCAAGACCGGGCTTATCGACGGAATGAATATCACTGCCCTTGTAGGGGTGGGCACTGCACTTACAGCAGCAGTTCCCAATGATGCCATTGCTGAGGCGGACGGTAAATTCTACATTTTCGTGAAAACGGACAAGAAACCCGAGGAGCATGAGGAGTCGGAAGCTGAGGGAGGCGCCGACGAGGGGGAAAAGCACAGTGCCGAAGAGGAGAAGAAAATCGATGCGGCAAGCATGAATTTTGAAAAAGTGGAGGTCACCAAAGGGGTTTCAGAAGTGGGCTATACGGCAGTTACGCCGGTTAAGGAAATACCTGCCGGATCGCAGATTGTGACCAAAGGAACCTTTTTTGTAAATGCCAAACTGAGCAATTCGGGAGGCCACGAGCATTAAGAAATTGAAGGATTTAATGCAGGTTCCTGTTCGACAGCGTGTGTTTGCCTGTGATTAACCCGGATAATTGGAGACCCTCCCCCTTGGTCTTTAATTGATGGTCTCGAACGGGGAAACCTGCATTAATTTAAAAAATGCCGGCAGTCAGGGCCGATTATCAAGTATCTGCCTGCTGAAAAGTGAATCCGAATGCTGAATTTAAAAATAAGCTTCGTAAATTTACTGTAACTGCCCAGCCGATAGGCCTTGCTGCTGGTTTATTTTTAATGTAAAAATTATATGAAGAAAACAACGGAAGAAGCCTTTAACAGCAAGAACATACGCCTGACCACGATGCGTATCCTGATCTATGAGTACATGCAGACGCTGAGTGAGGCTCTGTCTCTGGCCGATATCGAGAAATATTTCCATAAGGCCGACAAGGTGACCATCTACAGGACGCTCCAGACTTTTCTGGAAAAAGGCCTCGTGCATAAGATCATGGATGAAAACCAGGCCAGGTACCGCTTATGCGCAGATTCATGCGAGCAGGAAGAACATAACGACAGGCATCTGCATTTCTACTGCAGGAAGTGCGGGCAGACCACCTGCAGGGAGGAGATCATTCTTCCCGAAAGCCTGACAGGCAGCCTTCGGATCGACGAGATCCAGATTCTGGCCAAAGGAATCTGCGAGAAGTGCCTCACTGCATCATAATTCAAATCAGATAATTGTGAACAAAGGATAATTGTAAAATTTTAATTTTAAGCTATGCTGTTAAACCGCAGAATATCAGTGCTGTACTTTGTGAGGGAAATAAGATCCCAGATTATTCTCATTGTCATTTTTGCCGCTGCAATCGGCATGCTGGATATGCTTCCCGTTTTCAGGAAAGTATCCCTTCCGCTCAGCATTCCGGCTCTTGTCGGAACCGCAGTCTCGCTGCTGCTGGCCTTCAGGACTGCGCAGTCCTACGAGAGGTGGTGGGAAGCCAGAATGGTATGGGGTGCGATTGTAAACGATTCGCGCACCCTTGTCAGACAGGTGATGCAGGCCGCATCCAAAGAAAACAGCCAGATTGCAGACCAGTTTGCCGAAAGGCAGATCATATGGGTGTATGCCCTTGGAGAAGCGCTGCGCCGCCAGCCCTTCAGCCCGAAGGTGGAGGCCTATCTGAAGTTCCATAAAATTACCGGGACAAACATCCCCAATGCCCTGCTGGACAGGCATTCGCAGGGCGCTGCCGAAATGGAGCAGAAAGGGATCATAACGGATTTCAAGACCGTGCAGCTCAATGAAACCATTTCACGGCTCTGCGACCATATGGGAAAATGCGAACGGATCAAAAATACGGTCTTTCCAAAGTCATACAGCCTTCTGGTGCACACGCTGATCTATGTTTTTGCGGCCATACTGCCCTTCGGGCTCGAGGATTCCCAGCTGGCGGTTGAACTGCTGCTTACCATCCTGATTCCGCTGCTGTTCATTGCGATCGAATCAACTGCCATCATCATGCAGGATCCTTTTGAGAACACGCCTGTGGATACGCCGATGACTTCGCTGGCACAGACCATTGAGATCAATCTCCTTGAGATGACCGGCGCGAAGGATATTCCCGTAAAACCTAAGAACAGCCTTTATTATGAAATGTAGCAATTGGGCTTTCTGCCAAAAATCAGAATCCAATGGATATCGGGGTTGAACTTTATATGTCAGCCAAGCTGCTGCTGGCTGCTGCCCTGGGCGGCCTGATCGGGCTTGAAAGGGAAAGGGAACAGCAGAATACGGGCGTGAGGACTTTTGCATGCATCTGCGCGGCCTCCTGCCTGTTTGTTTCCATTGCGGCCCATCTTACGGAAGATGTCTCGGCTGTGGCCCGAATGCTTGCCGCCATTGCGACCGGGCTGGGATTCATAGGGGCGGGAATAATTTTCAGGGACCAGAGGAACCTGCCCAAAGGCATCACAACCGCCGCGGGCCTTTGGACCACATCAGCGGTTGGAATGGCCATAGCACTGGATATGCTTGTAATTGCCGTTTCGGCGACACTCATCATACTGCTGATTTTCAGCGTGAACCATTTTTCTTGGTACAGAAGACTGGTAGATAGATTAATTAAGAGCAAAAAAAAGGACTAACTAAACCAATGGACTGCCTTTTATCGGCACCGGGACACTTCAGGGAGAATGGTGCCGAATTTTTTAACCTTATAAATTATATATCATGGAACACAAACATAAATACGATAAGAACGGGAAACAGATCTGCTGCACGCAGACCGAGAAGGTGTATGTGCAGGCCGGCGCAAAGGAACTTCTGAAGGGGCACACTCCCGGTGACGGCCACAACCATGCGCACAGCAGCGACGACGGGCACAGCCATGCCCACACCGATGATGACGGCCATAACCACAGCACTGCCGAAGGCGGAGCGTTTAAGATGTTCCTTCCTTCGATAATTTCACTGGTGCTGCTGCTTCTTGCCATTTCTTTTGACAACTGGATCAAGCTGCCGTGGTTTTCTGGCACCCTGCGGTTCGTGTGGTACCTGGTGGCCTATCTGATCGTCGGATTTCCGGTTATCAGGGATGCCTTCAAAAGCATCACCAAAGGGGAGATATTTTCCGAGTTCCTTCTGATGAGCATAGCCACAGTCGGCGCCTTCATCATTAAGGAATATCCCGAAGGGGTTGCGGTAATGCTTTTTTACGCCGTAGGGGAAGTTTTCCAGACCCTTGCCGTATCAAGGGCACAGCGCAACATCAAAAGCCTTCTGGACCAGAGGCCCGATGAAGTGACCATCGTCGCAGACGGAAAGACCAAAACAATCAAAGCCGAACAGGCCCAGATTGGGGATATCATCCAGCTGAAACCAGGAGAAAAGCTTGGGCTTGACGGGGAGCTTCTAACCGACAGCGCCTCATTCAATACGGCGGCCCTTACAGGGGAAAGCAAACCGGACACCAAATCCAAAGGCGAGGCGGTCCTGGCGGGAATGATAAATCTCAACGTGGCGGCACAGGTGAAAGTCACCGCGGCCTTTACCGACAGCAAGCTCAGCAGAATACTGGAACTTGTACAGAATGCGACCTCGCAGAAGGCTCCGACAGAACTGTTCATACGCAGGTTCGCCAAGATCTACACGCCTATTGTGGTTTTTCTGGCTATCGGAATCTGCCTTCTGCCTTATTTCTTTGTGGACAATTATGATTTCAGCAGCTGGCTTTACAGGGCTCTTGTCTTTCTGGTAATTTCCTGTCCGTGTGCGCTTGTCATTTCCATACCGCTGGGCTATTTCGGCGGAATCGGTGCGGCCAGCCGCAACGGGATACTGTTCAAAGGGAGCAATTTCCTTGACGTGATGGCCTCGATCCAGAACGTGGTGATGGACAAGACCGGAACGATGACAGAAGGGGTTTTCAAAGTGCAGGAGACTGTCTTCAAGCCGGAGTTTGACAAGGATGAGATCCTGAAAATGGTCAATGCGGTGGAGAGCCAGAGCTCGCATCCTGTTGCTACGGCAATCCATGAATACGTGGGTGAGGTGGACAGTTCGATAAAACTGGAAAGCACCGAAGAAATTGCGGGCCACGGACTGAAGGCATTAATCGGCGGAAAGGAGCTGCTTGCGGGGAACTTCAAGCTGATGGACAAGTTCGGCATTTCTTATGATGTCGATCCGGCTTCGATAGTATACACGACCATCGCGGTAAGCTATGACAAAAAATATGTCGGGTATATCACCATAGCGGACAGCATCAAGGAAGACTCGCAGCTGACCATCGACCTGCTGCACAAGATGAATATAAAAGCGACGATGCTCAGCGGGGACAAGGGAAGCGTAGTGAAATTTGTAGCAGACAAACTGGGGATTGACAATGCCTACGGAGATCTTCTGCCGGAAGACAAAGTAAACAAAGTGAAGGAGATCAAGGCGCAGTATGGAACGGTTGCCTTTGTCGGTGACGGAGTGAACGATGCGCCTGTGGTAGCGCTCAGCGATGCGGGCATCGCAATGGGCGGGCTGGGAAGCGATGCGACCATCGAAACGGCCGATGTCGTGATACAGGACGACAAGCCTTCAAAAATACCCATGGCCATCAATATCGGCAGGCAGACCAAGAAGATCGTATGGCAGAACATCACCCTGGCTTTCGTAGTCAAGGGCGTAGTGCTCGTTCTTGGAGCAGGCGGGCTGGCCACGATGTGGGAAGCCGTATTTGCCGATGTCGGCGTATCGCTGATTGCGATTCTGAATGCGGTGCGCATCCAGAAAATGAAATTCTAAATTGGATAATTCAAAGATTCTAAAGGCTTAAATCCAAAAGATTTAATGCTGCTGTTTAGCTGCCGGCCAGATGATATCCGCTTACGGATAATCATCTGGCTCAGACGGCAGGGATTCTTTGTGCCCTTATCCAATCGTAATATCCATCAGAAATGCCTGCCGCAACCGCACAGGCAGAAATATCAAACGTGCAGTTTTACCGGCAGTTACTGGTAATGCAATGCCGTATCTGCAGGTATAGCGCATTGAATCGAATTTTATGCGAAATGAAAAAACGAAAGAAGAAATACTATCCCAACATACAGAAGACCTCCAGGGGACAGAAGGGCAGGCCGGTTAGAAAGAAGAACAGGTATTCGGCTGTCAATATCGGAAAAACGATCATACTGGCAATTCTGGGAATTGTGATTGTACTTGGAATTTTTGCAAGGGCAAGACATTTTATCCTGTACCACGTGCAGGACAGGCCGCATGAGCAGGCCAATGGGAAATTGACCAATGAAGGCGCAGGACGCCTTCCTGAATCCCCGAAATGAAATATATAAAAAAAAATATAAAAGGCGATTGTTAATTCAAAACCGCAGGCTTTTTCTAAGGTTCTGCGGTTTATTCTATAAAAAAATAAACCGGGCATTTAAACCAAATGATTAGCAGAATATGAAAAAGTATGCCAATATTTCCAATGTAATCCTTACCATTCTAAGGGACAATCCTGATCGTGATTTTGCTCTGGAGGAGCTTTCGGGCTTAATTTTTCCGACAGATCCGATACAAGAGGAGAAGCATAACCAGGCTGCCGTTCTGGATGTGCTGATTTTTCTGGACGACCAGAAAATGATCCTTCTGGATTTTGAGACGGACCGCTCAAGGCTTGCCAAATAGAACTGATAAGATCAAGGGCGGCAGCCCGTATTTCCGGAGAGCCTTCCCCGAAGGGAAGGCAGTTCCGGAAAAGCCTAATTAAGCGTTCAGACCAGCACGCTGAGTGCGGCAGGCTCTGCCGAAATTCTGCAGGTGTTGGTCCTTAATTTATAATGCTCCCCGTCGATCTGCGCATCGGTGAATATATTCGTGGGCATTTCGATCTGCAGGCTCTGCACCAGATGGTGCTGGGCCTTCTTGAATCTGCTGACTGAGCGGGTGAGAATATGGTATCCAAGGGCTATCTTTTCGAAAAAGGAAAGCTCGGGAATGAGAACCAGATCCAGTTTTCCATCCGTCAGCAGTGCGCCTGGGGTAAGGCTCATGCTGTAGCCCATTTCATTTGAATTGGAAACAAAGACCATAAATGGCTTTATTGGTATGACCCTGTCGTCGAAATATACTATGGCGGGCTTCGCCTTATACTCAAAGGCTGCCACAACTGCAGCCTTGATATAGGCAAAAAGCATCCTTTTTCCCGAATTCTCATACTTTTTTACAATCATCGCGTCAATTCCGATGCCGGTGTTGCTGAAAAAGTAATGCTGGTTGATTCTTCCGGCATCGATCCGCAATTTTCTTCCTTCCCTGATAATTTCAAGAGATTTTCCGATATCGCGCGGAATGTTCAGATGCGATGCCAGTCCGTTTCCCGATCCCACGGGGATGATTCCAAGCTTCACATCGGTTCCGATCAGACGCGAAGCCACCTCATTGATGGTTCCGTCGCCTCCGCATGCCACGATGATGTCGGGATTCTGCTCCAGCGCTTTTTCGGTGAGGATCAGGGCGTGCTTTCTGCTCATGGTGTAATCAGTGCTGATCTTATACCGGTCAGCGGGAAAGAACTGCCTGATGTAAAAATCCGGCAGGCTGTGGCGCCCTGCGCCGGAGACAGGGTTAATGATGAAATGTATATAGGTCATTGCTTATTTTAAAAGTTTGTTTGTAAAAAGGTAGTCAGCGGTCTGGTACCATGCGATGGTCTCTTCAAGAAAGGGCCTGTCCATCGGAAGGGGCGTGAGGCTGTTGTCTGATTTTTTCCAGCTGTAGAAGGCCTGCTTCTTCTGGTCGGAAAGTATCATAACCCGGCTGCCTTTCATGAGCGCGAGCTTGCGGTATGTCCCCAGAAACGCCCGCTGCTCGAAATCCGGGTCAAGGATGTCCCTGCCGAAGAAATCGGATTCGTAGTGCCATTTGAACATCGAAAATACGGTAGGCCAGAGATCGATCTGCGAGCACTGCTTATCCACCTTGCGGCTGGCCGTTTCGGGCATATTGACGATAAAGGCGGGGATATGGTAGTTGGCAATGTCTATCTCATCCTTTCCTGCGCTGCTGGCGCAGTGGTCGGCAACGACAATGAAGACGGTATTCTTGTACCAGGGCTTTTTAGACGCTTGGGCAAAGAGCCTTTTCAGGGCATAGTCGGCATACTTGACAGCCCCCTCGCGTCCCGTTCCCGACGGGATGTCTATCCGGCCCGAAGGATAGGTGTAGGGCCTATGGTTGGAGGTGGTCATCACGAAATTCAGGAACGGCTTTCCTTGCTTATGCTTCTGGTCGGCAGTGCTTAGCATTTTATTGAATATGTCCTCATCGCAGATTCCCCATGCATTTTCAAATGTGACCTCGCTGTCTGCGATATTATGCCTCACTGTGCTGATGCGGTCGCTGAGCACGCTTCCGCGCCCGCGGTCATAAATGCTGAAGCCGTTGCCTCCGAAGTAGGAGTTCATGTTGTCGAAATAGCCGTCGCCGCCGTAAAAAAAGCTGCAGTCATAGTTCTTGGACCTGAAGACATTGCTGATGGTGTAGAGGTCCCGGTTTTCAGGCCTTTTGACAATCGACTGTCCCGGGGTGGGAGGTATGCACAGTGTCAGCGCCTCCATGCCGCGCACGGTTCTGGTTCCGGTGGCGTACATGCCGGTGAAAAAGACGCTTTTCTGGGCAAGGCTGTCCAGGAAAGGGGTCAGGTTCTGCCTGTTTCCGAATTGGGCCATAAAATCCGCACTGAAGCTTTCCATGAGGATAAAGACCACGTTGCTGCGCTGCAGCGGCGACTGGACGTCCTTTATGCTGCGGTGGATCGAGTAGCCTGTAGTGGCAAAGGATACCGTGCTGTCTGCCAGTTTTGATTTGACGATGCTGAACGCGCGGTCATTGCCGATGGAGGTGTAAAACTGCTCGTACTTCATCTGGTTATTGCGAAAAGCGGCAAAAAAGGAATAGATGCCCGATTTGGAAATTTCGGAATTGTAGCGGTTGGGCGACCATTCGGCCAGGCTGCTGGAGATAAAAGTGATATAAAAGGATGCCGCGGCCGTGAAGAGCAGCAATATGGAAACCCTCTTCACTATGTCCGTGTTGTGGGCGAATGCGGCGGCAAAGGCTCTTGATCTGTAAAAGGCAAAAAGCACAAGTGCGGTAACTATCACGACAGCTGACACGAGAAGCGGCAGAGGATAGGACTCCTGTATATTGGCAATGACCTCGTAGGTGTAGATCAGGTAGTCCACCGCAATGAAATTGAAGCGGGTCCTGAATTCCTCCCAGAAGGTGATTTCGGCCAGAAAGGTGAAAACCAGTATGAAAACATTCAGCGCCGTAAAGAACCAGATTACGATCCTGTCGGCCATCGAGCCGGTCCATCTTCCCGCAAATACGGTATAGTATAGAACGGCAGGATAAGAAATCAGCGCGATGGTTCCGATATCAAAAAAAAGCCCTGTAAGGAGCGTGCGGATGACATCAAAAATGCTTTGCGAGACCTGGCCATGCTGCCAGATAAAAAGGATGATGCGCAGCAGCTGCGAAAACAGCAGAAACCATGCAATAAAATGAACCAGCAGTGCGTATCTGCCGGTTCTGATAGACAATTTACCCATAACTCAATAATAACTCAGCAAAGTTTACATTGCAATGTTGTAGTCATTCTGAATTTTTGGTTTTTATTAAGAAATATTAACCCTGTTTATGAAAAAAAAGCGCATTGCAGCCTGGCGCAGCTATGCTGGATCCGAGCGGAAGCTTCCTGCGCGATCAGGTGCCGCCGCTAGAACTTTACGCTGAAGCAGTGGAAATCATTATAATAGGAGTAGGAGATCTTCCATCCGCTTATCTCGGTTATCTTTTTGATGATGGCCAGACCCAGCCCGCTGCCGTTTGCCGAGGTGCCGCCGCTGAAGAAACGTCCGAAGAGCTTCTCGATGGGAAGCGGTTCGGCCGTACCAGTGTTGAGGACCATCAGCTCGCGATCCAGGGTCCTGATTATGATATTTCCCTCGGTGCGGTTATGGCGGATGGCGTTAAGCACCAGGTTGTTGATAAGGATTTCGGCAAGGACAGGGTTGGCTTCTATTTCAAGCTTTTCGGACAGCTGCACATTAATGGCGACCCATTTCTGGCCGGCCTGCTCGGTAAAGAAGTCCAGATGCTTTTCTATATGCTCATTAACCGAGATGCAGGTTTTTTCCAGATAGATCTCATGCTCTATTTTGGAGAGCAGCAGCAGATTTTTGTTGAGCCTGTTGAGTTTTGCGACATCCCTACTCAAGGCGCCCAGCACCCGAGTCTGGTCCTTGTCGAGCCGCATCTGGAAAAGGGTGTCGATCTTGTTCTGGAACAGCGCGAGGGGCGTCTGGAGCTCATGTGCGGCGTTTTCCACAAACTCGCGCTGGCTTTTGTAGATGGCCGTATTTTTTTCGATCAGCGCCTCAAGGCTTCTGTTCAGGCGTTCAAATTCATCGATTCCAGACTGGATAAAGTGCGGGGGCTTGCTTTTGTCGATCTCAAACTCATGGATCTGGTCCAGGGTATTGTAAAAGGGCTTCCATCGTTTGGATGCCGTTTTCTTGGACAGCCAGACTATGCCGATAAAAAGCACCAGAAGGATAAAGGTGAACATGCCAGCTATGGTGAACACCATCCTTTCCATTTCCAGCAGGTGGATCTTTTCGGTGTAGGTGTATTTTCTGCCGGCAATTTCCACTGGGGCGTAAATGATGCGGAAAGGCTCTTTTTCCTCAGCCGTGGAGTCTTCGATCATGGTGCCGACTATGGAATCTTTTTTTACGCCCATATCGGGCATAATGGTGAAATGCAGGTTGTACCTGTTCCAGGTCTTGATGTCTTCGGGAGTGAAATTGCGGCTGGATTGGTTAATGAATGCATTTTTATGCTGCACGAGCACCTCTTCGGTTTCGTAGATAAAAAGCCACTGGCTCACAAAGTAGAATATCGGAGCGCAGATTGTGAGAATTACGGCAGCGAGGATAAGAAAATCGCGCGTGGTTTTGCTGAGCAGTTTTTTGGTATTCATTTTTCCCATTTGTATCCTTCGCCGTAAACGGTTTTAATATAATCTCCCGAACCTGCTTTTGAAAGCTTCTTTTTCAGGTTTTTGATGTGTGCGTATATGAAATCGTGGCTGTCGAGCATATCGGCCATGTCGCCCGATAGGTGTTCGGCGATGGCGGCCTTTGACAGGACCTTGTCATTGTTGCCGATTAGGAACAGAAGAAGGTTGAGCTCCTTTCTGGTCAGCTCGATTTTCTGTTCATTTACAAGGACCGTTTTGGTGAACACCTCGATCCTGATCTCCTGGAACACCACGCTGTTGCTTCCCCTGAAGTTCCTGCGTCTTACCAGTGCCTGCATCCTTACCAGCAGTTCGGCAAGATGGAAGGGTTTTGTGAGGTAGTCGTCGGCTCCCAGACTGAAGCCCTCCAGCCTTGTTTCCAGGGTCTCTTTTGCCGATATGATTATCACCCCGTCGGTTTTGTCCTTGCTTCTCAGCTCCCTGAGGATGTCAAAACCGTTGCCGTCGGGAAGGCTAAGGTCAAGCAGTATGCAGTCGTAATCGTAATTATCGATCTTATGCACGGCCTGCGCATAATTGTGCGCCGTTTCGCATTTTACGCCATTGTCCTTGAAATAGCTCTGTATGCTTTGAGCGATATCCTGTTCGTCTTCTATGATTAAAATTTTCATGATGCCATTTTCTTACCGCCCCATGACAGTGCATATGCCCACTAAATTTAAGAATTTATGGCAATATATGCGCTGCGGGGCATCATTTTTATAAAACGGCTGTGCCGTTTATATTACAGTCTGTAATAATACGGCTCAATTTTGAATTAATTCTGAATTTTTGCCTGCAGCACGTTTTTTTAGCAAAATCTGCCTTAAGATTTCGGGGCTTTGATAAAGATTCCCCCAGCCATGAAAACTGGATGCCGGGAGAATCACATCAAAAAAAAGAGTCTGGGAGCGTATAAATGCCCTATAGGGTTTAATTGCTCAGCGCTGCACCATGCTGGAAATAATATTGATGCTCAATGCCAGTATGGTGGTGTTGAACATAAAGGAAAGCACCCCGTGCACCAGCGCGGTCCTCCTTATCTTCCTGTCCAGTATGGCGACATCGGACACCTGAAAGGTTGTGCCGATCACAAATGAGAAATAGACAAAGTCGAGATAGTCAGGTTCGCCTTTTCCGGGAAAATCAAGGCCGTTGAGCGAATAATGGAGATTGGCGTATTTGAAGGCGAACGTGGTATGGACCACCGCCCAGGCCGTTCCCACCGATGAGAGGGTCATCACCACATGCAGCGCCAGCTCGGAACCGGTCTTCTGATCGGCTGAAACATACAGCAGCAAGATGCCCAGAAGGCTTACGGCCGTTGTAAGGAGCATGAACAGGGACAGCACAGCGCGTCCCGAGTCCTGGTCTTTGGCACTTTTCTTGAGCTCATCCACGCGGCAGGTCAGGATGGTGAACCAGGAGAAGAACAGCTGGGTTAGGGAAAAAGCCAGCCATACCGCCATGATGTGCACCGAGGGCCTGCTGGTTCCGATCTCAAGGACAACGGCGGTGAGCAGTCCCGCCGAAGCGGAAATTGCCAGCCTTGACCTGTTGCTGAGCCGGTTTATAAATACTGTTCCATTCATAAGAAATTATTTTTATGGCTTGTGCCGGTTGTTTGAATGCTATTGGTAAATGTTCATATTTTCATCATAGATGGGACTTTCTATATTCAGAAAGTTCAGCACACTGTGGAAGACATGGTACTGGGATGCGGTTTTATCGGCTTTCAGTTTTTTTGAGCCGGGCGAAACCCAGACAATAAAAGGAATCTCAAACTGCTCCCTTGAAGCAATGCTCATCGGCAGGCCGTGCATGTAGAGATTTTTTTCGCCGAGCGACTCTCCGTGGTCCGAAACAAAAATCATAGTGCTGTCAAATTCCTTGAGCTCTTTCAGGTTCTGGATCACGCGGCTGAGCAGGTAATCGGTATAAACTATCGTATTGTCGTAGGCGTTCATCAGTTCCTGCTTTGAGCAGTCAGCAAGCTCGACGCTGGTGCAGACCGGATTGAAATACTGGAACGCCGGAGGGTACTTTTTGCTGTAGCTGGGGCCGTGGCTGGTGCTGGTATGCAGCACCAGAAATATCTTGTCCCTGCTGCTGGCCAGGATCTGCTCCCGGAAAAGGTTAAGCAGGACCTCGTCGTATGCGCATTCCCTGCCCGGACATGCAGCGCCTAGGTATTTCCGGTCCTGGTAATTTTTGATATGAAGCGGCGGCTCTCCCCAGTTGGCGGTCCTCCAGATGACCTCGACATCGTTACGGTACAGGTAGTTGGGCAGAATCTCATAAAGCTCATCGGTCTTTTTATGGTCCAGTATCGCCTTCACGCCGCCGGTGGTATAGGTTGCCGAGGAGACAGCATTGAAGATATGCAGGTTTTCAGTTTTGGAAAGCAGCGGATTGGTGTTCTTCGGATAGCCGTACAGCGAGAAATTGGCCCTTCTTGCGGATTCCCCGATGACCAGCACCACAATGGATTTCTTCCTGTCCCTGATGCGGGCATCGGGAAGCAGGATTTCCTTCTGGTTTTTATTGTACTGGTGCACGTAAAACAGGGAGGTGTTGACCGCATAAGACCATGGCATTGCAAGCCCTCCCAGCTTTTTGGAATTCTTGTCGATCCAAAGCCAGCCGGCTGAATTGATAAATACCAGCGCCAGCGCAATGAGCAGGCTGCCTGAGCAGAGCGCCGCAAACCTTTTAAGAGGCTCCTTTATGATCTTTATCCTCAAGAGCGCGGCCGAGGGAACTATCCCGAGCACGAGCACATAAAGCGCCAGCCTGATCGAAAAATAGGCGCTTGATTCAGCATAATTGGTGTTGAGGATATTCCCCACCATGCTTTCGTCTATGATCACGCTGTAGGAATTGATGAAATACAGGGCTGCCGCGCTGAGGGCAAAAAAGAGCGAAATGAGAATTCTGCCGAAAATTCCGGTAAGGTAAAGCAGCAGGTAAAAGACCAGGAAATCCAGCACCAGCATCAGCGCGATGAGGCTGGCGATGGTCATAATGCCGCTGAAACCCGCGTAATTCAGGTTCCCGACCACAAAAGAGAAGAAGGGGATATGGAAGAACAGGCAGTTGGCCAGGCTGATTAAGGCTGCCATGCGGGCTGCCGGTAGTTTACCTTTTAACATATGCGGCGGTAATTTTATATAGTGATATGGTCAAAACGAATAAAGACAGGCAGAATATGAAAAGGTGCTCCTGCATGATCCTGAAGGCCAGCGCAAGCCAGCATCCCGTGAAGGCAATGATGAAAAAGGGGTGGTATTTCCTGTTTCCGATCCATTTCCAGATGCGGTACCTTGTTGAGATAAATATGCCGGCAAGGGCGCAGAAGTAGCCTATGATGCCCCCGACAAGAACATCAATGGGGTAATGCGCTCCTAGGGCAACCCTTGTGAGGACAAGCGCGAGACCTGCTGACACAAAAAGTGTGCACCAAAAGATCCTGTTTATCAGCCTGGCAGGCATAAAGGCAAACATAAGGATGGAAAGCGCCGTAAAAATGGTGATGGAATGCCCTGAGGGCAGGCTGTTGTGCCCTGAGAGGGTTCTTCCGATTATAATAAAGCTGCCGTTGTCAAAAAAAGCTGCCGGCCTTGGGACATGAAAGAGCTTTTTCAGCACGCTGGAAAACAGGCAGGAAACCAGAAGGGCAGAGGCAAGAGACTCCCATATCTTAGGCGCGTGCAGCACAAAAATGCTCAGCAGCGACGCCACCACCAGCGTATTTCCGGTTTCGGTGAGATTGTACTGCATTTCAGGATATTGGGACAGGGTGGCATTCAGCATAAAGAAATATTCCCTCTGGATCAGGATATACGATTCGGCGCGCAGCGCATCGAGCATGAAAAGGAACGCGGCGATTAGCAGCAGCAGCACCGCAGGCAGGAAAAAAAGGGTAGGCCGCAGCCTTGAGAAGTTGAATGAAACATAAAGATCCAAAAGGGGATTGGCCTTTTCGGACGTGATTTTTTCGATGCCCCCATCGGCATTTTCGAGGAATAATTGGCGCATTTTCTAGGACTTTGTTAATCATTGTTTTACACTGGCTTAACCAGGGCAAAACATATCGATTCTTTTTTCCCGAAAGTTTACAATCCAATTTTGTAATCATCCTGAATTTTCATTTCACAGACTTTTATTTTGGATAATTTTAGTGTTTATTTGTTTGTATATCAGATTATTAAAAATATTTTAAAATTTTCAGAAGAGCAGCAAGTCTCTCAATGCGAGCAGTTTTTTTTCTGCCGATCCAATGCGTTTTAACATTCGCCGGCGCATTATTTTAACACTGAAATTTTGCATGCGCCGAATGTAAATAGGTATATTTGGATTTAGAATCCACCCAAGAC
This sequence comes from Flavobacterium sp. GW823-FHT06G12, assembly GCF_058794775.1. Taxonomy (NCBI): domain Bacteria; kingdom Pseudomonadati; phylum Bacteroidota; class Flavobacteriia; order Flavobacteriales; family Flavobacteriaceae; genus Flavobacterium; species Flavobacterium sp. GW823-FHT06G12. The sequence goes on from NZ_JBXAHE010000001.1 coordinate 1,261,602, forward strand.
CAACGGTCAGATCTTTCAAAATGGAAAAAGCGATACGACTAAAAGTGAGAAAAGATTTGGATGCCCGCCAGCAGCATACCATCCTTAGGCTCAAGGGCAGCCTGATTTCCAAAGGCTATACCGAGATTATCCACATCCTGGACAAGGATGAGGAGTTTCATATCAATACCTTTGAAACGCCATCTGAAAAGCAAGTCGAAGTTAAGCAGTATATCGCTGCATTTATAAATCAGGAAAACATCCTGGATACTGTAACGATCGAATAGGTTCAATTTTCAAATAAAAGCTGCTTCGGTTGTGAAGGCAGAAGCACTTTTTGGTTTTAAGGTTGCACATGCTGCAAATAATTGTAATTTTATAAAAAATCTTACTAAAAACTTTTGGCGCATTGATGAACATTGATTTTCTGGATGCAGGCTGTGCGGATGCCATCCATATTAATTTTAAAGGCACTGATGATAAAACGCACAACATCATAATTGACGGCGGCAGCGAGAAGAGCCGCCTTTATGAGTCAGGGCTCAGAAAGAGATTGCATGAAATAGCCAACGTCAGAAAAGAAATAATTGATATATGGATCATCACCCACATTGATGATGATCATATAGGCGGAATTCTCCGTCTTCTTAAAGATGCTGACCTTCTGAAAGCCGTGGATCTCTCCAGAACCACTTTCTGGTTCAATTATTCCAACTGGGACTATGACACCGGCATCCGGAGCAATAACTTAAAAAATGTCAAGCAGGGCATTACCCTTAGGGAGTACCTTGCAGCCCATTCACATGTAAAACAGGACATAACCGACAGCCACCCCCTGATTGATTTATGGGGAGCCAAATTGATTATCCTGTCTCCCGACAATGCAAAATACAATTCGCTTCTCAAGCTGTGGAAAAATGAGGAAGTGAAAATGAGGGATAAGGAGCCTTCATCTTTAAAAAGCATTAGAAATAATGACTACGGCAGGAGGATTGAAGATTTCGACACTTCCAGGGAAGTGAAGGATGTTTCGGTGGAAAACGGATCAAGCATAAGTTTTATGCTGCAGTTCAACGGCGAATCATTTCTGTTTACTGCCGACAGCCATCCTGATGTACTTGTCTCGGCTATCAGGAGAAAATTCGGAGGGCAGAAGATCAAGCTAAAGCATATGCAGATTCCCCATCACGGAAGCAGGTATAATACAAGCAATGCTCTACTGGAGCTGGTTGACTGCGAAAATTACATTATTTCAGCAGATGGATATAACCGTTCAAATCTGCCCAACAAGGAAACTTTAGTGAAAGTGCTTCGCGCCAATCCCGATAAAAACATCAATTTTTTTATCACGCAGGAAAATGAACTTACAAGGAACATTTTTAAAGCAGATCCAGAATTTAATACTAATCTAATATTTCCCCAGCCGGGAAACAGCCACCTTCACTTTGAAATAGGATGACAGCAGAGAAAGATTTTATAGTAAGAATTGAAAATCCCCAGGGATTCAGCAGCGGACTTATATATTCGCCGGCCGGCCAATCAGAAGAGGCCTATGTTTTTACGGCAAGACATGCTCTGGTTGGGGATAATGGGATTGCATGGGATTGCAATGAGCTGTCAGTCGGATTTCTTACTGATAATGGATGGTCTGAGTATAAGCTGCATGATGGGGATGTAATATTATTTGGCGAAAACAATGCAAGTGAAGATATAGGAGTACTGATAGTCAAAAAGCAATTCCTTCCCGTATCGCTTAACTATGATAAATGCCCTGAAATCTGCCTGGTGCCGGCTAAAGTCCATGAGCTTGAGATAACAGGTTTTCCTAAAGTGGTTCTTAATCAATTAAAAAGAACGCTGCACCATTTGATGCCCCTTAAGGATAGAGATTACGAAAGGCAGATACAGATTGAAGTATCAGATCCCCTGACCGGGGAGTACAATGACGACAACCTTGTGGAAGGCTATTCGGGAAGTCCGGTATTTGTTAAAGTGAATGACAGATATTTCTGCTGCGGCCTATTTCTTGCCTATGAGACAAAAAATAAAAGAATATTGGGGATCGATCTTTCTCTGGTAAATGATCTTCTGGCGTCAAGATCGCTGCCCCTTTTATCATTGCTGCAGATAGAGACAGACCCTACTGTGCTTGAAGCAGCTGAAAAGCTTAATGAAAATTCTTTCAGGGTGCTTTCAAGAATACGAGACAGCGTTGGAAAAGTCAACCTGCCGAGGACCGAAATTTCAGCCGCTGCTTTGGAAGTTATAAAAAACGGCAAGCTGGCAATATTTACAGGAAAGCCGGGAAGCGGAAAATCGGCGATGGTTAAGAAGATTTTGGATGGACTAAAAAGCGATTTTGAAATATTTGCTTTTCAGGGCGAGCAGCTGGACAAAAAAAGCATCGAGGAGATATTTGCAGATAAGCCCTTCTGCTTTGGCATATCCCTTTCAGAGGTTCTTGATTCCCCGCAATTCGGTAAAAAGAAAATTTTCCTTATAGATAGCATCGAAAAAATACTTGAAACGGATAATGCTGAGACAATATTGGATTTTTTTGAACTGCTTTTTAAAAGAGAGAATATTACATTAGTGTTTACCTGCAGGAGCTATGCGGCCGAGCATTTAAAAATCCGTTTTTTAAGGCAGTTTCCCGCTTTTCCCGATTTTGATGTGCCTGCGCTTGATGCAGCGGAGCTGGAATGCATCGCTGAGAGCTATCCGATGCTGAGAACGTTAGCAAAAAATAAATCCCTTTTGAAAGTTCTCCAGATTCCCTTTAATCTGGATAAGGCAGTGTCTTTACCTCAGAATTCGGTAAAAGATGATATTGATACTGAAGCAAGGTTCAAACAGATCATGTGGGAATATGTGATTGAAGGGCGCGAAAAGGAATCAGATCCCCGAAAAAGACAGCTGCGCGGTGAGACATTTATGGAAATTGCCCTGAAGAGGGCATCGGCAATGAGCGCATATGCAACTGTTGAGCACGCACGTGCTGACATACTTCACGAGCTGACCGCTGACCATATTATTGATCCCGAACCGGTATACAGAAGAAGCTTTGCGGCAGCTCATGACATCTATGAGGACTGGGCATTGACAAGGCATATTGACAGCAATTATCTGCAGTACATTGCTGAAGAGGACAATTACGGCGCTTTTTATGATGCAATAGGAACCGCTCCGGCAGTCCGGCGAGCCTTCAGAATCTGGATATCAGAAAAAATACAGGCAATGGACGGATCTGCAGGCCAGCTCGTAAAATCAACCCTCAACGATTCGGCAATCCAAAACTACTGGAAGGATGAAATATTAGTTGCTGTCATGCAGTCGCATTACAGCAGTGATTTTCTGCGGGAAAACAAGGATTTTCTATTTTTAGATCAGTTTAAATATTTCATAAGGATAATTTTTTTAGTTCGGGTTTCTTGCCAGAAGCCGGATTTTTCCCTCCTGAACGCATTGGATGTGGACAAAAGGACTCAGGTATATCACAATATCAATCTGGTTCCCTACGGTGAAGTATGGGCCAATCTCATTGAATTTATTTTCTTAAACCTGAATCTGCTGCAGCCACAGATGAGATTGATACTATCAATGCTGCTGCAGTGGGAGAAAGGCCTGAAAAAAAACGGACCGTTTCCTGCCGAGGCCGAGCATGCGGCTAAAATTTTAATATGGTTTTACAGTAATTTTACATCAGGTGTCCCATCTGGCCAGGGAAGGGCTAAAACTGAGAATCTTGAAAATGGAATATTAATGCTTTTCCGTCTGTCTGACTTTGTCAAAGATGAATTGAAATCATTAATAGAGGATGCGTTTAGAAATAAAAACAGGGATGCTGATTTTGAAATCGGCAATCTGTATGACAAGATTTTAGAGTATGCCCTTGACGGGTACGAAGGGCAGAAAATATGCAAAAATTATCCTGAACTTGTCCTTGAAATTGCAGAAAGCAAATGGTTTTATTATCCGCCGACTCCTGAGCAGATTGCAGAAATGAAGAGGCAGTCCATCCTGGGGCCGTACCACCGGTCGATGATGCACACTGAACAGGATTTCGGCTTCAGAAGGAGCACAGAAAGGCATTATTCACCTGGAAGCCCTTATGAAACGCCTATATTGAACCTTCTGCTGTATTCTCCCTTTGCAACTGTAGATTTTTTAGTGAAGCTATTTAATCACGCTGCCGATTCCTATATCAAGTCCGATTTCGGCCGGGACAATGAATTTCTGCATCCTGCCGACCACCGTTCGCAGATAACTGTTATAATGGACGACGGAAGAGAGATTAAACAGCATGCCAGCCCTTCATTATGGATGATGTTCAGAGGAACCTATTTTAATTCGCCCGATGTTCTGAAATCCTGCCTAATGGCAGCCGAGTGCTATCTGCTGCAGATCGGCCGAGATATAAAAGAGAACAAGCATGACCAGTACACTAAATTTTTAAAGGCTTCCTGGGACTACACCTTTGAGGCTTTTTTAACCAGATGCAACAGCGTCATGGGGTCGGCAGTGCTTATAAGTGTCGCTAATGAGCATATGGATCTTGCCGGAAGAAGAATTTTTCCTTTACTGAAAATAAGGGAGATTTATCATCTGGATTTCCACAGGTGCCTTAAAGAATCAGAAGCCTACAGTCCTCTGAGCTATAAAAAGCACCGCCAGCTGCGCCACCTGCAGCTGCAGAATTTCCAAACACTAAAGCATAGAAGCAAAAGCATTGAAGATCTGGTTATAAACCTTAGCCTTGGCGAGTTTCAAACCGAAATCTTTGGGATCATAGATAATTTTAATCTGGAAAACCCGACAGACCAAAACTGGCGTTTTGCACTTGCCCGGATAGACCGCAGAAAATTAAGAATAGTAAAGGAAGTTGAAAACGGCTATCTGTTAGAAACACAACTGGAGGATGACTTGCAAAAGGTTGTCGAGGAAAATAAGACGAAGCAGGAAGAGAACCATACCGTTTCTTATGCAGCATACTGGTGCATGCAGAAATTTAAGCATGAAACCGTGGAAGAGGACAGTTATGAAAAATGGTCGGAGTTCCACAAAATCTCTGTGGATGCCCAGGATAATAAAAACATCTCCAAGATGCATAACCAGCCCGTGCTGGTGGCTGCAATGGGAATCAGGGATTTCTATAGGTCATTAAGCGCAGCAGAAAGAGAATGGTGTGAAACAAAAGTAAACGAGCTCTTTAAATACGAACTTTTCGAAAATAGGCTAATGGATTTTACGAATTCCAAATACACGGTGTATGAAACAGAAGCTGCCTTTTCTGTTGTTCCAATTTTGATGCTCAAGTCGGATGAGACGCAAAAGAAGATGTACAAGCAGAATATTCTTTATTACTTAACGCATTTTCATCAGAGATCCGAGCACAATTCCCTGAGAGCGTCAATTAACAGCTACCTATGGAAGCATGATCCCGGTTTTGTATTAAACTGCATCTTCTGCATTGTGGAGTATTCAAAATTCTCGCACCTTAAGCACAGGCTGGAGCATTTAAGCGGATATAAATCTTATAAAAGAAATTTATTTTCCATTATAAAAACAGCACATTATAGAATAAGGTTAAAAATAAATCCCCATTATAAACCCAAAGGCCGCATTGCTGGGCATATCAAATACAACGATGCCCTTAAACAATACAGCGCCGCTATTGATGCCATTATGAATAGGGTCGCTAAAGAGGAAACCCCAGTGCAGATTGCAATTCCTGAATATCAGTCAAATGCAGGCGACTGGCTTTTCGAAGCTTTAAAACTGGTGCCGGCTGAAACAGAACTCAAAATTCTTCGGGACTATTTCAAGAATGTCTTGAGTTTCATTTTTGAAACCTTTGCAAAAGATTCCGATCCATATGACGACACGATCCATCATACCCTGCAGCAGTTTTTTCAAGAAAAATTTGCACTGTTTTTACTCAGCCAGCCTGAGGATACTGCAATTGAGAACTTTAAAGCATTAATTGACTGGGCTTATGCAGATGGCGTAAAAATCTTTTATTCCGATAAAAGATATGATTTTACCGTTAAGTGCCTGGAGGAAGTGGTAAACCAGTTTTTAAATGATGAATCCAAAGCGGCAAATTTCTGGATTTTATGGAGTTATTTAAGCCATAAGATTTTAACGGCTAAGATGTTTATTTTTGATAAAGCCTTTCTATTCAACCATCGCATACTTTCCTTAACGCAGTTAGATTGGAATCCCCTAAAAAATAAAAAGCATTTTTTTGAAACTTTTATACTCCAGGGGGGAGATCTTGAATCTTCCGGAAGATTAACAGCCGGCATTGGATTTGAGGAATTAATGCCTGACGCTGTCAGCTGGCTGGCTGAACGCATTAAAAAAGAGTGGCCCGGAAATAAAGACTGGGATTTTTATCTTGAAAAAATTATTATCCAGACCTATTACGACGGCCGCATGAGAAGAGAAATCACGGCATCTGCCAGATTAAGGAATGATTTTATTGCGCTGCTGGACAAGCTGATAGATCAGAGCGCTTCTTCCACAGCTTATATAATCCGTGAAGATTTCATATCTTCAAAAGGACTGCCGTAAAATTGGTGACATTTTTCAGTAACTCGGAAAAAAATACAGAAAAGATAAAAAAGATTCACGGTATTTATGAACCGCACCATTTTGTCTTTAATGACTGTATCTTTGCCTTTAGTGCAGACAGGTCGTTAATCTCATGGAGATAAAACAGTCCAACTACAATATAATGGGAATTTGGCTTAACGTCTTCATTGAAGGTATCCGTAAAATAAAACTGCGGGTCTGCTGAATTATAAATTAAGGCATATGCATTATCAGGATTCGGAGCCGAGATGCATCCATTAAACAGATTTACAATCTCCTGATCAGTAAGCGCACATAAAAAGTGGCAGATTAGTTCATTCATGGTATTACTTGTAAAATTTATATTCAATTCCAAATTTAAACACCGATGCCGGCGTAGATCCGGTTGGGAAAAAACGGATAATTAAAGTATCGCTGTTTTTTTTAGCTGTGATCTTATAGCCTCTTTCTTCCATGTAGGTGGAGGTTTTGTCCTGAGCATCAATAATTTCAATTTTGGCAGGATTTTTTGAAACCTTAAATATGGAATTATGTGTGTTTTCAAATATAAAAATATTTCCCTGTTTTTCAACTGTAATGTAATCTGCAGAAGCGGTGTCCGAGCTCATGATGCGGTTAACTGCCCCTGCATTTAAATTATAAGTGGTTTCAACCATTTTGCCATAGCCCGGTTTCGAACTGCACGACATTATAACCGCCAGTATGGGCAGCAGCGTTTCTTTTTTCATTTAACCTTCTTTTACGTTAATAAAATATATCCTTCTGATCTAAAGTTTGATACACGATTTGAAATAAGATCAGGAATTAAATTTTCTCGGCATTATTGCCTGCTGTTTAAAGCACAACAGCAGATTTATTCTGTAAATATAGCCCTATAATAATCTCGAGGTTACGGTTTTCCGTATTACGCCAATTTTAAATTTATGGCTGAAGATACGAATATTCGTTCATATCTTCTGGATTTTTGGGTGAATCACCCAATGAAGAAAGCAGGTGGATTTTGATCCGCTAGTATCGGCAGAGCTTCTTTTCATTTCCCGCAGAAACGGGCATGGACTAAACAGCGGATTTAAAACTGCCGAATTTTAATTACTGTGCAGATCGTTTTTTTAGAAGGCTGGAATTAAAAAATTAGCTAACTTTAGGCATAAGAACTAATACAGTACAGTATGGATATTGATTATCAGGACCGTAATATTTTTGAAACGGATTATATTTTCAGGATACAGACCTTTGAGAAGTACCTGGAAAGCCCCGCCGCATCACAGCAGCATTATGCAGAGTATAAGGCGGGACTCATTCCCAACATATTTTACGCGCATAATATGAAGGATGTCCTGAGCCTCTTCAAAGAAGAATATGATGATATAAAGTCCGGACTCGAGCGCTATGAAACGGACGACAACAATGATTTTCCGATGCTCAAGTCCTACGTAAATACGGAAAGGAACCTGCGAAAAATATTGGACAAGGACCAGCTAAGAGACTATACCACACTGCTGGAACGCTCCTTTGACAGCCAGAAGACCGATGCAAAGGCCACAGCAGTGAGCCGTTTTTTTCTGTCCAGCCCGATATTGGAGAGCTATATCTATCAGATTGAGAAGGTTTTCGGGAAAGGCATCCTAGACTGATTTCGGATTTTCTGGTGAGATTTTCGGATCATATGCCGTCCTTTTAATCTCTTAATTTTCGATTTATGGAACTGCATTTTGAAGATTTAGCGCTGACCGTTAGAGCCGGAGAGCTGGACGTGCCTTACGGCCTGAGTGACGAGACCCTGTTTTTATCGGTCCGCAGCCATTTAGCCGGTGTGCTTGGTTTCGGAGGCACAGAAATTTTCTGTTTTGGACCGGCACCGGACAACACGGCAGACGGTCAGGATGAGCTGCTGGAGAACGGCATCTTCTACCGTATCATCGGATATGAAAAGAATCTTGGCATCGATCTGGAGAGTGCGGCGGATGAAATAATGAGCGCCTTCCATTTCTTGGTCGAAAATTTCGAGCCAAGATGGGCCACGATCTTCGTGGAGGAGGGATCCGCAAAAAGAGAGGTGACAATCGAGCTTCTGTATCAGGAAGTGTTCTGAAAATCGTTCCTCACTGCTGTTCTTTGCGCAAAAGGATCAAGCAGGCCAATTATAAATTTAAAATAGAGGAGAGATGAATCCAGAAGACGGCATTGAAAGATTTATCAGCGCGCAGCAGGACACCTACGCCCGGGCATTGGAAGAAATCAGAAGCGGACGCAAGCAGAGCCACTGGATGTGGTTTGTCTTCCCGCAGATCAGGGGTCTGGGTTTTACGGACTATAATGTATATTTTGGCCTAAAAGACCTGGACGAAGCCAGGGAATATCTTAACGATCCGGTGCTGGGCAAACGTCTTGTCGAGGTTTCACAGGCGGTCCTGGGACTGAACGGAAAAACCGCGCTGGAGATTTTCGGAAAGCCTGACCAGCGGAAGCTCAGGTCCTGCATGACGCTGTTCAGCAGGATTGCCGATGCGGATCCGGTCTTCGGAAAAGTGCTTCAGAAATACTATGGCGGCATTTTGGATGAGAAAACAATTTCCATTCTCGGGACTCAAAATTAGGTTCTAATGATTCTATCCAAACCTCACAGGTCGACGTAGATAATTTTTACCTTCTCGCGGTGCCCGTCGATCAGGCAATTTATCTCATTGCTCAGCTCCCTGTACTTGGCTGCCGACTCTTCCTTTTCCTGATTCTTTTCCATTTCCAGCCTATTGGTTTTTTCCTCGGGAGTTTCCTGGACCATCTGCCCCAATTCCATTTCGGTGCCTGGCTCGCCATCATTTTCCAGAGCCTCTTTCTGCTGCCACCTTAAGGCAGCTTTTGCCTCCCTGTGGCAGACGATGATGTAGTCTTTCAGCAGCCCGACACATCTTTGCACATGCTCGCCGAAGCCGCCGTCTTCGTCAAGGAGTTCATAGGGATAGGTGTAATTGATGATCTCCATTCGGGAATGAAGGTCAATTTTAAAGTATTCTATAAATTCAGAGTCTGTGACTCCGTTAAACTTATCGATTTCCATAGCAGTATCTGTTAGATTTGAAAGCCGACCAGGTTTCCCTGATAGGGAAAGGCGAAATCCTCGATTTTCACCGACTGGTCCAGCCATGCGGATTCGTCCTGTCGTTTGAGCATAATGGGCATTCTGAGCTTATGGTTATGGATGTACTGCATCAGGCCATTTGCTTTTGTGGTCACCATGGTGTAGGTGTTTTTAATTTCATTTGTTAGGGGATCCGTCCAGGAGGAATACAGGCCGGCAAACGTAAAGATTTCATCATCCTGCGAATTGATCTGGTACTTGTCCTTGCTTTTTCCCTTCTCATCATTCCAGTGCCATTCGTAATAGGCAGATGCGATTATCAGGCATCGGTTATGTGTTATATTCTTGAATGATGCTTTCTCGTCAATGGATTCAATGCGGGCATTGAGAGTGTTTTTCCTGAACTCGATGTCCTTTGCCCAGGAAGGCAGCAATCCCCAGGTGTAATCCGTTGTGATCAGATGCGGAGAGGAATTTAGTATCACAGGGATATTTGGATGGGAGAACCCGTTTATAAAATCCGACTGCAGATAGGTTTCCTCATTGTCGAGTTCCGCATTAAAGCGTCTTTTGAGATCTTCTATGGAGGCATTCTGCTGGGTATAATAACACATAATATTCCGTTTTAAAGGCTGTTTTAAAAATGTCTTATCCTGATTCTAATTTGCCCTTTTAAGGGCTTTAGTCTTTTTCATACGGCTTAAGTTTGAATAAACGATCTTATGGAATCTTACCCAATAGACATTAAACGCATCGAAAGGCTTATTAAAGAAAATGAAAAGCGAAAACAAAAGCTTAGAAAAAGAAACAGCAGAAAACTGATGTACGGCATGCTTGTTTTCCTCTTTCTGTTTCTGCTTTTCTATCAAATTTAGTTCATTCTTAGGACATTGCATAACTAAATATTCAAAATTTCATTCTGTGGCGCGGCAGATTAATTTCGTGATCCTGCGGATAAGGCTGGCGGTGGGTGCTGCTGACATCCTGTTTGATATTGTGCTGTGTGGAATACCTTTTTTCCGAGTCCGAATATCTCGGATCAGGTATAAATGGCATTTTCGCCATTCTGGAAATGGTGATCGTAGGGAAATGATAGTCAACTTCCACTGTGCCCAAAAGCAGGTAGCATCCGCCTCCCTGAAAAGGATTATTTACAAGACTGTCCGGGAAATGCGCCGTATCAAAATAGGCTCCCTCATGATCGATCCATGTCCCGAAATACATATTGCCCCTTTTTGTAGGCACCTGTTTTGTCGAGATGAGATAGGCAAGCATGCGAACTTCCTTCTTATGGTATTTTAACAAATCCCGAACCATCACATCCCCTCGGTATCTGGTTTTGAGCAGATCAAAAACGGTGCAGGAAACCGGGAAATTCAAAAGCTCGATTTCATCAAAGGCATCCTCAAAAATCGAGCGCTCCAGAACAGGCAGCTTAAATTCCTTTGCAGGCTGTTCAATGAGCATAAGCCCGCGATTTGCTGGCTTGAAATTATTCATCAAAAGGCTTACCTGCACCAGAAGCTGGTTTTTGGTTTTTCCCGTAAAACGGAAAGCGCCGATAAAAATAAGTGTCTTTACATTCTCAATTCCCATCGGCACCCTGTTTATAAAATCTTCCAGCGATTTATAGATGCCGTTTCTCTCGCGCTCAGCAGCGATGAACAGCGATAGTTTGGAATCCAGGCCCTGCAGGTGCATAAATCCCAGATAGATATCGGTGCCGTAAAGAGCGGTCTCGTATCCGCTTTTATTCACGCAGGGGGTATGGATAACAGCGCCGGCCATTCTGGCTTCGTGCACATAGATTTCAGTTCTGTAGAACCCTCCCTGATTATTGATTACGGCAACCATAAATTCAATAGGGTAGTGCACCTTCAGATAAAGGCTCTGGTAGCTCTCCACGGCATAGGATGCGGAGTGGGCCTTACAGAAGGAATAGCCTGCAAAGGATTCGATCTGGCGGTAGATTTCCTGGCTCAGCGCTTCGGGATGCCCTTTTGCGGCCGCCGAAATAAAAAAATCGTCCTTCACTTTCTGGAGCGCCGCTTTAGAGCGTCCCTTGCCCGACATGGCACGCCTTAGGATATCGCCGTCCGCTGCCGACAGCCCGCCGTAATGCAGGGCAATTTTGATCACGTCTTCCTGATACACCATAATGCCGTAGGTTTCTCCGAGCTCCTTTTCAAAGACCGGGTGAAAGTATTCAAATTTTGACGGGTTGTTATGGCGGAATATGTATTCCTTCATCATTCCCGACTGCGCCACTCCTGGACGGATGATCGAAGAGGCAGCAACAAGGGTTTTATAATTATCGCATTTCAGACGGCGCAAAAGCCCCCGCATCGCAGGGCTCTCGATATAGAAGCATCCTATGGTTCTCCCTTCGGCCAGATAGACGTTTGCGGAGGGTTCGTTTTTTGAGATTCTCGTGTCGCGGATATTGATCCGGATTCCTCTGTTCTTCTCAATAATCTTCACGGTATCGTCAATATGCCCGATGCCCCGCTGGCTGAGGATGTCAAACTTGTCAAAACCGATATCCTCTGCCGTATGCATATCAAAGAGCACAATGGGGAATCCTTTCGGGGGCATTTCCAGAGGGGTGTAATTGGTCAGCGGCTCTTCGGAAATCAATATCCCGCAGGAATGCATGCTTCTCATATTGGGGTATTTTTCGAGCATCATGCCGTATTCCTGAACCAGCTTTACAATTGAGTTGGTCTGGTGGAGCTTCATTGGATTTTTCGCCAGCATATCCAGCTCGTCTTTAGGCAGGCCGAAGACCTTTCCGACCTCGCGGAAAATCGAGCGGTATTTGAATTCAACATTAGTCCCGCAGAATGCCACATAGTCGCTTCCGTATCGGTTTGAGATGTATTTCAGGATCACATCGCGCTCTTTCCACGACCAGTCGATATCGAAGTCGGGAGGGCTTTTGCGGTTCTCATTCAAAAAGCGCTCGAAATACAGGTCAAGCTCCAATGGGCAGATGTCGGTTATTCCCAGACAGTAGGCAATGATGCTGTTCGCGCCCGAGCCCCTTCCGATATGAAGGAAGCCGCAGAAGGTGCTGTAGCGTATGATGTCCCAGGTGATCAGAAAGTAGCCGCTGAATTCAAGGTCATTGATGACTTTCAGCTCTTTCTCCACACGCGCTTTTGCTTCTGCATTATGGCGCCCATATCTCCGTACCAGGCCTTCTTCGGCAAGGGTGGTCAGAAGGGCAATATCCCCTTTTTTACTTTTGGTGTAATGCCTTTTGTTTTTCGGACTTTCAAAATCGTACTGAAAATTACAGCGCTCGATGATATGCCTTGTATTCTGGATGATTTCGGGATAATCTTCATACAGTGCGATAAGTTCCGCTTCCGGAATCATCACATCCGATTTGCCGCACCAGTGGTCAGGTTCGAGTTTGGAGAGAAGCTCATTGAGGTCAACCGCGCGCAGGATCCTGTGCAGGTTGTATTCCCTTTTGGTGCGGAATACCACCGGCTGGAGGATCACCATTTCGGCGCGGCGTCTTCTCCACTGCGATACGACGAGCTTCTGCAGCTGGTCGGGACGTATGCCTATGTATTCATTATGCCGCAGCTCGTCGGGCGCATTTTCCAGAGGATAGATGATGAAAACATCCGAGAAGAACGGCGCTGTTTCGGGGAGCGGCTTCTTTTCAAAGTTATGTTCGGTCAGAAAGCGGTTCATCTGGGCGAGCCCCACGGCATTCTGCGCAAGGCCGATATAGCGCAATTTATGGCTGCAGCGGAATTCTATCCCGACAAGCGGTTTTATGCCTAGAGCCTGGCAGCCTTTTATAAAATCATAAATCCCTGTAACGGTATTGATATCGGTCAAGGCTGCCGCCGTGACACCGCAATCCGCTGCCTGCCTGATCAGATCATCCAGCGGTATGGTGCCGTAGCGCAGGGAATGGAATGAGTGGCAGTTGAGAAACATGATTTATTTTTTTCGTTTTAAAATTTCGTCTTTGTTATTGGACTTGAAAGATGCACCGGCGCATCTCATCACGGCATCAAAGCCGTAGCGGCTCTTCATTCGGTCCATTGCCTGATACAGGGCAAGCATCTCCTCGGTGTCATTGAACAGGTCGATCTGGTAGGTTCCCCTGACAAGGCCGCTGAAGCGCACACCGATTAGGCGCAGCCTCATCCTTCGCTGGTAGAGCTTCTCAAAGAGATCTGCGACTGTCTGGTTCAGGATATGGTCGGCCGAGGTATACTGCACACGGGACTGTTTGGTTTCGGTATCAAAGTTGGCATAGCGTATTTTGACGGTCACAGTCGAGGCGAGCCACTCTTCTGCGCGCAGCTGGTAGGCCAGCTTTTCGACCATTCCCTGCAGGATCCTGCTGAGTTTCAGTATATCAATCGTGTCCTGGGAGAAGGTGTGCTCGGTGGAAATGGACTTTCTTTCCGTGTAGGGCTCCACAGGGGTGTTGTCGATGCCGTTGGCTTTCTTCCAGAGTTCTGTTCCGTTTTTGCCGATCATCTGTTGCAGGGACTCGGCGGGCATTTCGGAGAGCGTGCGGATGGTGCGGATGCCGATGCGCGAAAGAAGCTCAAAGGTTTTCTGCCCCACCATGGGGATCTTGCGGATGGAGAGCGGGTTCAGGAAGGACTGCACCAGATGCTCGGGGATTTCAAGGTTCTGCTTCTGCTTGCCTTCGCCCGTGCCGATTTTCGATACGGTCTTGTTGACCGAAAGGGCAAAGGTGAGGGGCAGGCCCGTTTCCTTTGTGATTCGCTGCGCCAGCTCATCGGTCCATTTGTAGCTTCCGTAGAAACGGTCCATGCCGGTGATGTCGAGATAGAATTCATCGATGCTGGCCTTTTCCACCACGGGCGCCTTTTCCTGGATGATTTCGGTAATGTCATGGGAGAGCCTCGAGTAGAGCTCCATGTCGCCCTTCATGATTTTGGCCTGAGGGCAGAGCTTCATGGCCATGTGTATGGGCATGGCCGAACGCACCCCGAATTTACGGGCTTCGTAGGAGCAGGATGCCACAACGCCCCTGTCCCCGCCGCCTATGATCAGCGGAATGCCGTTAAGTTCTGAATTGGAAAGCCTTTCGCACGATACGAAAAAGGTGTTCATGTCGATATGCACAATTGCCCTGCTCATGGTCTGTTCATTTTTATACAGATCAAAATTAGTACAGATAATAACATTTTATAAAAGTTATCATGTTACAAATAGCAACAATTTTAAAAAAGCCTTATTTTTCAGCAGGTATTCATAAAAGAAAAAAGAGGCCGGAAAGGCTTTATTCAGAATTTACGGCATAGGGAATTCTGAAAAGAATGCTGTTTTTATTTTTAAAAGGATTAAATGACTTTAAAAAAAAACGTTATAAAGTGTTATTGCTTCTATAATTTTCAATCTTTTGCTTCAATTGCTGAAAATTATGCAGGTAAATTCCGTATATTTAAGGTCTGTTAACCGCTAAACGGATATAATTCGATTATTTATCGATTTTCAATTCTTACGTACCTGATATGTATTTTTTGCAGATTCTTAGATTCTTGTCTTCTGCAGCAGCATAAAGCATGAAACCATGTCGCAAATATATAATTCCAAAAAGATTATCTATCTGGCAGATGACGATGAGGACGACAGGCTGCTGTTCCTCGATGCCGTTCAGGAGCTCAGCCTTCCAGTGACTGTCAATACAGCCGAAGACGGGCAGCAGCTTCTGAGTGCCCTTAATCAGGCGGTCGAAGGTCTTCCTGAAATTATTTTTCTGGACATCAACATGCCCGTTAAAAACGGTTTCGAATGCCTTGAGGAAATACGGCGGGGAACGCTGCCGTTCAGCGGCGTAAAAGTGATTATGCTTTCCACCAGCAGCAATGCTGAAAACATAAACCGCTCCTATGGTCTGGGAGCCGATTATTATGCCGTGAAGCCTAGCACATTCAAGGCCCTTAAAGATCTTCTGCAGAGCATAATGGAAATGGACTGGAGCATTGCGGGAAGAAACAAAGCAGAATTCCTTCTGGTTTGAGAAGGAGTCGATCATAAAAAAATACAGCCCTGCAGTTCACACTTCAGGGCTGTTATTTTATAAATGAAAGCCGATTTTAAACAGCGGCTTCTTCTGAAAGCGCCTGATCAGAGGCATTTTCCTGAATATTATTCGCAGCTGCTTCCCGTGCCGGAGCCTGCAGCGCGGCAGTCTTTTTAATTAGAATATAAAAATCCCTGAGATGCCACCATGCCGGGCAGCGGTCCACAGGTCCGCTGAAGTTTCTGATGGTGCTGTAGCAGCTCCTGAGAAAAACCTGCGTATCGGTAATATTTGCCCATTCAGTCAGTCTTACTTCCTTCGGCGGTGGATTGCTTTCAAAATAGCGTTTTATTTCTTCGTGGTTCATGCCGCAAATTTAGGCAAAAAGCCCCGCTCATCCAAGGGCAGAAAAGAAACATGGCGCTTGATATGCTGCGGATTCATCCGGTTTTCCAGCAACGTTTTGATAGCCAATTGCATGCGGTTTGCTAAAAGTCGGCCCCATTTTAATGCCTTAAGAATATTTCTTTAAGACCTAGCAGTGAGGAGGCAGAAGAATACTTATAGGAAAAATAGACCATTTTTTATAAATAATGGATGAATTTTCATAATAATCACTCAATACATTTGATCTAATTTGGCACTTTGAAAATGTACCGCAGACTCAGCCATTTTCTGCAAGAAGCAAAATTGCTCAGAATTTAAAGGAATATGCTGTACAGCAAAAGTATTGGACATGAAAATATCAGATTCTCTTAAAGGTATTATAGTTGAAACGATCTGCCTGCTTTATATACTTCTTTTTGTGTATGCGGCCTTGAGCAAGCTGCTGGATTTTGAAAATTTCCAAGTTCAAATCGGTCAATCGCCTTTGATAAGTGCACATGCATCGTGGATAGGTTATGCTGTTCCAATAGTGGAATTAATTGCAGTGGTGATGTTAACAGTATCTCGATTAAGAAAAGCTGCTTTAAGACTATCACTGGCGCTTATGACCACGTTCACCGCTTATATATTTATAGTGCTGCACTACAGTTCATTTGTACCATGCTCATGCGGAGGGATATTAGAAAAAATGAGCTGGAATGTCCATCTGATTTTTAATATAGTGTTTATTTTATTGGCAATAGTGGCGATGCTGCTTCATGAAAAACTGGATCAGCAAATTTCTAACCGGGATTACAGCCGTAGTTTGAAATGGATTGCTGGCATTATTGCATCAGGAACCGCAATAGTAATTTTTTTATTTATCTGGTCAGAACAGATGATGCATTATGAAAATCCTTTTATTAGGCGTTACCCGCGCCATGCGGTAATGTTTAATAGCAAATTGGACTTAAAATTTAACTCTTATTATTTTGCAGGGATTACTAATGGACGTATTTATCTGGGCAATTCTACAGCACCGCTTCAGCTTTTATCTGCAGATACAAACTTGAAAAATAAAAAGGTTGAACGGATCATATTCACTGAAAAAAATGTACTATTTCAAAGGCCATTAATAAGGGTTATGGATCAATGCCTTTATTTGATAGACGGTTCTGTTCCAGCAGTTTTCAACGGAAGCTTAAAAGACTTGAACGTACCTAAAAAATTCAATGGGCTGCCTTATTTTGATCAGGCAGAACCTTTGGACAGCAGCAGAATAGTGCTTCGATCAAACAAGGGAAAGGATCTTGCCAACATCATTGGGGTCTTTGATAATGAAAAGTCCAAGTCAAACTATAATCCAAAGTTGCTGCAAAAGCAAATCGACGGTGTTTTTGATACGGATGGTAGGCTTTTGTATGACGAAACCAGCCAAAAAATAGTGTACGTCTATTTTTACCGCAATCAGTTTATCACTGCGGGAAAAAATGCTGAACTGATTTCTCGGATTCATACCATCGATACCACAAGCCATGCAAAGTTAAAAGTTTCTTATCTGAAAAATAGCACGGAAAGAAAAATGTCAGCTCCTCCTTATATAGTGAATGCGGGTGCAGCCGTGCATAATAATCTTGTTTTCATTTATTCGAAAATCAAAGGGAGATTTCAGGATGAAAAGACCTGGGATCAGGCTTTTATAATTGATGTTTATGACGTTAATAAACAGTCTTATTTAATGAGTTTTCCAATTTACAAGATCAAAAATGAAAAGCTAAAAAGCATTATGGTAACTAAAAACCAGTTGTATGCTATTATAGGCAGTTCGTTAGTGCTTTATGACTTAAAGACAATTCTTAAAAAAGAAATTAAAAGTGCTGAATAAAATAAAAGTCAGCCATTATGATATACCGGCCGGTATCAGGATATAAAGATCGAACACCTGTAGAAAAAAGTAGATCAGAGTTTTAATTTAATATTTATTATTATGAAAACGCAATTTTTAAAAAACGTTATTCCATTTGGTGTGATAGCACTTGGGCTTTCAGGAGCCTTTGTAACTACTTCAATGCAAAAAGCTTCGGCGGCTTCCCTTCAGATAGGTTATCAGCTGGATGCTTTTGGTGAATGCAGCAATAACACTGCTAACTGTGAGACCGAGGAAAATCAATTTGTCTGCCGAATCAATGGGACAACAGGAGCACAGGCCTGGGGAAAAGACAACAATGGAGACTGTGTGGTGAAACTTTACCGTCCCGAATAATCAAATTGAATTATTAACCATATAAGGATGCCGTTCCAGTGGAACGGCATTTTTTAAATTCAGTCAAATTAGAGTGTCCCTGCACGAATCCACTCAGCATCTTTTTGATCCTTCAGATAATAATCAAACCATTGCAGAAGGCGGATGGATAGATCTTTCTGATTCACTGGTTCCAGAAGGGTATGGTCTTCTCCGGGATACTGAAGAAAAATGCATTTCTTGCCCAGCCTGCGGAGTGCCAAGTAGTATTCCATACTTTGGAAAGGATCCACCTGAGTGTCTTCTTTTCCGCTCCACATAAGCAGGGGGATCTTTAAATTTGTGACTGACTCCAAAGGAGAATTGCGATCAAAATCCTGACGATGGCTGAACGGCGTTTTTTTTCCCATGCGCCATCCTCCACTGGAAAAACGCCACATTTCGGGCATGCGCATATTGACACCAAAAGTCAAAAATCTACGGGTAAGGTCAAAAATACCTCCACTGGCCACGGCGGTGGCGAACAGATCCGAATGATTGATGATAAATCCCGTCTCATACCCTCCGAATGAATGTCCAATCAGAGCTATTCTTTTGGAATCCACAAGCCCCATTTCAATTATTTTCTTTGTCCCAGATTCAACGCAGTCAAGTGCTGACAATCCCACGTTTTCATTTTCATGGACTATATCCGGGCTGAATACAAAATAGCCTTCTGAGGTAAAAATTGTAAAGTTATAACCTGGTTCATTAAGCAGTGTCGGATTGCTATACTGATGCAGTGTATGAGACTGTTTTTCATATATATGAACGATCATTGGATAATCCTCGGACGGATTATAGCCGGCAGGGTAGTATAATACCCCTTTTAGGTTCTGTTTTTTTGAATTCTGAAATCTGATCAGCTCGGTTTTTCCCCACAAATAATTTTCCTGCTGCGGGTTGCTCTGCACTACGACATGAGTTTCCCTATCATTTTTTTTAGAAATTATCCTTGGGGGCAGATTAAATTTCTGCTCAACCATAATTGCAGTTTTGGTTTTAGCATTGAAAATAAATCTATCAATATAGGAATCTGTAAAGAATATTTCTTTTTCTCCCTTATTCTGGCTCCAATGCCAGTAACCAGTCTTTCCGTCATCTCCTAATGCACTAAGGAAGAGTCCTTTGTTCAGATCAAAATCTTCATTAAGCGGAGCATCATATAGTATTCTTTTATTGTTTGGCCTATCGCTTTGAATACGGAATCTGATTTTTTTCTCTCTGCCATGGGTGAGGCGTACTGCAGAACTGCCATCAGGCTTTAGAGCCCAGATATCAAATTCATCGTACAAAAGGATTTCATTGTCCTTACTGCTCCAGCCAGGATTTCCAAAGGGACCGTCCGATGCCAGTAGATTTACTTTTCCGTAAAATGGATATTTAAGTTTTCCGCTTAAATTAGTATGTGTTTTTCTTTTAACGTCGTAAGCCCACCAGTAATTGTTTTTAAAGTAAGAAATGTACTTTCCAGTCGGCGAACTATAGATAAGGTTTAGATCAGCAGATTGTTTTAAAAGAAGCGTGTCTTTTTCAAAACTATCCAGGTCCAATAGGTAGTAATCCCTTGGACCGTGATGTTCATACTGAGGTTCATACTGCTTAGGATTTGAAAGTACCGCATAGCTCAAATCACGACCAAGCATAACTGAAGGGAAAGCCTCAGATGTTATGGGAGTTACCGATTGACTCTTAGGGTTCCAGAGCATTAATTTGGGGCTTAAGTCAAATCTGCCATAGCGCTGGTTCTGGCCGTAAACCCATTTGTCATTCCAATTCCATATTTCAACATTAGATTTATCACTGCTGGCACTTATTGTATTGTTTCCTCTAATAGTAAACAGCACTTTTTCCAGATTATCAGAAATTAATATTGGATCTAATGCCGAGGTGCTGATTTTGCTTTCTGTCTTCAGGGCGTTTTCACTGCTGAAATCAAGAACATAGAGCCTGTTGAGAGGAATTGCATAGAAAAATAAGGATTCAGAAGTTTTTGCGCTTAATCTGCTATTGAAAACCAATCCCCTGCTATCTTTATTCCACGCTAAAAACTTATAATCAGCCATTTTGCTTTCAGCCATACTTTTTATGAGCTGTCCCTTGCGAAGGTCAAAAAGCATAGCAGAATTTACTCCGTCTTTTAAAACGGAATAAGCAAGCAGTAATCCGTCTGGACTCAAGGAGAAATCTGTCGCAGCGGTTATCTCATTTTTTCTTCTTGCCAATGGGCTTGCAATTATAAGTTTTTCACTTTTGCCCTTTTCTTTAATTAGGATAATAAATTTGTTCAATTCAGAGGAGTAGTCATATCGGATTACATCTTCAAAACTCTCCCTTCTGCCCGATATGGGGTCAAGTATATTCAGCTCATTTTTGTCCATAAAAGCGAAGAAGCTTTCTTTTGTAAAAAGTGATTTTGAGCCGGAAGGAAAAGCATAATTTTTATTGCTCGAGGCATTTGTGATAAACAGTGTATCTGCACCGTTCTCATACTGGAGCCCATAGCTTATCCACTCTGAATTGGGTGAAAATTTATCTAATGCAAGCTGTCCCCATAGCCTGTAATCATCAAAGTTAAGTTTTCTTTTTTGCACAGCTTGTCCCGAAGCGGGACAGGTTACTATTAATGGCAAAATAAAAAAAACATGAGCTAAAGCTCTAAAAAAGGTCATTGTAAAACTATTTTTATCAGTGCGAATCATGATTATGACTAATTATATTAATATCCGGGATTTTGCGGAAGGAGTTTTGGATTGTTTCCCAATTCGCTCTGCGGTATTGGAAAAAGACTGTCTTCGGTATTCCATCCCGCTTTAACACTTGACAATGCGGCATCCAGCTGATCCAGTCTTTTTAGATCAAAAAAACGATGCCCGTATTCAGTAAAGAGCTCCCATCTTCTCTCACTCTGCACAGCAGCAAGCAGCTGTTCTTTCGAGGCTGCCTGGGTGTTCTGTAATCCCGAGCGCAATCTTATCTTATTTAGATCTTCTTTTGCGCCGATGAGATCACCCTGAGCAGCTCTGGCTTCCGCCCGTATTAGATACTGCTCTGCCAGCCTGAGGACTACTGAATACTCTTTAGATGCAGAAGTATTGGACTGCTCTTTATATTTATAGGGATGATACCAGATATCAGTCCCTTTAGTTATGGCTTTTAACCATTTTGATTTTCTCTGGTCACCGGCTGCAAACGAACTGGCGAGAACGGTATTGACCGCAACTGATGCGGGAGGGCCGGCCGTAAATATGAATATAGAACCTTCCTTTGTATTCTGTCCTGCAGAAGCCGATTCAAACTGCCAGATGGTTTCTTTGGAATTGATTAAAAAGACATTGTTCAGATCAGATTCGAGTCCGTATAAGTTAGTACTGTTTATAAGAGCTGATGCTTCATTTGCCGCTTCCGCATACGATTTGTTATATAAGTAAACTCGGGAGAGCAGGGCCCTACATACTAATTTATTGGCTCTTCCTCTGGCATTACTGCTGTATGACACCGGCAATAATGCAGAAGCGGTCTCAAGATCGGCAATAATGCTTCCGTATATCACCTTTCTGCCAATTTTGGTGGCTGTACTGTTCTGCTTGTAGTCGGTTGCGGTAATGTATGGCACATCGCCAAAAAGATTAGTTAGGTAAAAATGCACCACCGCCCGAAGAAATAAAGCCTCCCCTAAAAGCTGTTTCTTGTTGTCCGATGTCAGCCAGGTGTTTTTATCAAGCCCCTCAATCAATGCGTTAGCGGCATAAATCTGATTGTAGGATGCGTTCCATAAGCTTGAGATTACGGTCGAACCGGGAAGCAGTGCATTATTGTAAAATGCCATATTAGTACTTGTGGGAGTTCCGTATGCCGTCAGCTCATCGGTGTAGTTTCCCAACGCATTGGAAAGCCCGTTGCCTGTACCTGTAAGAATCCCCGTATCACGAAGTTTGGCATAAATATTCATCAGGGCCGCATTTGCAGTTTCATAGTTTTCAAAAACAGAACTGCTGGAGAGCTGTGACTTTGGAAGGTTTGTTTCGACAAAAGAATCGCAAGCGTAGAATGCCAGAAAGACAATCAGGATTGAAAGTTGTTTATTTAAAAGTCTCATGATTTTAAGTTTAAAAGGTTAGCAGGATACCGGCAGTAATTACTTTAAGGGGCGGGAGAAAACCATAACTTGAAAATTCAGGGTCACCATCTTTGAATTTTGTGAAAGTCAGCAGATTCTGCCCCTGAAAGACAATCTTACAGCTGGTCTCCGTAAACTTTAGCGGCAGCTGATAGGTTAAAGAGATATTTTTTAGCCTAATGAAAGAGGAATCTGATATTAATGCATCGCTTTCAGAGAAATAAGAATCCGCATTTACAGCCACATTGTTGACACCGGTGGTGTAGACCTGATATGGCTTGATGTCACCAGCCTGCAGCCAGGCATCGGCAGTTCTTGCCGGCTGATTGGACATTGATCCAGCAGCCCCCATTGGTACAAGGCGGTTCTGCTGTTTTGCAAACTGGAACAGAAAATCCAAATTCCAATTTTTATACGACAGCTGATTCTGCAAACCCCCATAGTATTTTGGATTTAGGTTTACTGTTTTCTGCCTGTCTAAAGGATAAGAAATTTTGCCGTCCCCATTAAGGTCTTCGAATTCGTATATTCCCGTCTGCTGGTTGACTCCTTTGAGCTGATAAACCAATGCAATATTAAGAGGCTGACCAATTCGGTATCTCTGGCTGTAGGTTGAACTTTCAAGCCCAGGGAAAGAAACGAGCCTGTTCTTGGCGAAACTAAGATTAAAATTCGTCTGCCACTGGACGTTCTTGATTTTCAGGTTCAATGACCTCAAAGTTAATTCCAGACCTGAATTTTCGACTTCTGCGTTCAGATTCGCCTGAATGGAGGCAAAACCAGTGACACCACTAAGTGGTATGCCTACGAGCTGATTTGAAGAACGGTTGGAATACCACGATACGGTAGTAAAGATTCTATCATTAAAAAAACCCGTTTCAAGAGCCAGTTCCATTTTTTTGTTTATTTCCCAGCTAAAATCGGGGTTAAACAATCTTGAAGGCTGCATTCCTACGGTTCCGTTGTAATTAATTCCTGTTGTTGTATAGGTATTAAGATACTGGTAGTCTCCGATCTGGTCATTTCCCGTCGTTCCGTAACTGCCTCTGATTTTTCCAAAACTCAGCCATGTGCTGTTCTTGAGGAATTTTTCATTGCTGAAAAGCCATGCAAATCCTGCGGCTCCAAAAGATGCGAACTGCCGGCCGGGGCCAAAGCGGCTCGATCCATCTCGCCTTGCGGTTAGATTTATAATATATCGCTGCTGATAACTGTAATTTAAACGGGCAAAGAAAGCCTGGTAGCGATACACGGTCTCATCGTCACCGAGAACAGAAACAGTCTTAGCTGCCGCAAGATTATAAATTAGGCTGTTCGAACTAAACCCTGTGCCAGACTGATATAAGGCGCTGCTGTTCTGGTTTTGGAAAGTGGCTCCAATTAGCAATCCTAACTTCCCGAAATTAGCTTCCTTGTCCCAATTAAGCTGCGGCTCAACGATCCATGAAGACCTGCCAGTGATATTGCTAAACATGGAAGAGCGCGAGCTGCTAATGTTATAAATGGGATCATAAATTGTAGATGGGGTTGTTCTGGTTTCATTCGTTCTTAGGTCAGTGTATCCAAAATTGCTTTTGACAGTTAGCTCAGGCATCAATTTATATGACAGCACCGCGTTGGCGACTAAATCTTTTGTCTTGGCCTTAAATTGTGCATTTAGCATTGCGAGAGGGTTCTGCCAGGTCTGATTTTCCCAGTTTAAACTGCCGTCCGAATTATAAAGCGATGGCGCATTCGGAGCCAGCGTCTGTGCGGCATAAGTCAGTTCATTTGCAGGAAGGCTGCTATTTTGAATGTTGTATACGCCTGAGAAATTGATGTGAAACCTGTCGTCTTTTGAAGCATGATTTAAACTGAATTGCAATCCCCCTTTTTTATATTTGAAATCTCCGCTGTAAACAGTACTTTCCTGATGATAGTTTCCGCCGATGAGAAATTGTGTCTTTTCAGATCCTCCTGAAACAGACCCCTGCAGATCGTTGAGCTGTGAGGTGCCGCCCATCAGTTCTCTCTGCCAGTCAGTATTTCGATTCTGGTTCCAAGTTCCATTTATATCATAATCCGAAGTACCGTATTGTGGGATACCGTCATTTATGAAGGCCTGTTTTCGCATAGCCAGATATTGCTCTGTGTCCATCAGTTTCATGAATTTTGTGGCTTTTCCTGCTCCCGTTGAACTTGATACAGTGAACTTTGTACGTCCTGACTTTCCTTTTTTTGTGGTAATAAGCACGACGCCATTTGCACCTCTTGATCCATAGATGGAGGTAGCATCGGCATCCTTAAGCACTTCAATGCTTTCAATGGTTTCCGGGTTGATGCTGTTTAATGGGCTAGTGCTGCTAGGGTATATAGTGGATGTCTGCGAATATCCGATGGGATCTGATGCAAAAGGAACTCCGTCTATAATATAAAGCGGGTTATTTGCCGTTGTGCGCAGGCTATTCTGCCCTCTGATTTTAATGTCAAAACCGCCTCCTGGAACACCGGTAGTCTGGATTATGTTTACTCCTGCCATGCGTCCCTGCATTGTGGCCAAAACATTTGTCACGGGCTGGGTTTCGATATCCTTAGAGGTGATTCTTGCTATGCTTCCAGTCCGTTCGCTCTCTTTTACAGTGTAATACCCTGCATTTATCCTAACTTCCTGTAGAGTAGTGGTGTCATAGTGAAGCACAATGTCAATTTTTGTTCGGCTATTAACCGGAACGTAGACGGTCTTGAAACCTAAATAGGAAACGACCAGAGTATCTTGGGCAGACGCCTGAATACTAAAATGGCCATTGTAGTCTGAAATCGCGGCAGTCATGGAATCTGCCTTTAATGAGATGGTAACGCCGGGCAGGGGACTAGAGCCATCGGAGACAGTTCCCTGTATCTGATGCTGTTGGATTAAAGAGGTGCTGCGCCGCAGACTGCTTTTGGCGAATGACTGGGAGAAAGAGAGAAGAAAGCCTGTAAAAACAAGGCAATAAAAAGCTTTCCCACCCTTGAAAAATGAAAAAATATTCATAATATTGGATTGGTTAGTTGAACTTGGTTTTGATTAGCTAAAGTCCTCTACACTAGTTTAGTCGCTGCGGTAGGGGACTGCTTTTTTGAAGCAGCATTTGATGCCGCGCTTCAAATTATGTTATAAAAAGGCTATTTCATTGGCGCATTTATTAAGATTTCAAATATTAGATTGTGATTTTGCAGCCTGTGCCAAGGCATATGCTGGACCTGCTGCGCAATGACCCAGCCCTTAAACTAATTCAATGGCAATACCGTTTCAGGCCGGGCATTACAAAAACAGGACAATTATTCCATCATTGCTGACCTTTTTAAAGGTTAAACAAATGAGTGCGTTTCTTTTTAAACTGAGGAATTTGCTTTGTGAAGATGAGATTTGTCAAAAATAAAGAGGCGTGGGTACTCATCTTATTGCATCGGAGGTACTGGTATACCCATACGCGCGAATAAGCGAGCCCACGCCCTTTAAGGCGTGAGCATTTACACTTATCTTCCCGCGCGTACAAAAATTACCAGTTTTCCGATGCGGGTTCAAAGCGAATGCTTCAAATATTTTAATTAGAAGTATCGCAAATATATATAATCAATTACAAACATACTAAAATATTATGAAACTGGCACTATCGTGACAATAATATTTGTAAAAATTATCTTCTTTTGCTATAATGACTAAGGAAAATGGAAATCACAAAAGAGATTCAGATGAAACAGGTAAAGTATTTTTACTTGATAAATTCATCTGTAATTATATTTCCAGTAACTGGATTGACCCAAAAAAATCAGTTAATAAACTTAGTAAAGAATTAGGTGTTCATAGACACATTATTACAAAGATAAGAGATGTAGATGGTTATAGAATTCCAATGTCAACTTTGGCAATTATGTGTTTTTACAAAAAGATTTCTCTTTCAGACTTTTTTAAAATTATAGAGGATAAACACGGTTCAAAAATCAATGATGATTTTGTATCGAAGGCGAAAAAATAAAAGATAAAATTAACTTAATTCCAATTAAGAGATTATGGATAGAAACAATTCAATCTTAATAATTTTTGGTGTTTTGATTTTATTGATTGGTATTATTCTTAAACTT
This sequence comes from Flavobacterium sp. GW823-FHT06G12, assembly GCF_058794775.1. NCBI lineage: Bacteria > Pseudomonadati > Bacteroidota > Flavobacteriia > Flavobacteriales > Flavobacteriaceae > Flavobacterium > Flavobacterium sp. GW823-FHT06G12. The sequence goes on from NZ_JBXAHE010000001.1 coordinate 1,288,159, forward strand.
TTTATTGGTAGAAGAAGATTCTACCGTAGAAATGCTTTTGGGGGTGAGGGTTTCAAAAATTATCGGAGTTCAATATTAACTCCTTTTTTCGAAAATCTTATAAACATCTTAGCAGTTCTTTCCATTATTCTAGGAATAATTTCACTCGCATTTGCAAAATGGATGTCATAATACACTCTGTATAGTAGAAAGTAATTTGTGAAAAATTAAACGAAATACAAATAAGGATGCTGAACAAGCATCTTTTTTTATGCTTATAAATTAGTAAAACAGGTATTTGTACTGTCACAAATTATATTACAAAACTATTATTTTGTAGATTGAAATTGCACGATTTACGGAAAACCGTAAATATAAATACAAAGAGTATTCTAGGTTTGTCCAATTAATAATTGCGATAGGGAATAATATTCTTTAGCATAAAAACATTAATAATTAATATGGAATTTCACGAAAAAACACTCGAGCTAAACATAACGCACGAACTTCTTAACCTTGCTGATAGCTATTTTTGGTTTCTAAGAGATATTCCGTTGTGGGACTACTGGAGACCAGCACATCGAATACCTTTTTTTAATGTTCCAAAGTCTACTGCGGGAGGGTTTCATATTACAACTGAAGGAAAGGATGATCCAACTGGAAATGCAGGCGGCGGATTTGATGTAAGAATAAAATCGGGCAGTGGCGGCCATCTGCTTTTTATACAATACAAAAAAGGAGATCTGCAAACTTCAAGCCCGGATCCTAAAAGTGAATTCAGCAAGACCCCACATGATCATTTTAAATTTAAGATAAATTCGACGAGCACGAATCAGCATTTTGTGCTTCGCAATCTTGCCAATGGCATAGGAGGCGATAAGGGCAATGCGGTAGTATATGCTTTTCCTCTGATCGAAGATATGGCTGATTTGGAAGCCAATGCAGGGAATTTAATTCGAAAAACAAAGTTTGTTTCTGTTGCAGATATTGATGATCAGGCAAAAAGGCAAACTCCAAAGGTGTCTTTTAAAAAAAATAAAGAACATAATTTCAGGGTAGGGAAATTTGACATGAGTCGCTGCGAAGTAAATTATTTCTATTTTTTCTTTGGAGGAATAGACAGGACTCCAGAAATAATTGCAGATGTAATAGGAGTAAAAGTTCATCAAGCTTTAGAATCCTTCTTAAAATCTATCGAAAACATTGATGGGCAAAGTGATGCCGACAAAGATTTTATAGCATTTCAGCTTAGAGAATCCTTTATTAGATATTTAAGATATCTGCTTCATTATTTTGAAGTTTCCCCAGCCAAACTATACGTGGGTTTTTTAGATAACTACGCAGATTATTTTTATCCAGGCGAATTTGCATCCTATGATAATCAGCAAAGAGATATTGATATTTTGAATGAAGTATTCAGAGGGCTAAGTGAATTCGAAAATTTCATTGCAAAATTGAATTCTAGAGAAGAAAATTTAAGCAGTAAAAATGTACCGCGATATTTTACAGAATTCTTGTTGGACACTAGAGAAAGCGATGTGCTAAATATCAGCTTTGAGGGTGAGGAATCGAAAGAGATTATCGAAGGAATCAGTTATCTTTCAATTTAGATTTGTATGATTTATCAAGAGACAGAAAAATATATGCATAAAAAACTTGCAGAATAGTTTTTAATGCGGAATTATTCTGATAACTAAAACATTGGCAGAAATTGAATCCAATAATTTTCAAAATTTTATAAACTATATGAAAACAAGTATATGGCAGAATTCGCACAGCGGAAAACAGCCAATTAGAGTCCTAAAACATAATTTAACAGCTAGACTTGAAGCTCGTAATAAAAAATACATAGAATCCCTGCAATCAGATTACCGTCTTCATCAAGAAATTCTGTACCATGCAGAGAACTTGCCTCTTCTAAATGGACAAATGCCATTCATAAATGACAATGGGTTAATAAATATACATGAAACATTTTTATCCTATGTGTGGATTAACTGCTACTATTTTTATGTGCTGCATGAAGAGAAATATGCGATTCCAAACCTGATTGCGCAGGGTAAAATGGAAAGCAGACCATATAGCGCTGAGCTTTTAAGTGAAGCAGAGGACCTTTTCAGGTATGCACTCACTTTGGTTAAGGGTTTCACAGATTGGGATAAAGATGTATTGCCTAACCCTGAATATTTTGACGAGGAAAGTCCGCAGGGCAATTACATTCTGCATGTCAACGATTTATTTGTAGAGGTATTAAATTTTATACTTTATCATGAAACCGCCCATGCGGAGTTAGAGCATATAAAAAAAGTTCAACTAAACCAATTGGAAAATGAAGAAAGGAAGCCACTAGAAATTGAAGCCGATTCACGAGCAATCCAATTAATAATGAAGAATTCCACAAGCAGGCAAAAAGCCGAAATTGCGGTTGTTATGGGGCTAGCCTCTATGCTGTTTATAAAGAATTCCTTAAAGGGAGGAAGCACCCATCCTGATGTGGACCAGCGTATAGAAAATGCTATTGAAATTCTGCAGCCATCAGCTGATAGTGAAATATGGACAACATTGTGCTTGTTTCTTAAAGCGTGGGATTTGCAGTATAACTTTGGACTAATTGAAAACTCGAATTGTAAAACCATCAAGGACGTTTTCTATGATTTACTGCAACAAGCCAAAACATTGTAATAATAATGCATTATTGACTAAATAGTTTATATAGATGATAAAATCAGATAAAGAAATTGCAGATTATTTAGGTAAAAACGGCGAAATTTTCTGCGAGGAATTACACAATCGAAGCCATCATTTTTTTCGGACTCTTCCCCATAGTTATTTTGCAATTGCCTGTGCAATTTCATTAAGCTGGACCGGACATGCAAAATATGATGATGATTTTGTATTATATGCCTCGGCATATATTGACGCGGCAATACCAAAAGATACGAAAATTGCAAAAGTATACAGTCTCAGGTTCGGTGAAGAAGGATTAGATACAGCACTTACAAATTTTAGAATATATCTGAACAGGGTAAAGGGTATTATGCCGGATTTTGATCATTGCTCTATTCAGGATATAAATGTTCTGCAGCAAAGGCTTCTAAATAAATTAAGTCAGTTGAGGGACAAAGGGGAGGTTGTAGGTATTGGTCCATGGCTGTTTTTAGGCGCGTTCAAAATTATATTGGAGGATCAGAAGCGGTTTTGGCAAAATGATGGAATTGATGCAATAGTAATGCCTACCGGATTGGAGGTAGATAGAGGCATTATGCGTTTAAAGAATGAGGGGTATTCCTTCATGAAGGATTTCGACCTGCATTGGCTGGAAGAAAATAAGGGGACACTTTCCGATAATTACGCCACGTGCATCATGGTACATTCCCATATTGTAAAAATCGCGAAAATCAGCGGCACTACAGCTCTGCATATCAACAGCGCTTTATATAAATACGGCAGAAGGGAATTGTAAAATCTAAATAAAAAACAGCATTAAAATGGAACCACTGATCTATTATCCAACTTTTGAGCCGCCAACCGACGCCTGGCTAAAGTTTTCATTGTTATATTTCGAGAATTTCAGGCCTATAATTCCTTACAGCCGCCGTGGTCTGGTCAGTGACAATTATAAAAGGATAATAGAGAATACGGATTTAATAAGACCGTATAGCCCAGGAGCGGATGTCGGATACAGAGCCTCACTGAAAGCCATCGAAGAGGTAGAAAAAATCTATGACAAGAGGCACCAGAGAAGTCTTTTATTCAATAGTGCAAACTTGATCAGAAAGTGGGAAAATAGTGCAAATTGGAATTTTAATGTCTACCATGAAAAATTCTCAGACATATGGGCGGATTATTGTGAGCGAAACAATATTGGACGCAGAACCGAGAACGGCATAACGCTGCCTGAGGAGCTGGCGTTTCTATTTATGACCTATCTGGCAAAGGAAATTGCATTTGAGGAATCTGCAGCGATAATAACCGACAATAACAAATACGACAATTTTACCAATTACTCCCGTTCTACAACTCCGAGCTTGAACAGGACGACCAAATTTGCCAAAGGAATCATCAATCTTCTTATTCCCAAAAATTTGGCAGATATACCCTTTGAAAGGCTGATTGAGTTTCGTGAAAATAATAGGGATTATTTAAGGGCATTCAACTCAGAACTTCAAAATATCCAAGAGAAAATAGGTGAGGGATATAGCGAGCAGGACTTTATAAACAGCTACAACAATATTTATTCCGAGTTCAGCAGGCAGGTGGTCTTGACAGGGATAGGATTGGCTTCAATACCGTTTGCCGCTTATATGCTTATTAAAAACCCAGCGGCAACCGCTCCGGAATATGTGAAGGAAATATTGGGAGCATTAGGTATTGCACTTGGCGGAGGGTACACACTAAATAAAGGACTGCGTGATAACGAGACAGGAAGATACTGCAAAAAATATATAACCAATCTGGAAAGGATAAGATAATAAACAGATTTTATAACCATAGAAGAATAAGACCAACAATGATTATTAATAACCTCACAAGGCAAAATCATTTGCATCATGTAAAGCAAATTTTTCAAGGTGCTAAAAATGTCTTTATTATTAGCCCGTATATTACAAAAAACATTGGCCTTTTAGACTTTGCTGAGTTTGATAGTCTTGAAAAGGTCACTGTCGTGACTACATTAAAGCCTTTTGATAAAGATCAATACTCCAAAATAAATTATTTCAAAGAGCTTTATAACATTTTTAATTCAAGAAATATAGAGTTTGAAATCCTAATTGATAATTTCCTGCATGGCAAGATATTCATAGGTGAGAATACTGATGGTTCAGCAAAAGCAATCATAACTTCAGCAAACTTCACAGACAGAGGTCTTAGGATCAACAATGAGTGGGGTATATTAATTGAAGATGCACTGGAAATACGCAAAGTTAAAAATGGAATAATAGACAAGATAAAATTCAAGAGTTTTAACGAACAGAAAATTGATGCCTGTCTGGAAAAGATTAAGGACACTCCAAAACCGAAAGGAGAGATCAATCCGATCAAGCTAAATTTGTCACTATTGTTTGAAAGCAGGGAAAATTATCTTCAAATAGAGACCAGTGCAACATTTTGGCTAAAACCTATTGGCGTGTCACATGATACAATTCCCCTATCTGAAAAATTTGATGAGGTGGATAGCAATCTGCATTTTTCAAAGTTAAAACCAAGGGGAGTAAGGAGAGGGGATATCCTTATCTGTTATGCGGTAGGACATTTAAATATTCTTTCAATATATAGGGTTAATTCTGGACTTGAAAATACAGGAAATGAAAACGACAGATGGCCGTATTATTTTGTCGGTGAGAATTTAACGCCGAATTATGGCAGAGAATGGGCACATCAGAATATAACTGTTACCAATCAGAAAAATTTCTTTTTACAGAATACTGCATTAGACATAACTCCAAGTGGAAAAAACAGTTTCGGCAGTTTAATGAGAGGGGCGGACAAACTTAAACTGACTAAAGAATTCGGGAATTTTTTACTGGATAAAATATTAAAAATAGATTCGGATTTAGAAAAGTTATAGAATATTAGATCATTAAAGATTGGAACCTCGTTTTAAAAACTTTTACAGAAAAGCAAAGTTTGACTGCGATTATTTTGCTTTACTATTATGGAATATTTTCTTCCTTCCTTAATTCCTCGATAAAATATTTAGGGGTTATCCCTGTAAAGCTTACAAAAGCCTTTACGAAGCGCCGGGTGGTGGAGAATCCTGCTTCCAGAGCCAGCGATTCATGCGTGTAGTTCTGGAGGATCTTCTCATTGCGTATCCTCTTGGCGATGTAATCTATCTTAAGGGAATTGATATACTGGTTGAACTTTTGGTTTCTGTGGCGCATAATAATAATTGACAGGTATCTGGTGTTGGTATTGAAATGGCCCGCCAGTTTGGTGAGATCAAGGTCTTTTTCCAGAAATTTCCTGCCCGCCTCAAATTTTTTCAGGGACAGCAGCACTGCCTGCTCGACATCGCTGCTTATCGCAAAATCGAGCTCGTCGGTTTTCTCGGACTTGGCTCTGGTTTCGTTCTCAATTTTCTGCAGCAGCTCCTCATATTTTTTTCGAGATTCGCTTCTGCTTTTGAAGAACCAAATTATCCCTAACAAGATAAGCAGAAAAAGTATGCTGATAACCGATATGGATATGCGGTCGTTATTTTTCTGGCTGTTAACGGATTGTCTTAGGATCTTCTGTTCCCTCAAAAGATCCTGCGTTTCATATTCCTTTCGGATTTTTCCCTGAAGATAGGCATAGGTCACATGAAGCTTCTTATCGACCGCCAGCAGGCGTTCCACATAATGTAGCTGCGCCTCAATCATCTTCCTGTCCCTGTAGTAGGAGATCATATATTCATAAGCCTGCCTCAAATCAGGCCTCATATATTCATGCTGTGAAAACCCCTGATCCACTTTTTTAAAGTAATGCATTGCTTTTTCTTTTTCATTGAGGCCCCAATAACATCTGCCTATATAAAAATCACCTACCATTTCATTTGAAAAATCATTATTGTCCCGTATCGTGGGCAGGGAAGTCTGCAATTTCTGCAGCGCCGTATCGTAGTTGTGGATCATGCATTGGTTTATCCCTTCCGACTGGACAAAGTAATGCTGCATGTCCAGGTTTCCGGTTCTTTTTCCCTCTGCAATTCCGAGCCTGTTGATTTCGGTGCTCATACCGTGGTTTCCGACCATTTTGTAGCAGGCTCCAAGCGAATGCAGGGAATTCAGGTAAGCCCTGGCATCATTATCCTTAAAATACGCTATGCACTGGTTAAACAGCGAGATAGCTTCATGGTAATATCCGAGATAGAATTTAATCTGGGCAATCTGGTATTTGGTCTTATGGATGAGGTAGCCATCCTCTGTTTTGGATATGTACTGGTCTGCGATCAGATAGCTGTCCATTGCTTTTCTAAGACGCTTCTGCCCATAGTAGGCCACGCCTCTTGACAGGTAGGCTGAACCGATGATTGAATTGTCATTCGATTTTTTGGCTGCCATGACCATGCTGTCTGCATAGATGAGCTTCTGCGCTGCAGGAGCATAATGGACATAATTTTTATAGGCATTTGAAAGCTCTTCCCAATTTTTCTCCAATTGTGCCTTATTTAAAAATGCCTTAAGATAGATTTCCCTTACTGCGATGCTCTGTTCCTGTTTCTCAATACAGTCAAAGAGATAATCAAAATCCCTATTTCTCAAGGAGTCGGGAATTTTGGCAATAGTTTTTTGTGCGTTTACAATATAACAGAGGCACAAAGAGATCACCAGTAAATATCTTACCATAGATTAAATTTAAGAGGTTTGTTAGGAATGGAACTGGATTCCGCCAAACATATCCTGAGAGGTCTATTGTTTTGAATATCAAATGCTAACTGACCCAAATATAGTTATAAAAAAGGAAATATGATGAAATTTAGGGTTAAAAAAGGTATGTCGATTTTCAGAAAAAAGACAGTTGCATTACAGTAAAGTGCTATATAAGTGTTTGTATGTAATGATTTTAGCCGATAGATTTGCCATTGAATTCAAAGCAAATCTACTGGAGGCACTCCAGAGAATAGTTCTGCTTCCCCCGGGTGAAAAATGAACTGAACAAAATCAGTAACATTTAACACATCAAAGATGAAACAAATCAAACTATGGCTGGCAATATTGCCTTTTGCTGTTATTGCCTGCTCCGATGAAACTACAGAGGGAAAAATTGAAAACACAAATACCTCAAAGGCCTCTACAGAGAAAACCACTGGTCCCTCAAATCCCTCAAATCCCGAGAATCCGTATGATGCTGCGGGAAACTTTTACAGCAAAATCCTCGACAGTATGGATACGGAAGGCGTGGAACTGAATTCAGTGGAACATGCCGCGGCAATGATAGACTCCATAGCCGATACCTATCCCGAGCTCGATGGAATGGCAAATGACGCGATACTGCATCAAAGGCTTCATCAGCTGAGCTCCATAGTTGCCAGCGAAGCCACGATGGATGACATTCTTCTATTCTCCATACTCGGTCAAGAGGCCAGAACCAGCCTGATGCAGCTGGAAAATCTGCTCACGCTGCATGCCGATGATCCTTATCAGGCCCTGTATGCCCAGATTGTTTCCTACGAACAGGATGTGCAGGCAAATTCTTCGCTCAGCGCAGGCGACAAACAGATACTTCTGACAACGTCTTCCGTTGTCCGCTATTCCACTGAAAGGAAAAGAAAGGACAAGGATTGGGAAACGTCCGTGACAAGGATCGCCCAGACAGTTTTCGCATCCGAGCAGAACGTTGTTTTAGGACTCAAAATGGCAGCCGCCGTAGGAATATGTCAAAAGCACGCCGTCTTGGAGTGATCCTGCACAACCTTGCGGAACGTTATAAGAAATCTGCGGGAATCTTCACCTGCATCATTCTTATAGCACTGAATCTGGCAAGCCTCTATCTTGTCATAGATCTTATGAGCTATGACGAGGTAGTGGGCTACCTAAGCGGCGCCGAGATCAAGTATTCGGGAATACGACACTTTATTTATGTCCTTCTGGCCATACTGGTCAATATACTATTTATCTTTTTTGTGACATGCGGCTGGCTTGCAGGAAAAAAAGCCGGTCCTTGAAAGACCAGCTCTTCACGTAAAATTACATGCAAATACAATCAATATTTTGAATACACTAACAGACAGTCTTTGGCAGGATGACCTTAAGGTGGTTTATCTTTATGATATCGGATCAGCCAAAGCGGTTTCCAAATTTTTGGTTCCGGGCTGGATCACCCTTGTAGCGGTGGTGTCGGGTTCCATAAAGTTCGCAGCATCTTCGTCCGGTGCGGAAATTTCTGCCGGCGATATCTATGCTGTTCCGGGCAGCGCCGAGGTCGATTCCCTCTCAGGGCTTCTCCGTATATGGCTGGTGTCCTGCACTGCGGAATTTGCCGTTTCCAGCAGGATAGTAAGGTTCGGTGCGGGTTATATGGAAATTTTTGCCCGACAGGAATCTCCCGTTCTTGCAGTTAACGGGAAGGAACTGCGGCATGTCGTATCGCTTCTGCGGCTGCTGAAGAAAAAGATCGGCAACAGGCATGCAGTCTTCAAGGGCGAAATGGTGGTGCTGTACTTCAATATGATAGTTTACGAGTATATAGATCTGCGCTATAAATATGGCAAAAACAAGGCAGTACTACACTACCGGAATGATAAGATCGTGATGGATTTTATCAGCCTGGTGCAGCAGAATTCGCCCAGGCACCATAATGTGAAATTTTATGCCGAGTGTCTGTTTGTCAGCAGCGGCCATCTGGGCAAAGCCGTAAAAGCAGTTTTAGGAATCTCCGCCAAACGTTTTATAGAGATGGCCGTATTGTCAGAGGCTTATGTGCTTCTGGCCGATACGCAGCTTTCCGTTTCCGAGCTTGCCGAACAGCTCAACTTTGACAGTCCTGCAGCGTTCAGCGGTTTTTTCAAAAAGAACACCAGACTTTCACCTACCCAGTATCGTGTGAGCCTCAAGTTTTAATCCAGCACCTAAACGAAAATGCTAATAAATTCACCTAACCGTACTATCTTTTACCAGCAGGTTTGTTTTTGAGAACGGCGTAATGACTGCTTCTGCTGCCATAGCAGAAGGGCAGGCAGTGCACTTTTTGCTGCGCCCGGAATTTTTGTAAAAGATATTACATTAAATCCTTCGAGTATGAATTCACTGCATTCCATTATTTCCCAAATCAGCATTAAAGAAGACAAATTATCCTGCCAGACCGCCCATCTCATTGATGAGGCCCATCAGATGACGCTCTATCTGAAGGAGGTGCTTCAAACTGCAAGGCAGTATGTGCTTGAAAAGGGATTCGAAGACGAAGCGGAGGAAATAGACTTTTTCAGAAACATCAAACCCCTGATTCTGGGCAAACTGATGTTCTATAATAAAGTTTTCCGCATTGAGACCATCTGTCCGGTCAAGGAAGGGCAGGTCCATCAGAAATTTTTCATGAGCCATCTCCAGCAGCTCAAAGCGCAGTTCAAGGAATGCATCTTCAGCACACACTTCTACCGCTATTACAAGTCCGGGAGAAATGACCGGGATGATGAATATTTTTTGCGGGGAAAGATCAATTACAGCGATGGACTGAACAGCTACGTTTTCGAGATCGACCACAGGTTCTCCACCTATTATGACAATAAGATTGCAAGGATCATCGCCAATGAGCTTATCTATAATTACCTTACCACGAAGATACATCCAGTAGAATCTCCGGATTCTTTTGCGGGAGGGACGGAATTTTCCAAAGAAATTTTCTGGACGGATTCCAAAAACGCGCTAATTGAACTTATCTATGCGCTTTATGCCTCTGGAGTTGTATCGCACGGAAAGATCGGGATACGCAGGATAACCCTTGTTTTTCAGCTGCTTTTCCGTATTCCGCTCGGCGACGTGCATCACTCCTTCCACAGGATGAAGGACAGGGCAGGGACGAGGACTTCCTTTTTGGACCACCTCAAGAATTCCCTGGAACAGTATATGGACAAAGAGCTTTAAAAAGCTGCGGATTAACGGCCTAAAAGTTTTCCTTTTTTACCCATAAGAGCCAATTGGCAGGGACTGGCATCCCAATTTTTTGAAAGCCCCATCTGACCGCGTGCGGACAAATGGGGCTGATTTATTTCGTCACTACAGAAAAAAAATGAATCTGCCAATGGGCACGACTTGGCAGGTATTGATCTGCGTATTATGCAATTTTGCGGTGTGCAACTCAAAATTACTGGATTATGAATGTGGAGAGATTGGAATTCATGGCCTGGATGGAACGCATTATGGAGCGGTTCGACATCCTGGGCGAGATGGTCAGCGAAAGCAGGAGGAAAAATATGGACATAGACGGGGAAGAGCTGCTTGACAACCAGGATGTCCTGCAGATGCTGAAAATAAGTTCTCGCTCCCTTCAGCGCTACAGGTCTTCGGGAAGGCTCTGCTATTATTCAATCAGCGGCAAGATCTATTACAAGCTTTCGGACGTTCAGCAATTCATAAGGGAGAGTTTTTCCGCACATACCGCCAGGAAAAAGCCGATTGGAGACTAACGCAGACAGCCAGCGTCAGCAACAGCATTAGCTAGGACACTGGGGTTACTTTCGATTATTAACTAAAAAATAAAGTTATGAGTGAACAATCCGCTGAAAAAGTGAAATGGCCGGAGGAACTCTCGGACATCCTGCTTGTGTTTGATAAAGAAAAAAAGAAAATCCAGGCACTCAAAAGTATCGATGAAAATGGAAAAATGCAGACCGTAGACCCAACAGATAAAAACCGGAACCAATTTATGAGAGTGGACAGGAACGGCGATTTCTTCTCCAATTTCTTTTCTAATTTTCTGAGCCAGCTGAAAAATCCCACCAACTTTTCATTTTTCAAGGTGCCGCTTGCCATTGGCGTTGAGACGGCAAAGGAATTGCAGCAGCATATAGACAATCCGACGCCGCAGGGCGAACTGCTCCTGCAGCAGCACGAAATTAAAGCGAGCGAACGTGCACAGGACAAAAAAGAGAATAATCCAATAAATAAAAATCATATGGAAGCAACACAGACAAATGCCGAGACGGGCGAATACCGCTACAAGCCGGAACAGATCGACTGGGAGACCATGAACCATCTTGGGCTCAACAGGGAAAAACTTGAGAAACTGAACCTTCTGGAACCCATGCTCAAAGGCTACAAAACAAACGAGCTCGTGCCCATAAGCCTAAATCTTGGGACTGCCGTTACGAGACTGGATGCCAGACTGTCCCTTAAAATGAACGAGGAGGGAGAGGTTGTGGTCGCCATACACGGCATCCGAAAAGGGCCCAACCTGAACTATCCCTTCTTCGGCCATGAGTTCAGCACGGAGGACAAGGACAACCTGCTGAAAACGGGAAACATGGGACGCGTTGTCAATCTGACCAATCCGAAGACCGACGAGATCCTTCCTTCGGTGATCAGCGTGGACAGGCTGACCAATGAAGTAGTGGCTTTTCGAGCCGATTACATCAAAATACCCGATGAAATAAAAGGGGTAAAACTGAGCGAAGATCAAAAGCAGACCCTATTGGAAGGAAAACCGCTGCCTTTGGAAGGGATGATTTCCAAAAAAGGAGAGCCGTTCGACGCCACGGTGCAGTTCAATGCAGACAAGCGTTTTGTAGAATTTCTCTTCGACAGGAACAATGGCAGCAAACAGTTGCAGGGCAATGGACAGCACCAGACGGGGGAAAACCTGAAAAACTTTAGGGGAAAAGAACTGGACGAGCAGCAGCAGCAGAAACTGCAGGACGGCCAGACCGTTTACATCAGCGGTCTTATAGACAAGAAAGGCAGAGAGTACAACGGATACATCACTTTGAACAAGGAGAGCGGCAGGACCGAGTTTTCTTTCGACAACCCGACAAAAATGAAGGAACAGGCGAAGCCTGCTGAGGAAAACAAAGTACAGACGGCGGTGAATTCAGAGGGTAAAACCAATGAGGCGACCAAAAAGCTGCAGGAACCATTAAGATCCGGCCAGTCGGGTCCAGAGACGCAGAAACTGCAGGAAGAGCAGCAGGGTGAAACCAAGTCAAAAGGACGCAAAATGTAAAGCGCGATGAAAGCTGTTATTGCAGAGAAACCAAGTACTGCAAGGGAGATAGCCGTACTGCTGGGAGCCACCGAAAAAAAGGATGGCTACCTGGCAGGAAACGGCTATTTTGTTACTTGGGCTTTAGGACATTTGGTGGGCCTGGGCCTGCCGGAGGAATACGGCATCAGGGGCTTTGAGAATGGGTCCCTCCCGATAATTCCAAATCCCTTTCTACTTACTGTTCGGAAACAAAAAAATGAAAATGGCTACTCCGCTGATGCAACCGCTGTTAAACAGCTCCAAGTTATCAAGCATGTAATTGGCCAGAGCGACTTGATCATAGCGGCCACCGACGCAGGCCGCGAGGGGGAGCTTATTTTCCGCTATATCTATGAATACCTTGAGTGCTGCAAACCTTTTGTCCGCCTATGGATCAGCAGTCTTACCGAGAAAGCCATCAGGAAAGGGCTGGAGAATCTGAGGCCTGGCTCTGATCTTGACGGATTGTACCTTGCGGCGCAGGCTAGAAGCAGGGCTGACTGGCTTGTAGGGATCAATGCCTCGCGGGCCTTGAGCGCTGCCCAGGGTAACGGGGCTTATTCCCTTGGAAGGGTGCAGACGCCAACACTGGCGCTCGTATGCCTGCGCTATTTGGAAAATAAAGCGTTCACCGCAGAGCCATACTGGCAGCTCCAGCTGTCGCACAGCAAGGATTTTACACTTTTCACAAGCATCAGCCAAAAGAGATGGGACGATAAAAGGCAGGCATCGGAAGCGCTCAGGTCCATTGAAAGAAATGCGGCGACAGTCTGGGTATCGTCTGTGGAGGTCAAAAAATCTATAGAGCATCCGCCTCTGCTTTTCGACCTCACGGGACTGCAGAAGCAGGCCAGCACGGACCTCAACCTCTCGGCCGTTGAAACGCTGAACATTGCACAGAGCCTTTATGAAAAGCAGTTCATCACCTATCCGCGAACGGGGAGCAGAAATATTACCGAAGATCTTTGGGAAGAGATACCCCGCCTTATAAAAGCATTGGGCCAGCGCGAAAATTGCAGGGAGGCGATATCGGCTTTGAAACTGGGACGCCTGAACAAAAGGATCGTCAGCGAAGCGGGCGTAACCGACCACCACGGTTTGCTGCCTACCGAAAGAATCCCATCGGTGCTTACTGCAAAGGAGACGTCTGTCTACAATCTTATTGCCGGAAGGCTGCTTGAAGCAGTATCCGAGCCGTGCATTAAGGAGATTACCATGATAACTCTGCAGGTGCTGCATTTTGATTTTATCCTCGCTGGCAGCAGGATTATCGAATCCGGCTGGCGGGGTGTGAAAGGCCGCTTTTTTAACAGCGGTGAGCCGGGACAGGAACTCCCTGAAATCAAGAAAGGCGATGAGCTTAAAATCAAAAAGTGCGCAGTCGTTGAGAAGACAAGCAGTCCCCCGGCACTTTACACTGAAGCTGGACTTTTATCCGCTATGGAAAACGCAGGAAAAAAGGGAGACAGTCTCGAAGACCGCATGGCACTGCGGAGCATCGGTCTTGGAACGCCCGCGACAAGGGCAGCGGTTATCGAAACACTGTTTGACCGCAAGTATATCCAAAGACAAGGAAAATCATTGATGCCAACCGAGAAGGGGCTTATGGTATATGAGCTGGTGAAGGATAAAAAGATTGCCGATGTGGCGATGACAGCCCAATGGGAAACCGAACTGCGGAAGATTGAAAACAAAGAGACGGATGCGGCGGCATTCCAAAAGCAGATGGAATCCTATGCCGCACGCATAACAAATGAACTGCTTGAAGCTTCCGGTCCGAAGCTCACGGCGCCGGAACTCTGCTGTCCCAAGTGCAGCACAGGAAGGATGATTGTAAGCGAAACTGCCGTCAAATGCCAAGAAAAGGACTGCAGGTGGATCCAGTTCCGAAATGTGTGCGGCGTAAAGATCAGTCCGGCTGATATCGAAAGCCTGCTTCGTACGGGGAGAACCCCGCTAATAAAGGGAATGAAAAGCAGGGCTGGAAAATCATTTGATGCGTATATCGTGATGAATGGCAAGGCTGAGACTTCATTCGAATTTGCAAAAAAGTAAAGCCCGATCGGAAATCATTTATGATCAGCAGCGCAAAAAAATGTCTGGCTTTTTAAAGTAACCAATACTGCAGGAAGATGAATTTTGAAAAACTAAGCTTAAGGATACAGCAGACCAGCGATTATTTAAGGACCAATGCCGTCAAGGCGGTGAATATGCATATCACCTTGAGAAACTGGCTTACGGGCTTTTATATTGTCGAGTTCGAGCAGCACGGAAGCGACCGGGCGCAGTACGGCGTGAAGCTGCTTGAAAACCTTGCTAAAAGAATCTCCGTGAAAGGATTGACCGCGCCGGAGCTCTCCCGATGCAGGCAGTTCTATCACAGGTATCCGCAGATCCATGCACTTTTAGAAAAAGAACTTAAGAGTTTTCTTCCTGATGTGTTTTTTGAGGATTTTTCTATTGAAAATCTTAGTTTGTCAATTCTTGGGTCGGCACCCCAAGAATTCCACGGGACCTTTCAGGAGGATGGCCAATCCCACTTTTACGGCTTGTTCCAGTCTGTCTCCTACAGCCATTTTACCGAGCTGATCAAGATTAGCGACAGCTCCAAAAGACGATTCTACGAGCTTCTTATCCTCAAAACGCAGCCCACTGTAAAAGAACTCAAGAGACAGATCGACAGCCTTACCTATGAAAGGATAGGACTTTCGGAGAACTATCACCATTCCTTTGCAGAGGTGCTCCGAAGAATTGCCCCCCAGGATACCCAGGACATGGTCAAGTCGCACTATTTTTTTGAATTCCTAAATCTGGCACAGCCCAGACTGATTGAGGAAAACGAGCTGGAATCCGCTCTTATAGAGCATCTGCAGCAGTTTATGCTCGAACTGGGAAACGGGTTCTGCTACGAGGCGCGGCAGAAGAGGCTGCTCATCGGTGACGAATATTATTTTGTCGATCTGGTTTTTTACCATCGAATACTGAAGTGCCATGTCCTTGTGGAATTGAAGACTGAAAATGCAAAACATGAACATATAGGCCAGCTTAAAGCCTACCTGAGTTTCTACAGGAAGAACATTAGGGCAGCCAGCGACAATCCGCCTGTTGGAATCCTTCTTGTGACCAGCCAGAATAAGACCCTGGTGGAATATGCGATTGCGGATAGCGATCTGGAAATATTTGTGAGCCAATACCAGCTGCAGCTTCCTGACAAAGCAGAATTAAGGGCTTTTATTGAGAAGGAATTAAGGAAGGAAAAGTAATTAAAACAGGTAATAAACCAGTCGAAAGATTTTTTGGAGAATTTCGCCATTAAATTTATAGGTTCTAAAAAAGGAAAGAGGATAATGTTTTCATTTATCCTCTTTTTTGTTCTCCTTTAACCACCAGATGCTGCAGGTCAGGGTCTTTGTCGATACGGTCCAGCTCATCCTCAATAATCACGATTATATCCTTTTTGATCTGCCTATAGTTGGCCTGAATTTCCAGTTTCATATTATCGCGTCCCTCTGCGTCCATAAAGGACATGATATCAGGAATGGGCTGATAGCCTTTCTCTTGACGGTCAACATCCTGTCTGTCCACCACGATTTCCGCATGAAAGATTTTCTGTTCGATACGCTGGTCGAAATTATCCGATACCGCCCCCACGAAAATCCCCTGGGTCAGTGTTGAGATTTTGGATGCCGGTATAAGGCTGTCCAGCTGAGTGGAGATGGAAGTGGAGGTATCACTGCGGTTGATCGATATGCTCTTTCTTTTCTGCAGCACCTTGCCGAACCGCTCCGAAAGGCTCTTTGCCGTTTCACCGACAACCTGCCCGCTGAAGATATTGCCCACGGTATTTTGGATCACCTTGCTTTCCTTGTCCCCGTAATCGCGGTTCAGCTGCGAGAAATCCTGAAATCCCAGGCAAACCGCAACCTTATTGCTTCGGGCCGTCGCAATCAGGTTGTCCAGCCCCCTGAAATAGATGGTGGGAAGCTCATCTATTATCACAGCGCTTTTCAGCTGTCCTTTTTTGTTGATCAGCTTTACGATTCGGGAATTGTATAATCCGAGAGCAGCGGAATAGATATTCTGGCGGTCGGGATTATTGCCCACGCATAATATCTTGGGCTCCTTGGGATTGTTGATATCCAGCGAGAAGTCATCACCGGTCATCACCCAGTACAGGCTTGGAGAAATCATCCTTGACAAAGGGATTTTTGCCGACGCTATCTGTCCCTGAAGCTGATCCTGCGCTCCCCCTTTCCATGCATCCATAAAGGGGGAAAGGTAGCTTTCCAGTTCCGGATAAGATGTAAGAATCGTAAAGACATCGGCGTATTTTTTATTTAACAGTTCGATTGCATGGGGAAAGGTGCAGTATCTTCCATTTTCATAGATCTTAAGAAACCAGATAATGGCGGCGAGAAGGATTATGGGGCTCTCGACAAAGAAGTCTCCCTGCTTCTGTATCCAGCTGCGGTTCAGGTTGAGCATTATGGTGTAGGCCGCCTCATAGGCGTCTGAGATATCCGTCATAAAAGCGGCATTCAGTGGATTGCAGCGGTGGCTCTTTCTGGGATCGTCAAAGTTGATGATGTAGAATTTTGGTCTGGCAGGATAATTATCATGATGATGCAGCAAATGATTGTAGGCAATGGTGGAAAGGTCGTCAAACTTAAAATCGTAGATATACATTGCAAAACCTTTCTCTATCTGCTGCTTGATGTAGCTGTTGATTATGGCGTAGGATTTTCCTGATCCCGGAGTACCCAGCACAATGGTGGCGCGGAAGGGGTTTACGATGTTGATCCAGCCGCGGTTCCATTTGTTTTTATAGTAAAAGCTGGTTGGGAGATTAACTGAATATTCGTTTTCAAGCAGCCTGGTTTCCTGCTGAAAACTTTCATTTTCATTGTTGAACACGTCTTCCATAAGTCTGGTTCGAAGAATTCGGCTGATCCAGACCCCTGCTGCCATCAAAGCAGCATAGCCTATTGCAGAAGAAAGCATGTACAAAAAAAAAGAAATCTGCAGCAGGAACCAGTTCAGGAAAAACAGCACCATTCCAAGGCCTAAAACCGGATAAATTTTATTCCATGTGATCTTTTCGTTCTTGACACCCTTGCTTCCCAGACAGCTGAGGAAAAGCAGGAGCAGGGCAAACAACTTGGAGTAAATGACATTTGAGAAAAGTCCGGCAGTGCGGTCAAAACCGCGCAATATTGTATCTATGGTTTCCAGTGTCCATCCTCTGGCAAGAAAGAATTGGTAACAGTACCAGTAAAAATGCATCATTAAAACGAGTATGCTAACTGCACGCATGAATGCCATAATTTTGGCAAGTCCCCTTAAATCATCTTCTCCCTGCATTTCATTCATAGTTAATTAAGCTAGTTAAATTACGAGGAGAAGATATATTTCAAGTTTAACAAGGACTTATGACATCATTTGTCGCTTTTTGTCGTTTAGATGCAGCAATACAACTGAATTATTTGCGTGATTGTTTATGTAGTGCTAATTTGGAGCAATGTAATCTTTAAATCGAATCATATGATCCAGCGAATGCCCTTATCACACTTTCCTTTACAGTTAGTTCACGAACCCGAGATTGAAAATGCGTACAAATGGATTAGAAATTTCATTTCTGAGGAAGCATGGAACGTGAGAAAGAAGGCAATCGAAGAATATCTGGGCAGTATCGCAAGAGAAGCCGAGCCGTTTTCCCAGCCGATCAATGAAGGCACCCGTCTGGTTATAGAAAAGGACCGTATAGGCTGGTATTTGTATCTTGTCCACACTTACCTTTATGAACCTCATAAATACGAATTCTATCAGGGAGCCAGGGTAGTCCCAATATTTAAACGTATCGGAACTGATCTTGAACTATTGAAAGCTATCGCAGGGATCAACAAAAAAATGCGCGATCTGGTAAAGAACAGACCCTCAGAGGCCGATGCCATGCTGTTTGAAATCCTGACAGCCCTCTTATATGCGAGAAACGGCTGGGAAGTAAAAATAATAGAGGAAGGAAAATCAGGCAAATCACCAGATTTTTCGGTTTTAAAAGGAAAAGAAAAGTGGCAGGTTGAGTGTAAAAGACAAATGAAAACGGGTGAATATACGTATAAGGAATCTAAAAAAAGGCAGATACTGATTTCACAGGTCAGCAAAATGCTCACCCATTACAATGTGCTGCTGGATATTGTTTTCCATGTCGAATTGACTACTCTGCCGGATTCTTATCTGCATGATATACTAAAGGATGTAATTCCGACAGCCAAAAAGCCTGGCAGAATAGTTTCCAACGAAAAGGCAGACATTGATATTTCATTTGTTGATATTTCAGCGATTGAAAAACATTTGAGCAAATATTTTGTAAAAAGCAATTCACCACAGCATTTAGAGCTTGTATCAAAAAAGCCGGTTGACCATTCAAGCTTTACTTCCGGTTTTCTTGGGAACTTTTTTTATGTTGGGGAAGATTCGGTTAACAATCTGTACATTTCGGCTATGAGCAACGCATTTGGCGTGCATTGCTATTGCGACGCTCCCGAAGCCATTTCGGCCAAAGCAAGGGATGTGAGAAATCAAATCAATGATGCAACAAGGCAGTTTGATAATTATACCGATGGGATTCTTCATGTCGGCATGGAGACATTTGATGGACCGGAGGTGGAAAAGGCAAGATTGGAAAAGATAAAAAAAACTATGGGAAATCTAGATGTGGAGGAAAATAGGCTCTGCTGGATATATTACCATTATTTTCAGTCGTATTCGAGATCTTACCGTGACTGGTTTTTTGACGAAACCGTAAGTATGGCGACATCGTTTATCAATCCGGCTCCTTTACTGAGAAACACATTTCTAATAATTCCCGAAAAAGACATTCCAATTAAAGATGCCTCCCATTGGGATAGAGACCTGCCATAAGCAGCCGCATGCCGAAGCAGAAATTAACGGCCTGATGCTGCGGCTATTTCTTTCTGCGCCTGATTTTTTTCTTAAATATAGGTTCAGTATAATCATTATGGCCGCTGTCAGGATTAATGGGAAGCAGTCCTGCGAAAATGTCAAATATACTTTCGTTTTTTTTTGCGGCATCAATGAAACTAAAGAGCTGATGCGGCTTCTCTGCAGGCATATCCTGATATTGCCTGTTTAGGGAATGTGCCTTCAATTGGCTATTCCTATTATTCATTTCAGTTTTAATTCCGCTGTTCCAGCAGTTGTTAAAAATATTGGCTGAGAATTCCTTACCCAAACGGGAGCCGTTCCAAACTGTTTTTGAGTCATGGTCAATAAAGGTCATACCGTAAATTCTTCCCGCATCATTTCGCCGAACCACAACGTTGATGCCGTGCTTTCCAAGATTTTCAATAAATTTCTGCTCGTCCTTCGCTGAATTGAGGGTATCAGTTACGGCGGCCTTTATTGCTTTTTTCGCAGGATGCCCGTCCATCAGTTTTTTGCTGGTGCCAAAATGCAGCTCCAAGCCGGCCAGTCCTGCTTTTTTTCCAAATAATGAAGCTTTGATCGGATGTCCTGCTTTTTCACCTTTTTTATCCAACGGAGCATACAGCAGTCCCTGCCGCATTATTCCGCCATGCTCAACTTCTAATTTCTGGGCCTGTATATTGAACAGTGACAGCAGAGCATTATATTCGCCCAGGCTCTGATAAATGTAGTACTGAGGCAGGTATCTAAGCACCGAAGCCATCTGGCTTTTAATGTTACCTTTTTTGCAGTCGACAGCTTGGAAAATCTTATTTTCCTCTATAGGCTTGTCCGCAGCGGCCCGAATCAGCCCATATTTGGTTTCCAGTTCACGGCAGAGCTTCATAGAGCGCATCTTCTCATAGCTGTCCGATATTTTTTTTCCCTGCTCGTCAACACATACTGACACAATATGGATGTGGCTGCGTTCGATATCTGTATGCTTAAAGACAACATAAGGCTGTTGCCCGTAGCCCATTTCACGCATATACTGATCGGCCATTTCGGTATACCTGCCGTCGCTCACTTGATCTTTTGGATCTGGATTTAGAGAGATATGCAGCGTATGTTTTTCCGTGTTGCGATTGGCAATAAGATAAGGCGCAAAAGACTGCATCAGCTGGGCAGGTGAATAATGAGCATCCGGGGTTTCGATTATTCTGCTAAATGAAAGAATCTTAGCTTTCTTATTTTCTACTTTCAGCAGATTGTAAGCCAATGCGCCGTATAAATTGCCGCTTCTGCCAATTTTTGCTATCATTTTTTAATGAATTTTTCTTCAAACTCTTGGCTTAACTGCAGGATCTTCTGAAATAATGAAGCCATTTCAGCCGTCTGTTTTTCTAATTTAAAGAGATACGCAGCCGCTTTTTTCTCCGAAAAATGTCTGTACAGGAGCTTCACAAGCTGGTTGTAGTTAACTCCGATTGATCGGAACTGTGCATAGAAAGTAGTCAGACGCATGTAAAAGTCAATGGTTCCCTTGTCAACATTTATCGTCCTGATCTCCTTTTCGAACAGTCTGGCAGCTATAAATTTTGCCTTATTATCCATCCCGGATATTTCAAAAAGAGAAAGCAGTTTTGCATTCTCCCTGTCTGTCAGCCGAAAAACATGACGGTGTATTCTCGGTTCCACTTTTGGCGTGCGTCCCAGTTTTTTGCGTTCTTCATTTTTGTCTCCATTCATAATATTTCGTTTTTTAAAGTAATTAAAAACCCTGACTTCGGAAGGGATTTCCGGCCCCCGGCAGGGCAAGTTGTTTTGAGGCACCATTCGAATTTCGAGTGCCTCAGAACACAACTTGCCGTGTTCTGGTGAACACTAAAAATCCGCCCTTCGGGACGGTTTTCATGTAGAGGGAGAAACAGTGCCGTACTGTTCATTTCAGTCCGTCAGGGTTTATATTTCTGCATTATTGTCAAGCGTCTTGTTTAATACAAAGTAAAAGAGTCTTTGGTGCAACAGTACATTTAGTGCTTCGGACAAACCGTGACAATGCAAGCCAACGCATTCACTCGGTTAATATTCAGGCTGATATCCGCATTTCTTTGCCCATACAAACGAGTGTAGAGATGTAGGTATGCTGTTACGGAGTCAGATGATTTTATCAGCAGGTTGGCATATGCATCAGGCCATAGGTAAGCTTCAGCGGCTGTATGTATCTACAACTCTCTGTACGCAAGCAATTATATACAGATATAGGGATTTAGCCATAAAATTATTTATGACATAAGATTTCTACATAAATAATTATTGTCGCAGATAAGTGCTCGAATCTGTACGAATTGCTGTAGATGCGTGCGTGCTCAAGTGCACATATACGTCCAGAAATAATAGCATAACTGCACATCTTTTTTTTTTTAAATCATCTAAAGACAGAATAATATGGAATCGGAAAACAAAACAAAATTTATTGCTTTTTCCTCCCAGAAAGGAGGTGTAGGCAAATCTACCTTCACTGCCCTTGTGGCAAGTGAACTGCATTATCGCCAAGGTTATAATGTGGCAGTATTTGATGCGGATTTCCCGCAGTACAGCCTTGTGAAAATGAAGACCCGCGATCTTCGAATGGTCATGGAAAACGAGTTTCTAAAGAAGACGGCATTCAGACAGTTTGCGGTGATAAACAAAAAAGCGTATCCCATTATGGAACATAAGGCAGACGGGGTCGTGCAGACCGCGATCGAGTTTTTGGAATCATCAGACCTTCGGTTTGATTTTGTTTTTTTTGATCTTCCAGGTACAGTAAACACACCTGGGATTTTGAAGGCACTTGCGGGCATGCATCATATTTTCACGCCGATAACTGCCGATCGTGTAGTAATGGAGAGCTCGCTGGTATTTACCCAGCTGATAAATGATGTTATAATGAAGAAAGGAAGGATGTCGATTAAAAGCATAAATCTGTTTTGGAATCAGGTAGACGGTCGTGAACGTTCTCCTCTTTACGACTTGTACGGCAAGCTTATCGCTGAACTGGGATTGAAAGTTATGCGCACGCAGGTCATGAACAGCACCAGGTTTCGAAAGGAAAGCGAGGCTGCGGCCAAGACGGTTTTCCGTTCCACTTTGCTGCCTGCGGACGAGCGGCTAATGAAGGCATGCCGAATGGACCAGTTCATTGCAGAATTTTTGGAAGTAGTAAATTCTTAAGACCATGGGAAAAGGAAAGATCGAAAGGGACGCTAATGAAATCAATGAAGAATTGATGATGAGCCTTATGGCTGATGGGGTTAAGAAAGATGGAATACGGCTGGAGGATCATAATATTGGAGAGGCAATCGCCCCGACAGAAAAGCCATGCCCGATTGAGCGCGGGAAGAAAAAAAAGCATCAGGAAGATTATGAGGCTATCTTTTTCAAAAGACCCGAGACCAATGCCCGAAACGGCAAAACTGTCTACATACGTCCTGATTTTCATGAAAAGCTGACGCGAATCGTACAGGTTATTGGTGAAGACAAAATAACTATTTACGGGTACTTGGACAATCTGCTTGAAAATCATTTTCAGGAATTCGGCGGTCAGATCATCACAAGTTTTAATGACAAGTATAAACCAATAATGTAAACGTGGAAACCTTAATTATAATTTGCCTGATTATTATCATAATACTGCTTGTGAAGGATGAATTTCCAGCAAAAGTATTGAATCCGGAAAAAAAGACAGGTTCTGAAAAACTCAAGCCAAACCTGCCAGATCTAATGGGACCGACTATGGATTTCAAGAGCCTTATAACGCCGAAAGATGCCAATGACTTCCATATCAAGGCAGTAAGAGATGAAGTGCATAATTTTGATGCAGAAATCAGTGGGGAACAACACCCAAAAGATTGGCAGGAAAATCTCGATGATGC
Organism: Flavobacterium sp. GW823-FHT06G12; assembly: GCF_058794775.1. Classification (NCBI taxonomy): domain Bacteria; kingdom Pseudomonadati; phylum Bacteroidota; class Flavobacteriia; order Flavobacteriales; family Flavobacteriaceae; genus Flavobacterium; species Flavobacterium sp. GW823-FHT06G12. The sequence continues at coordinate 1,311,639 of NZ_JBXAHE010000001.1, forward strand.
AAATGATTATTTGCTTGATTTGAAGGATGAGGAGGAAGAGTGGAATAATTTTGGAATTTCCAGAGGGAATAGCGGTTTTGCCCAAGGGGTTACCTTCGAAGAATTAAGCTCAGTGGGGATGATGCTGCAGGAGGAAAGCCTGGAACCGTCCCAAAAGGAAACAGCAGCAGCTTTGATTCAGAAAATACAAGGAACCGAATTATTTAACCTACTGGAAAATTCCATGGAAGATGCTTCCCGAAGAATAGCAGAGCTGCTCGACGGGAGGCTTTCCAATTTGCCAGACAGATCCAACGAACAAGCGGATCCGGAGGATTTGCAGGATTTTGACATTGGGGACTTTTTATAGATTCCCCTTTTTTAGTTTGGAAGCTTACCGATTACTTTATTGACATTATCCAGCCTTATTAATTTATAATTGCTGTTTTCAAGATCTTCTATCAGGATATCCAAATCAATCTTTTCGTCTTCTTCATTATGAAGCGGCTTGTCAATTGAGGTGAAGATTATGGTTTGCCTTTCCTTTATCTCTGAGGAAATTTTAAAGAGCTGCTTCAAGCTGCTAAGATTGGTTCTATGCTGTCCAGGTTCATCAAAAATAATAACTCCAGGGTGATTTACTCCTTTGTTTAACAGCCCCAGCGTATATGCCCAGATGTTCCTAACAAAGTCAGAAGCCGAAGAATTTATTCTAATGGACTGCGGCAGATAAACACCCTCTTTTTTGTTCAAATAAACCGGCATATATTTAAACGGCTCTTTTCTATTGATGGATATCTGGTACTTTGCGTTACTGTCATATCCGAAACCAAACAGGTAATCTTTATATTCAGTTTCAAAGGCGGCCAATTTTAGTTCATCTTCTGCCGCCGATTTGCCCAGGCCTTCAATCTTTATTGTATTGTTATGGTATTTATTGGCAAGTTCCACTAAATCTGTTTTCAGCTCTATAATAGATTCCCTAAGCACTTCCAGATTTTCTATTTCTCTCTCAAGCTGCAGCTTCTTAACCACTTCTGATTCCGAGAATGCCCTATCATCTGCAATCAGGTCTTTTGAAATGGATTTGATAAGCACTTCCTTTTGGCGAAGAGAATTTTTAAAATAGAGCAGAAGCGCTTCTTTCTCGGCGACCGTTTCTTTTAGGCTTGTCAAGGAAGATTCTATAATTTTCTTTTGGCTCTTTAAAAAATTGGTGTTTTCCTCGAGCGTCAGCTGAGGGATCTTTATATTTTTTGTGGATATAAGATCTGTAGTTACCTCCTGAGAACAGGTAGGGCAATGGTTTGCACCGCGTTCATTGATAATATTTTCAGTGAAAACTTTCTGCAGATTGATATGGTCCTTAATTTCTGATTCAACGACTCCAATCTGTTTGTTTAAGCTGAAGGACTGCTGTTTCTCTATATTGAGCCTGTTCTCAAATTTGCTAACGTACTCCTTAAGCTCATAGTACTCTTCTTTTTGGCTGTTAAATTCTAAGATGGATGCTTCCCTGTTTTCTTTAATGGTGGCGATCGGTCTGCTCTCGAGTTCTTTAACGGCTTCAGTTTTAAGAAGCAAAAAATCTCCGAAACTGATTTTTTCAGCCTCCGAGGTTGAAAACAACACGTTTATTTTCTCAATTTCAGCTTTATCGGTAGTAAGCTCTTCAGGAACGTTAATTATTGTGGAGTTGCTTTGTTTTTCAATGTAGGATAGAGACTTAACTTTTCTTTTCCAGTCCTCAGTGATGGTGTTTCTTTCCTTATTTAAAACATCCTTTTCCGTGGAAAGGACAATTTCATTTAGGCCCAGAATAAATTCAACTATTTTTTCTTTGGCTTTCGTTATTCCGAAAAATGGCATGGTAGCAAAAAAATCGGACCATCCTTTGGTCTGTTCAATAAATAAAGCAGAGAAAATGGTTTGCAGGTAAAGCGGACTGTAATTGTCACTTCTTGAGCTGTTGCTGACCACTGGCAGATCAATGTTTATGAACTGCGCCAAAAAGCTGTAGAATCCATTTTGGTCTTCATTGTTTCCTCTGGCGTTCACAAAGAATGCACCCTTTGAAGTCTTTTCATCATTGATATGGTCAAATGGTGAAAAATGAACCATGATATTAGTTGTTTTTACCTCTTCAGTGCTCGGTTTGATGAATCTTTCAAGACAAATGATGTCCCGGTTTTCATTTTCTATTTCGAGAAAGATCTTAGAAGAGATTACTTTATAGACAATGCCATCTTCATCAGGGCCGGGCCTAACTGTAAATTCTTCTTTTAATGCTTTATCAAGAGCCTTCTCGTTATGTGCTCCTAACAATTCCTCCATTCCAAGAGCATAATAGATGCAGGTGTTTATTGTGGTTTTTCCTCTTGAATTAGGACCTGCAATTATGTTCAATCCCTGTTCAAAGGGAATTTCAAATCCATACAGATCCGTTATGTCTGCACTTTTATCGGTAAGAATTTCAGCTCGTAATTTATTTATTTTAAACATCCTGATACTATATTAATTTCCAGTTCTTATTTGCATTATTCAATCTGTTTTTTGGTATTACGCCAAGTGCCCTAATTTTTTGAATTTCATCCTGAAAAAGTTCAAACTTATTGATAGAATCAATTATTTCGCAGCCTTTTTCGGTTATTTTAATTTCAAGGGTCTGAGTCACGATCACTTTCGAAATATACTCGTTAATAAATCCAAGTGCCAGAACCTCATCAATTCCATGCTCAAAGGTCCACGGAACAAGACTGTTCCTGTTTTGATTGGACAGATCCAGCAATACCTGGTAATTATCTTCATTGCGAAGGGACCAGAAGGCAATATGGATCAGCTCCAAGCTTGCTTTTTTCCCGTAGCCGCAATATCTGATAATTGCCAAAAGCAATACAACTTTATAGTAACCGTTATATCGGATGGATACGGAAGTCGGTTTTTGATCTAAAAGTATATTAATCATTCTTTACAAAATTTAAGGTGCATATTCCAAGCCATTCTATAATCTGGTAATCCGATAGATCAATATTGGTAAAATCGGGCAGAACTTCAAAATGGCTTTTCAATTGATTTTGGAGTTCAATCTTTAAATCGAGGGCCTCTCTGCTTTCCTTTACATTTCTTGAATAGTCGTCTTCAACCTGATCGACGAATCTGTTTACAATATTCTTGAATTTTGAATAGAGGATCGGATAGTCCCTTTCTATAGTCCTTATATTGTCCTTCATGGCCAGAAATTTTCTAATCTGTTTAGCACTGACAGAATCTGCTTTGGCTGTTTCGGGATATAAAACATTATTTTTCCGGTATAGGTTTTCAAAAAATTCGCTGTTCTCCTTTTTAAAGGCTTCTATTTCTCTAGAAGTGCGCTCTTTTTCCAAGTTTTCATTCCACTGCTTTAGGCTTTCAAAATCAGATAAGTCTACATATTCAGCAATATACTGTTCCAGATGCTTTATTGAACAGCATTCAATATCGTCATTCCATGCCTTATCAGATATAACTGAGTTCAGAATTCCTATCAGGAAAGGTGAGTTATGCCTGTACAGAAACACGCCGCTTCCGGAAAGTCCCTTGGCCAGAAATTTTCCGTCCTCTCCGCCCTGATCAAAAGTTTCACCGACAAGGGTGATTTTGAAGCAGCCTGCATCATCGCTCACAGAGAGTATTCTTCCGTTAAATGGACGGTACTGATTGATCCTGACACCTTGGTATCCGCAGAATTTCACATCGTTTTCCGATAGCACGCCGCGTCCTAATTTATACTGATATTGGGATCTTTCGTTTTCATCCAAATCGATTTCTATCAGCGCAAAATCATGTTCAGTATTGAATTCCTTAATTTCCTTAGCGGTTATAGCTTTAAAATCAGAGGTGTAATCATTCTGTTTTTCGATTGTTATCTTGCCCAATTCCGGCAGTGCAGTTCCTAAACAGTGTGCTGCGGTAAGGACATAAAATGAGTCTTTGCCGGGAAGCAGTACACCGCTGCCTGTATGTTCGCCGCTTTTTATGCGGACGCAGTATTTTTCCGCTAAATTATTTGTCATTTTTTCTAAACAAGTTTTTAGTTGTTGGCTTCCAGTTGCCGTCTTCAGAATCTGCCTCATTGATAAATTCGCCTATTCTGTCTTTCAGATCTTCAATTTCATAATTAAAATAAATATTTAACAGAGTGTCTTTTCTTTGCGAATTGTATACCAGCCTTGCAATGGTTTCCCTAGAAGGATGCTTATGTGCAGCGCTTCCTCCATTTGTAGAAATTATATAGTGGTCTGATTGGATCATACTAAGCATTTCTTGTGAGGTATTATTTATGCTTCCGTGGTGCGACACTTTAACATAATCGACCGTGAGCGGACTGGTCTGGCTATAATTACGGCGCAGAGACTCCGTTATCACTTCCGGCCTGGAGTCAGCCAATAGCAGGATAGAGAGGTCAAAGCACCTTAAAATAAAGGAAATGGAAGATGAATTGAAAATATCGCTGCTTATGGATTTCTCTGGAGCGAATGCTGCTTCATTTAAGGCTTTCAGGGTCTGGGAGTATATATTATGGTCCGTGGATATATTAACATTACCATTACCATCTTCGTTTACCGGCAGATCAGATGATTCCCATTTGAGGTATAATTCTTCAATTATCTGCGGCGTAGGCGACAGTATTTCAAACTGAAGTCCTCTTCTAACGATTGTTTCATCCAAAGTCGTTATTTCTGAAAGCTTTGCATCCGGTTTTTTTTGCAGAATTAATTCTTTTAATGTATCAGCCTGTTTTGTGCTGATGAGCTCGCCAGTCTCCACTTCAATGATTTCAGGATGATTCATCCAAATTTCGTCAATTGTAATATCATCTATTAGAGTGCTTTTGAAAAGGCTGATCAAACCTGCAATGTGGTCGGAATCAATGTGAGTGAGGACAAGAAGATTTATTCTGGTGACGTCTTTCAGTTCAGCTTTAAGCGTATATCGGAATGTTTGGGCTGTTCCCCCGTCAATAAGGATCTTAAATTCTTCACTATTATCATCAAATGTATTTATGAGGATGCAGTCTCCATGGTATGCAGGAAGCACCGCAAATTCTGTGAAATCTCTTTTCATTGGTTTGGTTAGCTCTTGGGTAGTAGTATTATTGGCGCTAATATAAGTATTTCCTGCATAAAACGACTCCGAGTGCCAAAAAAAACCTCTGCATGCCACTTTCCTGCTGCAGCTGATATTCCATGGCACCTTTGCTCCAAAGCCCGCACTCGGCGGGAAAAGACAAAACTCAAAAGTGTTTGGTTATGGAAAAACTAAGAAAAAAAAATTTACTGCTGGCATGCCTTTATATGCTGGCAGGAACTGGCGCAGCCGCGCAGGGTAATGGAACGGCGGGGATTACCGAAGCTACCCAGATGGTGACCTCTTATTTCGATCCCGCAACCCAATTGATCTACGCCATAGGGGCGGTGGTCGGGCTGATTGGCGGTGTGAAGGTCTACAACAAATTCAGCAGCGGCGACCCCGATACGAGCAAAACCGCGGCAAGCTGGTTCGGGGCGTGCATTTTCCTGATTGTCGCGGCGACGATTTTAAGATCCTTCTTCCTTTAATCCGGTGCCATATGACGAGTTACAGCATCAATAAAGGAATAGGCAGGACTGTCGAATTCAGGGGGCTAAAGGCGCAGTACCTCTTCATTTTCGCAGGCGGGCTGCTCGGAACGCTCATCTTCACGATGATCCTATACATGGCGGGGGTGAATTCCTATATCTGCCTGCTGCTGGGAGGGGGAGGTGCCGCAGTGATAATCTGGCAGACTTTTGCGCTGAACAGGAAGTACGGCGAGCATGGGCTGATGAAGATTGCCGCGCGAAAAAGACATCCTCGCTACATCGTATGCCGCAGACCGGTACGCAGATGTTTGAAATGTTCCGCTAAATCCGCCGTATCATGAGAAATGCGTCGAAGACAGCCACGCTGGAGAGCAGATTTCCGCTGCTGGCGGTGGAGCAGAACTGCATAATTTCCAAGGATGCGGATATTACCTCCTGTTTTGCCGTTTCGCTTCCGGAGCTTTTTACAGCCGGTTCCGCGGAATATGAAGCCATCCATTCTGCCTTTCACAAGGCGGTCAAGACCCTGCCTGATTTTACGGTCGTGCACAAGCAGGACTGGTATATTAAAGAAAACTACAGTGCCGATATGGAGCAGGAGCAGAGCTTTCTGGACAGGTCCTACAAGCGGCATTTCAATGAGCGGCCTTTTTTGAACCACTGGTGCTATCTGTTTCTCACCAAGACTACAAAGGAGCGCATGCGGATGCAGAGCAATTTCTCATCGCTATGCCGCGGTACGCTGGTTTCCAAAGAAATCAGGGACGGCACCAATATCCGCCGTTTTATGGACTGCGTTGCGCAGTTCGAGCGGATTGTCAACGACAGCGGGCTTGTGATGCTTAAAAGGTTGAGTGAAGAGGAAATTACGGGAGCGGATGGGAAGCAGGGCTTGCTGGAACAGTACCTTACACTGTCCAAAGACGATACGGCTTCTCTAGAAGATATTGCACTTGGGGCGGAAGAAGTGCGTGTCGGCAGCAAAAGGCTTTCGGTTCATACGCTTTCAGACACGGATGATCTGCCTTCGGCAGTATCACCGCATAAACGGCATGAGAAGCTGTCGACCGACCGAAGCGACTCCCGGCTTTCCTTTGCCGCCCCGGCGGGACTGCTGCTGGGCTGCAATCACATCTATAACCAGTACCTCTTTTTGGATTCCAGCGAGGAAAATCTTAAGAAGTTTGAAAAGTCGGCCCGCAATATGCACTCTCTTGCTCGATACAGCCGTGCCAACCAGATCAACAGGGAATGGATAGAGAAGTACCTCAATGAAGCGCATTCTTTCGGGCTGTGCTCTATCCGTGCGCATTTCAATATTATGGCATGGTCGGATAATGCTGCTGACCTAAAGCAGCTGAAGAATGACTGCGGAAGCGCCCTGGCACTGATGGAGTGCAGGCCAAGGCATAACACGGCGGATGCAGCCACGCTTTACTGGGCGGGCATGCCTGGAAATGCGGGGGATTTTCCCAGCGAGGAGAGCTTTTACACCTTCATTGAGCCTGCGCTGTGCTTTTTTGCGCAGGAAACCAACTACCGGAATTCGCCCTCGCCGTTCGGCATCAAGATGTCGGACAGGCTGACCGGCAGGCCGCTCCATCTGGATATTTCGGACCTGCCCATGAAGCGCGGGATCATCACCAACCGCAACAAGTTTATACTGGGGCCGTCCGGAAGCGGCAAATCCTTCTTTACCAACCATATGGTAAGGCAGTACTACGAGCAGGGGGCGCATGTGCTGCTTGTCGATACCGGAAATTCCTATCAGGGATTATGCGGGCTGATCAAAAGCAGCAGCAGTGGCGAGGACGGGGTCTACTTTACCTATACAGAGGAAAATCCCATTGCATTCAACCCCTTTTACACTGAGGACGGCATTTTTGACATTGAAAAGAGGGAAAGCATAAAAACACTTATGCAGACGCTGTGGAAAAGGGATGATGAGCGTCCGAGCAGATCCGAGGAAGTGGCTTTGTCCAATGCCGTAAACGGATACATCGAGCGCATTAAGGACGATGGACATTGCGCATCCTTCAACGGCTTTTACGAGTACGTTAAGGAAGATTACCGCGAGGTGCTAAGGGTAAAGCAGGTTCGGGAGAAGGACTTTGATCTGGCCAATTTCCTCAATGTTCTTGAGCCTTATTACAGGGGCGGGGAGTACGATTACCTGCTGAATTCGGACAAGCAGCTGGATCTGCTCTCCAAACGTTTCATTGTCTTTGAAATCGATGCCATCAAAGACCACAAGATTCTCTTTCCGGTGGTGACAATCATCATAATGGAAGTGTTCATCAATAAAATGCGCAGGCTGAAAGGGATACGCAAACTCATACTGATCGAGGAGGCCTGGAAAGCCATTGCCAAGGAAGGCATGGCGGACTATATCAAGTACCTTTTTAAAACTGTACGAAAATTCTTCGGAGAAGCAATAGTGGTGACCCAGGAAGTTGACGATATCATAAAATCGCCAATTGTCAAGGAAAGCATCATCAATAATTCCGACTGCAAAATCCTGCTGGACCAGCGCAAATACATGAACAAGTTTGATGACATTCAGGCCATGCTTGGCCTTACCGACAAGGAAAAAGCGCAGGTGCTTTCCATCAATATGGACAACAGCGCCACCAGACTATACAAGGAGGTTTGGATAGGTCTCGGGGGCTCGCACTCTGCGGTCTATGCCACCGAGGTGAGCCTGGAGGAATATCTGGCCTACACGACCGAAGAAATCGAGAAGATGGAGGTCATGCAGGCAGCCGCAGAACTGGACGGAAACGTGGAGCTCGCCATCAAGAAGATTGCCATGCTTAGGCGTGAGAAAGAAAAGTAAAATATATAGTAATCTAAAATCAGATAAAAATGAAAAAATATCTATCAATGGTTTATGCGGCGCTGATGCTTGCCGCAGCACCCTACGCAAATGCGCAGTTTGTGGTAACCGATCCGGCCAATCTGGCTTCTGGCATACTCAACAGTGCCAATGAAATCATACAGACCTCCTCCACGGTTTCCAATGTCGTCAAAAACTTCAAGGAAGTGCAGAAGGTCTACAATCAGGGAAAGGAATACTACGACAAGCTCCAGGCGGTCAACAACCTTGTGAAGGATGCGAGAAAGGTCCAGCAGACCGTTCTTCTGGTGGGCGATGTATCGCAGATCTACGTGCAGAATTTCGGGAAGATGATCAATGATCCCAACTTTACGCCCCAGGAGCTCATAGCCATCGGCAACGGCTATGCGGCGCTGCTGGGTGAGAGCACCGAACTGCTGAAAGAGCTTAAGCAGATCGTCAGCACCTCAAGCCTGTCGCTCAATGATAAGGAGCGCATGGATCTGATCAGCCGCATCTACAAGGAGGTGAAGGAGTACCACAGTCTGGTTAGGTACTATACCAACAAGAACATATCGGTGAGCTATCTCAGGGCAAGAAAGAAAAACGACGCCAAAAGCGTGCTTGATCTGTACGGAAACTCCAGCCAAAAGTACTGGTAGGCATGGAGTTCAATAATCTCCATGAGGTGCTGCGCTCGCTTTACGATGACATGATGCCTCTTGCGGGGGACATGGCGGCCGTGGCCAAGGGGCTGGCGGGACTCGGAGCCCTGTTCTACGTGGCGCTGCATGTCTGGCAGGCGCTTGCAAGGGCGGAACCCATTGATGCCTATCCGATGCTGCGTCCCTTCGCACTCGGCCTGTGCATCATGTTTTTCCCGACCATCGTTCTGGGAAGCATCAATGCGGTGCTGAGCCCGATAGTCAGCGGAACGCACGGAATGCTGCAGGGACAGGTTCTTGACCTGAACAGGCTGCAGCAGCAGAAGGACCAGCTGGAATATGAGGCAATGGTTCGAAATCCGGAAACTTCGTATATGGCCTCCGACGAGGAGTTCGACAAAAAACTCGATGAGCTGGGATGGTCGCCCACGGATATCGGAACCATGGCGGGGATGTATATGGACAGGCAGGCCTATCAGATGGAAAAGATGATAAAGCAGTGGTTCCGGAACTTTCTGGAGGTTCTTTTCCAGGCGGCGGCTCTGGTTATCGATACCATCCGGACTTTTTTCCTAATTGTGCTTTCCATTCTTGGCCCCATAGCTTTTGCCATATCGGTCTGGGACGGTTTCCAGTCGACGCTAACCCAGTGGATCACCAGATATGTGAGCGTCTACCTCTGGCTGCCCGTAGCGGATCTTTTCAGTTCCATGCTGGCGCGCCTCCAGTCGCTGATCATTGAAAGGGACATCGAGATGCTTTCGGACCCGTCCTTCATACCCGACACTTCCAACACCGTTTACGTGATTTTCATGATCATAGGCATTGTGGGCTATTTCACGGTGCCGACGGTGACGGGCTGGATCATCCAGGCTGGAGGCGGAGGCAATTTCATGCGCAATGTGAGCCAGACGGCCATGAAAGCCGGCAACATCGCCGGAGCCGGGGCCGGTTCCACTGCAGGAAATATAGCAGGAAGGCTGGTCAGCAAATCTTAATAACCGATAAAACTACAAAAATGGAATTCAAGACTTTAAGAAACATAGAAAACAGTTTCAGGCAGATCAGGCTCTACGCGATTGTCTTTGCGCTTCTCTGCACGGGAATCACGGGATCCGCCCTTTGGTGGTCCTACCGTTTTGCCGACCTGCAGCGAGAGAAGATCTACGTGCTGGACAACGGGAAATCCCTGATGCTGGCACTCTCGCAGGATGCATCGGTCAACAGGCCCGTCGAGGCCAGGGAGCATGTGAGGCGTTTCCACGAACTCTTCTTTACGCTCGCCCCCGACAAATATGCCATTGAAAGCAATATGAAGCGCGCCTTCAGCCTTGCCGACAAAAGTGCTTTCGACTATTACAAAGACCTGTCAGAGAAAGGATATTACAACCGCATCATATCGGGCAATGTGCAGCAGCGCATCGAGATTGACAGTGTCGTGTGCAGTTTCGAATCCTATCCATACCCGGTCAGATCCTATGCGAGGGAATTCATCATCCGATCCAGCAATGTGACCCAGCGAAGCCTTGTGACCAGCTGTCTTCTGGTAAACTCGGTGCGCTCAGACAGCAATCCTCAGGGCTTCAATATTGAAAAATTTGCGGTGGTTGAGAATAAGGACATCGAAGTTATTGATCGCTGAAGAAACAATATGAAAAAGATCTTAAGAAATCTGGATAGGTGGACGGGGGCTCTTGACAGGAGATGGGACAGGATGCCTCTGGAAAAGCAGCACCGGTTCATAAGGCTGTTTTTTTGGGGCTATGTCCTGCTGACCGCAGCAGTGATAACCAAGGTGTGGCGGGAAAGGTCAGAGAACTGCCGCATAATGGTTACCGGACATATAGATAATCCAATGGATAGGGACAAAAAAGACTGCTATCCGGCAGTTCAACCAAAATGAAAAAAGAAAGGAAATTTATGAAAACAAAGGAAAAAAAAGCGGGTGTCATGATTAGGGAATCGGCTTCGGAAAATCAAACGGATCGTGACGATTGGAAAACCGGCAGGCTGGAGAGGCTGAAGAAACCTCTGATATTCGGTCTGATGGGCATCGTCTGTGCGGGATGCCTCTACCTGATTTTCAGGCCTTCTTCCGACAGCGGAAAAAAGCAGGATATTGGGCTCAACAGCATCGTTCCGCAGGCCGCGGACAATGAAATGCAGGGCGACAAGGCGAAAGCGTACGAGCAGGAGTTGCTTGAGCAGAAGCAGGAGCAGAAGCGCAATGCGCTTACCACGCTGGCCGATTACTGGAAGCAGGACAGCGTAACGGGAAATGAACAACCCGCAGCTGAACATCCAGTGCTGCCGGGAAGACTTGAATCCAGAGAATCAAATTCGGGACTCAGCACGTACCGAAATGCGCAGAAAGAACTTGGAAGCTTTTACAAGGACAGCGGCGGAGAGGCCGATATGCTCCGCAGGGAGGTTGCGGAGCTCAAATCTGAGCTTGCCCAGAGGGATGCTGCGCCGTCGGTGACGGTCGACGGACAGCTGGCGCTTATGGAAAAGTCGTATCAGATGGCCGCCAAGTACCTGCCTTCGGCACCTGCTGCCCAGCAGCTGCAGAGAGCTGACTCGTCTGGACTTGCAAATAGGCCATCCAATGCAGATGCGCCATATTTTGCAGGAGCTGCGCCTCAGAGGAAAACTACCGTATCAGTTCTTCGCCCTACTTCGGAAGCTGGTGCGGATGGCGTGCGGCTGAATGCCCGATCTTTTTACACGGCGGATGCCAAAGAGCGGGAGGTTCCTGTCAGGAACAGCATCAAGGCCTGCGTGGACCAGACGCAGACGGTAATAGACGGGAGCGCCGTGAAGGTTCGTCTTTTGGAGGATGCCGGCTTAGCAGATGGCACTCTCGTAAAGGGAACGGTGCTTACGTCCACGGCCAGGATGCAGAACGGACGCCTTCACCTCAAGATCAGCTCCATGGTGCTGAACGGCACCATTACGGCTGTGGATATAAACGTTTTCGACCTGGACGGGCAGCAGGGGCTTGCGGTGCCGTTTTCGCAGGAGAGAACGGCTGCCGGGCAGATGGCGGGCAATATGGGACAGCAGTCCGCAACGAGCCTGATGCTTACCCAGTCGGCAGGACAGCAGGTTGCCGCCGATCTGAGCAGGGGCGTCCTGCAGGGGATTTCCGGCTATTTCTCCAAAAAGGTAAAGACGCCCAAGGTTATGCTTAAGGCTGGGTACCAGCTTTTTCTGGTTTCGAAAAAACAATAGCAATCAAAAGAATATAAGGATGAAAAGATATTATGAAAAATACTGGACGGCGCTGCTTGCAGTTCTCTGGGTCCAGCTGTGCTTTCCGCAGAGCAGCCTGCCGGTTATGGACGAGATCAAGGCCTGCGGTTTAGGCATAACCTATGACAAGACTTCGCACCTGATTTTCCCATCGGAAATCCGCTATGCGGATCTGGGAAGCGAGCTGCTTATGGCAGGAAAGGCGGAAGATGCCCATAACGTGCTGCGGGTAAAGGCAGCCGTAAGGGATTTTGAGCAGCAGACCAATCTTTCGGTCATGACCATCGACGGACATTTTTACAGTTTTGATGTGCATTATGATCCGAATCCGCAGAGCCTGAACTACAGCATACGAAAGTCTGGCAGCATTGGATATGAGGGAGCCCTTTTTGAGAATCTGGGACAAAGTCCTCCGCTGATGGTGGAAACACTGATGCAGCGCATCTATGAAAGGGACAAACTTGCGGTTAGGCATATAAGGACAAGGAATGCCGGAGTGGAATTCAGGCTGAAAGGGATCTACGTCCATGAGGGAAAATACTATCTGCATACTGAGCTGAGAAACAGCAATAATGTGCCTTACAGGATTGATTTTCTCAATTTCAAGATAGCCGACAGGAAGAAGGCCAGACGAACTGCGGTACAGCAGACAGCCATATTGCCTCTACGAATCTACAGGCCGGTTGACCAGATGAAGGCTGGAGGCTCAGAGCATAACATATATGTGCTGGACCTTTTCACCCTCGCAGACGGCAAGCTGCTCCTTATCGAGATATACGAGAAAAACGGCGGCAGGCAGCTGACCTTAAAAATTAAAAATTCGGACCTGCTGAAGGCCTGTCTTCTGAATAATCCATAGAGGAAATCCGTGCAGGATAGAAGTGCATGTCCGACATAAATTCCTTAACGTGCGGACAAAATAAAACCGGCCAGATAGGTCGGTTTTTTATTTTTATGTAAAATATTAAGATATTGTTTTGCAATGTATTAAGTGCTTCAGTCTTAGGCTCGGCTTTAAGCCTGTTCTAGCGTCTACAGACCGCTGCGTTTGCCGAATACGGGCTGGAGAACGTCCCAGAGCTGCTGTTCCAGGATCTCCACAATGAAGCGCTCGACGGCCTGGTCGCTTTGCGAAATTACCTGATAGGCCGATATGGCCAGCTCGTAATCCGCATCCCCGTCCCATTTGCAGAGGTGCATGGCATAGGTGCGGGAGCTTTGCGTTCCGAGATGGTCCTTGACCCTTTTTCTGAAATCCGTTGTCGAGCTTCCGACATAAAGGATCGAGGATGATTTCCTATTGTACTTGGAAAGATTTACCCTGTCCTCGTTTTTTCTTTTGAGAAGGTTCAGTGCATGATATGCTTCAAATGCCTTGAGCAGCGTTTTTACCTTGGCTGCAGATTTGATTTCAAAGACATAGATCAGCGGATAGCCGCTTTTGGCAATTTTGTGGAGATGTTTTTTAAGCACTTTTTTGTCCCTGAACTCGGAGCAGTGGAATGAGGTTTCCAGAAAAGGTTTTAACGTAATTTGTGATATCTGCTGCGATAAATCAAGGGCAAACCGCTCCGATTTTCTGACAAGGTCTTTTGTATCTATTTTCATTTTCCGTGGAATAATTTCAAATATACAAAATGATTTATCTGCATTGAAATAAAAATACTGGTGTCTAAAGAGGTTTCTTTTGCTTCTTTTCTTTGGACGCCGGAGCGGAAAGAAAAGAAGCCCCCAGGAAAGCTCAAGGGATGTGGAATCCCTTATGAAAGCTTCCTGCATCGCTTAGGGTAAAACGGCGCTCTGTGCCTTTTGGCATAAGGGATGCACCCCCAAAACGCAAAAAGGCGCTCCCGACCAGAGGAAGGGAGTCCTTTTTGCCCCCCGCATCTGCGGGTCATCCCACTTTGAGGGGATTGGACTGGAAGTTTTTGAGGTTCAGGAAGAATCCCCTGTTTTCGGTCATCCCGAAACGGAACAGATTCCAAAGGAGCGAGCATCCCAACTGCGCAAGGGAGGAATTGATGAACAGATCCTGCTTTTCAAGGCTTTCGGCAAGCGAACAGCTAGGTGTGCCGTCAAGCGCTTCGGATTCTTTGAGCAGTTCCCCGAATTCGTCGGTCACAAAGGGCAGGACAGGGACAGTCTGATAGATTTGGGAATCAGGCTGTCTGATTTCCGAAATGGTGGACAGTACGACCTGACCCGTATACTGGCTGTTGCCGAAATCCATCCAGTATTTTGGAGTGTCCCTCTGCGGGCTGTTTCGTTGAATTGAGGCGAGGATTTCCGCAACATCAAATCGGGACTGCACGCTGTCCGTGCAGGTGATGTAAAGGTTTGCCTGTGCATTTTTTGGCGGTCTTCCAAGCGCATCCTTTTGAAATTTCACGCTTTCAGCTTTCCAGTCCGTACCCATAAAGCGGTTGGCACGGTTGATAAGGGCAACGGATTTGTACAGGCCTGTTTCGCAGGGTGCGAAGCGCTGTCTGCCGAGATTGGCATCGGTTATCAGGTCGTCATCCCAAAGGCGGACGGACAGTCCCGCATGTCCGAGCGCTATAAGGCTGTAATTCATTTCCATAAGGGCGGTCAGCACTTTCGAGCCTGTACCGCCTGCGCCTATAAGGTTTACAGTCAGCGGGTTTGCAGGGCTGATGAGATAGGGGTCGGCAAAATGCATTTTGGTTTTAACGGTTTTCATGACAATAGGCTTTTAAGTGTTCTGCTGTTTTTTTTCAGTACTTCGTTTGGGAAAGGTCGTCCTGATTCAATGAGGGCTTTCCACAGGCTTATGCAGCAGCCTTTTACGGGACTGTTGTTACCCATAAGGTGGCTGAAGTAGCTGTTGAAGAAATAATCCTCCCAAGCGTCTGTAAATTCTTCAAGCGAGGCGGAGTTCTTAATCCTGATGCTGACCGACCCCATGCAAACCCTTCCGTCCTCGTAGATGTTCAGCAGAGGTGCGTGAAATAGCGGTGTCTTCTCTGTAGGTCTTCTGTTTCCGACAACCGCAAAGACCCTGAGACTGTTTCTTGTCGCCTGCCATATCATGGCGGGCAGGCTAGCCCTGCCGTCCGCAATGCCGAGGCTTTCTATAAAATGCAGGGTTCTTTTTTGGGGTTTGGTGTACCAAAGCACAGCGCCCCTTTCAAGGCTTGGCACAATATGCAGTATGTTTGCGGGCAGGATGCCTTCGGATTTGAGAAAGGCGGTCTGCTTCTGTTTTTCGGTTACCAGTGCCTTTGCTAGCGCCTGCGCCTCACGCTCAGTCAGCGGGTGTGCGTTGACTGGCGTTCCGTCCTCGTCCATATCGAAATGCTCCACATACACCGTCCTTTCCGCAGACTGGCTCTGATAGAATACAAGTGCGGAGGTGGGATGGTAAAGCACGCCCAACTGGCTGGTAATATCTTTTGGATTATTCATCGTCGTGTAATTTATAGTTGTACAGCAGTCCGCACAGGTCATCCAAAAGGGAAAAAAACCTGCGCTCGAAATCCAGGCTTTGGTGCGTGTCGGCATTATCGTCGAATCTTTTGAAGATGGTCGGCTCGTGCATCTGGCTGTATTCGTTGAACTCATTGTTGATGCTCTGTTCAAGGGTTTCATAGAGCCATCCTTTGGTATGCGAAATAAAGGAAATGTATTTGTGCATCGGGATGCTTTCGCTTTCTTCTTCGTCCTGCCCGTCCTCAGAGCAGGCGGGGGCGTTTCGGAAAATTCGTTCGTTTGGATAGTCGCTGAACAGCCTGTGCGCTTTTTGTGCAGCCGAAAGGCATTCCCCGTCGAATGCATAACGGCATTTGAAGGCGAGCAGACGGTGTTCAAAAAACGTCAGGTTAACGGGGTTGAATATCTTTTTTTCTATATAATCCCCGACAAGCTCCGCCCTGTCAAATTCACGCAAAAAACTCCCGTTATGCTCGCCTTCGTCGTCCTGCTCCGTCCATTCCCTGTGCATTTCATACATCCAGTACAGATAGCTGTCCTGCTGTCTGTGGTATGGGACGTCCGTGATATGGTAGAGGTAGGAAAACACGCTATAAAGCAGTTTTGCATTTCTTTTGTACTTCGCATCGTGGCTCATCCAATAAAGCGGTTCGACGGGTATGTAATACAGGGTCGTGCCTGTATCGTGGGTCTCCTCGCTGACAAGGCAGGTTTCCGCCCCTTCCTGCATCAGACTGATTTCGGGGCAGTCCGTGAACTGCATTTTCAGCTTTCGCTCTGCATCCCACAACGACAGTGCTAAATTGTAAGGGTATTCAAAGTATTCGGTCTGCATGGGAATGATGCCGTAATGGCTTGTGAGATGCGCAAGGGATTTGTAGAACTGCGGCTGCATTTTGCTGAGTTCCGTACGCGGCTGTACAGTTTTGGTCTGCTCCAGTTTGGGCAGGAATGTAACTCTCAGAAAATTATCGGAAGCATTCCGATAGGGACTGATTTTGCTCTGTCTTTCTGAATTTCGCCCGCATCTTTGGGTCTGTGCATCCAAGCCATGAAATTTCCCAGCTGTTCGTGCAGCTGTCTTTGTCTTTTCTGCCGTGGAAGGCTTATTGTGCCTGCTATCGTTTTTTTCTGCATGGTTCATTGTCTTTAATTTAGGTTATCCTTTTGTTCCCATTACGGTTTCGAATCTGTATTCCACCGCATCGTCCCTGATGACTGGCGCTGAAATTTTGCAGGTTGTCAGGATAGGGTATGTCGGGGCGTAGAAATTCAGCACCGCCTCGACGCTCCATCTAGGTTCGGGGTCGCTCAGCCTTATCTGCTGACCCTTTTCGATGATTATAAAAACCCGCTGTAAGTGTGTTGCTAGTAACATATCGCTGTATTTTTAGTATTAGTATTGCTCTTGGTCTTCTTCGTCTTCCTCATATTCCTGCTCCTCAAAGGACATTTCCTCATCGGGCTGAATCTCTGCATGTTCTGGATAGAGCGCCTCTTTGGGCGGTTCAGGCTTTTCCTGCCCAGCCTCGAAGAGGCTTGGAGTTGAGAACCTGTCGGACAGGGAGGTTCTCTTTCTGCGTATCTCGTCGGCTTTGTCGGGAAACTCCGCCGCTTCGGGAACTTTCATCCATGCCTCACGGAATCTTCCCTGCTTCTCGAGTTCCTCTGCCTTTGCCATTGCATCGCTGAACTTTTTGTCTTTTGCTTGGTGCTGTTTTCTCTCCGCATCGGCTTTTTCCTTCTCCTTTGCAGAATGCTTTTTTGCCTGCTCCAATTGTTTCATAAAGGATTCCATATCGGTCATCAGTCCCGAAGCGCTCTGCATCGGGGCGGTGATGGTCTGAAAGAAACCGCTGTCGAGTTCTTCCGCTGTTCCCCTCAGGTTGAGCGGGGGGATGATGTTTTTAGCATTGTCCCCGCAGGCTTCGTTTTTAAGCATGACCGATACGACAAGGATGCCGTCGGTCGATTTTGCGATGGTCAGGTGCAGATCCCCTGCAATGTCCATCTGTCTTATCTGATTGAAAAAATTGCTGTTCATGGCTGTAGATTTTTAATGTCCGTATTTTGTCGGCTTCACATATTGAGAAACTGTAAGGCGACTGCTTTGCAGGCAGTCGCCCATCTTTTTTTAATTCAGCATCAGCGCCTTATCGCCGTCCACGGCAAAAGAGGTGCATAGTTCGAAGGCTTTCTGCGATTTCAGCTGTGCCGTTCCGCCCATCATGATGGACTGCAGTTTGGCTTCATCGTCCTTGTAGGTGCGCACGTTCTGATAATATCCCGTCACGGCATTGTAAGCACCGTAGAGCGTGCCTTTTGCGGTTTCCATCTGTTGGGTGTCGCTTGCCATGGCATAGGCAAAAGCATTTTCCACGGTGTTTCTGAAAATGGCGGAGACGGCATCATCTGCGCCAGTTTTAAGCATTTCCAGAGTTTCCCTGTTCGGGCATAATGCCAACTGAATCAGCTTTTTGACCTCTGAATCCGTAACTTTTACTTTAGCCCAATGGTTGAAGATGTCCTGCAGCTGAATGCTTAGCGTGTTTGCCAGTCCCATGACCTTGTGCGCATCATCAAGGCGCTGTTTTGCTCCCGAAGTGTGTCGGATGCGCACCACGTTGCTCATGTTGCGGAGCGAGGCGTTAAGGGTGTTTTGGCATACGATTCGTATAGGCGTGAAGGCTGCGGTAATGCTTCCGCTTCCATCGTGGGAGGTGGTCAGGAAAATATACTTTTCTGTCACATCATCCCCGCTGCCGACCCTTATGTAATCGGGAAGCTTTGCAGTTATGAAAATGCGTTCCCCGTTGCCCAAAGCTCCTGCGGTCTCGTACAGGATGCCTTCGCTGCCGCCGACTATGGCGTCAAAGAAGCTGAACGCTTCACGGTTCTGTACGATATGGTAGTCTTTGCCGACTACACCCAAAACCGTATTGCTGTCGGTGCGGATGGTGGAAAAATAATCGGGAACGTGCAGTTCTGCGCGTGCCGTCACAGTACCGTCCTGCATTTCCTCCTTTGCCAAGGCTTTGGTGTATAAAGGCGTTTTGGCGACCTCGTAATCCAATTGGGCGTGTCTGATGGCTTCTGCGCTTGTCGGATATTCCTGCACCGTCTTTCCGAGATTGTGCCATGCTTTCTGCTTTACGCTGAAAAATGAATAATTCCCTGTGCTGCTGTTGTAATTGATATTGTGTGCCATGATAATTGATTTAAAGTTAAACTTGATATTAATTCCTATGTGCGCCTTAAAATGGAAGGTCTTCCTCAGGCTCCTGCACCGTAGGTTTACTGCTTTGGGTCTGCGTTGTCGTTTCCGCGGTCTGCGCTTTTTTTACTCCTCCGTGCAGTTTAATCTGCGAGGTGTTGAAATTCAGACCCGCATGCAGTTCCCCGTCGCTTCCTTTCCACGCTCTTGCGCTTACCCTGCCTGACAGTTCTACAAGCGTGCCTTTCGTCAGGATGTCCGCTACCTTCGGGCTAATCCAGTAGGCGCAGTCGAAGTAGGTGGTCTGTTCCACTCGTTCGCCCTCCTTGCTTCTGTAGCTCTCGTTGGTTGCTATTGAAAAATTCACGACCTGTCTGTTTCCTGACAATGTTCTTACCTCTGCGTCTTTTGTTAATCTTCCGATGATGTTCATGATTTCTAATTTTTAAGGATTATTTTTTTTAAATTTTATTTATTCGGCAATGACGAGGTGGAGCTGTTTTGTTTCATTTTCCGCTTTCAATATTTTATTTCTCATTGCTGACATTTTTTTTATTCGTTTAAAGAGCCGGTGTATGCTATGTTTTGTTTCATGAGCATAAAAAGGTTAGTGTTTAGCAGAAGCAAGGCTTTGATGAAAAATACGACCCGCACGGGTGGAGATTTTATATCAAATCCGCTGGACATGGCCTTGCTTCTGGGTTAAGAACACGGAGATACCTTTGCTCCTGAAATAAGACAGAAGCATACGGGCTTTTGAAAAAAAAATAGAAGGGAAGCCATGAGGTTTGGATGTTGAATGGGGATTTAATGCTGTTTACTATTTATAATTAAATTATGTATGGTATCGTTTTGAAAAACAAGTATTTATACCTGTTGTCTGTTTGTTGTTTTCTCTATATTTATTGTGTGTTTTGCGTTTGCCATTTTTCTTGATTTAGAATTATTAATAATTGGGCGCAGATTTGAATTCCTAGAGATTCGATACCTGAATTAACCTACAGATGAATATTGGTTGCATCATAAATTTTAAGTGTCTTTTAATCTGATTTGTTATGGGAGAAAATTATAAAATAGAACTGGCGGAAGCTGTTGAGATGGCTAAACATGAACTTTATGGTATTCCTGGAGTCATAAATATTGAGCAGGGCTTTAGATTTAAAAATGGATGGATTACGGACGAAGAGGTGATTTCTGTGGAAGTTGCGGAAAAAATCAATGAAAAGACGCTGCTTGAACTGGCAGTGAAACCTCTGCCTGCAGAGTTCAAGGGATACGGAATTGATGTGGTGGAGGCTGGATTCGAACAGCAGCTTAAATATCTGGGTGTGGATGTAAGCTTTTGGGCTGCGCCAAAGCCAGGCAATTATCGTGAGCCTGTAAATGTTACGCTGCCCCGCGTTGTTGAGTATATGGAAGCGGTTTTTCATGTTAGTCCTGATTCCGGATGGCCAAATCTGAAGAATTTTCTTAAAAGAGTAAGCAGCAGGCTTACTGCAACCATGTACGAGTGGGATGCTGACCACATTACTTCGGCAATTTTTGAGGCTGTGCAAAACTGCAACGGGACCCTTAGAATGGTTACCCAAAATGATGGCACTGATAAAGCTGTGAATAATATGAAGAGCCGTCTAGGGAGTAAATTTGAGCATGTTTGGTCATCTGTAGGAAGCGGCAAATTAATTGCGAGCGACTATCATATAAAAGTAGCCGCGCGAGATGATGAGGAGTTCTGGCTGAGCAGCGGAAATTGGAAGAATTCGAACCAGGCAGATATTGATCCGGCAGGCAAGGGCGTGACCATTCCCGGACCGCTTTCCAAACATAACCGGGAGTGGAATGTGGTAATAAAAAATTCCACACTGGCTACCATTTTCAGAAAGCACATAGATTGGGATTATCAGGAAGCGCTGCGTGTTCCTTTCGATGTAAAAGAAAAGCTCGCAAATTCCTATGTCTTTATCCCTAAAGGGCTCTGTCCTCCTGTACCGCCAGTAGTAAGATATTTTAATCCGTTGACAGTTAAGCGTGTACTTGATGTGCAGCCTTTACTGACTCCGGATAAGAATTCTGAGGGCCAGCGCATGTTCCTCTATCATGCGACAGAAATGGTTAAAAGCGCAAAGATTAGCATTGATATTGAAAACCAATCTTTTTCATTATTGGAGAACAACGATCCAGTTTATGAAAGCTTTTACAGGGCGGTTGTCGAAAAGCAGAACAGTGGTGTGGCTGTGAGGATAATTTTCAGGGATCCGCGGGAATTTGGTCCTAAAGGCCAGGCTGGTCTGGTTAAAACGCTTACAAGGCTTAAAAAATTTGGCTTTAATACTGATAATATAAAAGTACAGTGCCGATGCCATACCAAAGCAATAATTGTTGATTCTTCTGACGAGGCCAATGCTCAGGTTTTGTTCGGAAGCCATAATTTAACCACTACGGGAGCCATGTACAACAGGGACGCCAGCCTATTGATAAGAGACAAGGCAGTGGCGTTCTATTTTCAGGAGATTTTTGATTTCGACTGGAGTACTTTAGCGGTTCAGCAAACTGGCGAAAGCCTGACTGCTGTAAATCTTGCTTTAGCATCAGAAGCGGCGCCGGAAGGATTTAGAAAGGTTCTGCTTTCTGAAATTTTAGGAGAAGCTTAGGTAAATTAAGCAGATTTATGATTTTTCAAAATCTAAAACTTCGCAAGACGATTACCTTTACTATAAAAGCCTGGCAAAATCCAGGATCTTGCCGCCGTTTATAGCTGCTCCAAGGTTAATTGGCAACTGCGTCTTTACAATCTTTTTCTTTTTGATCGGCACTCTTTCTATTTCTCCTTCAGCGGTGTATTGCGGTCCCTCGTATAAAATCCCAAGCAGGATTACCCGATATTTTAGAAGATAATGGTTTTCATTTCGATCCATATATTGGCCGATATTGTAGATAATGATTGGCGAACCGCTTGAACCAGGAAAGCACGCTGCGTCAATTAAAAATTCATCACAGCCAAGATAAGGGAGTCTGGGGCTGGTTGCAGTAATTCCTTTTCTGACAATGGGTTTATTGTTATGGTCATCCCAAATGTTTTCAGGATATCCTACCATAATTATTTCTTCGATGGCGCATAAGTTTTCAATTTCCTGTTTAGAGGGGATATGGCTGGAGTCGAAAGCTCCGTAAAAAAAATCTTCTTTTAATAAGTGTTTGATTGATTTTATCGGCAGTATGCATAAATCGACCTCAGGGTCGGGATGGGCAATCCAGTGCGATTGGAAGTCTTCAAGGAAAATTGTCAAATGTTCAGTGTTAATTGGATCTCCATTTTGGTCTTTTTTGGTTAAGGTAAACTGACCGTTCTGGACTCCATCTACCACATGCCAGTTGGTTACTATTGCCAGGCTGTCCAGTGTTTCTGGAGTTTGCGGATCGAAATCAAAGAAAAAACCGGTACCGGTTCCGCCATTTTGGTCAAAAGTTTCTATTCTGACAGTTGCAGACGTGATTAGATCGGCAACTGAAAGATCGTTGGAATTCTTGTTTGAAGTTTCTTTTGTCATTTATTTTAAAATTTCATAGGGATTGGTTATTTGCAAAACCGCTGAAGCGATCAGCTGTAAGCAAGCTAGTTGTGGCTGGAATATTTAATGTAGGCTTCAACTTCATGATGGAGCCTAATTATATCTGCGATGAATTTGGATGCTGTTGAATTCCGCTTTCCGAGCAGTGATCTGGCTATTGAACCTTCCGCAGCGCCTCCTTCACCTTGTCCGCTGTAAAGCAGATTCTTTTTTATCTTATTTTTCAAAGATATTAATTCATCTGGAACAGGAGCGCGCAGAGCGCACCTTATCTCAAGTTCAGATTCAATTAATCTTTCCTTTGCGTTGCCTTTTCCAATGCAGATTTTATAAATTGCTGCGGAGCTTTTGCCAATAAAATAATTAAAACTCGGATTCATAATACCATAGCTATTCCGTTTAAAAAAATAAATTGCTGATTATTGTGTTTTTAGAATCGTTTAAAGATATTAAGCAACAATTCGGGCCTGCATTATGTATTGATCATGAGCCGCAGCTTGGCCAAAACTCAAGAGGCTGTTTATCTGCTGGATTCTATTGTAAATATACTTTTTATAAATTACAAAAACAGCTATCTCTCGTTCATAGACAAGAACTTCCGTATTATGCCAGAGAAAGCCGCAATAGGCATCATCTCATTTTATTAAAATAAATTTCTTCCTAGTGTATTTATAATCTAAACGGATAGGAAGATGGAAAATGAGACTGGTTACAATGAATCGAAAATTACAACAGAAAAAGCACTACAAATGCTTAAATCTGAAGGCTTGGAGGTGACTTTTGAACAGGCGGAGGAAATCTTGTATTTCTTGAGAAAAATTGCTAATATCGCTGTGTTGAAACATTTAAATAAAACAGAATGAGTAAGATAGCAGATTTATATATCAGAGTGAGCACCGATGAGCAGGCTGAGAAAGGCTTCTCGCAGCGCAATCAGGAAGAGATGCTTAGAAAGTACTGCAGCATCAACAGAATTCAGATACGCAATGTGATCTACGAAGACCATTCGGCAAAAACTTTCAACAGGCCGCAATGGAAAAAATTTCTCGCCGACATAAAAAAGCACAAAAATAAAATAAGCCTGGTTCTTTTTATGAAATGGGACAGGTTCAGCCGCAATGCGGGCGATGCTTATCAGATGATAAATCAATTAAGGGTTTTAGGGGTCGAACCGCAGGCAATTGAACAGCCGTTAGATTTAAGCGTTCCGGAAAACAAAATGATGCTCGCCTTTTATCTCGCTGCGCCTGAGGTTGAAAACGACCGCAGGGCATTAAATACGTTTCAGGGGCTAAGAAGAGGAAAAAAAGAGGGCAGGCATATGGGGATGGCGCCTTACGGTTATACAAATAAGGTAACCGAAGATGGAAAAAAGTACATTGCAGTTGTGGCGGAAAAAGCTGCGAACGTAGTTTGGGTATATCAACAGATTGCTAAGAATATTTTCAGTACCGAATCAATATATCAGACTGCCAAAGAAAAGGGCATGGGAATCTCCAAGAATAACATGTGGCTGATTATAAGAAATCCGCTGTACTGCGGAATGATAGTAGTTCCAAAGTATCGCGATGAGGAGGAAAGGCTTGTTAAGGGGCAGCATGATGCAATAATCAGCCAAGATCTGTTCTATAAAGTTCAGGATATACTCAACAGTAAAGCACGGACCTACAGGCCAAAAATCAAGACAATTGAGAATTTTCCGCTCAGGGGCTTTTTTGTCTGTCCTGAATGCGGGCAGAAATTGGGAGGCAGCAAGTGCAGGGGGAGAAGCAGAGACTACTACTATTACCACTGCGATAAATTATGCAAGTGGAGGGTAAATTCCGAAATGGCCAATAGTGTATTTAAAGGGCATTTAAATAAGTTCAAGCCTTTGGTCGAAGTAAGAAAATTATACAGTGCAGTTCTGCTTGAAGCATACAGAGAACATACAGGATTAGTTATAAATGAGAAAAAGAAATCCTTGGAACAGATTGGGGTTTACGAAAAAAAACTGGCTGTTGCCAGAAACCTGCTGGTTACCGAGAAGATAGATGCCGATGACTATCATTTAATGAAGACAGAATACAATGCTGAGATCAGCAGGCTTGAAAATGAGATTGGAAATGTGGATGAAGACAGAGCCAATATTGAATCTTTAATGAACACAGGACTGCAAAACCTAATAAAACTCGGCGAGGCCTTTGGTGACGGGTCTTTAGTGGATTCCAGAGAGATAATCGGTTTAATTTTTCCTGAAAATTTCACATTTCAAAACAATAAAATCCAAACCGGTAGGGTCAACGAAATGTTCAAGTGTATCTATCTGGTAAACAATAGATTACGGGCAAAAAAAAACGGAACAAAAGATGATATTTTTCTTTTGTCCCGAGTAGTGACCTCGACTGGATTCAAACCAGTAACCTTCTGAGCCGTAATCAGATGCGCTATTCAGTTGCGCCACGAGGCCTTTTTGTTATCAATTAGCTATTTTTTTGTAGCTTTGTTGATTGCTTATTGCGGGTGCAAAGATAGACATAAATGTGAGATAAACAAGGAAAAAATAACATAAAAATAAAAAAAATGCAGTTCGAAAATTATATACGTGATATTCAGGGTTTTCCAAAAGAAGGAATTTTATTTAAAGATATCACACCTTTGCTAATTAATCCAGAAGCGCGTACAAATTGCCTTAGAATTTTGCTCGACTCACTAAATGGAGAAAAAATAGATAAGGTAGTTGGTGCAGAATCTCGCGGGTTTTTCTTCGGAATGTTGTTGGCACAAGAACTAAAAGCAGGGTTTGTTCCTGTTAGAAAACCAAAAAAGCTTCCGTTCGATACGATTTCTGCTTCTTATGAGTTAGAATATGGTTCTGATAGTTTGGAAATGCATATAGATGCTATTAAAAAAGGAGATCGCGTTTTAATTCACGATGATGTGTTGGCCACTGGAGGAACTGCAAAAGCAGTTTGTGAATTAGTAGAAAAACTCGGTGGCGAAATTGTACAATGTAATTTCTTAATGGAGCTGACTTTTCTTAACGGAAGAGAAAAAATAAAAGAATATCCCGTTTTTGCTGCATTAACTTATTAATGGAGATAAAATATATGGTATAATAGGCGATTCACGCTTTTACTTTGCGTTTAAGAAGAGAAAACGAGAAATTATACCCTTTAGCTTTAAACAAGAAATTGAAATTAAATAAGGTGGGTTTTAGAGCTTTTTTTCATAAGCTTTGAGCTTCAAACTTGAAACGAAAAGAAAACCCGACAAGATCATTGTCGGGTTTTATTGTTTTAAAATTGAGAAAGAAATTATCTTAAGGTTGCACCTAGTTCAGTTTCGAAAGTCTGTTGTAATTTAGACATAATTTTATCGATTTGAGCATCAGTTAATGTTTTAGTATTATCCTGAATAGTAAAACTTAAAGCATACGATTTTTTTCCTTCTGGTAATTTATCACCTTGGTAAACATCAAATAAGTTAACGTCTTTTAAAAGCGTTTTCTCCGTTTGTTTTGCCAAGTTAAAGATACTTTCGTAAGTCGTGCTTTGATCAATTAATAAAGCCAAATCTCTGCGAACTTCCGGATATTTAGGAATTTCAGTATACTTAATTTTTCCTGTGATGATTTTTAAAACCAAATCCCAGTTGAAATCTGCATAATAGACGTCTTGTTTGATACCGAAATGTTTTAAAATAGGTTTTTTAACCACACCCATTTCAACTAAAATATCGTTATTGTAAGTAATCGCAGTTCCTTCAGAATAAACATCTGATTGAACAGGAGCATTACCAATTTTTTCAATTCCTAAACGAGATAAAATCGCTTTTACATATCCTTTCAATAAGAAGAAATCTGTCGTTTTCTGCGCGCTTGTCCAGCTTTCTTTGTTTCTATTTCCAGAAACTAATAAAGAAAGGTGTTTATGCTCTTCATATCCGTTTAAATATTTGTGATATGTTTTTCCGAATTCAAATAATTTTAAATCCGAATTTTTTCTATTAATGTTATAAGAAACAGCTTCTAATCCAGAAAACAATAAAGACTGGCGAAGTGTTGCTAAGTCACTACTCAACGGATTAAGCATCGATACATTATGTTCTTCTTTTAATGAAGTCGATAACTTTGCATACGCTGCAGTTGTCAATGAGTTAGCCATCATTTCGTGGAAACCTTGCGAATTCAACTGAGAAGCAATTACGTTTTGTACTTTATAATCTTCTGTTCTTGGTGAATTTGCTACAGTAGCATTAAATTTCTTAGAGAAATTAATGTTGTTATAACCATAAACTCTCAAGATTTCTTCGATTACGTCAATTTCGCGCTGAACATCTACACGATATGCAGGAATCGTTAAGCCTAAACCGGTATCAGAAACGCTGTTTACTTTAATATCTAGAGAAACCAAGATTTTTTTAATCGTATCTTTTGGAATTTCCTGTCCGATAATTTTAGAAACATGGCTGAAATTCAATAAAACAGAAAAATCTTCTACTTTTTTAGGATAAACTTCTACAACATCAGAAGTAATTTTTCCGCCAGCAACTTCCTGAATTAAAAGTGCTGCACGTTTTAAAGCATATTCTGTAATTGTTGGATCAATTCCTCTTTCAAATCTAAAAGAAGCATCAGTGCTTAATTGATGTCTTTTGGCTGTTTTACGAATGCTTACCGGATCAAAATAAGCACTTTCTAAGAAAATAGATGTTGTTCCTTCAGAAACTCCAGATTTTTTACCTCCAAAAACTCCAGCAATACAAAGCGGACCTTTTTCGTCGCAAATCATTAAATCTTCTTTGTGAAGCGTTCTTTCAACATCATCAAGAGTCACAAATTTAGTTCCTTCAGTAGCTGTCTTTACAATAATTTTTCCGTTGATTTTGGCAGCGTCAAAAGCATGTAAAGGCTGTCCTAATTCATGTAATACATAATTAGTAACGTCAACAATATTATTTTTTGGAGTTAATCCGATAGCTTTTAAACGGTCTTGTAACCAGCTTGGAGATTCATGTACAGAAATTCCAGAAATAGTTACACCACAATATCTTGGAGCTAAATGATTATCTTCAACATTCACATCAATTTTTAGCGTACGCATGTCAACTCTAAAATTGCTTACAGAAGGAGTGATCAATTCTATGTTTACGCCACGCTGCAACATTCCCGCTCTTAAATCGCGCGCAGTTCCAAAATGACTCATAGCATCGGCACGGTTAGGTGTCAATCCAATTTCAAAAACTTCGTCATTTGCAATTTGAAAAACTTCAGAAGCAGGAGTTCCAGGAACTAAATCCTCAGCCAAAACCATAATTCCGTCATGGCTTGTACCTAAGCCTAATTCGTCTTCAGCACAGATCATTCCGTGGCTTTCTTGTCCGCGGATTTTTCCTTTTTTAATGGTAAATTCTGCGCCATCTTTATCGTATAGAACAGTTCCGATTGTTGCAACAGGCACTTTTTGTCCTGCAGCCACATTTGCAGCACCGCAAACAATTTGTACAGGAGCTTCTAAACCAATATTAACGGTGGTAACTTTCAATCTATCAGCATCAGGATGTTTTTCGCATGTTAGCACGTGTCCAACAACAACGCCTGCTAAACCTCCTTTTATTGACTCGTATTTTTCGACAACTTCAACCTCTAAACCTAAATCTGTTAGTAATTCAGAAGTCTGCTCAGATGTCCAATCTGTTTTAATAAATTGTTTTAACCAGTTGTAAGATATTTTCATTGTAGTTCTTTAATTCTTTGTATGAGGTTACAAATATAAGGATTGCGCGTTGGAGTAAGAAAAAATTGAGTAGTTTTTTCTAGTT
Source organism: Flavobacterium sp. GW823-FHT06G12 (assembly GCF_058794775.1). NCBI lineage: Bacteria > Pseudomonadati > Bacteroidota > Flavobacteriia > Flavobacteriales > Flavobacteriaceae > Flavobacterium > Flavobacterium sp. GW823-FHT06G12. Next base: position 1,340,009 of record NZ_JBXAHE010000001.1, read on the forward strand.
GTTTTTAAATGACTGAAAAATGCTGTTTACTAATTATTTAGCAATTTATAGATTAAAATTTTGATAAATGATTATTATAAAAGACTAAAAAAAACGAATGTGTAATTTTTGTGCTACAAGATGAATGAATAATGCTATTCTGTTTCTTTTTATGAAACTAAATTTGGAGTAAATCAAAAAAAGAATATTATGAGCACCGCAGTAAAAAGACCTGAATTTAAGGCAAAATACGATAACTATATTGGTGGAAAATTTGTAGCGCCAATTAAAGGAGAATACTTTGATGTAGTTTCTCCAATTGATGGAAAAGTATTTACAAAAGCAGCACATTCTGGAAAAGAAGATCTCGAATTGGCTGTAGATACTGCTTATGAAGCATTTAAAACTTGGGGAAAAACTTCTGTGACCGAAAGGAGTATTTTACTAAATAAGATTGCACAAAAAATTGAAGACAATTTAGAATATATCGCTGCAGTTGAAACGGTTGATAACGGAAAACCAATCCGCGAAACACTTGCCGCAGATATTCCGTTGGCAATTGATCACTTTAGATATTTTGCTGGAGTTATTCGTGCAGAAGAAAGTTCGATAGCAGAATTGGATTCGCAGACGGTTTCTATCGCGTTAAGCGAACCTCTTGGTGTTGTGGCGCAGATTATTCCGTGGAATTTCCCGATTTTAATGGCAGTTTGGAAAATTGCTCCAGCTCTTGCAGCAGGAAATACAATTGTCTTGAAACCAGCAGAAAGCACGCCAATATCTATTATGGTTTTGATGGAATTAATTGGAGATATTCTTCCTCCTGGAGTTCTGAATATTGTAAACGGGTTTGGTGCCGAATTAGGGCGTCCGTTAGTAACCAATAAAAAGGTATCGAAAGCTGCATTTACGGGTTCTACCACTACAGGACGCTTGGTAATGCAATATGCGACAGAAAATATTATTCCGGTTACATTAGAATTGGGCGGAAAATCTCCAAATATTTTCTTTCCATCTGTGGCAGATCATGATGATGATTTCTTCGACAAAGCCGTAGAAGGTGCTGTATTATTTGCTTTAAACCAAGGTGAAATCTGTACTTGTCCGTCTAGATTATTAATTCATGAGGATATTTACGACAAGTTTATCAAAAAAGTAATTGAAAGAACTGAAGCCATTATTGCTGGAAACCCGTTAGATAAATCGACTATGATTGGTGCTCAGACTTCGATTGTTCAGAAAGAAAAAATCATGTCTTACATCAAATTAGGAAAAGAAGAAGGAGCAGAATTATTGACTGGAGGTGATGAAAATAAATTGGGTGGAGATTTAGAAGGTGGTTATTACATCAAACCGACTTTATTTAAAGGTCACAACAAAATGAGAATTTTTCAAGAAGAGATTTTCGGGCCTGTTTTGGCGGTTACGACTTTTAAAACTACCGAAGAAGCGATCGAAATTGCAAATGATACCATGTATGGTTTAGGCGCAGGAGTTTGGACACGTGATGCGCATGAAATTTATCAGGTTCCAAGAGCGATTCAGTCTGGTCGTGTTTGGATTAATCAATACCATTCTTATCCTGCAGGAGCTCCATTTGGAGGCTACAAACAATCTGGAATTGGCCGTGAAAATCATAAAATGATGTTGAGCCAGTATCGCCAAACCAAAAACATGCTGATTTCTTACGATAAAAAGAAATTAGGTTTCTTCTAAAAGAATATAAACTTGAGAATAGAAAGCTAAAAAGTTTTCTATTCTCTTAAAACCATAGAATTATGCTTCCAAAAACAATGAAAGCTGCGGTCGTTAGAGAATTTGGTTCTCTTCTACAAATTGAAGAAGTTGAAGTAAAACGCCCAGGTAGAAATGAAATTCTTGTAAAAGTAATTGCAAGTGGAGTGTGTCACACCGATTTACATGCTGTAGATGGGGATTGGCCAGTTAAACCTAAAATGCCTTTAATTCCAGGACATGAAGCTGTCGGATATGTTGTTGCAGTAGGACCAGAAGTTAAAAACGTAAAAGAGGGAGACGCTGTTGGCGTGCCTTGGCTTTACAGTGCCTGCGGAGGCTGTGACCACTGTATTACAGGTTGGGAAACACTATGCGAAAGTCAGCAGAATGGCGGTTACAGTGTAGATGGCGGATTTGCAGAGTATGTAATTGCAGATGCCAGATATGTTGGAATTCTGCCTTCAAATGTGAATTTTATAGAAATGGCTCCGATTTTATGTGCTGGTGTTACGGTTTATAAAGGATTAAAAGAAACTGAGGTGAAACCTGGCGAATGGGTAGCAATTTCTGGAATTGGAGGTTTAGGGCACGTTGCTGTGCAATATGCAAAAGCTATGGGAATGAATGTGGCGGCAATTGATATTGGAGATGATAAATTGGAACTGGCAAAAAAATTAGGCGCCGATTTGGTAGTAAATGCTAAAAAACAAAATCCTGGAGAATTCTTAAAGAAAGAAGTTGGTGGAATGCATGGGGCATTGGTTACCGCAGTTTCTCCAATTGCTTTCAAACAAGGGCTTGAAACATTGAGAAGAAAAGGTACAATGGCATTAAACGGACTTCCTCCAGGCAATTTTGATTTGTCTATTTTCGATACCGTTTTAAATAGAATCACCATTAGAGGGTCTATTGTAGGAACTCGAAAAGATATGAAGGAAGCAATTGAATTTGCTGTTGATGGCAAAGTCAAAGCAACAGTAACAACTTCAAAATTAGAAGATGTAAACACCGTTTTTGATAAAATGAAAAAAGGTGAAATAGAAGGAAGAATTGTGCTAGATATAGCACAGTCCTAAATAGTTGGTTATGTTAAAGCAGTAAAATCTTAATTGAGTTTACTGCTTTTTTTTTAATTTTTATAGCGATGATTAAACGAATTGATGCCACAGAAAAAGCAGTCGAACTGATTAATATTCTAAAAGAAAAACACGGTGATTTAATGTTTTACCAGGCTGGAGGATGTTGCGAAGGCACACAGCCGCAGTGTTTTGAAAAAGGAGGTTATTATCAGCGAACTGGAGATGTTTGTATTGGTAAAGTTGAAGATGTTGAATTTTGGGTAGACAAAGATTTATTTGAATATTGGAAACATGCGCACTTTACTCTTACTGTTATTGACGCATTTGGAGTAGGAGGTTTTTCTCTAGAAACTCCATTAAAAAAGACTTTTCAAATAGAATATAGAATTTTTACTCCCGAAGAAGAGAAGGATTTAGAGCCGATTACAAGAATTGAATGAGGTTTCAAGTTTCAGGTTTGAAGTTTCAAGTTGAAAAACTTAGAATCTTAGTAACTTAGAACCTTAGCACCTTTAATTAATATACAGTAACTGATACTGCTTTGGTGTTATTCCTTCGTATTTTTTGAATAATCTAATAAAGTAGTTGGCATCTTCGAAACCAGCCAAATAACAAACCTCGTTGATTTGAAGGGTCGGATTCTTCAATAAGTTTTTGGCACATTTTATTTTTTCATTCAAAATATATTCAATTGGACTCATTCCGAGTTCGCGTTTAAAGAAACGGTAGAAAGAAGTTGTACTCATACAAGCTTTTTCGCTAAGCGATTTCAAACTTATATTCTCCTTCAAATTCTGTTTGATATATTCTGTAACCTCTTTAATTGGATTATTGTTTTCAAGAAATTTTCCTTCATTTAGAGATTTTACAGTCTGCGTTTGAATAATTCTGATTAATAATTCTTTTAAAGTCAGATCGGCAAAAATATCTTTGGTGATCGATGTGCTCATGCATTCTTTAATGAGCTTATTAATCGTCGCAGCCATTTCGACATTATTGTAAAAGAAATAATTCTGGTAGTTTAACTGCCAGTACATGTTATTTCCTTCTTTCGGATATTGTTCATTTAAGAAGTTTAAGATTTCTAGAATCTTAGATTGATCAATAGCCAATGCCAAACATTGAGTTGGGTTACTTTTGGAGGCTTCCGGAAAGTCAATTTTCATTTCTACGTTTGAAGGAACAAGTACTGTTTCCCCAGGCAGATATTCAAATTCAGGATCATCAAAAAGATGCATTACTTTTTTGCCTCTAAGCATGCTGGTCACCACTAAATCGTTAAATTTTAACGGAACCATTTTAGTCGATTCGTAGGTTTCAAACAAATTTAATTCACAATGATTCAAATTGTAAATAGTTCTATTTTCGACAAGAGTCTTTAATGATTTTTCTTGCGATAATTGGAGCGGATTGACTAAGAATCGTTGATTGTTCATTAAATTTTGTTTTTAGTGGAGATTCTAAATTTAATGAAAATAAAGATATAAACGGCAGATTTAACGTTTTATTAAATCAGTTCTTCAACGTGTTTTTTGATGTTTTCAGAAATCTTTCTTGTTGGAAGATCATTCTCATCATTTCCAAACGGATCTTCAATTTCTTCGGCAATAAGTTCTAAACTTGCCAAAACATAAAAGATAAAAACCACCACAGGCGCAACTAAATATCCTAAGCTAACAGAATACCCAAACGGAAGTGTCATGGTATAAAAGAAGATGAATTTCTTTATAAAAGCACTGTAAGAGTAGGGAATAGGTGTGTTTTTAATACGCTCACAAGCTCCACAGATATCTGTAAAAGCAACTAATTCTTCATTTATGGTAATAAGTTGATCGCCAGAAATTTTTCCAGCATCATATAAATCGTTGATTTTATGATACATTATCCTTTTTAACTGATTTGGTTTGTGTTTGTGATGGTCAATTTCCAAATCAACATCTTCAAAAAGTTGTTTGCTGGTTTCTTCGTCTTTTAAATGGATGTTCAGAATTTCAGCATACATCGGAATAAATTTTCTAAAAAACTTTCTGTCATTTTCGTCTTTCAAAATTGCCGAAAGTTTTATAGCTAGATTACGGCTGTTATTTACAAGTCCGCCCCAAAGTTTTCGGCCTTCCCACCATCTGTCATAAGCCGTATTTGTTCTAAAAACCAGCAAAAGCGAAATCACAAATCCAAGCATACCGTGCATCATCGGAATGTTATAAATATAATCGTTTTTGGTTACCTTAAAATACTGAAGTTCAAGATAGCATACAATTGTGGCATATATTCCAATTGCAATCATAATCGTAAACAGTTTTCGAACGGTATCCGATTTATGAAAATGAAAAATAAAGGTGAACCAGTCTTTGGTATTGTATGTAATCATTGAAGTATGTTTTGAAACAAATTTAAATTAAAAAAATATTCTGCTGTGTGTAAAATAGAAAAATATTCAGCACCGAGAATTATGGATGATTTGAGATCATACAAACAGCATTTTTTCTTTAAAAATGTTTGCTAACATTAAAAAAAATCTGCCAAATCTGCTAAATCTGCGAGAGAAAAATAGCTCGCAGATTTAGCAGATTCGGCAGATCATATTTGATTTTTAAGAGGAAAATTAAAAATTAATATTTCCTGCTAATTCTTTTAAGGCAATTTCAGATAATTTTGCTTCGTATTGTGCATTACTGTAACGCACTTTTGCATTGACATAATTTAGCTGAGCAGTTCTAAAATCGAGTGTTGTAATGGTTCCGATTTTAAATTTGTCTAATGTGATTTCCAAATTCTGTCTGGCAATAGCTTCGTTGTTTTCTTCTAAACCAATCAATTCCAAATTGGTTAAATACGTTTGAAAAGCAGTGCTTAATTGCGTATTTAAAATCGTGTTTTGCTGTTCTATGGCAATTTGTGAATTCTCTATCTGTAATTTGGCTACTTTCTCATTACGATGCTGATTAAAACCATCAAAAATGTTCATAGAAGCATTAAAACCATAATTTAAACCCTTTGAAGACGTTTCGCTGGTAAAACCTAAACTAGACTGGCTTTCAGAGAAATTATATCCCGAAGTTAATCTTAAAGTAGGATAACGGTCTGCTTTTACTTGTTTGAGTTGTAATTCAGCTATACGTTTATTAATAATCTGCGATTCTAAACCTGGATTTTGTTTCTGAGCCAAATCCATTAAATCTGCTAAAATCAATTTATTGTCCACTTTTACTTCATCTGTAACCTTGAAGTCAATTTTTGGGTCACGCGCTAAATATTGGTTCAATAAAATTTTGCTATTGGCATACGTTTCTTTTTGTCTTAGCAAAGCCACTTGATCAGAATTTAAGTCAACTTGTGCATTTAAAACTTCTAATTTTGAAGCCTTCCCGATACTAAAACGGTTTTTAGCCAAAGTCAGACGCTGGTTCGAAATTACAATTGTGGTGTCTAATGCCGAAAGCTGTTGCTGTTGCTGAACCAAATCGTAATAAGCAGAGTTTACCTGAGCAATTTTAAGCAAAATCGTTCTTTTAAGTTCTGCATCGCCCAGTTTTTGAAGCTCTTTTAACTGGTCTAGTTTGGCAAACATTTTCATTCCGTCAAAAACGGTCCAGCCTAAACTAACACCGTAATTTAAACTGTTATTTTTGGCATTATTCAATGTCGTTGATGTACCATCTTGACGTACTTGTGTTGAATTCGTAAGATTGTTATTGTCTGTAATACTTGCCGTTGCAGTTGGCAACATTCCTGCATTTCCAATGGTAACGTTTGTTTCGTTTATTTTGGAATTGTTTTTGGCAATTTTAATCTCAAAATTATTTTCCAAAGCTATGGTCATAGCTTGTTCAATAGTAAGAACTTCCTGTGCCTTTGTCTGAATTGCACAAAAAAGCAGGATAAGTACTGTACAATATATTTTTTTGATATTCATATTCGTTTTCTTTAACCAAAAAGTATATTTCTGGTTTTTATTTAATGCTTTCTCTTTCGTATTCGTCAATATGGTCAAATTCTGGATAATGCTTTCTTGCTCTTGACCACATAAAATAAATTGCAGGAATTACAAAAAGCGTTAAAGCCAATGAAAAGATCGTTCCTCCCACAATTACAACTCCCATACCAATTCTACTAGTCGATGCCGCTCCAAGAGAAAGTGCAATTGGAAGTGCTCCTAAAGCAATGGCTAAACTTGTCATTAAAATTGGACGTAAACGCGCTTCTGAAGCTTCTAAAATAGCTTCTAATTTTGGTTTTCCTTGTTCTCGTAACTGATTGGCAAATTCTACAATCAAAATACCGTTTTTGGTTACCAGACCAATTAGCATTACCGTACCAATCTGACTGAAAATATTCCATGACTGATTGAATAGCCATAATGAGAATAAAGCTCCCGCTACCGCCATTGGAACTGTCAAAATAATAATAAACGGATCTATAAAACTTTCAAACTGTGCCGCTAGAATCAAGAAGATTAACAATAAAGCCAATCCGAAAGCAAAAGAAGTATTAGAACTACTTTCTACGAAATCTCGTGATTCTCCAGCTAAATCTGTTGTGAAGCTTTCGTCTAAAACTTTAGCTTTTATTCTATTCATTTCATCAATTCCGTCACCCATACTTTTTCCAGGTGCCAAACCAGCCGAAACAGTTGCAGACATGTATCTATTGTTGTGATATAATTGCGGTGGATTACTTTGCTCGTAAACGTTTACTACGTTATCCATCTGAATCAATTCACCATTTTTGTTTTTTACAAACATAGAAGTCAAATCCAAAGGTTTAGATCTGTCTTTTTGGTCAAACTGTCCAATTACCTGATATTGTTTTCCATTTTTGATAAAATAGCCAAAACGCTGTCCGCTTAAAGAAAGCTGTAAAGTTTGTGCTATGTCAAGAATTGAAATTCCTAAACTTTCTGCTTTAGCGCGGTCAATGGTAACATTGACTTCTGGCTTGTTAAATTTCAGGTTTACATCTGTTGTAGAAAAGACATCGCTTTTGGCTACTTCATTCATAAAAACAGGAATTTTTTCTCTTAACTTATCAAAGTTTGGAGCCTGAATAATGTATTGTATTGGTAAGCCTCCACGTCTGTTAACGGCAATTGTAGGCTGCTGAATTACCGCTATTTTAGCATCAGGATATCTCTTTGTCCATTTGCTTAATTTATCTGCAATTTCTTTTTGAGATCTGGTTCTTTCGTCTGGTTCTTTTAATGAAAGCCTCACAAAACCTGAGTTGGTTGCAGAACCTCCAGATCCTCCAGCAGTAATTACTAAACTAACCTTTTTTTCAGGGATTGAATCGTCAACAAGTTTTGAAATTTCTTGCATAAAACGATACGTATAATCATAAGAAGAGCCTTCTGGCGTGGTCATACGCATGGTAACAGAACTTCTGTCATCATAAGGCGCTGTTTCTTTTGGAAGAATCGTAAAGAATAAATAAATAATTCCAAAACAAGCAATTAAAATAGGAAAGCTGATCCATTTTTTGTCCATGAATTTTGCTAATGATTCAGCATAACTGCTGTTCATTTTTTCAAAAAATGGCTCAGTTTTAATATAGAATTTTGATTTCTTTTGTTCGCCACCTTTCATTAAATAGGCATTTAACATTGGTGTTAAAGTCAAGGAAACAAAGGCTGAAATCAATACTGCAGCTCCAATTACAACTCCAAATTCTCTAAAGAGTCGGCCAACAAAACCTTCTAAGAAAATTACTGGCAAAAATACCGCTGCTAAAGTAACAGAAATGGATATAACAGCGTAAAAGATTTCATTAGAACCTTTAATGGCTGCTTCGATAGGAGACATTCCTTCTTCGACCTTTTTGAAAATATTTTCAGTTACAACAATTCCGTCATCCACAACAAGTCCTGTTGCAAGCACAATAGCAAGAAGGGTTAGTACATTTATAGAGAAACCAAAAAGCCACATAATGAAGAATGTAGCAATTAACGATACAGGAATATCAATTAATGGTCTGAAAGCAATTGCCCAGTCTCTAAAAAACAAATAGATAATAATAATTACCAGAACGATTGATATTCCTAAAGTTTCGGCAACCTCCAATACAGATTTCTTTACAAATTGCGTGTTATCAAGCGCAATATTAAGTTTAATGTCTTTAGGTAAATCTTTTTTTAAGGCTTCAAATTTTTTGTAGAATTCAGCTGAAATATCCAGATAATTGGCTCCTGGCATTGGAACAATAGCCATTCCAATCATTGGAAGCCCAGAAGACATCAAAGAAGTCTCTATATTCTCCGGACCTAATTCGGCACCGCCTACATCACTAAGCCTTACGATTTTATCGCCATCTGTGCGAATGATAATATTGTTGAATTCTTCTGGTTTAGAAAGATTTCCAACCGTCTTTACAGTTAATTCGGTATTGTTTCCTGTTAATTTACCAGATGGCAGTTCGACGTTCTGAGCATTTAATGCATTTCTCACATCGGCAACTGTACACTTATAAGCATTTAGTTTTACAGGATCTATCCATAGACGCATTGCATAGCGTTTTTGCCCCCAAATTTGCACGCCACTTACGCCTGGAATGGTTTCCAAACGTTGAGAAATAACATTTTCGGCATAATCGCTTAATTCTAAAGAGCTTCTGCTGTCACTTTGAACCGTCATCGAAATAATAGATTCGCTATCTGCATCGGCTTTAGAAACAACTGGTGGGGCATCTATATCTTGTGGAAGATTTCTAATTGCTTGCGAAACTTTGTCTCGAACATCATTAGCCGCTTCCTCTAAATCCTTATCTAAATTAAACTCGATTGTAATGGTACTGCTTCCTTGGTTACTGGATGAAGTAATATTTCGAATTCCATCAATCGCATTTACGGCTTTCTCAAGAGGTTCTGTAATTTGAGATTCAATAATATCAGAATTGGCACCTGTATAATTGGTACGAATAGATACCTGTGCAGGGTCAATAGAAGGAAATTCTCTAACTCCTAAAAAAGTATAACCAATAAAACCGAATAAAATAATTAGTAAATTCAGTACTATGGTTAAAACAGGTCTTTTTATACTTGTAGTTGATAAACTCATGTGTGATTTTAGATTTTAGATTGTTGATTTTAGATTTCAGATTTATTGCTAAATCTTGACTACCATCTTTAAATCTATATTCAAGTCTTTCGACTTTTGACTTTTGGCTTTAGAACTATTTTACTTGAACTTTAATAGGAGCTTCGTCTTTTAAAGACATAACACCGCTTGTAATCAAAGTGTCTCCCGGTTTTAACCCTGATAGAATTAAGATAGAAGAATCTGTTCTTGTTGTTGCATCAACCATTACTTCTTTTGCTTGTCCGTTATTGGCAATAAATACTTTTTTACCGTCTTGAATTGGAATAATCGCTTGAGAAGGAACTACAATAGCATCTTTAATAATGTTTAAAGGCAATTTAATATCGGCAAAAGTTCCAGGGAAAAGTTTTCCATCGGTATTATCAGCCAAAGCACGAATTTGAAGTGTACGTGTAGCAACGGCAACTTCTGGTTCGATGGCATAAATTTTTGCATTGTATGTTTTATCTGAACCAGAAACTTTAAAATCGATTACCGATCCTGATTTTACTTCTGAAGCATATTTTTCTGGAATAGAAAAAGTGATTTTTAGTTTATTGGTATTAACCAATTTTGCTACTAAAACAGTAGGAGTGATGTAAGTTCCTGGAGAAATATTGCGCAAACCAATTTTTCCTGAAAAAGGAGCTCTTACAGAAGTTTTAGAAATTTGCGCTCTAATTAATTGGCTTTGCGCTTGAGCAGAAGCAAGATCGGCTTTGGCAACGTCTGCTTCTTCCTGACTAATTGCTTCTTTTTGAAGCAATAATTTTGCTCTTCTTGCATTTTCGGCAGCTAATTCTTCTCTAGTTATAGCCTGTCTTAATTGTGCTTTTAGTTCGATATCGTTTACTTTCAAAAGCACTTGTCCTTTTGATACATTGGCGCCTTCGTTAAAGAATATTCCTTCCACAATTCCTGAAACCTCACTATGAATTTCAATTTGCTCATTTGCTTCAATAGATCCTGATAATGCAAGATTATTGTCAAAAGTGGTTGTTTTTATTACGATTCCATTAACAGTTGTTGGAGATTTTTTGTCGTTGAATTTTTTGGAGTCGTCGTTTTTACCCTTATTAGAAATAATTCTATAGGTAATAAAACCTCCAATTGTAATAATTAAAAGGGTGTAAATGAGGTGTTTTACTTTCATAAAATTGAAGTGAATATAGATTTTAGGTTTGTGTTTTTAGTAAGCTTACAAATTTAACTTTTTGGTGCGAAATCGAAAGCTGTTGGCTTTTATTTAACATTTGTATGTACAAAGGTTTGCATTTAGACTACAGTTGGGGCAAAAGGTTTAATTGAAGGTTAAATTTTTTTTCAAAAAAATAACAGGGTTTCTGTTGGGAAAACACATTGTTTCTTGCCTTAGAAAAAAAATAAGCTTTTTGTCTGATTTTTTTTGCACTTTATCGATTTTATTTGTAACATTGATACGTTAAACAAAATGATCGGATTTTTCAGAATTGCTATAAGTTTTATATAGTATTACTGTTAAAAAATGTAAGTAGAAGTTGTTTTTTTTGTTTTTTTACAGAATATAGCTAGATGTTATATTAACAAGTGTTTATTCTTTGTTGTTTAAATAATAAAAAAATGATTTATATGAAGAAAAAATTACTTCTAACTTTATGGTTCGCATTTTTACTTCTTTCAATTGGTTATTTGTTTTGGCAGAACGAGTTTAAATACAGTTTGCCGACTCCAATACCAAAGAATTATCACGCTATTGCCATGGGATCAAAAATTGATTTAGGACCATGCTGTGCATTTGACAATAGACCCATCTTTATACATTTTTTCAATCCCGAATGTCCATGTTCGCGATTCAACGTGCCTCATGTAAGTGCTTTGATTAAAAAATACGGAGATCAGATCAATTTTAAAATTGTTGTTTTAAACAAACAGAAAAATTTTACGATTGATGAGATTCAACAAAAGTTTGATGCTAAGATTCCCGTTTACTTTGATGAAGCAATTGCTAAAAAATGTGGTGTTTTCTCTACACCTCAGGCCGTTTTGCTAGATCAGTCGCACAATTTATATTACAGAGGCAATTACAATAAAACTAGATATTGTACAGATACTAAAAGTAATTATGCCCAAATGGCGATAGATTCTCTTCTTGGCAGAAAAGACAACCACAACCCATCTTTTAATGCTTTAGCTCTTAGAGCTTACGGATGCTCATTACCAAAATGTACTAAATAACTATTTCCAAAAACCTAAATCTAAATTCCCATGAAAACAAAAGCTAGCTTAAACGAACAAGATTATCTGCACAGTTTTATGTCTACAATGACACAAAAATCAGATACAATTATTAATTATGTACTTGCGGTATATTTTCTTCTCGGTATCGGATTGTCTTTTAAATACGATACTTTCGAAATTGGCGTTGGAGTCGGAACACTGAATCTTTTGATGTATTACTCAGCAAAATTTTTCATGAAAAACTCCAAATTTTATCAATATGTTTTGTCTGTAGTTCTGGCTATTTTTATGGCACAATACATTTACCAAATGCACGGAATGTTCGAAATGCATTTTACTGTGTTCATTGCAAGTACAATCTTGATTATTTACCAGAATTGGAGACTTCAAATTCCACTGACTTTATTGGTTGTACTGCATCATGCAGGATTGGCGTATCTTCAAAACTTTATCTATAATGATGCAAATGGGCTTCAGGTTTATTTCTCGCAAGTAAATTTTGATATGGAGACCTTAGTAATCCATACCGTTTTAGCTACTGTAGTATTTTTTATGAACGGATATTGGGCGTATTATTTTAAAGAGCACAGTGAAAATCATATCTCAAAAATTTCAGATGAATATGAGCTGGAAAACATGAAGTTAGCTTCAGCAAAATACAGCTCAATGTCAGCTACAAAAGATTATAACGATTTTATACATAGAACAACTTTAGACTTAAAGCTTCCTGTGAATTCAGTTTTAAAACTTATTGATGTTTCAAAAGGGCATACAGACAATGACAAATTGCTTACTTATCTTGAAATGATGAGAGAAAGTGCCAAGAAAATTGATGATTTAGTTAATGATATTCATGTAAAATCTACAAACACCAGAAGTTAGAAAAATTAATTTCCGATTAGAAACGGAACCAGCCCCCAAAATAATATTAATTTTTTAAGCCTGTTATATGTTTAAGTATGATTTACCAACTGCAGTTCCTACGCTGCATAATCTAAAAAAAATTATTGATGATTTTTTGAATGAAAGCATTACATTAAATTCAATCGAAAAAATTGGCGCTCAATCTGAATTTGAAATAGAAGTAAGAGAAATTTTTAAAAACTATAGAGGTAATTCTCATGTTTACGATCTTGATTTTCAATATAAAAAACTAATACAGATTATGACTGACATTCATAATCTTAATCTCGCTGTTAACAATCAGATTCCAGAATGGTTGGAAAATGAATTAGAAACGGTTTTCCGTAAAATCAGAAATATTCTGCTTGTTTTGGAGATAGAATTAAATTGAGAATTGTTTAAGGATTCATTTTATATACTTAATTGAACTGTAGATTAATTTAATTGTAAAATTTATGGATACCAGATTAAACCGTCCGACACCTTCTGATAGAGAAGTTGATTGGAATAAGAATAAAGTGCTGCTTAGTAAAACTGACAAAAAAGGAACCATTTTATATGCCAATGAAGACTTTATAGATGTTTCTGGTTATGATGAATTTGAACTTGTAGGTCAGCCTCACAATATTGTGCGACATCCAGACATGCCAAAAGTGATTTTTAAATTCTTATGGGACAGTATTAAATCCAGTGAGAACATTCATGTTATCATAAAAAACATGGCAAAAACTGGACGATATTATTGGGTAGTAACTGATTTTAAAATTGTTGCGGACACAGATGGTGAAATTGTAGGTTTCTTTGGAACTAGAAAATCGGTTCCAAATGATATTATCGTGAAATTTATTGAGCCTTTGTACAAAAAGCTTTTGCAGATTGAAGAAACCAGTGGTTTGCATGCTTCTGAAGAATATCTTGTAGGTTTTCTAGAAGAAAGAAAGAAAACCTACATGGAATACATCGATCATTTGATTGCGACAGGCAAGGATGATAAAAATAAAGTTAGCAAAGGCTTATTTAGTGGTCTTTTTGAGAAGAAAAATGACGCAAAAAAGTAACAACAGCTTATATACTTCATTGTGTCTGATAAAAAATATTCACCCCTTAAATTTGTTCCCCCAGCAAAACTAAATCACATGAATATGAGGCTCAATGAAGTATTTTTTTTTAAGATGCTAAGGTTCTAAGATTCTAAGACGCTTAGCTTTTTAGTTTAAAAGTAGAAAGGTTCAAAGGTTAATTAATTAACCTTTGAACCTTTCTTTTTAAGGATTTTAGAACCTTAGCATCTTAGTATCTTAGAATCTTAGAACCTTAGAGTCTTAGTATCTAGCTAATATAATTCCAAATATTCTTCTTCTTGGTCATTTCAATGAAAATTGCTCTTAGAATAGCATTTTCAGGTTTCTGAAGCGCAGAATCTTCTTTTAAGATTTTCATGGCATAATTTCTAGCCAAAGAAAGAATTTCTCGATCCTTTACAATATCTGCAATTTGAAGATTTAAAACACCGCTTTGCTGAGTCCCCATCATGTCGCCTGGACCACGAAGTTTTAAATCTACTTCGGCAATTTCGAAACCATCATTGGTCTGAACCATTGTTTCCATTCTGGTTTTGCTATCAGAGCTTAATTTATGTCCTGTCATTAAGATACAATAACTTTGTTCAGCGCCACGACCAACACGTCCGCGCAGCTGGTGCAATTGCGAAAGCCCAAATCTTTCGGCACTTTCAATAATCATTACACTAGCGTTTGGTACGTTTACGCCAACTTCGATAACCGTTGTAGCTACCATAATATTGGTTTTTCCTTCTGAGAAACGCTTCATTTCAGAATCTTTATCAGCTGGTTTCATTTTTCCGTGAAGAATGGAAATTGAATATTGAGGAAGTGGAAAATCGCGAGAAATACTCTCATAGCCATCCATTAAATCCTTATAATCCATTTTTTCTGATTCCTGAATTAGCGGATAAACGATATAAATCTGTCTTCCTTTTGCAATTTCATCTCGAAGAAATTTCCAGACTTTCAATCTATTGCTGTCAAAACGATGCACGGTCTGAATTGGTTTTCTTCCCGGAGGTAATTCATCAATAACGGAAATATCCAAATCGCCATATAAGCTCATTGCCAAAGTTCTCGGGATAGGAGTGGCAGTCATGACTAAAACGTGTGGCGGAATATCATTTTTCTTCCACAGTTTAGATCTTTGCTCTACACCAAAACGATGCTGTTCATCAATTACAGAAAGGCCTAAATTCTGAAATTTTACTTTATCTTCTAATAAGGCATGAGTTCCGATCAAAATTTTAAGTTCTCCGTTTTCCAGTTCTTCATGAATAATTTTTCTTTCAGAAGTTTTGGTAGAACCCGTTAATATTCGGATATTGATATTTAATGTTTTAGCAAACTCAGACAAACCAAGAAAATGCTGATTGGCCAAGATTTCTGTTGGTGCCATTAAACAAGCCTGAAAACCATTGTCAATTGCCAAAAGCATGCTCATAAAGGCAACAATCGTTTTTCCTGAACCAACATCTCCTTGAAGCAAACGGTTCATTTGGGCATTGCTTCCCATATCGGTTCTGATTTCCTTAATCACTCTTTTTTGAGCATTAGTCAAATCAAAAGGCAAATGATTTTTATAAAATTCATTAAAAAGTTCGCCCACTTTGTCAAATGGATGTCCTTTTATTTTATGTTTTCGAATAAGATTTTTAGTAATTAATTGCAACTGAATAAAAAACAATTCTTCAAATTTTAATCTGAACTGTGCTTTCGCTAAAATTTCAGCGCTTTTCGGAAAATGAATATTAAATAATGCCGCACGTTTCGGAATCAGTTTTAATTCTTCGATTAAAAAAGGAGGAAAGGTTTCGGTAAAAAGCGCCTGAGTTTCTAAGAATAGTTGCTCCATCATTTTATTAATGGTGCGGTTTGAAATACCTTTATTAGCTAAAGCTTCTGTTGAAGGATAAACAGGTTGCATAGCGGAACGTAAGCTTCTTTCATGTTCACTTAATAATTCAATTTCAGGATGCGCCATACTAAATTGGCTTCCGTACAGCGAACATTTTCCAAAAATCACCAAAGTTTCATTTAGCTTTAAGCTTTCGCGAATCCACTTATGGCCTTGAAACCAGTTTAAGTCAATTTGCCCAGTATCATCAACAAAAGTTGCTACTAGACGTTTTTTGTTTTTGGCAAATTCAACAGTTTTAATATGAATGATTTTTCCAATAATCTGAACTTCAGAACCTGTATTTTGCAATTCGTTAATCTTGTAATAACGCGTTCTGTCAATATATCGATTTGGAAAAAAATTGACTAAATCTCCATATTTATGAATACCCAATTCCTTACGAAGTAACTGGCCGCGACTAGGACCAACACCTTTTAAGTATTCTATTGGAGTTTCTAGAAGATTATTAGACATTCGAAAATTTAGATTTTATAGAGCCAAGAATAAAAGAGTCAAGAAGAAAGGAAAAAGAGAAAGTATATTCAATATTTCTTTCTTTTTGACTCTTTTTATTTAGAAAAGCGAAGATAGATTTTAATTAGGAATTTTGAAAATGAATTGTTGCTTTCAAGTCTTTGAATATTAAGTTATCGTTAAGCTGTAAAATAAAGACGCAACTATTTTAAGCAAGTAAACTCTTATTAATAGTTAACAATCAAAAACTATAAATATGAAAAAAATTGGACTTTTAATTGTAATTCTCATTTCTCTTATTTCCTGTTCTGACAGCGACGACAAATCATCTGAAAGTTATATTGGTAAATGGACTTTAATAAGAATGGGCAGTAATAATCCTGCGGCAAATTCTATAGATATTTTAGAATGGGAGGAATCTTATATTTTTAATTCTAATAACACATTTTCTAAAACAAGAAAAAGAGATGGAAAAACTACAACCATTTCAGGAACTTATTCTGTAATGAAAACGACAGATCAAACAAAGTTTGAGTTAAGTTATAGTGCTCAAAGTGATATAATTGGTTCTTGTACTGCGTTAAAGGAGAATCTATATATTATTAACGATATTGGAAGTTTGTATAGTGCTTGGAGCATATGTGACGGACCATTATTGGTATATGATAAGAAATAATTTTTAAATGCTTACTAATTCAATTTTAAAGCTCCGTTTTTAACGGAGTTTTTATTTTTTATCGTCAGTAAAATTTTAATAAAAAAAGATAATTGCTAGATTTGTTCAAACATTCAAATTATAAGCCCAAATTATGATTAAAGAAGAAAAAGTTCCTTTTGAAACTATGGTGTTTTCAGGTATTACATTCAAAGTAATTAACCGACACGAAGCGCACAATATTATTGGAGATTTAACCGATTTCAAAAATCAGAAAATTTATAATGTTTTTGAAGACACTTGGCGTTTTCCTGATTATGAAGAAAATCCTATATTTCTATTAGCAGAAGATGATGTAGAAATGGATTTATTTGAAATGGATTTTAGCACGGAAGAACATTCTCATATTTTCATCTTAGGATTTATTTTTAAAGGAAATCTAACGGTTTCAAAATTGATTAGCTCTTATGATACAGACAATTCTCCTGCTTTAATTGTTTTAGGAAAAACAACAACAGTCAATATTAATTTGTTTGGCAGTGTTCATTATTTAGGTGGCGGTTTGCAATGTGATACACTTGCTGGAGAGTATAATCATGGAGAGCTTTTTGTAAAAGGAGATGTTACGGCCTGGCTGATTTATAGTGATGATATGCTGTTTCATTTTGAGCGTTTTACAAATGTTCAAGCAATTATAAGTGCTAACAGACCCGATGTTTTGATTTGCAGCAATGTACAAGATACCGACGGATCTATTATAACTGTTGAAAATTACCTGCCTTCAACGCATAAATTATCTGATATTGTCGAAGATTCTTTTGTTGAGAATTCAGATTATAACGAAGAAATATTAGGCAATAATTATCTTGATGTCTTCAAAGAAGGACTTTCAATTTTAGATTACGATAAAAAAGAGAAATATTCTTATGCTGATTTCCGTAATCAGTTTATTAATATGATTGAAGCTTTATCTGATAATGAGGAATTAAAGGAAAACGGAAAAATCGTTAGACATATTTCGGGAATAACTTATTTGTTTATTCCTTTTGATTATGAAGGGAAGAAATACAGCCAGATTTCAGAAGAAATTTCCAATGGTTTTAACATCAGAATGCGTGCTTTATGGTGTCATGATGATGAAGAAATTATGATTATTCTGGAATATCTTGATGAAAATGGAGATCCAAAATACCAATGGATGAATGACGAAAATGCGCAAGGAATTGAATTTTTCTGCGTAAAAAATGCTGTCATGAAAACTTTTGAAATATTAATAACTCCAGAAGTCGAAGATGAAGATGACGACGAAGACGAAGATGAAAGAGAATATGCAGACTATGACAACAGTTTTTCATTAGAAGAATTTGCAGTTCAATTTGGTCATTATAAATTGCCCGAAGATTTAGTAAAACTCTATGAATTTGAACAAGAATATGGAGTAGAAACGTATTCTGAATGTTTTGGGCTCACTATTACTAATGATAAAACAGGAATAAAAACTTGGTCTGAGGAAGAAGAATTTTATAATAGTTTTATCGAATTTGCGGGTGCAAATGGTTCAGGAAGTTCGTATGCATATTGGCTTATTGATGAAGATTTGAATAATTGTCCAATTGTAGTTTTTGGAGACGAAGGCGGAGTTCATATTGTGGCAGAAAATACTAAGAAATTGATTCAGCTTCTGACTCTTGACACTGAAATTTCTGTTGACTTTGATAAAGCGTATTTCTATCAAGATGAGGAATATTATGAAGAAAGCGAAAACAAAGAAGAATTTAAAGATTGGGTTAAAAATCAATTTAATCTAGAAGCAATAGAATCTAACGAAGATGCAGATGAAATTGTAGAAGAGGCACAAAGAAAGTATAAACAAAAGTTTAACGACTTTTTAGTAAAGTTTGGCATTGAAATCAGTGAAGAAGATGAATAGTGTTTTTTATCTTTGAATAAAAATTAGGAATAAATGAAAACACATTTAGCGCTTTTACGAGGCATTAATGTTTCTGGACATAATATGATGAAAATGGAAGCTTTGAAAGCAATGCTGGAGAATCTTGGTTTTTTAAATGTTCGAACGTATCTGCAATCTGGTAATGTCTTTGTAGACAGCGAAGAAGAAGCTTCAAAGGTTGGTTTTATGATCAAACAGGAAATCTTTAAGGTTTTTGGACACGAAGTTCCTGTTGTAATGATTACCAAAGAAAATCTACAATCTTGTTTTGCTAATAATGCATTCTTAAAAGAGAAAGATCTTGATACAAAAAAACTTTATGTTGCTTTTGTATCAATGGCATTAAAAAAGGAAAGTATAAACGATTTGAAAATCAGTCAGTTTAAACCAGACGAAGCAAGTATTGATGAAAATAGGATTTTTATTAAATATGCCGTTGGTGCAGGAAAAACGCGTTTTGATCAAAAATACATCGAGAAAAAATTAAATGTAACAGCAACAATTCGAAACTGGAATACGGTTACAAATTTGCTTAAAATGTATGAAGAATAATGAAAAAGTATTTTTTTATAATGTTTGTTTTTGCAATGAGTTTAAGTTCTACAATTTACGCTCAGGATACAAAAACGGTTGCAGAAGATTTTAATGTATTCTTTAAAAAATTCAATGAAGATCAAAAGTTTCAAATCAGCAGAGTTATTTTTCCTTTAAAATACAAGGCAAACAATGAAGATTTTGAATTGTTAGATTACACAATGACAAAAGAGAAATATAAAGTTCTTCGTCTCAATAATAAGGCTGATGAGAAATATTTAAAACGTACATTGTCAGTAAAGAAAAGCAAAGCTACTCTTGAAGAGCGCGGGCTAGATAGCGGAATTTATATTGACTATGTTTTTGAATTGAAAGATAATAAATGGTTCCTTAAAACTTTTGTCGATCAATCGACTTAATGTTAATCTCGAATCCATTTTTGCATAGCTGGAAAAGGCATTTTTTGTTCTTTTTCAGCTTTTTCATTTCCAAGACATAATTCCATCCATTCTAAAAGCGGCAATCCGATATAATTTCCCGAAGTAAAATTGTTGATAAACCATTCAGAACTCCCTTTATACCCGTGTGGATGGAATACAAATTCAGCAGGAAATTGTAAATGATGCAGTGCAGCGTATGACCATAAAATAGCCGCAATTTCGTCACCTTGAGTTGGCCAGTCTTTAGAGATTTGATCAGAACCAACCAGTTTTCTTTCTGCAGGAATTGTTACCGCAAGATGACCCGCTTCATGTAAAATATCTCCTGGATATAGCAATTTTTCATAATCGATATAAATACAATTAGGCCCTAAATCTAAACCAGGTAAAAAGGTTTCTCCAAGCTTTTTTTCAATAATTTCAATACCAATTTCTTTCAAAAAGAATACTACTTTTTTTACTTCATCATTTTCTTTAAAAGCCATGTTAGTTTGTTTTTAAAATGTTTTTCTTGATGTAAATGGTGTCTGCGCTATAAAAAGCTCCTTTTTTCATGCCACCGCCAAAAGGCTGCATAAATTGAATATTTTGAGATTCGTAACCTTCTTTTTTAATCGCTTCATTCACTGCCAAAGTTGGTGCTTCGAAACCAAAAAGTGTAAATTGACGATAACGCTTTTCAGCTACTAAAAAATAACCGTTTGATTGACTTGAAGTCTCGCCAACTTTACAATTTTCGATAGGCTGTTTAGTTTCTGAATCGTAAATATAGCCACTAATTTGTGGCCTTTTGCATCTGCTGACTAAGCAGCTTTGCAAAAAGAAAGAAACTAGAATTAAAAAGATGAGATTATACAAGAACTTCATTTATTTTTTGATTAAATCACAATACCAAAATCCAAAATCAAAAGCGGTTTCATCATTGGTATCGCAGGCTTTGTTAGACGAATCTTCCTTTTCTGGTTTTTCATATTTTCGATACACAATTTCACCAATTTCAAAATCAATTGGTTTTGAAAATATAGGACCGTCGAAAGTAAAGGTATGAAATTCACCGTTTTCTCCGCAAACATCTACATTTTCAGGCAAATCATTTATAAAATCTTGATCGATAACTCTTCCGACAAAACTTTTGTCTAGATATTTTTCGTTGACACAAACCAAAATGGTTTTGAAGCCTAGCAAAATAAATTCCTGAATTAAGTCTTGAGTTGGAATTTTCCAAATTGGGAAAACTCCTTTAAGTCCAATTTTAGCCAATTG
The DNA here is from genome assembly GCF_058794775.1 of Flavobacterium sp. GW823-FHT06G12. NCBI lineage: Bacteria > Pseudomonadati > Bacteroidota > Flavobacteriia > Flavobacteriales > Flavobacteriaceae > Flavobacterium > Flavobacterium sp. GW823-FHT06G12. Next base: position 1,361,278 of record NZ_JBXAHE010000001.1, read on the forward strand.
ATTTTCACGATACTCACGCAAATCTTCCAAAAAAATATCTCCAAAAATAGAATAACGTATTCCGTTCTGTTTCAACTCAGTTAAAGTTTTGGTCATAACTTGCTCATAAACTTCCATCGTTGGCATTTCTGGAACTTCAAGAATTTTTAAAGGAATTCCAATGCTTTCGGCTTGGTTCTGCAATAATTCAAGACGAATTCCGTGCATCGAAATACGCTGATATTGCTTGTTAACGCTTGTCAATAAACATTCAATTTTAAAATCTTTATTTTGAAGTATTTTATATAAAGCAAGAGCAGAATCTTTTCCGCTGCTCCAGTTAAATAAGGCTTTTTGAGGTGTAGACACAATTTGGCAGTTTTATATGGTAAACTTACAAAATTCGTTCTATTTGTAAAGGAAACCTTTGTAACTTTGGAATTTTACATGCCAATTAAGATGTTATTTAGAGATAAATTTAAAATTAATTCAAATAGATTGCAAAACTGGGATTATTCTAGTGAAGCTGTTTATTTTATTACTATTGTGACTAAAAATAGGATGTCTATTTTTGGGAGTATTGAAGAAGAAAAAATGATTTTAAATGAAAGTGGAAAAATTATTGAAAAAGAGCTTTTAAAATCGATTAAGATTCGTGAAAATTGGTTTTTTCATAACTGGGTTATTATGCCAAATCATATTCATTTGCTAATCGAAATTCAAGACACCCTGCATATCGTAGAGACGCACTGCAGTGCGTCTACGCCCAGCATATCCACAACAGAAAATAATATTACGGAAAAATCTTTGTCGACATACGGACGTGAGACGCACTGCAGTGCGTCTCTACAAAACCAACCTGAATCTAAATTTTCTAGAAAATCCAATTCTATTTCATCATTTGTTGCTACTTTTAAATCAATCATAACTAAACAGATAAATGGAGTCGAATCGATTTGGCAGGCGAACTACCACGATCATATTGTGAGAAATTACAAAACGTTCGAAAAGATTTATGATTACATAAAACATAATCCGATATCTTGGGAAACAGATTCTTTAAAATAAAATTTTCAATGAAATACATTTTTTTATTATTTACCACTTTTCTTTTTGCGCAACAAACTCAATTCGTCGATTTTAAATCGGTTTCAGGACAATTGTCTTTGAATTCAAAAGAAAAAACAGTTTCAGGTGCTGTCGATTTTCAATTTGAGGTTTTAAAGGATTGTGATACTATTTCGCTTGACGCTAAAAACATGGAATTTTCGAATGTGAAAATCAATGAAAAAGAAATCATTTTTATCAATACCACTAAACAGTTAAAATTGGTTTTCCCTTTTAAAAAAGGAGAAAATAATCTAACTTTTAATTATAGCGTAAAACCAAAACAAGCCTTGTATTTTGTTGATATGGAAAACGATGAAGTGCAGATTTGGACACAAGGGCAAGGAAGATATACTAGCAATTGGTTTCCGAGTTTTGATGATGTCAATGAAAAGCTAGTTTTTAATTTGGGTATTACTTATAATAAAGATTATCAGGTAGTTTCTAATGGAGTTTTAAAGGAAAAAACAAGCAACGGAAATCTAAATCATTGGCAGTTTATAATGGAAAAACCAATGAGTTCGTATTTGTTGATGCTGGCGATTGGGAAATATGATAAAAGAGAATTTAAATCTAGAAGCAGAATACCTTTAGAATATTATTACGAACCAAAAGACGCTGATCGTTTTGAACCAACTTATCGCTATTCGAAACGAATTTTTGATTTCCTTGAAAAAGAAATTGGTGTAAAATATCCTTGGAAAATTAATAGACAGATTCCAGTTAGAGACTTTTTATATGCCGGAATGGAAAATACTACTTCAACACTTTTTGCAACACGTTATGTAGTAGATTCAATTGGTTTTTGCGATCGAAATTATACTAATGTAGATGCTCACGAATTGGCACATCATTGGTTTGGAGATCTTATTACAGCCGAAAGCAGCACTCATCATTGGCTTCAGGAAGGGTTTGCAACTTATTTTGCTTTGCTTGCAGAAAAAGATATTTATGGAGATGACTATTTTTACTCTAAACTATACAATACAGCGCAGCAAATAAAGTTTGCGTCTCGTACTGACACGATTCCAGTTTTAAATGCAAAAGCAAGTTCGCTTACATTTTACGAAAAAGGGGCTTGGGCATTGTTTGTGTTACATGAATCTATTGGAGATAAAGCCTTTAAAAAAGCAATTAAAAATTATCTGAATAAGTACGCTTATCAAACGGTAAATACACAGAATTTTTTCGATGAAATTAAAAAAGTTTCTGATTTTGATTTGGATAAATTCCAAAAAACATGGCTAGAATCAACTGTTTTTGATACTCCAACTGCAAATGCATTATTGAGTAAAAACAAAACAATTCAAAAGCGATTAGAAATCGATAAATTGAAAAAAACACCTTTAAAAGATAAAATAGATATCTTAAAAAGCACTTTAGAATCTGATGCGTATCAATCTGTAAAAGAAGCTGTTGTTGATCAATTAGAAAATGAAAAATACGAAGAAAAAAAGCCTCTTTTGCTTTTAGCACTGCAGACTAATAACATTAATGTTCGTCAAAATTTAGCAGGATCTCTAACTAAAATTCCAGAAGATTTTAGAACAAACTACGAAACGCTTTTGGATGATAAATCGTATCAAACCCAAGAAATAGCACTTTATTGGCTTTGGAGAAACTTTCCCGATCATAGAAAAGAATATTTGGATAAATCTAAAAATTGGATCGGTTTTAACGATTATAACTTAAGAACTTTATGGCTTTCGTTGGTATTGTCAACGCCAAATTACAATAGTGATATAGATTCTTTGACAAATGAACTTATTGCATTTTCATCTACAAAATATGAAGCTACAACACGACAAAATGCTTTAGAAAAATTGATTGCTTTTAAAATTATTAACGATCAGGTTTTGAGTAATTTAGTTAGTGCTATTACACATCACATGTGGCAGTTTTCTAAATTTGGAAGAGATACAATAAGACTTCTGTTAAAAAATCCTGAAATGCGTGCTTCATTTAATAGAATTTTACCTAATTTGACACCCGATGAGCAATTTCAATTAAATCGTTTATTGAAAGAGTAAATTAGAGTGGAAAGAGGGAAGAAGCAAGGTTTAAGGTAAAAGATTTAAAAAATAATCTTGGTTCTTGCTTCTTTTCTCTATATTCTCTAAAAAAAAATATCCCAAAAAATAAAACCTACATTACAATTTTATGAGAGCATTGGTTATTTCAGGTGGTGGCAGTAAAGGCGCATTTGCTGGCGGTGTTGCCCAGTATTTAATAGAAGAAAAAAAACATGAATACGATTTGTTTATAGGAACTTCTACAGGAAGTTTATTAATTCCGCACTTAGCTCTCGGTCATATCAAAAAAATACATTCTGTATACACCAATGTTACGATGTCGAGTATCTTCAACATTTGTCCGTTTGTGGTAAAAACCAAAGACGGAGTCGATATTGTGACAATTAATCACTTTAATGTAATACGTCAGTTTTTTAAAGGAAAACGAACTTTTGGAGAAAGTAAAGGTTTAAAGAAATATATTCAGAATAATTTTTCTCTTTCCGATTTTAATAAACTAAAAAAACTTAAGACAGATGTTGTCGTAACGGTAACCAATTTTACCACAAACGAATCAGAATACAAATTGGCAAAAGATTGCACATATGAAGAGTTTTGCGAATGGTCTTGGATCTCGAGTAATTATGTTCCGTTTATGAGTTTGGTTGAGAAAAACAACTTTGAATATGGTGATGGTGGATTTTCTAGTTTGGTTCCAATTCGTGAAGCTATTAACCGTGGGGCGACAGAAATAGATGTGATTGTATTGGAAACAGAAGTTAATACCACTAAAACAGTAATTGGAAAAAATCCGTTTTCATTAATGATCGATTTGTTCAGAATTGCTTTAGATCAAGTCGAAAAACACGATATTGCTATAGGAAAACTTATGGCAAATACTAAAGATGTAAAACTTAATTTATATTACACTCCAATAAAATTAACAGATAACGCGCTGATTTTTAATAAAGAAGTGATGAAAGAATGGTGGGAGCAAGGTTACGAATATGCGCAGAATAAATCTGAAGTTATGAGTGATAATAGGAAGATGTAAAAAATGCTCTATGATAATTTCGTTTGACTTGGATGATACACTTATTTCCAAAAATAAATTCAGATTAGAAAAGCCAATTTTATTTCAGCGATTATTTGGTCTTGAATGTATTCGTTTAGGTACTGTTGATTTATTCAAAAAATTAAAAAACGAAAAGCATAAAATTTATATTTATACCACTTCTTACAGAAGTGTTCTAAGAATTAAATGGACATTTTATATTTATGGTGTTTCTGTTGATTACATCATAAATCAGCAGAAACACCAAAGAAAAATTAAGAATTTAGATTTCAATTGTTCTAAATTTCCTCCTATGTTTCATATTGATATCCATATAGATGATTCACAAGGTGTGAAAATGGAAGGAGAAAAATATGGATTTAAAACCATAATTATTTCTAAAACAGATGAAAATTGGACCCAGACAATTTTAAAATCTATCTAAAGTTTTAGTACCAAAGTTCAGCTACCTCATTTTTAATAAATCCTAACGCAGCATTGCTTGGAGATTGTTTTTCTAATAAATCATTCAAGATTACTTCACGAAGCTTATCAGCATCTTCAACTTTTTCGCTCATTGCTGCTTTACGAATCATTTGGATTGTTGCGTTCTTTGCAGTTGAAATGATTGTCCAGCATTCTTCAGACATATAAATCTGTTGGGTTAAATTATGTTCAAATTCATGTTCGATTTGGTCGATTAGGTAATTTTCGTAATCGTGTTTGTTTTGAGAAATAGGAGAAATTCTGATTAGCAATTTTGTCAAGTTAATACGCTCTAAAAATAAAGTCATACGTTCATAAGCTTGCAAACGTATTGGCAACGACTCTTTGTGTGCCTGTTTGTTTAATAAAAAAGCACGTTTTTTATCGTTGTTTTTAATATGCAGTTCAAAAAAACTGTAAGCAACAAATCCAGTAACAATTGCAGGTAAAGTATAACTGGCTAATTCTATAATTCTTGTAAAATCCATTGGGTTAATTTTTTAGCAAAAATATACTTTTTGATGAGAAATCAACTTTAAATTTATGGTAATAAACAAAAAGGAAGATGTATTTTTACAACTTGTTTTACCGTTACTGAAATGTATTTTTAATGGATTTATATCTACTATTTTTTCTTTGTTTGGCCGCTTTTGCTGCAGGATTTATTGATGCAATTGTAGGCGGCGGCGGATTAATCCAGACACCGATGGGATTAATTTTATTGCCAAATCTTCCTGTTTCGACTGTAATTGGTACTTTGAAAATTCCAGCTTTTAGCGGAACAGCTTTTGCAGCTTTTCAATATTTAAAAAAAGTTGTTATTCAGTGGAAAGTTTTAATTATCATGATGTGTTTGGCAGTTCCGTCGGCATTTTTAGGTTCGACAGTTTTAACTATGGTCAGCAATGATTTTATGAAACCGCTTTTATTAGTGGTTTTGTCCTTGTTGTTTGTATATACTTATGCTAAGAAAAATTTTGGACAGCATGAAGAAAAAGACCATTCTCCTGCAAGACAAATATTTTACGCAGTTGGGATAAGTATGATTGTTGGATTTTATGACGGATTTATTGGGCCTGGCACAGGAAGTTTTTTTGTAGTGGCTTTCATTGCGCTTCTAGGTTTCGATTTTCTTCATGCTTCCGCGAATGCTAAAATGGTAAATTTAGCGACCAATTTCGGTTCAATTTGCCTTTTTATGATTAAAGGAAAAATCATTTGGGCAATTGCAATCCCGATGGCAATAAGTAATGGACTTGGTGGATGGCTTGGAGCAAAACTTGCTATCAATAAAGGAAACGGTTTTATTAGAATTTTCTTTTTGATTGTAGTTGTCGGAACGTTGATCCGATTTGCTTACGATGTGTTTTTTAAATGAGATTCTAAGTTGCTAAGGTTCTGAGATACTAAGTTTTATTTTTATAATTATATTATAAAGGTGATCTTTATAATTATAAAATGATTATTTTTGTATCATTATTTGAGAATTTTAATTTTTTATAATGATAGAAATAGTTGAAAATTATGAGAACTACATTAATTCGCTGCCAGAATTAATAGGTAAATCTTATTATAAAGCTGAGTTTTTTATTCAAAAATTAGGTTTAAAACATGCAACCTATTATAGAAAATTAAAATCAAAAAGCTTTACGCATCAAGAAGTAAAGCTAATTACTTCTTTGCTTTTTCCTGAAGAAATTTTAATGCAGGAACTTCAAAAAAGTGAAGAAGATATAAGGGCAGGAAGAACAATTGATTTTGAAGATTTTAAACAAAAGTTAAGAGCTAAGTATAACGTCTAATTCTAAAGGATTTCTTTTATTATCCCAAAATAGAACAATATATATAGTTTGTTTTTCAACTGTATAAAACAAATATACCTGATTAGATATTAGAAACTTTCGGAAGGAAGTTTTTTTATATTTTGTACCAATGTGATTATTTTGTACAATTATTTCTATTGTTGAGATAGTTTGATTTGAAAATTTACTGGCCTTAAGATCACTATATTTATTTATAATTTAGGAAAATGTCTTTTCAGCGTTTTCTGTTAATTTTACAGTCATTTATTACCGTTTAAGTTTTACAAATATAGAATAATTGAAGAATTTTCTTTCTTTTTTATTTAAAACAATTGTTTGAATCTAGCCCCGATTGAGGCGGTATCCTCGTAGCGTAGCGGAGAGATATAGCTGAAAGCGGGAACCCATGTCTGAAATAAATGCCCTTTGTTTGGCTTCGAAAAAAAACTTAGTATCTCAGAATCTTAGCTACTTAGAACCTTTCAAAAGCATCTTAGGAACTTTCTTTTTAAATTCTTAATTTTGCATAAAAGGAGAAAATTACATGCAGAAATATATTGACCAGCTCAACGAAGCGCAAAGGGCGCCTGTTTTAAAGAAAGACGGGCCAATGATTATTATTGCTGGTGCAGGTTCGGGAAAAACACGTGTTTTGACAATTAGGATTGCGTATTTGATGGCTCAAGGTATTGATTCTTTCAATATTTTGTCGCTAACTTTTACTAATAAAGCAGCTCGCGAGATGAAACACAGGATTTCGGATATTGTGGGCGCATCTGAAGCGAAAAATCTTTGGATGGGAACTTTTCACTCGATTTTTGCGCGTATTCTTCGTGCTGAATCGGATCATTTGGGATATCCTTCCAATTTTACCATTTATGATTCTCAAGATTCCGCTAGATTAATTTCTTCGATTATCAAAGAAATGCAGCTTGATCGTGATGTTTACAAACCAAAACAGGTTTTAGGACGTATATCTGGATATAAGAATAACTTGATTACGGTAAAAGCATATTTTAATAATCCAGAGTTGGTTGAAGCTGATGCAATGGCGAAAAGACCAAGATTGGGTGAAATTTATCAGCAGTATGTAGATCGCTGTTTTAAGGCAGGTGCAATGGATTTTGACGATTTATTGTTGAAAACCAATGAATTGCTTACTAGATTCCCGGAAGTTTTAGCTAAGTATCAAGATCGTTTCCGTTATATATTGGTTGATGAGTACCAAGATACTAACCACTCTCAGTATTTGATTGTTAGGGCTTTATCTGATAGATTTCAGAATATTTGTGTAGTAGGAGATGATGCTCAGAGTATTTATGCTTTCCGTGGAGCGAATATTAATAATATTTTGAATTTCCAAAAGGATTACGAAGGTGTAGTTATGTTTCGTTTAGAGCAGAATTATCGTTCGACTCGAAATATTGTTGAAGCCGCAAATACTGTAATGGAACACAATAAAACCAAACTGGATAAAGTGGTTTGGACGGCAAATGAATTTGGACCGAAAATTAAAGTTCATAGAAGTTTGACTGATGCCGAAGAAGGGCGTTTTGTTGCGAGCACAATTTTCGAACAGAAAATGCAAAATCAATTGCATAATGGTGCTTTTGCAATTTTGTATCGTACAAATGCGCAATCTCGTGCAATGGAAGATGCTTTAAGAAAACGTGATATTCCGTATAGAATTTATGGCGGATTATCTTTTTATCAACGTAAGGAGATTAAAGACGTTTTATGCTATTTGCGTTTAGTTCTGAATCCGAAAGATGAGGAAGCTTTGATTCGCGTTATTAATTATCCAGCTCGTGGAATTGGGGATACAACAATTGAAAAACTGACTATTGCAGCCAATCATTACAAGCGTTCGATTTGGGAAGTAATGGTGAATATCGATAAAATCGATTTAAAACTGAATGCAGGTACTAAAAATAAGTTGAAAGACTTTGTAACAATGATTCAGAGTTTTCAGGTTATCGATCAGAATCAGGATGCATTTTATATCACAGATCACGTTGCAAAGAAAACTGGTTTGGTTCAGGAACTGAAAAAAGATGCTACTCCAGAGGGAATGGCTAAAATTCAGAACATCGAAGAACTTTTAAACGGTATTAAAGATTTTACCGAAGGACAGAGAGAAGTAGACGGAGCAAGAGGTGCGCTTTCTGAGTTTATGGAAGATGTAGCTTTGGCGACAGATTTAGATAAAGATACCAACGATGAAGATCGTGTAGCTTTAATGACGATTCACTTGGCAAAAGGACTAGAGTTTCCGCACGTGTTTGTAGTGGGAATGGAAGAAGATTTGTTTCCAAGTGCTATGAGTATGAGCACAAGAAGTGAACTAGAAGAAGAACGCCGATTGTTTTATGTGGCATTGACTCGTGCAGAACATCAGGCGTACTTGACTTATGCAAATTCTCGTTATCGTTGGGGGAAATTAACTGATAGTGAGCCTTCTCGTTTTATTGAAGAAATTGAAGATCAATATTTAGAATATTTAACGCCAGCAGAAACAAACTATCGTTATAAATCTCCTATTGATGGTGATATTTTTGGCGATGTAGATAAATCAAAATTGCGATTGGCAAAACCAGTTGGAGGAACTCCTCCTAAACATATTACAGATAATAGTCCGAAACCAGATTTAAATATTCGAAAATTAAAACCTGTTTCTGGAAATGCACCAAGCAGTGGAAACTCCAATTTATTTGACAGTAAATTGACGGTTGGAAATGTTGTAATGCACGAACGTTTTGGTAGAGGGGAGGTAATAAATCTTGAAGGTGTTGGAGCAGATCGAAAAGCAGAAATTAGATTTGAAGTTGGAGGAATCAAGAAATTGTTGCTAAGATTTGCTAAATTAGATGTAGTAGGATAAGAATTATTGTTTCAAGCTTCATGCGTTACATCAAGCAACTTGAAACTTTGGAAATAAAACAAAATAAACTAAAAAAATTATGGCAGAATTTATAAAAATATATCCAGATAAACCTAGTGAAGCTGCTATTGCAAAAGTGGTAAAAGTGCTTCAGAATGGTGGTTTGGTAATTTATCCGACAGATACTGTTTATGGTTTAGGTTGTGATATTACCAATTCGAGAGCGTTAGAAAAAATCGCTAGAATAAAAGGAGTAAAATTAGAAAAGGCAAACTTTTCATTTATTTGTTGCGATTTAAGTAATCTGTCAGACTATGTAAGACAGATAGACACATCGACTTTTAAGATATTAAAGAGAGCTTTGCCAGGCCCATATACTTTTATTTTGCCTGGAAATAATAATCTTCCTAAAGAATTTAAAAAGAAAACTACAGTGGGTATTCGTGTTCCTGACAATAATATCATCTTAGAGATTGTTCGTCAGTTAGGAAATCCAGTTGTTTCAACTTCTATTCGTGATGAAGACGATGTTATAGAATATACTACCGATCCAGAATTGATTTTTGAAAAATGGCAAAATCTTGTAGATCTGGTGATAGATGGTGGTTATGGAGATAACATAGGGTCTACAATTATAGATCTTTCTGAGCATGAGCCAGTTATCGTCAGAGAAGGTAAGGGAGATATTGGCATTTTGTAAAAAAATACACTAAAAGTATAAAAGTATAGAAATTATGAGTAACTTTATTATGTTAAAATTTAGTTAGTTACTTAAAAATAATGCTATTCTTGATTTATATTTAATTGGTTATTAAAAAAAATTAAGGATACATAAAAGCAGGTCTATTGACCTGCTTTTTCTGTATTATAAGTATGTGAAACTCTAATTATTTTTGTTGTTTCTTCATTTCTTTTTCAATCATATCATAGAATTGATCGATTTTTGGCATAACTACGATACGAGTTCTTCTGTTACGAGCTTTGTTCTCAGGAGAATCGTTAGCTACTAATGGTACATAAGAGCTTCTACCTGCAGCAATTAATTTAGCTGGGTTAACTCCAAGATCGTTTGTCAATACACGAACGATAGAAGTAGAACGTTTAACACTTAAATCCCAGTTGTCTAAGATAATTCCGTTGCTTTTGTAAGGAACATCATCAGTGTGTCCTTCAACCATACACTCAAAGTCAGGTTTGTCGTTTACAACTTTTGCAACTTTAGCTAAAACAGTTTTAGCTTTATCACTTACATCATAGCTTCCGCTTTTGAATAATAATTTGTCAGCGATAGAGATAAATACAACTCCTTTTTCAACATTGATTTCGATGTCTGGATCGTTGATTCCAACTGCACCTTTTAAACTTGTAACTAATGCTAAAGTAACACTGTCTTTTTTAGTTAAAGCATCTTGAAGTCTAGAGATTTTCAAATCTTTTTCTTTTAAACTTTCAAGAGATTTTTCAAGGTTTTCAGCACCTTTAGTAGTTAAGATAGTTAAATCTTTAGAACTATTAATTAGATCTTGATTATGTTGTTTGTAGCTTTCAGCTGTTGCAGCTAATCCAGCTTTTTCTTCTAAGCACGAATTTAATTTTACAGTACATGAGTTTAACAAATCTTGAGTCTCTTTGTTTTTAGCTTCTAACTCTGCATATTTCTTTTTAGAAACACAAGATGTCAGGGCCATTAATACTGATAGTGCGATAACTATTTTTCTCATAAATTTAATTTTAATTAGACTTGATTACAAATTTAGTTTTTAATATTTTGAATACTGTTAAAGATTTCTTTAAATAAGGTCAATTTCTTGATATAATAGAGGAAAACGATGCTTTTTACTGTATAGTATTGCTGTAATTGAAAATCTTTTCGTTTTTTTAAGTATTTTAAAGATAAGCAATAAAATGAAAAATGCGCCTTTAAAATAGCAAAAGTATGTCCAAACTTGCCTTGTGTGAAAAAGCGTATGCCAGCAATTCCATCTAAAACCATGCGAAAAAAAATCACAAAAAACAAACCTTTTGAAGGGAGATTTTTAACTAGCATTAACAATGAATTTCTAAAATTCAAATAAGTTTTTTTAGGATTTCCTTGTTGTAATGTTGCACCACCAACATGGTAAACAACAGACTGATAATTATATTTTATAACATGGCCTTCGTTAGCAGCACGCCAACATAAATCTATTTCTTCCTGATGTGCAAAGAAACTTTCGTCAAAACCTCCTAATTCATGAAAAATATTTTTCCTAATGAAAAAACAAGCGCCCGATGCCCAAAATAATTCGATATTGGTATCGTATTGTCCATTGTCTTTTTCGATTGTGTCGAATATTCTTCCTCTACAGAAAGGGAATCCGTATTTATCAATAAAACCGCCCGCAGCACCTGCATATTCAAAATATTCTTTATTTTTAAAATCCAGAATTTTTGGCTGAATAATAGCAGTTTGATGTTCTTTTTCAAAAGTGTCAAGAATGGGTTGAAGCCAGTTTTCTGTGACTTCAATATCTGAATTTACCAATGCATATATTTCTGCATCAATATGTTGTAAAGCATCATTGTAACCTTTTGCAAAGCCATGATTGCCTGAGTTTTTTACAATTTTTACGGTTGGAAATTGTTCTGCAATAAATGCAATAGAGTTATCCGTAGAATCATTGTCTGCAACATAAATTGTTGCTCCTTCTGAATACTGAATAACAGATGGTAAAAATTGCTCTAGCAATTTTACTCCGTTCCAATTTAAAATGACAACTGCTATTTTATCCAAAAGTACTCAATTATTTATTCTTTGTTAATGATTTTCTTTATAGTCAGGCAGGCTTCTTAAAAACTCATATTTCTCGTTTTCAAAATCCATTTGACAATAAAAATGGTTTAGTCCGTTTGTCACATTCAAAAACCGTGCCTGCATTGTCATATTGTAACGGGCAATCTGATCAAAAGTTGCCTGAGAGATTTTAACTTCTGGCGCTTTGCACTCTACTAATATATGTATAGAGCCATTAGGGTTAAATACAACAACATCGTATCTTTTTCGTAATCCGTTGACAGTTAAAACTTTCTCTACGTTGATAAGCGATTTTGGATATTTTTTTTCGTGCATTAAAAAATGAACAACGTGCTGTCGAACCCATTCTTCTGGCGTAAGAATTATAAATTTTTTCCTGATTTCATCAAAAATAGACACTTTATTTTCGCTATTTTTGAATCGGAAACTATAAGCAGGGAAATTAAGTTTAAGCATAAAGCAAAAATATAAAATAGTTTTTTGTTTCAAAGTAACTTGAAACTTTAAACTTGAAACAAGTATAAATGGACGAAGTAGTAAAAATTGTTAACGATATCAAAGCCGGAGATATTAAACCGATTTATTTTTTAATGGGTGAAGAACCTTATTATATAGATAAATTATCGGAATATATTGAACAGAATGTTTTAGCTGAAGAAGAAAAAGGCTTTAATCAAACAGTTTTATATGGAAGAGATGTTTCTGTAGATGATATTGTTTCAACGGCCAAGCGCTATCCTATGATGGCTGAACGTCAAGTTGTTATAGTGAAAGAAGCGCAGGATTTATCAAGAACAATTGATAAAATCGAATCGTATGTAGAGAATCCGATGCAAACTACCGTTTTGGTTATTTGCTATAAATATAAGACACTAGATAAGCGTAAAAAAGTTACCAAACTATTAGGACAGACGGGCGTTGTTTACGAAAGTAAAAAATTATATGAAAATCAGGTAGGAGATTGGATAAAGCGTGTTTTAGCTGGAAAAAAATACACCATTGATCCAAAGGCTAATGCCATGTTAGTTGAATTTTTAGGTACAGATTTGAGTAAAATCAACAATGAACTAGAGAAACTGCAGATTATTTTACCGAAAGGCACTATGATCACAGCAGAGCACATTGAAGAAAATATTGGTTTTAGTAAAGACTATAATGTATTTGAACTTCGAAAAGCAATTGGAGAACGAAATCAATTGAAAGCTTATAAGATAGCAGAAAACTTTGCTCATAACCCTAAAGAATATCCTTTAGTTATGACTACAGGTTTGGTATTTGGCTTTTTTGTTCAGCTTCTAAAGTATCATGGACTGAAAGATAAAAATCCTAAAAACGTTGCATCGGCACTTGGAGTAAATCCGTATTTTTTAAAAGAATATGATTTGGCGGTCAAAAATTATCCAATGAGAAAAGTAAGTCAGATTGTTGGTGCGTTACGCGATATTGATATTAAAAGTAAAGGTGTGGGTGCTAATGCTTTACCTCAATCAGATTTGTTAAAAGAAATGCTTTATAAAATATTTAATTAAGCCATTAAAATTCACGATATTTGCCTTTCTAAAAATTTGACACTATTAATATTTACATAATTATGGGAATGAATAAAAACACCATTTTAGGATGGGCCACTTTAATAATGGTACTTATGGGATTTTTACTTATAGGTCTTGGAATCTTTAGATACAGCGATGTTTCAGGTTGGGGATTTGGTGCTGTTGGAGTAGGTTTCCTTGCTAATGCTTGGGTTTTCAATGCTCTGAAAGGTAGAGTTTAAGATGTCAGAATTCAAAAAAAATAAATAATATAATAAAAAATAAAAAATGTCAGACGATAAGAAAGTAATTTTCTCAATGCAGAAATTGAGTAAAACCTATCAAGGAGCAGACAAACCAGTTCTTAAGAATATTTATCTTAGTTTCTTCTACGGAGCTAAGATTGGTATTTTGGGACTTAATGGTTCTGGTAAATCTTCACTTTTAAAAATTATTGCTGGAGTTGATAAAAACTACCAAGGAGATGTAGTTTTTCAGCCTGGTTATACAGTAGGATATTTAGAGCAAGAACCAATTCTTGACGATTCTAAAACAGTTATCGAAATTGTTCGTGAAGGAGCAGCCGAAACTATGGCAGTTTTAGAAGAATACAATCAAATTAATGATTTGTTTGGTCTTCCAGAATATTACGAAGATCAAGACAAAATGGATAAATTGATGGACCGTCAAGCAGTATTGCAAGACAAAATTGATGCTCTTGGCGCTTGGGAAATCGATACAAAATTAGAAATCGCAATGGATGCATTGCGTACTCCAGAAGGAGATACACCAATTAAAAACCTTTCAGGAGGTGAGCGTCGTCGTGTAGCTTTATGCCGTCTGTTATTGCAACAACCAGATGTATTGCTGTTGGATGAGCCAACCAACCACCTTGATGCTGAGTCAGTTCTTTGGTTAGAGCAACACTTGGCACAATATTCTGGAACTGTAATTGCAGTAACACACGACCGTTATTTCTTAGATAATGTTGCTGGATGGATTTTAGAACTAGATAGAGGAGAAGGTATTCCTTGGAAAGGAAATTATTCTTCTTGGTTGGATCAAAAATCAAACCGTTTGGCTCAAGAAGAAAAAGTGGCTTCTAAACGTAGAAAAACTTTAGAGCGTGAGTTGGAGTGGGTTCGTCAAGGTGCAAAAGGTCGTCAGACAAAACAAAAAGCACGTTTACAGAACTACGACAAATTATTAAATGAAGATCAAAAACAACTAGACGAAAAATTAGAGATTTATATCCCTAATGGGCCACGTTTAGGAACAAATGTTATTGAAGCTAAAAATGTTGCAAAAGCTTTTGGTGATAAATTATTATATGATAATTTGAATTTTACTTTGCCTCAAGCTGGTATTGTTGGAATTATCGGACCAAACGGTGCTGGTAAATCGACTATTTTCAAAATGATCATGGGCGAACAAGCTACTGATAGTGGAGAATTTTCTGTTGGAGACACAGTAAAAATTGCTTATGTAGATCAGTCACACTCGAATATTGATCCAAATAAATCAATCTGGGAAAACTTTGCAGATGGTCAAGAATTAATTATGATGGGAGGAAAGCAAGTAAATTCTAGAGCTTATTTATCTCGTTTTAACTTTGGGGGCGGCGAGCAAAACAAAAAAGTTTCAATGCTTTCTGGTGGAGAACGTAACCGTTTACACTTGGCAATGACTTTGAAAGAAGAAGGGAACGTACTTTTACTGGATGAGCCAACGAATGACCTTGACGTAAATACTCTTCGTGCACTTGAAGAAGGTTTAGAAAATTTTGCAGGTTGTGCTGTAATTATTTCTCACGACAGATGGTTCTTAGATAGAATTTGTACACACATCTTAGCTTTCGAAGGAGATTCTGAAGTTTATTTCTTCGAAGGTAGTTTCTCTGATTATGAAGAAAACAAAAAGAAACGTCTTGGCGGTGATTTAACTCCTAAACGTTTGAAATATAGAAAATTAATTAGATAATTTTTCTAATAAATTTCAAATAAAAAATCCCAAATTCCAAATTTATCGGAGCTTGGGATTTTTATATTTTATAGGTTTTTACGTTAAGTTTGTCATTTCGACGAAGGAGGAATCTTCACAAGTAACTCCGCAACGAGAATCCAATCTTTGTCGAGTTTCTCACGAAGATTCCTCCTTCGTCGAAATGACAATATTGCGTTCACTGAAGTTTTGCTTTTTGGAATTTGGAATTTTTACATTGGAATTTTCTACAAAAACTTCGCTTTCAATTCTGGAGTTGGAATCATGCAACTTTCTTTTTTGCCATACCAATTGTATCTATTTTTTGCAACATAATCATAAATTTTATCGCTTACAAAAATTGGTACAATTCTAAAAATAGGAGTTAATTTCCAAATGCCTCCAAAGTTTTTAGCGATTTCAAGAATTGCAGAAGATTTGTAAAAATATGCTGTTCCAGGATCGTATAAAATAATACTATCCATTTTAGAAAAGCTAATTCCTAAATGTTTACAGATAGAAATTCCTAAATCAGACTGCAATGCAACAAATCTAAAAATATCTTTTTTGTCGTGATTGATGATAAACTGTACAGCAGAACTGCAGAGATTACAAACTCCGTCAAAAAGAACTATTTTTTTATTTTTTGGAAGACTTTCCATTTTATAATTTGTATTTCAAGTTTTATATTTCAATTCTTAATTGAAATAAATAAAACAGGAATTAATATGTTTTTGCTTGTATTTATAATATCTATTGATTTTTGTTTTTTAATAAATTTTAGAAATCAAAAACAACATCAGTAAATTAGTTTAAATCTATTTTTAAAAAACAGGAATGTTCTTTTGTGTAAAAATGAAAATCGTCCCTTAAATCGCTTTATTTTAATTTTGATTTTTTTTACCAATTTTTAAGGACTGAAAACTTATTTCTTAACTGCTTCTACCAATTCCAATTCATCCAAACTTACTTTAGAAGTAAAAATACCATAATTTACTGTCGCTTTATTTTTTTCGATAGCATCTATACTTCCAACAGATCTCCCGTCAAGCATTCTTACTCGATCACCAATTTTTAAAATCGGTTTTGGTTTTTCAACAACTGGTTTAAGTTTTTTCTCTTTTTTCTCTTTTCGTATTTCTTCAACTTTTACCTTTACTTCAGCAATAATTTCTTTTTGCTTTTCAACTTTTTCTTTAGTTTCTTTTGGAGTTGCTTTTTTACGTTTTGAATTTTCAATCTCAACTATTTTCAAAAATTCACCGATAAGTTCTTTTTTGTTTTTGTTGTTAAAATATTTTTCAGCAATATCATCAATTTTTTGTCCAATGTAAATTATCTTTTGATTACTGTCGTACAATTCTTGATAGCTTTCTAATTTTTGCTGAATTCTCGTATTGATGTTTTCCATCTTCTTACTCTCTTCACGCGCTCTGGTTTCTTCTTCTTTTAAATTTAAAGAAGTTTTTTCCAACTTCGAACGCTCTTTCTGAAGTGTTGCGATGGTTTTATCAAAACGAACTTTTCCAACTTCGATTTTCTTTTTTGCTCGATTAATCAATCCAAACGGAATTCCGTTTTTCTGAGCAACTTCAAACGTAAATGAGCTTCCTGCCTGACCCAAAGCCAGTTTGTACATCGGTTCTAAAGATTTTTCATCAAACATCATATTCGCATTCGTTGCATATGGCAATTCGTTTGCTAAAATTTTCAAATTAGAATAATGCGTTGTGATAATTCCGAAAGCTTCACGGTGATAAAATTCTTCTAGGAAAATTTCAGCCAAAGCTCCCCCCAATTCAGGATCAGATCCTGTACCAAATTCGTCAATTAAAAACATGGTTTTCTTATTACATTTCTTTAAAAAGTAATTCATGTTTTTTAATCTATAACTATATGTACTTAGGTGATTTTCAATAGATTGATTGTCTCCAATATCTGTTAAAATTCTATCAAATAAGAAAGTTTCACTCCTTTCATGAACTGGAATCAAAATTCCAGATTGCAACATTAATTGCAATAAACCTACCGTTTTTAAAGAAATAGTTTTTCCTCCAGCGTTTGGTCCAGAAATTACAATAATTCTGTTTTCTTGTTTTAGCTCAATGGTTTGCGGATGCGTAACTTCTTGTTTTTGTTTGTTGTTCAAATACAAAATTGGATGATAGGCTTCTCTAAAGAACAATCTTCTTTCTTCGGTAATTGTTGGCAGGATTCCATTAATGCGATTTGCATACTTAGCTTTTCCAGCAACTACATCAATATCACTTAAAAAATCTTGATATTCAACTAGTAAAGGAAGAAAAGGACGAATGACATTCGATAAATTTTTTAAGATTCGCGTGATTTCTTCTTTCTCTTCGTATTCTAAATTAGCTAATTCTCTAGAATATTTTAAAGTAGCTTCTGGTTCAATGTATGCGATACTTCCAGTTTTTGAACTTCCTAAAATTGAGCCTTTTACTTTACGGCGATACATAGCTAAAACTGCTAAAACTCTACGGTTTTGCACGAAACTTTCTTTAATATCGTCCAAATAACCCAAGCTGTTGTATTGAGTTAAAGCCACGCCAAAACTTTGATTCACTTTTCCGCGAACCAAATTCATATTCTGACGTATTCCGGCTAAGGCAGGAGAAGCATTGTCTTTTATTTCTCCATATTTATCAACTATTGCATCAATTGCAGAGATAATCTCTTTTGTTAGTTCTACTCTAGAAGCCCTTGCATTTAGATTTGGATAGTAATCATCGAATTTTTTTAAGAAGTTCAATAAGACATTTGTTGTTGCTGAAAGGTTGGCAATTTTTCTAAAACTTCCTACTTCGAGAAAACTGTCTTCGATTGCTAAAAACTTAATTTCATGCGTAATGGCATCAAATCCGTGATTCGGAATTGCGTTATTATTTTGAAAAGAAGATACATACTCTGATGTTTGCATCAAAGATTGCATTAATTCTTCTTTATCTCTAAATGGTTTTATTTGTAAAGCCTTTTCTTTTCCAATGTCGGTGTTGCAGCCATCTGAAATGGTTTCTAATACAGTTGGAAATTGTAAGTCTTGTAATGTTTTTTCTGTAATACTGATCATTTAATTTCTTTATGAAAGCAAAAGCAAAAGTACGAAAACATTCATCAATTGTGAATTATGAATTATGAATTATGAGTTTTTTTCTTTGCTATCGTTTTAATTTTTGTTTTTTGACTTTTGATATTTTTCTTTTTAGTAAATATGATTTTAAGTAATAATTTCTGAAATTCGCATAAAAAAAATTATGGACGTAAAAATGCATTCTTCTTGGAAACCAGTTTTGAATGAAGAATTCGAAAAACCATATTTCAACAATTTAATTGAATTTGTAAAAACGGAATACGCAACAAAAGTTTGTTATCCAAAAGGGAGTCAAATTTTTTCAGCTTTTGACCATTGTCATTTTGATGAAGTTAAAGTGGTTATTATCGGGCAAGATCCTTATCATGGGCCAAATCAAGCAAATGGATTGTGTTTTTCTGTAAATGATGGAATTCCGTTTCCGCCATCGCTTCAAAATATATTTAAGGAAATTCAGGATGATTTCAATATACCAATGCCTAATACGGGTAATTTAGAACGTTGGGCAGATCAAGGCGTTTTTCTTTTAAATGCTACTTTAACTGTTAGACAATCTGAAGCAGGGAGCCATCAAGGAAAAGGTTGGGAGAAATTTACTGATGCCGTGATCAAACAAATTTCTGCTGAAAAAGAAAATGTTGTCTTTTTACTTTGGGGAGGTTTTGCTCAAAAGAAAGCTACTTTAATTGATGCTTCAAAACACCATATTTTAAAATCGGGACATCCTTCTCCATTAAGTGCCAATAGAGGTTTCTGGTTTGGGAACAAACATTTTAGCCAAACAAATGAATTCTTGAAATCTAAAGGATTGAAAGAAATTGAATGGTGATTTTTTTAGTTGCAAAGTTGCAAAGGAAAAGACTTTGTGATAAATATTCCTTATAAAAGAAAACCCAATAACATTAAACGTGTTATTGGGTTTTCTTTTTATTTTTTTATGATTTCTTCCAAAACGGCTTTATTTTCATAATTGACCACTTTTAGAATAATCTCTTGATTTTTCACTGTTTTTCCTTCAATAATATAAAGCTTTCCTTTTTTGAATGGAACATTACTTTGGTCAAAATCGACATCTCCATAAGTTAATGTGTTTTTGACATCTGCCGTGTCAACCCATTTTTCACTTAAAGTCTGAACGGCTTTTGGAGAATATTGAAAAGGTTTTGTTCTAAGATTGTTTAAAACTCTGGCATTTGGAAAATAATTGCATCGGGTGTCTTTTCCGATAAAAAATCCTGATACAATAAAACATCCCATAACGAGACCAATCAGGTAATATGCAAAACGGTGTACGAACTTCATGAAATAAAATTTTTGCAAAGGTACATTAAAGTTCCCTTAAAATACAAGTAAATTAATATCGTTGTCTGGCAAATCGAACCAGTCGCCAATTGCTTTATTTGTTAGAATTCCGTGATAAAGATAAATGCCATTTTTAAGGCCTTTATTGCATCGAATTGCACTTTCAATACCACCATCTTCGGCTATCTGATGCAGGTAAGGTGTTAAGATATTACTTATTGATAATGAAGCAGTTTTGGAATAACGAGATGGTATATTTGGCACACAATAGTGTAAAACATTGCTTTTTATAAATGTTGGTTTTTCATGAGTAGTTACTTCAGAAGTTTCGAAACAGCCACCAGTATCAATACTAACGTCAACAATTACAGCGCCTTTTTTCATATGTTCTACCATTGTTTCGTTCACAACAATCGGACAACGCTCTTTTCCGCGCATTGCTCCAATCGCTACGTCACAACGTCTTAAAGCCTTTAATAAACCTTTTTGCTGTATGGTAGAAGTAAAAATTCTTTGATTTAAATTGTTTTGAAGGCGGCGTAGTTTTGTAATTGAGTTGTCGAAAACCTTAACATTTGCACCTAATCCAATAGCGGTTTTTGCTGCAAATTCGCCAACAGTTCCAGCTCCTAAAATCACAACTTCGGTAGGAGGAACGCCTGTAATGTTTCCAAATAAAAGTCCTTTTCCAAATTCATCTGTGATCATTAATTCTGCAGCAATAAGTATTGAGGCAGTTCCGGCGATTTCGCTTAAAGATTTTACAGCAGGATAAGATCCGTCTTCGTCTTTAATATATTCAAAAGCTAAGGCTGTAATTTTCTTTTGAGCTAAAGCTTCGAAGTAAGATTTCTTTTTAGTTTTTAGCTGAATCGCAGAAATAATAACCGTTTCGGGATTTATCATTTCAATTTCAGCCAAAGTTGGCGGTTCTACTTTTAATAGAAATGGGCAACCAAAAACCCTTTTGGTGTCTTTTGTAATTTCTGCTCCCGCATCTGCATATTCTTTGTCTGTATAACTCGAACATTCTCCTGCTCCAGATTCAATCATAACGCGGTGACCTGCGTAAGTTAAGGAATTTACAGCATCGGGCGTAAGACAGATACGACGTTCCTGGTAACTTGTTTCTTTAGGAATTCCTATAAAAAGTTCTCTTTTAAAACGACCAACCTCAAGTTTTTCTTCCTGCGGTATTAATTGTTGTTTTGTAAATGGAGTTAACGTGATTGACATGGATAATGCAAAAAATTAAGAGTACAAATTACGTAAAAAGTTTTAAAATTAATGTAAAAATTCTGCTAATACTCAAAGATAAAAGTTAAGAAATATTATACCTGTCAATAAAGAGGTGAATTTTTCTTTTTACGATTATTTATTATAAGTTTTAAACTAAATTTAGTTCTCTTTTTCCATCAGCAAGCAATTCTATATTTATTGTAGAATGTTCTTCTGGGATCAGACTCGCAATTTTTTCAGACCATTCGATAAAACACCAATTTCCAGAATACAAATAATCGTCAACGCCCATATCTAGCGCTTCGGTTTCTTTGTTTAATCTATAAAAATCAAAGTGATAAACGGTTTGATTACTAGAAGTTTTGTATTCGTTTACAAGAGAAAAAGTCGGACTGCTTGTTGCATCTTGAACTCCTAAACTTTTGCATAATTGTTTGATTAAAGTAGTTTTCCCAACTCCCATTTCACCATTAAAAAGAATGATTTTTTTAGGGTTTGAAGCTATAATCTGCTCGGCAACTTCTTGAATTTGATCTAATGAAAAAACGATGTTCATTGTTGTTTATTTTTTTTGCCACGAATTTCGCAAATTTTGGCGAATTATTTTTTAAATGCCACAGATTAAAAGATTAAAAAGGATTTTCAAATCAATATTGATCTGTAAAATCTGTGGCAAGAATTATTTTATTTAAATTCAAAATTGAAAACTGCGACTTAAAGCTTTTATTTCGGGTTAAATACCAAAAACGGAATAATCATTTCTTCTAACGAAATTCCTCCGTGTTGGTAGGTGTTTTTGTAATAGCTCACATAATGATTGTAGTTGTTTACGTAAGCCAAGAAAAAATCATTTTTGGCAAAAATAAACGAACTGCTCATGTTTATTGCTGGTAAGCCAATGGTTTTAGGCTCTTTTACCACATAAACATCTTTTTGCTCGTATGTTAAACTACGTCCAGTTTTATAACGCAAATTTAGACTTGTATTTTTATCACCTACAACTTTCGACGGATTTTTTACATTAATTGTTCCGTGGTCTGTTGTTAAGATAAGTTTAAAGCCTAAAAGTTGTGCCTGTTGGATAATTTCTAATAAAGGAGAATTTTTAAACCAGCTTAAGGTTAAAGAACGATACGCTTTATCATCAGAGGCTAATTCTTTTACTACTTCCATTTCGGTTTTAGCGTGCGAAAGCATATCAACGAAATTGTAAACAACAGTTACTAAGTCATTTCCTTTTAAAGCTTTAAAGTTTTCGGCTAACTTTTTTCCGCCAGCATAATTGGTGATTTTGAAATAATCTTCTTTAATGTTTAAACCTAAACGTTTTAACTGAGCCGATAAAAACTCTGCTTCATAAAGGTTTTTTCCTCCGTCTTCTACATCGTTTTTCCAATATTCAGGAAATTGTTTTTCCATTTCTAGAGGCATTAAACCAGAAAAAATAGAATTCCTAGCATATTGAGTAGCTGTTGGAAGAATAGAGTAGTACGGAACTTCTTTTTCTAGTTTGTAATAGTTTGAAATTACACCTTCAAAAGCTTTCCATTGATCGTAACGAAGGTTATCAATTACAACAAAAAGGATTGGTTTGTCTTTCTTTTTAATTTCTGGAACCACTAATTCTTTAAACAAAGTATTAGATTGAATCGGTTTATCTGCTTTTGGTGCAAACCAATCTTCGTAATTTCTTTCGATATATTTTCCGAATTGGGAATTCGCTTCAACTTTTTGAGATTCTAGAATTTCGATCATCGCTGTATCATTGATGTCTTCTAGTTTTAATTCCCAAAAAAGCAATTTTTTGTACAATTCAATCCAATCTTCGTATGAATTAACCATTGCCAATTCCATCGAAATCTTTCTAAATTCTTTCTGATAATCTAAAGTGGTTTTTTCGGTGATTAATCTCGAATCATCTAGATTTTTCTTCAAACTCAATAGAATTTGGTTCGGATTTACGGGTTTAATCAAATAATCGGCGATTTTAGAACCAATGGCTTCTTCCATAATATATTCTTCCTCGCTTTTGGTGATCATAATCATCGGAATCGCTGATTTTTTTTCTTTCATTTCAGAAAGCGTTTCTAATCCGCTCATTCCGGGCATGTTTTCATCTAGAAAAACAATATCAAAATTATCTTCTTCAAACAACGCAATCGCATCAAGGCCGTTATTGCAAGTAGTAACTTCGTAATTCTTTTTTTCTAGAAATAATATGTGGGGCTTTAAAAGATCGATTTCATCGTCGACCCAAAGTATCTTTATCTTATCCATAAATCAATTTAATTTTACTGCAATTTAAAGTTATAGAACTTAAAAAGTATTAAAAATAGTATAAAATTACCAAAGTTAAACCATGATTTTATTTTGAAATTTAACATTTTTTAATGTATTTTATTGATAATCATCATATTTTAGAGTGTGATTTTTAAATAAAAAACACCAAGCTCTTTATACTTATTTACTTATATTTGTTGACCAAAAAAATAACGAGACTGTGACTCAGATCAATAAATTAAAAATATTCAACGATCCTATATATGGCTTCATTACGATTCCGAATGAGCTGGTTTACGATCTAATTCAGCATCCTTATTTTCAGCGTCTACGCCGTATTTCACAGATGGGATTATCGTATTTGGTGTATCCAGGAGCGAATCATACTCGTTTTCATCATGCATTAGGATGTATGCATTTGATGAAAAAAGCTATTGACACGCTTCGTTTTAAAGAGGTTGTGATTTCTGAAGAAGAAGAAAATGCGCTTTTAATAGCGATTTTGCTTCATGATATAGGGCATGGGCCGTTTTCTCATGCGATGGAAAAAAGTATTGTTGAAGATGTGCACCACGAAGCCATTTCACTATTATTTATGAATCAGTTAAATGAAGAATTTGACGGAAGATTAAGTTTGGCGATTCAGGTTTTTAAAGGGGAATACCATAGAAAATTCATGTTACAATTGATTTCAAGTCAGTTGGATATGGATCGAATGGATTACTTGAAACGAGATAGTTTTTATACAGGTGTTGCTGAAGGAAATGTAAACTCTGAACGATTGATTCAGATGATGAATGTTGAAAATGATGTTTTAGTAATTGAAGAAAAAGGAATTTATTCTGTAGAGAAATTTCTGCTTTCTAGGAGATTAATGTACTGGCAAGCTTATTTGCATAAAACAAGTTTGGTTGCCGAATTGATTTTAATGAAAGTCTTAAAAAGAGCAAAAGAATTGGTTTTGAAAGGAGTAGATCTTCCTTGCAGTGAACCTCTTTCTTATTTTATGCATAATAAAATAACTCTAGAAAATTTTGATGCCGAAAAGCTCGACTTGTTTTCTCAATTGGATGATTTTGATATTATTAGTGCTTTAAAAGCTTGGCAGCGACAGGACGATTTCGTTTTAAGCACTTTAAGCAAAATGATAATTAATAGAGATTTGCTTAAAATTAAAATGAGCGCTGAGAAAGTTTCTATGGAAGAATCTCAATCTTTAAAAGAGCAGTTTGCTAATAAGCATCATATTTCGCAATTAGATGCAGGATATTTTATTTTTAGAGGTAAAATTAAAAACCAAGCCTATAGTAAGGAAGCAGAACCTATTCGTATTTTGAAAAAAGATAAAACAATTGAAGATGTTGTTGAAGCTTCTGACCAACTGAATTTGAAATCGTTATCTAAATTGGTGACAAAATATTATATCTGTTTCCCAAAACAACTTATATAAAATTAACATTTAAAACCTATTTTTTATATTTTTGTCGCGATGAAATTTACAGCAGAACAAATAGCAGGAATTTTAGAAGGAGAAGTTGTTGGGAATCCCAATGCAGAAGTTTCTAAGCTTTCTAAAATCGAAGAAGGGGACGAAGGGTCGCTTACTTTTTTGGCTAATCCAAAGTATATCAATTATATATATACTACAAAAGCGACAGTAACAATTGTTAATGATAGCTTTATTCCAGAACAGGAAATTACTACTACACTTATTAAAGTGGAAGATGCTTATGCAGCGTTTTCTAAACTTTTACATTTTTATAATCAGGTAAAATTAAATAAAACAGGTATCGAGCCTCAGTCATTTATGTCTGAAGGAACTAAATATGGAGAAAATTTATATTTGGGAAGTTTTAGTTATATTGGACAAAATGTAGTTTTGGGCAATAATGTGAAAATATATCCAAATAGTTTTATTGGTGACAATGTTACTATTGGTGATAATGTATTCATCTTTGCTGGTGCAAAAATCTATTCAGAAACTGTAATAGGAAACAATTGTACTGTTCATTCTGGTGTTATTATCGGTGCTGATGGTTTTGGATTTGCTCCAAATGAAGATGGAGAATATAGTAAAGTACCACAAATTGGTAATGTTATTATTGAGGATAACGTAGATATTGGTGCAAATACTACAATCGACAGAGCAACCCTTGGTTCTACAATAATTAGAAAAGGGGTTAAATTAGACAATCAAATTCAGATTGCTCACAATGTAGAAATTGGAAAAAATACTGTGATAGCTGCTCAAAGTGGTGTAGCAGGTTCTACAAAAATTGGCGAGAACTGTATGATTGGAGGACAAGTTGGTATAGTAGGCCATTTAACAATTGGCAATAATGTTAGAGTTCAGGCACAGTCTGGCGTTTCAAGAAACATTAAAGATGGTGAGGTTTTACAAGGTTCGCCATCACTTGGATATAGTGATTTTAATAAATCGTATGTTCATTTTAAGAATCTGCCTAAAATTGTGGCTGAAGTTGAAGAATTAAAAAAACAAATAATAAACCCAAAAAATGGAAATAATGGTTAAACAGAAGACCATCAAAAATGAAATTTCGCTAACAGGAGTTGGTTTACACACTGGAAAAGAAGTTACAATGACTTTTAAACCTGCACCCGTTAATAATGGTTTCACTTTTGTAAGAGTAGATTTGCAAGGTCAACCAGTAATTGAAGCTGATGCTAATTATGTTGTTAATACTCAAAGAGGAACAAATCTTGAGAAACTTGGTGTGAAAATTCAAACACCAGAACACGTTTTGGCTGCAGTGGTTGGTTGTGATTTGGATAATGTTATTATTGAATTGAATGCCTCTGAACTACCAATTATGGATGGTTCATCAAAATATTTTGTTGAAGCGATAGAGAAAGCTGGAATTGAAGAACAAGATGCAAGCAGAAATGTTTACGTAGTTAAAGAAGTAATTTCTTTTACAGATGAAGCTACTGGAAGCGAAATTCTTGTTATGCCTAGCGACGAATATCAAGTAACAACTATGGTAGATTTTGGTACTAAAGTTTTAGGTACTCAAAATGCTACTTTAAAAAGTTTAGCAGATTTTAAATCTGAAATTGCGAGTTCTAGAACTTTTAGTTTCCTTCACGAATTAGAGTCTTTGTTAGAGCACGGACTTATTAAAGGTGGAGATTTAAACAATGCAATTGTATATGTAGATAAAGAAATCTCTGAGTCTACAATGGAGAATTTAAAGAAAGCGTTTGGTAAAGAAGAGATTTCAGTTAAACCAAACGGAGTTTTAGATAACTTAACTTTACATTATCCAAACGAAGCAGCAAGACATAAATTGCTAGATGTAATTGGAGATTTATCTTTAATTGGAGTTCGTATCCAAGGAAAAATTATTGCAAACAAACCAGGTCACTTTGTAAACACTCAGTTTGCCAAAAAATTAGCAAAAATTATCAAGATAGAGCAGAGAAATCATGTTCCTACTTATGATTTGCATCAAGAACCATTGATGGACATTCATAAAATCATGTCTATGCTCCCTCACAGACCTCCATTCTTGTTAATTGACAGAATTATCGAAATGTCTGATCGTCACGTAGTAGGATTGAAAAATGTTACTATGAACGAGAATTTCTTCGTAGGTCACTTTCCAGAAGCTCCAGTTATGCCAGGTGTATTAATTGTTGAAGCAATGGCTCAAACAGGTGGAATTTTAGTGTTAAGTACTGTTCCAGATCCTGAAAATTATTTGACATATTTCATGAAAATTGATAATGTTAAATTTAAACACAAAGTATTGCCAGGTGATACTTTAATCTTTAAATGTGAGTTAATTTCTCCTATCAGAAGAGGGATTTGCCATATGCAGGCAAATGCTTATGCAAATGGTAAATTAGTAACCGAGGCAGAATTAATGGCACAAATAGCAAGAAAACAATAATAAATTATCAAATTTATTGTTTAGGTTTGTTGCTTCAAATTAGAATATTTTAATTAAAAATATAAAACATACAGATGAATCAACCATTAGCATATGTTCATCCAGGCGCGAAAATCGCTAAAAACGTTGTAATAGAGCCATTTACAACAATTCACAATAATGTTGTTATTGGTGATGGTACTTGGATTGGTTCAAACGTGACCATTATGGAAGGTGCTCGAATTGGAAAAAATTGTAATATTTTCCCAGGAGCAGTAATTTCTGCGGTGCCACAAGATTTAAAATTTGGAGGTGAAGATTCTCTTGCTATTATTGGCGATAATTGTACAATTAGAGAATGTGTAACTATTAATAGAGGGACTATTGCTTCTGGCCAAACTGTAATTGGAAACAATTGTTTAGTAATGGCTTATGCTCACATCGCGCACGACTGTGAGATCGGAAACAATGCAATTATTGTAAATGGTGTTGCTTTGGCAGGTCACGTAGTTGTTGGAAATCATGCAGTTATTGGAGGTTTAGCGGCGATTCACCAGTTTATTCATATTGGAGATCACGCTATGATTTCTGGAGGATCTTTGGTTAGAAAAGACGTTCCGCCATTTACAAAGGCAGCAAAAGAGCCTTTGTCTTATGTAGGAATTAATTCTGTTGGTTTACGAAGAAGAGGTTTTAGTACTGAAAAAATTAGGGAAATTCAGGAAATCTATAGAATATTGTATCAAAAGAATTACAATACAACGCAAGCTTTAAGCATTATTGAAGCTGAAATGGAAGCGACTCCAGAAAGAGATGAAATTCTAGATTTTATTAGAAATTCTTCTCGAGGAATTATGAAAGGTTACTCAGGAAATTATTAAAAATTGAGTTTAATTGTTTATTTGTTTAATCGTTTAATCGAAAAAACAGTTAAACGGTTAAACGATTAAACAAAAAAATAAAACAAATACAAATGGCATCTACATCAGATATTAGAAACGGATTGTGTATTAAATTTAATCACGATATCTATAAAATTATTGAATTTCTTCACGTAAAACCTGGAAAAGGTCCAGCTTTCGTTAGAACTAAATTGAAAAGTTTGACTTCTGGAAAAGTATTAGATAATACATTTTCTGCTGGTCACAAGATTGACGTTATTCGTGTTGAAACACATACATTTCAATATTTATATCCAGAAGGTGATGAATTTCACTTTATGAATGCTGAAACGTTTGAGCAAATTTCTTTAAACAAAAACATTTTGGATGCTCCAGATTTGTTAAAGGAAGGAACAAACGTAATGGTACAGATTAATACAGAAACAGATTTGCCGTTATCAGTAGACATGCCTGCATCTGTAATTCTTGAAGTTACTTATGCTGAGCCAGGTGTAAAAGGAAACACAGCAACAAACGCTACTAAAAATGCTACAGTAGAAACAGGAGCGAACATAAATGTTCCTTTGTTTATTAACGAAGGCGATAAAATTAAAATCGATACAGCTTCAGGTTCTTACATGGAGCGTGTAAAAGAGTAGTTATTTTAATTAAGATAATTTGACAATGAGTCAATTAGATAATAAGTGAATCGACATAATTTTGTATATTCACATTCTAATTGACTCATTTTCTAATTTACAAGTTTTCTAATTATACTATATGAAATTTCCAAAGAGTCATTCTTTACAAGAAATTGCTAATTTGCTTAATTGCAAATTTATCGGAGACAAAGACTTTCAAGTTTTAGGCATGAACGAGATACACGTTGTAGAGCCTGGTGATATTGTTTTTGTTGACCATCCAAAATACTATGATAAAGCTTTGCAATCGGCGGCTACTATTGTTTTAATAAACAAAGAAGTTGAGTGCCCAGAAGGTAAAGCTCTTTTGATTTCTGATGATCCATTTAGAGATTTTAATATTTTAACCAGACATTTTAAACCGTTTCAATTTGCTAATGTTGCTATAGCTCCATCGGCAGAAATTGGAGAAGGAACTGTTATTCAGCCTAATAGTTTTGTTGGAAACAATGTGAAAATTGGTAAAAACTGTCTAATACATTCTAATGTATCTATTTACGATCATACTATAATAGGAGATAATGTAATTATACATGCTGGAACTATTTTAGGTGCGGATGCTTTTTATTATAAAAAACGTCCAGAAGGATTCGATCAGTTGGTTTCTGGTGGTCGAGTTGTTATTGAAGATAATGTTGGCATTGGAGCTTTATGCACGATCGATAAAGGTGTTACTGGAGATACAACAATTGGTGCAGGATCAAAACTAGATAATCAAGTGCATGTTGGCCATGATACAGTGATTGGAAAAAAATGTCTGATTGCTTCTCAAACGGGTATTGCAGGTTGTGTGATTATAGAAGATGAAGTAACCTTATGGGGACAAGTAGGAACTACTAGCGGTATTACAATTGGTGCAAAAGCTGTTGTAATGGGGCAGACAGGTGTTACTAAGTCAGTTGAAGGCGGAAAATCATATTTTGGTACTCCAATTGAAGAATCTAGAGAAAAATTGAAGCAATTAGCCAATATCAAGAAGATTCCTGAAATTTTAAGTAAATTGAAGTAATATGTCTATTAAAGAATTTGTTCAGAAATTTTATAAGTCAGATGCCTTAATTGATAGCGAAATTTTAAAAACATATCTGCATCCTGATGTTATTCTTGAATGGAACAGCAGTAAAGGTTTTATTCAAATGGATTATGATTCGATAATTGAAATGGCCAATGAGCTTAGTCGTGCTTATGTACGTTCTAAGGTTAGAATTAGTCATATTATTAGCGAAGATGATTTAGTATCAGTACGTTACTCTCATTTTGTAAAAACAATCGAGAATCCTAGAGAAGAAATGCTTTTAGCACATTTTGCAACCATTTGGCAGATAAAAGATGATAAACTTCATAGAGGTTATCAAATGAGTCAATTTTCTTAATATTTTTTTGACAATAAAAGAGGCAAAATACATTACAAAACCTTATTTTTGCAACACAAATTTAAAAACTACATAAAATATATATCATGAGTGTTTTAGTTAATAAAGATTCCAAAATAATTGTTCAGGGATTTACAGGAAGTGAAGGAACTTTCCACGCTTCTCAAATGATTGAGTACGGTACTAACGTTGTTGGAGGTGTTACTCCAGGAAAAGGCGGTACAAGCCATTTAGATCGTCCAGTTTTTAATACAGTAAAAGATGCTGTAGATCAAGCTGGTGCTGATACTTCTATCATTTTTGTTCCGCCAGCTTTTGCTGCTGACGCAATTATGGAAGCTGCTGATGCTGGAATTAAAGTAATTATTGCCATTACAGAAGGAATTCCTGTAGCAGACATGATTAAAGCAAATAATTATGTTAAAGAAAGAAATTCAAGATTAATTGGTCCAAACTGTCCAGGTGTTATCACTCCAGGTGAAGCTAAAGTTGGTATTATGCCAGGTTTCGTTTTCAAAAAAGGTACAGTTGGTATCGTTTCTAAATCAGGAACTTTAACTTACGAAGCTGCTGACCAAGTTGTAAAACAAGGTTTAGGAATTACTACAGCTATCGGAATTGGTGGAGATCCAATTATTGGAACTACAACTAAAGAAGCTGTTGAATTATTAATGAACGATCCAGAAACTGAAGCTATCATCATGATTGGTGAAATCGGTGGTCAATTAGAAGCTGATGCTGCAAGATGGGTAAAAGCTGACGGTAACCGTAAACCAGTTATTGGATTTATCGCTGGAGAAACTGCTCCTGCTGGTAGAACAATGGGGCACGCAGGTGCTATTGTTGGTGGTTCTGATGATACAGCAGCTGCTAAGAAACAAATTATGAGAGACAACGGAATTCACGTTGTTGATTCACCAGCAGAAATTGGTAAAAAAGTAAAAGAAGTACTTGGATAATTTTCAAGTTTCAAAATTATAAATTCCAAAAAAGTCTCAATATCCTGTTGAGACTTTTTTACATTTTAAAGGCTGAGGCGTAAATGAAAAAAACTTAGCATCTTAGAACCTCAGTATCTTAGAAGCTTAAAGAAGAAATATGTACAAAGAATTAGAAAAATTTAAAGCAACAAACAGTTTTACTTTTACTGTAAATGATAGTTTAGAAGAAACTTGCAATGCTCCAGAAGGAAGTGCGGGAATATTTGTGGTGTACGCTGTTGAAGGTGATGAAAAAGAATTGATCATGGTTGGTTCTACAGGAACTGTTCAAAATGACGGAACTTTAAAAAGTAAAAATGGTGGGCTTTACGATAAAATCGTAAATGGACATCAGTTTGCTAAAACGGGAAGAAAATATTCTTGGCCAGCACAAATGAAATTAGAGAACATCGAAGCATTAGAAGTAGTTTGGTACGAAACGTTTGCAGGCGATGTAAAAGCAATTCCTACTGCTGTTGAAGGGCAAGTTTTGCAAAACTTCTTAGATGAAAATGGTAAATTACCAAGATGGAATGTAGCTTTTTAAGTTCCTTTCAATCTGAATATTATCAAAAAACCTTACTGATTTAATTGGTAAGGTTTTTTTGTGAGATGTAGGTTTTAATTTTTAAAAATATAAATAGCAAAAAAAAATCTATTTACGGTCTATTTTTTTATACTTAGAAAGCTTTATTTTAAATAAGGCTTTTTTTTATGTCTTTTTTTCTGGTGTCGTAAATCAATGATGAACAAAAAAACTGTAAGGTTCGATTTAGTTAATTAAAATTTAAATTATGGTAAATTTAAGTTTAATCAAAAAACAAGGCGCAATACTGATGAATTTAGAAAAAAGTTTATTTTTTTTGTAATTAATTGGGTTTTGATTATTTGCTTTTCTATATTTATCACACAAAAACAAAAAATAATGTTAAAATTCGATTCTTTTTGTATCTTATAAAATTAATTTAAATGTAAAACACTTGTTTAATTTTTGTTAAATTAGATGTTTTGTTTATCAGTTTTAACTTAAAAAGAAATCAAATTTATTTCATATTAATCTATGTAGTAATCCTATTGTTTTAGTAATAACTTAGATAATCGGATTTTGCGCCCCAAAGCTTTTTTATATGAGCCAAATTTTAAAAAACAAGGTTTTAGACGATTTTATTCTGTGGAATAATTTGAAGAATGGTAATGAGAAATCATTTTCGTTACTTTTTGAAAAATACTATAGAGACTTAATCAGTTACGGCAATTCGCTTTGTTCGTATGAAGAAAAAGTACAAGATTGTATTCAAGATGTTTTTGCTGATATTTGGCTTTATCGCGACTCTCTTCAAGATAATGTTATTGTTAA
The DNA here is from genome assembly GCF_058794775.1 of Flavobacterium sp. GW823-FHT06G12. Taxonomy (NCBI): domain Bacteria; kingdom Pseudomonadati; phylum Bacteroidota; class Flavobacteriia; order Flavobacteriales; family Flavobacteriaceae; genus Flavobacterium; species Flavobacterium sp. GW823-FHT06G12. Next base: position 1,394,023 of record NZ_JBXAHE010000001.1, read on the forward strand.
GGCATATTTGCTTTCTAGTGTTAGAAAGAGAATTGCTCGTTTGCACGAGAGAGATCATGTATTTAGAAAAACTACTACTACAGATGTTTTAGAATTTCTTTTTGATTTTTCTATAGAAAATCGTTTGGTAGAAGACGAAGTTACTGCTGAACGTGTTCTTCTTTTGAATAAATTATTGAATGATCTTCCAGGTCGTCAGAAGGAAGCTTTGTATTTGCGTTATCACCAAGGATTAAGCGTAGATCAAATAGCAGATTTATTAGATGTGAATTATCAGTCGGCTAGTAATCTTCTACATCGCGGTTTACTGAGTCTTAGAAAAGAATGGACAGGCAGTATTCCGCTTTTAGTGCTTATATCTTCAGGGGTTTTTTAAAAATTTAAGAAAAAATCAAAAAAAAATCTTAAATCGGTGAGTATATAATAAAAAAACTGTCCTCTATGTTTTTGTAACCTTAATAATAAGATGCAAAAACGTAACAATTATATAGAAATTGAAGACTTCTTAGCTGATGAATCTTTTCAATTATGGATTTTATCTAAAGTTGATGAACAGGGCTGGGAAGAATGGACTCTCGAGAATCTTCAAAGAGCCAAACTTGTTGAAGATGCAAGGCTTGTACTTTTGGCCATGCGGGTTCCAGAATCTAAATTGTCTTCAAACGAAGTTCATGAAGCTTTACAGGAAACTTGGCGAAAAATTGAACATAGAGAAGAGCTTTCTCAACAATCTTCAAAAATTAAAAAACTTAAAATACGAAGATATTGGATTAGTGGTGTCGCTGCCGCTATTTTGATTGGTATTTTTTCTACATGGTTTTTTAGAAGTGAAATTACTGCAAATGATAATGTAGTTACTTACAACGAACTAGTTCAGGATAATAATGAAGGTTTGGTTGAACAAACCAATAATTCTGAAAAATCACAGATAATTACTTTATCTGATGGAAGTTCTGTTTTATTACAGCCCAATAGTAAATTAAGTTACCCTAAAATCTTTACCGGGAACGAAAGAAAGGTGTATTTATCCGGCGAAGGTTTCTTTGAAATTAGTAAAAATCCTAAAAAGCCTTTTTTTGTTTATGCTAATGAGATTGTCACTAGAGTTGTTGGAACAAGCTTTAGGATAAAGGCTTATCCAGATCAGCAAAATGTTGAAGTTCTTGTTCGCACCGGTAAAGTAAAGGTAAAGTCTAATGATTTGGTTCGCACTACAGAAAACAAAGAAATTGTTTTGCTTCCTAATCAAGCATTGCGTTTTGCTCGTAAAGAATTAGTGTTTAATAAAATAACCAATATTACTGAAGATCCGATTTTAGTAAATAGTGTTAGAAATATTGAGCAGTTAAGTTTTGAGTTTACTGATATTCCTGTTGCTCAAATTCTTGAAACTATAGAACAGGCTTATTTAGTTGATATTGATTTTCCTCACGAAAAATTAAAAGACTGCCGATTGACGACTTCTTTAAGTGATCAGCCATTGGCAGAAAAGCTGAAAATAATTTGTAAAAGCATTGGCAACGATACAAATTATGAAATGAATGGAAATCAGATTGTAATTACGACTTCTGGCTGTAACTAGACTTCGAAATTCGATCAAAAAAATAAAAATTTAAAAATCCAAAATGAAGCTATTAAAAAACTAAAAAAACAATTTGTAAATGCCTATGTAAAAACCGAATGCATAAAAAAAGTGCCGAGAATGCTGTAACATTAACGACACTTAAATCTGAATAAATCACTCTCTGTAAAGGGTAATTTATGATGTTTCTTAAAATACACTCGAATAGTATTAATCAAAACAAACCAAAATTATGAAAAAACCTGTTGTCAAGCAACGATTACTTCACCAAATCATGAAAATAACGCTGTTTCAGTTTGTGTTAGCGCTTGTGTTTTCAAGTGTTACTCTCGCAAATAATGTAAATGGGCAGAAAAAATTAGATACTAAAGTAACTATTACAGTTGAGAACCTAACTTTAGACAATGCTTTATCAAAAATTGAAAAGTCTGCTCATGTAAAATTTTCTTATAACTCAAGACTTCCTCAACTAGGAGAGAAGGTTAGTATAGAAGCAAACCAAGAAACTCTGTCGAGTGTACTTAGCAGAGTATTGGTTCCTTTTAATATTACTTTTTCAGAAGTAAGCAATCAGATTGTGCTGCAAAAGAATACTATTGATTCTTTTTCGTATGCCAGTAATCACGATTCTTTATTTGAGGTTCTAACTTTTGGGCCAATCATTAAAGGAAAAGTTACTGACCAAACTGGTAGTCCGTTACCTGGCGCTACAATTATGGCAAAAGGCACAAAAACTGCTGTTTTAACAGATTTTGATGGAAACTTTACTATTGAAGTACCGGCTAATGTAGATCGTTTGGTTATTTCTTATGTGGGTATGGAGTCTAAAGAAATTGGAATCGATAATACTTCTCCAACAATTGTATTAACTGAAGCTGGTCAAAACCTTAAAGAGGTGGTAGTTACGACAGGATATGAAAAAACTTCAAAAAGAACATTTACTGGAGCTATTAGTAAAATTTCTGGCGCAGAATTAAAAATTGATGGTGTAGTTGACGTAAGCCGAATGATCGAAGGAAAAGCGGCGGGGGTTACAGTGCAAAACGTAACAGGTACTTTTGGTACTGCTCCTAAGATAACCGTTCGTGGATCTTCTTCAATTTTTGGAGATACGAAACCATTATGGGTTATTGATGGTGTTGTTCAAGAAGATATTATTAATATGTCGTTTGCTGATTTAGCATCTGGAAATTCAGAGACATTATTAAGTTCATCTGTGGCTGGTTTAAGTGCAAACGATATTCAAAGTATTGAAATTCTTAAAGATGCATCGGCTACGTCAATTTATGGATCTAGATCATTAAACGGAGTTGTAGTTGTAACAACAAAACAAGGGCGCAGAGATTCTCCGCTAAAAATTACATACGGATTGGAGCAAACTGTAAGAACAGTTCCAAGTTATAGCCAATTTGATATTCTAAATTCTCAGGAATCTATGAGTATTTTTAAAGAAATGGAAGCTAAAGGTTATTTAGATTTACCAAGTACTGTAAATGGAAGATACGGTGGAGCTTATAATATTTTAGGAAGAGCAATAAATACTTATAATCCAGAAACTGGAACGTACTTGGTTAATAATGACCCTGTAAGCCGTAATAATTTTTTGAAAAAATATGAGCAGGCAAATACAGACTGGTTCAATGTTTTGTTTAGACCATCTATTACGCAAAATCACTCTTTAAGTTTTTCTGGAGGGGGTAAAAATAATACATTTTATGCTTCATTGGGGTATTATGCAGATCCAGGATGGACTATTGCAGATGATGTAAAACAGATTTCTAGTAATATTAAAGGGACTTTTTATGTCAATGATAAATTAAATGTTACTTTATCTACACTGGCATCTATTAGAGATCAAGGTGCGCCTGGAACTTACGAAAGCGAGAAAGATGTTGTTTTTGGTAAAGTGACACGTGATTTTGATATCAACCCTTTTAATTATGTATTAAATACAAGTAGAACTTTACGTCCTTATGACGATAATGGAAACTTGGAATACTATAGAAATAACTGGGCTAAAATGAATATTATAAACGAATTGGCTAACAATTTCATGGAAATTGAAGTAAAAGATATTCGTTTTCAATTAGATTTAGATTATAAAATTAATCCTCACTTAACTTATAATTTAACTGGTTCAGCTCGTTATGCAAACACAAGCCGTGAGCACAAAATTTTAGAAGGTTCAAACGTTGTTGGAGCATATAGAGCAGGAACAGCAATTGGTGAAGATGGAGTAAATACGTTAGTAAGAGATCAAAATATCTTTTTATATCAAGATCCAAATGACTTAACGGCGCCAAAAGAATCTGTATTGCCAAATGGTGGATTCTTGAGAAAGTTTACAAATGACATGACATCTTATAACTTAAGAAATAGTGTTACTTATAGAAATGTATTTGCTGAGAAGCATGAATTAGAAGGATTTTTTGGTACTGAAATGAGAGTTGTAGATAGAACTAGCGATCAATTTACAGCTGCAGGTTTACAATACGATAGAGGTTTGACTGCTTTTACAGATCCAAGAATTATTGAAAAGATAATTAACGCTGGTGATTCTTATTATGGTTTTAATGAAGAAAAAGAAAGAACAGTAGGTTTCTTTGGTAAAGTAGGTTACACTTATGATAGACGTTATACGGGTTCTGTTACAGGACGTTATGATGGGTCTAACAGACAAGGAAATAGCGATTCTTCTAGATGGTTGCCAACTTATACTTTTAGTGGAAAATGGAATGTTGCTGAAGAGAGCTTCATGAAAAATGTTCAATCAGTTAATACTTTAGCATTAAGAGCATCGTACGGTTTAACAGCTACTGCAGGACCTGCAACAAACTCTTTGGCTATTTACAAAAGTGCTATTACAGACCGTTTCGGACTTGATGATAGAGAATCAGCCATTAGAATTGAAGAATTACAAAACGGAAATTTAACTTGGGAAAAACAGTTTGAAACTAATATCGGACTTGATCTTGGAATGTTTAATAACAGAGTTCAGTTTACAACAGATGTTTACCGTCGTAAAGCTTTTGATCTTGTTGATTATGTAATTACATCAGGTATTGGAGGTCAAAGAATTAGACAAGGCAACAATGCCGATATGGAAACAAAAGGTTTAGAGGTTGCTTTTACTACTAAAAATATTGATACTAAAGATTTTAAATGGTCAACAAATCTTAATTTTTCTGTTTACCATCAAGAAATTACAAAACTGCAAAATACACCAACAGCTTTTGATTTAGTTGATTCAAATGGTGGAAATACAGTTGGACACCCAAGAAATTCATTGTATTCATATCAATTTACAGGTTTGAATAATCAAGGTCTTCCAACCTTCATTTTACAAGATGGTGCAGAAAACAATATTACAGAGGCTAATTTTCAGGATAACTTAAATGTGACAAAATATTTGAAATACGAAGGGTCAATTGAGCCTAATAAATCATTTGGTTTTGCAAATACATTTACATACAAAAATCTGTCTCTTTATATATTCTTTGTAGGTTCAGGAGGAAATAAAGTTCGTTTAAATCCTGTATACGATAGTACTTATGATGACTTAACGGTATTTACAAAAGACTTTACAAACCGTTGGATTAATCCTGGAGATGAAAATTATACAAATGTTCCTGTTATTGCAGACAGACGTTTAAATGCTAATTATGGAGGAGATCGTACATTGGCAAGAGCTTACAATACTTATAACTATTCTGATGTTCGTATTGCTGATGGTGATTTTGTTAGATTAAAGAATATCTCATTAAGCTGGGAATTTCCTGCAGATTTCAAGAAGAAAATCGGGGTGAGCACTTTTACATTAAAAGGTTCAGCAGTAAATCCTTGGTTAGTTTATTCTGATAAACGATTAAATGGACAAGATCCTGAGTTCCGTAATACTGGAGGAGTTGCTTTCCCAGTGACAACTCAATATACATTTACTTTAAACCTTTCATTATAATAGTCAAGATCATGAAAAACTTAAAAATAGCATTATCCCTATTAATACTTATTTGTATTACTAGCTGTGATGATTTCTTATCGGAGAAACCAGACAATAGAACAGAAATAGATACACCAGAAAAAATAAAAGAATTATTGGTAGAAGCTTATCCTCAAATGAGTTATTTTGAGATTGCAGAAACGATGTCTGATAATGTTTTTGACACCGGATTACCTACAACATTAATCAGAAACGAGCAAAATTACAATTGGGAAATCAATACAGAAGCAACTGATATTGATACTCAAGCGTATTACTGGGATGCTTGCTATAAAGCAATTGCGCATGCAAACAAAGCACTAGAAGCAATTGAGCAATTAGGAAGTCCAGCAAGCTTAAATCCTCAGAGAGGTGAAGCTTTAATGGCGAGAGCGTATTCACACTTTATGTTGGTTTCATTATGGTCAAAACGTTACAATCCAGCAACAGCTGAGTCAGATTTAGGTATTCCGTATGTAACAAAACCAGAAACGGAATTAATCACTAAATACAAAAGAAATACGGTTGCTGAAGTTTTTGATTTTCTTGAAAAAGACATTGAAGAAGGTTTAAAATTAGTGACAAACGATTACAAAGAGCCAAGATTTCACTTTACTGTAGCAGCTTCAAAAGCTTTTGCCAGTAGATTTTATTTAGTAAAAGGAAATTGGGATAAAGTAATTTCATTATCTGATGATTTAGGCAATAAGCCAGCAGGATTGAGAGATTTCTCTACTTATGAACCTCTTGGTGTAGAAGATCAAATGTTGAGATATGGCGCGAGCGATGTAGAAACCAATTTATTAATTGTTTCAGCAAATACTATTGTCGGAAGATTATATTCTACAAATCGTTTCAATTTATCAGGCTTACGTCGTCCAGAGATTTTTGGAACAAGTACAAATCTTTTTGGAAAAGCGTATTATTATAACTTTTATTCTTCTAATGGAAGTATAACTTTATTTCTTCCAAAGTTCTATGAATACTTTAAATATTCTAACGTAACAGCTGGTATTGGAGATCCTTATGTAGCAGAAGTTTTGTTAAGCAACGACGAGTTTTTCTTAAACAGAATGGAAGCTCACGTTATGAAAGGACAAATTGATTTGGCTAATGACGAATTAGAATACTTTTTAGCAACGAGAACTCCAACTTATAATCCAGCAACAGATAAATTAACTGAAGCAAGAGTAGTAGCAATGTTTCCTGTTGTTCCAGACGAATATACTCCATTCTACAGCATGACGCCAGTACAAACTTCTTATATTAAAGCTATTGCAGAAACAAGAAGAAGAGATTTTATACACGAAGGACTTAGATGGTTTGATATTAAACGTTTTAACATTGTGGTAAAACATGAAACATCAAACAAACCAGCTAATATACTAGTAAAAGACGACAACAGAAGAGCTTTACAGATTCCGTTGCACGCTTCAAACACTGGTTTAGAACTAAATCCTAGATAATCTTAAAAAATGAAAATTATGAAATTATTAAAATATAATAAAATTGCGGTTTTAGCTCTAGTTTCGATAACTCTATTTTCATGTGGAAGCGATGACCTGCCAGGAGAAAGCCAATTAGATTTTACACAACCTGAAAAAACAGCTTTAGATAATTGGATTGATGGAATTTACTTAGATCAATACAATATTAATGTGCAATATAAATGGAACCAAAATACAGTAGACAATAGCCGTTATTTGTTCCCGCCAGAAATTGATAAAGTGAAACCAGCACTAGAAATAGTTCAAACAATATGGCTAAAAAGTTATGCTGCAATTGGAGGTCCAGATTTCGTAAAGAAAATAGCGCCAAGAGAAATTGTTTTGGTTGGAGGAGTTAACTTAAATAGTGTAGGAACGAGAACTTTAGGTTTGGCTGAAGGAGGACAAAGAGTTACTTTGTTTGAAACAGATTATATCGATCAAACAAATCGTGCAAACGTATCAGAGTTTATTCATACAATTCAGCATGAGTACATTCACATTCTAAATCAGAACAAACCTTTTGATGAAAAAACTTGGAAAACATTGACGCCAGGAGGTTATACTGCAGATTGGTACAATTATGAAATTCCAGAATCAAATGAACTTGGATTTATTACAAGTTACGCAAGATCAAATATCAATGAAGATTTTGCAGAAACGGCTTCTATGATTTTAATTTATTCAAAAGACGAATACGCTGACTTTTTAGCAGGAATTCAAAGTCCATTTGCGCTTCAAGCCTTAAAAGCAAAAGAAGCCATTGTGGTGAAATATTTTAAAGAAGCATTCAATATGGATTTTTATGCTTTAAGAGATGAAGCAGAAAAAAATACAACATCTGTAATTAATTAAAACAAGCATTATGAAAATGAAACAACTATATAAGTACTTATTTGCAGCTGTTTTAATACTGCAATTGATCGCCTGTAATGATAATACAGATGCAGAACAACTTTTTAATGAAACGCCTACAACTCGTCTAAATAATCAAAAAACAGAATTAAGTGAGGCTTTGCTTTCGTCTCCACAAGGATGGAAAGCGGTTTATTTTACTGATAACACTGTTTTAGGAGGATATACACACTTGTTTAGATTTGCTGCAGACGGAACTGTAGTTATGGCATCAGATTTTGATTCGGATACAGATGCGCATAAAAGTGAATATGCTATTCAAGTAGGAAGCACAGTAAGTTTAACTTTTACTACAAAAAATAGAATTCACCTTTTATCAGATTCTAATAATTATCCTATTCCAGCTTTGAGAGCTAAAGGTTATTTAGGAGATTTTCAATTTTTGTACTACGGAGAAGAAAATGGCGAGATTATCTTTAGAACCAATAGAAACAATCAAGAATTGCGTTTTGTAAAAGCTACTGCAGAAGATTGGGCAGATTTGCCTAAAAACCTTGTAATGGAGCAAAATGTTATTGGAGGAGAAGAAAGACCGCTTTTTAGACTTCTTGAAACTAACGATGGAACAACCACTCATAAATTTGATTTTTCATTTGCGGCTGCAACTCGTTTTGCAACATCAAATTCTATTGAAAGCGGTTATTCTGTAAGTTACAATTTAGGAGTTGGATATACTCCAACAGGAATAATAGTAAGTCCTGCGGTTGAAGTAGGCGGACAAAAATTATCAAATTTTACATATAATGACGCTGACGGAAGCTTTACAGCAACAGGAACAGGTGGCGTATCTGCTGTGATAAAATATACAACGAAGCCATTAGTCCTTACAGATGATTATAAATACTTGCTTCCAGGCAAACCTCTTTCATGGTTTGGATTCTTTGTAGATGATTACACAATAGATTCTCCTGCTAACTCACCATTGTTATATGCTGAATTAGAAAAAGTTAATGCAATGTTACCAGCTGGACAAAGTATAGCATCTATTCAGATATATGCGAATCACTCTATCGGAACTTTTATTTATTACACTTTCGTGGGAAGAGGTGCTTTATTTCATTACGTAACTGCTGAAGAAGATGCAGATGGTAAAAAAGTAATTCTGAAACATGCATCATGGAACGGAAATACTACAGTAGCAACACCAGCTTTCTTGGCGAGTATAGATAAATATTTCATGGATCCTGAAGGACTTTACGTAAAAGCTGAAAGCTTCAGATTGTACTACTCAGATCCTGTATATACATTTACAAGCGCTTCAAGTCCGTTTAGAATGACAACTTGGAAGCTTCAATAATATATAAAAAGCAACTCACAAAAGTGAGTTGCTTTTACCAAACATAATTTCTGAATCAAAATAATAAACTTCTTATTTCTAGATATTATGATTAAAAAAATATTTACACCCGCAACTATTGCGATATTGTTTTGGGGTATAGGTTTACTTATTATAAATCAATACTACTATGAATATTTAAGACCTTATCTATATCTGTCAATAATAATCGCGCTTGGTTGTATAGTCTATGATAAGATTGAAAAGAATAAAGAAGAATAGATATATTAAGAAACAATTTTTAAGCTATTACCATTAAAACTTAGTATGTTTCTTAAATCGAAACAAAATCATATTTAAGCTTTTAGTTTTGTTTTTTTATTTTGGGGGAAACAGCTCATTTTATGAGCTGTTTTTTTTGTTTTAGCAACATCTAAAATTCTTAAGCCAATTTTTGGATTACAAATTTTATTAAATGCTCAAATAATCTATATTTGTAATTCAAAAAATAAAAACGAATACCTTAATATGAAATTACTAGAAGGAAAAGTTGCAATTATTACTGGTGCAAGCCGTGGAATTGGAAAAGGAATTGCTGAAGTTTTTGCTAAACATGGAGCAAACGTTGCTTTTACATACAGCTCATCTGCTGCATCTGCAGAAGCTTTAGAAGCAGAATTAAATAGTTTAGGAGTAAAAGCTAAAGGATACCAATCTAATGCAGCAGATTTTAACGAAGCTCAGACTTTTGTTGATGCTGTTTTAGCAGATTTTGGAACTGTTGACATCTTAATCAATAATGCTGGAATTACAAAAGACAATTTGCTAATGCGTATGTCTGAGGCAGATTTTGACCAAGTAATTGATGTGAATTTGAAATCGGTTTTTAATATGACAAAAGCGATTCAGAAAACTTTCTTAAAACAAAGAGCAGGATCGATCATCAACATTAGTTCTGTTGTTGGAGTTTCTGGAAACGCAGGTCAGACAAACTATGCAGCTTCTAAAGCTGGTGCAATCGGATTTACAAAATCTGTAGCTCTTGAGTTAGGTTCTCGTAACATTCGTTGCAACGCAATCGCTCCAGGTTTTATTGAAACAGAAATGACTGCAAAATTATCAGAAGATGTAGTAAAAGGATGGAGAGAAGGTATTCCGTTGAAACGTGGAGGAACTCCAGAAGATGTAGCAAATGCTTGTTTATTCCTTGCATCAGACATGAGCGGTTACATTACAGGACAAGTTCTTAATGTTTGCGGAGGAATGCTTACATAAGATTCTAAGTTGCTAAGATTCTGAGCAACTAAGTTTTTAAGCTGACTCAGGAACAAAACACAATTTTTTAGCCGCTTACTGCAAACTGATTACTGAATACTAAATAAATATGACGACAAACACGATTCTTTTATTATTGCTTTCTTTAGTAATTGCTGGTGGTTTATCGTATTTTCAATATTTTTTTAAAGCCAAAAGTAAATCCAATGTGATAATACTTTTGGCTTTTTTACGTTTTTTGGCCATCTTCGGGTTGTTAGTCTTATTGATAAATCCGATTATTTCTAAAAATTCTCTCGAAATTACCAAAACGCCTTTAGCCGTTGTGGTCGATAATTCGAGTTCTATTGTGGCACTAAAATCAGATAAAAAAGCAGTTGAATTATACCAAAAACTGGTTTCAAATCCTGCTTTAAAAGAAAAATTCGATATTCAAACCTATCAATTTGACAACGATTTTAAAACTTCAGACAAATTTGATTTCAAAGGAAATCAAACCAATTTAAACAAAGTTGCAAAGAATTTAAAAAGCATCAACAAAAAACTGATTTTCCCAACAGTAATTATTACAGACGGAAATCAGACTACAGGAAACGACTATGTTTATAGATTCGATCCTGTCAATAAAGTTTATCCTTTGGTTGTGGGAGATACAACCACTTTTTTCGATTTAAAAATCAATCAGCTCAACGTAAATAAATACGCTTTTCATAAAAATAAATTTCCTGTCGAAGTTTTTCTACAATATGCTGGCGACAAAACTGCCAATGCAGAATTTACTATTTCGCAAGGAAATACTGTTGTAGCAAAAGAAAAACTTTCTTTCTCGCCATCAAAAAAAACAGCTTCTTTAAATCTATTATTGCCAGCAGATAAAGTTGGATTACAGATTTATAAGGCTAGTATACAATCCTCAGCAAAAGAGAAAAACAGTTACAATAACATCAAAAATTTTGCTGTTGAAATTATCGATCAAAAGTCTACTATTGCAATTGTTTCAGCTATAAACCACCCAGATATTGCCGCTTTAAAACGTTCAATTGAAGTTAATGCACAGCGTAAAGTAATATTAGTTAAACCAAATCAAATTAGCAATTTAGACGATATTTCTGTTTTGGTTTTATATCAGCCAACGACAGCTTTTAAAGCTATTTTTGACAATAATAAATTAAAAGGAATAAATACCTTTATCATCACAGGAAACAATACCGATTTTAATTTTCTAAATCAGCAGCAGAACAATCTGATATTTAAAATGAGTAATCAGCGAGAAGATTTTTTATGTGAATTCCAATCAGCCTTCAACCTGTTTGCAATAGATAATATCGGTTTTGAAAATTTCCCGCCTTTGCAAAATCCGTTTGGTAATATCAGCACTAACGGAAATGTCTCTGTTTTGCTTTCTTCAAAAATTAGAAACGTTTCTACCAATGCACCTTTATTAGCTTTCGCTGAAAATCAAGGAAAAAGAACCGCTTTTCTTTTAGGAGAAAACAGCTGGAAATGGCGTTTGCAAAGTCATGTCGATAATCAGTCATTTGAAAAATATGATGTTTTTATGGATAAAATTATTCAATACTTAGCATCATCAACTTCAAAGAAATCGTTAGTAGTATCTCACGAAAGTTTTTATAACTCTGGTGAAGAAATCATTATTAACGCGCAATATTTCAATAAAAATTATGAGTTTGATGAAAAAGCCAGACTTACCATTACTGTTGTAAATGCTGCGACGAAACAAACTAAGAATTATGATTTATTGAAAGGAAGTAATTCTTTCTCTGCTAATTTAGAAGGACTTCCGGCAGGAAAATACAACTTTACAGTAAAAGAATTAAACTCGAATACTTCATACGCAAGTCATTTTGAAATTTTAGATTTTGATATCGAAAAGCAATTTGTAAATCCAGATGTGGTTAAATTACAGCAATTGGCTCAGCAAACAGGAGGAAAAGCTTTCTTCGAAGATCAGGCCGATCAATTGATTAATGCACTTTTAGAAAACAAAGAATACAAATCAATTGAAAAAAATATCTCAAGTAAAACCCCGATTATTGACTGGGTTTGGTTATTGATTTTGATTGCTGCTTTATTGACAACAGAATGGTTTGTTAGAAAGTATAATGGATTGCTTTAAAAGCTACAAAGGTTCAGAGAGATAAAAGTTCAAAGTTTTTGCATAACTTGAAACTCTAAACATGAAACAAACTAAACCAAACTATAGTTATGGACTTCAGGCTAAAAGTTTTCTACACCGTTGCGCTCCGCCTTAATTTTACTAAAGCGGCAACAGAATTATATATTACGCAGCCAGCAGTTTCTAAACATATTCAAGAATTAGAAGAAACCTATAAAACCAAACTCTTCGAGCGAAACGGTTCTAAAATCGCCTTAACTCCAGCAGGTAAAATTCTTCTAAAATATACTAGAAGTATTTTTGATATTTATCGCGAAATAGACTTTGAAATGAGTTCTTTTAATGCAGAACGTCAAGGTTTGCTCAGACTAGGAGCAAGTACAACTATTTCGCAATATATTATTTCTCCAGTTTTGGCTAGTTTTCATCAAAAGCAAAAAGACATAAAAGTCAATTTGTTGAATGGAAATACAGAACAAATTGAAAATGTTTTAATCAATAAAGAAATCGAAATCGGAATTGTTGAAGGACAATCTAAAAATCAATCCATAAAATACATTCCGTTTTTAAAAGATGAATTGGTTTTAGTCTGCAGCAGTAAAAATCCGTTGGTGCAACAAAATGAAATTTCAATAACTGATTTAAAATCAATGAAATTCATAACTCGAGAACGCGGTTCTGGAACACTTGAAGTTATAGAATTTGCACTAAAAAAAGCCAACTTAAAACTAGCAGATTTGCAAATTGAGATGCAATTAGGAAGTACAGAAAGTATAAAATCATATTTGCTAAATTCAGAATGTTTTGCTTTTATGTCTATTCATGCTGTAAGTAAGGAGTTGAAAAACAAAGAATTGATTGTTTTAGATGTTGAAAAATTATCTATAGAAAGATATTTTTACATAGCCACTTTGCAAGGAAAATCAGATTCTTTATCAGAACTATTTATTCAAAATTTAGCAAATCATTATAACTTGAAGTTATAGTCAATTGTAATTTACGATTGGCGTTTTCAATATAAACGGCGGAACTTTGCAACATAATATCAATACCCATTTATTTTGAAAACAAAAGAACAAACATCAGCACAATTATTTGAAATTAATCAATCTGTACAGCAAGTACTTTTTCTTGCCGTAATTCTATTATGTTTATTTTCGATTATTTCTCCTCCAGTAGCACTTTTATTGGGTGTTTTAATTGTGAACCTTTTTGGAAATCCGTTTGTAGAATTCAATCACAAAGCAATTACATTTTTATTGCAATTCTCTGTAGTAGGTTTAGGATTCGGAATGAACGCAAATAGCGCAGTTTCAGCGGGAAAAGAAGGATTTGTTTTAACTGTGTTTTCAATATTCAGCACTTTGATTTTCGGATTTCTATTAGGGAAATGGCTTAAAACAGAGAAAAAAACTTCTCATTTAATTTCTTGCGGAACAGCAATTTGTGGAGGAAGCGCGATTGCCGCTATTTCTCCTGTAATCAAATCGAACGAAAATCAGACTTCAATAGCTTTAGGAGTTATTTTTATACTAAACTCAATCGCTCTGTTTGTCTTTCCTTTTATCGGACATCAATTAGATTTGTCTCAAAAAGACTTTGGGCTTTGGTGTGCAATTGCCATTCACGACACCAGTTCTGTTGTAGGTGCGGCAAATAAATATGGTGCAGAAGCGCTTCAGGTTGCAACAACAGTAAAATTAGCCAGAGCTTTATGGATTATTCCAATTTCAATTTTGACTGCTTTTTTATTTAAAAGCAAGAACTCAAAAATTAAAATTCCTTATTTCATTGGTTTGTTTGTTGTTGCAATGTTAGTGAATACCTATATTCCGTCAACAACCATTTTTACAGCACATCTTGTTGGTATTGCTAAAATTGGTTTGACTATAACTTTGTTTCTAATTGGTGCAACGCTAAACTTTGCCACTTTAAAAGCAGTAGGAGTAAAGCCTTTGCTTCAAGGTGTTTTTTTATGGATTTTTATAGCTGTTTTAGCTTTATTATCAATACTTTATTTAGGATAATGTCATTTATTTTACATTGGAGAATTTTACAATTGGTTTGTCAATCATTTTGTAAAATTTTCCTTTGAATGAGTAATGTCTTTCAATTACAAAATTAAATTGCTTTTTGGTTTTTGCCATTTCTGCAAGTTCAGCCGGTAAATCAACTTCGAAATCATCTTCTGTACCTTTTGCTTTTTTGTATGAACCTTTTGTTACGATTTTAAAATCTCTAAAGAATTTTTTATTATTATCTGTAACGACAGTATAAGTGCTTGACCATTCTGAGCTAATGCTATTGAAAAGAGAGTAATAATCAATTTCCATTAGAGGCTGATATTTTCCATCAAATCCGACGATTAGGTATAAATAACCGTTATATGGAGCACCTGCGCCACCATTGGCATGAACAAGTGATAAAGCAAATTGATCTTCTCCAATTTCAACTAGTTTAGGAGTTGGACATTGTGCAAAAGATCCAAAAGCAGCAACTGCAGGTTGAAAAGATTTCATTTCCCAAACATTACTGTTCTTTTCGAATTTTGCCACGCCTAATAATCCGCCAGAAAAACGTCCTGTTTGCAAGCCGTCTTCATCATGAACAGAATGATTGAAAACTAAAATTTTAAACTGATTTCCTTTGGAATCGCTATAGTCAATATTAGCCAAAAGTCTTGTGGCTACACCTTCGCTATAAGGAAACATTTGATCTCCTTCTACGCCATTTACATCAACAAAAGACGAAGGTTTGCAGGATTTGCATTTCCAGCTTATAAAAGTATTTTTATCAGAAAGATGATATAAATTACCTGGAAACAATTTTTGCATTGTTTTTTCACCATTCAAAGGATCAGATACTTTAAGGACTCTTTTTTGATTTAATATGGTGTCACTGACGTTTTTTAATTTCAAATCAGTTTCTTGTGCAAAGCAAAAGGCAGAAATTAATAGAAATAAATTTAAAGTAATTTGGCGCATAAAATTGAATTTTGATGGTAAAGCAAATGTATAAAGAAAATTATTGTTAATATGAACTTATGCTGTTTTTACGAGGTAAAATCTCAAAAAGTTAAAATTACAGAATCTTATTGATAGTATTTTTTGCGTATTCTTTAATTAAAACTAAATTTGCTCCCTCTAATAAAAAAACAAATGAAAAAAATCCAAATGAGACCAAAATTAATCGCTTTCGGTGTATTAGTTATTGGCTTTATTATGTTATCATGGGGAACTGTAGGCCATGAACGTATTAACAAAGCTGCTGTAATGGCTTTACCAAAACAATTGCAGATATTTTTCTACAATCACATTGATTTTATTACCCAAGAAGCTTCGGTTCCAGATATCCGTAAGTATGCTTTAAACTATAAAGAAGAAGGACCAAGACATTATTTTGACATGGAGAACTTTGGCCCTGCAGACGCTTATCCGAAAACATTAGAAGAAGCAAAACAAAAATACGATGCTAAATTCTTGTCGGATAACGGAATCTTACCATGGTATATGGAAGATATGATGGCAAAATTGACAAAAGCTTTTAAAGATAAAAATAAAGCTGAAATCTTATTCCTTGCTGCAGATTTAGGACATTATGTTGGTGATGCGCACATGCCATTACATACTTCTGCAAATCACGACGGACAATTAACAGATCAAAAAGGAATTCACTCACTTTGGGAAAGTAGATTACCAGAGTTGTTTGTTAAAAATTATAAATTAAATGTTCCTGAAGCACAGTATTATCCAGACGTTCACAAAGCAATTTGGGACTTGATTAACGATACTCATAGCTTGGCGCAACCTTTATTGGATATCGATAAAAAATTGAGAACTGCAACTCCTCAAGACAAAGTATTTAAATTGGATGCAGAAGGAAATGTAATGAAAACGAGATACAATACTGCTGTTTTTTCTGAGGATTATGCTAAAAAGCTTCACGAACAATTAAACGGAATGGTTGAAAGTCAAATGAAAAAAGCTATTGCTGCAACTGCAAGTTTTTGGTATACTGCATGGATAAATGCTGGAAAACCAGATTTGAGCGATTTGGATGCTCCAGCGGTTACACAAAGAAATTATCAAGCTTTACAAGATGATTTGAAATTGTTTCAAAAAGGTGATTTGTTTGGAATGAAAAATCAAAATGATTAAATGTTGATTTCAAATTTCATAGTTTAAGTTTTCTAGTTTCTATGAAATCCTTAAAATAAAACTAAACCCGACAAGTTTAAAAAACCTGTCGGGTTTGTTTTTATAATATAAATATCGAAAAAAACAGCTTTGGTTTCACTAATCACACAAGGAAAAGATAGTTTCTAAAAAATCTTAGCATTCTCTGCAATTAAAAAACAGCTGCAAATAAAAAGATTTATAAAAAAAAACCGGCAGATGCCGGGTTTCTTTTTGTATTAGTCACGAACGTTTGCGTATAATTTTTTATTCTTATTTGCAATTTCTTTAAGCTGATATTCTTTTTCTTTCAAGACATAGGAAGCAGCTTGGTAATAAGAAATAGTTTGCTCGATTAAACTTTGATTCTTAGATTTTAATGGAATTTCATCGTAATAAATTTGAAATTCAGGAGAAATTCCAGTTTTCTCGTTAAGTTTTAACTGAAACTGTTGTATCTGTTGTTTAGGAGAAAGTATAGTTAAAACATTATCTTTTATTAAACCTAAATCCTGATAAGTAGCTATAAAAGCTCGAGGTTGATAGTCTGTTTTAAGAACATCACAACCAAAAAATTTACTATGATAATCAAAATTTAGAAGTCCAAATAATGTTGGCATAACATCGATTTGTGACATTAATTTATTGAACTTTTCAGGTTTTGCACCTGGTGTGTAAATTAATGCTGGAATTCTATATTTGTCTAATGGAAGTTCTGTTTTTCCTGCACTTGAAGCACAATGATCGGCTACAATTACAAAAACAGTATTTTTATACCAAGGTTGTTTCTCAGCTTGCTTAAAAAATTGACGAAGTGCATAATCAGTATATTTTACGCCACCATCACGAGATTTAATATTTCCAGGAATATCAATTTTATTGTCTGGATAAGTAAACGGCCTGTGATTGCTAACTGTCATGATATGGTTAAAGAAAGGTTTGTTTTCCTTTGCTTCAGCATTCATGATTTTAATAGCTTTATTGTACATATCTTCATCGCAAACTCCCCATACGTTAGAAAAAGTGACTTCATTTTTAGCGAAGTTTGATTTGTCAACAATTTGATATCCGTTTCCTGAGTAAAAGTCCTGCATGTTGTCAAAAAAAGCATCTCCACCATACATAAACTTTACATTGTAGCCTTTTTGAAGAAAAATAGATCCAGTTGAGAACTTATTTTTATTATCTTCTCTTTTTACAACACTTTCGCCAGCTGTAGGAGGAAGGCACAAGGTTACAGCTTCAAGACCACGTACAGTTCTGTTTCCTGCAGCATAAACATTTGTAAAAAGTAAACTTTTTTGAGCAAGACTGTCTAAAAATGGAGTAATATTTTGCTCGTTTCCGTACATTTTCATGAAGTCGGCACTTAAACTTTCAACCGTAATTAAAACCACATTTTTTCGTTGTTCTAACGAATCTTCTTTTATTTCTCTAAGTGTATTTTTTCCAGAAATAGCAGGCAATTCTTGTTTTAAAATAGCAAATGCTTTCTCATTAGGAATCGTTTTGTAGAATTTGTAATAGTCCAATTTGTTATTTTGGAAGGCTAAATAAAACTTGTAGATTCCGTTAGATTGTAATTCATTTACAAAAACATTTTTAGAATTTTCTGTTTTGGCTAATCCAGGAACAGCTACTAAAGCAGTAATAAATAACACTGCATAAAGTGCTGTGATTTTTATTTTTTCGCTAAAACTTGGAATTTCATCAATATAATTTCTAGAATTCTTGATAATAAAATAGGTTATAATTCCTGTAATGGCAAACAAAGTTGAGAATATTGGAATTACAGGATAAGACTGCATGATGTTTCCAATAACTTCATTTGTGTAAATCAGATAATTGACAGCTATAAAATTGTATTTTACGCCAAATTCATTCCAGAAGAAAAATTCGCTAATTGCATTCTGAAGAATTAGTAAAACATAAAGAAAGATCACAAATGCAAAAAGCCAGTATCTAATTTTGTTTCTGTGCTTTGGTAAGAAAAGAAAAAGCGCAAACAAAAGTGTTTTTAGCGAAACAAAAATCAAAACGATTTTAGGCAAAGCACCTCCATACTCGTCAAAAATGCTTTTTCCTGACGCTATATAAATTAAAAGCGCCAAAAAACCTGCCAGTATAATATATCCGTAAGGTTTATTGTATTTTGAATCTGAAATAAAAATAAGATAAAGCCATAAGAAGGCTAATGCTATCGAGAAAACAAAAAAATCTGAAACTAAACCCAGCGAAAAAATCTTTAAGCTCTCGATAAATGAAAAAGAGCTTTGAGTAATTGGGTGAAAAAGTAAAACAATTCTAAGTGTGAAACTTACAACAAAATAAAGCAGTGCCAGATTGTAAAACGGCGAAAGTTTTTTGAAAAAATTCATCAGTTATTTTTTTACAAAATTACTTACGAATCATTAACGTCAGATTAAGTTCGACTTTTACCTTACTTAACATTAACTTAATATTTGCTTAAGATTCTTGTTTTCTTTATTAATTGGTAGTGTAGGCCATTTCTGAGAGCTAAATTATTTATCTTTGGATTACAAAAAAGAAATTCAAATTTTAATCAGATACGATAAATGCATATTTTAATAGTTGAAGACGAAGTAGGAATTGTTCAATTTCTAAAACAAGGCTTGCTAGAGGAAGGTTATCAAATTACTACTGCTGCCGATGGTTCAAAAGGTTTTGAACTTGTTCAGGAACAAAAATTTGATTTGATTCTTTTGGATTGGATGTTGCCAAAAATCAATGGACTTGATCTGTGTAAAGCCATTAGAATTAAAGATCAAACGACACCAATTATTTTTTTAACAGCAAAAGATACTGTGCAGGAAACGATTGAAGGATTGAAAGCGGGCGCAAACGATTATATCAAAAAACCTTTCAGTTTTGAGGAATTGGTTGAACGAATTAAAGTTCACTTTAGAAATAAAAAGCAAATTGAAACTTTGACCCTAGGAAACATTACAATGGACTTATCCAGACATATTGTTTTGAAAGGAGAAGAAGAAATTTCGCTTACACAACGAGAGTTTGAATTGTTGGCATATTTAATTCAAAACAAAGGAAAAGTCTGCACTAGAAATCAAATTTTGAGAGATGTGTGGGAAATTAATTTTGAGTACGATACTGGTGTTATTGATGTTTTTATGAATGCAATTCGAAAAAAACTAAATCTTAAAATTGAAGAAGATTATATAAAAACCATTCGTGGTATTGGGTATATTGCCAATGATTAGCAAAATGACATCACTCTCCTTTAAAAATAGAATTGCATTAAACTATATTGTAGGAACAGGGCTTCTTGTTTTAGTGGTTTTTTCTGCAATTTATTTTATTGTAAAACTGACGGTTTACAATCATATTGATGAAAACTTAAACATAGAAGTTCAAGATCATTTAAAAGAATTAAGAATTGAAAATGGTGTTGTTGTTTTTATGGATAGTGAAGAATGGGAAGAAAGAGAACACAATTCTGTTGATGTAAATCCTGTTTTTGTCCAATTTTTAGATTTGAATAAAAACATAATTGAAAAGTCTCCCAATCTTAAAAATGAGAAGCTTATTTTTTATAAAAATAAAGATCATTTTGAGCTTTATGATACTAAACTGCTAGGTAATAAAATTCGTCAAATTCAAGTTCCACTTCATATTGGAACAAAAAAAATTGGATATTTGATTATTGCAATGTCGCTTTCAGATTCGTCAAAAGTCTTGCAAAACCTGTTAGATACCTTAATGATTGCATTTCCAATTATTCTTTTTATTTTGTTTTTTCTGGCAAGATTCTTTGCAGGACGAAGTATTAGGCCAATAAATAATATTATTCAGACTTCTAAAATTATTACAAAAGACAACCTAAAAGCAAGGATTCCGTTGCCAAAAACAAGAGACGAATTGTTTACGCTTTCAAAAACAATAAATAATTTATTGAATCGAATTGAAGACGCCATAGAACGTGAAAAACAGTTCACATCTGACGCTTCACACGAGTTAAGAACACCTCTTACTGTAATTAAAGGAACACTTGAAGTGCTTATACGTAAACCTAGAGATAGTAAGGAATACGAAGAAAAAATTAACTATTGCATTAATGAAGTAGATCACTTAAATTCTCTTGTAGATCAGCTTCTTTTGATGGCTCGTTTTGAGAATCAAAAACAAAATATAAACAAAGAAAATATTTATCTAAATGCAGTAGTTTTAGATGTTTTAACATTGAATGCAGATAAGATTAAATCACAACAAATAAATGTAGTTTTAGATGCTTCAGAAGAGTTTTATATTTATTCTGATAATTATTTAACAGTAACGATTCTTCGAAATATCATTTCTAATGCTGTTAAATATTCAAAACGTAATAGCGAAGTTCGAATTTCATTGTCTAGACAAAATGATAAAGTTATTTGTACTATTGTAGATCAAGGAATTGGCATTGCTAAGAAGGATTTGGAATCTATCTTAAATCCGTTTTTTAGATCAGATTCTCTCAATCACTCAGAAATTAAAGGAACAGGACTTGGATTATTTATTGTAAAAAGAATGACAGATTTACTTCAGGTTAAGTTTAAAATTGAAAGTGAAATAGGAAAAGGAACTAGCGTTTTATTGGTTTTTGAAGAATATGATAATTCGTTAAAGTAATTTTAAAATCATTGCAAAAAATGTGGTCTAAAACGATTTTTAACAATAAACTATCGTTAAGTTAAATTAAAAATTGTTTTTTAATTATTTTATCTAGTATATTTGCAACCGAATCAAAGAATTATAAAACAAACCAAACAATGATTTCAAATCAATTACATCATCATCATTTTCATTATTGCTCTCAAGCGATGTGTTAATGTATGTGTGTAAATCATCATATTTTAAAACCCGTTTGAGTACATCAAACGGGTTTTTTTATACCAATTCTTTGTACTCAAACTATTAATCAAACAACAACTAAAAAAATGAGTACTTTAAAAATTGCAATTCAAAAATCAGGTCGTTTAAACGAAGACAGTATCCAAATTCTTAAAGATTGCGGTATTTCAATCAATAACGGAATCGACCAGTTAAAAGCTGAAGCTTCAAATTTTCCTCTTGAAGTTTTATACCTTAGAAATTCAGATATTCCTCAATACTTGATTGACGGAGTAGTAGATTTAGCAATCGTTGGCGACAATCTTTTGGTAGAAAAAGGAAAAGGAATTGAAGTAGTTCAAAAACTTGGATTCTCAAAATGTAAAGTTTCAGTAGCAGTCCCTAAAACTTTCGAATACAATTCAGTTCAGGATTTGGCTGGACTTCGTATTGCTACTTCTTATCCAAATACAGTTAACGAATATTTCAGTAAATTTGGTTTAAGTGTTGATATTCACCAGATTTCTGGTTCTGTAGAAATTGCGCCAAACATTGGTCTTGCAGACGCTATTGTAGACATTGTTTCAAGCGGAAGCACTTTATTTAAAAACAATTTAAAAGAAGTTGAAGTTATTTTGAAAAGTGAGGCAGTTTTAGCTGTTTCTCCAAAAGTTTCTCCAGAAATTCAAAAACATATTGACACTTTAAAATTTAGAATTCAAGCCGTTTTAAGAGCTAGAAATTCAAAATATATCTTGATGAACGTTCCAAATGATAAAATTGATGCAGTTGGAAAAATTCTTCCAGTTTTAAGAAGTTTAACCGTTTTGCCATTGGCACAGGAAGGTTGGAGCAGTGTTCACTCCGTAATCGACAAAGATACTTTCTGGGATGTAATTGATCAACTAAAAGAAGTAGGAGCAGAAGGAATTCTAGTTTGCCCAATTGAGAAAATGGTTCTTTAGGGCTACGCTCGCTTTAGGCAGTAAGCTTTAAGCTTTTGAAAAGCTTGCTCCTTATGCAAAAAACAAACACAACGTTAATAAAGCCTAAAGCCTACAGCTTAAAGCTTAAAGCTTAAAAAAAATGAATAAAATAATCAGTCCAAAACCAGAAATCTGGTCAGAAATATTAAAGAGACCAACACAAACTGTTGATGATATTGAAGTTACAGTAAAAGAGATTTTTAAAGAGGTTCAGAGAAAAGGAGATGAAGCGGTTGCAAAATACACTTCGATTTTTGACGGAATTTCGCTAGATAATTATGAAGTTTCTCAGGCAGAAATTGAAGAAGCAATTAGTCTGATTCCGATTGAATTGAAGGAAGCGATCGAATTAGCAAAAAACAATATTTATAATTTTCACAACGCTCAAAAAACAGATCGCGTTTCTATTGAAACGATTGAAGGAGTAAACTGCTGGCAAGAAAAAAGACCAATTCAGAAAATTGGTTTATATATTCCAGGAGGAACGGCACCTTTGTTTTCTACAGTCTTAATGTTGGCTGTTCCGGCTGAAATTGCGGGTTGTAAAGAGATTGTTTTGTGTTCGCCACCAGATAAAAAAGGAAAAATAAATCCAGCGATTTTGTATGCTGCAAATTTATGTGGTGTAACTAAAATTTTGAAAGTTGGCGGAATTCAAGCCATTGCAGGAATGACTTTCGGCACACAATCTATTCCGAAAGTGTATAAAATTTTCGGACCAGGAAATCAGTTTGTTACGGTTGCAAAACAATTGGCAACTCAGTTTGGAGTAGCAATCGATATGCCTGCTGGCCCTTCAGAATTGTTAATTGTCGCAGATGATAGCGCAGTCCCTGCTTTTGTAGCTTCAGATTTACTATCTCAGGCAGAACATGGAACAGATAGTCAGGTAATTTTGGTTTCGACTTCAAAAAAACTAATTGACGAAGTAGAAAAAGAAGTTCAGACTCAATTACAAGAGCTTCCCCGAAAAGCAATTGCAGAAAAAGCCATTGAGAATTCAAAGCTAATTTTTGTTGAAAACGATCAGATTGCTTTAGATTTAATCAATGAATATGGCCCTGAGCACTTCATTATTTGTTCTGAATATGATGATTTCTATTGTAACGGAATCGTAAATGCAGGTTCTGTTTTTATTGGGAATTATACGCCAGAAAGTGCTGGAGATTATGCATCTGGAACCAATCATACTTTGCCGACCAACGGTTACGCTAAGAATTACAGCGGTGTAAATTTGGACAGCTTTATGAAATCGATGACATTCCAAAAAATCTCAGAAAAAGGGATTCAGAATATTGGAAACGCTATTGAAAGAATGGCTGAAGCTGAAGGATTGCAAGCACACAAAAATGCTGTAACATTAAGATTGAAGAGTTTATAATAAAAGACAAAGGAAGAAGAAAGAGCAAAGAAGCAAGATTTTTTTTAAAGTCTTTCATCTTGGTTCTTGCTTCTTAAAAAAATAAAACAATGAGCACTTTCGATATAAATACAATAACACGTGAAAACGTAAAATCTTTAAAACCATATTCTTCGGCAAGAGATGAGTTTGAAGATTTTGACACAGCCGAAATGATTTTTCTAGATGCTAATGAAAATCCGTTTCAAAATGGTGTAAACCGCTATCCAGATCCACAACAGAATTCGGTTAAAGCAATTTTGGCTAAAAACAATTTAATAAAACAAAGCCAGATTTTGTTAGGAAA
Source organism: Flavobacterium sp. GW823-FHT06G12 (assembly GCF_058794775.1). NCBI lineage: Bacteria > Pseudomonadati > Bacteroidota > Flavobacteriia > Flavobacteriales > Flavobacteriaceae > Flavobacterium > Flavobacterium sp. GW823-FHT06G12. Next base: position 1,418,386 of record NZ_JBXAHE010000001.1, read on the forward strand.
CGGAAGCGATGAAGTTTTAGATCTGCTTTTTAGAGCTTTCTGCGAACCAAATAAAGACAATATCATTTCGTTGCCACCAACATACGGAATGTATGGTGTTTTGGCTAATATTAATGCGGTTGAAAACAGAGAAATTCTGCTATCAACAGACTTTCAGCCACAAGTAGAAAAGATTCTAGAAGCTGTTGATAAGAATACGAAAATTATTTTTTTATGCTCACCAAATAACCCAACAGGAAATTCTTTTTCAGATGAAAGTGTGGTGAAATTATTGCAAAACTTTAAAGGTTTAGTAGTAATTGATGAAGCATATATTGATTTTTCGGAGAAGGAAAGCTGGTTGGCAGAAATAGATGCCTATCCAAATTTAGTGATTACGCAAACACTTTCTAAAGCTTATGGTTTAGCAGGAATTCGTTTAGGAGTTTGCTATGCTTCTGAAGCTGTAATTTCAATTTTAAATAAGATCAAACCGCCTTATAATGTAAACGAATTAACGCAACAAAGAGCAATCGAACGTTTGAAGGATTTTGATAAAATTAAACAAGAAATAGCTTCTATTGTTGAGCAAAGAGAAGAGTTGCTTAAAGTTTTACTTGAAGTGAGTTTTGTTGAAAAAGTATATCCAACAGAAGCTAATTTTATTTTAGCAAAAGTGGATGATGCGAACAAAAGATACGATCAATTAATTGAAAAAGGAATTGTTATCCGTAACAGAACAACACAGCCTTTATGTGAAAATTGTCTTCGTTTTACAATTGGAACAAAAGAAGAAAATGCGGTTGTAATTAAAGAATTAAAATTATTGAACTAAAAATATTAGCCACAGATTATACAGATTAAAATGATTTTTTTATTCTGTTTGTGTAGAATTTTTTTTTTGCCACGAATTACACGAATTTACACGAATTGAATTAGTGAAATTTGTGTAATTCGTGGCAAAAGAAAAATCATTTTAATCCTTTTAATCTGTGGCAAAAAACATAAAATATGAAAAAAGTACTTTTTATCGATCGTGACGGAACGATTGTTTTAGAACCTGAAAACTACCAATTAGACAGTTTAGATAAACTAGAATTTTATCCAAAAGCATTTCAGTATTTGGCTAAAATTGCCAACGAATTAGATTACGAATTAGCAATGGTAACCAATCAGGACGGATTAGGAACGGATAGTTTTCCAGAAGATACGTTTTGGCCAACGCAAAATTTCATTTTAAAAGCTTTTGAAAACGAAGGAGTTGTTTTTGATGAAATTTTTGTAGACAGAACTTTTCCAGAAGAAAATGCATCAACACGTAAGCCAAGAACTGGAATGTTAACCAAATATTTGAACAATCCGCAATATGATCTTGAAAATTCTTTTGTTTTAGGAGATCGTTTAACAGATGTTGAATTGGCTAAAAACCTTGGTGCAAAAGCAATTTTCATGAATGACACAGATGGAGCAGGAAGTACTGAAATTTCATCTAAACGTGAAGAATTGAACGATACCATTGTTTTGCAGTCAATGGATTGGAAGAAAATCTATGAGTTTTTAAAATTAGAGGCGCGTTCGGCTTCTATTACAAGAAAAACGAACGAAACGGATATTTATATTAATTTAAATCTTGACGGAACAGGAAAAAGCAAAATCGACACCGGAATTGCATTTTTTGACCACATGTTAGATCAAATCTCGCGTCACGGTCAAATGGACTTGGAGATTCTTGTAAAAGGGGATTTAGAAGTTGATGAACATCATACAATCGAAGATACGGCAATTGCTTTAGGAGAAGTTTTCGCAAAAGCGTTAGGAAATAAACTAGGAATCGAGCGTTATGGATTCTGTCTTCCAATGGATGATTGTTTAGCGCAAGCAGCAATTGATTTTGGAGGAAGAAATTGGCTGATTTGGGAAACGGAATTCAAACGCGAAATGGTAGGTAAAATGCCAACAGAGATGTTTTATCACTTCTTCAAATCATTCACAGACGGCGCAAAAGCTAACTTAAACATCAAAGCAGAAGGAATCAACGAGCATCATAAAATTGAAGCAATTTTTAAAGCTTTCGCGAAAGCAATAAAAGTAGCCGTAAAAAGAGATACCGAAAAAATGATTTTACCTTCAACGAAAGGAATGCTTTAATTGAGTCAAAAGTGGAAAGTCATAAAGTCGAAAGTTTCCTAAATAACGGATATTTAAAACGACTTTAAGACTTTGGGCTTTAGACTTTAAGACTAAAATTAAATGAAAATAGTAATTATAAATTACGGAGCAGGAAATATACAAAGCATAATGTTTGCTATTGAAAGATTAGGTTTTAAAGCTGTTCTGAGTAATAATCCAGATGAAATCAAATCGGCAGATAAAGTGATTTTTCCTGGTGTGGGCGAAGCGAGTTCGGCTATGGCAAAACTTCGTGAAAGTGGTTTAGACAGTTTGATTTCAGAATTAAAACAGCCTGTTTTAGGAATTTGCTTAGGAATGCAGTTAATGTGCAACAAAACAGAAGAAGGGAATACCAAAGGATTAGGCATTTTTGATGTTGATGTTGTAAAATTTTCAAACAACGTAAAAGTGCCACAAATGGGTTGGAATCAGATTTATGATTTAAAAACCGATTTATTCAAAGGAATTTCTGAAAATGAATTCATGTATTTGGTTCACAGTTTTTACGCACCAAATTGCGAATATGCTGTTGCTACAACCAATTATGATGTAGAATATGCATCGGCATTACAAAAAGATAATTTTTACGGTACACAATTTCACCCAGAAAAGAGCGGTGATGTCGGAGAAAAGATTCTAGGTAATTTTTTAAAAATGTAAAAATTCAAATATCAATCAAATTATCAATTTTGAAAATCAAAAAGACTTTATGACTTTAGACTTTCAAACTTTAAGACTAAATTAAAATGAGAATAATACCAGCCATAGATATCATTGAAGGAAAATGCGTTCGTTTGTCCAAAGGTGATTATGATACTAAGATAATTTACAATGAAAATCCGCTTGAAGTGGCAAAATCATTTGAAGCACACGGAATTGAATACCTGCATTTAGTAGATCTTGACGGCGCAAAATCAAGCAAAATTGTCAATTATAAGATATTAGAACAAATTGCAACGCAAACGAGCTTAAAAATTGATTTTGGAGGCGGATTAAAATCCGATGATGATTTAAGAATTGCTTTTGAAAGTGGTGCAAACCAAATTACCGGCGGAAGTATTGCTGTAAAAAACAGAGCAATTTTTGAAAAATGGATTTCAGAATACGGTTCAGAAAAAATTATTTTGGGAGCTGATGCAAAAGATGAAAAAATAGCAGTTTCTGGCTGGTTAGAAGAATCTAATGAAGATTTAGTTCCTTTTATTCAGGATTATCAATCAAAAGGAATTCAGTATGTTATTTGTACCGATATTGCAAAAGATGGAATGCTTCAAGGTCCAAGTTTTGATTTGTACAGTAAAATTTTGGCAGAAGCAAAAGGTGTAAAACTAATTGCTTCTGGAGGAATTTCAACTTTCGACGAATTACCAAAACTTGCAGAATTAGGCTGTGAAGGAACTATTATCGGAAAAGCAATTTACGAGGGAAGAATTAGCTTGAAACAGTTGGAAAACTATATAATTAGTAAATGAGAAAATTTGATAATTAGATAATGATTTAGCAAATGCAGAAAATTATCTAATTGACTAATTCTCAATTTGACACATTAAAAATTAGAAAATGGGAAAATTTGATAATTAGATAATTTACACAGTATGTGAAGTAATTATCTAATTGACTAATTTTCTAATTAACACATTAGATAAATGTTAGCAAAAAGAATAATACCTTGCTTAGATATAAAAAACGGAAGAACAGTTAAAGGCGTTAATTTCGTTGACTTGCGTGATGCAGGAAATCCTGTAGAATTGGCTGAAATTTACTCGAGAGAAGGTGCAGATGAATTGGTTTTTCTGGATATTTCGGCAACTGAGGAAAGACGCAAAACACTTGTAAATATGGTACGAAGTGTGGCAGAAAAAATCAATATTCCGTTTACGGTTGGCGGCGGGATTTCATCTGTTGAAGATGTAGATATTCTGTTAAATAATGGAGCTGATAAAGTTTCAATTAATTCATCGGCAGTTAAAAATCCGCAGTTAATTAATGATTTAGCACAGAAATTTGGAAGTCAATGTGTTGTCGTTGCAATCGATGCCAAACAAATTGACGGACAATGGATTGTACATTTAGTTGGAGGAAAAGTACCAACCGAATTGAATTTATTCGATTGGGCAGTTGAAGTGGCAGAACGAGGCGCAGGAGAAATTTTATTTACTTCGATGGACAACGACGGAACTAAAAACGGTTTTGCAAACGAAGCTTTGGCAAAATTGTCAGAATTAGTAAATATTCCAATTATTGCTTCGGGAGGAGCAGGAAATATACAGCATTTTGTAGATTCATTTAAAAAAGGAAAAGCAGATGCCGCTTTGGCAGCAAGTGTTTTTCACTTTAAAGAAATCGAAATCAAAGCGTTGAAACAAGAATTAAGAAATAATAATATAGAAGTTCGATTATAGTTTTGACTTTAAGACTTTGGACTTTACAACTTTAGACTAAAATTATGGATATCGATATCAAAAGCGCACACGGATTAATTCCGGCTATAATCCAAGATTCAGAAACAAAAAATGTTTTGATGCTGGGTTATATGAACGAAGAATCGCTTCAAAAAACAATAGAAACACAAAAAGTAACTTTTTTCAGCCGTTCAAAACAAAGACTTTGGACGAAAGGCGAGGAGAGCGGTAATTTTTTAAATCTGGTAAGCATTAAAAATGACTGTGACGGCGATACGCTATTAATTCAGGCGAAACCAGTTGGACCAACGTGCCACACAGGCGCAGATACTTGCTGGCAGGAACCAAATGATGTGAATTACGGTTTTATTTCGCAATTAGAAAATACAATCAAAACCCGCAGAGAAAATGCTGATTCTGAACAGAGTTATGTAGCTTCTTTATTTGCAAAAGGAATCAATAAAATTGCTCAAAAAGTTGGAGAAGAGGCAGTAGAAGTGGTGATTGAAGCAAAAGATGATAACGATGATTTGTTTCTTAGCGAAAGCGCCGATTTACTTTTTCATTATCTGATTTTACTACAGGCAAAAGGTTATCAGTTAAATGATGTTGTAGAAGTTTTGAAGAAACGTCAGAAGTAAAGCTTGTCATTTCGACCGAAGGGAGAAATCACACTAGAAATTCCGCAAAGAGTATCTTCAATCTTTGTCGATTTATGAGTGTGATTTCTCCCTTCGGTCTAAATGACACAATTGAGCAATTATATAAATAAACAGTTAAGCAAAAACAAATCATTCTACAAACTCAAAAACTGCAAACTCTTGTGGCTGATGAAAACCAAAAATTAAACTCTTATAAGGTTGTAAAGCAAGATATTCAGTTGTATTACCGTAATCAATTCTAAAAGCATTTCCTTTCCATTTTGTTCCAACTTTAGGTTTCGAAAAACCGCTGTTTTCAATATTTTCTAGACTAGAAAACGGAATTTTAATTTCAACCGAATAGCCTTCTGGAGTCATTTTGCTTACAGATTCCAAACCTTTTATATCAAAATCCATTGCTGTATTCCATCCGCCACATTCTGGAGAGATGCATTTTAAAATCAAATCATAATTTGTAGAAAATGCATTCACTCCAATTTCAATATAATTCTGACCGTCTCCATCTGGATCAAGAAATATTTCGACTAAATCATCAGTATTAAATATTTGAGAATCTTTTTTTTGTGCTGATCCAATAATTTGTGAATCAGTGCATTTGTAGGCTAAATATAAGTTTTTGTTATTCCACGAAAGTGAAACAAAAGTATTTTGCAAAGCTTTTTCTCCAGAATTATGAATTACGAAAGGGCCAATAAAAGGAGTTTTCCACTCTTTTAAATTTCCATCAATTGTTATTTTCTCAGATGTTTTATAAACAGGAAATGTCTGCGTATAGTTATTTATTGAATATAGAAATATCAAAAGGTATGCAAATGAGCTAAATTTCATAAAACAGGAAAATTTTAGCTAAAATAAAAAACAATATGATATATGATTATAAATTTTGTAACATAAATTGAAAATATATACTAATGTTGTAACTAATTCAAAACTTAATTTATAGATATGAAAAGATACTTTAAAAGTGTTGTAGTTGCTTTTCTAATAGGTTTTACTGCCAATGCTCAAGGCCTTTTAAGTAAATCAGAAACAGGTTTTACACATCAGGATACTTTACGCGGAAGCATTACCAAAGAAAGAACTTGGTGGGATTTGAAATATTATCACCTTGATATTAAGGTGAATCCGGCAGACAGAACCATTTCGGGAACCAATACTGTTCGTTATACGGTTTTAACGGATTACAATCGTATGCAGATTGATCTTCAGCAACCAATGAATATCACAAAAGTTACACAGAATGGAAAGGAATTAAAGTTTGAAAGAGATGGAAATGCTTTTTTTATTACTTTGAATGAAAATCAAAAAATGGGCGATACAAAAGAAATTATAGTATCGTTTGGCGGTGTTCCAAAAGAAGCTGTTCGTCCGCCTTGGGATGGAGGAATAACTTGGCAGAAAGATAAAAACGGAAAAGATTTTATAGCTTCATCTTGTCAGGGATTAGGAGCTAGCGTTTGGTGGCCTTGCAAAGATCATATGTACGACGAAGTGGAGAATATGCTAATTAGTGTAAATGTTCCTGGCGATTTAACTGATGTTTCAAATGGAAGGCTTCAAAGTGTTAAAAAACAAAAAGATGGAACAAAAACTTTTAACTGGTATGTTGCTAATCCAATTAATAATTACGGCGTAAATATCAATATTGGAGATTACGTTAATTTCTCAGAAAAATTTAAAGGAGAAAAAGGTGATTTAGATTGTAATTACTATGTTTTGAGAGACAATTTAACTAAAGCAAAAGAGCAATTTAAAGATGCGCCAAAAATGTTGAAGGCTTTTGAAAGCTGGTTCGGGCCTTATCCGTTTTACGAAGACAGTTATAAATTGGTCGAAGTTCCGTATTTGGGAATGGAGCACCAAAGTTCTGTAACTTATGGGAACAACTATCAAAATGGACACAATGGACATGATATAAGCGGAACCGGCTGGGGATTAAAGTTTGATTATATCATTATTCACGAATCGGGTCACGAATGGTTTGCTAATAATATTACTTATAAGGACATTGCCGATATGTGGATTCATGAAAGCTTCACCACTTATTCAGAAGTTCTTTTTATAGAATATTATTACGGAAAAGATGCCGCAAATGAATACGCGAGAGGAATTAGAAAAATGATTGCTAATAAAGAGCCTATTATTGGGTATTATGATGTAAACAGAGAAGGTTCTGGCGATATGTATCCAAAAGGCGCCAACATGATTCATACGATTCGTCAGGTGATTAATGATGATGCGAAGTTTAAATCGATTCTTCGTGGATTGAACAAAACGTTTTATCATCAAACCGTTACCACAAAACAAATTGAAGACTATATTAGTAAAGAATCTGGAATTGATTTTAGCCCCATTTTTAATCAGTATTTGAGAACGTCTCAGGTACCTGTTTTTGAATATTATTTTAAAAATAAAAAATTAGCTTATCATTGGATTAATTGTCAGGAGAACTTTAATCTTCCTTTAAAGGTAACTTTAAACGGCGAAGAAACTTGGCTAAAACCAACAACAGACTGGCAAGCCAAAGATTTAAATAGCGAAAAAACAACTTTAGCTGTAGATAAAAACTTTTATGTTATTGAATCTAATATCACAAATTAATCTTTGTAATTAGTTTAAAAACTGAAACCCAATAAATTTCTTATTTATTGGGTTTGTTTTTTATGAAGAAATCATAAAATTTTAGAATTCTTAATTCGAATGTTTACATTTGTGACAGATTAAGTTCGAATACTTTATTTATTTTATAATTCTAACTAATGAAAAATTACTTTGGAAGCATTTTAGGTGCTTTTCTAATTGGTTTTACTGCCAATGCTCAGGGACTTTTAAACAAGTCAGAAACCGTTTTTACACATCAAGACACTTTACGCGGAAGCATCACAAAAGAAAGAGCTTGGTGGGATTTAAAATATTATCACCTTGATGTAAAGGTTAAACCTGCTGAAAAATTTATTTCAGGTTCAAACACCGTTCGTTATACTGTTTTAACAGAAAACAACCGCATGCAGATTGATTTGCAAGAACCAATGAATATTACCAAAGTAACGCAAAATGGTAAAGAATTAAAATTTGAAAGAGATGGAAACGCGTTTTTCATCACTTTAAACGAAAAACAAAAAGTTGGTGCAGTAAAAGAAATCGTGGTTTTTTTTGAAGGAAAACCGAAAGAAGCTGTTAGAGCTCCTTGGGATGGTGGTTTCTCTTGGAAAAAAGATAAAAACGGAAAAGATTTTATTGCTACATCTTGCCAAGGTTTAGGCGCGAGCGTTTGGTGGCCTTGCAAGGATCATATGTACGATGAAGTGGAGAATATGCTAATAAGCGTTAATGTTCCTGGAGATTTAACTGAGGTTTCTAACGGAAGATTACAAAGCGTAAAGAAAGAAAAAGACGGAACTAAAACTTTCAATTGGTATGTTGCCAATCCGATCAATAATTATGGTGTAAACATCAACATTGGAGATTACGTTAATTTCTCTGAAGTTTTCAAGGGAGAAAAAGGAAATTTAGACTGTAATTATTATGTTTTGAAAGACAATCTTGCTTTGGCAAAAGAGCAGTTTAAAGATGCTCCAAGAATGCTTAAAGCTTTTGAAAACTGGTTCGGGCCTTATCCTTTTTACGAAGACAGTTATAAATTGGTTGAAGTTCCGTATTTAGGAATGGAGCACCAAAGTTCTGTAACTTACGGAAATCAATACAAAAATGGTTATTTAGGACGTGATTTAAGCGGAACAGGTTGGGGATTAAAGTTTGATTTTATCATTATTCACGAATCAGGTCACGAATGGTATGCTAACAATATTACTTACAAAGACATTGCAGATATGTGGGTTCACGAGAGTTTTACCAATTATTCAGAAAGTCTTTTTGTAGAATATTACTATGGTAAAGAAGCCGGTGCTGACTATGTAATTGGATGTAGAAAAAACATTAAAAATGACACACCAATTATTGGACATTATGATGTAAACAATGAAGGATCTGGAGATATGTATCCAAAAGGAGCTTCAATGCTTCATATGATTCGTCAAGTTATCAATGATGATGCAAAATGGAAATCGATTTTACGAGGCATGAACAAAACGTTCTATCACCAAACGGTTACCGGAAAACAAATTCAAGATTATATTAATGAGCAATCTGGAATTAACTTCAATAGAGTTTTTGCTCAATATTTAACTACAACTCAAATTCCGGTTTTTGAATATATGTTTAAAAATGGAACGTTCGGATATCATTGGACAAATTGTGTAGCGAAATTTGATATGTCGGTAAGAGTGAAATTAAACGGCGTTGAAACATGGTTGAAACCAACTACAGAATGGCAATCGGTTAAAACAACAAACGAAGATAGAAAACTAGAAGTTGATAAAGATTTCTATGTTACGACTTCTAATATAGTCGAATAAAAGTTCGACAATTTTCAATTTTTTAAATCCCAAATTCCAATTTTAAGTGGAGTTTGGGATTTTTTTATTGGTTTTAATTTTTTCATTCAGTATATCATTTCTCCTTCGTCGAAATGAGAAATAGTACGTTGCAATTGTGCGTGCAAACCTTTATCAAAGTTTTAAACTTTGACAAAGGTAGTAACGCAAATAGTTTGGAATTTGGAATTTTATATCCCGAGACTTCGGGATTGGAATTTAAATTAACGATTGTTAAGTTTTGCCTTTTCCTTAATTATATCCGCAATTTTTCGATTCTCAATTTTACTTTCAAGCCACGAAATAATATCGAGATATAAGAAAGCTCTTTTCTCGTAAGTGTTCTTTTCAAGTTCTACGAAACGAGCGTGCATTTTCTTGAATTCCTTTTTAATATCAGCAGGGTAGAAGTTGTTTAGGTTTCTTAAAAACTTGATAATCTCCTTTTGAACTTCATGCAAATCGTTCATCTTTAATAAGAACTTATAGGTACTCTTTAGATGATTTTCTAAATAATAATCTTTTCCAAGTTCGTAATGTGCAATCAGCGATAATAATCTCGCGAAGCACATTAAATCTTCGCGCATGGTCAAGTTCTTGTTATTGATGATTTTATCTAAGTAATTAATGCATTCATTGTATTTTTCGTTACCAAAATAAATAGAAGCAATTTTATAGAAAAACAACATTTCGTGATGCTCATCAAGATGCTCGCTGTGTAATTTTAGTTTATTTAAAATTTCAGGAATCAAATATTCGCTTTCTGCGAAAGTACCTTCTAGTATGTGTAGATTCAATTTATTGTTATATACATATAAGAAAGACAATGAAGCAAGATTATCATTTGAAGGGAATTTAGGATCTGCAATAGTTTCTTCCAAAAGATTCAAGTACTTTTTGAAATTCGACTTATACTTAAGCATATAAAGCGATTCTAAGAAGTAATGATTTCCTTTTAAGAAAAATACAGGATTCAGATAAATCATATTTGGATTATCATAAAAAAGCTGCACCCATTTATAAGCAAATTTATAACTAGCCAAGAAATCTTGGACTAGAAAGCTTCGCCACAAATTAGCATTGTAAAACCAATATTTTTCGCGAAAGCCAAATTTACTTTCATCAAGTTTAGAAATATGTCTATTAAAATAGTCGTCTATGTATTTGTATTCGGCATCACTTTTTACATATCCTGTTTTTAACATGATTCCGTACAGCTGAAGCGATAAGTTCGAAAGTTTACTTGAAATCGTGTTTCTATAATTTAATTCTTTGGCTTGAACAACCAATTCGTCGGCGCGACCTTGAATACTTCGTGTAATATATTGTGATTCGATTAATTTTTCGAACTCAACAATTTCATACGCCATATATTTTTCGTCATTTTCAAGAGCTTGCTGTTTTGTTTTATCTAAAATTTTCAAACTCTGCTTGTATAATCCTTTATTATAAAGAATAACAGCAAAATCCATTTGCTCGCGAAGTTGATAACGGATGTTCTGGCTCGGAATGTTTAGCCTTATACTTACTAGAATTTGTTTGTATAAGTATGATTTTAAGTTAGATAACTGTACTTTTTGGATAACACCACTTTTAAGAATGAGTTTTTCATCATAAACTTCAGATTTATCTAAAATGTTGAATAATTCGATAAATTTTGTATTTGAACTCGTTTCTAATCGGCTTGCAAAAATTTTAAACTGCCTTTTTTCTGATTTCGAAAGTGATTTGATTAGAACAAATAAGAAATCTTTTTGATGGTTAGCCATTGTAAAAAATAATAATATAACTTATTGATTGTAAGTTAGTTAATATGTGATAAATCGTTTTATAAACAGTATAATTTCATTAAAATGAATTTCATACTGTAATAGTACAATATATATTTGTTATCAAGATGTGAAATTACATTAAATAAATGAATATGAATAGAGAGAAAGTTCAAATTTTTGACACCACATTGCGAGATGGTGAACAAGTTCCAGGATGTAAGTTAGATACTAAGCAAAAATTAGTTATTGCAGAACGACTAGACAAAATGGGAGTTGACATTATCGAAGCAGGCTTTCCTGTGTCAAGTCCGGGCGATTTTTTATCGGTCTCTGAGATTTGTAAAATTGTAGAAAATGCAACCGTCTGCGGACTTACAAGAGCCGTTAAAAACGACATTGATGTTGCAGCAGCTGCTTTAAAGCACGCTAAGAAACCTAGAATCCATACTGGAATCGGAACTTCGGAATCTCATATACTCCACAAATTACAAACTACGCCTGAAGATATTATTGCTAGAGCAAAATTTGCTGTATCACATGCTAAATCTTATGTAGAAGATGTTGAATTCTATGCAGAAGACGCTGGTAGAACAGACAATGCGTTCTTAGCTAAAGTTTGTGAAGAAGTGATTAAATCTGGAGCAACTGTATTGAATATTCCTGATACTACTGGATATTGTCTTCCAGAAGAATACGGAGCAAAAATTAAATACTTAAAAGAAAACGTAAAAGGAATCGAAAACGTAATCCTTTCATGCCACTGTCATAATGATTTAGGAATGGCAACTGCAAACTCAATCGCAGGAGCTATAAATGGAGCAAGACAAATAGAATGTACTATTAATGGTATTGGAGAGAGAGCTGGAAATACTGCACTTGAAGAAGTGGTTATGATTTTCAAACAACATCCTTACCTAAACTTAGATACAAACATCAATACAAGAGAATTGAACGAAATGAGTCGTTTGGTTTCTGAAAGTATGGGAATGATTGTACAGCCTAATAAAGCGATTGTTGGAGCAAATGCTTTTGCGCATAGTTCTGGAATTCACCAAGACGGCGTAATCAAAAACAGAGCAACTTACGAGATTATGGATCCGCTAGATGTGGGTGTGAATGAATCTTCAATCATTTTAACAGCAAGAAGCGGTAGAGCAGCTTTGGCTTACCGTGCTAAGAAAGTAGGTTACGAATTAACAAAAACTCAATTAGATATCGTTTATGTCGAATTTTTGAAATTCGCTGATATTAAAAAAGAAGTGGTTGATGCAGATATTCATCAGATTATCGAAGCTTCTAAAATAGAAGGAGAATTAATTAGAAGTTAATATTTCAAAATAAGAATTTAAGGAACAATAAGGATTTAAAGACATAAATAGCGAGAGATTATGAATTTAAAAATAGCAGTTTTACCAGGAGATGGAATTGGACCTGAAGTAATTTTACAAGCTAAGAAAGCTTTGTACGCCATTGGCGAAGTGTATAATCATGAATTTGTTTTTGAGGAAGCGCTGATGGGAGCGGTTGCTATCGATAAAACAGGAAGTCCTTTACCGGAACAAACTCTGAATCTTTGTTTAAATACAGATGCAGTTTTGCTTGGTGCAATTGGGGATCCAAAATACGATAATAACCCAAATGCAAAGGTTCGTCCTGAACAAGGATTATTAAAACTGCGAAAAGAATTAGGATTGTTTGCTAATATTCGTCCTATAAAACCTTATAAAGCCTTAATTGAAGCTTCTCCTTTAAAGAGAGAAATTATCGAAGGAGCTGATTTTACGATTTTTAGAGAATTAACTGGTGGTGCTTATTTTGGAACAAAAACACTGAATGAAGAAGGAACACACGCTTCAGATTTATGCGAATATTCAGAAGAAGAAATTACTAGAATTGCACATTTAGCTTTTAAGTCGGCTCAAAAACGACGCAAAAAGCTAACAATGGTAGACAAAGCAAATGTTTTGGAGACTTCAAGATTGTGGAGAAAAGTAGTTCAGAAAGTGAGCGAAGAGTACTCGGATGTTAAGCTTGATTTCTTATTTGTAGATAATGCAGCAATGCAGTTAATCTTAAATCCAAAACAGTTTGATGTGATTTTGACTGAAAACTTGTTTGGAGATATTTTATCTGATGAAGCTAGTGTAATTACAGGCTCAATTGGTTTATTGCCATCAGTATCTTTAGGAGAAAAAAATGCTTTGTTTGAGCCAATTCACGGATCGTATCCGCAGGCAAAAGGAAAAAACATTGCTAATCCGATTGCTTCGATTTTAGCAGCGGCGCTTTTGTTAGAACATTTTGGATTAACTAAAGAAGCTCATGTAATCTATAAAGCGGTAGAAAAAGCAATAGAATACAAAGTGGTCACAGTTGATTTGAAACCTGATTCAAAATTTGGAACAAACGAAGTAGGAGAGTTCGTTTCTAATTTTATTTTCAGCAAAGATGATTTGCTGTATTTCAATAATGATAATGTAAGTATTGGGCAATCTACAATTGTTTAATATTTTTTGTTAAAATGTGAAGATAATAACAAGAAGTCTTTGAAATGTTGAGATTTTATTTTTTTACTTCCAGAAGTTTGCTTACTTTTGTGACACTAAAAAATGAATGATGCAAATCTCAATTATTATTACTTCTGTCGTTGTTGTCAATGTGATTCACACATCTGCATCGGGAATGTTATAAATATAATTGAAAGACTATATTACAAACCTTCCAAATACTGGAAGGTTTTTTTTTGAATAAAATTTTAAAATAAATAAAAGCAATAATGGAATTAAATAAGTACAGCAAGACCATCACACAAGATCAAACACAGCCTGCGGCGCAAGCGATGTTGTACGGAATTGGTTTAACTGAAGAAGATTTAAAGAAAGCACAAGTTGGTATTGTGAGCATGGGTTACGATGGTAACACTTGCAATATGCACCTTAATGATTTAGCAAAAGATGTTAAAAAAGGTGTTTGGGATGCAGATCTTGTCGGACTTATTTTTAATACCATTGGTGTCAGTGACGGTATTTCTAATGGAACAGAAGGAATGCGTTACTCACTGGTTTCTAGAGACGTAATCGCAGATTCTATTGAAACTGTTGCTGGAGCGCAATGGTATGATAGTATTATTGCAATTCCTGGTTGCGATAAAAATATGCCTGGAGCATTAATCGCAATGGGAAGATTAAACCGTCCTTCTATGATGATTTACGGTGGTTCTATTCACTCTGGAAAATGGAAAGGAGAATCTTTAAACATTGTTTCTGCTTTTGAAGCTTTAGGAAAAAAAGTAAAAGGCGAAATCACTCCAGAAGATTTTAAAGGTGTTATTCAGAATGCTTGCCCAGGAGCTGGTGCTTGTGGTGGTATGTATACTGCAAACACAATGTCTTCTGCAATTGAAGCATTAGGAATGAGCTTACCTTATAGTTCTTCTAATCCTGCTTTAAGCCAAGAAAAAAGAGATGAATGTTTGGAAGCTGGAAAAGCAATCAAAATATTATTAGAAAAAGATATCAAGCCAAGAGACATTATGACTCGTAAGGCTTTCGAAAATGCTATTACAATTGTAGCTGTTTTAGGTGGTTCTACAAATGCGGTTATGCACTTAATTGCAATGGCTCACTCAGTTGGAATTACAATCACTTTAGATGATTTTCAAGCAATTAATGATAGAACACCAGTATTGGCAGACATGAAGCCAAGTGGTAAGTATATGATGGAAGACATTCACGAAGTTGGAGGTATTCCAGCAGTTATGAAATACTTATTGAAAGTTGGACTTATTCACGGAGACTGTTTAACTGTAACAGGAAAAACGGTGGCTGAAAACTTAGCTTCAACTCCAGATTTACAAGACGGACAAGAAGTAATTCATGAAATTCAAAAAGCATTAAAACCAACAGGAAATATTCAGGTATTATACGGAAATCTAGCTTCTGAAGGTGCTGTAGCAAAAATCAGCGGTAAAGAAGGAGAATATTTTGAAGGACCAGCTGTTGTATTTGAAGGTGAATTTGAAGTAATTCCAGGTCTTCAAGCCGGAAAAATTAAACCAGGTAATGTAGTCGTCATCAGGGGTTGTGGACCAAAAGGTGGTCCGGGAATGCCTGAAATGCTGAAGCCTACATCTGCTATTATTGGTGCTGGATTAGGAAGCAGTTGTGCACTAATCACAGACGGTAGATTCTCGGGCGGTTCGCACGGTTTCGTGGTAGGTCACGTTACACCAGAAGCATATGACGGTGGTGGTATTGCACTAGTAAAAGATGGAGATTTAATTGCTATCGATGCTGTGAAAAATACAATCGACCTGAAGATATCTGACGAAGAATTTGCAGCAAGAAAAGCGGCTTGGGTTCAGCCGAAATTGAAAGTTGACAGAGGGGTTTTACTTAAATACGCTAAGTCGGTTTCGAGTGCATCAACAGGATGTGTAACCGATAATTAATTATAAAAAAATCAAAAATCAATTTCAGCAAAATTGAAATTGATAAAAAAAATATACTATGAAAATATCAGGGGCAGAAGCCGTTATAAGATGTTTATTAGCAGAAGGAGTAGATTTAATTTATGGTTACCCAGGTGGAGCTATAATGCCAGTTTACGACGAATTATATAAATTTCAAGATCAGTTACACCACGTTTTAGTTCGTCACGAACAAGGTGCAACGCATGCAGCTCAAGGTTATGCACGAGCTACAGGAAAAGTAGGAGTAGCCATTGCTACTTCTGGGCCAGGAGCTACAAACTTAGTAACTGGTATCGCAGATGCTCAAATCGATTCAACTCCATTAGTATGCATTACTGGGCAAGTTGGAAGACATTTATTAGGATCTGATGCATTTCAGGAAACAGATATTATCGGAATTTCAACTCCGGTAACAAAATGGAATTTTCAGGTAACTGAAGCTTCTCAAATTCCTGAAATTATTGCAAAAGCATTTTACATTGCTCGTTCTGGGCGTCCAGGACCAGTGTTGGTTGATATTACTAAAAACGCTCAGTTTGATGAGTTCGAATTTAGCTACGAAAAATGCACAGGAATTAGAAGTTATGTTCCAGTTCCAAAATTAAATTTAGATAAAGTTGCCGAAGCTGCAGCTTTAATCAATAGTGCTAAAAAACCTTTTATTGTTTTTGGACAAGGAGTTATTCTAGGTCAGGCAGAAGCAGAATTTAAAGCAGTTGTTGAAAAATCTGGAATTCCAGCAGCTTGGACAATTTTAGGATTATCAGCTTTACCAACAGATCATCCTCTAAACGTTGGTATGCTTGGAATGCATGGAAATTATGCGCCAAATTTACTAACAAACGAATGCGATGTTTTAATTGCTTTCGGAATGCGTTTTGACGACCGTGTAACAGGTAAATTAAGTACTTATGCAAAACAGGCAAAAGTAGTTCACTTCGAAATTGATCCTGCAGAGGTTGATAAAAACGTAAAAACAGAAGTAGCTGTTTTAGGGGATGTGAAAGAATCTTTAGCTGCTTTATTGCCATTATTAGATGCAAAATCTCATGATGCTTGGCACAATGAATTTAAAGAGTTAAGCAAAGTTGAATACGATTCAGTAATAAAAGAAGAATTAAATCCAACAAACGGTAAAGGAATTTCGATGGGAGAAACTATCGAAATGATTAACAAACACTCAAAAGGAGACGCAATCATTGTTTCAGATGTTGGTCAGCACCAAATGTTTGCTTGTCGTTATGCTAAATTCAATTCAACTAAAAGTAATATTACTTCTGGAGGTTTAGGAACTATGGGATTTGCATTGCCTGCTGCGATTGGAGCAAAAATGGGAAAACCAGAGCGTGAAGTAGTAGCGATTATTGGTGATGGAGGTTTCCAGATGACAATTCAAGAACTAGGAACAATTTTCCAAACTCAGGTTCCAGTGAAGATTGTTATTTTAAATAATGAATTCTTAGGAATGGTTCGCCAATGGCAAGAATTATTCTTTGATAATAGATATGCTTCTACAAAAATGATTAATCCAAATTTCATTGCAATTGCAGAAGGATATCATATCAAATCTAAAAAAGTTACACAGCGTGAAGATCTTGATGCAGCGGTCGCTGAGATGCTGGCTTCAAAAGATTCATATTTCTTAGAAGTTGTAGTCGAAAAAGAGAACAACGTTTTCCCAATGATTCCAACAGGAGCTTGTGTATCAGAAATTAGATTAAGTTAAGAAAAAAGTTTCAGTTTCAAGTTTCAGGTTTCAAGTTCTGCTGAGAACGTGAAACATGAAACTTGAAACAAATAAAACTAAAAAAACAAATGGAAGATAAAACATTTACCATATCGGTATATTCAGAAAATAATGTGGGTTTATTAAATAGAATATCAGGAATATTCTTAAAGCGTCACATTAATATATTAAGTCTAAATGTTTCAGAATCAGAAATTGAGAATGTTTCAAGATTTATCATCGTAGTAAATACGACAGAAAAATGGGTTCAGAACATTGTTGGACAAATTGAAAAACAAATTGAAGTTATAAAAGCATTTTATCACACAGATGAAGAGACTATTTTCTTAGAAAATGCTTTGTTTAAAATTGCTTCAAGTTTGTTGTTTGACGAGAAACAAATTCAGAATATTATTAAAGAGAGCCAGTCTACAATTGTGACAGTTTCTCGCGATTTCTTTGTGATTTCAAAATCAGGAAGACGTTCTGAAATTGAGGAATTGTACCAAAAGTTCAAACCATACGGAATTATGCAGTTTGTGCGTTCGGGAAGAATATCGGTTTCTAAACAAAAAATGGAGATTTCTACATTATTAGAATCCTTTAAATAATAAAAATCTTAGTTATATATATCAATATTAAAATTTCATTTCATTAAATATTAAAACAAAAATGGCAAATTATTTCAATACATTACCACTTAGATTACAATTAGAACAATTAGGAGTTTGCGAATTTATGGAGCAATCAGAATTTGCAGACGGAATTGCAGCATTGGCTGGAAAAAAAGTTGTAATTGTTGGTTGTGGAGCACAAGGTTTGAATCAAGGTTTAAACATGAGAGATTCTGGTTTAGACATTTCTTATGCATTGCGTGCAGATGCAATTGCAGAAAAAAGAGCTTCTTATAAAAATGCAACTGAAAATGGTTTCAAAGTAGGAACTTATGAAGAATTGATTCCAACTGCAGATTTAGTTTGTAACCTTACACCAGACAAACAACATACAGCTGTGGTAACTGCTATTATGCCATTAATGAAACAAGGTTCTACTTTATCTTACTCTCACGGATTCAACATCGTAGAAGAGGGAATGCAGATTCGTAAAGACATCACTGTTATTATGTGTGCTCCTAAATGTCCAGGTTCTGAGGTACGTGAAGAGTATAAAAGAGGATTTGGAGTTCCAACTCTTATCGCAGTTCACCCAGAAAATGATCCAAACGGATTTGGTTTAGATCAAGCGAAAGCTTACGCTGTAGCAACTGGAGGACACAGAGCTGGAGTTTTAAGATCATCTTTCGTAGCTGAAGTAAAATCAGATTTAATGGGTGAGCAAACTATTCTTTGTGGTTTATTGCAAACTGGATCTATTTTATGTTTCGATAAAATGGTTGAAAAAGGAATCGATGCAGCTTACGCTTCTAAATTAATCCAATACGGATGGGAAACTATCACTGAAGCTTTAAAACACGGTGGTATTACAAATATGATGGATCGTTTAAACAATCCTTCAAAAATCGAGGCTTACGAATTAGCTGAAGAATTGAAAGACATTATGCGTCCTTTATTCCAAAAACATCAAGACGATATCATTTCTGGAGAATTCTCTAGAACTATGATGATCGACTGGGCTAATGACGATGTTAACTTATTGAAATGGAGAGCTGCAACAGGAGAAACTAACTTCGAAAAAACAGCTCCACAAGAAGCTCCAATCTCAGAACAAGAATATTTTGATAATGGAGTATTAATGATTGCAATGGTAAAAGCTGGTGTTGAATTAGCTTTCGAAACAATGACTGAAGCTGGAATCATTGAAGAGTCTGCTTATTATGAGTCATTACACGAATTGCCATTAATTGCAAACACAATCGCAAGAAAGAAATTATTCGAAATGAACCGCGTAATTTCTGATACTGCTGAGTACGGATGCTACTTATTTGATCATGCATGTAAGCCATTATTGACTGAATTCATGAAAAAAGTGGAAACTAACATTATTGGTAAACCATTTTCAACTTCAAACGGAGTAGACAATGCGGTACTTATCGCTGTAAACAAAGAAATTCGTCAACACCCTATTGAAGAAGTAGGAGCTTGGTTGAGAGAATCTATGACAGCAATGAAAAAAATTGGATAATTAAAAAATTGGGAATTCCCGCAGAATTCGATTTTGCGGGATTTGCACTGTATCAATGATTTGTAATATTTTGAATTAGTAAGCACTTATTAAGATAATAGATATAGATGCATATTGCATTCACTTAACTTCAGTGAGAGAGTTAAGTGAAGCGGATCCCTAAAATGGGGTGTATTTTGAAAAAAATATGCTTGTTGAAATTTCTGTTTTAATTAATAAAGATGCTGCTATTTTCAAAATAGAGAAAAGTCTCGCAGTGCGATTTACAAAATTAATTGTTATTGAAATTTGTTAAATTAAAAAAAGGCATAATATCTATTTATTATGCCTTTTTTGCCCTTTCTAAATTGCATTAAAAAATAAAATTTTAAGACAACTGCAAATAATTATCATATTTTATTAAATAAAAGTTTTTTTTTGATAAAATTTATGAATTAAATTATTTCAAGAATACGTTCAGATTTAATACATTTATAAAAAAATTCAACAAACGATGAGCTATTACAAAATTGAAAATTTAGAACAATACTTTAAACATTACAATAAGTCAATAAGGGAGCCAAGAAAATTTTGGGGAAAAATAGCTGAGGAGAATTTCACATGGTACCAGCAATGGGAGAAAGTTGTTGATTTTAATATGGCTGAAGCAGAAGTAAAATGGTTTACAGACGCTAAAGTTAACATTACAAAAAACTGTATCGATAGACATTTAAGCAAAAGAGGAGAGAAGACGGCAATTATTTTTGAGCCAAATGATCCTTCTGAAGAGGCTTTACATATATCATATAATGAATTATACGAGAGAGTTTCAAAAATGGCAAACGTTCTTCGCGAGCAAGGTGTTCGTAAAGGAGATAGAGTTTGTATTTATTTACCAATGATTCCAGAATTGGCGGTTTCTGTTTTAGCTTGTGCTAGAATTGGAGCAATTCATTCTGTTATTTTCGCTGGATTTTCTGCTTCTGCAGTTTCTGCAAGAATCAACGATTGCGAATGCAAAATGGTAATCACATCTGATGGAGGATATAGAGGGAACAAAACAATTGATCTTAAAGGAATTGTAGACGAAGCTCTAGAAACTTGCCCTTCTGTTACAAAAGTTTTAGTTGCAAAAAGAACTAATACTAATGTAAAAATGAAAGATGGTCGTGATGTTTGGTTACAACCATTATTAGATGCAGCTTTAGATAATAGTGTTGCTGAAATTATGGATGCCGAAGATCCTTTGTTTATCTTATATACTTCAGGATCAACAGGAAAACCAAAAGGAATGGTTCATACTACTGCTGGTTATATGGTATACACTGCGTATACTTTCAAAAATGTATTCAACTACGAAGACAATGATATTTTCTGGTGTACAGCAGATATTGGATGGATCACTGGTCACTCTTATATATTGTATGGTCCATTATTAAACGGAGCTACAACTGTAATTTTTGAAGGCGTTCCTTCTTATCCAGATTTTAGCCGTTTTTGGGATATCATCGAAAAACATAAAATTACACAATTCTATACGGCACCAACTGCAATTCGTTCGTTGGCAAAAGAAAGTTTAGATTATATTCAAAAATATCCTTTAAAATCTCTTAAAGTTATTGGATCTGTTGGAGAACCAATTAACGAAGAGGCTTGGCACTGGTTTAATGACCACGTAGGAGATAAGAGATGTCCAGTTGTAGATACTTGGTGGCAGACAGAAACAGGAGGAATCATGATTTCGCCAATTGCTTTTGTAACACCAACAAAACCTACTTATGCAACATTGCCATTACCTGGAATCCAACCTGTTTTGATGGATGAAAAACGTAATGAAATTGAAGGAAACCAAGTAGTTGGAAGTTTATGTATTAAATTTCCATGGCCGGGAATCGCTAGAACTATCTGGAATAATCACGAACGTTACAAAGAAACTTATTTCTCTGCTTTCCCTGGAAAATACTTTACAGGAGACGGTGCTTTAAGAGACGAAGTTGGATACTACAGAATTACCGGTCGAGTAGATGATGTTGTTATTGTTTCTGGACATAACTTAGGAACGGCTCCTATTGAAGATGCGATCAACGAACATCCAGCTGTAGCAGAATCTGCAATTGTTGGATTCCCTCACGATATTAAAGGAAATGCTTTATACGGTTTTGTTATTCTTAAAGAAACAGGAGAAGTTAGAAATAAAGAAAACCTGACTAAAGAGATAAACCAATATATTGCGGATCACATTGGACCAATCGCTAAGTTAGATAAAATTCAATTTGTTTCTGGTTTGCCAAAAACTCGTTCTGGAAAAATTATGCGTAGAATTCTACGTAAAATAGCTGAAGGAGATTTCTCTAATTTTGGAGACACTTCAACTTTATTAAATCCAGAAGTTGTTGAAGAAATTATGAAAGAAAGAATTTCTTAATTAAAAATATAATTCTAAAAAAGCCTCTTAACAAGAGGCTTTTTTTATGGTATTTATTGGTTGTTTTTTAAACCTGCATCACTTACAAAAATAAGCTGTTGCATATTACTTAAGTTGGTAAGTGACAGAATTCCATTTTTATTTTCATTAATTCCATTTATTCTAAAACAAAACTCATTTCCGTCTTTATCTCGAAAAGTTACAAACTCAGCCGTATCATCTGAAAAGTTCTGACAACTATTTGAAATAGTATATTTGTACATTACCTTCATTTGGTTATTGTTGTAATTGTAAGCTTTTCCATCCTGAGTAAAGACCCATTTTGTACTTGTATTTGTTTTAGAATACCAATTTCCTAAAATACGTTTAGATGAAGGATCTTGATTTTGTGCAAAAATCACTGAAACAAAAAACAGAAAGGACAGAACAAATAGTAGCTTTTTCATAGAATTTTAGTTTTAGAAAGGGTTTGTCTCTAATTTCATTTAATTAATATAAAATTACAATTTTACTTAATTTGAAAAACCATTGAATTAGTAATTTTCTGTTAATTCATAAATAGAATAACAAAAAAAGCCTCTTAAAGTTAAGAGGCTTTTTAAATATGATACTGATTAGAACTTGGTACTTTAAAAATTGTTTTTTTTTTTTTAATTTATTTGATTCCTAATCTAGATTTTAATTTTAAGAATAAAAGTCCAATTCTATACGCATCTTCAGAAGAAGAATTTCTATCGCTTTTTGGAATTTTATAAATCCCGCATAAATCGTCAAGCGAAAATTGCTTATCATTTATATCTGTAAGTTTTCTGTACATTACATCTACATCTAAAGCCTCATTTTTCAATCGGCCGCAATCTAAACGTTCTAGAGCAGCATTCAGCATTTCGATATCAAAATTAATGTGATGCCCAACTAGAATTGAGTTTCCTATAAAATTTACAAAAGCTTCAAGCGCATCTGGTTCAGGCATTTTCATCATTTTACTTTCAATGATAAATTCATTTGAAAGCCCGTTATCTTGAAGATATTTGTATTGTAATAAAACTGTTTCGAAACTTTCCTTAATAACAATGCTGTCATCAATAACTGAAAAAGCTCCAAGAGACAAAATAACATCTTTGTCCGGATTTAAACCAGAAGTTTCGGTCGATAAAACAACAAACTTATTAGGTTTGGTTTCGAATTTCGTTAAATAGTCTTTCCAGAAATCTGGATAGTCTTTATTAATGTTTTTTAACCAGTCTAGCATGTTTTATGAGAATTGTGTCAATTGAAATTTACTCTTTATCAGTTCCTCCAGGTCTTTCATTGGGGACAATGCATTTTTTAATTTCTCTTTGTCAGTTTTTGACATTTCTCTTAGGTTAATATATTGGCCAGAGTCGTCGTTTTTTAATCCTTCAACAGTTCTAAATTTAGAAAGCGTTAAAAAAGCTTCCGCACAACTTAAATAAATTTCAGCATTTTTAGAATCTGTGATTGCTAATTGTTTGAATCTTAAATAGGTATTTTGAATTCCTTTAATGTTTGCATTTAAAATTAATAAACGCGCTCCATCAATTAATGGCATTAAAGCTCTTGTTTTAATATCAAATTTATCCTTATTCGGACCATCTTCTTCAACAATGAATTTTTTAAAGAAACTTAAAGGTGAGTTTCTCTTTAAGGCATCGTTTCCTAAAAAGTCAAAGAATAAGGTATTGTTAACGGCATTTTTGAAAATCACATTTTCAATTGCTTCTTCAATTTTTGGTTCTCCAAAAACAATTTCATAATCAAAGAAAATACTACTCAAATCATTACTGTTTTCACCTGGAGTATTCATCCAGCTGTTATATTGTTTTGTCCAGTCACTCAATGATTTACACCAAAGCATATTGCTTCCCATATGTCCATTTGGACAATAATCGTAGCCCACTTTTTCTAATATAGAAGTTGTACGTTTTGCCAATCTCAAGAAATAATCTTTTACTTCTCTATATTTCTCAGGCGTAACATCTTCAAAAATTAAAATACTATCTTGATCTGTAAGTAATAATTGTTCTTTACGTCCTTGACTACCAATGCTTAACCATGCAAAACGTGCAGGAGGGGAGCCTAAATCTAAAATCGATAATTCGACCGCTCTTTTAATAATTGCCAAGTTTATCTCACTTGCAATATTGCTGACATGTGAAATTGGAATATTTTTTTGAATCGAATTCTGAATCAAATCTGATAGACGATCGCGTATTTGTTTTAAGTCTTTAGGAAGCTGAGAACGCTTAATTTCTTTGATTAATACACCTGGGTTACTAGCTTGTGCTACAATAAGATCGTGTTCAGAAATAATTCCTTTTACTACAGATTTGCTTGTACCGTCTTTTGTAACACATAAGTGAGTTACGTTGTGTTTTAGCATCAATAGTTGAGCTTCAGCCAAAGATACATTTTCTAAAACTGTAACAACTGGAGACGACATAATTTTGTCGATAGTTTCACTAATAGGAAAACGTCCTGTTGCAATTTTTGATGATAAATCTGCATTGGTAACGATACCAATTGGATGATTTTTTTCGCCACAGATTATGATATTGTCTACCATAGAATCTGTCATTAAAATTGCAACGTCTTTAATTATAGAACTTGCCTGTGTTGTTAAAGGAGAATTGTTATAGTTAAGGGACTGAATGTATTGCATTTCTGTCTGCTGATCTATATAATCAGAATCTGAAACTAATTTGCCGTTAGAGTTCATACTGTCTTTAGTATGACGAGAATTTACAGCAAAACTTTCTAATAAAAAGTTTAATACATCTGAATTATTTGCCACAAAAGGTCTGAAAACAGCAATCGGAATAGCATATACAATACTTTCCTCACGTGCTTTTGCCGTCATCATGTAGTTGTTTTTGGCAAAAAACGGACGTAAACCAAAAATATCGCCTTCGTGACACTTATTTATAATTGTTTCCTCAGCATCGGCAATAGTTGTAAGATTAATGACACCAGAAGCTACAACATAAAAGTTTTCATGAAGCGGATCGTTATTTTGAAATAATACCGCATGTTTTTCTAGATTAATGACACGAATATTCGTAGCAATATCTGATAATTCCTGAAAGGTTAAATTATCAAACGGTTTGTATTCTTTTAAAAAATCTGCAATATGTTCAGCAACTGTATTCATATATGTGATAATTTATTTTTAAAGTATCGAATGTAAAAATAGTAAAATAAACTCTTACAATGAAAGTTCTTTAGTAGAATCTAACTATTTTAAAGAAATGTTAAAAGATAATGACAATAAGACTTGCAAAAACTTTTCTGTTTTAAAAAAATGAATATTTACGATTGGCACAGAGACGATTTATGTTTGCAAAAAAACATTGGCAAAAAATACTGCGATATTTGAAAATATTTTAAATCTAAAATCATACAGCGTATTTATGAATATTTGAATTTAAGGAAATTGTTTTGATTAGAAAACAAACTGTATGTAAATCTAGCGAGCTAAATTTTGAATATTTGGAAATTTTCAAAAATAAAAATGATACAGCGCATTTTAAGCGATTTGAATTTAAGTAAAATGCTTTTGAAAATAAACTGTAATAATCCGGTAAGCTAAATTTTGAATATTTGAGTTTTTTCGAAAATAAAAATTTATGAGAGATGTAGTTTTATAAAACTAAAATTCTCAAACAAAAAAAATTAGAAGCAAGGATGGTAAATTTATCGCGGATAAAAATACTTTACGCAAAAAGCCGTATAACAGATTTATAGGGCAGTTTCTAAAATATTCTATTTTACATAATATAAATTATAGTTCAAATTGAAATAACTCCGAAGAGGAGTTTATTCATATAATTTATTCAAAATCATCTCTTTCGGTACAATATCGCTTCCACCATTTTTAGTAAACTGTATTACTGAATCTTCTACAAATAAAACTGCGCTGGATGTATTTCCGTTTTGATCTTTAAATTTTATTTGAGCTTTATCGCCATGCGGATACACATGTCCCGTAACTTCTAAAACTCCAGAATTTAATTCTTTATGATCGCTAGTAACTTCAGCGGTTCCAAAAATTTTATAATTTGACTGAGCAATCGTAATTGTAAAAATGTATTCTTTTTTGCAGTCTTTACATTTTTTGTTTCCCCAAGTTCCTGAGAATTTATTTTGCTGCGCAAATGATTGTAACGAAATTAAAAATGCCAGTAAAAGAAATTTTTTCATTGTAGTTTGTTGTATTAAAATCTGAATCAAATATAAATCAAAAAAGCATCACATATTTGCGATGCTTTTTTTAAGTTTTCTTAAATCTATAATTTTTTCAAATAAACTGATTTTCCATTTAACGACACATCAATTTGATTCGTTTTTTCGTTAAAAGTTGTTCTCAAAGCGTTTCCGTTAAAAATCGTAACGTCGCCGTATACGTGTCCAGTTTCAGTAGAAACATAATCAAATTT
Organism: Flavobacterium sp. GW823-FHT06G12; assembly: GCF_058794775.1. Lineage (NCBI taxonomy): Bacteria > Pseudomonadati > Bacteroidota > Flavobacteriia > Flavobacteriales > Flavobacteriaceae > Flavobacterium > Flavobacterium sp. GW823-FHT06G12. The sequence continues at coordinate 1,445,006 of NZ_JBXAHE010000001.1, forward strand.
CACTTTTTTGTTTCCTGGTTCAATTCCTAGCTTGTAACTTGAAAATTTTGTCCCTCTTAAATCGAAATCTTGTTGTGAATCGATAATGTTTCCGTCTGCATAAAAATTGGTGACCGATTTACTTAATGTAATATCTGGATAATACTCGTTAACCTTTTTAAGAAGCTCGTACTGCGCAACACTGGCTTCTTCTTGTTTAGATGTAATGGTTTGCGCAAACGTAATTGATGTGCATAAAACTGCTAATAACAAAAGGTACTTTTTCATAATTTTTTTTCTAATTTAAAGATTAATAAATAGTTACACTAAATAATGTTGGCAATTACTTTAATTTATTGTTATAAACTTCTTCAAGTTATATAACAAGATATGAAATCTTTACCTTTGCAGAAAATTATAAGCCGTTTTTTAAGATAATGACAACAAAAAAATATATCCAACTCATCCTTATTTTAGGTTCGTTAACTGCACTTGGTCCTTTTTCTATTGATATGTATTTACCTGGTTTCTCAGGAATTGCAAAAGATTTAAATACTTCTGTAGCAAAAGTTTCGATGAGTTTATCCAGCTATTTCATCGGAATTTCTGCCGGACAATTGCTTTATGGGCCTTTGTTAGACCGTTTTGGTCGTAAAAAACCGTTATTTATTGGGCTTCTAGTATATATTCTTGCTTCTTTAGGATGTATTTATGTTGCTGATATTGATGCTTTCATATTGCTTCGTTTTATTCAAGCCATCGGAAGTTGTGCTGCAACTGTTGCCTCTGTAGCAATGGTTCGTGATTTATTTCCTGTAAAAGATATTCCAAAAGTATTTTCGCTTTTAATGCTTGTTGTTGGACTTTCTCCTATGTTGGCGCCAACTATTGGTGGTTATGTTACAGAAGATTTAGGTTGGCACGCTGTGTTTTTTATTCTTATGTGTATGGGAATCGTAATTTTAGCAGCTTCACAATTCGGACTTCCAGATACTTATAAACCAGATAATTCAATTTCGCTAAAACCAAAACCAATCATATCAAATTTTGTATTGGTTTTAAAAGAACCTCAATTTTATACCTATGCATTTACTGGAGCAGTCGCATTTTCTGGCTTGTTTTCTTATGTAGCGGCTTCTCCTCTAGTTTTTATGGATATTTATAATGTTAACGCTAAAACTTATGGATGGATTTTTGCTCTTATGTCTGTTAGTTTTATTGGTTCTAGCCAGTTGAATTCTATGCTGTTAAAACGATTTTCTAGCGAACAAATGATCTATGGCGCTTTAATTTCGCAGTCTATTATAAGTATTATATTTTTAATTCTAGCCTTAAATGATCTTTTAGGATTGTATCAAACGATCGGAATGTTGTTTTTATTTCTTGCTTGTTTAGGAATTTCAAACCCAAATACGGCAGGATTAACGCTTGCTCCTTTCGCTAAAAATACCGGTAGTGCTTCTGCATTAATGGGAGCTATTCAATTAGGAATTGGTGCATTGGCATCATTTGCTATTGGTGTCTTTGTAAAAGATTCTGTAGCGCCTATGGTTGCCATTATGACAACAACTACGATTACAGCTTTTATTATTTTAAATATCGGAAAACGTTTTATTAAAGAAAAAGTGGAATTATCAGATAGTGATGATGTTATGATTGGACATTAATTTTTTAAATGCCAAAGAAGAAATTCCAAATTCTAATAAAAAAGCCTAAATCATTGATTTAGGCTTTTTAGTATTTAAAAAATTTTCCAATTTTAGAATTTTCAGAATTTTAGCTTTGCTGTCTTTTTTCAGGTCTTATGATCATTCTAAGCGATTGATCTTTTGCAAAATAAGCAACCATCCAATTCCAGAAGGTATTTAACCTGTTGCGATAGGTTATCAATGAAATTAAGTGAACAAATAGCCAGATAAACCAAGCAAAAAATCCTTTAAAATGCCATTTCGGACTTGGTAAATCTACCACAGCCTTGTTTTTTCCGATAATTGCCATAGAACCTTTGTCTTTGTAAGCAAATGGTTTTAACGGTTTATTGGCCACCATTGCTTTAAAGTTTTTAGCTAAATTTAATCCTTGTTGAATTGCAACTTGTGCAACTTGCGGATGTCCGTCAGGAAAATTTGTGTCACCAGCCAAAATTGCAGTATCACCAATTGCATAAATATTATCTACAGCATTTACTTTGTTATAAACGTCAGTTGCCATTCTACGTCCACGTCCGTAGCTTTCCTTTGGCATTCCTTCAAAAATCTTTGCAGTTACACCGGCAGCCCAGATAAGGTTTTTAGTTTTAATAGTTTCTCCATTTTCAAAATGAACAGTATCATCAACATAATCGGTTACACGACTGTTTAATTTTACGACAACGCCTAATTTGGTTAAAGCTTCTAAAGTATCTTTTTGTGAATCTTTACTCATTGGAGCTAAAAGAGCGTCTCCTCCATCAACTAAATAAACGTTGCTTACAGAAGTGTCTAATTCTGGATATTCTTTTAAGAGAATGTTTTTTCGCATTTCTGCAAACATTCCAGAAACTTCCACTCCAGTTGGTCCGCCTCCGGCCACCACAATTGTCAATAATTTACGTCGTTTACGCATATCTTTACAAATTGCAGCTTTTTCTAGATTTTTAAGAAGCGCGTTACGCATTTCGATGGCATCATTTAAAGTTTTCATCGGAATGGCGTTTTTCATAACGTTTTCCATGCCAAAATAGCTGGTTTCTGCTCCAGTTGCAAAAACTAGATAATCGTAATCTAATTCTCCGTTGCTCAAAGTGATTTTCTTTTCGGATGGAGAAACAGATAATAATTCGCCTAAGCGAAATTGCAGATTTTTTTTGCCAGCAAAGAATTTTCTAAACGGATAACTAATGCTCGATGGCTCTAAAAATGCTGTTGCAACTTGATATATAAGTGGAGGGAAAAAGTTATAATTATTCTTGTCTACAAGTGTTACTTGTATTTGAGGCTGATTTACAAGCTCTTTTGCTAGATTAAGTCCTGCAAACCCACCTCCAATAATGACTATTTTCATATATGTTGTATTAAGTAGGATTATAAAATAATTCCTTATAAATATACAACTTTAATATGCAATGACAATTGTCATGCTTATTTGTTTTTGAATTTTTTAACAGGTTTTTCAACTATATCGATTTTGTTCTGTAAGACATAACTTGCCATTAATTTCTCGATTAATTCATCTTTTGTAAGATGATGAAAAACTGTTTTTACTCGTGTTTTTAGATCCTGAGAAAGCTCATGATTTGGTTTTGTCTTGAAGATTTGTTTTGCCCATAAAAGCATATTATTTTCTTCCAGACTTGCTGCTGAAGGTTTTTTAAACTCAGAAAATTTAATTCCTAATTCTCTTTCGAAATCAGCAATTTCAAAAACTTCTTCTTGCTGTAAAACAGTCAAAGAAAGTCCTTTTGCTCCTGCCCTCGCAGTTCTTCCGCTTCGGTGAACATAGTTCTCGTAAGTGTCAGGCAAGTGATAATTAATCACATACGAGATTTCTTTTACATCGATTCCTCTCGCTGCCAAATCGGTTGCAACTAAAATGTTGATATGGCCTTCACGAAACTGTTCCATAATTCTATCGCGAATTCCTTGCGACAAGCTTCCATGAAGTGCTCCAGAAGAAAACTTATTGATAGCTAAGTTTTTGGCTAATTTGTTTACAGCAGCTTTAGTTTTACAGAAAATAATTCCTCTTTCGCCATCTCTAGAATTCAAGAAATGCATTAAAACTTCTAACTTTTCAATTGGATCGACCACAATATACTCATGGTCTATTCCTTCATTTCCAACAGTTTCCATATTGGCACTTATCTGAACGATATTTTTGTTCAAATAATTCTGAATCAATTGTTTAATTGTTCCAGGAAGTGTTGCTGAAAACAATAAAGTGCGATGTTTTTTAGGTAATTCAGCAATAATTTCATCTAAACTTTCTTTTAGAATCGTCACCATTTCATCAGCTTCATCTAAAACTAAATATTCAGCTTTTTTAATGTCGATTGCTTTTCTCTGAATCAAATCTATTAAACGTCCTGGAGTTGCGACAACAATCTGAGCGCCTTCTTTTAATCTCTCTATTTGAGGTTTTATTGGAGTTCCTCCACAAATTGAGGCAATAGATATATTAGGAATATATTTTGAAAAACTTTCTAAATTTCTAAAAATCTGCTGTCCTAATTCTCTTGTTGGAACTAAGATTACAGCTTGGACTTCAGTAGATTCTGAATTTACTAATTGTAATAAAGGTAATCCAAAAGCAGCAGTTTTTCCTGTTCCTGTTTTAGCTAAACCAACTATATCGTGAGTTTCGCTCAAAAATAACGGAATTGTTTTTTGTTGAATTTCTGTTGGTTCAACAATGTTTAATTCGCTTAAAGCTTTTAAAATTGGAGCAGAAAGACCTAATGTTGAGAATAGTTTAGACATGAGTATTTTAGATTTTAGTCCCGATAGCTATCGGGAGATTTTAGATTTTAGATTTTCCAAAATCTTTTTAAAGATTTTATTTCTCCTTAAAATTATTGAACCATTAATATATTTAGAGTTGTTTCTAAATATATTAATGGTTTATTCTATTTAAAGTTCAGCACAAGAACTTTATGACTTTTAAACTTTAGACTTTCAGACTAAATTGATCAATCAGGCTCATTCATGATTTTCTCACGATACTTTTTACCAATTAATAAAGTTAATCTCTGCTTATAATCGTCAACTAGCCATTCTCGGTAATTTTTACTGCATTGGCTTAAGCATTTTGAATAACGTTTGATACGATCTTCAATATCATCTTCTAATTCTTTAGCTAACATTTTTGCTTCTTGAAGCGTTTCGGTGTTGTCTACACACATTGCAGCATGCTGATCTAGAGATTTGTCTAAAACAACTTTAGAACGAAGATTTTGTTTAATGATTAATTTATGCTCTTCATCTACATCAAAATTAACTTCGGCAGTTTTACTAAATTTTGCTCGTAATTCTGGTGGCATGCTGTATTTAAAGAACAATTCAATTTCGTGATCATCACGCAAGTTTTCAAGATAAAATTCTGGTGATTTAAAAATATGCTGCCAATTAACAGGATCGCTCCATAAACCAAAACGTGCGGCATTGTTTCCTAAATCGATAACTGTAAATTCATCTTTTCCAGGTAATTTACGAGAACCACGACCAATCATTTGGAAATATAATGTCAACGATTTTGTTGCTCTGTTCAAAATAATTGTTTCTACGGTTGGCTCATCAAAACCAGTTGTCAAGATTCCGACAGAAGTTAAAATTGCGTCAGGAGTCTTTTTAAACCATTGTAAAATGTCTTTACGTTCTTCAGAACTACTAGTATTATCTAAGTGTCTGATGTCGTAACCTGCTTCTCTAAACGTCTCATATACATATAAAGAAGTATGAATACCATTATTGAAAATCAACGTTTTCTTTCCTAAAGAACGTTCTGTATATGCATGAAGCAGTTTTTCCTGCATTAAAGTATTGGTATATAAATCGTCTGAAGATTTTACTGTATAATCTCCATTGATACCAACTTTTAACGAAGTCAAACCAACATCGTAGCTATAAGTTGTAGCTTTTGCCAAGAAACCTTTTTCAATCAATGAACCAATAGTATCACCAACGATAAGTTCGTTGTAGCTTTGGTGCATTGGTAATTTTATATTAGAACTCAAAGGTGTTGCAGTTACTCCAAGAATAAAAGCATTTTTAAATGAGTTTAATAACTTTCTAAATGAGTTGTAATGTGCCTCATCAATAATAACTAAACCAATATTGTCTAAATGAAGTTTTTCATCATTAATACGGTTTTTCAAAGTTTCAACCATCGCCACGAAACAAGAAAAATCATTCTGATCAGGCAATTCTTTTACTTTACTGTTAATTATTTTGTTTGTAACACCAAAACCAGTTAACATTTTTGAAGTTTGTTTACAAAGTTCGATACGGTGCGTTAAAACAACCACTTTTTTATCGTTATGAGATAAATAGCGGCGAACGATTTCAGAAAATATTACTGTTTTTCCTCCTCCTGTTGGAAGCTGATACAGTAAGTGGTGTTTTGGAGGAGCATTGTCTAAACGGTCAAAAATGGCGTCAATATCGCCCTTTTGGTATGCATACAGTTCTTTTTTCTCTTCTCTTTGTATTTCTAAAGTGTTTTGAGACATTGTTTATTTTTGGATTTTTGCAAAAATACACCGAAAAAACAGTTATTCATCTTCTTTTAACTTAAAATAAATGTTTTTTTTAAATAAAGATTTTTTATGAGAAACGGTTTTAGTAGTCGATTTTTTCCAAAATTGCCTCAAAATCGTACTTATTTTTCCATTTTTGCTCTACAGTTTCTTTATGAATAGCGTTAATTCGCAATTTAAAATCGTTAAAAATTCCGTTTGAAACAATAAAATTTGTTGCTTGCTCAAAAGAATTTAAGATGCTTTTGTAAAACAATTCCTGCTTGATGAAATTTTGAGAAGAAAACGTTTGCGCGATTTCAATATTATAAAGCATAATATCGGCAATAACATATGAATCTACACCTAGCATCATAAAATGCTTAATCAATTTTTGCGCAACCGATCTTCGCATCTTGGCTTTCGGACGCCATTTTGCTCCAGGTTTTTTAATTGGAAAGTATTCGTGTGAGATTTTGATCTTTGCATCCTGAAGTAATTTGTCTTCTTTTGGATTAAAAACAAAATCATAGTACACTTTTACAGGAGCAAATTTCTCATACAATTCTATCAATTGTTCTTCTAATTGCTCTTTGGTTAATTCGCCTAAATATTTTTTTAAATCTCTTTTGCTCATTCTCAAAACTTAAGATTACAAAAGTAAATTACTTTCTTTATAAATACCTCAAAAACCAACGATAATACTTAATTTTGCGCCTATTAAACTTAAAAATTACATACATGCTCAAGATTTTCAAAGTTACTGCCATTTTAGAGGGAATCTCTTATTTAGTGTTATTTGCTAATATGTTGATTATCAAAAATAATAATCCTGAACTATATCATACATTATTGCGTCCGTTAGGAATGACACATGGTGTTTTATTTATCGGATACATTGTTTTGGCATTTTTATTAAAAAAATCAATGAATTGGGATTTAAAAACATTTGCAATCATTCTAATCGCTTCTCTTATTCCGTTCGGAACTTTTTATATTGAGAAAAAATATTTAGAAACTAAAGCAAATGCATAAGCTTTTGGAGAAAATATTTAATTTTTTATACCCTGTTTTCAGAGATTGGGGAATGAGTCGCAATGTTGCGTCTTATACAAGCCTAGTCTTTAATATCGCTATTTTAATAGTATTGGCATACGTTATATATTATGTTGCCAAATTTATTTTAGTCACTTTGACTGCCGTTTTCGCTCAGCGAACTAAGACGAAATTTGACGATTATTTAATTCAAAATAAAACTACTAGATATACGGCTTATTTAATTCCGTTTTTCTTTATCTACAAAGCAGTTCCGGTTATTTTAGATAAATATGAATATTGGGAATCCATGTTCGGAAAAATTGTTGGAGTTTATATTGTATTATTAGGATTATGGATCGTTAGAACTGTTTTTAATTCGTTACGAGATTATTTAAAACAAAAACCAGAATACAGCGACAAACCAATTGACAGCTTCGTTCAGGTTATTATGATTGTGCTTTGGATTTTTGGAGTTGCCATGATTATTTCGACTTTATTCGGAATCAAAAAAGGCGAATTGCTAACGATCTTAGGAACACTTTCGGCCATTATCATCTTAATTTTCAGAGATACAATCCTTGGTTTTGTTTCGAGTGTTCAGGTTGCTATAAACGATATGGTTCGCATTGGCGATTGGATTACGATGGATAAATTTGGTGCCGATGGAGATGTTATCGAAATCAACTTGACAACGGTAAAAGTTCGAAATTTCGATAATACCATTACCACAATTCCGACTTATGCTTTAAGTTCAGATTCATTTCAGAATTGGCGCGGAATGCAAAAATCTGATGGAAGACGCATTAAAAGACATGTTTTAATTAAAAGCAGTACAATTCGTTTTTTAAACGATGAAGATTTGCATCAATTGCGAAAAGTGCAGCTGATTACTTCTTACATTGACAGCCGTCAAGCCGAAATTGACAAGTACAATGATCTTAGAGGAATTGATAAAACGCTTTCACTAAATGGTCGAAACATGACCAATTTAGGGTTATTTAGAAAATATATTATGCAATATTTACATGATCATCCGGGATTGAACAAAAATATGCATATTATGTGTCGACAGCTGCAATCGACAGCTCATGGAGTTCCGTTAGAAATTTATGTGTTTTCAAGCGACAAACGCTGGGCAAATTATGAATATATCATGGCCGACATTTTTGATCATGTAATGGCTTCTGTGCAATATTTTGATCTTGAAATTTTTGAACTTCCTTCGAAAATTGGAAAATTAGAATAGAGTTTTTTTAACCGCAAAGAGCGCTAAGAATTACGCAAGGTTCGCAAAGTTTTTACACAAAGCTTTGCGAACTTTGCATTTTTAGTAAGTCTAACTTATAAAAAAACTTTGCGTGCTTTGCTATAAAATACACAAAGTAATTCAAGTTTTGAATTTAAAATTTGGAATTTTATAATATTTACTTCTCCTCTATCTTCTCAAAAAGAAACTCAGGATTATTATATTCAATTGGAACTTCTGGAACATAACACGGAAGATTAAAATAAGTCCCGATTACTCCCTTTCCTAAATAAAGTTTATTGTCTTTCTTTAAAAGTGCTAAAGGGACTCTTTTCCATGCACCGCCAAAAGAAATATAGTGATAGTCTCCTCGAAGCGTATCACCTCTTAAATCTCCTCGTACATCGCCAGAATCTTTTCCGGTTCCATAATGCGAAATTTCGTAACGTCCATAAAAACGCTTGTCATTCATATGAATATCTAGAATTGCAGTGTCTTTATTATTTACAGCTCTATAAAAAGAACGGTTATATTTTTCTTTATCTTCTTTAGAATTGCAAGAAGCTAATAATAAGCAGAGAAACAGAAATAATCGCATAATTTATTTTTTATAAAAACAAAAATAGGTTTTACTGTGAGATTATTTCTTTAACTTTAAAAAAAACTTAAAAGAAATACCATGGAAGATAGAGACACTTTTTTAAAAGAATTCAGAGGCGAAACTTTAGGAACCGTAAGTGCTCAATCTTCAGCAGATGAGATCTTTCAAAACCAGACCATCAGGCCTATTTTAAAACTTCAAAACGATTTATTTATAGCCGTTTTTTTGAATTACGTAAACAAGAATAAACCTGATTTTTATTCTTACTCGGTTGAGAAGAAACTCCAAACAATCGAAAATTCCATCCAGAAAGACATTAAATTCAGAAATTCTTTAAAAGGAATTGTAATGGCGCTTTTTACAGTTGATGAATACAATACCTATATTAAGAATTCTTCTGATTTGAATAAACGAATGATGAATTTACTGATTGACCGATTGAAAAATCAGGTGCAATTGTTTGAAGTGGAATCAAATTAATAATAAAAAAGTATGCAATTTTAGTTTAGATGAAATTTAGTTTAGATTTTACAACAGATTATGGTCAATTTTATTTAAATGAAAAAGATGATGAAGGAGATACTGAAAGCGAAAGTTTTTGGTCTAATGAAGCTTTTAATGATAAACTTGCTGTAGAGAAAGGGATTTTAGGGATTTCTATTGAAAATAGTGACGGAATTGTAAAATGTACACTTGAGTTTTTAGATTCTAAAAGTTTAATTTCTGATTTCAGTGATTTTGATCATGTTGTAGAAGCTAGTTTAGAAATAAAAACTGGTTTCGTACAAATAAATGATTGTCCGTTAACGACCCTTATTTTAGAAGAAAAAATTGAAACTGGGAATTATAGAGTTCGTGTCTATTATGGTAATTTAGAATCTGCATATTCTGAAGCACCTAAGGATTATTATAGAATTGAAATGTGGAAAGATGTTTTTTCAGATAGACATGTTTTAAAGAGATTTGAAAATAAATTCTAATGCAATAAATTTATATTTAAAATAAATGTTCAGCCAATTCCGAAACAGATTCCCTTTAACCGATGAAAAATGGAATGAATACATCGGTTATTTCAATCGAATTGAAGTTCCTGCAAAAACTACTCTTTTAGAAGAAGGTGAAGTTTCAAAAAAACTTTATATCATCGAAAAAGGCTGTATTCGGGTTTGGTTTAACAATAACGGAAAAGATCTTACTACACAATTCTTTTTTGAAAATGAGAGCGTTGCTTCTATTGAAAGTTTTATGAAGAAACTTCCAAGTCCGACAAATATAGAAACGATTGAGCCTTCGGTTTTGTGGTGGATTCATAAAAATGATCTGGATAAAATTCTCGAAGAAATCAAAGAAATACCAGCATTGAGAGATAGTCTCATTAATAAGCTTTTTGAGCGTACTTTTGATTATATGAAATATTTTGTTTCATTTATAAAAGATTCCCCTGTAGAGCGTTATGTTAATTTAATTCAACAAAGACCTCAAATTATATTGCGTGTTCCGCAACACTATATCGCTTCTTATTTAGGTATAACAACTGTACATTTGAGTAGATTAAAAAGTAAATTAGTAAATAAAAATAATTGACATTTTAATATAAGCCAAACTTAAACTAGCTTATTTAACTTATATGGTTTAAAGAAAAATTTGATAACAAATGTTATCGTCTGCCCATAAACGACTCTGTAATTTTGCTTCATAAAATATAATAATTATGAAAGCAGCAGTAGTTTGTAAAAAAGGCGAATTGCCAAAATATGCAGAATTTGAAGAACCAATTGTTTCAAATGAAAATGAAGTTTTAGTTTCGGTAAAAGCCGTAGCCATCACCAATTTGGATAAAGGAATTGCAAGTGGAGACCATTATTCTTCAGAAAAAGAAAACCAAAATGGATTTATTGTTGGAAGTGACGCAATTGGAGTTCTCGAAAATGGAACAAGAGTTTATGCTCGCGGAATCTCAGGAACAATCGCCGAAAAAGCTTTAGTAGAGAAAAACCGAATGGTAGTTTTACCAGATGGAATCAATGATGCAACAGCCGCGGCAATGCCAAATGCAGTTGCAGGTTCGGCAATGGCACTTCGTTTTAGAGCAGCAATAAAACCTGGAGAAACAGTTTTAATAAATGGAGCCACTGGTTTTACGGGACAAATGGCTGTTCAAATTGCAAAACATTACGGAGCTAAAAGGATAATTGTTACAGGAAGAAATGAAAAAGCGCTTGAAAGCCTTTTAGAATTAGGCGCCGATGAAATTGTTTCTTTAAAACAAGATGATGAATCTTTTGTTTCTCAGTTAAAAGAAATCCATAGAGATACTCCAATAGATATTGTAATTGATTATTTATGGGGACATTCGGCAGAACTTATTTTTTCTGTTTTAAAAGGAAATGGAAACTTTACGCATAAAACGAGATATGTTTCTGTTGGTTCTATGTCTGGAGATACCATTCAATTGTCTGCACAGATTTTACGAAGTGTAGATCTTCAATTGTCTGGTTCAGGTTTGGGAAGCTGGACAAAAGAAGAAGTGAAATTGTTATTTTCTGAAATACTTCCCGAAATGTTTCTCTTGGCTTCAAAAAATATACTAAAAGTAAATATTGAAACCGTTCGTTTAGCAGATATTGAGAAAATGTGGAATGCAGAAGTTCCTGACGGAAAACGTTTAGTGGTTCTTGTTTAGAGGTTCTAAGGTTCTGAGTTGCTACCCCGATAGCTATCGGGGATAAGTTTTTTTTAGACTCAGAACCTTAGTGTCTTAGCAACTTAGTATCTTAGAATCTCAAGTAAAACTTCCTCAAATCTACTTTTAGGTAAAAACTGATCTTCTAATGCTTTTGTAAATGGAATTGGAGAATCTAAACTCGCTACACGTTTTACAGGAGCATCTAGATATTCGAAGCAATTTTCCATAATTAAAGCCGAAATATCACTTGCGATTCCTCCAAACAGTGTGTCTTCTTGAAAAATTATAGCTTTTCCTGTTTTTTTAACTGAAGCGAAAATTGTTTCTGTGTCTAAAGGCTGTAAAGTTCTTAAATCTATTAAATCGGCATCAATTTCTGGATGTTTCGCTAATGTGTCTAAAGCCCAATGAACTGTGGCTCCAAATGAAATAATCGTTACCGATTTTCCTTCTTTAACCAAAGCAGCTTTACCTAAAGGAATAGTATAATAGTCAGTTGGAACATCTTGATAAATACTTCTGTACAATAATTTATGTTCGAAGAATAAAACCGGATTTGGATCATTAATCGAAGTATTTAAAAGGCCTTTTGCATCGTATGGAAATGCTGGGTAAACTACTTTTAAACCTGGAGTTTTAGTAAACCAAGCTTCATTGGTTTGCGAATGGAATGGCCCAGCTTGAGTTCCGCCTCCGCAAGGCATTCTAACTACAACATCTGCTTTTTCGCCCCAGCGATAATGAGATTTTGCTAATAGATTCACAATCGGGTTAAATCCAGTAGAAACAAAATCGGCAAATTGCATTTCTATAATTGCTTTGTATCCGTTTATAGATAATCCCATTCCTGTTGAAATTACAGCACTTTCGCAAATTGGCGTGTTCCGTACACGGTCTTTTCCAAAAGCATCAACAAAACCTTCTGTAATTTTAAATGCTCCGCCGTATTCAGCAATGTCCTGTCCCATAATAACCAAGTTTTTATGGCGCCACATAGATTGCTCTAAACCATTACGGATAGCATCAATAAAACGAATATTTGTAGAATCAGAATTATGGGTATATTCTTCATATTGAAATGGTTTATAAACATCATCTAATTCTCCACTATAAGTTGGTTCGATTTCAGGTTCAGCATTTGCCAATGCCCAATTTTCATCAATTTCTTGTTTTATTTCAGCATGAAATTGTTCGTCTTGTTCAGCATTTAGAATTCCAATTTCAGTCAAATATTTTCTGTAATTTGTAACAGGATCTCTAAGTTCCCATTGGTCCATTAAATCTTGAGGAACATATTTTGTGCCACTTGCCTCTTCGTGTCCACGCATTCTAAAAGTCTTAAACTCCAACAAAATTGGACGCGGATCTTCCTGCATTTCTTTTTTAAGTTTAGACAATTTATTGTAGACTTCAACAATATTATTTCCGTCAACGATCCAGCTTTCAATTCCGTAGCCAATTCCTTTATCAGCAAGGTTTTCGCAAGCATATTGTTCGTTAGTTGGTGTCGAAAGTCCGTAACCGTTATTTTCTACAATAAACATTACCGGAAGTTTCCAAACAGCAGCAATATTCAATGCTTCATGAAAATCACCTTCGCTTGTTCCGCCTTCTCCCGTAAAAACAGCCGTAATTTTTTTATTGTCTTGAAGTTTATTTGCAAGTGCGATTCCGTCAGCAATTCCTAATTGCGGACCCAAGTGCGAAATCATTCCTATAATGTTGTATTCTTGCGTTCCAAAATGGAAACTTCTGTCCCGTCCTTTTGTGAAACCATTTGCCTTTCCTTGCCATTGCGAAAACAAACGATGAAGCGGAACTTCTCTAGTTGTAAAAACACCAAGGTTTCGGTGCATTGGAAGTATGTATTCTGACTGATCTAAAACAGCCGTTACACCAACAGCTATAGCTTCTTGCCCTATTCCAGAAAACCATTTAGAAACTTTTCCTTGACGAATCAAGATTAGCATCTTTTCCTCAATCAATCTAGGCTTTAATATTTTTTTATATAAATCTAATAATTCAGTGTCAGAAAGGTTTTGTCGGTAAAAAATCATGTAATTTTTTGTTTTTTAGTGTTTCAAATATAACAAATTGCGTCAATTTTATTGGTTTTTTAAAATTAATTTTAATCAGAAATCAGCTTTTAATGCCTGAGCTTAAGATTATTTTCTAAAATATTATCTACCTTTGTTAGCGAAAGGTGCTTATGACACCTTTTTTCTTTAAAATAAAAAATGTAAAGTATGCAAAACATTCCTAGTGTAGACTTACGTGATTTCCTTTCGGACGACCCGAAACGTAAACAAAAATTTGTAAATGAAATCGGCAGTGCATTTGAAAACATTGGCTTCGTAGCCTTAAAAGGTCATTTCCTTGATGATCAATTGGTAAACGAACTTTATGGTGAAATTAGAAACTTTTTCGCCTTGCCAATAGAAACTAAGCATAAATATGAAATTCCTGGAATCGGCGGACAGAGAGGTTATGTTTCTTTTGGAAAAGAGCATGCTAAAGGACGTAAAGAAGGAGATTTAAAAGAATTTTGGCACTTTGGCCAATACGTTGACAAAGATTCAAGATGGGCTTCAGAATACCCAGACAATGTTGAAGTTACCGAATTACCACGTTTTAATGTAGTTGGTAAAGAAGCGTATCAAAAATTGGAGAAAACAGGTGTTTATGTTTTAAGAGCTTTGGCTTTACATTTAGGTCTAGATGAGTTTTATTTTGATAATTATGCAAAAGAAGGAAACTCAATTTTAAGACCAATCCACTATCCTCCAATTACTTCTGAGCCAGAAAATGCGATTCGCGCAGCTGCTCACGGCGATATCAACTTAATTACTTTGTTGATGGGAGCTCAGGGTAAAGGTTTACAAGTTCAAAATCATAATGGCGACTGGATTGATGCTATTGCTGAAGATGATGAATTAGTAATCAATGTTGGTGATATGTTGTCTAGACACACCAACAATAAATTAAAATCTACAATTCACCAAGTGGTAAATCCACCAAGAGAATTGTGGGGAACTTCACGTTATTCAATTCCATTTTTTATGCACCCTGTTAGCGATATGCGCTTAGATTGTCTTGAAAATTGTATTGATGCTGAAAACCCAAAGAAATACGAAGATATTACTGCGGGCGAATTCTTATACGAACGTTTAGTAGAGCTAGGTTTAATCAAAAAATAGACTTACATAATTTTTAAAATTAAAATTCCAAATTCCGAGCTTTTCTTGGGGTTTGGAATTTAATTTTTAAATATCTTTATGCTTGGAATTTATTTTTAGAATAAAAAAAATATGGACTTAAAAGATCAATTAAAGAATCTATTTCCAGATCACGTAGAAACAAATGAACCTGAGCAAGTTGAAGAACAAGATCATGTTTTGTACGTTCAGAAAGAACCTATGATTTGTAAATTTGAAAAAAGAAAAGGAAAACCAACAACTATAATTGAAGGTTACGAAGGCTCAGATGAAGATTTTAAAATCTTAGCCAAAGAAATCAAAACCAAATTAAGTGTTGGCGGAACTTTTAAAGACGATTCGATTATAATTCAAGGCGATTACCGAGATAAAATAATGGCAATCCTTAAAGAAAAAGGATTCAAAACGAAACGAGTTGGGGGCTAAAAAGTTTTAGGTTTCAAGTTATTCGACTAACCTGAAACATTGAAAAAAAACTTAGAGCCTCAGTATCTCAGAACCTTAGCAACTTAAAAAAAATGATACAATCTTCAGAATTGATATTAAATCCAGACGGAAGTGTTTACCACTTAAATCTTCGTCCAGAACATATAGCACACGACATTATTTTTGTTGGTGATCAAAACAGAGTTGAAAAAATCACTCAATTTTTCGATTCAATCGAACATTCGGCTCAAAAAAGAGAATTTAAGACTCAAACCGGTATTTACAAGGGAAAAAGAATCTCTGTAGTTTCTACAGGAATTGGACCTGATAATATTGATATTGTATTAAACGAATTAGACGCTTTAGTAAATATTGATTTAAAAACGCGTCAGCCAAAAGAAAAATTAACTTCTTTAAATATTATAAGAATAGGAACGTCAGGTTCTTTGCAGGAAGATATTCCTGTAGACAGTTTCGTGATGTCAAAGTTCGGGTTAGGCTTAGACAATATGCTTCGCTCCTATTTAATTGATGATGTTTCTATTACAGATATTGAAGATGCATTTGTAAAACATACCAATTGGGATCCTAAAAAAGGGAAACCTTATGTTACGCAATGTTCTGAGAAATTAGAAAAATTAATCGAATCAGATCGAATTTTCAAAGGCATTACCGCAACAGCCGGTGGATTCTACGGTCCGCAAGGAAGGGTTTTACGTTTAAATATTCAAGACGAAGAATTGAATAATAAAATGGATAATTTTAGTTTTAATGAAACTAAAATCACTAATTTAGAAATGGAAACAGCAGCAATCTATGGTCTTTCTGCGCTATTAGGACACAATGCATTATCACTTAACGCTATTATTGCAAATCGTGCTAGCGGAACTTTTAGTGAGGATCCGTACAAAGCTGTAGATGAATTGATTGCTTACACATTAAATAAATTGGCAGGAAACTAATTAATTGACAAATTGATGGAAAGTGTAATTCTCAAATTTGAAAAATTATTGAACGAAAATGTACATTATTTTCCAATAATAGACCAGAAAATTTTAGAGGAAAGAAAACCTAAAAAATGGTCTAAGAAAGAAATTATAGGTCATTTGGTAGATTCAGCCGTTCATAATCTTGTCCGTTTTACAGAAATTAATTATGTTGACAAACCTTATCAAAGAAGAACTTACGATCCAGATGTTTTAGTAGATATAAATAAGTATCAGACAATGGATATTGAGGAGCTTACGCAATTATGGTTTGTCATAAATAAACAGCTTGTAAGACTGATGAAAACAGTTGATCCAAAAGCTTTAGAGTATGAAATTGATTTTGGCGATGGATCTGTAGCTGATTTACGGTTTATAATGACCGATTATGTAGAACATTTAGAGCATCATATTAATCAGATAAAGTCATAAAATTATGTTTTTACGGGTTGCGCGACATACAAATGATTTAGAGAAAATTGAGAATTTTTATGTAGATGTACTCGGTTTTGAACGATTGGGTGGGTTTGAGAATCATAATAATTATGATGGCGTTTTCATAGGAAAACCGGGCTTAGACTGGCATTTTGAGTTTACACAATCTGAAGTAGCGGCCAAACATACTTTTGATGAAGATGATGTAATGGTTTTATACCCTAAAACTATTGCAGATTACGATAAATTAGTAAATAAATTAACAAAGTATAATGTTGCAGTTATACATGCACTGAATCCGTTTTGGAATGAAAATGGAAAAATGATTCAGGATCCAGATGGCTATAGAATCGTAATATCACCTTTAAAAGCTGTAATCAGCGAAATTGAATAATGGAACAAGAAACTCACAAGAAAATATTATTTAAATACTACAGTGATTATCTAGACGAAGTAGTTTCTGAAACGATGTGGGCAGAAATTATAGATTTAGAAAAAGGACTTTTTAAGTTGGATAATATCCCTTTTTTCGGCCCTTTAATTGCTACTGATGATATTTTTTATGCAGAATATGACGAAACAGAAGAACGTTTCATGCATAGAAAAACGATTCAAAACTCTGGAAATTCGATTGTTCAGATTGCTGTTTTAGAAAAAGGTTTTGATAAAGAAATTATTCGCGAAAAATTAAAAGCAATAAATTGTTTGTCTGAAGGATTAAATGAAACTTTTTTTGCAGCAGAAATAGCCAAAGATGTAGATTATTCTTTGGTAAGAAACCTATTGAATGAATACGAATCACAAGATATTATTGAATTTGCAGAACCTTGCCTTTCAGAAAAACATAGGGCAGATTTATTAAAAAACTAAACTAATAACGATAAGATTACGCATACCAGTCAACTTAACTTAAACTTAAAATAAATGAAAACTGTCAAAATTGCGGGTGTTCCAGAACACTTCAATTTGCCGTGGCATCTATGCATTGAAAATGGTGAATTTGAAGAAGAGAACATCGACTTACAATGGACGAATGTGCCCGAAGGAACGGGTAAAATGTGCCAAATGCTTCGTGATGGAGAAACAGATCTTGCTGTTATTTTGACCGAAGGAATTTTAAAAGATATTTCAGCTGGAAATCCGAGTAAAATTGTTCAGATTTATGTGCAATCTCCTTTAATTTGGGGAATTCACGTTGATGCAAAATCTGATTTTCAGACCTTAAAAGATCTTAAAAATAAAAAAGTGGCAATTTCGAGAATTGGTTCTGGATCACAATTGATGGCTTATGTAAATGCAAATGAACAAGGCTGGGAAATGGATGATCTTGAGTTTGAAATTGTAAACACTATTGATGGCGCTGTTGATGCTTTAACGAGCAAGAAAGCTGATTATTTTATGTGGGAGCGTTTTATGACAAAACCTCTTGTAGATAAAGGAGTTTTTAGAAGAATTGACGACTGCCCTACTCCTTGGCCTTCATTTATAATTGTAGGCCGTGATGAGTTTTTAAAAAAGAACGCCAAAACAGTAGAAATGATTCTCAAAATAATCAACAAAACAACAGTTGATTTTAAAGAGATTCCAGAAATCGACAAGAAATTATCAAAGCTTTTTAATCAAAAAGCAGAAGATATTAAAGAATGGCTAAAATTGACTCAGTGGTCACAGAAAAATTTGACAGAAAAATCTTTTAATAAAATTCAAAATCAATTATTTGATCTGGGAATTATTGATAAAAAAAGTATTTTTGTAGAAACAGTAAAAGCATTGTAATACTGCTTTTTGATTCGTATGATGAAATTCCCTAAAATTGACTTACCGTATTTAAAATCCAAGCTACAGGTGAAATCACCGTGGGACAGGATTATTATTTCGATTTTAAGTCTTTTAATTACAATTCCGATTTTCATCATTCTGCATCAAAATTTAATAGATTTAGAATGGGCGTTCAATCTCGATCGCGTATTCATCTTTATTTTTGTTTTTGCAGCCATATTTTTTCTTCTGATGTATCTCAGAACAATAATTATTTTATGTGTTGCCGTTTACTTGATAATTCTATTTTACGGATCGGTTATTGGAAATTATGGTTTTAGCGAAATCTCAGAAGATTACAATTCTATGATTTACACCATGTCTGATAATCCTTATCCGCAGGACATTATTGTAGCAAAACTGCTTCCGTTTCCTAATAAATCAAAGATTATAAATGCTATAGAATACCAAAATCCTAAAGTGCGAAATTTTGCCATTATG
This sequence comes from Flavobacterium sp. GW823-FHT06G12, assembly GCF_058794775.1. Lineage (NCBI taxonomy): Bacteria > Pseudomonadati > Bacteroidota > Flavobacteriia > Flavobacteriales > Flavobacteriaceae > Flavobacterium > Flavobacterium sp. GW823-FHT06G12. The sequence continues at coordinate 1,464,088 of NZ_JBXAHE010000001.1, forward strand.
GCAACCACAAAGCATTTTAAAAAGATTAGAGGCTATTCAGATTATCGAACTATAATTCAGTGTTTTGCTGTTTTTAAAGAAATAAACAGCAGATGGAATTATGTAAACGATCCAAAAGAAGGTGATTACATCGCAACTGCCAGCGAATCTCTTGAATATTTCTCAGGCGATTGCGATGATCACTCTATTTTGATGGCGGCAGCTGTACGAGCAATTGGCGGAACTCCTCGCCTTATTCATACCAAAGGACATATTTATCCCGAAATTTTAATTGGTTCAATGATTGATCTCGAAAAAGTCAATTATTTGATCAAAAATGTTCTTTTTGTAAAAGAAAGCTACGGCAAAAAATTACACTACCACATAGACGAACGCGGACAAGTCTGGATGAATCTAGATTATACTGCAACTTATCCTGGTGGCCCTTTTATGTATGAGGAAATTTTGGGAGCTTTGACTCTTAATTAACCTGTCTCAAAGTGTCTATTTTCTAATTTTTTATTGCTACAATAGTCAATACTTAAGTGGTTGGTTATCAGTAAAAGTCCCAAAAACAAAGACTTTTCAAATTAAAAGCTATTCGATTTAAGAAGTAAAAAAAATCTTTATAAATATTTGATTCCGAATATTTTAATGTTATTTTTTTTTGTAACTTTTTCCTGTTTAACTTTTAATCACAAAATCATGAAAAACTCTAAATTATTTACCCTCGTAATTGCCATTGCTGTCGTCGTATTAATTGTTTCATGCCATCGTAAAAGAGACAAGCTTGTGAATTCATGGAAAGTTACTGCTGTAGAACCAAAAGAAACTGTTTCTGATTCTACAAAAAACGCAATTTTAACCAACGGTATGCTTACTTTTACTGAAGATGGGCATGTAACAGGATATTTGCTTCGTGAAATCACAGACGGAACTTATGCGCTAACAGAAAAAGGTAAAAAACTAGTTATAAAAGACGAAGTTGGCACGCCTTACGTTTGTGAAAGTACTATAACAGATGATAAGTTAATTTTAGACACCAAAGAAGCCAAACTAACATTTGATAAAATTTAAATAAGAATTACAACGTAATTCAGTACAAAAAACCATTCGCTACAATTGTAAAGAATGGTTTTTTGATTTTTAAAGTTAAAATAAATATCTTTGCACTTCTTAAAATAAGCACTGGCATATGTGAAAAATAATTTCTTTCAGGAAAATGTAGTAAGCGACCACAACTTTGTGGCTGCTAGATTATTTATCTTTAAAAGAAAGGAATTATGCTTATTCTTCAAAATATCTCATATCAGCATGAGAATAAAGACATGCTGTTTCAAAACATTAGCTTTACGCTAAACGATCACGATAAAACCGCTTTGGTTGGAAATAATGGTGTTGGAAAATCTACACTTTTAAAAATTATTGCTGGTGAATTACAGCCTTTTTCAGGACAGACAATTCAGAATTCTAAGCCCTATTTTGTTCCACAATTGTTTGGTCAGTTTAACGATTTTACGGTTGCTGAAGCTTTGCACATAAAGGAAAAAATAAATTCACTTAAAGAAATACTTGAAGGCACTGTGACTGAAGAAAATCTTCAATTGTTAGATGACGACTGGACGATTGAAGAACGCTGTAATGAAGCTCTGTCTTATTGGCAATTGCATGATTTGGATTTGAACCAGAAAATGGAAACTTTAAGCGGCGGACAAAAAACAAAAGTCTTTCTAGCCGGAATAATGATTCATCAACCCGACTTGGTTTTATTAGATGAGCCTAGTAATCATCTAGATTTTGCCAGCAGAACGTTACTATATGATTTTATAAAATCTACCTCTAGTACATTACTTATTGTCAGTCACGACAGAACATTGCTCAATCTTTTGAATAAGACGCTGGAAATGACCAAAAATGAAATTTCTGTTTATGGAGGGAATTATGATTTTTATAGCGAACAGAAAAAAGTTGAAAATAATGCCTTAGAACAAGATGTTCAAAGCAAGGAAAAGGCATTGAAAAAAGCCAAAGAAAAAGAACGAGAAAGTATTGAACGTCAAAATAAACTAGATTCGAGAGGAAAAAAGAAACAAGAGAAATCGGGTGTTGCTAGAATTATGATGAATACGCTCAGAAATAAAGCCGAAAATAGCAGTTCTAAGATTAAAGATGTTCATGCTGAGAAAATTAATGGTATTTCTGAAGATTTGCGACAACTTCGATCATCACTTCCTGCAATAGATCAAATGAAATTTGGTTTTAATAATTCTTCTTTTCTTAAAGGAAAAATTCTTTTTAAGGCTTCAGAAATCAATTACAATTATGGTGAGAGGAATCTTTGGAATGAAAATCTAAATTTTGAAATTCTGTCAGGAGATCGTTTGGCTGTAAAAGGATTAAATGGCTCTGGAAAAACAACTTTAATTAAAATTATTCTTAGAGAATTAAATCCAACCAAAGGACAAATAACTTGTTTGGATAAAAAAGCAATTTATATAGACCAGGATTATTCTTTATTAAACCAAAATCTTAAAATTTACGAACAAGCGCAGGTTTTCAATGATTACGGTTTAGAAGAGCATGAAATCAAAATGAGATTGAATCGCTTTTTGTTTTCTAGAAATGATTGGGACAAACCATGCAATGCGCTGAGCGGTGGCGAAAGAATGCGCTTAATGTTATGCTGTTTAACGATTAGCAACGAATCGCCTGAAATTATAATTTTAGATGAACCAACAAATAATTTAGACATACAGAATATTGAAATTCTTACCGCAGCAATTAATGAATATCAGGGAACATTGATTGTAATCTCGCACGATCAAGCATTTTTGGAACAGATTAATATTGAAAAAACGATCTCGCTTTAAAAGCAAAAAAAAGCGTCAGAATAATTCTGGCGCTTTTTTAATTTCAAATCAAATAAAACTCTTTAGAGATCAAGTAATAACTACTTTTTTAGGGTGAAAAAAACTATTATTTTATAGCCAATTTTTTACGAAATAATCTGTAAATTGCAGAGAAGCTTATCTTTTAGCTATTTATTCTATAAGTATATTTTTGAAAATCAGAACTTAACGTTTAATTAAATGTCTAAATTTATGAAACTAAAAAACAGAATTCTTCCTGCCCTACTTGCTTTTACATTATTAATAACTGAAACTGTCTTGCCTTGTACGAGAGTCGTTTATGAAGGCTTAAACGGAACAATTATTACTGCACGTTCTATGGATTGGAAAGGTGAAATTCCGGCCAATTTGTGGATCTTTCCTCGTGGAATTGAAAGAGCCGGAGAAGTTGGAACCAGTTCTATCAAATGGAAATCTAAATATGGAAGTGTAATTACAAGTTCGTGGGATATTGCCTCTTCTGATGGAATGAACGAAAAAGGACTTGTAGGCAATCTTTTGTGGCTTGTAGAATCGCAATATCCTGCATTTGAAAAAAATGGAAAAGTAAAAGGTTTGGCGGTTTCGTTATGGCTCCAATATGTTTTAGATAATTTTTCGACAGTTGAAGAAACGGTATCAGCATTAGAAAAGAACGATTTTGTGATTGCTTCTTCTCATATTCCAGGAACTAACATTTTTGCTACTGTACATTTATCTATTTCTGATTCTAGTGGAGACAATGCTATTTTCGAATATATAAATGGCAAACTGGTTATTCATCATGACAGGAAGTATGTAACGATGACTAATTCTCCAATTTTTGATCAGCAATTGGCAATTAACGCGTATTGGAAAGGAATTCCTGGCACTATTATGCTTCCTGGAACCAATCGTGCGGCTGATCGCTTTGTAAGAGCTTCTTATTATATCGATGCCATTCCGAAAACAGATAACACTAGAACAGCTTTGGCAAGTGTTTTTGGAGTAATTAGAAACTGTTCTGTTCCGCTAGGAATTTCGTCTGAAACCGAACCGAACATCTCCTCTACTCGCTGGAGAACAGTTGCAGATCAAAAAAACTTGGTTTATTATTTTGATAATGTTCTGAATCCAAATGTGATTTGGGTTGAATTCAGTAAAATTGATTTTAGTGAAAAAGGGAAAATCAAGAAGTTAAGTTTGGCCAATAATGAGAATTATGCAGGCGATTCACTACTAAATTTCAAGGAAACAAAGCCTTTTCAGTTTGCAGGATTTGATTAAAGTTAATCAAAAATATAGTTAAATCCTTCAAATTGAAAAGTTTGAAGGATTTGTTTTTTGAAAATAAATCAAAAAAAATATTGCGCAGTCAAATGACTTCATTATATTTGCAGTCAAATAACTGCGTAATGGAAATTAGAAGAGACGTTTTTCAAGCAATAGCCGATCCTACTCGAAGAGCTATTTTAAGTTTGGTTGCCATTCAGGCTATGACTCCTGGGGCAATTGCCGAGAATTTTAATTCGTCAAGACAGACGATTTCAAAGCATATTCAAATTCTAAGCGAATGTGAATTATTGCATCAAACACAAAACGGTAGAGAAATTTATTATCATTTAAATCCAGAAAAAATGAAAGAAATTGACAAATTCATCGAGCCATTTAGAAAAATGTGGGATGATCGTTTTAATAAGTTAGAATCAATTATGAAAAACTATAAAAAATAAACCATGGAAAAGAAAACCAAAATTCATGCTGAAGACGACCGACACGATCTTGTAATTACAAGAGAATTTGATTTGCCTGTAGAATTATTATTTAAAGCTTATGAAGATCCTGAAATTGTAGCGCAATGGATGGGAACAAAAGTTTTGAAGCTTGAAAATAAAAAATATGGCGGATGGGAGTTTGAAACTAGTGATGCCAACGGTAATGTAGTTTTTAAAGCTAATGGCGTGATTCATGATTTTGTTCCAAATCAAAAAATAGTACGCACGTTTGAAATGGAAAATATCAATTTTGCACCTCAATTGGAGTTTTTAGAGTTTGAAAAACTAACAGATGATACCAGTAGATTAACGATGCAGATTATTTACAAATCAATTGAGCATAGAGCCACACAATTAAAAATGCCATTTGCGCAAGGATTAAATATGGCGCATAATAGATTAGAAGAAATTGTAACTAAACTTAAATAAAGTAATCATGACAAAACGTAATAAAATTATTTATTGGATTGCCACACTTTGGCTGGCTTTAGGAATGACTTCTACAGGAATCGTACAGCTTATACCAATGAAAGAAGAAGCTGAAATGATACAGCGTTTGGGTTATCCACTTTATTTCTTGACTCTTTTAGGGGTTTGGAAACTTTTGGGTGTAATTGCTATTTTGATTCCTAAATTTGGTTTATTGAAAGAATGGGCTTATGCTGGCTTCTTTTTTGCGATGTCTGGAGCTGTTGTCTCGCATTTGGCTGTAAAAGAAGATGCTTCAACACTTTTCGGACCAATATTATTAATTGTTCTTACTGTAGTTTCTTGGTATTTTAGACCAGAAAGCAGAAGATGCACTTCTAACTAAAAAGTCAAAATCATGAAAAAACAACTGACAGCAAACCAACAAGAAGAACTTTTAAGCATTCTTGAAAAACGTTTTGAGAAAAATAAAAGTAGACATGAAAATCTAGATTGGTCAAAAATAGAAATCAAATTGAAGTCCAATCCGTCAAAGTTATGGTCGCTTGATGAAATGGAAAGAACGGAAGGCGAACCAGATGTTGTTGGCTATGATCAAAAAACGGATGAATATTTGTTTGTAGATTGTTCTGCAGAGAGTCCAAAAGGACGCAGAAGCATTTGCTATGATCATGAAGCGTTGGAAAAAAGAAAAGAACACAAACCAGCAGACAGCGCTATAAATATGGCGCAAGAAATGGGAATAGAAATTTTAAATGAAGAACAATATAAAGATTTGCAAAAGCTAGGAAAATTTGATGCCAAAACTTCAAGCTGGATTTTAACTCCATCAGAAATACGAAAATTGGGAGGAGCAATTTTTTCAGATTTCAGATATAATACTGTTTTTGTATATCATAATGGTGCCGATTCTTATTATGCCGCGAGAGGTTTTCGTGGTTTGTTAAGAGTTTAAAAATTAAAGTCCTTCAAGTAATTTGAAGGACTTTTTTTATTCTCTTAAAATTTTTTCCATTTTTTTGCCTTTAGCAATTTCATCAATTAATTTATCTAGATATCGTATTTTTTGAATTAAAGGATCTTCAATCTCTTCTACTCGATATCCGCAGATAACTCCAGTGATTTTGGATGCATTCGGATTGATTTCTGGAGCTTCGGCAAAGAAGGTTTCAAAATCTACTTTCTTTTCAATTTGTGCTTTAATTTGCTCGTCACTATATCCTGTAAGCCATTTGATTGCGATATCTAATTCTTCTTTTGTTCTTCCTTTTTTTTCGACTTTTTGAATGTATAAAGGATAAACGCTAGAAAATAGTATTTTGTAAATTCTTTCTGTTTTCATTGTAGTATCATTTTGCTAGAAATGCAGTTATGTAAATATAAATCAAAAGCTGTTAGAATAAAAATACAAACAATATTTAATACCTTAGAGTTTCAAAAAGTCAAGGAATTTTTAAAAGTTATTTCTATGGAAAATCAAGATACTAAAACACCTAAAGTAATCGGAATTGGCGGCATCTTCTTTTATTCGGATAATCCAAAAGAAACAAAAGATTGGTACGCTAAAAATCTAGGATTTGATATAAATGCGTGGGGCTCTTCAAGCTTTGATTCGAGAGATTTAGATAATCCAGACCAAATAAATTCGCTGCAATGGAGTCCGTTTCCAAAAGGAGATGATTACTTTTTACCTTCAAAAAAGGATTTTATGATCAATTATCGTGTGCAGAACATTGAAGGTTTGGTGGAACAATTAAAAGAAAATGGCGTGACAATTTTAGACAATATAGAAACTTACGATTATGGTAAATTTGTTCATATTATGGACGCTGAAGGCAATAAAATCGAGCTTTGGGAATCTCGTTGAGTTAACGAATGATGGGATTTAATTAGACATTCTTTTAAAATGTCAAATATCTAAAAATACTTAAAATCATATGTTTAATACATTAGTTAAAATCAATTGCCATTCAAAAAATAAATTCTTAAAACTAATTGCGAGCAATTTGCTAGAGAAACTTTATTGTTGCGAAATAAACTGTGTGGAAATGGACAAAAGCGTTTTGTTTGCACATCACGGCCGTGGATGCACTATTGTAGCAGCTAAAATTTGTGAGAATGTTGTCATATTTCAAAACGTATCTATCGGAGCAAATTTAAAATACAATAAAATTAGTAAGGAATGGGAGAATATTGGCAACCCGATTATTGCTAAAAATGTTATTATAGCCGATGGTGCCAAAATTTTAGGACCAATCGTAATTGGAGAAAATTCGGTTATTGGTGCGGGTTCTATTATTACAAAAGACATTCCGCCAAATAGTGTAGCTTTTGGAGTAAATAAATTTAAACCAAAAGACGAAAACTATGATTTAATATTTAACTCCAATATGATTCATTTTCAGAAAATGATAGAAGCCAATAAAAATTTGATTACAGCGTTTAACAAACAAAATGGCATTATTTAATAAAACAAAAAGCCTCTATTAGAAATAATAGAGGCTTTTTGTTTAAATAGAATTTTAATTCCAAATTTCATTCATTTCTGTTAAAATAATTGGCTTTCCTTCTGTTACCACAATAGTATGTTCGTGTTGCGCCATAAAACCGCCTTTGTTTCCAACCATTGTCCAACCATCTTTTAAGGTTTCGGCATATGTAGAACTGGTAGAAATGAAAGTTTCAATTGCTACAACAGAATTCTTCTTAAATCTTGTTTGATTAAAACGGTCTCTATAATTGGCAATTTCATGCGGCGCTTCATGAAGACTTCTTCCTACTCCATGCCCTGTTAGGTTTTTGATTACTTTGTAACCACGTTTTTTAGCTTCTGTTTCAATCAGAAAACCAATATCAGAAATACGAACGCCACCTTTTATATTGTGAATGGCTTTATGCAAAATATCTCTAGAAGCTTCCACTAACTTTTGATGCTCATTTATATCATTACCAATTACAAAAGAACCTCCGTTATCTGACCAAAATCCATCCAATTCAGCAGAAACATCAATATTAATTAAATCACCTTCTTGCAAAATTCTTTTTTCAGAAGGAATTCCGTGGCAAAATTCATTGTCAACACTAATGCAAGTCCAACCAGGAAAACCGTAAGTTAAATATGGCGCAGATTTCGCTCCTAAATCATTTAAAATTTGTCCTCCGTAATCGTCTAATTCTTTTGTCGATATTCCAGGTTTGGCAAATTTTCTCATTTCTTTTAAAGTAAAAGCTACAGCTTCACTTATTTTTTTCATTCCTGCTAATTCTGCTTCGGTTGTAATAGACATTGTTTTGTTTCTTAAAATTAATAACGGTCTAAATTTACCACTTTTCTACAAGATGAATCGTTATTAAAATGCTAAAAACCTTCCAAAATCAATGACTTTGGAAGGTTTTTAACTTTTTACCAAGGACTTTCCTCGCTTTCGTCTTCAATATCGTTGCTGAAGAATTTTCCAGTTGGTCCATTTTCATCCAATAAAGTATGTTTTATAATGAAACTCGCTGCACTTTCAACACTTCCGGGGCCATTGTGATGATTAAAATCGGTTGCTGTGTAACCTGGATCAATTGAGTTTACTTTGAATGGAAGATCTTTTAATTCGTAAGCTAAAGTCACTGTAAATGCATTTAAAGCAGTTTTAGAAGAGACATATGAAATTGCTTTTATCGAATAATATTTCCAAGTTGGATCACTGTGTAAAGTGAGAGAACCAAGTCCTGATGTAATATTGCTAATTCTTGGATTTTCAGATCTTTTTAGCAAATCAAGAAAAGCCTGCGTTACAGTTATCACTCCGAAGAAATTCGTGTCAAAAACTTTTTGAATGTTTTCTATAGAAGTTGCTGAAGGACTTTGCGGAATATCTCCTAAAATTCCGGCATTATTAATCAGAATATCCAATTTACCTTTTTCTTTTTCAACGATGTTTTTTGCTTCTAAAACACTTTCTGCATTGGTAACATCAATTTGAATCGCTTTAATGTTTTGGAATCCTTTTTTGTTCAATTCTTTTACTACTTCTTCTCCTTTTGCAAGATCACGCGTTCCTAAATAAACAAATAATCCTTTTTCTGAAAGCTGTTTAGTAGTTTCTAAACCAATGCTCCTATTTGCACCTGTAATTAATACTGTTTTCATTTTTTATATTTTTAAATTATCTGAAGCAAAGTTCCACCGATTAAAAACAAAAACATTTGCCATATGGCAAAAAGCGATTTTTAACGAATATTTTTTCTGATTCTGCTTAAAGAGGATTGTGTTATTCCGAGATAGGAAGCCAAATACGAAAGCGGAACTCGATTAATTACTTTTGGAAACATTTCCATAAAAGATAAATAACGAGTTGTAGCATCTTCTGAAACCAAGGGACTTCTTCTAGCCACTTTCTGAATTAATGCTTTCGAAATGATTTTATGCACAATCGTGTCCCAACCAACAATTGTGTCTAGTAATTCTTGCCAATTGGCTTTAGAAAACACAATAATTTTAGAATCTGTAACTGCTTGTACATAAGCAGACGAGCAAATATTATTGTCAAAACTTTCTAAATCTACCACTAGATTATTTTCGTCAATAAAGTATTTTGTGATTTCCTCGCCTTTGTTATTGTAGTAGCAAACACGCATTATCCCTTCTATGATGAAGCCAACTTCAGCAGCTATTTTTCCAGCTTCAGAAAAATATTCTTCTTTTTTGATTTCTTTTTCTTTGGCCTTCGTTAAAATCAAATCAATCTGTTGCTGATTTAAATTGCCAAATTGCAATATATAATTTACTAATTCTTTCATACACGAAAGTTAGGCATAAGTTTTTATTGAGAATTTGCCATATGGCAAAAAAAACTACATTCCCGGCCAATACAGAAAATTAAATTTATGCCCGTCTGGATCTAAAAAACCAAAGGTATAACCAACTTCAAAATTTTCAGGTTCTGAGAAAATGGTTCCGTTGATTTCTTTTATTTTATTGTACCAAAGATCAACTTCCTCTACACTACTTGCAGACAAAGAAAATATAATTTCATTGTCTACAGCTGTGTTAGAGAGTTTTCCTCTTATGGCATTTTCTAATCTTTTTGGTGTGAAAAAGTTAATTACAAAATCATTTTCTCCAAAAACAAAACTTACCAATTCTTTCGTCTCTTGTCCGTTTTGCTTAAAACCGAGAGCGGTGTAAAATTGAATTGTTTTCTGTATATCGCTCGAAACCAAGTTGGCCCATATCATTTTAGTTTTCATAAGCTTAAGTTTTTATTGATTACCGCTAAGTTAGGAATTAGAATTTAAAAGTTTTTTATAAAAAAGAATATATAAAAGCGTGTTTCTGTCAGTTTTTTCTATTTTTAAACTCTAAATATTTTATAGAAACAATATATGATCCTAGCTTTTGATACTTATTATTTTGACCAAAAAGCAAAAACAATTTGTCTTGAATTCGCAGAATGGAATGAAGACAAAAACTTTAAAATTCATTCTGAAACCATAAACAATGTAGAAGAATACATTCCTGGAGAGTTCTATAAAAGAGAGCTACCTTGTATTTTGAGCTTATTAAAACAAATTGATTTGTCGACTATTGATGTTATTGTAGTTGACGGATTTGTTTATTTAAACGATGAAAACAAATATGGTTTAGGCGGCTATTTGTATGAAAAACTAAATAAAGAAATTCCAATTATTGGTGTTGCGAAAACCAATTTTGCTTCTATAGAAAAGAATAAAAAAGCACTTTTTAGAGGTGACAGCAAGAAACCGCTATACATCACCTCTATCGGAATTGATTTGGATGAAGCATATAAAAAAGTAGAGAGTATGGCGGGAGAATTTCGATTTCCTACTCTGTTGAAAGAATTGGATAGGTTGACTAAAGAGAATATTTAAGCAAGACTAAATCTTTATTTAAATCTTAAATGAAAATAGAGTCTGATTGAAGCAATTTTAAAAGTTAGTTTTCTATATTCGCCAAAAAATATTTTATAAATATTTTAAGATTAGAAATGTATTAAACACCTAGAATAGCACATGCTTTTTAACTCTATAAATTTTGCCCTTTTTTTACCGGTTGTCTTCCTTTTATATTGGTATTTAGCCAAGGAAAATTTGAAACTTCAAAATATTCTATTACTGGTTTCGAGTTATTTTTTTTACGCTTGTTGGGATTATAGATTTTTATTTCTTCTTATTTTTTCGACTTTATTAGATTATTTCACTGGAATTAAAATGGCTGATACAGAAAATCAAAACATGAAAAAGTTTTGGTTCTGGTTAAGCATATCAATCAATTTAGGTTTTCTAGGCGTATTTAAATATTATAATTTCTTTGTAGAATCTTTAGCTGATGCTTTAAAAAATACAGGTTTGCAAACCAATCTATGGACGCTCAAGATTATTCTTCCTGTCGGAATTTCTTTTTATACATTTCATGGTCTATCTTATGTTATAGATATTTATAAAGGTCGCATCAAAGCAGAGAAAAATTTCATTGATTATTCTTTATTTGTTAGCTTTTTTCCGTTATTGGTTGCAGGGCCAATTGAACGCGCAACTCACCTTCTTCCTCAGATAAAAAAAGAGCGATTTTTTAATTATAATAATGCTGTTGACGGTTTAAGACAAATTTTATGGGGACTGTTTAAGAAAATAGTAATTGCCGATCAATGTGCAAAGCATGCAAATGAAATTTTCAATAATTCGATAAGTCATTCTGGAAGCGATCATGTGCTTGGAGCAATCTTTTTTGCATTTCAAATTTATGGAGACTTTTCAGGTTATTCAGATATTGCTTTAGGAACTGCTCGTCTTTTCGGAATAGATCTTTTAAAAAACTTTGCTTTTCCTTACTTTTCAAGTGATATAGCTGAATTCTGGCGCCGTTGGCATATTTCGCTTTCAAGTTGGTTTCGAGATTATCTTTATATTCCGCTAGGAGGAAGTAAAGGAAGTATATTTATGAAAGTTAGAAATGTCTTTATCATTTTTATAGTAAGCGGATTTTGGCATGGTGCAAATTGGACCTTTATATTCTGGGGTTTATTAAATGCCTTGTATATTATGCCTTCAATATTGTTCAATACCAATAGAAATAATATAGATATTGTGGCAAAAGGAAAAATACTTCCAAGTTTTAAAGATTTTCTTTCTATTGCAATTACATTTGGCTTGACTGTATTTGCATGGATATTTTTTAGAGCAGAAAGCTTAAGCGATGCATTTCATTACATATCACAAATATTTTCGAGCTCGTTGTTCTCTATTCCAACGATTAGACCTACATCATTATTCATTCTATTAATATTATTTATGTTTATAGAATGGTTGGGTAGAGAAAAAGAATATGCAATTGCTTCTTTAGGTTTAAAATGGAAACCGGTTTTTAGATACGCTTTCTATTATGTAATAATCATTTTAGTTTTTTGGTTTGGAGGAACGGAATCAGAATTCATATATTTTCAATTTTAAGTTATGAAAAAGTTTATTCTAAAAACATTGCTATTTACTTTACCATTTTTTGTTCTATATATAGTGACCTTTTCATTTTATTCGGAAACAGAGAATCCTGATCTATTACGCCTAGGTTATATACCCAATATTGACAAGGGGTATATGGAAGCACTTGATTCAAATCGTGAAGTGAAATTTGAATTGTTGTCTAAAACCCAAAATAAAAAGTTTAAAATTTTAACTATTGGAGATTCATTTTCTAATAGAGGATCTATTGGATATAACAATATGCTTGCAGACCATTTCAGCGTATTAAATGCTGACACTTTCAGGACAGAGAATCAATTTCAAACCATCGTCAAATTGATTAATGGAGATTTTTTTTCAAGCTATAAAATTGATTATGTGATACTTCAAAATATAGAACGAAATATTATTTATAACGCAGAAAATACTGATTTTGAGAAAAAAATATATGTTAATGAGATTGATAGTTTAATTAAGAATCACCATGGAAAATATCAAAACTATGGTTATGAATTATTTTCCAAAACAACTTTGAGATTTCCTTTTACATTTCCAAAGTTTTTCTTTAAAAAAAATTATTTGTCAAATAATAAAGTATTTAATCTTGAGCTTAATCACGATATTTTATTTAGTAATAATTCAAATAAATTACTTTTCTATAATCTAGATCTTTATGCACTAGAAAGAAATAATACAATGGCAAAGGTTGAAAGTCTTAATAATAAATTGAATTTTTTAGCAAAGAAACTTGAACAGAAAAATGTAAAATTAATTGTACTGCCAGCACCCGATAAATATGACATGTATTATTCGTACATTGAAGATAAGACAAATTTTGTAAAACCTCTTTTCTTTGAAAATTTAAAAAAGGTTAATAAGAATTATATTTATATAGATTCAAAAGAGCTATTGTCAAAAAATATGAGAAATAAAAAAGATATATATTATTTTGGCGACACTCATTGGTCACCAGTTGCAGCAAAATTAATAGCAGAAGAAATTGGGAAAAGAATAAACATGTAAGATAAAACTCCTCAAGCAAATTGAGGAGTTTTTTTATTATATTACTTGATTAGAACTCAAAAACCGATGATATTCATTTATTTTAAGTTTCAATCGGTTTGCTAAATATTCGTTTCCTTCTTTTAGTTCATTATGAATGATTTCTGCTTCAGTAATGTAATATAGTTTTTTGTCATCATTCCAATAAAAAGGCGGTTGGTATAGATTTGAAATTCTGTCAGCCATCTTTACTGCCCAAACTTCTTTAGGCTGTTGTTTGATTCTTCTTAAACTGTCCATCATTTTTTCAGATGAATCTTCGATTTTATCGTTTTTTGTTAAAGCAAGTACTCCAGAAGCTACATCATTTCCAAACAGTTCCATTACTTTTTCGTATTTTATTTCTGTATCTTCTATCGTATCATGAAGCATCGCACATTTAATGGCTAGATCAGCATTCATGTTTTCTGTAAATCGAAGAGCATTTAGAACTTCAAAAACAACACTTCCAATATGATTAAGATATTCTACTCTATCGCCTTCATTAAATCCACCATATTTTTGTCCGTCATGAAGTTTCGAAACCAGTTTCCAAACATTCTGAATTTCATCTATTGACCAGTCTTTTTGTTGTTCCATAATTTTAATTTTGATTGAATGTAATATATTGCTTTTTATGATAATCTGCAATAGTTGCATGAAGCTTTATTTTATAAATATTAAAATATTAGTAAGAGGATTTCGCTTATATTAGCGTATATAAATAGTAAGTTATTCAATGCAAGAAATTCTAGAAATTAAAGAATTAAATACTGAGGATATAAAATTTCTTAAACGAAAATTGAAGAAAGGATATATTTTATTAGTTCTTTTAGCTCTCTTTTCTATAGTTCTGCCAATTTATCTAATTTATCTAGCCGTACAAAAGCAGGATAATGAAGACAAAGGATTTGCAATTTTGATGATATTGGTAGTTTTTGGTTTCTGGATCTATATTACCATCCAAGCATTGATAACGGTTTTAGAAAGAAAACGAGGTTTGTTTTTTCAAAAAAAGATAGAGGGAAATGTGAAAGTTTTAAAAAAAGAGATTGTAACTCATGAAGGTTATGATTCGGATACAATTTCTCATGAAATAACAATTTATTCTCCAATTGAAGAGAAATACAGAAATGTTTCTATTTATGAAAGAGACTATCAGAAAATCGAAACTGGAGATTTTATAAGTATTACTTATTTTACAATGAATACTTCTATAAAAGCGTTAATTTTTAAGGATGAAAATTTAAAATACAAGTCTTTTACCACGCAAAGAAACGTTTTATAAATTTAAAAACCAGATTTGAATTACCCGACGTTAGAAAAAGATATTTAGGGAGTCCTGGTTATGAATATTTTGATGAACGATAGAGAATTAAACGAAATATTTTATGAAAGATTTTAGTCCGGACGATTTTCCAAAAAACCTGAATGATCAGGAAATAGAATTATTGGCTCAACTTGTTGAAAAAAATCCAATATCCGATTTGTGGAAACAGATTGCTGTTAATTTAACTTCCGATCAAAAAGTTAGAATCAATAAAAGGATTGAGATTAATAATTATTCAAAATCACAAAAAGTATCCTCTTTTTATCAAAAATCTATGGAAAATGAAGAATGGAAAAAGTTGGTTAAAGAGAAAGAGTTAGAAAAATATCGTGGTAACATGGTTAAATTTGGATTGTGGCCCGATGATTTTGATAAAAACAAATAAGATCAAAGCAAACCAAAATTTGCTGTAATAAGTGCTCCGAAAAATCAATCTTCCTGCGTAATGGATAAACCAATTATCGAAAATTTAAAAATTTTATCAGAGTGTTTCAATCACGAATCTGATACTTTCTCGAATTCAACCATTTTTGTGAATGAAGTAAATAAAATTAGCATTCAGCTCGAAGATGAAACGAATTTTAGAATTACGTATAATCTGCATTTTGATGAAAAAATGCTTTTAGTGCCAGAGGAAACGGTTTATCATTTTTGCTTGAGTTTATTTAAAAGGAAATATGATGATGTAGAACTGCCTTTTAGTATCAAAAAAACAATAGAAATTGGTGAATGGTTTAAAATTGAGCAAGAAGAATCTGTAAACATCATTAGCGCGATTGAGAAAGAACTCGATTATAATTATAGATTAAAACATTTATTTCTAGAAAGTGCCCGATTTGAAATAACGTATTGTAACGGTTTGCTAATTCTAGAAGATAAAGAAAAAGAATATTTTTCTAATGTGTTTAATTTTAGAAAAATACAGATAACTCCTTTAAAGAAATCCCATGAAGCTTAAATTTATTATTCTATTTGCCATAATTTACATTCAAGTTCCTGTTTTTGGACAAAGTAATTTCTCAGACAATCCTTTAGATGCAGTATTTGAAACTAAAGATTCAGATAATTTCTGGATAGCTTTTGACAAAATGGACAAATCAAAAGACAATCCATTTGTGGAGTACATTCAAAAAGGTTCTCCTGGAGTTAAAGCTTTTACTGAAAACAGAATTATTAATGCTGACTCTCTTTTTACAGTTGTAAAAAAAAGAAAAGTAGGTTACGAGTCTTCGAGAAATGTTTTAGATGGTCTTTCTTCTAAAGAAAAGCGAGTGAAAGCTATTTACAGCTCATTAAAATATTGGTATCCAAAAGCAAAATTCCCTCCTATTTATTTTGTTTACGGAAGATTTAATTCGGGTGGAACCTCTGCTCCTGAAGGAGTTATTATTGGAATTGAAAAGCTTCAAAATCTAGATGGAATTTCGGGCTTAATTGCGCACGAACTAATACATTATCAGCAAAACATAACTGGTAAAGACATGCTCTTAAAATGGTGTTTAATGGAAGGTGGTGCAGATTTTATTGGCGAACTTATTTCTGGAGAATCAATTAATCAGTTTTCGTATAAATATGGAGCGCAAAATCAAGATAAATTGTGCCAAGAATTTGTAACAAGATTAAAAAATACCGATTATCAAGATTGGTTGTATGGAACTTCAAAAAAAGATGACAGACCAAATGATTTAGGATATTGGATTGGATATAAAATAATTGAATCTTATTTTAATAAACAAAAAGACAAGCAAAAGGCAATAGATGATATATTGAATTTAAAAGATCCATTGCAATTTTTAAAAGACAGCGGATTTTTAAATACTGATATCGAAAAGTATCAAAAAGCGAAAAAAGAAAGCTTTGATGCATTTTTTTAATAAAGAAATTCACAAGTACTATTTGCTTTCATAAAATCTAAAAATGAACATATTAAGAATATTTGACCAGACATTTACCGAACGAAAATTTGTATTTTTCATTCTATTCGAATTGCTAAACCATCCTGAATTTGAAGAATTACTGCCTTCAGAATACAATACATTATTATCTGAATTTAATGAAAAACTCAGATATGGCAGTTTTAACGAATTAAATTTAAACAGCGTTCTGAATCAGGAGAACAAAGCTTTATTCATAAAAATATTTGAGTCAATTAATTCTAACAGATTTAATTTAGTGTCTAATGATCTTAATCAAGTATTACAATCAAAATTGTTCTTAAATCAAGATCGCAAGAAAATTGGACGAATAATCTATGAGCAACTTGAAAATAAGATTTATGTAACAGATATTTTTAATGCAATTTTAAACGGATTAAAATTCGAAACCTTTTATGAGCTTAGCATTGTAAGTGCAGACGAATTGCTTGGCGATTGGATTTCGCTTAAAGAAACAGGTCAGTTAAGAATTAATTACAATATGACTGATTGGATGCCAGTTGGTTCTAAAATAGAACTGAAAATTGAGCCGTTTAATGATGAACTTTACAAATTTATCTGTTTAACAACTGTAATGGATTATAACACAAAAGAAACTTTTTTGATAACCGTTCTTGAAACGAATGTTCAGATAAAAAACGGCTTTTTTTATCACTATCATTTTCAGACCAATGAATTTATATATAAAAAACCGATATATGAATTTGAAACCGAAACATTTAAAACTACAATCAATCAATATGATTTTGTTTTTAAAAGGAAAAAAGCAATCAGTAATTAAAGTCTATACTATTTTTAAAACATTTATAATTTTAATAAATACCTATTTCAAAAAATCGCATAATAATTATCACAGCAATAAAAACTCCAATGATAATATAATTCACTTTCTGAGGAATTTTTGTCAAACCGTTTAAAAATAACATAAAGGCTAAAAAAAACGCTGTTGTTCTTTGTCGAATTTTGTATAATTCTCGATTATGATAAAATTCATCTTGCGTCATTAATGAATTTCCATTTAAACTAAGCCCGATTACAGTTACATCTTCTTTGCCTTCAGAAAGTTTTTTAAAATCTGATGATTTAATTAATAAATCGACCTTTTGGCCTTGTTTTAAATTTGATACAACATCCTGTTTTTCTTTAGATACACTTGCATTCAAGATATTAAATCGATTCTCAAAGGTTTTTGTCCAAAATTTATAATCAGAAGTACCTCTGCCCTTTGCACTGGCGATATCATTTTTTAGTTCTACTCTAATTTCTTGTAACTCTGGTTTTTTAGATGTCAGATTATAGGATAAACTTAAATACAATATTAAAATTCCTGTAAATATAAAATACCAGTTTAGGTTAGATTTCTGTTTTGCCAATTTTTGTGTTCAAGATTTAGATTTCAGATTGAAGTTGAAAACTTAAATAAGTTTTTTTTCGTTTAAATATAGGAACTATTCTATAATTTACTCGTTTTAAAAATCAGTATTTTAATTTCTATTGTAAATTAAGAGATAAAGAAATTAAATGTGGAAGTATAACAATAAAATAAGCTTATAAAAAAAAAATAAAAGCCTGTATATTCTTAGATTTACAGGCTTTTTTGTTTTTGTGGGGAGAGCAGGATTCGAACCTGCGAAGTTCACACAGCAGATTTACAGTCTGCCCTCGTTGGCCGCTTGAGTATCTCCCCAAAATTTGAGTGTAAAGCATAAACCATTACATTCAAGAAAATCAAAAAAAAACTCCTTAATTAGTTAAGGAGTTTTGTGGGCGATGAGGGGTTCGAACCCCCGACCCCCTCGGTGTAAACGAGGTGCTCTGAACCAGCTGAGCTAATCGCCCTATTTTACTAGGTTGCTATCGTTTGTGATTGCGAGTGCAAATATACAGCTAGATTTTATATTTCCAAGTCTTTTTTTGAAAAAAGTAAAAAAAAGATCTAATAAAATTTTTAGAATTCTATTTATCAATGAATTAAAAATGAGTAAAAATGTCTATTTTTTAAAATTTAGTTAAAAATTGAATGCCTTGAGACTAAATGAAGATATTCTTTTTGTAATCATTTGCTATAGTTATACCTTTGCGTACCTTAATTGTATATTCAAATGGCAAGATTTCAAGAAAATGATTTACCTAAAGCTAAATTAAACTCTAACTCCCTTCAAAAAGCTCTCCGAATTTTTAAATATGCTAAAAACCATAAATGGAAATTCTTCCTTGGTTTGATATTCTTATTTTTAACAAGTGCCACTGCCCTAGCCTTTCCTAAATTAATGGGAATGTTAGTAGATTGTGTTACCAATAAAGACCTTTCAAAAGCAAATGAAATAGCTCTTGGTTTAATGGCAATTCTAGGACTTCAGGCTATTTTCTCTTTTTTTAGAATTTCATTGTTTGTAAATTTTACAGAAAACTCGCTTTCAAACATTCGTTTTGCTTTATATGAGAATTTGATAAAATTACCAATGTCATTTTATTCGCAAAAACGCGTTGGAGAACTTAATAGTAGAATAAGCGCAGATATTTCGCAATTGCAAGATACATTTAGTACGACCATTGCAGAGTTTTTACGTCAGTTTATTCTAATTATTGGAGGTTTTATAATTTTAGGAAGCATTAGTCCAAAATTAACTTTAATGATGTTAGCAATTGTACCTGTTGTGGCGGTTGCTGCTGTAATCTTTGGAAGATTCATTCGTAAATACGGAAAAAAAACACAAGATAAAGTTGCTGAAAGTCAAGTTATTGTTGAAGAAACATTACAAGGGATTAGTAATGTAAAAGCATTTGCTAACGAATGGTACGAAATTCAACGCTATAAAAACAAGATTAGAGAAATTGTAAAAATTGCCATTAAAGGTGGTCAATACAGAGGTTACTTCGCTTCATTTATTATACTTTGCCTTTTCGGATGTGTTGTTGCTGTTGTTTGGTACGGAATTACACTAACAATTAAAGGAGAAGTTGAAGGTGTTGGTGATTTAATTTCGTTTGTATTGTATACTACTTTTATTGGAGCTTCTTTTGGCGGAATTGCAGAAATGTATGCGCAGATCCAAAAAGCAGTTGGTGCAACAGAACGTGTTTTTGAATTATTAGAAGAAACTCCTGAAGAAATTAATGCTAAACCAAGACTTTCGGCAGTTGAAAAAATTAAAGGAAACGTTTCTTTCAATAATGTTGCTTTTAGTTATCCTTCAAGAAAAGAAGTTCAGGTTTTAAAAGATGTTAATTTTACTGCTGAATTTGGACAAAAAATTGCAATCGTAGGACCAAGTGGTGCAGGAAAATCTACTATTTCTTCTCTTTTATTGCGTTTTTACGACATAACTTCTGGACAAATATTAGTTGATGGTAAAAATATTCAGGATTATGATTTAGAAGATCTTCGCGGAAATATGAGTATCGTTCCTCAAGACGTAATTTTATTTGGAGGAACAATTAGAGAAAATATTGCTTACGGAAATCCGAATGCTACTGAAGAAGAGATTATCACAGCCGCAAAACAAGCCAACGCTTATAATTTTGTGGATGGTTTTCCTGAGAAATTCGAAACTTTGGTTGGAGAACGAGGCGTTAAACTTTCTGGAGGTCAGCGTCAGCGTATTGCAATTGCGAGAGCATTGCTTAAAAATCCAAGTATTTTGATTTTGGATGAAGCTACATCGTCTTTAGATAGCGAAAGCGAAAAACTTGTTCAAGAAGCTTTAGAAGTGTTAATGGAAGGAAGAACAAGTATTATTATTGCTCACCGTCTTTCGACAATTAGAAATGCAGATAAAATTCTAGTTCTTGACAACGGAAAAATTTCAGAAGAAGGAACGCACCAAGAATTAATAAGCTTGGAAAACGGAATTTATAAAAACTTGAGTAATTTACAGTTTAGTAATTCATAAAAGGATCTAGACTCCGCTCAATTGATAAAAAAAACTCCAATCAAAAAAGATTGGAGTTTTTTTTATCTCTAAACTGAGACAGAAAATTGAAAACTAAAAATTATTTTCCTTTTCTTCTCTTGCGTTCTGCTTTAATCATAGATAATTCGCGACTTGTTTGCCCAGCAACCGAAGTGTTTTCTTCTGCACGACGAATTAAGTACGGCATAACATCTTTTACAGGTCCAAATGGTAAGTATTTAGCATCGTTATAACCATTTTCTGCTAAGTTATAACTAATATTATCACTCATTCCATATAATTGTCCAAACCAGATTCTAGAATCATTTTTAGCGATTCCTTTTTCTGCCATCATTTCCATTAATTTGTATGAACTTAATTCATTATGAGTTCCTGCAAAAATGGCCATTTTGTCAATATGCTCTAACATATATTGTACAGCATTATCATAATTTACATCTGTAGCTTCTTTAGAAACGCAAATTGGAGAAACATAGCCTTTTTCTTCTGCTCTTTTGTTTTCTTTTTCCATATAAGCGCCACGAACCAATTTCATTCCGATATAGAAACCTTCAGTTTTTGCAACTTCGTGAATTTTTTTCAAATAATCTAAACGATCCCAACGGTACATTTGTAAAGTATTAAATACAATTGCTTTTTCTTTATTGTATTTACGCATCATGTCGGTAACCAAATCATCAGCAGCATCCTGCATCCAGCTTTCCTCACCGTCAATTAATAAAGCTACATCTTTTTTATGCGCTTCACTGCAAACTTTATCAAAACGAGCTACTACTCTATCCCATTCTGCTTGTTCTGCAGGGTTAAGAGTTTGTTTTTCTCCTAATTTCTCATATAATTCGAAACGGCCTAAACCAGTTGGTTTAAAAACTGCAAATGGAATTGCCAAACGTTCTTTAGCAAAATCGATTGTTCTTAAAGTCATTTCTAAAGCGGCATCAAACTGCTCTTCTTCTTCTTTTCCTTCAACAGAATAATCTAAAACTGAAGAAACTCCTTTTGTAAACATTTTGTCTACAACAGTAAGACAGTCATTTTCGTTTACACCACCACAAAAATGGTCAAAAACAGTTGCACGAATTAATCCTTCTACTGGTAAATGAGCTTTAATTGCAAAATTAGTTACAGCTGTACCAATTCTTACAAGAGGTTCGCTGTCAATCATTTTGAAAAGGAAATAAGCTCTATCAAGCTCTGTGTCGCTTTTTAGTGAAAACGCAACTTGAGTGTTGTCGAATATCTTTTCCATTAAGTTTTATTTTTTATGCAAATATAGAGAGTGTTTTGAATATTCTTTATCAAACGGCATCAAATTTTTGTATATTGTTAATAAGAATGTCAAAAGCATAAATTTATGAAGTAAATGTTTACTACTTAAAAGAATTTTATCTTAATTTTAAAGAAGCAAACCCGCATTTTACACAAATTAGCCTTAAAGTTTGAATATTATTAAGGTAAAAATGCCTTATTTTTGCGCTTTAAATTAACTAAAAGAACTATGCAATCTATTCAAGCCAATAATTATCTCGTGCATTTTAATGAGAATGCTTACGAAGCTTTAAATAAACATTTAAGAGAAAGTAAATATTCTAATATATTTATAATTGTTGATGATCAGACTAATGAATATTGCTTATCTAAATTTATTCCGCTTTTAGAAACTGATTTAGCAATAGAAATCATAGAATTTGAAGCTGGAGAAGCAAACAAAAATATAGAAACCTGTATTGAGATCTGGAATATCTTGACAGAACTTGGAGCTGATAGAAAATCGCTTATTATTAATTTAGGAGGTGGTGTTGTTACAGACTTAGGCGGTTTTGTTGCTTCTACTTTTAAAAGAGGCGTAGACTTTATTAATATCCCAACTACATTATTATCTATGGTTGATGCTTCTGTTGGAGGAAAAACAGGTGTTGACTTAGGAAATCTTAAAAATCAGATCGGAGTTATCAATGTGCCGCAAATGGTTTTAATTGATACGCAATATCTAGAAACTTTACCTCAAAGCGAAATGCGTTCTGGTTTGGCAGAAATGCTAAAGCACGGTTTAATATACGATGCGCCATATTGGAGACAATTTTCAGATTTAAAATCAATTGTTTTTGATGAATTAGACCAATTGATTTATCGTTCTGTTGAAATTAAAAATGAAATCGTTATTCAGGATCCAACAGAGAAAAATATCCGTAAAGCTCTAAACTTCGGACATACGCTAGGTCACGCTATTGAAGGATACTTTCTAGAAAGTGAAGAAAAAACAACTTTACTGCACGGAGAAGCTATTGCTGTTGGAATGATTTTGGAAAGTTATATTTCGCTACAAAAAGGATTAATCTCTGAAGAAGAATATAGAGAAATTAAAGCAGTTATTAAAGATATCTATGATGATGTAATTTTTGAGGAAAAAGACATCGATCCGATCTTAGAATTGTTAATTCACGACAAAAAAAATGAATACGGTTTAATTCAATTTGCATTGATTGAAGGAATCGGAAAAATAAAAATTAACCAATCCGTTGAAAATAAATTGATTCTAGAAGCGTTTGACGATTATAAATCTTAAACTTTTTTTAATCAAAAGCATTGCATTTGGTATATATTATTTTTTACATTTGCCCCATGAAAACAAACAATCAGCAAAGGCACTTTAGCTCTTACAGAAACAGGCTCAACACTTCTTTATTAAGAATGTTGAATCGTTTTTATAATAGTAAAAGCCCATTTTGTTTTGATGTTTTCCAATGTACAAAAGCGGAGCATGAAAAACTGCCTATTATATTTGCCAATATTAGAGTTTGAATTTAAGATTAAGTCCCCAAAAACCTAAAATTAAATAAAATTACAATCTCTAAAATATTGATAAATAAATGAATACAAAATATTCTGATCTAATAAACCAAACATATTACTTTCCGCAAGAGGAATTTAAATTAAACAAAGACAACCTATTGTTTCACAATATCGATTTAATGAAATTGGTTGAACAGTATGGTACGCCATTAAAATTTACTTATTTGCCTCAGATTTCTGAAAACATCAACAAAGCAAAAGCTTGGTTCAGAAAGTCGATGGAAAAGAATAAATACGACGCAAAATACTATTACTGTTATTGCACAAAAAGCTCTCATTTTGAATATATTATGAATGAAGCTTTCAAGAATAACATCCATATCGAAACTTCATCTGCTTTTGATGTGAATATTGTTGAGAATTTATTAGAAAATGGTAAAATCAACAAAAGTACATATGTAATTTGCAATGGTTTTAAAAGAGACGAGTACATCAATAACATCGCAAGATTAATTAATAACGGACATAAAAATACTATTCCGATTATTGATAATTACGAAGAGTTAGATTTGCTTCAAGCAGAAATTAAAGGAAAATTCAAAATCGGAATCCGTATTGCTGCTGAAGAAGAGCCTAAATTTGAGTTCTATACTTCTAGATTAGGTATTGGTTATAAAAACATAGTTTCTTTCTATAAAAAACAAATTCAGGAGAATGATAAATTAGAGCTTAAAATGCTTCACTTTTTTATCAATACCGGAATAAACGATACATCATATTATTGGAATGAGCTTGTAAAATGTATTAAAGTTTACATTGCTCTTAAAAGAGAATGTCCTACACTAGACGGACTAAACATTGGCGGTGGTTTCCCTATCAAAAACTCACTTGCTTTTGAGTATGATTATCAATATATGATTGATGAAATTATCAATCAAATTAAAATTGCTTGTGATGAAGCTGAAGTTGATGTTCCAAATATTTTTACGGAATTTGGATCATTTACAGTAGGTGAAAGCGGTGGTGCAATCTATCAGATTTTGTATCAAAAACAACAAAATGATAGAGAAAAATGGAATATGATCGACTCATCTTTCATTACCACTTTACCAGATACTTGGGCTATAAATAAACGTTTTATCATGCTGGCTATTAATCGCTGGAATGATACTTACGAGCGGGTACTGTTGGGAGGTCTGACTTGTGATAGTGACGACTATTACAACTCTGAGCAAAACATGAATGCAATTTACCTGCCTAAGTACAGCAAAGAGAAACCATTATACATCGGATTCTTTAATACTGGCGCTTATCAAGAAACAATTGGAGGATACGGCGGTTTACACCACTGTCTGATTCCGCAGCCAAAACACATCTTAATTGATCGTGATGAAAATGGAATTCTGGCAACCGAGGTTTTCTCAGAACAACAGACTTCAGACGATGTTTTAAAGATTTTAGGCTACAAAAAAAAGTTATAAAAAACGGCAGATTAAGTGAAAGAAATTTGTTTAAAATTCTTAATTTGCATTAACATCCAAAAAGGTTAAACTTTTTAATTCAAAAAAAAACAAAAAAAATGAAAGGACCAATCAGTCAGTTTATTGAAAAACACTATTTGCATTTTAACTCTGCTTCATTAGTAGATGCTGCAAAGGCATACGAGCAGCAATTAGCTGATGGTGCTAAGATGCTGGTAAGTATGGCTGGCGCAATGAGTACAGCAGAAATTGGTAAAATTTTTGCCGAAGTAATCAGACAAGACAAAGTGCATATTATTTCATGTACTGGAGCAAACTTAGAAGAAGATATCATGAATTTAGTAGCTCATTCTCACTACGAGAGAGTTCCTAACTACCGTGATTTAACACCAGAAGACGAATGGGCTTTATTAGAAAGAGGACTAAACCGTGTTACAGATACGTGTATTCCTGAGCATGAAGCTTTCCGTCGTTTACAAAAACATATTTACAAAATTTGGAAAGATGCTGACGACAAAGGTGAGCGTTACTTCCCACACGAATTTATGTACAAAATGTTATTGTCTGGCGTTTTAGAAGAATACTACGAAATTGATCTAAAAGATAGCTGGATGTATGCAGCTGCAGAGAAAAATTTACCTATTATCGTTCCAGGATGGGAAGATAGTACAATGGGTAATATCTTTGCTTCATACGTAATTAAAGGAGATTTAAAAGCATCTA
The DNA here is from genome assembly GCF_058794775.1 of Flavobacterium sp. GW823-FHT06G12. Taxonomy (NCBI): domain Bacteria; kingdom Pseudomonadati; phylum Bacteroidota; class Flavobacteriia; order Flavobacteriales; family Flavobacteriaceae; genus Flavobacterium; species Flavobacterium sp. GW823-FHT06G12. The sequence goes on from NZ_JBXAHE010000001.1 coordinate 1,489,824, forward strand.
CCATGAAATCTGGAATTGAATACATGACTTTCCTTGCGGATTGGTATTCTAAAAACAGTTCAAACGGAATTGGATTCTTCCAAATCGGTGGTGGTATCGCGGGTGACTTCCCTATCTGCGTTGTTCCAATGCTATATCAAGATATGGAAATGCACGATGTTCCATTTTGGAGTTATTTCTGCCAAATCTCAGATTCAACAACTAGTTATGGTTCTTACTCTGGGGCAGTTCCAAATGAAAAAATCACTTGGGGTAAATTAGACATCAAAACCCCTAAATTTATTATTGAATCGGATGCTACAATTGTTGCTCCGTTAATTTTTGCATACTTATTAGATTTATAAGATAATTTATGAAAAGAGTTATAGTAGACTACGCTAAACTTACCAACGAAATTTTAAACCTTTTGGTTGAAAAATTTCCTGATGGTTATGATGATTCGGATGTAATCCGTTTTAGAAATGCTAAAAACGAATTGGTCGAAGCTGTTGAAGTTCGTACTGAAGACACTATTTACTTAGTAAAAATTAGTACTAAACTGGCTGACAGAATTGAAAACTACGATGAAGATGACGATTTAGATGTTGATGTAGATGCAATTGCACCAGTTAAAGGTTTGGATCTTGATGATGATATTAGTAACGACGACGATGACGACGATGATGATAATCATGACAAACCAGATACTGACGGTGGTGACGATGATGACGATGATGACGATAAAGCAGACACTGATTATGATGAAGAAGACGAAGATGATGAAGATTAATTCATTTTCTTTTTAATAAATAAAAGGAACTCTATTTGGAGTTCCTTTTTTTATGATACGCATAATAACAAAACTAATTTAAATTTTTATTTTTATAGGATTATTTTTACATTTAAATCTTGAATAAAAATATATGCCTATGACTTCAGAAATTCTACATACCACATTAAAAGAAAATTTTGGTTTCGAAAAATTTAGACCAAATCAAGAAACTATAATTAATACCATATTATCTGGTCAAGATACCTTGGCTATTATGCCAACTGGAGGAGGAAAATCAATATGTTTTCAGCTTCCGGCTCTAATTTTGCCAGGAATTACAGTTGTAATATCGCCTTTGATTGCATTAATGAAAGATCAGGTTGATAGTTTGAAAACCAACGGAATATCAGCTTGTTACATTAATAGTTCTCAATCATCGCAAGAACAGCAATATTATATAGACAACTTAAAATCAAATCATTTTAAATTAGTTTATATCGCTCCCGAAAGTCTTTCTTACTTAGATATGGCTTTCAATGAGTTGAATATTAGTTTAATAGCAATTGATGAAGCGCATTGTATTTCGTCTTGGGGACATGATTTTAGACCTGCTTATACTAATTTAGGATATTTAAAAAGCCGCTTCCCTTCTACTCCAATCTTAGCTTTGACTGCCACGGCTGACAAAGCAACGCGAACAGATATATCTAAACAATTAAATCTTAAGAATCCAAAGACATTTATTGCGTCTTTTGATCGTAAAAATTTAAGTTTAGAAGTTCGTCCAGCTTTGGATCGCGTTAAACAAATAATTGATTTTATTGAAAATAAACCCAATGAGTCTGGAATAATTTATTGCTTAAGTCGTAAAACGACAGAAGAACTTGCTGAAAAATTAAAGAAGAATGGCATCGAAGCAAAAGCCTATCATGCTGGTTTAGATAATGAAACGCGTGCTAAAACTCAAGATCAATTTATAAATGATGACTGTCAAGTAGTTTGCGCTACAATTGCTTTTGGAATGGGAATTGACAAATCAAATGTTCGTTGGGTGATTCATTATAACTTACCAAAAAACATTGAAGGTTATTATCAGGAAATCGGGCGTGCTGGACGTGACGGTCTTCCAGCCGAAACCGTTTTATTTGAAAGTTACGCCGATGTAATTCAATTGCAGAAATTTGCTTCCGAAGGATTGAACTCCGATATTCAGCTTGCAAAGTTAGATCGTATGAAGCAATATGCGGATGCTGTAAGCTGTCGCAGAAAAATTCTTTTGTCTTATTTTGGTGAATTGGTTACGGAGAATTGTGGAAACTGCGATATTTGCAAAAATCCGCCAACTTTTTTTGATGGGACGATTCTCGCGCAAAAGGCCTTGTCTGCTATTGTGCGTTTAAAAGAATCTGAACCACTTGCTGTTATTGTCGATTTCTTGAGAGGCTCGAGAAACGCGTATATTTACGAAAAAAATTATCAAGAGCTGAAAACGTACGGAATTGGCCACGACGTTTCTTGGTACGATTGGAATCAATATCTTATTCAGCTCATCAATTTAGGATATTGCGAGATTGCCTTTCATCAACATAATAAAATTCTGCTTACTTCTTTTGCAAAAAAAGTTTTGTTTGAAGGTGAACAAGTAAAACTAACAACTGTTGTGAAAAAAGTAATTGACAAAAATCAAATAAAAGAAACTAAAGTCAAGACTGAGAAAAACTCGCTTTTTGAAACACTTAGAAAATTGCGCTACGAAATTGCCAAAGAAGAAGAAGTACCTGCTTATGTTATTTTTAGTGATGCTGCGTTAAGGCAAATGGAAATTCTAAAACCTGTAACAGATGAAGAATTCCTTGCTGTTGAAGGTGTTGGTAAAGTAAAACTCGAAAAATATGGAGACGATTTCATAAAAGCAATAATTGAATTTCAACGAAACAAATCGGTTGTTAAAAAAGAAAAAAAAGATAACACTTATAAAAAAACATTAGAATTATTTCAAGGGGGACTTTCTGTTGAAGAGATCGCAGGACAACGAAATTTAGGAGAAACTACCATTATTTCTCATTTGGCTAAATTATACATTGATGGAAATGATATCGACTTAAGCCAATTTGTATCTGAAGATGAAATTCTAAAAATTGAAAAAGCTCAGATAGAATTAGAGAATCCAAATGCATTAAGACCTTACTACGATTTTTTCGAAGAAAAAATGTCTTATGATAAGATTCGATTTGGTTTGGCTTTTTTGGAGAGAAAACTTAAATGAGTTTTGTCATCTTGACGAAGGAAAGATCGCACTAGAAATTCCACAAAGATTAGTTAAGCACCAAACCCGACAGGTTTTAAAAACCTGTCGGGTTTACATCAATAAAAAATCCCAAACTCCAACGAAATTGGAATTTGGGATTTTAAATTTTCAAATATTCCTTTTTTATAAATATCTTTCCTCAAAAACTTTTTGATGATGTTTCTGATGTCCAATCATTACAAAACCTAAAGCACGAACAGAAATTGGATTATTAGACGCTGTACCAATTCTCTTTAACTGTTCTTCTGACAAACTTTTGTAAAACAATAAAGTTGAATGTCTTACAGCTGAAAATTCAGTAAGCAAATCTTGAATGCTTCTCTTGTTTGAATCTGTATTGTCTGCATAATCGCTTTCTTCAAAACTTGGTAAAGGCGTTTTATCGTTTCTTGAAAATCGCAAAGCACGATAAGCAAAAATCCTTTCTGTATCAATAACATGCTGGATAATATCTTTGATTGTCCACTTCCCTTCTTCGTAGCGATAATCAAATTTATCCATTGGAATATTTTGCACAAATCGGATAAACTCGTGAAGCGAAATTTCTAATTCTTCAATCAAAATTCCATCTCCAGCTGCTTTGACGTAGGTTCCAAAATGACCTGAATATTCGTTATCTAATAATTCTGCTGCTTTCATTTTTTATATTTTAAGCTGAATTTCTACTTGCGTTAGTATTTCCAAATAAAGATCTTGTTACGATTTTCTCATAAACTTTAATTAATTCTTCATCAGGAGTTTGCTCTTTATTTAACTCATTGATTCTCAATAAAGCATATTGTTGAATTGTCAATAAAGGTAAAACTATACGTTCTCTGATTTGAATTGAAGCAATACCATCAGGATAATTTTCCATCAAAGTTTTGTGATCTGCAATTTTTAATAAAAGACGTTTTGTTTCTGAGAACTCGTCATAAATGATCTGCCAGAATTCACCAAATTCAGGATCATTTTTCATATAAGCTGTCAATGGCAAGAAAGATTTTGCTAACGACATCATACTATTTTCAAGCAATGTTTTGAAAAATAATGAATTATGATACAAATCACTTACTTTATCCCATTGCCCAGATTCTTCAAAATGTTTTAAAGCTGAACCTACTCCAAAAAATCCTGGAACGTTTTGTTTTAACTGACTCCATGAACCCACAAACGGAATTGCTCTTAAATCAGCAAAATCTAATGATTCAGATTTGCTTCTTTTTGAAGGACGGCTTCCAATATTAGTTTTTGAGTAATATTTTAACGTACTCATTTTTTCTAAGTACGGAATAAACTTTGGATGATTCTTAAAACTTAAATATTTTTCATAACCTAAATTAGCCAAATCAGTAAGAACTTGAGTCTCATCTGCAGTTAATTCATTTTTCTCTTTACTGAAAACTTGATTTGTAACACCAGCACTCAACAAGTTTTCAATATTATAACGGCAAGAATCTAATGTTCCAAAATTAGAGCTAATGGTCTGACCTTGAACTGTAATCTGAATTTCATTATTTTCGATTTTTGGTCCTAGAGACGCATAGAATTTATGTGTTTTTCCACCGCCACGAGCCGGAGGCCCACCACGTCCATCAAAGAAAATAGCTTTAATTCCGTATTCTCTAGAGATTTTTGTCAATGAAATTTTAGCTTGATAAATACTCCAGTTAGCCATTAAATAACCACCATCTTTAGTTCCGTCAGAGAATCCAAGCATGATTGTTTGTTTGTTTCCTCTAGATTTCAAATGTTTAGCATATTCTGGATTAGTATACAACTGTTCCATTATAGAATGCGCATTTTGTAAATCGTCTACAGATTCAAAAAGCGGAATAATATCTACTGTTGGTTTTTCCCAATTATTCAAACGAATCATAGCAAAAGTTTCCATGACATTCAAGGCACTTTCGTTATTACTAATAATATAACGATTTGCTCCTTCTTCGCCATTATTTTGCTGAATGGTTTTAATAGCTTGAACAGATTCCAAAGTATATCTTGTAATTTCACTTTCAAAATCAGCTGGATTTAAATTCCCTTTAACTTTCGATAAAACATCAATTTTTTGATCTTCTGTTAATTCGAAATAATTTTTAGGAAAAATATCTGAACCAGAATTCAGATAGTAATTTACTACATCTTTGAAAACTGCATTATGAATTTTGCTGTTTTGACGAATATCTAAAGTTGCAAAATGAAAACCAAATAAATTGATTTTTACTAAAAGCGCTTCTAATTCATCCAAATATAATGACTGATGTTTCTCAATAATTATAGTTCGGATTTTCTCTAATTGCGTAGATAATTCTTCTAAAGTGATAAAAATATCCCCTTTAGAGTAGAATACAGAACGGTAAAGTTTATGTTCAAGTTCTGATACTAAAGTATCTACTCCTGAGAAAGTTAGCTTACGTTTTAGATTTCTCATTTCTACATAATAACACTTCAAAATTGAAGTTCGCAAACGATCTGCAACTTTAAGTGTAATGTCTGTAGTAACAAAAGGATTTCCATCGCGGTCACCTCCTGGCCAGAAACCAAGTTTGATTAACTGATTTTGAATCGGATTTCCTTCTGCAATATTTTTTTGCAGATAATGTACAATTTCTCCTGCTGTAGCATAAAATACATTTTCTAGGTACCAAATTAAACTTACCGCTTCATCGTAAGGATTTGGTTTTTCTTTCTGAATAAAAGGAGTTTTTCCTAATTGAGCCAGCAATTGTTTAATCTCCAAAAGATCATTTTTACGAATTGCTTCTGTCAAGTCATTTATAATTCCTAAAACAGGACCAGGATAGAACTGAGTTGGATGCGCTGTTAAAACGGTACGAACGTTGAAGTTTTCTAAGAATTCTATTAATTCGTCATCTTTTTCTTTGGCATCTGATTTTTCTTTAATGTCACGAAGAGACCCACGCCCTTCCATATTATTTACTTCAGGAAAAGCAGCATCTTCAATAGCATCAAATAATACAATTTGGCGCTCTATATATTGAATAAATCGAAACATAAGGTCGATTTTTTCAGCTTCAGAAGCGTTACTTAAGAATTTATTAGAGAAGAAATCTACAATTTCTTTTGGAGTTTCCTGTTTTTTAAAGCCCGTTTCGCAAGTTTCTGTAAATAAAGGGAGTAAAACTCCTGTGTTATCGATAGAATCAAAGGGTAATGTTATAAAAACACTATTATAAATGTGGTATTTTGAGAGAACGTCTTGATTAAAACGCTCAATTTTTGGCAACGTATACATAATCGTGTTATAGTTGGTTGGTTAATTAGTCATAAAAAAACCCCAAGAATAAACTTGAGGTTATATTTTAATATAGCATTCAAGAGAAATTCTTACATATTTTTGAAAATAGTATGCATCAAACGCTTCTTATCGTTAATACTTTCCTCTAATGAAATCATAGTTTCTGTTCTGTAAACACCATCAATATCGTCGATCATGAAGATAACTTCTTTCGCGTGTTTAGTGTCTTTTGCTCTAATTTTGCAAAAGATGTTGAATTTTCCTGTAGTTACAGAAGCTACAGTTACGAATGGAATTTGATTGATTCTCTCCAATACAAATTTAGTTTGAGATGTATTGTTAAGGAAAACCCCAACATAAGCAATAAATGAATAACCTAATTTATCGTAATCCAAGGCTAATGAAGATCCCATGATAATACCGGCATCCTCCATCTTTTTAACTCTAACGTGTACTGTACCAGCAGAAATCAATAGTTTTTTTGCAATGTCAGTAAACGGAACTCTCGTATTGTCTATTAACATATCTAAAATCTGGTGATCTACTTCATCTAAACGAAATTTACTCATAATTGTTTAATTAATATTACTAATTGCTATTACAAAGTATAAAATTATATATAAAAAACAACAAATTCACATAAAAATTAACTTTTTATTAATCCGTTAACAAATTTAACATTTTTATTTAAATAAAAATTTGCTTTTTGACCCATTTTAGGAAGATTTTGGAAATCGTCGGAATATTCTGCGCCTTTTGCATCGTATTCGTAATGTCCAAAATAATTTTCCAACTCGCCTACTTCAACTATGTAAGCATTAAAATGAATCTTATTTTCGATTAATTCTTCTTTGTATTGTGCGACAAAATTCGTAATAATTTCGATACCATCATAATTTATTTTGACATTTTTATACATAAAATCATAAAAAACCACATTATTTTGTGAAATATTCAAATATTCACCAAATCTATTGTCAACTAAATCGTTTTCGAAAATCAGTTTGAAGCTTAAAATTAACGAGAAAAAGATGAATTTCCTAGTAATTTCGCGCTCGTAGTCGCCTGGAAAGTGTCCTGCTTCAAATAAGATAGTTGGAACTCCTAAAAATTGAAAAGTGTCCCCTATACAATTAATATTGAACGAGTCATCAAAACGGCCAACTTGTCCTGGAATGTATTTCTGAAGCTCTTCATTGATTCCAGCAATGATATTTATCGCTTTCAATCTATTATCGTTTACTTCTCTTTCCTCATTATATGATGGAGCTAAAAAAGAAACTGTTGCTGGTTTTCCGGTTGTGCCTGCTCCAAAGATGGTGCGTTGGTCATGAAGATTAAAACAAAAATCAGGTTTGAATTTCTCAAATACTTCACGCAATACTTTGCTTTCTGGCTGTGATAAGTCTTGCGAATCACGATTTAGGTCTATTTCATTAGCATTTGCACGAGTGTAAAGTCTTGCGCCATCTGGATTAAGGATCGGAATACAGTAAAATGTAAAAGTATCTCGCATTTTCTTTGCAAAATCCGTGTCATCATTTAATAAATTAATGAAATCAAATAAAGCTTTGGTCGTCGTACTTTCATTTCCGTGCATTTGCGACCATAAATAAGCACGTGTCTTTCCGGTTCCGATTTGGTAACTATATATAGGTTCGCCTAAAACAGATGTGCCAATAATCTGTACTTGACCATTTGTATTCAACTTATCCAAAAGCGGTTTAATATGGTCTAGAGTAAGATATCTTCCAGATATGGACTTTTCTTTGTATTGTATAAAAAGCTGTTCTAAATTCATTGTGTTTCGATTAGTTTACAAAAGTAAATATCTTTATTTTTACAATTGTAAATTAAAGAAGTGTTTAATAATTTAGATTTGTAAACAGTTTTATAAAGTTTTTATTAGTTAAAGCTTCAACTGGTTTCAATAGAGCTAATTAGTTTGCTTTTTATGACATAATTATATTAATTTCAATAACTTATATGTTATCATATAAATTTTATATTTAACATAAAACTAAAGTACTTTTAAAATTGCAACAGCAAGATTGGAGTATGCTTGTTTTTGTTTACATTTGTAAATACGAAAAATTAAAATCTAAATTTACAATGGTAAACATCGATGATTTTGTTAAAAGACTCGAAACCGTATTGGATTATTACGGTTTAAATGCATCAGCCTTTGCTGATAAAATTGGTGTACAGCGTTCTAGTATGTCTCATCTCTTGTCTGGAAGAAACAAACCTAGTTTAGATTTTGTAATGAAAATTCTGGAGGTTTTCCCTGATGTTGATCTGTATTGGATTTTAATTGGAAGAGGAGTTTTTCCAAAAAGCAATGAGCAAACTGTTCAGGAAGTTCAGCAAACCTCCGCTCCTATTTTACAAAATCAACATCAAAGCACAGATTTGTTTTCTACTATAAAAGTGAATGCAGAAGAAAAAACGGAAACAAAAAAAATACCAAATCCTAAAAATGCAAACTTTGATTTAGAAGATGATGAAATTGAAAAAATAGTTTTATTTTACAAAAATGGCACTTTTAAAGCTTATGCACCATAATGCAAAATTTAGCGCATATTTGACTCTCTGTTCAAAAAAATTTCAAATACGCGATTCTCACGCGTTTGAAAAAAATCTCAAAAATTATAGTTTTATCCCATTTTGCGGAATTTTTCCTAAAACACCAATATAGTGTTTTTTCAAAACTTCAAAATCGGCTTCATAATTTCCAGTCGGATAAAATGGCGCTCCAAGATTTACTTCTTTCTTACCCCAATCAAAAGCTACCGGAACAATTGGCACATTCGCTTTAAGTGCTATAAAATAAAATCCCGTTTTTATTTCTTTTACTTCTTTTCTAGTTCCTTCTGGTGCAACCGCCAAACGAAAGATTTCTTTTCTGTCAAAAATAGCTGCAATAGAATCTACTTTATTTAATCCTCCAGAGCGATCTAAAGGTTCTCCGCCAACATTTCTAAAATAATAACCAAAAGGAAATTTAAATAACTCCTTCTTTCCTACCCAATTCATCTGTAGTCCCGAAATTCCGCGAGTGAAAAGTCCGATATAAAAATCATGATTACTTGTATGTGGCATTACCATTAGTATGCATTTTTTTACTTCGGCATTTTCTATACCTACTATTTTCCAGCCCATTAGCTTAAAAAATATGAATTTGTATAATAGTTTTTTCATTAAAGGTTTAATATTTGGTGCAAAATAAAAGATTTAATGGTAAATTTGAGTAAAAGCATAAAAAATGATTCAAAAATTTTTCAGTTACATAATTCCAATAAAAATATTTAAGAAAAAATCGGCCAGAAGCAAAATGATCGAGGTCACGTGGGCAAATGGAGAATTAGTATTAGACACTGAAAACACAAATTATTCATACGGAAGTTTGCAACGTATATTAAGATACGGACTTAGGAATATTGGTTATCAGAAAATTAAAGAAATGGAGCACATTCTTTTATTGGGAGTTGCTGGCGGAAGTGTCGTTAAAACATTAGTAAATGAGATTGAATACAAGGAAAGAATAACTGGAGTAGAAATCGATCCAGATATGATTCAAATTGCTAATAAGTATTTTAATCTTTACCAAATTAAGGAATTGGAAGTTGTTATTGATGATGCATTTGAATTTGTTCTAAAAACAAAAGATAAGTACGATCTTATTATAATTGACATTTTTGAAGACACTCATATGCCGAATTTCTTGTTTGAAAAGTTTTTTGTAGATAGAATCTGTACGCTTCTAAAAGATGATGGTTTTATTTTATTCAATACAATGATATTAGATGAAGCGCATAATATTAGAAATAGAAAGTATGTTGCAGAAGTAAATCCTAAATTATTTCAAACCAAAATGCTTCCCCGAATAGAAGTCCACAATGAATTAATAATAATTAATAAAGTAGCTTAAATTTCATGAAACCCCTAGCCTCAATCTTAAATTCTCTACCACCTACTAAAATTATTGATGCCTCAATTAATATCTCAGAATATACGCCGTTAAATTTATCGGTTTCAAATGAAGAATTAATAAGTCAGAAATTAGATACCTCAGAAGATTTTGAAAAATACATTTCAAATTTTCTTAAAGAAAATAGCGCTAAAGTTGCATTTGGCGGTTATATAGAAGGAAGATTTCTATATCAAAGAAGCCCCATTTTTTTGGATGCTTCTAGACCAGAACGTAATATTCATATTGGTCTAGATCTTTGGGCAGAAGAAGGAACAGTTGTGCTTGCTGCACTTGATGGAACAGTTCATAGTTTTAAAAATAATATTGGATTGGGAGACTATGGGCCTACTATTATATTGGAGCATGAAGTTGAAAATGAAAAATTTTATACTTTATACGGACATTTATCGTTAGAAAGTATAGAAAATTTAAATATCGGTGACCAATTTAAGAAAGGTGAAAAGATTGCGACTTTAGGAAGCGCTTTAGTAAATGGGGATTATGCTCCACATGTCCACTTTCAGATTATCCATAAAATTGGTGATTACTGGGGAGATTATCCTGGTGTATGCAATACAAAAGACCTAAACTTTTATATCGAAAATTGTCCCGATCCTAACTTATTATTAAAAATTACTTAAATAGTTATGAAGAAAGCAGGATTGATTATATGTTTGTTATTATTAATTGGATGTAAATCGAAAACAGTAAGTAGAGATACGGAAGATTTAAAAATTAAAAAAGTTTCTGGAGAAGAAGTAAGTGCAAATCAGCAGCGAAAAGCCTATGATTTAGGAAAGAGAGTTTTAGAAACTTGTAACACTTCAAAATTTAAACCTTTTAATGAAACTGAAGTAACTAAATCGGTTATGGAAAACACTACAGAAGAGCGTTTAACTAAAACCTGCCAAAGATTTAGACAATACTACGGAAGTTTCATAGACTTAAAATTAGACGGAGTTTACAAAACCAAACATGAAGTCATTTACCGCTATCATGCATTGTACACCAAAAAAGTGGCCAATAAAGAATTGCGCATTTTTGTAAATGAAGACAATCTTATTTCTGCCATAAAATCAATGGATTGGGATGAGAAATTTGATGCCAAATTAGCTGATCAATAAATACTATATATATATGAATTTTAAACTTCCACTACTCCTGTTGTTATTTGTTTCAACTTTTGCTTCAGCACAGCAAACCATAAGCATTAAAGGTTCGGCTCCTTATCCTGCAACGCAGGAATACCCTTTTATCTGCGATAAATATGCTTACTCTGGCGAAATCAATGTTCAAATAGCTAAAACAGATAAAGGAGGTGTTTTAAAACTAACCATCTCTACAGCAAGTGACAAAGCAAAAATAGCTGGTGGTGTTTATGTCGATCTGACAAATGCTGATGTTATTGCATGTACAGACAAAAATGTAAAAGAATCTGCAGACGGAACAACAACTGCTTATTACTATTTTACACCTGCAGAATGGTTAAAACTTAAAAAGACAGATATTTATGCTGTACGATTTATAATTGTTGGCGGGCCAGATATTTCTGGAAATCTAACCGGCCATTTTACAGCTTATAATAAAATGAAGTATTTCTCAACTGCATTTGATAAATCTAAAAAAACATTTGATACAGCTAAAGAAATTAGTGTTTTATAATGATTTTTTAATCTAATAAATCTTATATTTAACATAAATATTTTTTTATGAATCCAAATGAAGCCTTAATAACAAAATTCTATACCGCTTTCGCAAATGCAGATGCTAAAACAATGAGCGAATGCTATCATCCAAAAGTTCATTTTATTGATCCAGCTTTTGGTTTATTAAAAGAAGAACAGGTTTCTAAAATGTGGGAAATGCTGCTTTTAAAAAGTAAAGGCAAGCTAAAAATCGAATTTTCAAACGTAAAGGCAGACGATTCAACTGGTTCGGCAAATTGGACTGCTACATATAACTTTAGCAAAACAAATAGAGAAGTTATTAATAAAATCTCGGCCGAATTTATCTTTCAAGACGGATTGATTATCAAACACACTGATAACTTTGACGTTTGGAAATGGTCAAAACAAGCCTTTGGCTTAACCGGTTATTTAGTGGGATGGACAGGATTTTTTCAGAAAAAAGTTCAGGCACAAGCGCTATCGGCGCTTAGACAGTTCCAAAAAAACAAATAAAACAACACAAAGTATTTTTCGCATTTCATACATTATCTGCCTACGTTCGATTATAATTATTTTGTTACTTAAATTTTATTAAAAGTGTTAATTATCAATACTGATGAAAGAAATCGTACACAAAAAATTAAATCAATTACAGGCAACTGCAATTTGTGGAAACGATATTAGCTCTTCTTGCCTATATGTTTCAGCTTTGACCATCTTATATGCAGGACAATATGCTTGGATTTCTCTTTTAATTGTTGCTGCAGTATTGTTTCTTTTCAGAAAAATTTATGCAGAAGTTGTTGGTGCAATTCCTTTAAACGGAGGAGCTTACAATGTTTTATTAAACACTTCAACAAAACGTTTAGCTTCCTTGGCTGCAACGTTAACGGTTTTATCTTATATGGCAACTGCTGTAATTTCAGCTTCTGAAGGAATGCATTACCTACACGGAATCTTTGAGAATCTTAATGTAACTATAGCAACGGTTGTAGTTTTAGTGCTTTTTACAGGATTAGCTATTTTAGGAATCGGAGAATCTGCATTTGTAGCTGTTATTATTTTTATGACACATATTGGAACCTTGGCTTTGCTTGTTTTGGCATCAATCTGGTTTGTTTTGACTCATGGCTTAGATACTTTTCATATTAATTGGCAAACTCCAATTACGTCTGGAAGTATTGAAACAGCTCTTTTTCTAGGTTTTTCTGCAGCTATGTTAGGGATTTCTGGTTTTGAAAGTTCAGCCAACTTTGTAGAAGAACAGGAACAAGGCGTTTTTCCAAAAACACTTCGTAACATGTGGGGAATAGTGAGTTTCTTCAATCCAGTAATTGCTATTTTGTTAATAAGTGTAATTCCACTTACAGAAGTAGGCGAAAACAAGGAATCGCTTCTGGCACATTTAGGAGAAACCACTGGTGGTTCATGGCTTGCTTGGCTCATTTCTATAGATGCTGTAATGGTACTTTGCGGAGCCGTTTTGACTTCATTTGTGGGAGTTTCTGGGCTTTTAAATCGAATGACATTAGACCGTATTTTACCTAATTATTTTTTAAAACAAAATAAAAGAGGCTCTCACTATAGAATTGTTCTGAGTTTTTTAATTCTTTGTATTTCAGTACTTTTTGCAACAAACGGACATTTAGAATCTTTAGCTGGAGTTTATACCTTTTCTTTCCTAGCTGTAATGGCACTTTTCGGAATTGGAAATTTACTCTTAAAATACAAACGCAGAAAGCTTCCTAGACCAGAACGTGCTCGTGGCATTTCAGTTGTTATTGCTGTAGCTTCGGTGATTTCGGCATTCTTCGGAAACATGCTCCTTAATATCAATTCATTTTACACTTTTTTGCAATACATGGTTCCAGCCTTAATCTTTATCGGAATTATGCTTAATCGTGTTACCTTAATCCGTTTATTAATAGAAGCTTTAGAATATTTCTATCAGCCGCTACGTAAAATGGTGATTCTCAGCAATCGTTATTTGGAGAAACTTAGCTCTGAAATCAATTCGCAAGAATTTGTTTTCTTTACAAAAGGAGACGATATAACAATCTTAAATAAAGTTTTGCAATACGTTGAAGACAACGAAACAACTAAGAAATTAAAAATTGTTCATGTTAAAAAAGACACTGTAGACAACGAAGTGCTAAAGAAAGACTTAGAAGTTTTAGATCGTGCTTATGGAGGGTTAGACATTGAATACATAGAAATTGACGGTGTATTTGGTCCAGAAATCATTGATGAACTTTCTGAGAAATGGAAAATCCCCAAAAACTTTATGTTCATCGGCTCGCCTGGAAATAAATTCTCCTATCGTGTTGCCGATTTAGGTGGTGTTCGATTGATTATGTAATTTTTTAAAAGCAGAAAAATTCGTTTTCTCAAGACGTCCAGTCCCGCTATTCGTTTCAATCTTTTGTGGTGAACCCCACCACAAAAGGATTTCCACTTCTATCGGGGCTAAATTAGAAGTTTAGTTTTCATAAGAAATAACAAACTCAACAGTTCTGAAATTTTTAGCAAAAAAAGTAAGTTTTTCTCCTATGCGACCTCAATAAACACAAAGATTATCACGCAAAATCTATAAAAATCTTTGCGTTAAAAGAACTAGCCACAGATTAGAAAGATTCAGACAGATTTTTATAAATCCTTTAATCTTTTTAATCTGTGGCTAAAAAAAATATAAGCCTTTTAAGTATTAGGGCTTAAGATTTAAACCAGCTTTCCACTAATTCATCTTCAAAAGAAGTTGCATCTTTATGAATAAACTCATTACGCTCTTTATCATAAGAATAATCCAAAGCCCAAGCTTTATGATTTGCAGCTAACTCTTTTATACTTCTACAAACAAAAGCAATTTCTTCATCAGTAGTTGTCGGGTGAATCGACATTCTAATCCATCCCGGTTTTTTGATTAAATCGCCAATCGTAATTTCATTAACCAATTTATTAGATGTTTCTTGATCAACATGCAATAAATAGTGACCGTAAGTTCCTGCGCAGCTACACCCTCCTCTAGTCTGAATTCCAAAACGATCATTTAAAATCTTAACTCCTAAGTTGAAGTGAAGATCATCAATAAAAAATGAAATTACACCAAGACGTTCTTTATGCTGACCTGCTAAAATTTTAATATTTTCAACTGGTTCTAATTGAGAGAAAACATAATCCACAATTTCGTGCTCACGCTCCATTATGTTTTCAATTCCCATTTCTTCTTTTAGCTCAATTGCCAAAGCAGTTTTGATAACTTGAAGAAAACCAGGAGTTCCTCCATCTTCGCGATCTTCAATATTATCAATATATTTATGTTCTCCCCACGGATTTGTCCAACTTACCGTTCCTCCTCCCGGGCAATCAGGAATCATATTGTTGTATAATTTCTTATTGAAAATTAAAACACCAGATGTTCCTGGACCTCCTAAGAATTTATGCGGAGACATAAAAACAGCATCTAAATAAGATTCTGGGTCTGCTGGATGCATATCTATTTCTACATAAGGTCCAGAACAAGCAAAATCAACAAAACAAACACCATTATATTGATGCATTAATTTTGCTGTTTCGTGAAAAGGCGTTCTTAAACCCGTAACATTCGAACATGCTGTAATAGAAGCAATTTTTATCGTTCTATCTTTATATTTTTCAAGTAAAGCTTCAAGGTTCTCTAAATTAAAAAGTCCTTTTTCACAAGACGGAATAATTTCAACATCTGCAATAGTTTCTAACCAAGAAGTCTGATTAGAATGATGCTCCATATGCGAAATAAAAACAATTGGCTTTTTCTCGGCAGGGACATTTGTAAAGCTTTTCAAGTTTTCTGGAATTTTCAATCCTAAAATACGCTGAAATTTATTGATAACTCCCGTCATTCCAGTTCCGTCTGTAATCAAAACATCATCATGATTCGCATTAGCGTGACGCTTAATAATATGTCTTGCATGATGATACGCTTTTGTCATAGCAGTACCAGATACAGTCGTTTCTGTATGCGTGTTGGCTACAAAAGGTCCAAATGCATTTAGCAGTTTTTCTTCAATTGGACGATATAATCTTCCGCTGGCAGTCCAATCTGTGTAAATTATTGATTTTCTGCCATAAGGCGAAGTAAATTCTTGATTTATACCGACAATATTTTGTCTAAATTCCTGAAAGTAAGTTTCCAGGGTCATGGTACTATTTTTGCTATCCATTAGTTGTGCCTTGTGTTTGATTGCAAATATATATAGTTTTTTATAAAATTGCGAATTTATCAATAGTAAACTTCAAACACTATATTACCGTTTGGTATTTTTAGTTAAAACAACTTTTTTTTAATAAATTATCATAATATCCTATCGAATTAATAGGCATTAAACTTTAAAGAAAGTATTATTTATGGGAAATTTATCTATAGCTACCTTTGGTGGCGGATGTTTTTGGTGTATAGAAGCTGTAATTCAGCGTTTAAAAGGTGTAGAATCAATGAAATCGGGTTATTCAGACGGATTTATAAAGAATCCTGCTTATCGTGAAGTATGTACAGGAAGAACCGGACACGCCGAAGTAATACAAGTGACTTTTAATCCTGACATAATTTCATATCATGACTTAATTTTTGTATTCATGACAAGTCATGATCCAACAACTTTAAACCGTCAAGGCGGAGACAGTGGAACGCAATATCGTTCTATCATTCTATATCATAATGATGAACAGAAAGAGATTGCAGAAAAAGTATTTGAAGAAGTACAACCTGCATATGGCGATCCAATTGTAACGCAATTAAAACCTTTTGAAGTTTTTTATGAAGCTGAAGATTATCATCAAAATTATTATAATGAAAATCAAGAAGCTGGATACTGTCAAGTTGTAATTGATCCAAAAATTCAAAAACTTAAAAAAATGTACGCTGATATGTTAATCGGCTAAATTTAAGTTTGCCACAGATTATATCGATTGAAAAAAATTTATTTATTCTCTATTTGCCACGAATTACACGAATTCTCACGAATGTTATTCTAACTAAACCTAAAATTAGTGGAAATTTGTGTAATTCGTGGCAAACAAAAAAATCTGTGTAATCTGTGGCATATAGAAAGAAAACAAAATGAAAAATCTTAGAATAAATAATCGATTTACTGCCGAACTACCAGCAGATCCAGATTTGACAAACGAAGTTCGTCAGGTTAAAAACACACTGTTTTCGTATGTAAATCCAGTAAAGCCTTCAAATCCAAAATTGATTCATGCATCTGAAGAAGTTGTAGAATTAGTTGGGATTTCTAAAGATGAAATTCACTCAGAAGAATTTCTAAATATATTTTCTGGAAAAGAAATTCTTCCAGAATCAAAACCTTATGCAATGTGTTACGCTGGTCATCAATTTGGAAACTGGGCAGGACAATTGGGCGACGGTCGCGCAATCAATTTAACTGAAGTTGAAAACAATAATCAGTTTTATACATTGCAACTAAAAGGTGCTGGAAAAACTCCGTATTCAAGAACTGCAGATGGTTTGGCAGTTTTACGCTCTTCTATAAGAGAGTATTTATGTGCCGAAGCAATGTATCATTTGGGTGTTCCAACTACTCGATCGCTTTCGCTTGTTCTTTCTGGAGATCAGGTGTTAAGAGATGTTTTATATAACGGAAATCCTGCATATGAAAAAGGTGCAATCGTTTGTCGTGTTGCCCCTTCATTTATTCGTTTTGGAAGTTTCGAAATGTTAACAGCTAGAAATGAGCTAAAAAACTTGAAACACTTTGTTGAATACACAATTCAACACTATTTTCCTGAAATAAAAGGAGAACCAAAAGAACAATATTTACAATTCTTTCAGAAAGTTGCCGATACAACTCGCGAAATGATTCTGCATTGGCAACGTGTCGGATTTGTTCATGGAGTAATGAATACTGATAATATGTCAGTTCATGGAATTACGATTGATTATGGTCCCTACGGATGGTTGGAAAACTATGATCCAGATTGGACTCCAAATACAACAGACAGACAAAATAGAAGATATCGTTTCGGAAATCAGCCGCAAGTTGCACAATGGAATTTGTTTCAATTAGCCAATGCGCTTTATCCGCTAATTAATGAAGCCGCTCCTTTAGAAAAAATTTTGGATTCATTTATAATTGAATTTGAGTCTGAATATAAAGAAATGTTCTTAAGTAAATTAGGTCTATTTACTTCAAGTGAAGCTGATGATAAAATAATTAAAGGTTTAGAAGAAATTTTACAATTGTCAGAAACTGACATGACCATCTTTTTTAGAAATCTTAGTAAGATTAAAAAAGATGATTCTGTAGAACAAGCCTTCGAAAAAGTAGAATATGCATTTTATATTCCAGAAGAGATAAAAGGAAATGTACTCGATGCTTGGCAAAAATGGTTTGCAGTTTATTTAAAGAGATTAAACTCTGAATTGCTTTCTGATGAAGAAAGAATTTTAAAAATGAATCAGGTTAATCCAAAATATGTTCTGAGAAATTACATGGCACAATTAGCAATTGATGCTGCAGATAAAGAGGATTATTCTTTGGTTGATGAATTATTTCAGCTTTTGAAAAATCCGTACGATGAACAACCAGAATTTGAAAAATGGTTTGCAAAACGCCCAGATTGGGCTAGAACTAAGGTTGGCTGTTCTATGCTGTCTTGTAGTTCTTAAATTTATTTGCCACAGATTAAAAAGATTTAAATGATTAATCTTAAAAATCCTTTTAATCTGTGGCAAACTTTTTATTTCGTAGCAATATAATCTACAATCATGCTAGCATGGATTCTTGAGTTTTCAATAAACCATTTATGCGTCTGCATTACTCCTAATGCCGCAGTTCTATTTTAAGTTCTGGAAATTATTAGGACTTAAAATAAAATGTATAAAAAGCGTATTTTAACATAAAAATAGCTATATGTAGCAATTCAATAATTCATTGCTTTATAAATTAGTAGTCATCTTAAACTCATATTTATGGCAAGAAAAATATTCTATATTTTAGGCATATTGCTCACAATTGTTTTAGGCAGTTTATTGTATTCAAAGTTTTGTCACAATTGTAATTTAAAAAAACAATTAAATAATACCACCATAGTGCCAGATCCAAATTTCTTTACTATTAAAGAATCGAATTTTGAATTTCATACCAACACTAATTTTAATTTTTACATAAATAAAGGTGATTTAATTTTTCCAATAGATGACTCTATAAATATCGGCATTGAAAAACTTAAAAAATTCTTTATTTCAAATCCAAATAAGAAACTTGTCATAACTGGATTCCTCACTGCTAACGAAGTTAACACGCCAGAATTTGAAAATCTTGGTTTAGCAAGAGCTCAGGAGGTTAAAGAATATTTTATTTCCAAAGGCTTATCAACTTTACAATTAGAAGCCAAAGGGGAAATAAGCAATGATTGGCGAACTTTTTCCTATAATGTTTATGGGCCGGTGAGATTTAATTTCGAACAACGTGAAAAAGATCCTTCACTAAATAATGATTTGATTTTAATAAAACGGAAGATCAAGAATGAACCTTTAACCCAGTATTTTGAGACAAACAAATCAAGTCTGGTTGTCACGAAAACATTTGAAGATGTCGGAACAGTTATTTCTACCAGAACCGATAAAGAAAAATTTAAAGATATTAAACTTTACATGGCGAATGTAAAAGATGCATCCGTTTTAATTGTAGGGCACGCTGATAATGTCGGCAATAAAGAATCTAATATAATTCTGGCGCAAAAACGTGCTGAGTTCTCTAAAAACTATTTAATTAAAAATGGTATTGAAGCTTCGCGAATTGTAACAGAATCGAAAGGTTCTAATGAACCAATTGGTAATAATGCATCCGTTTATGAAAGAGTTTTAAACAGAAGAACTGTAATAACTATAAAATAATAGCTAAATGATCAATATCCCTGTATTTCAATACCCATATTATAAATCAAGAGCTATTTATTTAACGAAACTATATAATTTAAAATTAAACTAGCATGAACTCTCGAGTTTTCAATAAACCATTTATGCGTCTGCATTCCACCGCAAACTACTCCTGCAAGAAATAAACCTTCTACATTAGTTTCCATCGTTTCTGGATTGTAAACAGGAATTTTCAATTCATCATCAGAAAGCTGAATTCCCATTTTTTCTAGAAAAGTCAAATCTGGTTTGTAACCTGTTAAAGCTAAAACGAAATCATTTTCAATTGTAACTTTTCCGTTTAGAGTCTCAATTTCTACTTTATCTTCTCGGATTTCAGTAATATTCGATTGAAAAAAAGCTTTAATGCTTCCTTCTTCTATTCTATTTTCAATATCTGGTTTTACCCAATATTTTACACGGCTATTAATTTCGTTTTTACGAATTACCATTGTAACCTCTGCTCCTTTTCTCCAACATTCTAAAGCTGCGTCTACAGAAGAATTATTGGCTCCAACTACCAAAACTTTTCTAAAAGCATATTCGTGTGCTTCTTTATAGTAATGACGAACTTTTGGCAAACTTTCACCTAAAACATTCATTTCAATCGGAATATCATAAAAACCGGTTGCTATTATAACATTCGTAGCTTCGTAATTCTGCTTATCTGTTTTAATTTTGAAAATGGTATTTTCCTTTTGAACATCGAGAACTCTTTCAAACAACTTAATATTGAATTTAAAGTAACGATGAATATTTCTGTAGTATTCTAAAGCTTCCTGCCGTCCAGGTTTTGGTGCAAGACAATTAAACGGAATCTCACCAATTTCTAATCTTTCTGCAGTAGAGAAAAAGGTCATATATAACGGATAATTAAAAATGCTATTAACGATCGCTCCTTTTTCAATGATTAAATAATTTAATTTTTTCTTTTCAGCTTCTATTGCGCAAGCCAGGCCAATTGGTCCTCCTCCCACAATAATAAGGTCGTATTTTGATTCTGCCATTTTATTTTTGCCAATCTTTATATGGATTTTTGCTTAAATAAGCATTATAATATCTTTCATCGTTTGTTACTTCTTCGCCAAGCCATTCAGGTTTTTCAAAAGTTTCGTCTTCAGAGTTCAATTCTATTTCAGCCATTATTAGGCCATCATTTTCGCCATAAAATTCATCAACTTCAAACACATGCTTGCCAGATTTTATTTCGTAACGTGTTTTTTCAATTTTACCCTTTTCGCACAATTTTAGTAACTCTTGAGCTTCGTCTAACGGAATCTCATTTTCCCACTCAAAACGAGACATTCCAGCTGTATTGCTTATTCCTTTTATGGTTATAAAGCCTTTATGTCCTTTTATTCTGACCCTAACTGTGCGCTCAGGTGCAGAACTCAAATAGCCCTGAGCAATATCATTTTGAGCAAAAGCTTGTTTCTTAAAATCATCAGATTTTACTAGAAACTTTCTTTCTATTTCGATCATCTTAAATGCAGATTATTTTTTATGCAAGTTACTCATTTTAATCTAGCCTTTGAGCTTCTAAAAAATGAAAAAAAGTTAATTTATTCTATCAAACTAGAAATAAAAAACTTCAATATAACTGATTGTTAACATGTTGCAATTAGTATTTTGAGTAATTTTGATAGAACCTAACACCTCATTAAACAGCTGGTTATGAGTGGAAATGATTTCTGTCATAACATGAAATCGACTGTAATTTTAATTCTAAAATATAAAAATCATGAATGTACCTTATGTTGTAATACCAATAGCACTAGGTGTAATCTGTGGGATTTTAGGTTACATACTAGGAAAAATTAATTCTAAAAATGATAATTCTCTAGCAACTGCTCTTCAAGCCGATTTAGATGTTTGCAAAGCTCATACGAGAAATTTGAATGCAAGAATCTTAAAACTTGAAGCTGATCTTGCTGTAAAAACTAAAGCAACTGCTCCAGTCGTAATTCCTTTTGAACCAGGATTGGCAGAAAATGCTTTAGGTAAAAAGATAAAAGAAAATGATCTCAAAATAGTAGAAGGAATTGGCCCTAAAATAGAATCTTTATTTGTTGAAGCAGGAATAAAAACTTGGCAAAATCTGTCTCAAACTTCTACCGAAAAGCTACAGTCAATTTTGGATGCTGGTGGAGAAAATTATGCTATGCATAATCCAAGCACTTGGGCAAAACAAGCACTAATGGCTTATCAAGGAAAGTGGAAAGAATTGAAAGATTGGCAAGATAGTTTGCTGGGAGGAAAAGAGTAAAAAGAAGACACTAAGTTTCTAAGGTGTTAAGATTCTAAGGTGCTAAGATTCTAAGTATCAAAAAACAAAAGTTGAGATCTAACAAACTTTAAGATGTCATAAAAAAATCTTAGAAATTTGACCAATTCTTAGAAATATTATACCAAAGTTGGCCTTTTTTTACTTCAAGAGGGCAATCTATATTATTAGTATATAAAGCTCCAGTTCCTAAACCTTGAGGCATATCTGAATTCAAGGTAAATGTCCATTGTGCGATGGCGTTCAATCCTATATTGCTCTCTAATGCAGAAGTAATCCACCAGCCTATATCATACTTTTCTGCCAAAGTGATCCATTCTTGCGTACCACGAAAACCTCCAATAAAACTTGGCTTTAAAATAATATATTGCGGTTTTATTTCTTGCAGCAATTTTTCTTTTTCTTCTAATGAAAATATGCCAATAAGCTCTTCGTCTAAAGCAATCGGAAATGGTGTCTGTTTGCACAACTGAGTCATTTCTGCAACCTGTCCTTTCTTAACTGGCTGTTCTATGCTATGAAGCTGAAATTTATTCAATTGATTTAATTTATCTAAAGCTTCTGTTGAAGAAAAAGCACCATTAGCATCTACTCTAATTTCTATTTCTTCCGGTGAAAAATGACTTCTAATAAATTGCAATAACTCCAATTCTTTATTGAAATCGATTGCTCCAATTTTAAGCTTTATACAGTTAAAACCATCGGCTAATTTATCTTCTATCTGCTGTTTCATAAAAGCAGATTCCCCCATCCAGACTAATCCGTTTATAGCTATTGAACTTAAATTAGTGGTAAAATCTGATGGAAACAAAATATATGGATTTTCGCTTTTAAGAGATAAAAAAGCCATTTCTAATCCAAATTGTATAGAAGGAAATTCTAGCAATGCATTCCATAATGCGTTTTCTCCCAAATGGATATTTTCGCAAGCCCATTTTAATTTTTCTTCATAATCTGGACGATCGTCAGCACTTAATCCACGTAATATTCCACATTCACCGATTCCTTTTTTGCCATTTTCTTCCAGTATTATAAACCAAGTTTCTTTTTCGGTCATAATTCCTCTAGAAGTTCCAGATGGACGCTTAAATTCTAGTAAATACTTATTATAGGATGCTTTCATTTTTTAAGATGCTAAGATTCTAAGTTACTGAGATGTTAAGTTTAAAAAACAACTAAATTTCTCAGTTATATAATTTTAAGATTTTCTCAAAGTCTTTTGAAGGCAGACCTGCTTTTTCAAAAGCCTGAAAATCAAGTTTTGTTTTAACAATCCAGCTTAAACTATCGGTTACGTTTTGAGTCTGATATTTTTTGTAAATTGTTTTGGCTGCACTGTAGTCATCACTTACTAAATAAGCATGTGCTAAGTTTAATTTGATTAATAATTCTGTATCATCAAGTTTCTCGCCTTCTTGCAGTACTTTTAAAGCTTTTGCATATTGTTTGGTCAAAATATAACAATAGCCTAAATAACTGTAATCTACAGCTGTTGCTTTTCCTTCGCTTACAATGGTATTCAATTTTGGAATTGCTTCGTTATATTTTTGCGTCTTTATCAAAGAAGCTACCTGAATTCTTAAATCGTTGAATACGTTTTTAGATATATCAGCATCTTGATAACAGCTGTTTCCAAAATCTTTATAGACTTTAGTTTTTTCTACAGCTAATAATTTCTGAAACTCATCATAGCGATACTGCTTCATAATTTTATTTAAAATACAAACGCAAAAATCATCTGAATTTGCCATTTTTTGTGCCATTGTAGAAGTTTTGCACAAGCTTATAATTTCGTTTTTGTTGTCTTGATTCCAACCGCGATTTAGTTTTGTGTCTACCCAAGGCACTACTTCTAAAACCACTTTCTGGCTCAACAACCAGTTTTTGCTTTCAAAGCCAAACCAAATGGTGCTAATATTTTCTTTTAAGCAAGAAGATCTGTTTACAGATAATCGTTTAGCATCTTTACTTACAGGTTCTGCTTGAGAATAACAGGCATTGTCAATTTTACCATCTGCAATATATTTTTTAGCATTTTCATTAGATGTAAAAATCGAATAGGTGCATTTATCTTCTCCAGAAATTTTTGACATTAAGAAAACCGCACCCGCAGAGCCTTGGCTTATACCTGTAGGATCTGGAATGGCTTTTAATACCGAAACCAAGCTATTGGCCATTTCTTGGTTTTTATCTAAAAGTGTGATTCTGTATACAATTTCTGTAGTTCCAACTGGTAAATCTTCTGTTGGTATAGAAATTCTATCGCGTGCAGGAACCATAATTTCTTTGGTTGTTGCACGTTCTTTGTCCCAATAACCATCTTTTTGTGCAAAAGCGTTATATGAAGTTGCGATAAATAGTAATAAAAGGATTTGTTTGAAAGTTGTATTTTGTGATGATGCTTTAATTGCCACAGATTTCACAGATTAAAATGATTTTTACTTTAAAAAACTTTAATTCAATTAACATAGATTATGCCAAATAACTTTCTTATGGAATTGAGTGCCCTAGCCCCGATAGAGGCGGTATCCTTTTTAAGGCAATTTTTCTTTGCCTTAAAAAGATATAGCCGAAAGCGGGATTAGCTTCTTATAATTCGATCGAATCTCCTATAGGTAAAAGCATTAAATCTTTTCCTTTATCGAAAAATTTGCGAATTGCTTCTTCATGATTGATTTCGATATAACCAAAAGTATCATAGTGGTATCCTAAAACTTTGTCGCATTCTACAAAATCTGAAGCAATAATAGCATCTTCAACATCCATTGTAAAGTTATTTCCGATCGGAAGAATAACTAAATCTAGTTTTGTGCGAAGTGGAATCAATTTCATATCGTAAGTCAAAGCAGTATCTCCAGCGATATAGATATTTTTATGTTCGCCTTCAATTACAAAACCTCCAGGATTCCCTCCGTAAGAACCGTCAGGAAAACTGCTTGAGTGAATTGCATTTACATATTTTACTTTTCCGAAATCAAATTTCCAGCTTCCTCCGTGATTCATTGGATGCGAATTGAATCCTTTTTTAGCATAATGGCTTGCAATTTCTGCATTAGAAACAATAACTGCATTTGTATTTTTTGCAATAGCTTCAACATCCAAAACGTGATCAGCGTGTGCATGCGTCAGTAAAATATAATCTGCTTTGATAGTGCTCAGATTGATTGTAGCAGCTTGTGGATTTCCGGTAATAAATGGATCCACAATAATGTGTTTTCCTCCTACTTCAATTCCTAATGAAGCGTGTCCGTAGTATGTAATTTTCATTTTGTCACTTTTTAAGTTAAACATTGTTTTATCTTCCTCCTAAAAAGAGGTTTACAATAATGTCTGAAATCAAAGAAATCATACATACTGTAAGTAATATAGAAAGTAAGAATGTACTTAATGCCAGTTTTTTTAATTCTGGATCTAATAATTTTGGATCTTGATTTTTGTAAACCGTGATTAAATGTTTGGTCAACGGGATATATGCCAATAAAAACAAGTATTGGTCAAAGTTATAATCGCTTAAAATAGCAAATACAACCACTAAAACCATTGCTGTAATAATCAAGAAGAAGTGGTAATTTTTAGCTTTTTGAGCTCCAATTTGCACTACAATAGTGTTTTTACCCGATTTTTTATCAGATTCCTGATCGCGCATATTGTTAAGATTTAAAACCCCAACACTCAATAATCCGATTGCAACAGCTGGAAGAATTAAAAGCGGTTCTACTTCTTTTGCATATAAAAAGTTTACGCCCAAAGTACTCACTAATCCGAAGAAAATGAAAACAAATAAATCTCCAAAACCTCTATATCCGTAGGCAGAATTACCAACTGTGTAGCGAATTGCAGAAATAATAGCTGCGATTCCTAACAATAGAAAAAAGATTGAATACCCAAAATTGTCTTTTCCGAATGCAAAATAAATCAATATAATTGCAGATAATAAAGTCAAAAACGAAGTAATAATAATGGCTTTTTTCATTGCTTGAGGTGTAATTACACCGCTCTGAATAGCACGTTGTGGCCCCACTCGATCAGCATTGTCAGTACCTTTTACTCCATCGCCATAGTCATTTGCAAAATTGGATAAAACCTGTAATCCTAGTGTTGTCAATAGAGCAAAACCAAAAACTTTCCAGCTAAATACTTCTGTTGGAGTGTTAATAGTTTCTGTTGGATTTGATAAAGCGTAAATACTTCCAACTATAATTCCGGAAACTGATAAAGGTAATGTGCGCAATCTTGCGGCTTCAATCCAATGTTTCATTATTTGTTTTGTTTTTTTAGTTTCAGGTTTCAAGTTTCAGGTTCTTAACTTGAAACCTGATGCTTGAAACTATTTTATAACTTATTTATGGTAACCACTTATTTTCGCCGAAGTTTGGTTTTCTTTTCTCTAAGAAAGCATTTCTACCTTCTTTAGCTTCTTCGGTCATGTAAGCTAAACGAGTGGCTTCTCCTGCAAAAACTTGCTGTCCAACCATTCCGTCATCTGTTAAGTTCATTGCAAATTTCAGCATTTTTATAGAAGTTGGCGATTTTTGAAGAATTTCTTGTCCCCACTCATAAGCAGTAGCTTCTAACTCATCATGCGGAATTACAGCATTTACCATTCCCATTTCAAAAGCTTCTTGAGCAGAATAATTTCTACCTAAAAAGAAAATTTCACGAGCTTTTTTCTGACCAACCATTTTAGCTAAATATGCCGATCCGTAACCGCCATCAAAACTAGTTACATCAGCATCTGTTTGTTTAAAAATAGCATGTTCTTTACTTGCTAGCGTCATATCGCAAACTACGTGCAAACTATGTCCGCCACCTACAGCCCATCCTGGAACTACTGCAATAACAACTTTAGGCATAAAACGAATTAAACGCTGCACTTCCAGAATATTCAAACGGTGCTGTCCGTCATCTCCAACATATCCTTGATGTCCGCGTGCATTCTGATCTCCACCGCTACAGAAAGAGTAAACTCCATCTTTTGTTGAAGGTCCCTCAGCAGAAAGTAAAACAACTCCTATTGAAGTATCTTCTTGTGCATCGTAAAAAGCTTGGTATAATTCTGAAGTAGTTTTTGGACGGAATGCATTTCTAACATTTGGTCTGTTAAAAGCTATTCTCGCTACTCCATTGCATTTTTTATAAGTTATATCCTCAAATTCTCTGGCTGTAATCCAATCCATTTTGATTTTTTGTTTAAAATAATTATACGGTAAAAATAAATCATTTTTACTACTTTACCTACTCAATCAGTCTTAAGTCTTTACTAAATTGACTTCTAATGTTAACAATTGGTATTTACCTACAAAAAATAACATTTTTTAACATTAGTTTAGAAAAATAATAATTAATTTTACACCCTAGAAATCAATGAGATACAAACTATTTCAAAGATTTTAGATTGATTTTCTTTCACTGATTTATTAACCTAAAAAATGATTTTTTTGAGAAAATTTAAAAAATTTGTCGCTCATTTTTTTAGGGTTTTAAGTAACAAACCTCAATTAAAAGAGCAAATGATTTATGTGTTTGTCGAAACTTCAAAAAGAAAAAAGTAACACCTAAGGTTAAATGTTAGAATTGTCTATTAATTAGTATAGAAATGATAACGAAAAGAGGAAAAAAGTACTAATTCACAACTTTCTAAAAGTTATATTATAAAACCAATGGATGAGCCGTGAAATTCTCTTTTTTGCTTTTAAGATAGGTGCATTGATTATTTAAAAGACATACCGTCAATGGGACGATTTCTAAAATTCGTAAAGCTATTGTTCTGAGATGGATTCGAATTATTTTATTTCTGTTTTTTTTTAATTACAATTTTTTTTAAAACTGAATAAAAAGCGAAAGGCTGCTTGTAATGAGCAGCCTTTTGTGTTATAATAATTTTGCTAGCGCAAAATAAATTTCAATATTTTAAACTCCAAATTCCAAAAGGCTAAAGTCAAATTATAGATTTCAATTATCTATTGGAATTTCCATATTGGAATTTCTCAATTTTTATTCTTTTACAAGATATATTCCATCTTCTTTAATTTCAATCAGTTTTTCTTTGTATAAAGATCCGATTGCTTTTTTGAATGATTTTTTACTCATTTTCAAAACAGTTTTAATATCTTCTGGATGAGAATTATCGTTTAATCTAAGAAAGCCTCTACTTGCTCTTAGTTCGCTTAATATTTTTTCGGCATTTGGTTCTATACTCTCAACACCTTGAGGCTGAAGCGCAACATCTATTTTGTTATCAGGACGAATGCTTTTAATATAGCCACGCATTCTATTTCCGGTTCTTATCGAATCATCATAAACTTCGTCTTTATACAGAAGTCCTTTGTGGCGCTCGTTAATGATAACATTGATACCCATATCGGTAATATGCGAAACGATCAAATCAACTTCTTCTCCTTTTTCTACCGTTAACTGGTCATTGTTCAAAAATTGATTGGTTTTGCTGGAAGCTACCAAACGATTAGTTTGTTTGTCCATATATAGATAAACCAAATAACGTTTTCCTTTTTCCATCGGACGCGCCTGTTCTTTAAATGGAACCAAAATATCTTTTTCCATTCCCCAATCCATAAAAGCACCAACATTATTAATGTAATTTACTCTCAAAAGAGCAAATTCATTTAATAAGATATACGGAACTAAAGTTGTTGCAACTGGTCGCTGTTCGTGATCTAAGTAAACAAAAACGATTAATTCTTCACCAATTTCAAATACTTTTGGAACATATTTATTTGGAAGTAAAACATCGTGAATTCCATCAGGATCATTTTCAGGATCACCTAAAAACAAACCTACTTTGGTATCACGTAATATAGTTAGGGTATTGTATTTTCCTATTTCTAGCATTTTAATGTATTTCTAAGCAGTACAACTGCTAAGTTTCTGAGCCGCAAAGGTACGAAGTTTGAAGCGGTACTATGAAATTAATTTAACAAAACTTATACTGTAGGTAAAAATTAAAAAATCCCTTTATAGAATTGGGTTATAAAGGGATTTTGCGATGTGCGAAATTTAATTACTTAAACACGCTTTCTTTTTTAAAGTGCAGAGTCAGCAAATAATATACTACCGCTCTATACTTGTGCTTATTTGATTTTCCATATTTTTCCATAACGGCATCAATTCCTTTATCTAGTTCTGGACCATCTTTTAAACCTAATTTCTTGATTAAAAAGCTATTTTTTACTGTATCCAACTCTGATTGTTGTGATGAAGCTACTGTAGAAGCATCGTCATTATAAATTGAAGGACCACAGGCAATTGTAACTTTCGTCAACAAATCAGAATTAGCTGTAATGCCACATTTTTCTTTTAAATCTGTTGTGTACTTTTTAATTAAATCTTCTCTCGTACTCATAACTATAAAATATTTGGTGAATATCACCAAAGTTATAGCTAAAAAAGCAATCAACAGAAATATTTAACATATATTTTCTTTCAAATTCAATATAAAAATTTAAAATACTCTTTTAAGATTTTATCATTTTCAAATGTTGGAGTAAATATTTCCAAAATGCATGGAACATCATTAGAATTATACAAAGATTCTATTCCATTTTCTAATGACTGAACATCTTGAGCCGCAAAGTAATTCAATCTGTACATTTTTGCTAGATGTTCGGCAGTCAAGCTATGTGACGTCTCAAAATAAGTATTGAAAACAGGTTTTTCCTGATGTCCAGGTAAAATCCTAAAAATTCCACCTCCTGCATTATTAATTAAAATAATTTTGAAGTTTTTCGGGATGTAAGAATTCCAGAGCGCATTGCTATCATACAAAAAGCCAATATCTCCAGTAACAAAAACAGTTTGTTTTTCGTTTCCAAGCGCAGCGCCCACTGCTGTAGATGTACTTCCGTCAATTCCACTCGTTCCTCTGTTACAGAAAACTTCAATAGAATCATCAATATCAATTAATTGCGCATAACGAATGGCAGAACTATTGCTAATTTGCAGCAAACTGTTTTTAGGTAACGATTGTATAACTTTTTCGAAAGCTTTAAAATCTGAAAACTCAATTTTACTTAAGTACTCCTTTCTTCTCTCTAATCTTGCTTTATAAACAGTATCAATGTTTTTGAAATAATTGCTCTTTACAAATACTGTTTTTGAAAATAGATCTTTAAAGAAATCATTTGGTTGCATTTCAAAATGTTCTGTCAAAGCGCCAAATGTATCATAAGCACGTAAAGTATCAATATGCCAATGATGTTTTGGTTTATATTTTCTTAAAAAACCTTTAATTCTTTTTGAGACAACCATTCCACCAAAAGTCACTAAAACTTCTGGATTAAATTGTTTAAAATCAAAATCATCAAAAGGTGTAATTAAAGTATCTATTGAATTGATAAAACTCTCATGATGAAGATTTGAAGTAGTTTCTGTAAGTACAACAACTGAAGGATCTGAAGCTAGATTTTCGATAATTTCTTGATCTATGCTATTGGCTTCATTTACTCCAACTAAAACTAATTTTCGCTTTGTATTATTCCAAACTGAAACAAACTCGTTGCTGTTTTCTATAATTTTTGAAAAATTTTCAAACTCAAGATTTGTGATTTTTGGCTTTACAGAAAGCTCTTCTGTAGTTTCATATAAAGGCTCTTCAAAAGGCGCATTGATATGAACTGGGCCTTTTTTAAGAATAGCTGTTTCAATAGCTAGATTGATCTTTAAATCATTTTCTTCTGATGCTTCTTCTGTTAAATTGGCATTGAAAACAGAATGATTGGCAAAAACATTTTCCTGACGAATGGTTTGTCCATCTCCGATATCAATTTTGCTCTGCGGACGATCAGCAGAAATAACAATCAAGGGAATCTGACTGTAAAATGCTTCTGCAATAGCCGGATAATAATTTAATAAAGCTGATCCTGAAGTACAGACAACTGCTGTTGGCTGTTTGGTTTGCTGGGCAATTCCTAATGCAAAAAAAGCAGCACATCGCTCGTCTGCAATACTGTAACAGGTAAAATTTGGATTTTGAGCAAAACCAATAGTTAACGGTGCGTTTCTAGATCCTGGAGAAATTATAATATTAACAATGCCTTTGGCAGATAAAATTTCGATAATGCTTTGTGCTAGCGCTATTTTGGGGTAAATCATTCCGGTCGTGTATTACTATTTTTTTAAAGAAAAATCCTGATATAATTTTTCTTCATCTTGCTTACAAAGTTACAAACTTCGCACTTGATTTATATTATAATTAGGAATATATTAAGGCTGTTTCTCAAAAAAGGGAATATATTTGTAAAATCGAATAATTAATAAAAGCCAGACTTAATATGCGTTTCTTATTTATACTATTTTTATCTATTACTTTTCAAACCATTACTTCTCAGAATCAATTTGTTCCTGTTGATGTTCCATATAAAACGGCCTTAGAAAGTGCTAAAAAAGAAGGAAAACCTCTTTTTGTAATGCTTTATGCCGATTGGTGCCCACATTGCAATTTAATGAAAACAGAAGTTTTGAGTGATCCTGCTGTAATAGATTTTTTGAATAAGAATTTTGTCTGCACTTACAAAAACATTGAAAAAGAAGAAGGAATTGCTTTAAAAGAGAAATTCAACACCAAATCGCTTCCTACGTTTTTATTTATCGATAGTAACGAAACTTTAATTTATGCTTTAAAGGGCGAATTAAAGAAACCAGAATTTCTTAACGAGCTTAATAATGCTTTAAATCCCAAGATGCAATTGCCTCATTTAGAAAAACAATTTCTTGCCGATCCTAGCAATTCAGATAAGTTCTTTTATTATTTAAATACTTTGAGAAAAGGAAAAGATAGAACGGAGTTGTCAACACCAACGCATATTTATTTGAACACACAATCTGATAAACAATTAGTTAGTGAGTTAAACTGGCGTGTTATTGCAAATGGTGTTACTGATATTAAATCTCGAGAATTTCAATATGTTTTAAATCATCAGAAAGATTTTGCCGCGGTAGCTTCTCAAAGTCGTGTTGATCGTAAAATTGAAAGTATTGTAAATGAATTACTTCGGCCTTTGGTTGACAATTTAGATACTGTAAACTACTATAAACAAAGAGAAGTTGCAAAATCAATTCGATTGCAAAAGACAGATTCTTTAGTTTTTAAATATGATTTGACACTGGCAGAAAGAACCGAGAAATGGGATTTTTATAAAAAAGTAACTCTTGAAGATACTCAGAAATTGGTTTGGAATGATGCTAGTTTCTTAAAAGACATCGGAAACACTTATTTTAAGCATATTAAAGACGCAGAAAGTTTAAAAAAAGCTATCTCTTGGGTAGATCGTTCTCTAGAATTAAATGATTCTTATGACGGAAATTTACTTGAGGCCAAACTTTACAATAAATTAAAAAACAAGAAAAAAGCTTTAGAATACGCCAAAAATGCCAAAGCTATAGCCAAAGAAATGGACTGGAATTCAAAAGAAGTAGACGTCTTGTTAGTTGAACTCAACACCAAATAAACTATAATAATTACCAATGAGCATTATATTAAGACCTGCAACACCAAACGATTTACAAAAGATTTTAGAAATTGTAAACCATTCTATTTTGCATACAACTGCTAATTACAGTTACGAAATTCAAACTTTAGAAGTTCAAACCAAATGGTTTGAAGATAAAACAGCTAAGAACCTTCCTGTAATTGTAGCCGATCTAGATGGCGAAGTGGTTGGTTTTGGAAGTTACGGACAGTTTAGAGAAAAAATTGGCTATCAATATACTATTGAGCATTCTGTATATGTTGTTGATAACATTATAGGAAAAGGAATTGGCTCAAAACTTTTGACAGAATTAATTCGTTTAGCAAAAGAACAAGGTTATCATGTTATGATTGGTGCAATTGATGCCGATAATGCAGGAAGTATTGCTTTTCATGAAAAATTCGGATTTGTTGCTACAGGCACAATTCGTGAAGTTGGATACAAATTTGATCACTGGCTCGATTTGGTTTTTATGCAACTTATTTTAGTTTAACCGCAAAGGACGCGATGAATTACGCAAAGTTCGCAAAGTATTTATAACTCTGTACCTTTGAAACTTTAGAACAAAAAAAAGCCCAAATTTGCATCTTCAAATTTGGGCTTTTTTAATGTTTTTTAGCTTTTAATCCAATTAATTACTTCTGGTTCCGTAACTAAAGTTTTTGGTTTAATTACTTTAACCAATTCACCTTTTTCATTGATTAAGTATTTTTGAAAATTCCACTCTACTTCAGAATCTTGCAAGCCATTTCTAGATTTTTCGGTCAAGAACTTATATACTTCGCACATATCACTTCCTTTTACTGAAACCTTGCTCATCATCGGAAAAGAAACTCCGTAATTCTGTTGGCAGAACGTTTCAATTTCTTTATTTGTTCCTGGTTCTTGTGATGCAAAGTTGTTTGCTGGAAAACCAACAATTACAAAACCTTTATCTTTATATTCTTTATAAACCGCTTCTAAATCTTTATACTGAGGTGTTAAACCGCATTTTGAAGCAGTGTTGACAATCATGATTTTTTTGCCTTTTAAAGAAGCAAAGTCAAAAGTGTCTCCTGATAAATCTTCAACCTTAAATTGATAAATTGTTTCTTTTGCCATGGTTTTATCTTTTTTAGATAATTTGTTTGTACTGGTTTGAGCATTTAATCCTGTCGCAGACAAAACTGTAGCTCCAAATAGTATAAATAGTATTTTTTTCATCGTATAATTTTTTATAAAATTAGCTAAAATCCATTTTACAAAAACTATTTTAAGGCTTTAATTTTTGCCAATCAAAAGTTAAATAAAAAATGAAGCCTAACGTTAATCAGACGTTAGGCTTCCCCCCATACAAACAAATCAAACCATGAATTAATTATTATGCAATCTTTTATAAATTATAGTTGATGACTCGGTTGTGTTCGAAAATTTCTTTCCCCCCAATATGTCAAATGGCTTTCAAAAAATCTTTAACTGGCTTGTATTGATGTAAATTTAAATCCTAAAATATCCGAAAGACATATTAAAAAAATCTTCGGTCTGGAAGTCCGAGTGCATCAACTATTCAATATCTTTTGTTTTCTCTTTATTATCTCAGCATTTGCCCAGCATTATTACTGTTATTTGGCAAAATGTCTTTTAAAAAATCCTTTTCAGTAAAAACGATCAATGTCAAAACTGTTGTTAATCCAACTATTAATATTTTCATTATTATTTTGCTATCCATATTCTCTATAATAATTTTATAACAACAGCTTTCTAGATTTTCTAATTTACTTTTGGCTTTCTATAAGATCATTCTGACCTTATAAAATACATTTACGTAATAGGATTGTTTTTGGTTTTAAAAAAAGTGAAAAAAAATGCACTTTTTTTTAAAACCCTTTATTTTCTTAGGGTTTTGGCTATTAAAAAAAATAAAAAATATCAGAAAAAAATAAATTATCTTTATAACAGTTAGCGAATAACATCTTAACTTTTAATGTTTAAACTTAAAAATCCAAATCTATGAGTCAAGAAGAACTGCTAGTTTTAATTTACAAAAAAGACGAAAAAGCTTTTACGCATTTGTACGACATGTACTCAAAAAGTCTGTTTTCTGTCATTCATGTGTTAATCAAAAATCGAGAAGAAGCAGAAGACGTGCTTCAAGATGTTTTTGTCAAAATCTGGAAAAACATCGACACCTACAATGAAGGCAAAGGCCGATTTTATACTTGGATCTTAAATATAGCCAGGAATACCTCGATAGATAAGCTTCGTTCTAAAGACTACAACAACAGCCAAAAAAACCTTTCATCAGATAATTTCGTAAATCTCTTAGACGAGAGCAATAAATTGAGTCATAAACTTGATGCAATTGGAATTCAGGAATTTGTAAAAAAACTAAAACCAAAATGTATCGAAATAATTAATTTATTGTTCTTTAAAGGATATACCCAGCAAGAAGCTTCAGAAGAATTGGCACTGCCACTGGGAACTATCAAAACACAAAACAGAAACTGTATTAACGATTTACGTAATTATTTGAAGATATAATGGAAGCACAAGAATATATAGAATCAGGAATTTTAGAGCTGTATGTTTACGGTCTATTAAGTGAAAAAGAAAATCTCGAAATTGCCGAAATGGCAAAAAAGAACCCAGAAATGGATCAGGAAATTATCTCGATAGAAAAGGCTGTCATTGCGCTTTCTTCTAGCTTCTCTCCTTTCCATTCTGTAGAGAATTTCGAAAAAATTAAAGCTCGTCTGGAACTTAAACACGGAAAAGTAGTTGACATGAAACCAGCATCAAACTGGTCGCAATATGTAGGCTGGGCTGCGGCAGTGTTATTGCTTTTAGGTTTAGGATATCAGACTTTA
The DNA here is from genome assembly GCF_058794775.1 of Flavobacterium sp. GW823-FHT06G12. Classification (NCBI taxonomy): domain Bacteria; kingdom Pseudomonadati; phylum Bacteroidota; class Flavobacteriia; order Flavobacteriales; family Flavobacteriaceae; genus Flavobacterium; species Flavobacterium sp. GW823-FHT06G12. The sequence continues at coordinate 1,525,290 of NZ_JBXAHE010000001.1, forward strand.
GAATTGACAAAAACAAAAGAAGCGATTTCTACTGTTGGAAATGAAAAGAACAAAATTCAGCGTGAATATGCCTTTTTAGATCAACAGAATAAGCAAACCGAGAAAAACTTGAGTATTGTTAGAGATATTAAAAATACTGGTGTAACTCTTGGCGGTCAGGCTGTTTCGCCAACTTCTTTTGCAAAAGTATATTGGAATAAGCAGACTAAAACCACTTATATTGATGCGGCAGGTTTACCATCTCCTCCAAAAGGAATGGTTTATCAGGTTTGGTCTTTAAAGTTAAGTCCTGTTCTTACGCCAACAAGCATTGGTTTATTGGATAATTTTGAAGGAAATTCTCAGAAAATTTTCGCTGTAAATCAAACCGATTCTGCAGAAGCATTTGGAATTACTTTAGAGCCAGCCGGCGGAAGCCCAACTCCAACAATGACACAACTTTATACTTTAGGAAAAGTTTAAAATTAATCTTTTATAAAAAGCTAAAACGCATATTCAGAGTAATATGCGTTTTTTTATTATTTTTAATTCACCAAAAACCAATTTATGAATGCAAACTTACTCTTGAGAATCGCAATGGCGATTATTCTCCTCACCCATTCTGTTTCGGGAATGTTTAATAATGGCATTAATGATTTTGGAAATCTTTTTCTCAATCAAATTGGATTTGCTCCTTATGGTGTGTTTCTTGCTTGGAGCATTAAATTGTCACATGTAGTTGCAGCCATTCTTTTATTGGTTAATAAATACATTAAACTTGCTGGTTTTGTAACCATTTTTGTCCTCATAATGGGAATTGTTTTAGTGCATTTTAAAGAAGGCTGGTTTGTTGTAGGCGCCGGAAGAAATGGTGTTGAATATAATTTTCTACTGATAATAGTATTATTGGCTATTATGTATCCTAATGGCGTCAAAAAAAATAATTTATAAAATAAATACCGAGCTCTAATGGAAATCATTTGCAAAAATTGTCATCAGATTTTTAAAGGTCATTATTGCAACAACTGCGGTCAGGCTGCAGAAACGCACAAAATTAATGCTCATTTTTTATGGCATGATATTCAGCATGGTTTATTGCATTTTGATAAAGGTATTTTGTATTCTTTGAAACAATTATTTACCAGACCTGGGCATTCTATCCGAGAATTTATTGAAGGAAAAAGAGTTCATCATTTTAAGCCTTTATCTTTGGTTGTGGTCCTTGCAACGCTTTATGGTCTTTTATATCATTACTTTCACATTAATACTTTTGAAGCGGCAAAGACTTCAAATATCGATTCTGATTATATAAACGAATGGTTTGCCACGCATTTTTCTTGGGTTACAGTAGGCTCAATTCCTATTTATACTATTGGCACTTATCTTGTTTTTAGAAAACAGGGGTATAATTTTGTTGAACTTTTTGTACTCAATACTTTTAAGGCGGCTCAAAGAATATCTGTACAATTAGTAACAATGCCAGTATTGATTTTTCTAAATCATACTTCACATATAGCACAGTACAACAATGTAATGTATGTTATTGGCATTATTTTAATCTTTTGGACAAATATGCAGTTTTTTAATAAAATGTCTAAAATCAAAGCATTTTTCTTAACGCTGTTGAGTCATCTTATTTTTCTAATTTGCTTTTTTCTAATAACTGCTATTGTACTTCTCCTCTTTGGCAAACTTTAAAATTTGATATAAAAAAAGGTTCAACATCATGTTGAACCTTTTTTATGAATTAATAATTATTGTAAATTATTTATTTCTTAACTTTTTTAGTTTTATAGTATTTACGGTACTTTGGATAGGTTACCGCTCCAATTATAGAAATTGTAATCAAGCAGTAATAAATCCAGTTTAATGAATGTGCTTCACCACTTGCATAAGAGTGTAAACCTACTAAGTGGAAATTTACTCCATAGTACGTAAACAAGATCGAAACAAAAGCATACATACTCATTAAGTTAAAGAACCATTTTCCTCTTAAAGCTGGAACAAAACGAGCGTGAATTACAAACGCATAAACCATAATCGAGATTAAAGCCCAAGTTTCTTTTGGATCCCATCCCCAGTAACGTCCCCAGCTTTCATTGGCCCATTGTCCGCCTAAGAAGTTTCCAATAGTCAACATGATAAGACCAATAGTCAGAGCCATTTCGTTAATGTAACTTACTTCTTTAATATGTAAATCCATTTTAGCTTTATTTTTATCATTCGTAAAGAAAATCAATAATAAAGCAACAAAACCTAAAATCATTCCTAACGCAGTCGGACCATAACTAGCTACGATAACTGCTACGTGAATCATTAACCAATATGAATTAAGAACTGGCTGTAAGTTTGCTATTTCTGGATCGATCCAGTTCATGTATGCCGCCATTAAGATCATAGCTGTAACAAATGCAGATGAAGCGACTGTAAGTTTCGATTTTCTATCAAAAGCCAATCCGAAGAACATCGTAGACCAAGCTACATACACAATAGATTCGTACGCGTTACTCCAAGGTGCGTGACCCGAAATATACCAACGCGCAATTAATCCAACGGTATGAAGCGCAAACAATAATCCAATAATGATATGAAAACCGTTTACGGTAAATCTTAACCATTTCTTCTCAAAAAAAATATTAAGAATCGTAAACATCAACATCAAGATAGATGCTGTAATGTACCAATATGGTAATACTTTGAAAACATCGTATTTGTTGTAAGCAATCTCGGCATCAATTTTATCTTCGCTTGGTCTCACTTTTGCTCCAAATTTCTTTTGGAAACCATTAATACTTTCAACCAAGTTATCGGCTGTGTCAAAGTTTTTCTGAATAGAACCGTTATTTAAGGCGCTAAAGTATAATGGCAGAATTTGTTTTACGTAAGTAGAATCCATTCCTTTAAAACCAGCACTTTCACGCTCTAAATAAGAAACCCATTTATGATTTGGATCATTTGGAACTGGGAAGATTTTCAAAATACTTCCACTCAATGCCGATTCCATCAAGTTTACCTTTTTATCGGTTTCAACAAAATCTTTCTCAAAATTATTTGGATTCGCGGCTTTGTAAGCTGCATCTAAATATGGAGATAATTTGTAGTTTCCTTGTTCGTCAAAGAATTTTACAAAAGGAGCGTATTGATCTTTAGAATCAATTCCGATAATCTTACGGATACTATCATTTCCTGATTTAATATATATTAATGGAATCTGAATCCAAACTTGTGCGTATTGTGTCATAGACAAGAATACCTGATCTGAATTCATTCCGTTATATGTATCACTATGACTTACTTTTCTAAGCAATTCAGATGAAAACGTATTAATTGGCTTCATTCTACCTCCAGCATCCTGAATAATCAAACGTCCAAATTTTGCTGCATGAGATTCTGGTGCTTTGTATATACTTAATAACGAATCTAACTGTTTTTTGCTTGGTGGTGCTGTTACGTGATTCGCATGATCATTTGGATCTGCAGAATGCGCGTGATCGTGATCATGAGAATGAACATGTGGACTCTGCTGCGCAAAACCAGTTAAACTAATCATCAGAATCAGAATCGTAATCAATTTTTCTTTTTTCTTTTGAATAGCTTCAAGTTTACGTTTCAAATCACCAAAACGAGAATGCTTAGTAAACATAATTGCCATTAAACCAATGTATAAAAGGAAATATCCGAAATAAGTAATGTTTGTTCCCCAGAAATCGTGATTTACAGATAAAACAGTTCCTTTTTCGTCTGGATCAAATGAAGACTGGAAGAAACGGAATCCTTTGTAATCTAAAACGTGGTTCATAAAAATATCTGCATCAAAAGTTTCTGTAGAGTCCTGAACAGTTACTTTACTTTTAAAAGCAGAATAACTTTTTTCTGTTCCTGGATATTTGTCAGCAATAAAATCGTTCAAACGAACTTTAAATGGTAAAATGTAAGCTTTACTTCCGTAGAATAAAGAATATTCTATATTACCAATTTTAATTGTTTTAGCTTCTCCAACCTGACCTTTAGAACCAAAAACCATTACTTCTTTTTCTTGGCCTTCAGCCTTTACTTTAACCACTAAAGCGTCAGTATGAGATTTTGCTTTAAAATCATTATTTGATTCGTACTCTACTTTTCCTTTCATTGGAGGCTCTGGAAATACAATTCTAATATCTCCAATGCTATATAAAGAACGCATCATTAAACGCTGTACATTGTCTTTTGTAACTTTTCCTTTAAATTGATCTGCCATTCGCATAAATTCACCTTCAAATGGAGTTTGGATGGTGTACTCTTTTCCGGTTGTATTAATGTTAATAGCACCGTCTGTCTGTTTATTTAAAGCAAATAAAACATTATGAATATTCTGAACTTCACCTTCTTTCAAGTAGTGTTCTTCTCTTCCACCCGCTCCAGCTTCGACTAATTTAAGATATAAAGTTCCGCTTGGATCCGGTTTTACCACTTCTTTAGCTCCCATGATATAGTTTGAATAAGTAACTTCAAAAGGAGTTTCATCAAATTTTCCTGAAATAGTAAAATCGTTGTTAGTAGCAGGAGATAACAAAAGATTTTTTTCAAAAACTCTTCTTTTCATTTCTCCTTTATATTCACCGTCTGCAAAAATGGTTAAAAAGGTTTTGTCTGAATAAACTTGGTTTTCTGCCGCGCCTTCGCGAATTGGCATCATTCCTTCGTAACTGATATATCTAGTAATAAAAGCTCCTAAAATGATAAAAACAAAAGCAAGGTGCAACAAAAGTGTTGCCCATTTTTCTTTTTTATGCAATTGGTATTTTTTGATATTTCCGAAGAAATTGATCATAAAGATGGCCATAATCGCTTCAAACCACCAAGTATTGTAAATTAGTATTCTGGCTGTATCGGTATTGTATTTACTTTCGATAAAAGTTCCAACACCCATTGCAATTGCGAATGTTAAAAAAAGAACGGCCATTAAACGTGTAGAAAACAAAAAAGAGAATATTTTTTTATCCATTTCTTAGGGATTACATTGTATAAAAGTGCGACAAAAGTACTTAAAAATGTTGATTAGCAGGCTTTGGCTTTTGTTAATAAAAACCAAAAATAAAGACTATTTTTCAAACAAATTGATAATATATAAAGTTTAAACTTACAAAACAAAGATGTTATTTTTAAATAATGCCTTTTTTATAGAAAGTGTTAGGATTCTAACAAAAAATAGAGAACAATAAAAACTTCAAAAAAGCATTTATGTATACTCAATACACAACAGCATTAAAAAAAATAATACTAATTTTGCTTTCATGATTCAGATAACAATAATAGGTTCGGGCAATGTCGCACAGCATTTGATAAAAGCTTTTTCTGGCAGCAAAATTGTTGAAATAAAACAGGTTTTTTCTCGTAAGAAAGAAGCCGTACTCCATTTGATTGATTCTGAAAAGATTGTGACAGATTTTAAAGCTTTAGAACCTGCTGACTTACATATTGTTTCAGTTTCTGACAATGCGATTACAGAAGTTTCAAATGAACTTCCTTTTAACAATCAATTAGTTGTTCATACTTCTGGAACATCCTCAATAGAACTATTAAATCCGAAAAATCGTCGTGGTGTTTTTTATCCGTTGCAGACATTTTCTAAGAACAAAACATTAGATTATTCTGTTGTTCCTTTTTGTTTGGAAGCTGAAAATACAGCCGATTTTAAACTATTGGAAACCATTGCAAAAAGCGTTTCTACTGAAGTTTATTCTATTAGTTCAGAACAACGTAAAGCGCTTCATGTTGCTGCCGTTTTTGTTAGCAATTTCACGAATCATTTATACCAAATAGGACATGAAATTTGTGAAGAAAACCAAGTTCCTTTTGCTGTTTTAAAACCTTTAATTCAGGAAACAGCAGACAAAATCAATACATTAGATCCTATTGATGCGCAAACCGGACCGGCAATACGGCATGATTCTATTACAATTGATGCGCACATGGCTTTTTTACAAGACGAAAACAAAAAAAATATCTATAAAATCCTAACACAATCTATACAGCATAATGGGAAAAAGTTATAAAGAAATAATGAATGACATCACAACGTTTGTTTTTGATGTAGACGGCGTACTTACAGATGGTTCTGTTTTTGTAACCAATGAAGGCGAAATGTTAAGAACAATGAATATTCGTGATGGCTACGCAATGAAAGCTGCAATTGAAAGCGGTTATCATGTTTGCATTATTTCTGGAGGAAGCAATGAAGGCGTTCGTATTCGTCTTCGTAATTTGGGTATAAATGACATTCATTTAGGAACTCCTGATAAAGTAAAAACTTTCACGGCTTATTGTGAGTCAAACAATATCAAACCTGAAAATGTACTGTATATGGGAGACGATATTCCAGATTTTCATGTAATGAAATTAGTAGGACTTCCAACTTGTCCGCAAGATGCAAGCCCAGAAATTAAAAATATCTGCCGCTATATTTCGCACGTAAAAGGCGGACGCGGTTCTGCAAGAGATGTTATCGAACAAGTAATGAAAGTACAAGGAAAATGGATGGAGTACTTTAACGGAAAACACGATTAATCTAATTGTGAATTGTTAATTATAAATTGTTAATTGAAAAAACTTAGCATCTTAGCCCCTCAGAACCTAAAAAAATGAAATTCCTAAATCTTATTCGTTACAAAAACCTTTTAATGCTTGCATTTATGCAGTTGCTTTTTCGTTATGCTTTTTTAAAACAACAACAAGTCCCGCTAGCATTGGCAGATTGGCAATACGGATTGTTAGTTTTAAGCACTGTACTTCTTGCTGCTGCAGGCTATGTGATCAATAACATTTTCGATGTAGGAACAGATAGTATAAACAAACCAAATGATGTTGTTGTTGGCAAAGGAATCACAGAAACTGCTGCTTACAATATTTATATAGGTTTGAATATTTCTGGAGTCGCCATTGGTTTTATTTTGTCGAATATTATCATGAGACCGACTTTTGCTTCACTTTTTATTTTAATTGCCTCACTTCTGTATTTTTATGCTACGAGTCTCAAGCAAATTATGCTTTTAGGTAATTTTGTTGTGGCTTTGCTTTTAGCAGCAAGCGTACTAATAATTGGTGTTTTTGATCTTTTTCCTGCTACAACAGCCGAAAATCAAGCTCAAATGGCAAGTCTATTCTCAATTCTAAGCGATTATGCCATATTTGCTTTTGTAATTAATTTTATCCGCGAAATTGTAAAAGATATCGAAGATGTAAATGGCGATTATAATATGGGAATGAATACTTTACCTGTTGCAATTGGGGTAAGCAGAGCTGCAAAAATTGCTTTAGGTTTTGCTATCGTTGCGTTTATTATCTCTGGACTTTATTGCAACACTTACCTTATGCAAAACAAGCTTTATATTGCTGTATTTTATGCTTTTGCTACAGTTTTGGCACCATTACTTTATTTTATCGTTAAAATTTTCAGTGCAAAATCTCAAAAAGAATTTCATCACTTGAGCACCATTTTAAAACTTATTTTGTTCTTCGGAATTTTATCAATCCTGATTATCGCCTTAAACATCAAATACAATGCTTAAAGAAAAACTAAAAAAATATAAAATCATTTTAGCTTCGGGTTCGCCTCGCAGACAGCAATTTTTTAAGGATTTAGATCTTGATTTTGAAATTCGCTTAAAAGACATCGAGGAAATTTATCCGCCAGAATTAAAAGCAGCTGAAATAACTGATTATCTTGCCGAATTAAAGGCGAATGCTTTTGAAGGCGAATTAAAAGAAAATGAAATTTTGGTAACAAGTGATACGATTGTTTGGCATCAAAATAAAGCTTTAGGCAAACCAAAAAGCGCTGAAGAAGCTTTTGCTATGATTAAATCGATGTCCAATACAGCGCATGACGTAATTACTTCGGTTTGTTTTAAAACAGCAAACTCTTCAACTCTATTACACGATATTACAAAAGTAACTTTCAACGATTTGTCTGACGAAGCTATTTTATATTATATCGAAAACTACAAACCTTATGATAAAGCTGGTGCATACGGAATTCAGGAATGGTTTGGTTTTATGGCAGTTGCAAAAGTAGAAGGCTCTTATACCAATGTAATGGGGCTTCCGACAGCCAAAGTTTACGAATTTTTGACTACATTAGTCTAAAAATTTATTTATGTTTTCTTTTAAAGAGTATAGCCGAGAAATAATCGCAACAATCATTCTTATTGGAGTTTTGATTGTATTGCGTATAGTAATTGCTAAACTAATAAGGCGTTTTGCCGCTACAAGCCAATTATTTGAACATCGTACCAATTTGGTTATTAAGTATATTAATATTTTAATGAATATACTTCTTGTAACCATTTTGATAATAATCTGGGGAGTTCAGACAGAAGATATTTTTATTACGATTTCTTCTATTGCAACTGTAATTGGTGTGGCCATGTTTGCGCAATGGTCTATTTTGAGCAATATTACTTCAGGAATGGTTCTGTTTTTCTCTTTTCCTTTTAGGATTGGAGACACCATTAAAATTCATGACAAAGATTTTCCGATTGAAGCAGAAATCGAAGACATTAATACCTTTCATGTAAGCTTAAAAACAAAAGAAGGAGAAAAAATAATTTTCCCTAATAATTTACTACTTCAGAAAGGAATTTCTATTATTCCTGCAAAGCATGAAGAGCGCGAGTTTTTTGACTAAATTCTAATGGGAATTTTATAACGGGCACGAGAAAAGCTAGAACGTAAAAAGACAAATAAAGTGTAATATTTGTTTTATAAATTCAGCTAAATAAAATTAAAATGACTCGGCCTGTAACACTACCCTTTTATGCAAAACTTTCCTTTATTCTTGTTTCCTTAATTTGTTTTGCATTTATTTTTTGCATCGGAAAAGATATTCTTACACCAGTTTTGATGGCGTTTTTATTTGCCGTTTTACTGCTTCCGATATTTACTTTTTTTAACACAAAACTTAAATTGCCAAGGCATCTCGCCGCAATTATTTGCCTCGCTATTTTTATATCTGTAATTGTGGCGGTATTGGTCTTCATTTCCTATCAAGCGACTTATATGGCAAATGATTTTGAGACGATAAAGAAAAATGCAAATTCTTTTATTCTTGAAATTCATAAATTTATCAGAGAAAATTTTGAGGTAAGCATTGGCGATCAAAAGAAATATTTGGATTCTGTTACAAAAGACTCTGTTAAAACAGGTCAGGCTAAATTAGGGTCATTTATCATTTCAATAAGTGATGTTCTTTTAGATAGCACGATTATGATCGTCTACACCTTTCTATTTTTAATTTATAAAGAACATTTTAAATTGTTTTTTGCCAAATTAATCAAACAAGAGAACCATGCGGTTTTGCAGGATATTTTGTCTCAGATTAAAGTTTCTATCAATAATTATATTGTAAGTTTAATTATAGAAATGATCGTGGTATCGATATTAACTGGTTTAGGTTTATGGATTATTGACGTAAAATATTTCATTCTTCTCGGATTGATTACAGGAATTCTAAATTTGATTCCTTATATCGGAATTTTTATTGCTGGAGTTATTACAGTGCTGGCATCGTTAACAGGATCTGGAGAAATTTCAGTAATTCTCGGAATTCTAATTGTAAATATTATTGTTCAGTTTATTGATAATAATCTGCTTGTTCCGTTAATTATTAATACTAAAGTAGAAATAAATGCTTTTGTTTCTATTATGGGAATTATTGTTGGAGGTGCTGCAGCCGGAATTGCGGGAATGTTTTTAGCAATTCCGTTATTAGCAATTCTTAAAATTATTTTTGATCGAATTGACTCGCTTTCTGCTTGGGGATATCTTATGGGAAATCATGTTCCGAGGAAATTTGTCTGGAGAAAAAGAAAAATTACAACAGAAAATTAAAAAGAACGTTATGCTAGCATAGCATTTGTTTATTACTTATATTCATAAAACTTTAAACTATTAGAAGAAAACTACCGAATGTCTTTACAAAAAAAAATACTGATTTTTATTTTGTTGTGCTTTTGTTTGCAAAGCGGATATGCGCAGGTAGATCAAACTAAAAAAGAGCCAAAAACTCAAAAAGACACTACAGAAATATACACTAGAATTAGAAATTATTCTAAGAAAAATAAATTTACGCAAGCAATGCATAAATTATTCTTTAGATCTAAAAAACCGAAGAAAAAAGAAGAATTGCTCGTTCCGATTGATTCAACCAATTACGATGGCAAAATCATTAGAAAAATCAATATTATCACTCTAGATCCTTTTGGTTATTCTGTTGCTGATACCAATCAAGTGCCTAAAAATTGGGGAGAAAGAATGGGTAATAGAATGCATTTAAAAACGAAAAAAATAGCAATTTATAATTTATTGCTTTTTAAGAAAAACACTCCTTACAATACATATAAAGTACTCGAGTCTGAACGTTTAATTCGTGCGCAACGCTATGTAACTGCTGTTAGAATCTCCAATCAAAGTGTTGGACAAGCCTCAGATTCTGTAGATGTAACAATTCGCGTTTTAGATTCCTGGAGTACCATTCCGAGATTTTCTATTTCTAGTAATCAAATGTCAATTGGTTTTAAGGAAAAAGATTTCTTTGGAAGCGGACAGCAATTAGAATATCGTTTTACCAACCGTTTTGATGACGGCCGAACTGCCAACGACGCAACTTATACAATCCCAAATATTAAAAATACTTATATAGGAACAGTTCTTCATTACAATATGGATTTAGACAATAATTATATTAAAAGTATAGATATAGAAAGAGACTTCTACTCTCCTTTGACTAAATGGGCAGGAGGATTTTATGTGGACGAAAGCTTTAGGAGAGACACATTGCAAGCACCCGATTCTACTTTTGCCTATCAGCCTAAAAAATATACTTCGCAAGATGTTTGGGTTGGTCGTGCTTTTAAAATGTACGAAGACCAAAATAAAGCTATTACGAATTTAATTACGACTGCACGTTTTCTAAATGTAAATTATAGTGAGACGCCTTCGGAAATTTATGACCCGAATCATTTTTATTCTTCTGAAAAACTAATTCTTAGCGGAATTGGGTTAAATACGCGAAAATTTATAAAAGACAGCTACATTTTTAGAAATGGACAAACTGAAGACGTTCCAATAGGACGAATATATGGAGTCACTTTTGGATATCAATATAAAAATACGTTTTGGAGGCCCTATGTTGGAGCCCAGTTTTCTTTTGGAAATTATTACCGTTTGGGATTTCTGAGCATGAATTTTGAAGCGGGAACATTCTTTCATCAGTCGAAAACCTATCAAACCTCGTTTTTATTTGAATCCAATTATTTTACTAAGTTATATAGTATAGGAAAATGGAAGATTAGACAATTTGTAAATCCGGAAGTTGTGATTGGAATAAATAGAGACGATATTATTGGAGATCAGTTAAACATTAACGGGCAGAATGGCCTGGCAGGATTTAATAGTTATTTGTACGGAACAAGCAAAGCTGTTCTGTCATTGCAAACGCAGACATATTCTCCACATTCTTTATTAGGTTTCCGTTTAAATCCATTTTTTAATTATTCAATCGCGGTTTTAGGAAGTCCTGAAATCGCTATGACAAAAAACAAGCCTTATTCTAAATTAACGATCGGACTATTAATCAGTAATGACTATTTGGTTTTCAGTTCTTTCCAGCTTTCGCTTTCTTATTATCCAAGTATTCCACAACAAGGAGATAATGTCTTCAAAACAAATACTTTTGAAACGACTGATTATGGACTTCAAAGCTTTGAACTTGCAAAACCAAGAGTTGTCAATTACAAGTAATTTTTGTTGTTTTTTTGAAAAATTTCAAAAATGAAATAAAACTTTAAAAACCAGCAAATTAAATCACTTATAACGTTTTAGTTACTCGTTGAAATGCATTTTTATCCGACAAAATACATCTGTTTTTATTTTTTGGCACAGTATATGAATATCCCTATTCAAGATTAACATTATAAAATTAACAAAAGATGAAAACGATAAAATTAGCAATCGCCGGATTATTTCTAATGGTTGCAAACGCCACACAAGCCCAAGTATCGATAAACGTGAATATAGGAAACCCACCTGCTTGGGGACCAGTCGGATATACCGAAATGGAATATTATTATCTTCCAGATATTGAAGCTTATTACGATGTTCGTGCGTCTCAATTTATCTATTTCGGAGGAGGAAGATGGGTAAGAGCAAGTTACTTGCCAAGACAATATAGAAACTATGATTTGTATGGAGGTTATAAAGTAGTATTGACAGATTATCATGGTAGAACTCCTTATACTTATTTCGACCGTCACAGAGTGAAATACTATAAAGGATATCATGGAGCTCCACAAAGACCATACAAACCAAGACCAGTATACGGCTACAATGATCGTCGTCACTACGATCGTAAAGACTACAAACATTACGATAAGCATGACAAACACGATAGACACCATGACGATCACGGGCATGATGATCATGGAAGAGGTCACGGAAGAAGATAATGCTAAATTATTAGCAATCAATATAAGAGAGTATCAATTTTTTGATACTCTCTTTTTTTATGAATTGTTTAATTGCATCTTTTGTTAAAATGTTGTATATTCAACATAAATAACTGTATTGCAATAAGTTTCGTCAAAAAAAGCACTTTGTTAATACAATTATGATATATATTTGCGCCGAATTTTAAAATCCAAAAAAGAAATTTATGAAAAAGAATGTTTATTTGCTTTCATTTTTAGCAATGTCACTGTTAATAGGTTGTGACGATAACAATGACAACAAAAACGATGGACAATCGTCAAATAACATTACTATTACCTCAGATCAATCTACTTTAAACAAAAGACTTGACTTAACTAATTCTGGGGTAATTTCGATCGAAAATGGTGCTTTGACAGGAAAATCTGCGGAGACTACCAACACTTCTTTCCCTCTTGTTCAAATTGCCGAAGTAAAACCACCAGTTGATGCAATCGGAAGAACACTTCAAGCCAGTCACGTTACTGTAAACGGAAATTATGCTTATGTTTCTTACATCATGAGGGGCGATGCTTATTCTGGAGCAATTGACGTTATTGATGTTTCAGATCCTTACAAACCTAAATTGGTTACTTCTGCTTTAATTCCAAATACTGATATTACTTCTCTGACTTTCTCAGGATCAAATTTAATTATCGGAGCTGCAAAAGATGTCGATAAAGATACTCAGCTTGCGGGAAATCCGGCAATTGTGTTTAACATGGAGCTTAGTTCAGGATTATTAACAGATAAACTAAAAACAAATTATTTAGAAAGCAGAGTTACAACAGATGTTGCAGCCAATACTTCTAACTATTTTGCAGTAACAGGAGATAACGGGAGTTTATATAAAATAAACAGTTCTACAAAAGTAATAGCAGGAAAAGCTGCATTGGCAGATTTGCGTTCTATTGCCTTAACAAGCGATAAGGTGGTTACTTTAAGCGGAACTAAAGGTGTTAACATTTACAATCAGTCTACTCTAGCTTTACAGAAAAGCTTTGCAACATCTAATGATGTAAGTGGAGCAAAAAGAACAATGGATATCGACGGAACAAAACTTTTTGTTTCTGAAGGTCCAAATGGTCTTGGTATCTACGACATCAATAGTGGATCAAAATTGCAGACTATCGGAATCACAACTGCGGGCGAAGATAATGTAACAAATGCAGTTTCTTTTAATGATGGTTATGCTTTTGTTGCAAATGGTGCATTAGGTCTTAATGTTTACCAATCTACAACACAACTTAATTTATTAGGTTCTGTAGGAATTGCTGGTTCTTCAAACTATGTAAAATCAAGTGGTGATTATATTTATGTTGCAAGTGGAACAGGTGGTTTGAAAATTATTAAAATGGAAAAACCAAGTACCACTTTTGCAAGCTGTTTAACTTACGGTTTGTATAATCAAGGTAAAGATTTGATTTTAAATTCTAATGATATAAAATCCTACCAAGGAGCAACAGCTATTAATTCGGCAATTATTAACTCTAAAGCTGTTTTAACACATTGTGGTTCTATTGCGATTCTTAATAACTTAACTTTAAATAGTGGTGGTACTTTCAATATGAGAGGAAGTTTATCTCAAGGTAAATACCAACAATCTACTCCAACACAATTAATTATCAACTCTGGTGCAAAATTAGTGGTTGAAGGTTCGGTTGTAATCTGGGGAGATTTGACATTGAATAGTGGAGCTCAAATTGAGTTCGTTGGCAACACATCGTCAATTACAGTTTATGGTAAAGTTACAAAAAATACTGGCGTAACTATTACAGGAAACTACGTTGATACAGAAAACAAATTGAAATAAGCAGTAAACGGCATCAAATATATATTTTCGAAAAGCTGTCAGAAATAATCTGGCAGCTTTTTTTATTTTATTTCTTAAAATATCAATCAAATAATCAATCATTAACATTTCATTTAAATACTGTTCCATAAAATAATTAGTATTTTTGATGCACTTTCAAAAAAACAATTAACCAGAATATGCGAAAAGTACAGGCTCAAATCTTTCTTCTATTTTTTATAGGTTTTCAAATTTCATTTGCGCAACAGCCACAAAAACTAAATTCAGTTGAAATTTACAATCAAATCAAGAAATTAAATTTTTTAGGTTCTGTTTTGTATGTTGCAGCACATCCTGATGACGAAAACACTAGAATGATTTCGTATTTAGCCAATGATATGAATGCCCGAACTGGTTATTTATCTCTTACAAGAGGAGATGGCGGACAAAACTTAATTGGTCCACAATTGCGCGAATTACTTGGCGTTATCAGAACTCAAGAATTGATCGAAGCTCGCAAAATAGATGGTGGAGAACAATTTTTTTCTAGAGCAAATGATTTTGGTTTTTCAAAAAATCCTTCAGAAACTTTAGATATTTGGGATAAAGACAAAGTACTTGCCGATGTGGTTTGGACTATTAGAAAATTTCAGCCTGATATTATCATCAATAGATTTGATCATCGTTCGCCAGGAACAACACACGGTCATCATACTTCTTCTGCAATGTTAAGCGTTGAAAGTTTCAAATTAACAAACGATCCCAAAGTTTATCCTGAACAATTAAAATATGTAAAACCTTGGCAGGTAAAACGTCAGTTTTTTAATCCTTCTTGGTGGTTTTACGGAAGTCAGGAAAAATTTGATGCAGCCAATAAATCAAAATTTACAAAGATTGAAACAGGAGTTTACTACACTGGAATTGGAAAGTCAAATCAAGAAATCGCCGCTTTAAGCCGTAGCCGTCACCAATCGCAAGGCTTTGGCAGTACAGGCGTTCGTGGTGAAGAAACAGAATATTTAGAGCTAATTAATGGAGAAACTCCAAAAGAACGAGATAATTTATTTGATGGAATTGATACAAGCTGGAATCGCATTAAAAACGGAAAACCAGTTGGAGATTTAATTTCGTCAATTATTTCAAAATACGATTTTAGCAATCCATCAGCCAGTATTCCAGATTTGGTTAAAGCGTATTCTATGATTCAAACTCTAGACGATCTACATTGGAAAACTATTAAGTTAGCTGCTATAAAAAATATTATTGCATCTTGTTCTGGTTTATATCTTGAAGCTGTTGCCAATGAGCAGGAAGCAACTCCAGGAAGCACTGTTAAATTGAGCCTAGAGGCTATTAACAGATGCGCTGTAGAAATGCAATTAATTAGCGTTACTACGCTTCCAGACAACCAAACAACAGCTCAAAATATCGTTTTAAAAAACAATGATGATCAGAAAATCAATCTGCAATTACAGCTTCCAAACAATATTGAATACACACAGCCTTATTGGTTAAAAGAAAAAGCTACTGTTGGAATGTACATCGTTTCTAATCAAGAAATCATTGGCACTCCAGATATTATAAGAGATACAAAAGTTGTATTTAATGTAAAAATCAACGATATAGAAATTCCGTTTGAGCGCACAGTTGTCTACAAATACAATGATGGCGTAAAAGGCGAAATGTATAACTTTCTTGATATTGTTCCAGAAGTGACTACTTCTATTCTTGAAAAAGTTTTAATTTTTGGAAACACCAAAAGTAAAATGGTTCCAGTGAAAGTTCGCGCTGGAAAAGATAATGTAAAAGGAAATCTACAACTAGAATTGCCAAATAGCTGGTCTGTTTCTCCAAAAGAAATTCCGTTTACTTTAGACAAAAAAGGTAACGAGCAAATCTTTTATTTTGAAGTGACTCCGCCTGTTAATCCAGAAGAAGTTATCGCAAAAAGTGTCGCAATTGTTGACAATAAGCGTTTTGATAAAGATCAAACTAATATAGAATTCAGCCACATCACTAAACAAATGGTTTTAAAACCAGCCGAGTCAAAATGTATTAGAATTGATTTAAAAATTTCTGGTGAAGCTATTGCTTACATTATGGGTGCAGGAGATGAAGTTCCTGAGAGTTTGACTCAAATGGGATATAAAGTTTCGATCTTAAAACCTGAAGAAATTACACCTGAAAAATTAGATTCTTTCAGCACTGTAATTACCGGAATTCGTGCTTACAATACCGTAAATGCTTTGGCAAACAAGCAAAATATACTTTTCAATTTTGTAAAAAGCGGTAAAAATATGATCGTTCAATACAACACAAACGGAAAATTAGTAACAGACAAAATTTCTCCATATCCGCTTAAATTATCGAACGATCGTGTAACAGAAGAAAATGCTAAAATCACTTTCTTGGCACCTAATCATCCTGTTTTAAATACGCCAAATAAAATCTCTGAAAAAGATTTTCAAGGCTGGAAACAAGAACAAGGCTTATACTATCCAAACGAATATGATCCTGCCTTCACTCCTATTATTTCGTCACACGACAAAGGAGAATCTGCGAAAGATGGAGCTTTGCTTGTCGCGCCATACGGAAAAGGTTATTACATTTACACAGGTTTGAGTTTCTTTAGAGAATTGCCAGAAGGGGTTTCTGGAGCATACAGATTATTATCGAACATTATTTCTCTAAAACAACCAATTGAAGCTCCTAAACAAGATTTAAAGCAATAAAATATGGAAGCTAAAAAGACAAAAAAATGGAAAAAAAGTTACACCTATGTTTTGGTGGCTAACGCAATTTATATTGCTATTTTTTTCTTAATCATGCAATTATACTCATAACCTATGCAGCTATTTGACTGGATCGTACTTATTGTAACACTATTATTTATTGTTGGATATGGCTCTTGGAAAACCCGAGGCAGTAAGAACGTAGAAGATTTCATTCTAGGAAATAATGAAACGCCTTGGTATACTGTAGGACTTTCTGTAATGGCAACACAGGCAAGCGCAATTACCTTTTTATCTACGCCTGGACAAGCCTATCATGACGGAATGGGTTTTGTGCAATTCTATTTTGGTTTGCCAATTGCGATGATTGTCATTTGTTTGACTTTTATTCCATTATATCATAAAAGCAAAGTTTTTACCGCTTATGAATTTCTAGAAAAAAGATTTGATGTCAAAACACGTTCTCTTGCTGCTATCTTATTTTTAGTGCAAAGAGGTTTAGGAACTGGTTTGACCATTTATGCTCCGGCGATTATTTTATCGGCTCTTTTAGGTTGGAATTTGACTGTAATGAATATCATTATTGGGGTGTTGGTAATTATTTATACTTTTTCTGGAGGAACAAAAGCAGTAAACGTTACGCAAAAACAGCAGATGTTTGTAATCATGTCTGGAATGTTTATCACATTTTTCTTGATTCTGCATTACTTGCCAAACGATATGACTTTTAATAGTGCAATGCATATTGCCGGTGCCAATGACAAAATGAATATCGTTGATTTCTCTTTTGACCCTGAAGAAAAATATACTTTTTGGAGCGGTATTACAGGAGGTTTCTTTCTAGCTCTCGCCTATTTTGGTACAGACCAATCGCAAGTTGGACGTTATTTATCTGGAAAATCAGTTCGCGAAAGCCAAATGGGATTAATTATGAACGGACTTCTAAAAGTTCCAATGCAGTTCTTCATTCTCTTAACGGGAGTTATGGTTTTTGTATTTTTCCAATTCAACCCAGTTCCATTAAATTTTAATCCAAATAATAAAATAGCTATTGAGAAGTCTGCTTACAAGCAAGAATATCATGTTTTGGAAGAAAAGCTAGTTAAGCTTTCTGAAGATAAAAAAGTTATAAATTTATTATATATCGATCAGTTAAATCAAGATTACGATAATCCTATTTTGCGTAAAGAATTGGTTGCTTTATCAAACAAAGAAAAAGATCTTCGCGATAAAGCCAAAGAAATAATCTCAAGAGCCGATAGCAATTCAGAAACAAATGATAAAGATTATGTATTTTTTCACTTTATTCTGCACTATCTACCAAAAGGCCTAATCGGATTGTTGCTGGCCGTTATTCTTTCAGCGGCAATGTCTTCTACAGCTTCTGGATTGACGGCTTTGGCTTCTACAACAGCGATTGATATTTATAAACGAAATCAGAAAGAAGAAAAATCAGAGAAACACTATTTGAACGTTACTAAGTTTTTCACGCTTTTTTGGGGAGTTGTAGCAATACTTTTTGCCTGTGTTGGAACATTGTTTGAAAATTTAATTCAGCTTGTAAATATTATTGGTTCAATATTTTACGGAACCGTTTTAGGAATATTTCTTGTAGCTTTTTATACTAAACGAGTTCAAGCAAAATCAATGTTTATCAGTGCGATTATAAGTCAGCTTACCATTTTTGTAATCTATTATTTTATGATTTACAGACAAGAAAAACTGGGTTATTTATGGCTAAATTTTATTGGAGCTATTTTAACGATTGTATTGGCGCTTTTAATTCAGTTTTTATTTTTTAAAAAAGAAGAAATAAATAACACTATCGAATATTAAAATAATCTATCTTTCAATTCTAAATTGATAGAGAAAAATGAAAATTAAATTTTGTCTTGTTTTTGCTTTTGCAATTACAGTATCCTATGTTCAATCGCAAAAACTTAATAATGCAAAACTTGACAGCCTATTCAAAGCTTTAAACGATAAAAACCTTTTTATGGGAAGCATTTCCATTTCTAAAAATGGAAATCAGATTTATTTCAATTCTATTGGAAAGGCAGACATAGCTAACAACATATCTTTATCTGCGAATACTAAATTTCGTATTGGTTCTACAACCAAAATTTTCACTTCAGCTTTGGTATTAAAAGCTGTTGAATTAAAAAAAATCAGTCTTGACCAGACTATCAATTCGTTTTTTCCAACAATTGTAAATTCGCAAAAAATTACCATCGGCAATTTACTAAATCACAGAAGTGGAATTCATGAACTTTTAGCAGCCGATGAATTTGCTAATGGATACACCGAAGCAAAGTCACAAGAAGAAATGGTCTCTATTATAAGTAAATTTCCAAGTGATTTTGAACCTGATTCTAAAGCAGATTATAGCAATTCTAATTATTATCTGCTGACTTTAATTCTCGAAAAAACGTATAAAAAAACGTATTCAGAACTATTACAAGAACAAATAATACAACCTTTAAAACTAAAAAACACCTACTTTGGTGGCAAAATTAGTATTCAGAATAATGAGTGTTACTCTTACTATTTCTCTGATAAATGGGAAAAAGATTCTGAGGGAGATATGTCAGTTCCTTTAGGAGCAGGCGCAATTGTTTCAACTCCATCAGATTTGACTTTTTTTATTGAAAAACTTTTTCAAGGAAAAATTATTAGTTTTCAGAGTTTAAAAATGATGACTCAGATTCAAGACAAATATGGAATGGGAATTTTCGCACTTCCTTTTTATAACAAAAATGGTTTTGTTCATCGTGGCCAAATAGATAGTTTTAGTTCGCTCCTATCCTATTTTCCAAATGAAAAATTAGCTATTGCTATAGTTACAAATGGTGCAATATATGATAAGAAAAAGATTTTAATTGCTGCATTAAGCAACTACTTCAACAAACCTTATGCAATCAACTTTGAAGCTTACGAACCCGTTAAGGAAGATTTAGAAATGATAACTGGCATTTACAAAAGCCACGAAAATCAGGAAGCTATTACTATTTCACTCAATAATAAAAGATTATACGCAAATTTCAATAATCAGTCACTTTTTCTTCTTGAACCAACATCAAAAAATAAGTTTGAAAATATATGGGAAGGAAACAAGTTTGATTTTCAGCTTAAAAACGAGCTAATTTTTGAAGCAAATGGAAAACAAATTAAATTCTATAAGTTTTAAAAATAGATTTCTTTTCGTCAAATAAAAAACGTCATAACCTAGCCTCGATAAAAGCAACATCAGATAACTGTAGGAAAAGCAAAAGATGCAGTGAACAGCATCCTGAAAACTTAGATTGCGATCGGATTTTCCATTATTTTAAGTAAAAAAACACTATTTTAGTCTATCGCAAGAATGCTATTTTAACTCCTAAAAATCGTCATTATGAGAGATTCAAAAAAATACAGCAACAAAACCAAAGCTGCTTTTATTCTATTAATCGTAATGCTGATTATTTTACTTGGAAATTTTAATACTTTACTAAATTCCAAAAACGTAAACGATAATATTAATGCGATTTATAAGGACCGATTGGTAGTAGCGCATTACATTTTTCAATATTCTAAAGAACTTCATTTTATAAAAGCTGAAGCCGAAAAATTGAACCTAAGTGATAATATTAAAAAAGATGAAATCATTCATACGCTAAACATTATTCACACAATTGATGATCTGTACGCTAAAACGGTTTTGACCAATAAAGAAAAACAATATTTTGATGCTTTTTTACTTTCCTGTAAAGAAATAAACAAGCAGGTAGAAAGCAAAAATTGGGATAAAATAGCCAACTCTAGTGCCGAGGCTTTAAAAACACTTGAATCTCTATCGCAAATTCAGATTGAAGAAGGAAAAGCAAAACTTGCAGCTGCAAATGCGATGTACAATAGAAATAATATACTTGGCCAGCTTCAGATCGCTTTGTTAATCATACTTGGAGGAATTACTTTTTATCTTTTAATAAAGAAAATTAAAAAAACAGTAAAAATTCCTGAACCACCTAGTTTAAATTAAAATTATTTTACCGCAAAGAACGCAAAGGATTACGTAAAGTTTATTTACTATAGCTTTGCGAACTTTGCGTTAAAGAACAGCAAATCGAAAAACCTTGCGCTCTTTGCGGTAAAAAACAAAAAAAAAATCCAAAACCCGAAAGCTTTGGAATTTTTTAAATTTTATAAAATGAGACTTAAAGTCTTATCTGCTCCATTCAGCGATACTATCTTTGTTCAATTTCACATAATCAGCGTTGTTTGCAGCTTCTGCAGATGCTAAAGAAGCTTTTGCAGTTTCAATTGCTCCTTTTTTGTCGCCTTGTTTTGCTTGAATCAACGATTTTAATCTTGAAACATAATATGGTTTATCTGAACTCATATCAAGAGCTTTATCTACATAAGTTCTAGCCGTTTCAATATTTCCGTTTGATTGAAATAAATATTGAGAAGCATTGAAATAATCATTCCACGTTGGACCAGCTAAAGCTTTATCAATACTAGCTACAGCAATTTTAGCTGTTGGAACTTCAAATTTTAAAGCTACATGAGAGTTTTCCCAAGAAATATCCAAATATCCAAAATTAGGATCTAAACCGTTAATGCCAATTGTAAAAGTTTCAACAGGAGTTGGAAGTGCATCTTCTTTTACAGTAGTTTTTAAAGCTACATAAGCATCGCTCCAGTTTTCTGGTAATCCCCAGTTGTCTGTAGAAAGGTAAAAAATGATATCCCAGCTTTCGATTCTTGGAACTGTGTAAATTGCATATTTCCCTTTCTTTAGAGTTTTTCCGTCGATTATTACATCATCGCTAAAGTTGATGATTGTATTTTCGTTAGCTCCAGTTCTCCATAATTTTCCAAAAGGAACTAGATTTCCGAACACAGCTCTTCCTCTTGCTCCAGGTCTTGAATAGGTAACTTCAACATCGGTTAAACCAACAGTTTGTTTAATATATCCTTTTGGACTTGCCTGTGGCGTTTTTACTTGTGCTTCTGATGCTAATGGTGCTAAGATCAGGGCTAAAGCAATAAGTAGTTTCTTCATTATTTTAAGTTTTATTTTTATTCAAATTTACAAATTCAATCAGGGAACAAATGTTAAATTTTCTATAATTCAACCCTTTAGCTGTGATATTTTTTCAGCATTTAGTTCATTAAAATGTTCGATAACTAAATCAGCTTCAGACAAATCTTGAAGATGCGAATGCTCGCTGTTATATCCTATACAGTAAATTCCCGCGCCTTTTGCCGCTTTTATACCATTGGTACTGTCTTCAATAATGATACATTCTTCTTTTGGCGCAACAGAAAGTGAAGCTGCATGAATAAAGATTGCTGGATTTGGTTTTGACTGAGGAAAATCTTCTCCACTTACAATATGTGTAAAGTACTGATGTAAATTGAATCTTGTAAAAACACGATCAATTGTTACTTTTGAAGCCGAAGAAGCTAAAATCAACTGTATACCATTGTTATACAAATCTTTAATTAGATCTTCAACACCATCCAAAAGATGCAAATCTTCCTTAGTATCAAAAGCATCATTAAAAATGGTTCTTTTTCTCTGAATTAAATCTTCCACCTCCTGCTCTACACTTGGAAAATAACTTTTTAAAGTTTGAAATGTGTTTCTAGTAGAAAATCCTGTAAATGTGGTATACATTTCTTCAGGAACTTCGATATTCAATTCTGAAAATTGTAAATAATAGGCATAACGATGAACAGGCTCTGTATCAACAATTACGCCATCCATATCAAAAATTACTGTTTTAATCATTTTTTTTAAGTTTCTGAGATTCTGAGATACTAAGATTCTAAGGTTTCTCTTTTTTGTATTTGACTTTGTCAAAGTTTTAAACCTTGACAAAGCTTGCTTTAAGTTCTATTTATAAGATCTAAAAAATTAAGATTCACTCTACCAGCCACAAAAAACTTAGCACCTTAGAATCTTAGCATCTTAGAACCTTATTTTTTAAGCAAATATCTAATCACTGTTTCTGCAGCGTGCAAACCAAATAATCCAGGCATATAGCTGTTTGTTCCGTAGAATGATTTTTTGAAGTTTTTCCCGTCTGTTAGTTTTAAGCTCTTATCGTCTTGAATTTCAGAAGAGAAAACTACTTTAAGTTTATTAATTTTCACTTCTTTTAAACGCTTACGGATTGTTTTAGAAAAATAGCAATTTATAGTTTTTGAAATATCAGCTACTTTTACTTTAGAAGCCAACATTTTTCCGCCAGCCCCCATGCTGCTAATGATTTTTACTCTTTTGCGCTTTGCAGCAATAATTAGATTTAATTTTGGAGTAATGCTGTCAATACAGTCCAAAACATAATCAAATTCTGGAGAAACAATCTCAAAAGCGCGTTCTGGAGAAAGAAATTCTTGAACACGAGTTAGATTTAATTCTGGATTAATATCCATTAAACGATCACCTACAATTTTAATTTTTGGCTGACCAACTGTTGAATGCAAAGCTGGCAATTGACGATTGATATTAGTAATATCTACAACGTCTCCATCTACAATTGTCATATTTCCTACACCTGCCCTTGCTAAAAATTCTGCTGCAAAAGATCCAACACCTCCTAATCCAACGACTAAGATATTAGATTTTTGTAAATTTTCTAATCCTTCTTTAGTAAACAAAAGCTCAGCTCTTTCTGTCCATTCTGCCATATATTCTTTTTTGTTGATTTTTATTTTTTGTTTCAAGTTTAATGTTTCTAGTTTTTCCCTGTTGTCAGGCTGAGCGAAGTCGAAGCCCTGTTCTAATTGGAATGCCCTTCGACTATGCTCAGGGTGACAAACTTTGAACACAAAACTATTTACTTTTTATTCTTTTTATTGTTTAAATATCTTTCTATAATTACTTGAAATAACTTCTTCTAATTCTATTAAATTTAACTCTTTATACTCAGCAGCCAATTCGTATACTTGCTGAATCGATTCTTCAATAGTATCCGTTTCTAAGAAAAAACGATCGTTTGGAACGTTTTGAAAAACCGATTTCAAATCTGGATTCTTTAACAAATACTTTCCAAATGAAAGAAAAAAACCGGCAGCAATTAATTGTTCTGCCAATTGATTATTCTTTGAGAAACCATGAATAATCAATGGAACTGTCACTTTCCTTTTTTTCTTGATAGCCATTACTTCCTGATAAGCCGCAACACAATGAATAACAATTGGTTTTCTGTATTTTTCTGCTAATTCTAACTGTTTCTCAAAAACTGAAACTTGTAAATCAAAAGGAACCTCAATTTTTTTGTCTAAACCACATTCGCCAATTGCCAAGCAATTTTGAGTTTGTAATTTTGCTTCTATAATTTTCAAATCTTCAACAATTCGACTTTCGTCAATATACCAAGGATGAATTCCAATAGAATAAAATGGAATTTCACCATCAAAATATTTTGGATACTGATTAACCAGTTCTAAGACATTAGATTGATTGGTAAATTGATGAGTATGAAAATTAAAATATTCCATTTAATGAAAAGCTTTTACTCCTGCTTTAATTTCGATTTTTAAATCATTTTCCTGTGGTACAAGCGGACAAGAATACTTATAATTATAAGCGCAATACGGATTATAAGCTTGATTAAAATCGATTGCTATCGTATTTCCTTTTGGAACTTCTAAGTCGATGTAACGACCGCCAATATAACTTTGTTTCCCGCTTGTTAAATCTGAAAAAGGCAAGAAAAGATGGTTTTTATATTGCTCCTGAACCAAAAGTTCTAAACTCTGATAAACTGCAAGCTGAAAAGCTTTTCCGTTTATTTTAAAGTTTAAAGTTCCGTATTTAATATATTTAGGAGTACGCGTTCCAGAAGTTTTCATTTCAAAAACTTTTCCGCCTTTTGCTTTTACTAAAGTAGCATTCACAAAATAAGTTTCAGAAATTGGAAAAAAATCTAAGCTTTTAAAAGTTTTTAAATCTTCAGCCATCAACGGACTCGTCTTAGGATCAGCATATTCTGCATTGATTTTCTTTTGGAATTTTTGAGCATCGGCTTTATTGAACTTTTTTTGAGCAAAGCTAAAATTAAATACCAACAATAAAGCTAGGGCGTTTATAGTTTTCATCTGAGAAATTTTCTGCAAAAATAGTTCAAAAGTAACAAAACAACAACCACTTAACGAGACAAAGTTTGCTAACTTTGTGACGATAATTTATCACATAAAATGCTTAAAACCGCACTAACTCATTACATTAACAACTTTCGAGGTTTCACCAGAGAAGTTTGGATCCTTGCCATCATCACTTTTATTAACCGCGCTGGAACAATGGTTCTTCCTTTTTTATCTAAATATTTAAAGGAAGATCTTCATTTTACATACAATCAAGTCGGATGGATTATGGTTGCTTTTGGATTAGGATCAATGTTGGGTTCTTGGCTTGGAGGCAAATTATCAGACAAAATTGGTTTTTATAAAATCATGATTTTCAGTTTATTTACCAGTGGAGTCTCTCTTTTTTTTGTGCAATTTATTACCACTTTCTGGTCACTTTGTGCTGCAATGTTTGTTCTTATGACAATTGCAGATATGTTTCGTCCTGCTATGTTTGTATCTCTTGGCGCTTATGCAAAACCAGAAAACCGTACTCGTGCACTAACACTTGTACGTCTTGCTGTAAATTTAGGTTTTGCCGCAGGACCAGCTCTTGGAGGTTTAATTATTATGGGAATGGGTTATTCTGGTCTTTTCTGGGTTGATGGAGCTTCTTGTATTGTTTCCATTTCCATTTTTGCTTTATTAGTAAAAGAAAAGAAAAAAGTTACCCACGATGATAAAGAAGAAAGTGCTGCAGATATAAAATCTGTTTTTCATGATAAAATTTTCTGGGTTTTCTTATTTGTAAGCTTCATTACAGCAATGATTTTCTTCCAGCTATTTACTACTCTACCTTTATATCATAATGAAAAGTTTGGTCTAAGTGAGTTTCAAACGGGCTTATTAATGACTTTAAACGGATTATTGATTTTTACTCTCGAAATGCCAACTGTTGGATTCTTAGAACGAAAAGCTTTTCCAAAAATCAGAATTATTATTGTAGGATCTTTTGTAATGGCTAGTAGTTTCTTTTTATTATTAATTAATTTCTGGGCAGGAATTTTGGTTGTAAGTATGGTATGTATTTCTATTGGTGAAGTTCTTACTTTTCCATTTTCTAATGCTTTTGCTTTAAGTCGTGCTCCTCGCGGACAAGAAGGCAGATACATGGCGCTATACACTATGAGTTTTAGTCTAGCTCATATTATTAGTTCTAAACTTGGGTTTGAAATTATTACCCGATTTGGTTATCAAATCAACTGGTTATTCATGGCATGTATTGGCGTTGTTGCAACTGGCTGCTGCATCTGGATTAAGAATGCTCTAGTCAACGAGAAGATTTCTTAAAAACAACTTTTAACTTTTTAAATCCTTATAATTCAATTTATTACTATTAAATTTGAATGGTCTTTCTGCGCTCAAAACCGAAAGCAAACTTAATTTTTAGTTAAATAACTATTTTTATAGTTGTGTAACTAGAAAAATAGTTGTAAGTTTGAATTAAAATTAGAGAAGATGCAGAAGTTAACAAACAAAGAAGAAGAAATCATGATGATTTTATGGAAGCTTAAAAAAGCTTTTGTAAAAGAAATTCAGGCAGAAATCACCGAAGATCAGCCCCATTACAATACATTGTCGACAATTGTTCGTAATCTGGAAGAAAAAGGATATGTTGGACATAACGCTTTTGGAAATACACATCAATACTTTCCAATTGTAGCAATTGAAGATTACAGAAAAGGATTTATGAAAACCGCAATTGATAATTACTTTAATAGTTCTTACAAAAGCATGGTTTCCTTTTTTGCCAAAGAAGAAAAAATTTCGGCAGATGAATTACGTGAGATTTTATCAATGATTGAAAATAAAAACGAAAAAAAATAATCGGTTATGGAAGCAGTTTTCATTTACATCGCAAAATCAAGCAGTTTAATGCTTATGTTTTATTGCGCTTATTACTTTTTACTTCGCAAAGAAACATTTTTTAATAGCAACAGATGGTTTCTGTTATCTGGTTTGATTGTCTCAATAATTTTACCATTATTGACTTACACGAAAGTAATTTGGATTGATGCTACTCCCGATTTAAACACAAATATTCAATCAACATTATTAAACGTTACTCAAAATAAATCTGCAGAATTTAATTGGAATTATATTATTCTAGGATTATACGGTATTGGTTTTCTAATCTTTACAACAAAACTAGCAATTGACTTTTATAGTTTGAATGCTATTATAAAAGGAAAAAAAATCAAACAGCAAGCCGATTTTAAATTTGTAGATATAAACGAAAACATCGCGCCTTTCTCCTATTTCGAATATATTGTGTACAACTCATCACTGTACACTGCTTCAGAATTAGAAAGTATTTTGGAACATGAAAAAGTTCATAGCGATCAAAATCATACTCTTGATGTATTGATTTCTAGAATCTTCAGCATTATTTTCTGGTTCAATCCGATTGTATGGCTTTACAAAAAAGCAATTAGCCAAAACTTAGAATTTATTGCTGATAGTGAAGCTTCTAAAAAACTTACAGACAAAAAAGCGTATCAATACACTCTTTTAAAAATAACAACGCACGAAAATTGTGTTGCAATCACCAATCATTTTTATCAATCATTAATCAAAAAACGAATAGTCATGTTAAACAAAAATC
Source organism: Flavobacterium sp. GW823-FHT06G12 (assembly GCF_058794775.1). NCBI lineage: Bacteria > Pseudomonadati > Bacteroidota > Flavobacteriia > Flavobacteriales > Flavobacteriaceae > Flavobacterium > Flavobacterium sp. GW823-FHT06G12. The sequence goes on from NZ_JBXAHE010000001.1 coordinate 1,553,017, forward strand.
AATCAAAAAAGAGGAATTCATGGAAGTATTATACCGTAATTCCTGCCTTGGCTGCTTTTGTACTTTTATTTCAGGTAGAAGTAGTTGCAAAAGAAAGACAGCAAAATTTAGAAATAGTTTCGAACGAAATTAAATCGGTGAATATTTTCAAAATCACAAAAAAAACAACCGACACCGAGTTTAAAGATCTAAAAAAGGATTTAAAATCAACTTACAACATTGATTTAGAAGTTTCTGACATCAAAAGAAACTCAGAAAATCAATTAACATCTCTTAAAGTTGATGTAGTCTATGGAACACAAAAATCTCAATCTATACAAAGTGGAGATGAAGCCATCAAAGATTTTGGAATCCTTGTAATCTTAAATAAAAACGGCACTATAAAAGCTGGTATAAAAACTTTTGAAGAAAAAACCGCTACAAGTAAGAAAGTAAGCGTAAATGACAAAAAAAATAAAGCTTCTAAAACTGCGGTAACCAAAAATTTAACTTCTAATTCAGAAACCAATGTTAACACTAATTCTAATACTAGCACAAAAACTAGTAGCAATACTAACTCATCTACTAGTAGCACTACTGTAATTGTTGACAAAGACAATAATACTAAAGTGATAACAACAACTGATGCAGGTACAACTGTTGCTGTTTCAAATGCTGCAAAAACTAATGTAAAAACAAGTTCGCCACTTATAATTCTAGACGGAATAGATATGTCTTCTGATTTTGATATGAATAGTCTTCCGCCTAGCAGCATTAAATCGGTAAAGGTTTATAGAAGTCTTGATGCTGTAGCTCTTTTTGGTGAAAAAGGTGAAAATGGCATAGTCGAAATTAAAACTAAGAAATAAAGACGTTTTAATCTTTTAAATAATTACGAAATGCAAAAACTGACCAATAAAGAAGAAGAAATCATGCATATCTTATGGAAGCTTAAAAAAGCTTTCGTGAAAGAGATTCAAGCAGAGATTTTAGAAGATCAGCCTCATTATAACACTTTATCTACCATTGTTCGCAATCTGGAAGAAAAGGGTTATGTTGCACACAATGCTTTCGGAAATACACATCAGTATTATCCAGCAGTAAGCATAGAAGATTATAGAAAGGGTTTCATGAGCACTGCAATAGATAATTATTTTAATAGCTCATACAAAAGCATGGTTTCTTTTTTTGCTAAAGAAGAAAAAATTTCGGCAGATGAATTACGTGAAATCTTAAACATGATCGAAAATCCAACAGAAGGCAAATAATAAAAACAGTTATGGAAGCACTTTTCATTTTTATACTAAAATCGAGCGGGTTATTAGCAATGTTTTATTTTGCTTACATTTTTTTACTTCGCAAAGAAACTTTTTTCAACAGTAGCCGCTGGTTTTTAATCGCTGGATTAATTACTTCTGTAATATTGCCTTTTGTAGTATACACGAAAGTAATTTGGGTTGAAGCACCACCTGTCCCAACACCAGATCCAATAATCACAACTACGACAACGGATGTAAAAAACATTCCAGTTTCTAATAGCAATGTAGCTGCATACCAAGATCACTACTCGCCTACAAATGTATCTGTTATTGAAGAAGAAAATTTTGAAATCAACTGGAGTTTGGTTTTGGCAGTAGTTTACGGAATGGGTTTTCTAGCTTTTATGATCAAGTTTGCACTCGACTTTTACAGTCTGAATTCTGTTCTAAAAGGAAAAAAAATTGAACAGCAGGAAGATTTTAAATTTATAGATGTAAATGAAAATATAGCTCCTTTCTCTTATTTTGATTACATAGTATATAACTCATCACTATATACTTCAGCAGAATTAGAAAGCATTTTAGAACATGAAAAAGTGCATAGCGATCAAAAGCACACTATAGACGTTTTGATTTCGAGAATCTTTTGCATACTATTTTGGTTTAACCCAATTATATGGCTTTATAAAAAAGCCATCTTACAAAACCTTGAATTCATTGCAGACAGTGAGGCTTCTAAAAAAATTGCCGACAAAAAAGCGTATCAATATACGCTATTAAAAATAACGACGCATGAAACTTGCGTTGCAATCACCAATCATTTTTATCAATCATTAATCAAAAAACGAATTGTCATGTTAAACAAAAATCAATCAAACAAAAGAAATTACTGGAAGTATTCGGCAGTAATTCCGGCTCTTGGTGCGTTTGTCCTTTTATTTCAAATAAAGACCATTGCACAAGAAAAGAAACAAACCGAAACTCCGACAATCCAAAGAGACACAGTAAAAGATGCTGAAGAAACAATCAAAATCACTAAAAATACTACTGACAAAGAATTAAATGAATTGCCTGGGAAATTAAAGTCAAACCATAATCTTGACGTCGAAATTTCGGATGTAAAAAGAAATACAAAAGAAGAATTGACTGCAATTCAAATCAAAGTAAAATCAGATTCTGGAAAAAAACAAACTATCAAAATCGATGGTGACGACGCTATTAAAGACTGTGAACTAGCTATTGGAACAGACGAGAATGGAGCAAAATCTATCAATATTAATACTGATAGAAATCTTAGAATGCCAATAATAATCAGAAACGAAAGAGTTGTGGTTCGCAATCATGCAGATTCTGATGTTGTGGCACCAGTACCTCCAACTCCACCAACATTTCCTGGCGGACCAATTCCTCCTGCTCCACCAATTGATATGTCAAAAATGCCAAAACCTCCAGTTGCACCTAAAAATCCAACAGACAAAATAGCAATGGCTAAATTTGAAAAAGACATGGAAGCTTTCGGAAAACAAATGGAAGCATTTGAGCCACAATTGAAAGCTTACGAAAAACAAATTGAATCTATCATGTCACAACGAGCAGAGGTGTACGAAAAAGAAATGGCGAAATACGAAATAGCAATGGAAAAATTCAATGCTAACATGGAAAAATTCAGCTATGACTTTAAGTTTGATTTTGGAGATGACTCTAAAGACTACGAAAGTAACATGAAGCAATATGAGCAAGACATGAAACAGTATGAGCTTGATATGAAACAACATGCAAAAGATATGAAGCAACATGCTAAGGACATGAAACAACATGCAAAAGACATGAAGGAAATGGAAAAGCAGAATAAAAAAGCTTAATCTAGATGAGGCGATGAAAATCTGATTCTCAAAATTTAAATACTTTTACATTTTACTACCCAAAAGACTTTGTTTCAATCACAAAGTCTTTTTTTTTTATCTTTACCAAAACAAATCTACTATGTATAAATTATTAGCTAAACTAAATAAACTACTTTTGCCGAGCTTTACCAAACAAGGTCTAGATATTTCTAAGGCTAAGAAATGGCAAATGGCTATTATTGGTTATCGCGCCTATGTTACAAAAAAAGCATTAGGCAATTAATTTAGAATACATTTTATTTATCCGACAGAAATATACTCATTTATAATTCTGTCCTATTTTTTATGAAAAACAGAGAAATCAGCCTTCCTCCTGTTCCAGCAGTATTATTAGCTATTATTAGTGTGCAATGTGGGGCTGCAATTGCCAAAACACTATTTCCTACAATCGGCGCAGCTGGCACAGCATCTATGCGTATTGGTATTTCAGCATTAATTTTATTATTGGCTTATAGACCAAATCTAAAAGCGATAACACTCCAACAGTGGAAAATTGTAATTCCGTATGGTTTGTCTTTAGGAGCCATGAATTTAATTTTTTATATCGCAATAGAAAAGATTCCAATCGGTTTAGCCGTGACTTTAGAATTTGTTGGTCCGTTATTGCTTGCTATAGCAGGTTCAAAACGTTTAGTTGATTATTGTTGGGTTATGCTGGCAGCAATTGGCATCTTACTTATCGCTCCTTGGACAAACGATCGATTAGATCCTATTGGAATTATATGTGCGCTTTTAGCTGGAGCTTTCTGGAGTGCCTATATTGTTTTGGGAGGAAAAATTTCAAAAATAATGAATGACGGTTACGCCGTTTCAACAGGAATGCTATTTGCGGCACTTTTAGTCCTGCCATTTGGCTTTCTAGAAAGCGGATTAGATAATCTTACGCCAAAGCTATTCGGAATGGGTGTTGCACTTGCTCTTTTATCTAGTGCGATTCCATTCACTTTAGAAATGAAAGCTTTAGGAAAACTTCCTCCACGTACTTTTAGTATTTTAATGAGCTTAGAGCCAGCAGCGGCTTCTATTTGCGCATTTATATTTCTTCATGAAAATTTAAGTTTTCATGAAATTCTTGCTGTAGTTTGTGTTGTTGTAGCCTCTGCAGGAGCAACATTAACAGCTAAAAAATAAAAAAAGCCCCGTAATAATTACAGGGCCTTTTCATTGTAGGAAATCTAATTCTGGAGATTTTTATTAATTTTTAGGTAGTAATACTGCATCAACTACGTGAATTACACCATTTGATTGATTCACATCTGCAATTGTTACTTTAGCTTTATTACCGTTTTCGTCAGTAATATATAAATCTTTGCCTTTCATCCATGCAGTAAGAGTTCCGCCACTTACTGTTTTAATCGTTGCTTTACCTTTTCCGTCTTTTATTGCTTTTGCGATATCAGCAGAACTCCACTTTCCAGAAGCAACGTGATAGGTTAAGATTGTTTGTAATTTCTTTTTATTTTCTGGTTTTAATAAAGTTTCAACTGTTCCTTTTGGCAATTTATCAAAAGCTTCGTTTGTTGGAGCAAAAACTGTAAATGGTCCTTTTCCTTCTAAAGTTGTAACTAAATCGGCAGCTTTTACTGCGGCTACTAATGTTGTGTGATCTTTTGAATTAACGGCATTTTCAATTATATTTTTATTTGGGTACATCGCTGCACCGCCAACCATAACTGATTTTTGTGCAAAAGATGTAAATCCGAATGCTAAAGCTAAAACTGCAGTGGCTAAAAATTTTCTAGTTTTCATAATTATTAATTTTTAAGTTATAATGTCATTTACGGCTAATAATTCCTTTTGGTTTTAAGAAAATTTAAAATAATTAAAAAGAATATTGAAAAATTCTCAATTCACACTGATTAATAGGCCTTTAATGCTATATTTTTCTTTTTTTAATCTGATGTTTTTGGCATTCTTTTTCTTTTTAAATTTAAATTCAAAACCAATTGATCATGAAAAACCTACCTCGAAAAGTCAGAAGTAAAAAGCTAAGTTCAAGAGTTGATTTAACTGCAATGGTTAGTGTCTCTTTTTTGCTAATTATATTTTTTATGGTCACAATAGAATTGCGAAAAAACAAAGCTATGTATCTATGTCTACCAGATTATGACGCATATACATGTGGGTGGACAGGTGGCTGTGGAGAAAATAGATCTTATACAATTTTACTGGGAGATGATAATAAATTAGTGTCTTATATGGGATTACTAGAAGTGCCCCAAGTTGCTCCTAAAAAGTTTGGATACGGAAAGGACGGAATAAGACAAGAGCTTCTAAAACAAAACAAAAACATGCTTAATTATTCTGCGCAATTAGGAAAACCAGGACGAGGAATGGTTGTTATCATAAAACCAAGCAAAAAATCTAACTTTAAAAATCTAGTTGATATATTAGATGAAATGGCAATTGCAGATATAAGTACATATGCAATTGTAAATGATTTTACGCCAGAGGAATCTAAGTTATTAGCTTTAAAATAAAAAAAAATCATTTTCAACTGTGCTCGAACTGACAAAAGAAACAAACCTCAAACTTGAAACAAAAAAAGTCCCACAATATTGTGGGACTTTCTATTTAAATCTTAATGAATTTCATACTTGAACTTCCTTTATCTGATTTTACTCTTATAAAGTAATTACCCGTTTTCAGTTTAGAAATATCAATATTTGAAGTTGTTTTTGCATTTGGAATGGCTATAATTAGTTGTCCCAAAATATCATAAATCTCAAAGGATTGTATATTAATATTCTCATTTTGAGAAATATTTAAAATTTGATCTGATGGATTTGGATATAAAACGAAATATCTCGAAAAATCAAAATCCTGAGTGGTCAAAGTGCTTTTAAATGTTGAAGTTGCAGTATTGGTTAAAATTGGAAAATTATAATCGAAGTAAATATTTGCTTCGTTTGTAAAAGAATCTCCCACAATAAGTGTTGGTTTGGTTTTAATTTTAAAGGCTACATAACCGTCATTATTAGCATCATCAAAAGAAAGATTAATATTTTCAAAAATAAATTCCACCTTATTTCCCTCAGAAATTTTAGTTACAAAAGGATGGCTAGAACTTATTGGAATTAATGTTTTTATATCAAACTTAGTCAAATCAATCACATCAGTAACTACAACATTTCGAGCATAGTATGTGCCTAAATTTTCAAAACGAATCTTATAGTGAACATATTCTCCTATTAAATCTGGTGTAATAATTGAGCCTTCTAAGCAAGTCTTATCGTTTGGGTCGAAAGAACCGAAAACAGTTTGATTTAACAAAAATGTATTATCTGTTGGATTCACATCATTATTAACAGACTCAACTATAGCGTTAAACTTTAGTATATCACCAATATTAACACCTGGTCTGTCTGTTGGTCTATTTAAATAAAGTTTTAATGAAATTTCTTTGCTCTCAAAAGGTTTTAAATTCGTAAAGTTCCATTTCAACTCACCAATAGATTGAGATAAAGGAGCTATACTGGATGAAAGATAATGTAAAATAGTACCATCAAATTTAATACTAACAGAACCGCTCTCTATCGTATTTCCTTTGTTTGTAAATTTAACAATATAATCAGTATCAAAACCACCGACAGCTGCATTTAGCGGAATTAATATTATTTCTAAGTCAGTTACGTTTCCAATAGGAGTTATACAAAAATTTTGTTTTAAAGGACTAATATCATTCGGAAAAGAAACACTTATTTCTTTTGGTGATATATCAAAAAAATCAGGACGCTCTAAAACTGGCACAATTTTATAATTTCCTGCCTGAAGATCAATTGATGCCACTTTTGAACTATTAGAAACTAATACTCCTGAATTTAGATTTCCTACTATATTATATTTTATATCATAAATACTATCATCATTTAGATCACAGCCATCACGCCCCACATCAAATTTATTAAAAGCTTGAATTGTATAAAAATTCCCTCCCGGTTTGAAAGAGCAATAAGTATTCAAATTAACTTTTGGTAAACCATTATTTTGTATATAATGTTCTATGTATTCAAAATCGAAATCATCAGCACAAATATATTTTAGATTTGGGTTGCCGTAAAAACTAAAAATTGAATACAGTTTTAGAGTTTCCTTTACGCCATTTTTAACAAATAGATAAATTAAATTATTGTTAGTACATTGAATTTCAAGAATATTTTTTGCGTCATTTAAGTTTAATTCTTCAATCTTATTATTATTGCAATTAAGTATATTAACCATAGAGAGCCCCTTTAAATCTAATTCTGTTATCTGATTATTATAACAAGAAATTGTGGCAATATTTAAAGCAGACTTAACATTGAGGCTCGTAAGTTTATTTACACCGCAATACAATGTCTCTAATTTCGATGATCTACTTAAATCTAATGATGAAAGATTATTTGTGTCGCAATTTAAAAATTTTAGTTCTTTGAAATTGCTCACATTCAAATCTGAAAGAACATTATTACCGCAAGAGAGCCATTCCAACTGATCGGCACCCGAAATATTTAATTTAGGCAATCTATTATAAAAACATTCTAATTTTTTTAAACTCGGTAAGTTGCTAATATTTAAATTTTCAAGTTTACCCCATCTGCACATGATGTTTTCTAACTTAATCATGTTGTTCAAATCTAAATTCAGAAGATTAGTATAATCACATTGCAATTCAGTTAAGCTATCCAAACCACTTAAAACCAAACTAATAAGAGGAGTATTACTACAGTCTAAAATAGAAAGTTTTTTAAAATCTACAATATTTAATGTTGTGAATAAATTGTAATTACATCTTAAAGATTCCAAATTAGACAGACCTGTTAAATCTAAATTCGTAAGCCTATTTCCGTTACAATTTAAATTCCTAAGATTAATTAATGTGCTTAAATCTATATTGACAACCTTACACCCATTAAGATCCAGATTTCTAAGATTTACTAAACCATTTAAATTTATTGAAGTTAATTTTTGATTACCACTAAATACTACAGATTCTAATTTTTCTAAACCTTGTAAGTCAGGAGCTGTAAGTGAACCATTGTCAATGGTTATACTCTTTAGATTTTTAAAATTCAAGATACCTACCAAATTAGAAATCCTATTCGCAACTATATTTTCTGAAAGATAAAGAAGACTAACTTGCTCTGCTTCATTTACTTCAATTTCACCGTTTCCATTTATATCAACTTTCATGCGTTTACCATCCAAATCCAAGGCAATAGGACTATATGTCGCAGAAGAAAGTAATTTGGCTTTCAAATTTGCATCAGGAAAATTAATAACCTGTGCATTCAAACCGTTAAAAAAGCATAAAGTCAAAACAAAAAAGTAGAGTTTTTTCATATGTAGTATTTTCATACAAAAATAACTTTTTAACAGAATAACACAACTTTATTTGTTAAAATTTAAAAAAATAAATAAAGTCTAAGCAAAAAAAGTCCCACATTGCTGTGGGACTTTCTATTTATAAAAAACTAAGAATTATTTTTTCTCAGTTTTTTCCATTTTAGCTTTTAATGCAGCTAATACATCATTGTTGTCTCCTAAAGTTGCAGCTGGTGCATTTGTAGTAGAGTTAGATGAAGTATTTTCAGTTGCAGCTTTCACGTTTTTCTCTTCTTCTTCTCTGAAGATAGCAGTGTGAGAAGCAACTACTCTTTTGAATTCTTTGTTGAATTCAATTACTTTGAAATCAGCTGTATCACCTTTTTTCAATTTCTTACCGTCTTCTTTTTCAAGGTGACGAGTAGGAATGAAAGCAACGATATCATCTCCGAATTCTACAGTAGCTCCTTTGTCAACGATTTCAGAAATCTCACCGTTGTGGATAGTTCCTACAGCGAAAGAATCTTCGTATTGATCCCAAGGATTAGCAGTAGTTTGTTTGTGACCTAAAGATAATTTACGTCCTTCAACATCTAATTCTAATACTACAACATCAAGTTTTTCACCAACGTTTACAAACTCAGATGGGTGTTTAATTTTCTTAGTCCAAGAAAGGTCAGAAATGTAGATTAATCCGTCAATTCCTTCTTCTAATTCTACGAAAATACCAAAGTTTGTAAAGTTTCTAACGATACCTGTATGTTTAGAACCTACTGGGTATTTAGAAGTAATGTCAGTCCATGGATCTTGAGACAATTGTTTGATACCTAATGACATCTTACGATCATCTCTATCAAGAGTTAAGATAACTGCTTCAACAACATCTCCAACTTTCACGAAGTCCTGAGCAGAACGTAAGTGAGTTGACCATGACATTTCAGAAACGTGGATTAAACCTTCAACACCTTCAGCAACTTCGATGAAAGCACCGTAATCAGCGATTACAACTACTTTACCTTTAACTTTGTCACCAACAGTTAAGTTAGCATCTAAAGCATCCCATGGGTGAGCGTTTAATTGTTTCAATCCTAATTGAATTCTTGTTTTCTCATCATCGAAATCAAGGATTACAACGTTTAATTTTTGGTCTAATTCAAGAACTTCACTTGGGTGGTTGATTCTACTCCAAGAAAGGTCAGTAATGTGAATTAATCCGTCAACACCACCTAAGTCAATGAACACACCATAAGAAGTAATGTTTTTAACAACACCTTCTAATACTTGTCCTTTTTGTAATTGACCGATGATCTCTTTTTTCTGTACTTCAATATCAGCCTCGATAAGAGCTTTATGAGATACAACAACGTTTTTGAATTCGTGGTTGATTTTTACCACTTTGAATTCCATCATTTTGTTTACATATACATCGTAGTCTCTAATTGGCTTAACGTCAATTTGAGATCCAGGTAAGAACGCTTCGATACCGAATACGTCAACAATCATACCTCCTTTAGTTCTACATTTAACAAAACCGTTAACGATTTCTCCAGTTTCATTAGCTGCAATAACTCTATCCCAAGATTTGATAGTACGTGCTTTTCTGTGAGATAATACTAATTGACCTGTTTTATCCTCACGGATGTCGATTAATACTTCTACTTTGTCACCTACTTTTAAGTTTGGGTTGTAACGAAATTCGTTTAAAGAAATAACACCTTCAGATTTAGCATTGATATCAACGATAACGTCTCTATCTGTAATTCTAACTACAACTCCTTCAACTACTTCTTCTTGATCTGTAGCGATGAAAGTTTTTGATACTAGTTCTTCAAACTCTTGCAAGTTTTTTTCATCTACTGCATCGATTCCTTCTTGGAAGTTGTGCCAGTTAAAATTTGCTAAAAACTCTTCTTGTGATTTTGTTTGTTCAGACATGCTGATAAAAAAATTTGTATTCTGTTTTTCTTGAGTTTCTTTATGCGATAGAAAATACAGAAGTTGTTTTACATAAATGGTTGATTCCTAATGGAAACTCTTCTCTGCCAAAAGGACTGCAAAATTAATATATTTTTTTGTAATTACAAACAGATAAGCAACTTATTATTTATCTAGCAATAATCATGACAACTCATTGCTAACTGCTATATATTCTATAACCTGCAAAATTGAATTAAAATTAAGTTTTCCAAGTAAAATAAAAGTTTTCTTTTCAGGAAAAATTAAATAAAAAATAAACGCTGTAGATTTCAAAAACCTATAACGTTTATATTAAATATAATAGATATTAAATTTAAAAGAAAACAAAAAGCATTACAAACACTGTAACTATAATAACAAGTGCCGTTATAAAAAGAGCTGAATTAATATCTTCTTTTCTTTTTTCATATTCTACGGCAAAAGTATCAGGATTTATATAGTACATACTAAAAGCTTTAGGATGAATTTTTAAGTCAGGTCTAAAGTGCGATAATCCTAACAGCAGACCTCTTACTAACTCAAGTTTGTTTGAATAAAGCATACTAAAAATATGATTCCCGGAAAATGTTTCCTTGTGAGCTTCTATATTTCCGTTTGCCGAAACGAACCAGAAAAACGCTTCGTGACTATATTTACCGCTTCCAACCATTTTTGCAAAAACATCATATCGCAAAAGATCTGAATCAGATGAGGAATTTATTCCTGTTATTTTTCCTTTAAAATTGTCGCTCTTTTCAAAACTATTCCACGATATTGCATTTTCAATTTTATGATTAAATCTATTTACATAATGAATACCGCGATTATCAATAATCGTAGTGGTATGCTTCATCGTTTTTCTTAAGTAAATGGCTTGAAGAACTATAGGAAGAATCAATAAAATGCATATGTAAATCATATTTTGTTCAAAAGGCAGAAAAAACAAAATAAAAAAGAAAACCCCTAAAACCAATAGAAAAGAAATCAACATTAGAAAACCTAAACCATAATTTTTGATTTTAGACGGAGTGGAAGTTACTGAATTAAATGGAGGAAGATTTTTTGTTTGGCTGCTCATAGACGTTAAAAACACTAAAATATTGAAAAAATTGTAATACTAAAAAACTGTTTACTGTTTAGAAAACCAAAAAATATATAATTGTAAAAATCAAGACACAAACTAACCCTGCTATAATTCCAATTTTTCTGCGTTGACTATAATCAATAGTATAACTTTCCTTATCAATATAATGATTACTAAAAATTTCCGGATTTACAGTAATATCTGGTCTGTAATGTGCCAATCCAAGTAAAAAAGTTCTAATCAATTCTAATCGATTTGCATAGAGCATCGCAAAAAAATGTTTACCTAAAAACATTTCACTATGAACTTCTATTTTATTATTTATTAAAACCGGCCAGAAAAACTGGTCAAAAAAAGATTTTGATTGTCGAATATAAGAAACATCAAATTTTGGAGGTTCTAATATATAGGTAACCTTCTCTCTTTTTGCAAAATTACTCCAGCGAATTTCTTTTCTAACCTTGTTATTGAATACATTCAAATAGCGGATTCCTTTTTCGTCAATTATAATTGATGTGTACATCTTTCTTCTAGAATATAGTATCAAGGCTATTATCGCTAGAATAATTAGAGAGAATATACAAAATAAGGCAAGAGTTCCTTTTCATCCAGTCCAGTTTCTTCACGAGAATTTATTGATAAAAAAACGATTCCTCCCAAAAAGAAAAGCGCACAGAATACCCAAAACAAACCAAAAACTGCATTTAAGAAAAGCATTGGTTTTGAACTAACAGGTCTAAAAGGAGGAAGTATTTTTTTTTGCTGATGGTGCATATTAAAAATTAAGAATATTATTTCAAATATACACATAAAGAAAAAAATCCCGTTTTCAATAAATCGAAAACGGGATTTTTTTATAGGTCTAAAATATTAATGACTTAAATTTTCTATCTCTTTTGGGTCATGTTTGTGCTTAAACAAAACAGCAAAAGCAATCGCAATCACCAAAGCATAAAGCGCAAACGAAAGCCAGATAGTGTGCCAGTCTTTCATTAGAACTGGATTTGTAAAAACTCCATCTGTAGAAATTGAATTCCCTTGATTTTTTACAAATTCAGCCATTTTTTCATTAGCGGGATCTGTTTGTAAAAAACCAGCTAATTCTGTTGTATTAGCAAACGATTTTGTAAAGAAACGATCAATTGCCCAACCAGAAGTCAAACTTCCCAAAACAGCTCCTACTCCATTGGTCATCATCATAAATAAACCTTGTGCAGAAGAACGAATTTTAGAATCGGTATTGCTTTCTACGAATAGTGAACCTGAAATATTGAAGAAATCAAATGCCATTCCGTAAACGATACAAGAAAGGATAATCATCCATAAACCATTTATAGGGTCTCCAAAAGCAAATAATCCGAAACGCAGAACCCAAGCTAACATACTAATCAGCATTACTTGTTTGATTCCAAAACGTCTCAAGAAAAACGGAATCGCAAGAATAAACAATGTCTCAGAAACCTGAGAAATTGACATAATAATAGTTGAATATTGAATAACGAAAGAATCGGCATATTTTGGAAAGTGCTTAAACTCATCCAAAAACACATCTCCATAAGCATTTGTCAACTGAAGTGCTCCTCCTAAAAACATAGAAAACACAAAAAACAAAGCCATTTTATAGTTTGCAAACAATTTAAAAGACTCTAAACCAAAAGTTTCTATCCAAGTTGCATTTTCTTTAATCAAACGCTGTGGTTCACATTTTGGCAAAGTAAAAGCGTAAATTCCAAGAATTAAAGCTCCAACTCCTGCAATATAAAATTGATATTCGGTTGCCTTACTTCCGCTTAAATTGGTAATCCACATGGCAACAATAAATCCGATAGTTCCCCAAACACGAATTGGCGGAAAATCCTTTACGATGTTTTTGTTATTTAATTTAAGTGAAGTATAAGATATCGAGTTACTTAAAGCGATTGTTGGCATATAACAGCACATTGCTAAAAGCATTACAACAATAAAAGTATCTGGTGTAGTAACTTGCGCAATTCCGAATAGAACTACCGCGTAAAGAATATGTAGAGCACCGTATAATTTTTCGGCATTAATCCATCTATCGGCAATAATACCTGTAAGTGTAGGCATAAAAAGAGAAGCGATTCCCATGGTTCCAAAAACGAGCCCGAATTGAGTTCCTTCCCACGCTTTTGTGCCAAACCAATAATTTCCAATTGTTATAAGCCAGGCTCCCCAAACAAAAAATTGAAGAAAGCTCATTAAAATCAATCTATTTTTAATCCCCATATAATATATTTGTTCTTTTGTAAAAATGAAGCGGTAAAACTACCATTTAAAATAATATCTGCAAAAAATTATGCTGTTTTAACAACATCATTCACTAATTCCAGAACTGCGGCAAATTGCTCTTCTTTATTTAAGTAAGAATTATCAATCTCAATTGCATCATCTGCGATTACTAAAGGAGAATCTTCACGGTGTGTATCCATATGATCTCTTTCAACTACGTTTTTCAAAACTTCTTCATAAGAAACATTGTCTCCCTTTTGCTGTAATTCATCAAAACGTCTTTGTGCGCGTGTTTCAGCGCTTGCGGTCATAAAAATTTTCAATTCTGCGTTTGGAAAAACTACTGTTCCAATATCTCTTCCATCCATTACAATAGCTTTATTGGCTCCCATTTCTTGCTGTTGTTCTACTAATTTAGCACGAACTTCTGAAACGGCTGCCACTTTACTAACAAAATTAGAAACTTCAATAGTTCGAATTTGTTTCTCTACGTTTTCACCATTTAAATACATTTCTGCAAAACCTAAATCCGAATTAAACTTAAATTCTAATTTAATGCCAGATAAAGCTTCAATCAAAGCTTCTTTCTTGAAAAAATCAGCTCCAATTAAAGTATGTTGCATTGCAAAATAAGCTACAGCGCGGTACATCGCACCTGTATCTACATAAACATATTCTAATTCTTTTGCCAATTGTTTTGCAAGCGTGCTTTTTCCTGTAGATGAAAATCCGTCGATAGCAATGGTAATTTTTTTCAATTTTTTATTTTTTAATTTTTATTCTTTTTATGACTGCTTTATCGCAATAATAGAGATTTCGGCATCAAAGTTATTGCAAATGTAGCCATCTTTATCTGGATATGAAGTATTAAAGTTATTTGTTTTTTTGATTAATAAATGATCAAAAAAGAGCAATTATTGAAAATTTAAGGTTAAACCAAAAAGACTTGTATTTGCCGCTAATGTATATCTTGAATAAGAGTAATTAAACTTCAGTTTATTCATTCTCAAACCAAACCCTAACGAAACTCCCGAAAAGTTACGCTGTTCTTCTACACGCAATTCTTCGCCTCTTCTAAAATTATAACCTACGCGAAAATTGAATGCTTTTTTAGGAAAAAGCTCAACTCCAAAAGCTACGTGCCTTAAAGCGTTGTTTAGAAAAGAGACTTTCTCTGGACTAGTAGATCCGTCGATATTAGTTTCTCCGCGAACAGGATTCGAAAAAGAGATATTCCATTGCTGTATATTTTCTACTGAAAGATGCCAACGAATAGGCACATGCTCTAATTCTTGCGAAATACCCGCAACAATTTCAAACGGAAGATTTTCCTTAATCCCTGAATAAGTAGTAAACTGAGTTCCCATATTTCTAAATACAAGAGCAAAATTCAAATCGTTCCTTTCATCTACATATAAAAACCCCAAATCGACCGCACCTCCTATTGAATTATATGTTTCTAAAGATGAAGTTATAAGCTTAGCACTTGCACCAATGTATAAATCTGTAAAAGGAACGTTGTATGCATATCCAAGCGATAAAGCACCTTCACTTCCTGTAAAATTCGAAGTTGCCTGGCCATTTTCGTCATATCCTTCAAATGTACCATAGTTAACATAAGTAACTCCAGCATAAAAAGTCTGAAGATGCCTATCATAAGTATAAGCATACGATCCAGTACCGTAAGAAGCCTCGCCATAATAACTTCCGTAATTCAACGCTAAATGATTATCCATGTCCGCATTTATAAGAGCAGGATTCGACATGGCTTGATTAACATCATCATCATATATTGTAATAATGTCTCCTCCTAATGCCGCTTGTCTTGGCGAAGTAGTTAAGTTTAAAAATTGATAAGTGTAGCGCCCTCCAACTTGTCCGAAAGAACACGAACAGATTAAGATTAGAAAAAATAAAACAACTTTTTTGAGCATTTGTTTTTGTCGCACTATATGGGAATAACGCAAGTGCAAATATAAAATTATATAACACTTAAATTAAAGTCAAATAAAAAAATTCCAAATCCCAATCGTTAAATTGGAATTTGGAATTTATATATCTAACTAAAAGATTTTTATTTTAATTCTTTAGCATTTTTTACTTTCTGATCTGTCAAAGCTAAAGCTAAAACTTCACTCATTTCTTTAACATAGTGAAAACTCAAACCTTCTAAGTATTCAGCTTTGATTTCATCGATATCGCTTTTGTTTTCGTGACAAAGAATAATTTCTTTAATTCCTGCTCTTTTGGCAGCTAAGATTTTTTCTTTAATACCGCCAACTGGCAATACTTTTCCTCGAAGCGTAATTTCCCCAGTCATAGCAAGGTTTTTCTTTACTTTTTTCTGAGTTAAAAGCGAAACTAATGAAGTAAGCATTGCAATACCAGCACTTGGTCCGTCTTTTGGAGTCGCTCCTTCTGGAACGTGTAAGTGAATGTTATATTTCTGGAAAAGTTCAGTGCTAATATCTAATTTCTTAGCATTTGCTTTTATATATTCTAATGCAATTGTAGCAGATTCTTTCATTACAGTTCCAAGATTTCCCGTAATGGTCAATGAACCTTTTCCTTCAGAAATTAAAGATTCAATAAACAGAATATCTCCTCCAACACTTGTCCAAGCTAAACCTGTTACAACACCAGCAACATCATTGTTTTCGTATTTATCACGCTCAAGTCTTGGCACTCCCAAAATTGCTACGATATCTTCATCAGTAACTTTTTTGTTATACTCCTCTTCCATGGCAACCGATTTTGCTGCATTTCTGATTACTTGAGCAATCTTAGTTTCTAAGTTACGAACACCAGATTCTCTTGTATAACCTTCTATGATTTTTTCTAATTGCTTTTTGCCAATAGTCAAATCTTTTACTGTTAAACCGTGAGCTTCTAATTGTTTTGGGAATAAATGTCTTTTGGCAATTTCAACCTTTTCTTCAATTGTATAGCCTGACATTTTTATTACTTCCATTCTGTCACGTAAAGCAGGTTGAATTGCTGCCATATTATTTGAAGTCGCAATAAACATAACTTTAGATAAATCGTATCCCATTTCAAGGAAATTATCATAAAAAGCACTGTTTTGCTCTGGATCTAAAACTTCTAATAAAGCCGAAGATGGATCTCCGCTATTTCCATTTGACAGTTTATCAATCTCATCTAAAATAAATACAGGATTTGATGTTCCTGCCTTTTTTAAACTCTGAATAATACGTCCAGGCATTGCTCCAATATAGGTTTTTCTGTGTCCGCGAATCTCCGCTTCATCACGTAAACCTCCTAAAGAAATACGAACATATTCACGTCCTAAAGCTTCTGCCACAGAACGCCCAATAGAAGTTTTACCAACTCCTGGAGGCCCTGTTAAACATATAATTGGCGATTTCATGTCATTTCGCAATTTTAAAACAGCCAAATGCTCGATCATTCTTTTCTTAACTTCATCAAGTCCAAAATGATCTTTATCTAAAATTTTCTGAGCATGTTTTAAATCGAATTTATCTTTAGAATATTCACCCCATGGCAATTCTAAAAACAATTCCAAATAATTTCTTTGAATTCCAAAATCAGGAGACTGCGGATTCATACGACGCATTTTAGACAATTCTTTTTCGAAATGTTTCTGCGTTTTTTCGTCCCATTTTTTTGTTTTAGCCTTTTGCCCCATTTCATCCATTTCCTCTTCCTGAGAAACACCTCCCAATTCTTCTTGAATGGTTTTCATTTGCTGGTGAAGGAAATATTCTCGTTGTTGCTGGTCTAAATCAAAACGAACTTTTGATTGAATATCGTTCTTCAATTCTAATTTTTGAAGTTCAACATTCATGTATCGCAAAGTCTCTAAAGCACGTTCTTTTAATCCATTTATCGATAAAAGGCCTTGTTTTTCTTTTACTGATAAATTCATGTTTGAAGATACAAAATTGATCAAAAACGACTGGCTTTCAATGTTTTTTATTGCAAATGTAGCTTCAGAAGGAATATTTGGACTTTCCTTAATAATTTGTATTGCTAATTCTTTTACAGAATCTAAAATTGCAGTAAATTCAGAATCATTTTCGTCTGGACGCTCCTCAGTAACTTCTTTAATAGTTGCTGTCATGTATGGTTCTTCAGAAACCACTTCGTCAATTTCAAAACGTTTTTTTCCTTGAAGGATAACTGTTACGTTTCCGTCAGGCATTTTTAAAACACGTAAAATACGTGCAACAGTTCCTACTTTATGAATATCATCTTTTGATGGATCTTCGTCTTCTTCGTTAATTTGAGATACAACACCGATGATTTTTCCACCTGCATTAGCGTCATTAATCAGTTTAATTGACTTATCTCTTCCTGCTGAAATTGGAATAACAACTCCTGGAAATAAAACAGTATTACGTAAAGGTAAAATTGGAAGCGAAACAGGAAGTTCTTCATTATTCATTTCCTCTTCGTCTTCTGGAGTCAACAATGGAATTAATTCTGCCTCTGAGTCAAATTCTTGAAGTGACAGATTGTCAATAGTAAGTATTTTATGGTTTGACATAATAATATATAAGTCGTTTTGTCATTAAAAGTTTAATACAACTTGCAATTAACGTTTAAAATTCATTTTTTTCTAATAAAAACAGACTATACGCTTAATTTGCAAGATATATTATTAAAACAGACAATCACTATGCCAAGAATGGAAGATATGATATCTATTTAATTAGCCAAACTAATAAAATCAAATTGCATTACCAAAAAAAATCCGCACAAGGCGGATTAAATTTGTAGATAGTCTCTTTGCTCTAAATCTTTATATCTATACTAAAAGAGCCTGTAATAGTCTTTTCATCATCTGTAGTGAAATTATGAACGACAAAATTAAAAGTCCCTTCCATTTTTTCTGCTGTTTTTGAGGTTATTGTAAGTGACCCTGATTTAGAATTATACAAAAGGTCATTTGTTCTGTAAGAAGCGCCAATAACATTTACAAGCTCGCCTTCTTCAACTGATAAATTGCTTGAAGCTTCATAGGTTCCAACAGAATATGATTTATTAATCATTAAACCGACGCTAGAATTATCATTGTTGTTTTTACCTACTATACTATAATACGGATTACTGCCGCTAGCAGTTACACTACTTACATCAACTTTATTGTTTGTATAATCAACTCCGTCTATTTTTGCTTTCAAAACATCATCAGAATCTTCAGCAGGAATATCATCTATATAAGGTATATTTTCAAAATTACCTTTTGTAATAACTTTTATCGCAGTTGAACCATCTTCTGTATCACTAAATCCAGTAAACTGAAATGTGCCAGAAATTGTTTTTTTAGTTTTATTTACTCCAGTGATTTTAATGATTGCAGTATCTGTATAATTCTGTACGCCTAAAAATGCCGCGTCTTCATTTGAGGCACTAACAAATGCATATCCATCTACTCCTTGAACATAAGCTAAAACAAATTTTTCTGCATTTTCTTGGTTTTCTGCCCATGTATATGTTCCTACTTTATTACTAGGCAAAATTATTTGAATTAAATCTCCTTTTGACGATCTAGTCCCTGCTATTAATACATAGTCATCAGTTACAACAGCAGTTGTAGTATTTGCAACAAATTCTTCGTCTCCAATTTTGGCACTAAAAATGGCTTTTTCGCCTGCACTTTCATTTCCATTGTTTTCAGAGTTTGAAAAATCCAGGCCACTATCAAAATCTTGATTACAAGAGCTTAAAAAGCCGATTGTGGAAATTAAAATAAACAAAAAATATTTTTTTTTCATAGCTATTCGTTTTATCTGCAAATATAGATTTTATAAAATGAAATAAAAATCCTACTCTCTATTATTATCAAAATTATCAACTCATTTCAAAAAAAATAAAATTAATTTTATAAAAGTGTAACAAACCAAAAAAAGCACAGTCATTACTAAAAACCAAAAGCCACTACTTGAATATAAACAACCAAAATATCGAAGAACTAATTGCGCTTTGTAAAGACAACAATCAAAAAGCGCAATTTGAAATATACAATCGCTATTGTAAAGCGATGTATAATGTGGCTTTTCGTATTGTAAAAGACGAACATTTTGCACAAGACGTCATGCAGGAAGGTTTCTTAAAAGCTTTTACAAAAATCAATGACTATAAACAAGAAGTGGCTTTTGGCGCATGGTTAAAAAAAATAATCATCAATTATAGCATCGATTTTTACAAGAAAAACAACTCTTTTCAGGTAGAAGATTTAAGTAAACAACTTTATAAAATTGAAGAAAATGATGGAATTATTTCTGAAAACATTGACTTGAACTCACTTAAAGTAAAACAAGTTTTAGATACCATTTTACAGCTGAAAGATAATTACAGAATGGTATTGACGCTTTTTTACATTGAAGGTTATGATCAAGAAGAAATCTGCGAAATTTTAAACATCACATATGCAAATTGCAGAACAACCTTGAGCAGAGCCAAAGACAGTTTGAGAAAAAAATTGGAAGAGATATAAAATGAATTGGAATTATGAAAAATGAAAAAGACAATTTAGACGAATTATTCAACAGATTTGAAAACCAATGGGATATTCAGGAATTAAATTCTGATCATCAGGTCGATTTTCTACAAAAATTAAATAAAAAAGAGCCTAAGAAAAGATATTGGTTCGCAACTGCTATTGTCGCTTCGATCGTATTGATGCTTGGAGTATCGCTTTTTTATAAAAATGAAAAACCAAAAGAATTCAAATTTGCTTCTAAAGAAACTAAACGCACCGATTCTATTTTCAATATTCTAATTGACAACGAACTGGTTAAACTGAAAGAGAAAAATTCGCCAGAAAATCAGCAGATTATTAATGATGCGATGAATCAGATGAAAACTTTTGATGCTGATTATCAAAAAATTATAAATGAACTGCAAAAAAATGGTGAGAACAAACAAATTATATATGCCATGATTAGCAATCTTCAAACGCGTATTTCTTTTTTGCAAACCGTTCTGAAAAGAATTGAAGACAACGAAAAACTAAAAAACAACTCTAATGAAAAAACACTATAACTTACTAATCTTGTTTCTTTTGATTCCTTTATTAGGGTTTTCAAACGATGACACTTATATCACTAAACAAAAAAACATCAAAAAAACTTATATCGTCAATTCAAATGCAGGAATAGATGTTGACAACAAATACGGAAGCATAACGGTTACAACTTGGGACGAAGACAAAATTGATTTGGATATTACTATAAAAGTAAATGGACCAAATGAAAATTGGGTAAATGAACGTTTAAATAGTATAGACGTTGATATTACTGCTCTTAAGGGATTGGTTTCTGCTTTGACAAAACTTGGAAGCTCTAATGTTAAAAGTAAAGGAAGTAATAATAGTTTTGAGATCAATTATGTGATTAAAATTCCAAAAAATGGATCTATGAAATTGGTCAATAAATACGGTAATATTTCGGTTCCAAATGCAGAATCTTCTACAGATATTGACTGCAAGTACGGAAAAGTTGCTTTAGGCAAACTAAACGGATCAAACAATCAAATCTCTATTCAATATTGCCAAAATTCAAGTATAGATTACATTAAAACAGGAAATATTGATGCTCGATATTCTAATCTTAAGATTAATGATTCTGGCAATTTGAATCTAAGTGCAAACTATACAGATGTTAATCTAAATGATGGTCAGAATATTAAAGCTGATTGCAGCTATGGAACTTTTAAATTTCAAAAAATCAATTCTTTGAGTGGTTCAGGAAACTATTTGACTTTTATTATTGGAGAAATTTCAAGCAACTTTAGTTACGATACCAATTACAGTAAAATCAGTATCGGAACAGTAACAGAAAAAGCTGGAAATATCACAATAAACTCAGGATATACAGACATTACAATTGGTTATGTTCCCAATTATGCTTTTGATTTTGATATTTCTGCAAGATATTCAAACATTAAACATGATAATTCATTAGAAGTTTCTGTTACTGAGATTAAAAGCAACAACAAAAGAATTGCAGGTTTCTACAAGAAAAAAGGTCAGAATAAAATCAATATAAATTCGAACTACGGAAATATTTCGCTAACAAAAAATTAATCATCTAAAAATCAAAACAATGAAAAAATCAATTTTATTATTAGCGCTAGCTATTTTTTTTACAAATAGCACAGTTAATGCACAAAACAAAGTACAAGGTAACGGAAAGATAGTTACTGAAACAAGATCTACTGGAGATTACGATGGTATTAAAGTAGCAGGTTCTTTTGATGTGGACTTAGTGTCTGGAAAAGAGGGGAAAATCACTATCAAAGGAGAAGAAAATTTATTAGCTGTTATCAAAGTCGAAGTTGAAGAAAATTCATTAAAAATTTATGTGGAGAAAGGTACTCAAATACGTACAAGTTCAGGTAAAATTCAAGTTACCGTTCCATTTGAAAAAATCTCTGAATTAAGCTTAGCAGGATCTGGTGATATTCAATCAAAAGATGTGATCAAAAATGATAAGTTTTCAATCAAATTATCTGGCTCTGGAAATTTTACTTTACCGGTTGATACCAATAATTTAGAACTGAACGTAAGCGGATCAGGAAATGTACGTTTAAAAGGAACTGCTACTAATTTCTCAGCTAAACTTTCTGGTTCTGGAGATATTAATGCTGCCGATTTAAAATCGAAGGTTGTTGAGGCTAATGTTTCGGGATCTGGAAACAGTAAAGTTGCTTGCGACGAAAGCTTAACGGCTAGAGTTTCTGGTTCTGGAAATATTAGATATGTTGGAAATCCTGAAAAAAAAGATACTAAAGTTTCTGGATCAGGAACTATTTCAAAAAGCTAACTATTCAAAAAAATATCACGAGTTACAAAAAAAATCATCAATCAAAATAATCCTTGCAATTCGTGATATTGGTTTTATAAAAAGGCGTTTCAATTAGTTTGAAACGTCTTTTTTATGTACTCTTCTTAACAGAAATATTGATGAAACGAAGAAAATTGCCAAAATTACAATTGCAGCACGCGGACTTCCTGTAATTTGATCGATAATTCCGTAAACACACATTCCTATCACGATTCCTATTTTTTCTGCAACATCATAGAAACTAAAAAACGATGCTGTATCTTCGGTATCTGGCAATAATTTCGAATAGGTTGAGCGAGATAATGCTTGTATTCCTCCCATTACAAATCCGGCGATAGTAGCCATGACATAGAAATGGGTTGGCAAAGTAATAAAATACGCAAGCGCACAAAATACTGC
Organism: Flavobacterium sp. GW823-FHT06G12; assembly: GCF_058794775.1. Lineage (NCBI taxonomy): Bacteria > Pseudomonadati > Bacteroidota > Flavobacteriia > Flavobacteriales > Flavobacteriaceae > Flavobacterium > Flavobacterium sp. GW823-FHT06G12. The sequence continues at coordinate 1,575,983 of NZ_JBXAHE010000001.1, forward strand.
CCAAATACCATTAATAAATATTAAGGTTGGAACGTTTCCGAATTTCTCTGAAGCCCTAGAAGTTAATATAGCTCCAACAACAGCAACTAACTGAATGATTAATATACAAACAATTAAACCAATTGTACTTTGTTCTTTGCTTTCCCACTGTATTTCTTGTGCGCCAAAATAAGTAGCGACCAACATTACCGTTTGAACTGCCATACTAGAAACGAAGAAACCTCCCAAATATCGTTTCAAAGGAATATTTTCCTGTAATAACGCCCAAACCTTTTTTAATTCTTTGAAACCATTAAATACAACAGATTTTGTTAATTTTTGGCCCGATTCTTTACTCCCTTTTGGCAAATAATAATAAGTGTACTGGCTAAATAAAATCCACCATACTCCAACCATTACAAAAGAATAACGCATGGCTTTCATTGCTGCTTCACCATCTGTTCCTGAAATACCAAAAAGTTTTGGTTTCATAATCATGGCCAAATTGATGATCAACAAAATAACACTTCCAATATACCCTAAAGAATAACCTTTTGCACTAATTCTGTCCTGCTGTTCCTCAAAAGCAATATCTGGAAGATATGAGTTATAGAAAACTAAACTTCCCCAATAACCTAGCAATCCAAGGAAATAAAACAAAAGTCCAACATAAATATTTTCTAAGTCAAACCAATATAATCCCATGCAAGATAAAGCTCCTACGTAACAAAAGAACTTCATAAATGACTTTTTGTTTCCAACGTAATCTGCGATTCCTGATAATAATGGAGAAATAAACGAAACCACCATAAAAGCAAAAGCTGTAATAAAACTAATTAAAGCTGAATTTTTAAGATGCATTCCGAAAACATCGATGTAATGATCGCGATCACTGAATAAAGCTTCGTAAAAAATTGGAAAAACAGCAGAAGCAATTGTCAAAGTATAAACAGAGTTTGCCCAATCATAAAATGCCCAAGCATTTAAAAGCTTCTTATCTCCTTTTTGTAGGTTTTTCATAGAAATGGTTTTGTTAATAGGCTACGAATTTATCTAATTTTTATCATAATCAGATAGAAATTATCCAATTCGTTCATTAATAAATTATAAACAAAAAAGCTATTCGTTATGAATAGCTTTTCTTGATGTTCAAAAAATATATTTTATTTAATAGTTCCTACTTTTAGCGCAATTGCTTTTGCTTCTGGAATTAAAGCTTTAATATTTGCAATCCTTGTAGCATCAGAAGGGTGAGTACTCATGAATTCTGGAGTCGAAGAACCGCCTGATTTTGCCGACATTCTTGTCCAAAATGCAACTGCATCATCAGGATTATAGCCTGCAATTGCCATCAATGTCAAACCAATTTTATCTGCTTCGCTTTCGTTGCTTCTGCTAAAAGGAAGCATTACTCCTACCTCAGTTCCCATTCCATAAGCTTGTGAAAATATTTCTCTTGTTTGTGCAGATTTATTTGTTGTAGCAGCATCTAAAACGGCTCCTCCAATTTGCTGAAGTTGCGCAGCGCTCATTCTTTGTGCTCCGTGATTGGCTAAAGCGTGCGAAACCTCGTGCCCCATAACTGTTGCCAAACCAGATTCATTTTGTGTAACAGGTAATATCCCTGAATAAACCACAATTTTACCTCCTGGCAAACACCAAGCATTAACTTCTTTATTATCAACCAATTTATATTCCCAGCGATAATCTTTTAAATACTGTGACTGTCCTAAATATGTTAGATACTTTTCGGCAGCAGCCTTAATTTTAAATCCAACATTTTCAACAAGTTTTGCATCTGCCGTTCCTGTAATAACTTTATTTTCAGACAAAAAAGTACTGTATTGCTGAAAAGAAGTTGGAAACAATTCGCTGTTTGAAACAAAATTCAAATTTTGTTTTCCAGTAATTGGATTTGTCGCGCAAGCCATAACAAGCGCCCCAAAAACCCCTAAAAACATATATTTTTTCATAATTCGAGCTATTTTTATAACAAAAATACGATTAAAAAAAATAAAATATTTTATACATTAAAATAAAAAAATATCAAAATTTAACTATTCGCCAACAATATGAAGTTCATTAAACTCTTTATCAACTATTAAGAAATTATTTTGCTCAAAACTAATTTTGTCAAATTCAATCTTTTCGTTGTCAATTTCTATTTCTGCAACTTTAAAAGGCAATCCGATAAGATTGATTTTATATTTAGTGTAAGGAGTTATATACTTCCCTTCTTTATGAAGTTGAATAATCAATTCCTTTTCTTTTCCAACATTTCGTAACGACAAATAACTGTAACGTCCTTTTTTGTAATCGTAACCATCTTGAGCATCTTCATATACAGCCGACTGTTCTTTACCGTTTTTATAGTAAACATCCAACGTTAATTCATCAAATTCTAATTCGCCTACATACTGTTGAACAGGATATTTTGGAATAATTGCTCCAGCTTTTACAAAGACAGGAATCTCATCAAATTTGGTATCAATCCAAATTTCTCTTCCTCCGACAAACAATTCATTTGTCCAATAGTTATACCATTCACCTCTAGGAATATACATACGTCTACCTACAGCATTAGGTTCAAGTATAGGGCAGACTAAAATCTGGTTTCCAAAGATAAACTCGTCGTTGCGATAATGTGTTTGCGTATCATCTTGATCATAATAAACCAGTGGTTTTAGCATAGGAACTCCCTCTTCAATATATTGCCAAAACATAGTGTACAAATAAGGCAGTAATTGGTAACGAAGACTCACAAATTTTCTAGTAATATTAATTACTTCTTCATCAAAAGCCCAAGGTTCTTGATTTCCGTGATCTCCAGAAGAATGAGTTCTGCAGAAAGGGTGAAAAACACCTAATTGAATCCAACGTGCGTACAATTCTCCTGTTGGCTGTTCGGCAAAGCCACCAATATCTGAGCCTGTAAATCCCATTCCAGAAATAGATAATCTCTGAACCTGAATATTTGCAATCCATAAATGTTCCCAAGTGGCTACATTATCCCCAGTCCATGATGATGTATAGCGCTGCGCGCCAGCATAAGCCGATCTTGTAATGACAAACGGACGTTTTGGATATGCAAATCGCTTTACACCATGATAAGTGGCTCTCGCCATTTGAGTTCCATAAATATTATGAGCTTTTCTATGGCTACAAGGATTTCCATCGTAAACATGACGAACATCCATCGGAAATGTTTTATTAGGAACCTCCATAACAGCTGGTTCATTCATATCATTCCAAACTCCTTTTACTCCAATTTCTGCAATTAATTCTTTAAATAAACCAGCCCACCATTCTCTAACTATGGGATTTGTATAATCAGGAAAATTACATTCTCCTGGCCAAACTTTTCCTTTCATATAAGGACCGTCGGCTCTTTTACAGAAATAATCTTTTTCTAAAGCTTCTTTATAAACCCAGTAATCTTTATCAATTTTAATTCCTGGATCAATAATTACAATAGTTTTAAAACCATCTTCTGCTAATTCAGAAACCATTCTTTTTGGATCGCGAAAATAGTTTTTATTCCAAGTAAAGCATCTAAACCCATCCATATAATCGATATCCAAATAAATGGCATCACAAGGAATCTGAAGCTCTCTAAATTTTGATGTAATTTCTTTAACCTTGCTTTCAGGATAATAACTCCATTTGCATTGATGGTATCCTAAAACCCAAAGTGGCGGTAATTCTGGTTTACCTGTTAAATCGGTATAAGTGGTAACAACGTCCTGCATTTGAGGACCATAAACAAAATAATAGTTCATTTCGCCACCTTCAGCCCAGAAACTAGTAACATTTCTTCTTTCTTGACAAAAATCAAAGAAAGTTCTGAAAGTATTATCGAAAAATATACCATAAGACTGTTTGTTATGAAGTCCAATATAAAAAGGAACCACTTTATATAACGGTTCTTGATCTTTCTGGTAAGCATATTGATCTGTAGCAAAATTTTCTACTCTTTTGCCTTTAAGATTCATTTGAGTGGCTTTATCGCCTAAACCGTAATAACATTCGCCATCTTTAGCGAATTTGCTCATTTTTACAATATTCCCGCCATATTCGTAGCTTTCTTCCCAATGAAAACCAAGTTCATCTTCAAGAATTAGAAAATCATTTAAATCGTAAATCGCAAGACGAAGATCTGCTTTCTGAATTTTACATTTAACTTTACTAGTTCTAATTTGAAAGTAGGTTTCTTCTTCAGTAACTTCCAAAAAGTTGTAGCCATGAAGTTGTGTTTTATCAATGGCATATGAAAAATCGTTGCTGAAATAGCCTTTTGTAGTAAAACGAAATCGAATTAAACTATCACGAAGAATAGTAACTTTTAAAATTACCTTATTATCCGTATTAAAGAAAATAGAATCTCCTTCATGTTCATACGAGACAATTTTTGATGGATATAAATCGCCTTTGTATTCTAATGATGTGTTTGTAATCATATCTCCAATGAATTAATTTATAACATTTTCTTTCATTCAAACATACAAAAAAAGTCCGTAACACCCTATGAATAAAAGGTTTATTCACGAAAACGTTTTTTCTGAATGAGTTACAAATTACCAAACAAAAAATCAACAATTTGATAATTTTGAAACGATATAATAACAAAATCTTACTTCAAGATTTTAAATTAAACTAAAATATATACAGTAACACTCAAAGGCGGCAAAACTAGTTCGGCAGAAAAATCTCTTCCATCATACGATATTGAATCTATTTTTAGAATTTTAGAATTTTCTATACCACTTCCTCCATATATTTTGGCATCGCTATTAAAAATTTCTTGCAGTTTGCCTTTTCTAGGAATACCAATTCTATAATTTTCTCGAACAACTTGAGTAAAATTGCACACTACAATAATATTATCATCTGGATTATTTCCTTTTCGGATATAAGACAAAACAGCATTTTGATGATCGGAATAATTGATCCATTCAAAACCGTCTCCAGTAAATTGTTTCTCATACAAAGCAGGCTGTGATTTATACAATTGATTTAAATCGGTAATCAATCTCTTTATTCCAGAATGATAGTCATATTGTAACAAATGCCAGTCCAAACTTTGTTCGAAATTCCACTCCCCTGTTTGACCGAATTCAGCACCCATAAAGAGCAATTTTGTTCCAGGATGCGTAAACATGTAACCATACAACAATCTTAAATTTGCAAAACGTTGCCATTCGTCTCCAGGCATTTTATAAATCAGAGATTTTTTGCCATAAACCACTTCGTCATGAGAAAATGGAAGCATGAAATTTTCAGTAAACGCATATGTCATAGAAAAAGTCAATTCATTTTGGTGGTATTTTCTATAAACTGTCTCTTTCTCGAAATATTTTAAAGTATCATGCATCCAACCCATCATCCATTTCATTCCAAAACCTAAACCTCCAAAAGAAGTGGGTCTTGAAACCATAGGAAATGAAGTACTCTCTTCTGCAATAGTCTGAATACCATCAAAATTAGAATAGATTACTTCATTAAATTCTTTAAGAAAACTAATTGAGTCTAAATTTTCTCTCCCTCCAAAAATATTAGCTTCCCACTCACCATCTTTTCGAGAATAATCTAAATAAAGCATCGAAGCAACAGCATCAACACGAAGTCCATCAATGTGATAATTCTGAAGCCAAAAAACAGCATTACTTATTAAGAAAGCTCGAACTTCATTTCTTCCATAATTAAAAACTAAACTTTTCCAATCTGGATGATATCCTTTTCTTCTATCTGGATGTTCGTATAAATGCGAGCCGTCAAAAAATCCTAAACCATGCGCATCATCTGGAAAATGTGATGGAACCCAATCTAGAATTACACCAATTCCTTTCTGATGTAATTTATCTACCAAGACCATAAAATCTTGCGGTTTCCCAAAGCGAGAAGTTGGCGCAAAGTATCCTGTTAATTGATATCCCCATGAAGGATCGTAAGGATACTCCATAATTGGCATAAACTCAACATGTGTAAAACCAGTTTCCTTTACATATTTTACTAAATCATCTGCAAGTTCAAGATAAGTTAAAAATCGATTATGATCTCCTCGTTTCCAAGAACCTAAATGCACTTCATAAACCGAATAGGGTTTGTCTAGAGCATTAAAATCCTGACGATTTTGCATCCAATTATCATCTTTCCATTTATAATCCAAGTCCCAAACTACAGATGCCGTATGAGGCGGTTTTTCGCAATAACGTGCAAAGGGATCGGCTTTTTCGGTAACTACGCCATTTATATTAGATTGAATTTTGTATTTATAAAGTGCTCCTTTTGAAATATCTGGAATAAACCCTTCCCAAATTCCAGAAGAATCCCAGCGAACATTTAAACTATGTTCACCTTGTGTCCAATAATTAAAATCACCAATTACAGAAACAGCTTGAGCCGTTGGAGCCCAAACAGCAAAATAAACGCCTTTAACTCCGTTCACTTCAATTAAATGAGCTCCAAGTTTTTCATATAATCTGAAATGTTTCCCTGCTTTGAATAAATCTATATCAAAATCGGTAAAAAGAGAGTGTGCGATTGCTTTAGTCATATTTATTTTTTAAGACAATTGAAGGTGTTCCCGATAGCGATCGGAATTTTTATTGGAACTTAATTTAGATTATTCAATTCTAAAATTATCAGATAATGTTACTCCTTTTTTGACAACAACAATTCCGTCTTTTATGCTGTACAATTCATTAGTAAAATTGTCTAAATGCTTTCCTCCTGAAATATGCACATTGTTTCCAATACGAACATTTTTATCAACCAAAGCATTTTTGATATAACAATTCTCTCCTATACCAACATGAATTTTATTAATACTGCTTTCATGATTTAATTCTTCTAGATCCTGATAGAAATCATTACCCATTACGTAACAGTTCTCCAAAACAGTTCCTTCGCCAATTCTAGAACGAATACCAATTACAGAGCTTTTAATTTCTTTTGCATTAATAATACAGCCTTCAGAAATTAAAGATTGATTGATAATCGAATTTCTAAATTTAGAAGGAGGCAATAATCTTGGTCTAGTAAAGATTTTGTTTTCGTTATCAAATAAATTAAATTCTGGAATATCTGCAGTTAAACCAATATTTGCTTCAAAAAATGATTCTATATTCCCAATATCTGTCCAATATCCTTCATATTGATAACTTAAGATTTTATGCTTCCCAACAGCTTGCGGAATAATTTCTTTTCCAAAATCTTTCGTTTCTTGGTCAGCCATTAATTCTTCTAGCAATGGTTTATTGAAAATATAAATTCCCATCGAAGCAAGATACTTTTTCCCCTTTTCTTGCATTTGCTCACTCACTTCAGATTCCCATTCTGGCAATAAAGAAGCATGAGGTTTTTCTATAAACGCATGAATGTTGTTTTCATGATCTGTTTTAAGAATACCAAATTCTGGAGCATCTTTGGCATTTACTGGTAAAGTTGCAATAGAAATTTCAGCATCAGCTGCGATATGCGCTTCAAGCATTTCATTAAAATCCATTTGATACAACTGATCTCCAGAAAGAATTAAAGCGTGGTCAAAATCGTGCTTTAAAAAATGTGACATACATTGTCTTACTGCATCAGCAGTTCCCTGAAACCAAGTCGGATTATCAGGAGTTTGTTCTGCAGCTAAAATATCAACGAAAGATTGGCTAAAAATACTAAAATTAAAAGTGTTTTTAATATGAGCATTTAGAGATGCAGAATTAAATTGTGTCAATACAAATATTTTAAAAATATCAGAATTAATACAATTCGAAATCGGAATATCGACCAAACGGTACTTTCCTCCAATAGGAACTGCCGGCTTTGATCTTGTTTCTGTCAATGGAAATAAACGTGAACCCTGTCCACCTCCTAAAATAATGGCAACTACATTTTTCTTTTTAAATTTCATTTTGCTGAATTATTAAGTTGTATATTTCGATATATTCTTGGCAAACACTTTCCCAGGAATGATCTGCTGACATTCCTTTCGTTAAAACTTTATTGAAATTTATTTTATCCTCATACAACCTAACAGCACGATTTATTGAATAGCATATATCTGCTACCGAAGCCTGATCATGACAAATGCCATTTCCATCATCTCCAAAATCAACAACCGTGTCTCTTAACCCTCCAGTTCTTCTAACAATCGGAATAGTTCCGTAACGCATAGCATACATTTGATTTAACCCGCATGGTTCAACCCTAGAAGGCATTAAAATATAATCTGAACCTGCATAAATCAAATGCGCTAAATCTTCATTATAACCTATAAAAACATTGTAATTTCCTTTATAATCATTTCGCAGTTGAGTTAACTGTGATTCAATTTCCGCATTTCCTGAACCTAAAATCAAAATATTAATTTCTTCGAAATGTTCAGACAATGCCAAAGCAGAAGCATGCGGGAGCAAATCGCCTCCTTTTTCTTCAAACAATCGACCAATAAAACTAAATAATGGTTTTGACGGATCTAATTCAAATTCTTCGCATAGCTTTTCTTTATTTTTTCTTTTTCCCGTTTCAAAATCTTCAATCGAATAATTTTCGGCAATCATTTGATCTTTCATAGGATTCCAAACTTCGATGTCAATTCCGTTTAAAATTCCTTTCGATTTATTTCTTACAGAATTAAACAGTGATTCTAATCCATTTGCTGATATATTAATTTCATTCAAATAGCTTGGAGAAACAGTAGTTATGGCATTTGCACATTTAATGCCAACGGCCAATGAATTTATCGAATTGCTCCATTCTAAAAACCCAACATGTTTTAGATTAAATTCTGGCAAATAATATAATTTATCAAAACCAAACCACCCCTGATATAAACCATTATGAATAGTTATAGTTGTTTTTACATTCTTTAAACTTTCATATTTATAAGCAAACTGCAGCATAAACGGAATAACACCAGTATGATGATCATGGCAATTAACAATGTCTGGAATTGCACTTCTAGCGATTATCCAATCTAGTGTTGCTATCTGAAAAGACAAAAATCTTTCGATATCATCTTCATAACCATACACATTTGGTCTATTAAACAATTCATTAATTTCTATTAAATACAGTTCGAAACCCAATTTGTCTGTTGTCTCTTTTAAGACACTAAACGGGAAATTAAAATTTCCTAATTTAACATTACCCCAATGAACACACTCAAAATCATTTTCTTTTCTAAATTTAGTGTCATAACAAGGAATTACAACTCTAACATTATGACCGGCAGATTGTTGATATTTAGGCAACGCACCCACAACATCACCTAATCCGCCAACCTTTGCTACAGGATAACATTCTGCGCTAATATGAAATATTTCCATTTTAGAAATTAATTTATGATTATCATAAGAAGCAATAATTTATATACTACTTTTATGCTTTTTAAATTTAGCAAAAAAACAAGCAAAATCCTTCCCTAAAATAAGTTTTATTGAAATGGCAAAAAAGGCAATCAATCCTACTAAATCATTAAAAATTCCTAAGATTATTATAATATCTGCGAAAATTTGCGCTTTTATTTCTACAAAATTAGTTACAAAATTTGCTGCAAAGATTTTCACAACACCAATAAAACATAAAGTTCCTAAACGAGAATTAGAAATGGATGCCAAAAGCATTCAAGAATTAATTTATGTTCCAGCAATTGATAAAAGTGTTGTTACATATACTTATGGGCAAAGCGAACGTAAAGTATTATTAGTTCATGGTTGGTCTGGAAGAGGAACACAACTTTTTAAAATTGCAGACGAACTTTTAGCAAAAGGGTATTCCACAGTTAGCTTTGATGCGCCAGCACACGGAAAATCAAAAGGTAAAACAACAATAATGTCGGAGTTTATTGCTTCCGTTTTAGAAATAGAAAAGCAATTTGGACCTTTTGAAATTGCAATCGGACACTCTTTAGGTGGAATGTCTGTTCTAAATGCAATTAAAGACGGGCTTCAAGTAAAAAAGGCAGTAATTATAGGAAGTGGAGATATTGTTCAAGATATTTTAGATGAATTTACTTTTAAATTAGGTTTGCAAAAAGAAATCAGCAATCGTTTAAGAGATGCTTTTGAAGAAAAATACCAAGTAAAAATGGATGATTTTTCAGCTTACAGAGCAGCTCAAAAAATTAATATTCCTGTTTTAGTTATCCATGACAATGATGACCCTGAGGTATCTGTAAAAGCTGGTAAACACATTCACGAAAACCTTAAAAATGGAACTTTGTTTTTAACCGATGGATTGGGACATAGAAAAATACTTGGAAATCAAAATGTTATCAAAAAAATTCTAGAATTCATCAAAATCAATTAACTTTATAGATAACTATTTCAATATTACTTTAAAAGAGATTAAAATGGATCTATTTGGAGAAACATCAAACTGGGAAACTAAATTAAAACCCATTCTAAAAAAGTACAAAAACAAAAAACATCCATTAGATTATCAAAATCCATATCAATTATTGGTTATGGTTGTTTTATCTGCTCAAGATTCTGATGCCAATATTAACTCAATTTCACCAGCTTTGTTTGAAAAGTTCCCTACACTTAAAAGTTTATCAAAAGCTGATTTAGAAACTTTTTTACCTTTTATATCGAAAGTTCGAAATCACGGAACTAAAGCTCAATGGCTTTTAGATATTGCAACAACTATAAAAGAGGATAAGGATATTCCTCTAACAATGGCTGGATTAACAGCATTAAAAGGGATTGGTAGAAAATCTGCAAATGTAATTTTAAGAGAAACTGGCAAACCTGCAGAAGGAATTATTGCAGATTTACATGTAATACGAGTTGCTCCAAGAATTGGAATAATTAAAGAATCTAAAGATGGAAATAAAGTAGAAAAAGATTTAATGCAAGTTTTACCTAAAAATATTTGGTCAGAAATAGGAATGGCAATTTCCTTTTTAGGCCGTGAAATCTGCAGACCTAAACCAAAATGTCCAGAATGTCTTCTAAATGATATTTGCTTGTATTATAATACTGAAATCCTCAAAAATTAATTATTTTCTTCTTGTATCAATCAAATAAATAATTTTCCAAGAATCTTTCTCTTTAAACAAAGTAAAAGTATTCACACCAGAATGACTAAACTTATCATTCAAATAAAATTCATAAGGAGCCCAAACATGAGCCATTGATCCATCAATTTGAATATTATAACTTAATATTTTTTCTTGAAATTTCAAAGTTGTGGGAATTGATGCTATGGATTTGTAAAATTCATTTGCAGTTTCATTAGATAATTTATTCCCTTTTGCAGTGCTTTCGCTAATAGACTGCAATATCATTTTTTCAGAACAAACTAATTTTATTTTTATAGAATCTCTTTGATGAAATCCTTCGAAAAATGATTCAATACATTGCTGAACTTCTTTTTTTTGAGCATTGGCAGATAATCCAAAAAGAAGAAAAAAAACAACTATATAAACTTTCATAGCCATAAAATTATTAAACACCAAACTGAGAAAAATGATGATCTAAATGTTTGGCGAACATATTATTCCATTCTTTAGAAGATAATTTTCCAAAAGAAAGAGATTCCTTTCCTTCAAAATTATCTTTTCCTAATTCTAAAGTTTTATTGATATAAGCTATAAGTCTTTGTCTTTCAAGCTCAAAGTTACGATTACCATTTATAATAAATTGCGGAGCTGTTCGTATATTTTTTGGATAAGGAGTCTCATCTACTACTTTATCCTTAACAAATGATTTCAATAAAAATCTCATAAACGCATTTGGCTTCTTATGAATATCATCATACACCATTTCATACGTAACATTACAATGAGCTAACATCTGATCTACAGACATTTTACCCCAAAGCGGTTGTGTATCTGATTTAAGATGATTGATTCTCTTCACAAATTGGTCACAATCTTCTTTAAGAAAAACGTTTTGCATAATTTTTAAGTATTGTAGAATATAAGGAATAGAGAAGTAAAAATATAAAATTAATCTCTGATATCAATTTTATGCAAAAAAAAACTTCAATTAACAAAAGTCAATTGAAGTTTTCAGTACTCAGAGCGGGACTTGAACCCGCACGAACATTGCTGTTCACTGGATTTTAAGTCCAGCGTGTCTACCAATTTC
>NZ_JBXAHE010000002.1:0-328968 GCF_058794775.1 Flavobacterium sp. GW823-FHT06G12
TCGATGAGCGTTTCGCTGTTGCGGGTGCAAAAGTAGAACCTTTTTCCGCTTTTCCAAGCTTTTTTGTCCGCTTTTTTTAATCTTTTTTCAATCTTTTTCTTAACTGTCTCATAACACACCCTTTACAGATCACAGTTTTTTCAGAATCTGCAGGGTTTTTCCTAATCTCTTTATTGTTTTCATATTTTACGCGGGGTTCCGCTTCCCAATTTTGCGGAGTTTTTAGTCTTCGGCTCTCTTTTTTGCATAATTTTTCAATCTCTAAGCTCTCCTTTTCCAAAAAACCCCTTATCAAAAACAGCCCATTTAGCCCCGATGGGAGCGGAAATCCTTTTTGGGAAGGCCTTCGGCCGCAAAAGATTCCAGCCCATAGCCGCAAACGGCTCCCATTTACCGTTAAAGCTTAAAGCTTCGCGTCTGCCCGGCATCATATTTCATACTTATATTATATACATATAAAAAGCAAACCCGACAGCTTTTAAAAAACTGTCGGATTTGATATTACCATTTTCCTTTTTACTTAATCGAAACGAATTGCTTTTACAGGAGATATTTTGGTTATTATATAAGAGGGGATTAATAGCACCAAAAAACAAACACCAACAGTAAGCAGGTTTAATAAGAGTACATAAATCCAATTTAGATAAACAGGAGCTTGATTTACATAATAGTTTTCAGGGTTTAATTGAATTACTCCGAATTGTTGCTGAATCAACAGAATTGAAATCCCTATTAAATTTCCCCAAAATAGCCCTCGCAGAATTAAATAAAAAGCATTATATAAAAATATTTTACGAACTGACCAGTTATTTGCTCCCATCGATTTTAGAATTCCAATCATTTGAGTTCTCTCTAAAATAAGAACTAACAATGCCACTACCATATTAATGGTAGCAACTAGAATCATAACTCCTAGGATGATTACAATATTAAAATCGAACAACTGAAGCCAATCGAAAATATAACTGTATTTTTCTATAATGGTTTTCGTATCCAGATTAGATGATGTTTCTTCGTAGATTTTATTTCCTATTGATTTAATTTCATTAAAATCTTTGACAAAAACCTCAAACGCTCCAACTTCGTTTTCGTTCCATTTATTAATTCTCTGAATATGTCGGATGTCGCCAATAATATATGTTGCATCAAAATCTTGAAATCCTGAATTAAATATGGCTGCGATTTTAAACCGACGACTGTTTGGAAGCTTACCTTGCTCCTCTTTAATAAAAAAAGTATTGAATTGATCTCCGATTTTCAAATTTAAGCGATCAGCAAGAAATCTCGAGATAATAACATCTTCATTCAATGCTTTTGTAAAATCTGGCAATTTACCTTCTACGATATATTCTTTAATATTATTCCAATCGTAATCTGCACCAACTCCTTTGAATATTATTCCTTCAAAAGCATTTTCGGTTCTAATTATTCCCGCTTTGCTAGCTACAGCTTGAATATGACTTACTTCTGGAACTGATTTAAAATTAGGATAGAAATCTTGCTTCTTCGAAATTGGAACTGTTGTAACTTCTGAATTGTTATTATCGTAATTAGAAATTATAATCTGGCCATTAAAAGCAGAAACTTTTTCGCGAATTTTTTTCTGCAAACCAATTCCAGTCGCTACAGAAACCATCATCATGATAATTCCGATTGCGATTGCCGAAATAGCAATTTTTATAATGGGTGCCGATATACTGCTTTTATAATCTTTTGCAGTAATAAGTCTTTTGGCTATGAAATATTCTAAATTCAAATTACGAGTTTTCTTTATGTTGTTTAATTATTCCTTTCCCAAAAATACACCTTAAAAAAGGAAATCAATATATTCTCAGAAACAATTACTTGTTTTTATCTATAATGGCAGTTTCTTTTTCATTTCTTCTACAATATTAAATGCCGCTGGACATATTTCGACATTTTTCAAAGTTAAGTTTGAAATCTGGTAAAATTTGTTTCGATCTGTATGAGGAAACTCCCTACAAGCTTTTGGGCGAACATCATAAATCATACAATAGTTTTCGTTATCCAAAAATGTACATGGAACGCTTTGCAAAACATAATCTTTATCCTCATCAATTCGTAAATACTGATCGATAAACTGTTGCGGCTTTTGTCTAAAATGTTTTGAAATTCGCTCAATATCTGCCAAAGTAAATAATGGTCCTGTTGTTTTACAGCAATTAGCGCACTTTAAGCAATCCGTTCTTTTAAATTCAGCATTGTGCAAATCTTGCATAATATAATCTAAATTTTTAGGTGGCTTCTTTTTAAGCTTATCGAAATACTTTTTATTCTCGTTATGCTTATCTTTGGCTAACTTACTTAAGTTATTTAAAATCTGTTTCAAGTTTACTATTTAAAGTTGATTTGCAAAATTAAACAACTTTGAACTTGAAACCTTAAACTTTGAACTAAAACAATGAAAGATCTTTTTGGGAAGGCGATATTTGATTTTTACACCAAAAATTCACCTGAAGACATTATCACCGAAACTTCAATCTCTGAAGAAGACGAAATGAGTGTTGAATATCTTTTCCGCACTTATAACGAAATGCCTAAAATTGAGCAAAAAGCTTTACAATTGGCTAAAGGAAAAATATTAGATGTAGGATGTGGCGCGGGAAGCCATGCTTTATCGCTACAAAATGAACGCAATTTAGAAGTAACCGCTATTGATATTTCAAAAAAAGCAATTGAAACCTGTCGCCTTAGAGGAATAAAAAATGCTAAAGTTGAAAATGTTTTAGATTTTGAAGGAGAAAAATTTGACACGATCCTGCTCTTAATGAATGGCACAGGTATTTTTGGCCAGTTAAAAAACTGCAACAAATACTTATCTAAATTAAAATCTCTTTTAAATCCTGGCGGACAAATTTTAATTGACAGCTCCGACATCATTTATATGTTTGATGAAGATGAAGACGGCGGCAAATGGATTCCGTCTGAGAACGATTATTACGGTGAATTAGTTTTTAATATTAGTTACAAAGGAGAGAAGGAAGAATCTTTTGACTGGTTGTATTTGGATTATAATACGCTTCAAAATGCAGCAATTGCTAATGGTTTAAATTGTGAACTAGTCCTTGAAGGTGAACATTATGATTATTTAGCTAAACTTTCAATTTAAAACAAACCATAAAAAACCATGAAAGAATTAGATTTAGAGAAGTTAAAATATCCTATTGGAAAATTTATTATCCCTCAAGATTACACAAAAGAATATCTATCTGAAAAAATTAAAGAAATTGAAACTCTTCCAGAAAGATTAGCAAAAGAAACTATTCACTTAACCGACGAACAATTAGACACCCCATATCGTCCTGGCGGTTGGACCGTAAGACAAGTCATTCATCATTGTGCCGAAAGCCACATGAACTGTTACGTCAGAATTAAATGGACATTAACAGAAAATAATCCCGTTATTAAAGCTTATGATGAAGTTCTTTGGTCTGAATTAAACGATAATTTGACAATGCCTATTCAACCAACTCTAGATTTATTAAAGGGACTTCACTTTCGATTGGGCTATATTATGAGAAATTTATCTGAATCTGATTTAGAAAAAACTTTTATACATCCTGCAGATAATTCAGAAAACAAACTCAAAAAAATTATTGGAATGTATGCTTGGCATGGAAATCATCACTTAGCACATATTATAGCTTTAAAAAAACACAAAAACTGGAAGTAATCGAATGTTTACTTTTTACACAGTTGTATACTTATAAAAACAAAAAAATCTCTTCGCGTGAAGAGATTTTTTGTTTTATGGAATATTAAGATATTTATGCGTTTGTAATGAAACTCTCCATTTTGGATTATTCATAACATAATCAACAATCAGTGGAGTCATTTCTTCTTTTTTACTCCATTCTGGTTGCAAGAATAAAATCGCATTATCATTTACTAATTCTGCTTGTTCTTCTGCAAAAATAAAATCGTGTTTGTTATAGATAATCACTTTTAATTCGTGCGCATTATCATATACTGTTTGAGTAGGCAACTTATTCTTTTTTGGCGAAAGACAAATCCAGTCCCAAGTTCCCGACAATGGAAAAGCTCCAGAAGTTTCAATATGTACTTTTAGATTTTTTTCTTTTAAACGTTTTGTCAAAAGCGTCATATCCCAAGATAAAGGCTCTCCACCAGTTACAACAACTGTATCAGCATACTTCGCAGCATTCTCTACAATTAAATCTACACTTGTTGGCGGATGAAGCTCAGCATTCCAGCTTTCTTTTACATCGCACCAATGGCACCCCACATCACATCCTCCAATTCTAATAAAATAAGCAGCTCGTCCTGTATGTGAACCTTCTCCTTGAATGGTATAAAACTCTTCCATCAAAGGAAGCATTGCTCCTTTATTTACTTCTAATTGTATTTCTTTTGGTAACATTTTAATATTTTAAGAGTGCAAAGATAGTCAATAATATACGGAACAAAAAAACCGATAGTTTTTTGAACTATCGGTTTTTATATATTCCTTAAAATCCTCTAATTATTTTAAAGCTTTTATAGATTGTGTAGCATATGAGTTTGCTGGATCTAATACTAAAGTTTTATTGAAATACTCAATAGCTTTAGCTTTATCTGTGTTAGCATAAGCAGCACCAATACCATTGTAAGCCTCAACAAATTTCTTAGCTACAGCTGGTTTAGCTACTTCTTCAGCACCTTTTGCAGAAATTTTAGCAACATACTCTTCATAGTTTTTAATGATCATATCATCTTTGTCTAATAAAGAGTTGATTCTAGCTTTGTACAAGTATGCTTCATCATAACTAGGAGCAGTAGTTAAAATTTTATCAAAAACTGCATCTGCTTTTCCTAAAGCAACAGCATCACGGCTTTCTTTTGGTTTACTAGCATTACCATAGTATAAAGAAATTCCATAATAAACACTGTCATCTAAATAATTTTTAGATTCTGGATTACTTGCTCCAAGTTCAAAAATAGCTGCAGCTTGTGCATACTGTTTTTTTCCGAATAATTCTTTTCCAAAATCTGCAAATTCTTCTACTACTAGAGGCTCTAATTCAACCGCTTTTTTAATATCAGCCAAACCTGAATCAAAAGCTGCTTGATCTACTGTACCATCAGCTGCAGTTCCTTTTTTAATTTTAGCAAGTCCTAAATAATAGTAATCTCTACCAATTACTTTGTTAGATGGAGTATTGATATAATCTTGAAGAGATTTAATCGCTACATCAACATTTCCGTTTTCATATGCTGCATAACCTAAATATCTGAAAATTCTAGGATTTACTTTATCCTGAGCAATCATTTTGTTTGCAACAGTTTCTAATTGTTTGTAATCTTTAACCAAAATCAAGAAATCTGCATGACGCATTTTAGAATCAAGAGAGTAATCTGTCAAACTTAAATACTTCTCATAGTTTGTAATTGCATTTTGCAAGTTAACTTTAGCTGTAGAAGGTTTGTTTCTTGCCCATTTGTAATATGTTTCAGCAAGCTCTCTATAAACTGGTCCGTAGTTTGCATCTAGAGCGATAACCTCATTAAAAGATTTAATTGCTTCATCATAAGATTTAGCACCTTTTAATAAAACTCCTAATTGCATTTTTGCTCTCAATAAAGTATTATCAGCTGTAAAAGCATCACGATAAGCTTTGTAAGCATCATTTTGATTGTTTGCTCCATAGTAAGCATCTCCAATAGCCAATAATGCTTGTGCATTTTGAGGATCAACTAATAAAGCTCTTTTTAAAATATCAGTTGCGCTTTTATAGTCTGGATTATCAGAATTCATGTAAGCTCTAGCAATGTAAATAAATTCATTTACATCCTTTTTCTTCATGTCTTTAGTCGCTAAAGTAAAATTAGCTTGAGCTGCAGCTGTGTTTTTAGCATCAAGATCTAATTGACCCAAACCAATATAGCTTAAGTTTTTCTTGTCTGAAGCTTGTAATCCATTATTGTAATAGATTTTTGCAGAATCGATAACAGATTGATTCAAATAAACATTTCCTAAAACAAAATTTGCTTCACCGTCTGAAGGTTTAGCTTTGATGATTGATTTAAGGATAGTTTTTGCCTTATCAAATTGTTCAGCATCGATTGCCTTCTTTGCTTGGTTGATATCCTGCGCTTTAGTTGCCGTAGCCGACACAACTAATGCAAGACTAAAAATTTTAAATTTATTCATCTTTATTGTAATTAATTTATTCTTTATCTTTTATAATTTCACTTCTAATTTTCAGTTTTCGTCCTGGAGTTTTGTATGGCAACAATCCTGATTTCAAAACTATGCGTTGTCCAATATCTCCAGCAATGAATGAAGCAAAGCCCATTCCTAATCCAGAATAACCTTGACAATTGATAATAAACAAATCACGTGCCAAAGGATATTTCCCTATTTCTAAGTCGTTTTGAGTAGGACTATAATATTCATTACTATCCAAACCTTTAACATAAAGGACATTTATTTTATTAATTGTCTCTTTCATATCAGGTGTTGGTTGATAAAACCAATTAACGCCAATAACACCAATCATACCGTCGTTTTCAGAAACAAATTTGATCACTTCATTATTTGTTTTAAATGAGAAAACACCAGATTTAGGTATTTCATTCACTTTCGCCAATTCTTTCATGTAACGAACCGTGCTTGAATTAGGATTATCGAAAACAAGGCCTTTAATTTTGCCATCCGTTTTACCCTGCATGAAATCAATCACACTTTTCAACGCAATTAATGTATCATTATTGTTTTTATTAGAAATAAAAGCAATAGCGTCATGAGCAAAAGGAGTTACTCTTGGTTTAATTTTGCTTTTGTCAAAGCGAGCAATTTCTTCAGGAGTTAAATCTCGCGTTGTAATTGCAACTTTAGCTTTTTGATTTAATAAATCATTAATTACTTCAGCTTCAGATTTTGGTTTTACTGTAATTTTTGCATCATAGTAAGTACCTTCAAAAACAGCAACCTGATCGTCTACAATTTGCTTTACCGTTTCATCAACCGCAATATCAAGTGATCCTTTTAAAATGGTTTCTTTTTCAGTTTCACTTTTGCTTTTTTGGTTGCACATGGCAAACAAAAAGACAAAAACAACCAAACCTAAAGCCTTACTATATTTCAACATAATTATTCTTCTTTTGAATTAATTAATCTTAAAAATCTTATTCCAGAATATACAATCAGTAATCCACCAAAGGCATATCTATATTTCGGTTCCATATTAAGTGGAAGTTTTTCCCAAAACATAATCATTAAACCGAGTACAAGATATATTAAAAAAAACAGTATTCCTAAAACAAGAAGAAATCGCTCTTTGAGCGATTTCTTCTGAATATTATTAAGCATATCTTTTAACATTATTCTGCAGATTGAATAGTAATAGGAAGAGAGTATAATACCCTAACTTTTTTACCATTTTGCTCGCCGGGAGTCCATTTTGGACATTTTTTAAGAACACGAATTGCTTCTGCTCCTGTACCATAACCGATATCTCTTAAAACTTTAATATCTGTTAATGACCCGTCTTTTTCAACTACAAACGTAACGTAAACTTTACCTTTTAAACCTTCTTCTTCTGGAGTTTTGTAGTTGTTTCCTACGAATTTGTAGAATTTCTCAATACCTCCTGGAAAGTCTGGTTTTACTTCGATACCAGCTGTATTATATACAGTGTTATCTTCTTGTACCACCTCTGCTACTGGTCCTTTTCCAACTGGCTCATCAACAGTTAAAACTGCATCTGGATCTCCTTTGATAGTCTCAGCACCAACTTTTTTGTCTTTTAAATCAACAATTTTTGGTGGGTCTTCAGTTACTTCTTCCGCTTTTGCAACCACAGGTTTAACGAATTTAACCTGATCCACTTTTGGCGGCGGCGGCGGTGGTGGTGGCATGTTAGGCTTAATTTCCTCTTTTTTAGGAGGCAATTTTACCGCAGCCATCTTAACCTCTTTAACCTCTTCTTCTTCTGTTGAGTCTGGTAACAAACTCGCGATAAGAGGAGCAGCAACAGCAGCACTAAAGATAAGAGAACCAATAACAAGTGCTTTCACAGTTGTTTTTCCGTTTGATTTTCTCAGCTCGTATGCTCCATATATCTTATTACGTCCTTCGAATACGATATCAAGCCACTGATTTTTTATAATATCTAATTTCATACTTCTTGATTTTTAAGTCGACAAAATCTAAGATTGCTCTTATTTTTTATCTATCACTTTTGTTTCTTCTGGTGTAAACTCAGGAACAATTGCATACGTCTCAACTCCAGTGATAGCCATTTCGTCCAAGATATCAACCAAATTACGGTAATTTGATTTTTTCGTTGGTTTAATGATCACAATGATTCCGTTTTTAGGTTTCCCTAAAGCAGCAGAATAAGCTAAAACGTTTTTCTTTTGTTTTAACAATTCTCTACGGATTCCATCTTTACCATATGCAATATCTTTTGGCCCCACTTTTGGTGATGCCAATAACCCCATATAGTAAACCATTTTGTTATCGCCTCCTAACATTACTGTCATTGTTCGATTTTCATCTACCTTTGTATCTTCTACTGGCTTATCATCTGGCTCTTTATTCGGCAATGATAAATCCATCGATTGAGGTTTTGACAACGAAGTAGTTAACATAAAGAATGTAATCAATAAGAATGCCAAATCCACCATCGCTGTTAAATCGACTTTCGAATTCTGCTTTTTACTTCTTACTTTACCACCTTTACCACCACCGCCGTCGCCGGTATTTAATTCAGCCATCTTAGTGTATATTTTTTAATTAAAAGTCTCTTCCTCTTTTACCTGTAACTAAGTTAAAGGAATTGATTTTCTGATCTTGCAAAATATCCATAATTTTTCTAATTCTTGGATATTCTTCTTTAGCATCTCCTTTAATCGCAATCTGCAATTCTTTGTCATCCAAATCAATTGTAGCTCTTCTAGAGATTAGAAGCCATTCTTTTAATTGATTATCTAATGAATCCAAAGGAATTCCAGGCTGGTTTGCTTTGGTTCTATCCGCCGCTTTCATATCAATGATTTGCTTTAAACCTGTAATTGGCACACCAAAATCGTCCATAAGAGCAAATTTGGTTTTATCTTCTTCTGAAAATTCAATACCATATTTTGCACCCATTCCTTCAAGAGTTCTTTTACGAACTTCTCTTCCTTTGATGTCAAAAAAGACTTTCCCTTTTCCTATTGTAATAATAGCCAAATCAGTATCTGGCAGTTTACTTATTGCAACAGAAGCAGGCATATCTACAGGTAATGCCTCTGGCACTTTAGCAGTAGCGGTTAAGATAAAGAACGTAAGCAAAAGGAACGCTACGTCACACATCGCAGTCATATCTGTCGATGTAGACTTCTTTTTCATTTTAATTTTAGCCATTATCTTTTATTTTATTTTTTTGATAAAAAATCAAAAATTAATTATTGTCTTAAACTTCCTCTGAATTTTCTGTAAGTATTCACGATTGTAGTACCAGCCTCATCGATAGAGTAAGTTAAATCGTCAATTTTAGCAGTAAAGAAGTTGTAAGAGATAATTGCTAAGATAGAAGTAGAGATACCTGTTGCAGTGTTGATAAGTGCCTCAGAAATACCTGTTGCAAGAGCAGCTTGGTCAGGAGTACCAGCAGAAGCTAACGCACCAAACGCTTTAATCATACCAGATACAGTTCCTAATAATCCTCCTAATGTACCTAAAGATACTAAAGTAGAGATAATAGTCATGTTTTTCTCTAACATTGGCATTTCTAATGAAGTTGCCTCTTCAATTTCTTTGTGGATTACTTCTGAAGCTTCTTCGCTGTTGAATCCTTCTTTTTTAACATCTTGGTATTTTACTAAAGCTGATTTAATTGCGTTTGCAACTGAACCTTGTTGTTTGTCGCAAGAAGCAATAGCAGCTTCGATGTTTCCTTCTTTAATACTACCTTGAACGCTTTTCATGAATTTGTCAAGGTTAGTTTTTCCTGCAGCTTTACCGATAACAATAAATCTTTCAATAGAAAAAACAACAACCATTAAAAACATACCTAATAATACTGGTACGATGAAACCTCCTTTATATACTTGTCCTAATGTATTGATTGGATGTCCTGTTTCTGGATTACCTCCTTCGAAGTTCGCAGAATCCCCCATGATTACTTTCCAAATAAACACCCCTACTAAGATACACGCTACAATAATGATTCCAGTGATCATTCCTCCGCCATTTGAAGTGCTTTCTTTTTTAACTTTAACGTTTGCCATTTTTTTTAATTTTAATAGTTTTAAATAATTTTTATTTTTTAGTTATATTTAACTTGTAGAGGAGCAAATTTATACGTTTAGTTTAAATAAAAAAACTTTTTTTAATTTAATTGACCGAAATTTAACTTCAAATTAAAAAATATCTCATTAAATTGCCATCATCATTTTTTAGATAAAACAAAAAAAAGGACGATAATTAGAAAAATTACAACGTTTTAGTAAATATTCAAAGATTCCTTTGATATCTTCTTAAAAAGCTGCGAATTTTTTTTTTATTAAATTTTCAATCAAAAAAAGCTTTTTCTTACTAAAAAAAACCACATAAAAAGTGCCCAAAAACAAAGCAATACTCATATAACAATCTAAATTACAAATAAAAACATGAATAAAAAAGAGAATTTTATTGCTGATATAAATACGGGGTATTCCTCGAAGGGAGACAGCATTATACTTGGAGGCGCAATGCTTGATGGTGAGCCAATTGCAGAAGCTCATGTCAAAATTCCGCTGAAAACTTTAAATCGTCATGGATTAATTGCGGGTGCAACTGGAACAGGAAAAACCAAAACAATTCAGGTTTTTTCGGAGCAACTTTCTAATGCTGGAATTCCTGTTTTAATGATGGATATTAAGGGTGATTTTAGTGGTATAGCCAAAGAAGGTAAAGAAGAAGGTTTTATTACAGAACGTCATGCCAAAATAAATATACCTTATAATGTAGCTGCATTTCCCGTTGAATTAATGTCTTTATCTAAACAGAATGGAGTTCGTCTGCGTGCAACGGTTTCTGAGTTTGGACCAGTTCTTTTTTCGCGAATTCTAGATTTAAACGATACACAAGCTGGAGTTGTTGCAGTTATTTTCAAATATTGCGACGATACTCAAATGCCTTTATTAGACTTAAAAGATATTAAGAAAGTAATTAATTATATTACTGAGGAAGGTAAAGATGAAATTGCTGCCAGTTATGGAAAAATTTCAACTGCTACAACAGGCACAATTCTTAGAAAAATTATAGAATTGGAACAACAAGGTGGAGATTTGTTTTTTGGCGAATTGTCTTTTGAAACCGACGATTTAATGCGAATTGATGAAAATGGGAAAGGTTATGTTAATATCATACGTCTAACAGATATTCAAGATAAACCAAAATTGTTCTCGACTTTTATGTTAAGTCTTTTGGCTGAAATTTACCAGAAAATGCCTGAAAAAGGAGATGCTGGCCAACCCGAATTGGTTATCTTTATTGACGAAGCGCATTTAATTTTTAATGAAGCTAGTAAAGCGCTTTTGGAGCAAATAGAAACAATAGTAAAATTAATTCGTTCTAAAGGTGTTGGACTTTATTTTGTTACTCAAAACCCTATGGATGTACCTAGTGGAGTCTTGGCTCAATTAGGATTAAAAATTCAGCACGCGTTGAGAGCCTTTACAGCAAACGATCGTCAGGCAATTAAAAAAACAGCGGATAACTATCCTACTTCTCCTTATTATAAGACTGATGAATTATTAACGAGTTTAGGAATTGGAGAAGCTTTGGTAACTGCTCTTAATGAAAAAGGTATACCAACTCCTCTTGTGGCCACAATGATGCGTGCGCCAATGAGCCGAATGGATGTTTTGTCTGCTGAAGAAATTGACGAGATAAACGGTAAATCGAAATTAGTAAAGAAATACGCTGAAGAAATTGACCGCGAAAGTGCTTTTGAAATTTTAAACAAGAAGCTGGCACAAGCTTCTGAAGCTGCAGCAAAACAAGAAGAGCAAGCTCCTGCGAAATCATCAAAAGCAGAACCAAGCACTACAGAGGTCGTTACCAAATCTGTTTTGAAAGTGGTAACAAGCGCTACCTTTATAAGAGGTGTTTTTGGAGTTTTATCAAAATTCTTAAAAAAGTAAAAAATAAACCCGACAGGTTTTAAAATCTGTCGGGTTTTCTTTATGACAAAGGTTAATTTTACTTATTCAAATACGGACTAGAAAAAACTTAAGCCTGTTCTAATAAAGCGAGAATTTTATTTTCTACTTCAGGACCGTTCCAAATATTTTCGATATTCTCCATTCGAAGGACTTCTTCCATAATTCCGTTTTGATAATCTCCGATTGCTAAAGCTTCGGCATACGGACGATCGCTGAAAGTAACTCGACTGTAAAGCGGAATCCATTTGTCTGGATGCTTGTCTGAAAAGATTTTCTCAATTTTCTTTTGCAACAAGAATTTTTCATCTGCCGTTTTGGTACTCATTTCTAAGAAATTTCGATACGAAAGCTCTGCAATTGCATCTGCGTTTGGTTTTCTTGAGATCTGATATTCAGCAAATATTTTCTTCCAATCATCTTGGTACTTTTCAATCATTTCGTTTAAAACGGTAATATCTTCAAAACCTGCATTCATTCCTTGTCCGTAAAATGGAACTATGGCATGGCAAGCGTCTCCAATCAAAGCAACTTTGTTTTCGTAAGTCCACGGAAAGCACTTCATCGTAACTAGAGTACTTGTTGGGTTTTTAAAGAAATCATTTGCCAATTCTGGAATAACTTCAATAGAATCTGGAAAATTTTTCTCGAAGAAATCTTCGACCATCTTGCGGTCTGTTAACGATTCAAAAGAGTTTTCTCCTTCAAAAGGCATAAATAAAGTACAGGTAAAACTTCCGTCAAGATTAGGAAGCGCAATTAACATGTACTCGCCTCTGGGCCAAATATGAAATGAATTTTTATCTAATTTATGTGTTCCGTCTGGATTTGCTGGAATATTCAATTCTTTATATCCCATATTCAAAAATTCTTGAGAATAATTGAACATGCTCTGGCGCTGCATTCTGTGGCGAATTCTAGAGAAAGCTCCATCGGCACCAAAAACCATATCAAACTTTCTTTCTTCCCACTCTCCTCTTTCGCTTTCTCCAATATGAAGTGTGGCATCGTTCAAAGTAACGTCCCAAACTTTTTGTTCAAAATGGAATTCAGCTCCAGCTTCTTCAGCAAGATCGATCATTTTTCTGTTTAATTTTCCTCTTGAAATAGAATAAATAGATTCGCCTTCCTGACCGTAATTCTGAAAGTTCAGTTTATCTACCAAATGTATGGCACGTTTATCCATCGGAATCGCGATTTCTCGAACCGCATCGCCAACACCTACTGCATCTAAAGCTTTCCAGCCACGATTAGACATTGCTAAATTAATAGAACGTCCAGAAAAATTTATTTTTCGAATATCGGGACTACGATCATAAACATGAACAGAGTGACCCGCTTTTTTAAGATAAATTGCCAGAAGCGACCCTACAAGTCCAGAACCAACAACAGCAATTTTTAATGAAGTTTGCATCGAGGAAAATCTAATATTGGGTCGTAAAAATAACTAATAATAATACATGAGCCGTAAAATAAATGAACAAATTGTTCGCAAATAGTGATTTGAAAAGGCTATTTCAGTTTTCTTGATTTTAAAAATATAACAAATTGTTATTTTATTTAGTTTATTTGAAAAAATTAAACAACTAATTTCGTTTTCTATCTAATTCATTCAATAAAAACAAAATTCATGAACAGCGAAATTTTACAATCAGAGATTATTTTAGAAAATGAAAAAGCTCTTTTAATTCCTTTTGAAAGTGAAAGAAATATAGAACTCAAGAAAATCATTTTTGATGATGCTATCTGGAAATATATGGGAATGTATCTTCGAAACGATCAAGATTTTGAAAACTATATTTCAAGTACATTAAAACAAAAAGCGGACGGAATTTGTTATCCTTTTTTAATTATTGATAAAGCTACAGGCAAAGTTGCAGGAAGCACACGATACGGTTATTTAAATCACGCGAGCCAAAAATGCGAAATTGGTTGGACTTGGTACGGAAAAGAGTTTCAAGGAACGGGCTTAAATCAAGCGTGTAAATTTGAACTGCTGAATTTTGGCTTCGAACAAATTCAATTTAGGAGAATTCAGTTTAGCGCAGATCTAGAGAATAAAAGATCACAGAAAGCTATTGAAAAATTGGGAGCTGTGAAAGAAGGAATTTTCAGAAATAATTATGTTGACTCTGAAGGAAAAAGTAAAGATGACGTTTATTTTAGTATTATATTGGAGGAATGGGCGAAAACTAAAGAAGACAATTTCTCCCACTTTATCTAAAAAAACAGGAGCCGACTTTTAAAGTCGGCTCCTGTTTTTGAATTAATTTATCTTTTAAAAATAGATTACTTTACTTCTTCAAAATCTCCTGGTTTCCAACTTCCATCAAAAGCGGCTTTTTCTGGTCCATAAATACGTATGTAAACAAACCAACCTTTATTTGGAATTGTTTTTATCCATTGTCCTTCTTTGCCTGCAGGTGCTTTTGGTCCAAAATACAAATCAACTGTTTTGCCTCCTATTTTATCTTTAAGCTCAAACATAGAACGAAGTGCTGCTTTATTTTGGTCTGTAGCAATCTGGCTTCTCGTTTCGGCATCATAAACTGTAGCAGACCAGAAAAGTTTTGCTGGTACAGGTGTAGGAAGTGTAAGTTTATAGGTCTTACTTCCATCAACATATTTTCCTGTATTGTCTTTCAATCCTAACCAATATAAAGATCCTGAACCTTCCTGACGTCTAAACATAGCTGGAGAAGCACCAATTGCCTGGTAGAACCAAGTTTCTCTCGCATCTATATCAACATAATTCTCGGTATTAAAATCTCCATTTTCAGGGCGAAGCCCAACCCATTCCCATTGGCGATCTTTCCAAACTATACGATCTGGACGACGATCGGCAAACGATTGCACACGCATTTGAGCATTAGCAATTTTTGCTGCTTTTGAAAGTATACTTTTCATACGCTCATCTGGCGTAAAAGGCTTTCCTTTTGCAATTCCAAGCACTGCCAATTCTCCATAATAATTGCGATATCCATCATAAGATGGTTCACGATCGATAATTTCTTTTAAAACTTCCCAATACTTAAAAGTGGTCTCATATTTTAACGGTGTACTATTTTGCGGTTTGTCAGTCAATTGAAGCCATTTTGGTTCTTTCCAATCAGAAGTTTTATTGAACGGATAAACTTTTACTGTTGTTAAGCGTTCTAAAGCTCCTTTTACATCTCCACCAACAGGAAGCGAACGCACACCAACAGTTAGATTATCAGATGAAGCATGCCAAATATAATATCCAGATGATGGAATTGGCCCTTTATAACCAAATGGAAGAATTAAGTGCTTGCCTCCTTTTCCTGCATCTGGCCCCGGAATTCCCATATCGGCAACCCAACGCTGATTAACATCCATGGCAACAACAATAAGCGGACCTGTAGGAATATCGACAACCATAGGACCTTTGGATAAATCTAAAACTACTGGTGCATAAGGTGTATCTGAATTTAATGTATACCCTATTTGACCTGGTTTTGTATCTAATGTTCCAAAAACGGAATTGGCCTTTACTCCTATTTCAAGATTTCCTAGACCAATTGCTGCGCCCGAAACGGTTGGATAGAAAAATTTATAGGTTTGAATCGCACGATTAAGATCGGCATCATCGTATGCTTTTTGTATAGTTGCCTCTGTTGGATATCCACCAACAAACTCATAGCCGTCTACACTTGAAGAATCTGCAGAAACGCTTTCATTATTTACTTTGATTTCTTTCTTGCAGGCCGTTGCAAGAAGAAATAATGAAAACAAACAAGGAATGATTTTTTTCATAATAATTAGATTTAAACTTGAATTAGGGATAAAATACCAATCAAATTTAAATCTAGTTCATACAAAATTAGCCACTTGCCATCTTCAAATAGGTTTCAAGTTATAAAATGAAACCTGTTTTTTTATGGGTATTCATTTTTGCATCATTCTCTTTTTAACCTAAATTTGAAATCAAATTGACAAATCAATCTAAAAAAAAATGCAGCTATATTCAGAACATTATGTAACCGTAAAAGCGGAACGGTTTGTCAATAAAGTTTGGTGTCTCGATAATAGCGTCGGCGAAAGCCTAATCGAAAACAAACTTGTTCTGCCAAATGGCTGTTTTAATCTAGCTCTTATAACTGGAAATTCTATTGAAGTTCATACCAGTAAAGCCAAATATCAAATGAACGAAGGTGTTTACTTTTGTTCGCAAATGACTAATAAAGTTTTGGTCAATATACAGCAGAAAACTAAAGTTACCATTATTCAGCTTCACACTTGGGCGCTTTCAATGTTTCCAAAATACGATTTAAGCAATTTTACAGACTCAATTATTAAAATTGATGCTGCAGAACTTCCTTTTAAAATTCAGACCAATTCTAACATCGAAATTGTATTAAATACAATAAATACCTACTTTGAAACTTTGTCTGATTTAAATTCAGAAAAAAATACCATTGAAAAAATTTGCGAGATAATACGACTTCGTGAAGATGAAATTTCAGTTTCTGAAATCAGTACAGCATTAAAATCTTCACAACGATTGCTTCAGATTAAGTTTAAAACTGCAACCGGATTAACGATTAAAAAATACATTCAGATTTTGAAATTTAGAAAATCGGTGGATCAAATGGTAAATTCGGATTTAGAAAAACTAAAACTGACTGATATTGCGCTTTACAATAAATATTTTGATCAGTCGCATTTTATCAAAAAGTTTAAAGACGTGACTAAAACCACTCCAAAAACTTTCGATCCCGATTCTTATTTTCTTTCTCATAAAAGATAAGTTTTTCGCATTTGTACAATTTTACGAGTTTTGATTGCTTTACTTTTGCTGTATCATCAATCAATATCAATTACAAATGAAAATCAATCAATCTTTTTTTCAATTAAAATATCTTTTAGTTGG
This sequence comes from Flavobacterium sp. GW823-FHT06G12, assembly GCF_058794775.1. Taxonomy (NCBI): domain Bacteria; kingdom Pseudomonadati; phylum Bacteroidota; class Flavobacteriia; order Flavobacteriales; family Flavobacteriaceae; genus Flavobacterium; species Flavobacterium sp. GW823-FHT06G12. The sequence continues at coordinate 17,048 of NZ_JBXAHE010000002.1, forward strand.
AATTTTATTCATCCAAATTCAATTTGGATTTTCTCAGGAAGCTAAAAATTCTGCTTTATACAAAACCATTATGTCAAAAGACAGTCTTCTTTTCAATATTGGTTTTAATACCTGCGATATAAAACAATTTGAAAATCTTTACACAGAAGATTTTGAATTTTATCACGACAAAGACAGCATTTCCGACAAAGCACGATTTTTAAAAACATTTCAAAGCGGAATCTGTTCTCCAACAAGAAAATATAATTATCGAAGAGAATTAATAGACGGAAGTACTGAGATTTATCCTTTATACAAAAACGGCATTTTATACGGTGCGATTCAAATGGGAACGCATCGTTTTTATGAAAGCTCTGCTGGAAATGCAGAACAAGCAGGAAGTTTTGCCAAATTTACTCATCTATGGCTTTTAAAAAATAAAGATTGGAAATTAGCTAGATCGCTTAGTTACAATCATCAAATAACAAGTTCTACCGCTGGCATATCAAATCTTTTTGATAATGATCTGGAAACCGAAAAATGGCTGAAAGAAAATAATGTTCCAGCTTTGGGAATCGGAATTATTGCAGACGGAAAACTAAAACAGGTAAAAGTTTTTGGCGAACTCAAAAAAGGCGTTTCAGCTCCATATAATACAATTTGGAATGTGGCTTCGTTAACCAAACCTGTAACTGCTATAACTGTTTTAAAATTAGTAAGCGCCGGTAAATGGGATTTGGATGAACCGCTTTATAAATATTGGATCGATCCTGATATTGCGAAAGATCCTAATTTAAAATTACTAACCACGAGAATTGTTTTGAGCCATCAAACGGGTTTTCCTAACTGGAGGTCTTTTAATGAGTCTAAAAAATTAGATTTCAAATTTAAACCTGGAACTCAATACCAGTATTCTGGAGAAGGATTTGAATATCTGCGAAAAGCGGTAGAGAAAAAATTCCACAAAACATTAGATCAATTGGCTTCAGAATTAGTCTTTGAACCTTTAAATATGACCGATTCTCAATTAATTTGGAATGATAAAATAGATCTTTCGAGATATGCCGTCAATTTTGACAAAAACGGCAATGCTTATGAACCGACAAAAAATAAATCTGCAAACGCAGCAGACGATTTATTGACCACGATTGAAGATTATGGCAGATTTTTATCGAGCGTAATGAATGGTGAAGGGTTAAGTGAAAAAGTTTTTAAGGACATGATTTCGCATCAAGTCCAGACCAAAAAAAACAAATACTTTGGTTTAGGCTTTGAAATTTATGATTTAGGAAATGAAAACTACGCTCTTTCGCATGGTGGTGCCGATCAAGGTGTTCAGACTATTGTTATTTTACTGCCAAAGACGAAACAAGGTTTAATCATTTTTACCAATGTTGATGACGGTTACAAAGTTTACGAAAATATTGTTGTTCATTATCTTGGAGAAAATGGCAGAAAAATAGTCGATATCGAAACAAAATAATTTTCCACTTCAATCAGATATTAACTTTAATCTGAAAACATGCTAAATTTATTTATCCTTCTACTAGTGCTTATAAGTAAAGTTTTGACATCTTAATATTGCTTGAAAATATTTGTTAGTTATGAGCATAGGCCTACTTTTATAGTACTTGGTCTGTGCTCTACTTTTTTTATTCTGAAAAAAAAAATAAAAAATTTAGCTTAATACTGAAACCAAATCGCAAATCATTCGTCTAACATTTTAGAGCCTAAATTTATTTCATGAAAAAAATCGTAATTTCGAGATAACTTTCTGAATATCTTTTAGTTGATCAGTTTCAATCATCAATCAAAAAACGAATCATTCATTAATCTTAAACCATAATCAATCTATTATGAAAAAATCAATCAAGCTTATTGCACTTTTTGTCGCTTTTCAGTTTTCATCCTTTAGCATCTTTGCTCAAGATAAAGCACAGCAAATTGAACAGCTTTTAAACAAATACAACGAATACGGACAATTTAACGGTTCGGCTTTGGTAGCTGAAAACGGAAAAGTAATTTTCAAAAAAGGTTTTGGTTCTGCAAATATGGAATGGAATATTCCGAATCAGCCAGACACCAAATTCAGATTAGGTTCTATCAGTAAACAATTTACGGCACTTTTAATTGTAAAATTGGCCGAAGAAGGAAAAATAAAATTGGATGTTCCTATTACAACTTATCTTCCAGATTATCCAAAAGAAAATGGCAGTAAAATCACGATCCATAATTTGCTGACTCATACTTCTGGAATTCCAAATTATACTAATGCACCAAACTTTTTTAAAGACAAAGCAAAAAATCCTTATACTCCAGAAGCTTTCGTAAAGACATTTTGGGATTTGCCTCTTGAGTTTACACCTGGCGAAAAATTCAATTACAGCAATTCGGGTTATTTCTTGTTAGGTTATATTATCGAAAAAATCACAGGCAAGACATATGAGCAGAACTTACAGGAAACTATTTTCACACCTTTAAAAATGGTTAATTCTGGTTACGATCACAGCGATTTAATTATAAAAAACAGAGCTGCTGGATATGAGAAGGAAGGAAATAAAATTGTGAATGCTGCTTATATCGACATGAGTATTCCGTACGCTGCTGGATCTTTGTATTCTACTGTAGAAGATTTGTATTTGTGGGATCAAGCACTTTATACCAATAAATTGCTTTCTGCAAAAAGTATGGAATCGTTATACAAACCATACATAAAAGCTTGGAATGGTTTTTACGGATACGGATGGTCAACTTATGAAATTCTGAACGGAAATGATAAATTAACCGTTATTGAACACGGAGGTGGCATCAACGGATTTAACACAATCATCTCGCGCATTCCGGCAAATAAAATTCTTATTGTTTTATTGAATAATACTGGTGGAACTCTTTTAGGCGAAATGAATACAGCAATTCGTTCTATTTTGTACAATCAGCCTTTTAATCAGCCGAAAAAATCATTGGCTCTTGATTTATTAGATGTTTACACAGAAAAAGGTGCCGTTGCAGGAACTGATGTTTTTAAAAAGCTAAAAAATGATCCTACTTATGCAATTAAAGAAGGCGACATGAACCGAGTTGGATATCAATTATTGCAAACTGGAAAAAAGAAAGAAGCTATTGAGGTTTTCAAAATCAACGTAGAAGCTTTTCCTAAATCTGGAAATGTTTACGATAGTTTAGGCGAAGCTTATTTAGCAGACGGAGACAAAAAAATGGCAATTGCTAATTATAAGAAATCTGTTGAATTGGACCCAACCAACGAAAGCGGTAAAAAAGTTTTAGAAGAACTTTCTAAAAAATAAACTGAGAATACTTTTATCTAAAAAAAATTCTCAAACAACTCCGATAAAGTAGAATCAAAATCTATTTTATCGGAGTTTTTTGTTACAACTTGGAACACTCAAATTTGGCAATTTATTTTTTAAAATACTATTTTAGCCCTACCCAAAATAACTGAATAACCTATGAAAAATCTAAAAAACTACAGTTTTCTTTCTGTATTGCTATGCCTTTTTATTTCTTCTAAATCTTTCTCGCAAAACAATCAGCCATTGATGCCAACCCAGCAAAATAAAATTATAATTGATAAAATTATCGAAGCTGCTCATTATAAAAATTATGTAATTGATTTTTGTTTAGTGAAAATAAATGAAGCTTCTGCAAAAGAAGGCTGGAACGATCAAAAAGCAATGGAAATTACTGAAAGCATAAATTATAAAAATTTCAGAGATGCGATTTATAATATTTTTGCTAGACACAATGAAGTCGAATTGGAAACTATTTTAAAAGCTTACGAAAAAGACACGGCTTATCAATCTCAAAATTTCATGACGACAAGTAAAGTTCTTTCTAATAATCTGAACATTTTTGCCAATGATATTGTTAAGGGAAAATATCTTTTGAAGTAAGGTTTAGAGAGACAAAGGTTCAAAGTTTTTTATTTGCAAACAGATCTTTGTCAAAGTTTGAAACTTTGACAAAGATTATAGAGGCTATGATTTGAAACCTGAAACTTGAAATAAAAGTTAATTCTTCGGTTTTAAAACCAGTTTGGTCGAAGTTTTTATAATCTCTTCTTTGTTCAATTTCATTTTTCTGAACTTTCCTTCGTTGTACATTTCGGCTTGATCACTATAATGTTTACTGAAAGGATTTCCAGATTGTCCTGTCGGCAAAATACTCCAACTGTTTTCTACATCGGAAAAATCAACAATTCTTCTTGTTGAAGGTCCGCCTTTGGTATAATATTTTCCTTCGTCATTAAATCCGAAAAATAAATTATTAATCACTTCATTTGAACCAGGAGAATTGAAAGGACCAACATTAAATAATCCGCGAAGCGCTTTGACTTTTCCTAACGGATGTTCATGTTCTACAGTATGTACTTTTCCCCAATTCCATTCTGAAATATTTTCTCCTAACTGATTTTGTAGAGCAATAACAGCGTCATGAAAAGATTTTGAAACAACCTCTGTTCTCGTTTCTTTCACATTTTTTGTTTTTATATTATCCCACCAAACCGAATTTTCATTTTTAATTTGATTCGCGATAACTTGCTTTCCAAGAGAAATTCCCAAAAACAAATTGAAATTATCTTTGCCCATTTCGTCTTCAAACGTATTTTTCAAATACAAATAAATCCATTTGTTGTAAATCGTTGGCGCAACATCTTCAATATTTGTGGTTCCTTTCCACGATTTTAAAGTATTTATAACTTCTTTTTCGTTATTCGAAAGCGGTTTATTATCTAAAGTTGCAATTAAATTTTTTGTCGTTTCAACAGCAATATCAGAAGTATTATCATAAATCATTTTGCTGATGGCTTCTTTATCCCAATCAGATTTTGCATCTAGAATTTCTGAAATTCTTTTAGCGCGATCTTCTGGCAAATAATATCCTGGATACAAATAACCATTGTCAATAGCTTCTGGCTGATTATTGGCCGAATAAACATATCCCCATGCTGGATTTTCTGATGATGGATTTTTTTCGAAATCTAAAAACTTCGTAATATCGTCTTTTCCGCTTGAACCGTCTAGAATCAAATGCGTATTAACTCCTTCATTGTGTCTATATAATTTTCCACTTGCCCACCAAGCTACATTACCTTTTGCATCACCATACATTACGTTTAATCCTGGCGCTGCAATTAAAGACACCGCCTTTTTAAAGTCGGTTGTATTTTTGGCATGCGAAAGTCCATAAGCAGCGTCTAGAATCAAGATTGGTTCTCTAGTATAAGTCCACGACATTGCAATTGGATTTTTCTTATCTAAACGATCTATAAAATCATTCATAATTGGTCCGTGGCGAGTAATTTTAACCGTCAGGACAACATCCGAAGAATCTTTTACTTTTATCGTTTTTTTTCTGATTTCATATTTATCGAAACCAGTTGGCGTTTGATATTGCGAAACATCGTTTGCTTTATTTTTTTGTTGATAAAAATCGATGTCATCATTTTCAAACATGGTCAAACCATAAGCATAATCTCTGTTATGTGCCAAAAGCGGAAACGGAGTTCCAGCCAAATAACAGCCGTACAATTCATGCTTTGGTGTAACTAAATGAGCTTCGTACCAAGTTGCAGGTTGCGAAAATCCAATATGCGGATCATTAGCAAAAATAACTTTTCCCGTTTTTGATTTATGCGGCCCAACAACCCAGCTATTACTTCCAACAAATGGAGGAATTGGAGATTGATCCAACATGGCAGTTATAGATTTTGAAATCTCAGTATACTCTTCCGTTTTCTCTTTTGAGATTTTAATTCTTGTATTATTAAATTCTCCTTCAATTCCTAAATCTTTCAAATAAGTGGCTCCATATTTATTTTTTATATCGGTCAATAGCGGATCTGTTTTCTGAGCCATGGCAAAACTGAAAGACATATATCCAAAAATATTATAAACATCTTTTATAGTAAATTTTTGCTTTTTTACACCCACCAAAGTAAACTCGATTGGCGTTACTCCTTCTTCTAGATATTGATTGATTCCATCTAAATACGCTTGAGTCAATTTATAACTTTCGCTGTTTTTATCCAATTTTGCAATGGCTTTTGCCGAAGCTTCTTCGATTCCGATTCCCGCAAAAAACTTATCGTTTTTAAGCGCGACACCTCCAAAAAGTTCGGATAAACGTCCTGGAGCAATTCGGCGTAACAATTCCATTTGCCATAATCTTTCCTGTGCATGTACATAACCTAAGGCGGTCATAGCATCTTTTTCAGAATCTGCATAAATATGAGGCACTCCAAAATCGTCAAAATAGACTGTGGTTTCTTTCTCGAGATTATTCAATTGTACAGAACCTTCATATTTCGGTTTTAAATGAAAAATATAAGCGCACAAACCAATCGCAAGAATCACCACAAGAACCAATACGGTCAACAAGATTTTTTTAATTATTCTCATATTCTAAAAAAGGATAAAAATTCAAAATGATATAACTTTTCTTTAAAATTTTATAAGAAACAAAGCTCTTTTAAAGTCTAAATTTATGTATTTAAAATTAATACTATAAATGTCAATCTATAAAAAAATAGCGATTGTTGTAATTTCTCTGTTTGCAATTGTAATTCTTGCGAATGTTGGCTTGAATTATTGGATCAAAAAACAACTTCCGATTATTATTCACGAAAAAAACAAAACGGCTTATAATATCAATTATGAAAAAATTGAAGTCTCTCTTTTTTCTAGAAATATCAACGCACAGACTTTATTGGTTAGTCCGAAAAACGAACCGAAAGATAGCAAAAATGGACTTTTTTCTAAAATTGAATCTATCACTATAAAACATTTCAATATTTGGGATTTGGCTTTTCGCGATATCATTCAGGCAGAAAGTATAATTATCAATAAACCGCGAATCATTTTATACAAAAAAGGCGAAAAATTAATCAATAACAGCAAAAGCATTGAAAAAGAAATTATTGATCCGTTTCGAAAAATTATTGCAGTTTCTAATATTTACCTCAACGAAGGATCGGTTGATGTTGTTTCTTTAGATACAGATAAACCTATTTTTAGTATAAAAAAAATACTTTTAAAACTGGAAGGCATTTTAATTACCGATGCTACTTTAAAAGAAAAAATTCCGATTCAATATAAAAAATACGCTCTCGTTTGCGACAGTTTGTTTTACAGACCAAATGGTTTTTATTACATCAATATTGGAAAAATAAGCACCGAAAAGAATTTCTTAAAGATTAATAATTTCTCTAATCTTCCTCAATTTGAGCGTAGAGAATTTCTAAAACGTCTTGAAAAAGAAAAAGATATTTACAATTTAAAATTCGATTCGGCTCAAGTCGCAAAAATGGACTGGGGTTTCAAAAATAACCAGTTTTATTTCAAAGCAAATTCACTGGTCATTCACCATTTTGATGCTAATATTTACCGCGGAAAAATGTTGAAAGACGATCCAAGCAAAAAATATCTGTACAATCATTTATTGCGAAATCTAAAATTTCCGCTTCAAGTTGACACTTTACAAGTTTTGAAATCGAAACTGGTTTACGAAGAAGAACTTGATTTTGCTAAAGGTCCAGGAATTTTAACTTTCGATAAATTCAATCTGCAAGCAACTAATTTGAGAAGTGGTTTTGGTTTGAAAAAAACAGATGATGTAAAAATCAAAGTCAAATGCATTTTCATGAAAAATTCTCCTCTTGATGTCGATTGGAGTTTTAATGTTTTAGACAAAAGTGATGGATTTCATATTCAAGGCGTAATTTCGAATTTTAATGTTCAAGGAATGACAAGATTCACAAAACCATATATTAATACGACTTTCACTGGAACTTTCAATAAATACCGTTTTAATTTCTATGGTAATGACAATGGCTCAAAAGGAAATGCTTCTTTAGATTATGAAGATCTGAAAGTCAAATTATACAAAAAGAAAAATCCTGAAAAAGAGGCAAAACTTAAAACAGCTGTTGCCAATTTACTGGTAAAAAACGATTCGAAAGACGAAGCCAAAACTGCAGAAATCGAAGTAGAAAGGCTTCAAGACAGATCGTTCTACAACCTTTTGTGGAGAAGTATTGCAGAATCTTTGAAGAAGATTTTGATTTAGGATATTATTCTTTAGCCACGAATTGCACAAATTGACACTAATTTTTTATCCGTATTGTAAAAAAAAGAAAAATTCGAGAAAATTTGTGCAATTCGCAGCAATCTTTTTGCAGTATCCGCAATCCCTTTCAAACCTGACATTTATCAGGTTTTAGGAGGAAATATTTTTTTTCATTTGCTTCTATTTTAATCCGAATACAAATGACAAAAAAAAATCTGCATACTTTTCATATTCCGGTAATGGGATTGGCTTATACGATAGACAGTCCGATTAGAGTCGCGCAGTATGGAATTTCATCGGTTGTGGCTCTCGCAGACGATGATTTAATTGAAAAGATGCGTAATTTTTACAGCACAAAATTCAACATTCCTTACGAAGAAATCACTCAAAAATTTCATGATTACCGTGCTGAGAGAATTACCTCTTATTTAAATTTAGTCGATAAAATTGTAAAAGAGAAATTCGAAAACTTCAAAACAGAATTGGCAGAAAGCAAAACGGCTTTAGAAAACTTCATGTCAATGCTGCCGAATACTTCTGATATTAAAAAGGGATTTCAGGCTTTATTGGATGACGGAATTGCCTTTAAAGAAAACATTCAAAATTACATTGAATCGCATCTTTTTCCAGGAGAAATCGATGTGAATATCATGACGAAACTAGACAAAGATAATTTTGTCAAAAATGAACAACTTCCAGTTGAGTTTAATGATGCACACGCAGCTTTAAGAGGTTTTGCCAATAGTAATTTGGAATCTTCTGTTGTACTTTCTGCAGGAATGAATCCGAGATTGTTTGGTTATTTTGAAAACTTCAAAGATTTTTTTCCAAATGAAAATAATGAGCTAAAGAAGAAAATCATCTTAAAAGTAAGCGATTTTAGATCAGCTATGATTCAGGGAAATTTCTTAGCAAAAAAAGGACTTTGGGTTTCTGAATATCGAATTGAATCGGGATTAAATTGTGGCGGACATGCCTTTGCAACTGACGGGCTCTTATTAGGCACCATTTTAGAGGAATTCAAGCAGAAAAAAGATCAATTGATACAATCTGCCCACGAATTAATGATTAAAGCTTTACAGACAAAAAATCAGCATTTCCCTGAAAATCCTTTAGAATTAAAAATTACCGTTCAAGGCGGAGTTGGAACAGCAGCAGAACATGAGTTTTTATTAGACGAATATAAAGTTGATTCTGTAGGTTGGGGGTCACCATTTTTATTAGTTCCCGAAGCAACATCAGTAGATCAAGAAACTCGTAATTTATTGATGAAAGCCAAAGAAGATGATTTTTACTTAAGTAATATTTCACCTTTGGGAGTTCCATTCAACACTTTGAAAGGAACTACAAACGAATTCTTAAAACAAAAACGAATTCATGAGAATAAAGCTGGAAGCTCTTGTCCGAAGAAATTTTTAGCATTGAGCAAAGAATACGACCCACACGGAATTTGCACAGCTTCAAAAAAATATCAGGATATAAAATTGGAAGAATTAGAGGCAAAAAGAGATTCGCTATCTGCTGATGAATTTGAAAAAAGCAAAGTCAAGATTACCGAAAAATCATGTTTATGTGTTGGTCTGGCCAATGCTTCTTATCTAGAAAATGATATAAAAATAAAAGGTCAAGCGCAAGGCGTTGTCATTTGTCCAGGCCCAAACTTAGCTTATTTTGATCAAGAAGTTTCTTTAAAAGATATGATTCATCATATTTATCAAGGAAAATCGATTATTAGAACCGAGCGCCCAAACTTGTTTATAAAAGAGCTTAAAATGTATGTCACTTATTTTAGAAACGAAATTCAATCTGTTTCTGGAGAACTTACAACAGCTCAACTTAAAAAATGGAATTCTTTTAAATCTAATCTGTTAGATGGAATTGAGTATTATAAAAATTTATTTGAATCGACAACAGTCTTTAAAGGTCATATAGAGCAACTCGATTTTTGTAAATCAGAATTAGTTGGTATTAAAATTCCCGTTTCAGAGTTGGTTTAAAATTGAAAACCCCAAATTATTTCTAATTTGGGGTTTGTTTTTATTTCTAAAATACAATTATTGTTTCTTCTTGTTTTTGCTATCAATAACAGCTCCAGTTCCAGTTCCGACTGCAGCTCCAGCTAAACCACCAATAATGGCGCCTTCGCCTTTTTTCTTACTGACAATTGCTCCAGTTGCTGCACCAACTCCTGCACCAATTACAGCACCTTTAGCCGTTGCACTCCAGCCTTTCTTTTTAGGTGTCGCCGCCGGCGCTGCTGCACTATTTGCTTGTTGATGTACTACTACAACTTTTTCTTTTTGAGCTTCGATTTTCTCCTCATTTAATTTCGCCATTTCAGTCTTCATCGAATCGATAACACGCTGTTTGTTAATTTCAACTTTCATTGAATCAATGCTGGCTTGCTTGGCTTTATTTACATCTTCTTTGCTCTGATTTTGGCAAGAAGTTAAAAATATCACGGTTAATAAAATATATAAGCCTTTCATGATCATAAGTTTTAAAAAATTATACATTACAAAGTTCTTAATATCTGCTATAATGATTATTACAGAATTTTTCAGAAAATTTATAAGATTTGAAGATTGATGGTTGGTTCTCGCGGAGTTTTGTTTTCTAAGCTAAATGATTTAATCTCGCAAAGTCGCAGAAACGCAAAGTTTTAATCTTTTTAAGTTCAATAGCGTCCAGCTTTAGCTGGATGAAAAAGCGATCAAAAGAAAAAGGCTTTAGCCAAAACTGAACTAGTTTGGCTAAAACCTTCTTAACATCATCTTTAATACCTTCAGCTAAAGCTGGAGGCTATTTAGAAAAAAATCTCTTTAATCTTTTTAATCTGTGGCTTCAAAAAACTTTGTGCCTTCGCTCCCGATAGGCATCGGGATTGCCAGATTATTTTTTATTTCCCTAAAATCCCTTTTTTTAGAATTTGCCCAAAATCATACATGTCTTCATAAGAACAATACAAAGGAACAGGCGCCAGACGAATTACGTTTGGTTCACGCCAATCTGTAATTACTCCGTTTTTCATTAAATAATCAAATAAAGCTCTTCCTTCTCCGTGCAAAAATACCGATAATTGAGAAGCTCTTTCTTCTGGATTTGAAGGCGTGATGATTTCAAAAGTACTTTCTACTTCCTTATCAATTTCATGAAGAATAAACTCTAGATAAGAAGTAATATGATCACGTTTTTTAATTAAAGCATCCATTCCAACCTCAGCAAACATTTCTACTGAAGCTAAATATGGTGCTAGAGAAAGAACGGGAAGATTACTAATCTGCCATCCATCTGCACCATGAACCGGATCAAAAGTTGGTTCCATTTTAAAACGGCGTTCTTTATTGTGTCCCCACCAACCTGCAAATCTTGGCAAATCTGAGTTATGATGTTTTTCATGAACAAAACAACCCGAAGCATTTCCTGGACCCGAATTCATATATTTATAACTGCACCAAGCAGCAAAATCTACATTCCAATCGTGAAGTTCTAATTTGATATTTCCAGCAGCGTGAGCCAAATCCCAACCTACTTTTGCTCCAACTTTTTGTCCTGCAGCAGTTATGGTTTTAATATCAAAAACTTGCCCTGTATAATAATTTACTCCACCAATTAAAACCAAAGCCAGTTCATCGCCAACTTCTTCAATTTTGGCTAAGACATCTTCCAGACGAATATTATGTTCTCCTTCTCTACGTTTTATTTCTACAATCGCATCTTCAGGTTTGTAACCATGAAAATTCACTTGACTTTGAAACATGTACTGATCTGATGGGAAAGCTTTTTCTTCGCAGATAATTTTATAGCGTTTCCCTTTTGGCTGATAAAAAGAAACCATCAGCAAATGAAGATTCACTGTCAAAGTATTCATCACTGTAACTTCAGACGGAAGTGCACCAACAACTTTACTCAATGGTTCAGCAAACCTTTCTTGATAATCCCACCAAGGTTTTTCGGCATAAAAATGGCCTTCGACAGCAAGTTCTGCCCAATCATTCATTACTTCATCTATATAAGCTTTGGTACGTTTTGGTTGTAATCCTAAAGAGTTTCCAGTAAAATAGATTACTCGTTTATCATTTACTTTAGGAAAAATAAATTGTTCTTGATAATGGTTTAATGCGTCTTTCGAATCTAGCTCTCGTGCAAATTCGCGTGTATTTTGAAAAGTCATTGTGTTTTTGTTTTGCCTGCTAAAATAACAAAAATTGTTTGTTTTGTTTCAGATTGATATGCTTTGTGTGTTTTTTAACGCGCAAAGTCTTTTTTTATCAAGGCTAACGTTTATAAACGCTAAGTTCGTAAAGCTTTGCGTTCTTTTGTTTCTGGTAAACACATACTGAGCAAAAAAACTTTGCGTTCTTTGCGTTTAAAATTTCTCAACGAATGTCAAACTTGAAACCTGAAACTTGAAACAAATAAAAAACCCGACAGGTTATAAAACTTGTCGGGTCTTTTTATACTATAAATTCTAATTAAAGAATTAACATCGCGTCTCCGTAAGAATAAAATTTGTATCCTTCTTTGATTGCTTCGTCATATGCTTTTTTCATTAAATCATGTCCACAGAAAGCAGAAATCATCATCAATAATGTTGATTTTGGTGTGTGGAAGTTTGTAATCATACAGTTTGCAATACTGAAATCGTGAGGAGGGAAAATAAATTTATTTGTCCATCCTTCGTATGGATTCAAAGTATTTGCAGAAGAAACAGAACTTTCGATTGCACGCATAGAAGTTGTTCCTACAGCACAAATACGTTTTTTCTTTGCTTTTCCTTCGTTTACAATATCACAAGCTTCTTGAGTAATAATCAATTCCTCAGAATCCATTTTGTGTTTAGATAAATCTTCAACCTCAACTGGGTTAAAAGTTCCTAAACCAACATGTAAAGTTACCTCAGCAAAGTTCACTCCTTTGATTTCTAATTTTTTCAAAAGGTGTTTTGAGAAGTGTAAACCAGCTGTTGGTGCCGCTACAGCTCCTTCTTCTTTTGCATAGATTGTTTGGTATCTTTCTGCATCTTCTGGAGTAACGTCTCTATTGATGTATTTAGGAATTGGAGTTTCTCCAAGTTCTGTCAATTTGTTTCTAAATTCTTCGTAAGATCCATCGTATAAGAAACGTAAAGTTCTACCACGAGAAGTTGTATTATCAATTACCTCAGCAACTAACGAATCGTCATCACCAAAATAAAGTTTATTACCAATACGGATTTTTCTAGCTGGATCTACTAAAACATCCCAAAGGCGTTGCTCTGAATTTAATTCTCTTAATAAGAAAACTTCAATTCTAGCTCCAGTTTTTTCTTTGTTTCCGTACAAACGTGCAGGAAAAACTTTTGTATTATTTAGAATTAAAACGTCTCCGTCATCAAAATAGTTGATAACGTCTTTAAACATTTTATGTTCGATAGTGTTTTTTTTACGGTCAATTACCATTAAACGAGATTCATCTCTATTTTCTGCTGGGAATTCAGCCAAAAGTTCTTTCGGTAAATTGAAATTGAAGTGTGATAATTTCATATTTGAATTGTTGATTTTAGAGTGTCGTTTTTAGATTTGTTTATCTAAAATTTTAAATCGGTTGCAAATATACGATTGTGAGATAGGCGTTGTCAAGTGTTTTGACGTTTATTTTCAAAAGTCCTTGATTTTGTGAGGTTTCGAGATGCGTTAAAAGTGCTTTTTTTCTATAAAAAAGATTTTCAACATATTATTGTCATTTCGACGAAGGAGAAATCTTAGTAAGTAACTCCATTCCAATAAGCTAATCTTTGTAGAGCTTCTTGTGGAGATTTCTCCTTCGTCGAAATGACAAACTTTATGAGTACAATCAAATTCACAAATAAAAAAGCCTCTGGTTAAAACCAGAGGCTATGTTTTATCGAACTTTAATTTAAATGAATTTATATGGTTCAAAAATTACAATTCTGAAATTTGAAAGTTCAAGGCTTTTAAATCATTCCAAAAATCTGGATAGGATTTAGAAACTACTTCGGCATCATCAATAATAATTGGAACTTTTATTGCTAAAGGTGCAAATGCCATTGCCATACGGTGATCGTTGTAAGTTGCAATGTGAATATCGTGTTTTATATTATCAGAACGTTCTAAAGTCAAACTATCATTAGTCACAGAAATATTAGCTCCTAATTTTGTAAGCTCAATTTTTAAAGCTTCTAGTCGGTCTGTTTCTTTGATTTTTAAAGTATGAAGTCCTGTTAGGTGACATCCAATTCCTAAACCTAAACAAGTCACAACAATAGTTTGAGCGATATCTGGCGTATTATTCAATTCGAAATTTACATCTTGATAATTAAATCCAGCTACTTTCTCCAAAGTCATTTTATTGTCTTGGAAAGTCGTTTTCACTCCCATTTTTTCGTAAAGAGAAACTAATTCTGAATCTCCTTGAAGGCTATTTTCTTTATAACTGCTTAAAGTTATTTTTGCAGCATCTGCCAAAGCTACAAGACTAAAGAAATAAGAAGCCGAACTCCAGTCAGATTCTACAACCATTTCTTTAGATTCAACTGTTTCTTTCGGGAAAACTTTAATTACGTTTCCTTCAAAACTTGTTTTAATATCTAAATCATTAAGCAATGCTAAAGTCATTTTGATATACGGAATCGAAGTAATTTCTCCTTCTAGAGTCAATTCTAAACCATTATCTAATTTTGAAGCCACTAATAAAAGAGCCGAAATATATTGGCTGCTCACATTTGCTGCCAAGTTTACTTTTGAAGCCGTAACTTTTTTTCCTTTAATTCGAATTGGCGGATATCCTTCTTCTTTTTCATAAGAAATCTCAACACCCAATTGTCTTAAAGTATCAACCAAAATTTTAATCGGACGCTCCTGCATTCTGCTAGAACCTGTCAAGACTACTTCTCTTCCTTCGTTAACCGAAAAATAAGCAGTTAAGAAACGCATTGCAGTTCCAGCATGATGAATATCTACAATTTCGTCATTTCCTGCTAAAGCTTTTTGCATCACTTCGCTGTCATCAGAGTTTGAAGTATTGGCTAAAGTGATATTTGGAAATAATGCTTTTAATAACAATAAACGGTTCGTTTCACTTTTTGAACCTGTAATATTTAGTTGCGAATCATCAATAGTAAATATTGAATTCGTGCTTAGTTTTAAATTCATTTTTTTTATTGTAAGTTGTGACTTATGAATTAGGAATGATTAGAAACATAATTCAGCCCCGCAATTTACCACTCCACATTCATAATTCAAAATTCAAAACTCATAATTCAAAACTTATGAGCGATATTTCACAATTATTTCAATTTATCATTGTTTTTATGACGATCTTTATCTCTAACCGATTTTAGATCCATTTTTTTGTCAAAAGCAGCCTGTAAATCAATTCCTGTCTGATTTGCTAAACATAGCACAACAAAAACAACATCTGCAAGTTCTTCTCCTAAATCTTTGTTTTTATCGCTTTCTTTTTCAGATTGTTCTCCATAACGGCGAGCAATAATTCTGGCAACTTCACCAACTTCTTCGGTTAGCTGCGCCATATTAGTCAATTCATTAAAGTAACGAACTCCGTGTTCTTTTATCCAAGTATCAACATCTAACTGTGCATTTTTCAAATCCATCTTTTATATCTTTTTAAGAATTATTTTTTCATTTTGGCTTACGATCATCTTCTGAAAAAACTCTTTTATCATTCCGTAATCCTCCGCTGCAAAAATACTACTGTTGATTTCTTTTTGGCTCACAATTTGAATTTTGTTTTCTGTAGCCGAAAAATTTAAGATAAAGGACATCTTCTTGTCCTCTGATGCTATTCTGACTGGTTTTGGAAGTGATTCTACAGTATATCCTTGCGGTATTTCAATATTAAAATTGAACTTTTCTAAGTTTTTATATCCAAAATAGACAGGCATTTGTCTTTTTTCCTGATTGAAAGGATTTTTACTTTGAGTAAAAAACAATAGAGGATTTACGAAAATCTTCCCTTCAATAATATCTGAACGGTTGCTTGAATCAAAAGAAAAAGTCTCTATAACCGATTGATCTAAATTTGACTTCTGATTCTCTATTTTATAATTTGAGACAGACAAACCTCCCAATCTATTTTCAAATTTTTCAAGATAAGCGTCTTCTGATTTTGCATTGTTTTCTACTCTAAAACTGTAAGCATCGTAATCTGTGTGTTGAATCCTGCCTTGGCCATTCATTTTACCATCGGGATGTATTTTAACTATAAGACTATAAATTTCTTTAGATAGTATTATTGGATCTAATTCGATTTCCTCAGAAGCTCCATCTTTTTTGATCAGCCTTCCTTTCCAATTTAATACATTTAATGGTAAAATATTGGGAGCTGTGAGTTTATGAGATGCATCTAGAAGAATTCTTTTACCATCAATTTCGGCTGCTGCTATAACATAATTAAATCCTGTTCTTGTTGGATAAACCGGAAGTCCGTTTTGAATTGTGCTTACCAAAACAGGATTGGATTCTATACCAGCCGCACGAAGCATATTTATCAAAATAAAATTAATTTCAGCAACATTTCCTGTCTGATCTTTATACGCTTTTTCGACTCCTTTTTCTGTGTAGCAACTATTAATCTCATTCCAATTCATTCGGTTTTTGACATAAGTAAAAATCAGATTTAATCTTTCATTTTTATCCTCTACATTTGGCAGCAATTTATTTAAGTCATCTGTAAATAAAGAGGCTTGATTAAGCTGTTTACCAAAACTATCATCTTTAAAAATAGTTTTTGCTACCCCTTCCCATGTTAAACTGTAATCTTTTATAGGCTGATCTGGAAGTCGAACTCTCTCTAGTTCTTGCTGAATGCTTCCGCGATAATTTTCGAGATTATTAATGTATGGTTCCTCTTTTAAAGCGGGAACATCTTTTCCTGTATAAAAGGTTTCAATTTGTTTATAGCTAAATGAGCTTGTCTGACTATAAGCGTTATCAAAACTCTGACTGCCATTTGTGAATTTAGATTCTGTTTCGAGTGGAATTCCTCCAATTAAAATTGGTTTATAAATATAAAATTCTGGAATTTGAGTTTTATAATAAAAATAGTCTACCGGAATATTAAACTGAATATCAAAATCTGGAAATTTCCCAAGATTCTCAGATCTTAAAACATACTTGTATTCTATAACAGAACCTACTTTTACATTTGGCAATGTAATAGTCTTTTCTTTCCAGTATTGATTAATTTTATTTTTGAATGTTCCTTGATTGTCTAATTTAGTTTTTACAATGTTTCCGTTTTCCAAATTATACGTAACCGCTTCAGAAAATTCTAAACGGTCCTCATTTAATTTTTCATAACCAATATAAAAACGCACTTTCTGGTCGGCCCAGCTTAAACCTTCTTTTTTATAAATTTTGATTTTTACCTCACAGACATGATTGGCATAAAACCCAACATCTTTGTTATAACCAAAATAAGTCCTTCCTTTTTTAAACAAGATAGCAGCGGGTGCGCTGCTATCTTTAGGATGAACTTTCTCTTTTAATTCTGCAATTGTTACTTTGCCTAATTCATAATTTTGAGCTTGAATTGTCATTGTACTCCAAAAAAGGGGAATACAAACTAGGAGAAATCGCAACATAATTAAATACGTTTTAAAACTATTTTTTCAGTCTGTTTTGTGATCATTTCTTTGTAGTAATCTTTCAGAATTCCGTATTGTTCTCTAGATATTATAGAGGAGTTAATTTGATGTGACACTAATAATTGCAGTACATTATCGTTGACTGCAATATTGTATCTAAAAACTCCAAGATCTTCCTCCATAACCAATACGCCTGCAAGAGGAACTGTTTCTAGAGTATATCCTTCTGGGATTCGAATACTAATATTGTACTTCTCTAAAAAAGGAAATCCAAAATCTACGGGATATTCTCTTGTTTCTTGCTTAAACGGATTTTTTGTACTAGCAAAAAAAAGCATTGGCTTAACGTATATTTTATCTCCAATTACCTCGCACAAATTGGCACTTGTAAACGAAAAGCTTTCTACTGCAGGCAGCAAAACATCTTTTTCATTTGTACGGCTGTAATCGCTTATTTCAATTTTATCATATTTATTTTCAAGATTGTCTAGATAAACGTCTTCTTTAAGATTTTCAAAACTATTTCTGCAGTTCATTGCTTTGTGCTCTGTGTACTGACATCTTACTTTTCCGTTTATTCTTCCTCCCGCTTCAATTGTATAATCTACTGCAATATTATCTGCAGCAAATTTTTTAGGTGCTAAATCAATACTTTCTGACGTTCCGTCTTTACGAATCAATCTTCCTATCCAATTTAAATCTCTTAAAGGAAGAACGTTTGGAGTTGAATATGGATCGGTTGCATCGAGCAATATCATTTCGTCTCCAGTTTCAACTGCGGCAATCACATAATTGAAAGCATTTAAATTTGGAAAATAAGCAATCCCATTAGAGCGTGTACTAATTAAAACAGGATTCGCAGTAAGTTTAGCCGCTCGAAGCATTGCTGTAAGCATCAAATTAATATCTGCGCTATTTCCTGTTTTTTCTTTGTAGGCTTTTCGAACTCCTTTTTCGCAAGAATATCCATTATGCTGATTCCATTTTACATTTGATTTTACATATTCTAAAATCGCTGTAATTTTTGCATCAGGTTTAACTTTTCCTTCTAATACAACTTTCAGGTCATCTTCAAAATAGCCAGATTTGTTCAATTCTACTCCAAAAGAATCAAAATCATAAATCGTTTTGGCAACACTTGTCCAGTCTGATGAAAATGTTTTATAAAACTGTCCAGGAACAGCAATTCTTTCTAACTCTAAAGAAATTCCAGTTCTATAATTGTCCATATTATTTACGAAAGCTTCCTCGCGCATTGCTGGAAGATTCTGAAAAACATAAGTGGTTTCTGTTGCAATATAATGGTAAGTGTTCGCTATTTTTGAAGTTATTTTAGGAGGAAAAAAACCTTTCAGATTTCTTTTAAACTCAAAAGCATCTGGAAGAGTTGTTTTTAATTCAGAATAATTAACTGGAATATTTTCCTGAATATTCCAATGATAAAGACTTGAAAACCCTCCTCCTTCTGTAAATTGATACTCTATAATAGAACCTTCTTTTACTTCTGGAAAAGCTATTTTTTTGATCCAATAACTGCTGTTCGTTTTTTCGATAAACTCGTTTTCAGGTTTCAGTTTTGTCTTTACAATTTTTCCGTCTACCAAATTGTAGGTATAAGCGCTTACTATATTTACGTAACTAAGTTTTCCGGCTGCAAAATAAATCAGGACATTTGACAAATTATATCCTTCACTTTTATAGATCTTAACTTTCTTTGTAGTCGTCTTTTGGGAGTTTCCATTTGCATTAAGATCAATAGCAATATTACTATACAAAATAGCAGCAACAGCGGCAGAATCTTTAGGATGCCTTTTTTCTTCTAACTGCGCTATTGTAACATTTCCTAAAGAAACGTTTTGCGCATTCATTTTCAGAAATGCGCAAAATAGAAGAATAGAAATTAAGAAAGTTCTCATTTTAAATACGTTTTAAAACGATTTTTTCTGTTTCTTTTGCAATCATTGTTTTATAATATTCCTTCAACATTTCGTACTTTTCAGGAGATACAATAGCTTCATTGATTTGATGTAAAATAGCCAACTGTAAGGTATTCCCATTAGCCAATATATTAAACTTAAAAGCGCCCAGATTACTTTCCATTGTTACAGCAGCAGGAGCTGGCAATGTTTCAACCGCAAAACCATCTGGAATTTTAATTGTAATATTATATTTCTCGGCGAAAGGATAGCTAAAATCAACTGGATATTCTCTTACCTCCTGCTTGAAAGGATTTTTATCATTGGTAAAAAATAACATTGGACTTACATAAATTTTCTCTCCAATAAGCTCACAAAAATTATTTCCAGTAAATGAATAAGTTTCAACCATAGGAAGCAATATATCATTCTCATTGGTTTTAGAATATTCACTTATTTCTATTTTATTATTTCCATTTTCAAGTTTTTCTAAATATTCTTCTTCTTTAAGATTGCTTATTTTGCTTCTTGTAATCATGGCATTATAATCTACAGACTGTCTTCTGGTTTTTCCTGTTACTTTCCCATCGGCTTCAATATTGTAAGTCATAAAAACATTATCAGAAGATGTTTTTTCCGGCATTAAATTAATCTCTTCAGATGTTCCATCTTTTCGTATTAATCTTCCTGACCAGTTTAGAACTCTAAGAGGCAAAATATTTGGTGTAGAAAATTTTTCTGATGCATCTAATAAAATATATCCATTAGGAGTTTCTACTGCCGCAATTACGTAATTGAATGCCGTTCTGTTTGGAAACAAAGCAATTCCGTTTGAACGCGTACTAACTAAAACCGGATTTGCAGTTAAACCCGAGTAGCGTAACATTGCTGTCAGCATCAAATTGATATCAGCAATATTTCCTGTTTTTTCTTTGTACGCTTTTTTAACTCCGTTGTCACATCCATAACCAAAATAGTTATTCCATTTAACGTTCGATTTTACATGATTAAAAATAGTCCATATTTTCTCTTCTTGCGTTTTCGAGTCTACGAGCAGTTTTTTCAAATCTTCTTCAAAATATCCTGTTTTATTTAATTCAGGTCCAAAATCGTCATAATCATAGATTGTTTTTACCACCGAATTCCAATCTGTAGAAAAGGTCTTAAATGGTGAATTAGGATATTTTGTCATTGATAATTCTTGACTTAGACTTACAGTATAATTATCAATATTATTAACATAATTTTCATCTTTTAACGCTGGCAAGTTTTCTGCAATATAAGCTGTTCTTGTTTCTATAAAATCCAATTTTTCTTGTGAAGCACTTCCGCTCACAACTCCATTTCGGCCTTCTCTGTATGTATATTGGATTGATCTATTGTTTTTTTCTTCAATAATTTTTGGACTTACATATCCTTTAAAATTTCTATTGTAAACAAAATATTCTGGAACATACATTTTAAACTCCGAATAATTTACAGGAATTGTGCTCTGAAAATTCCAATCTCTTGGACTTCCAATACTGTTGTTTTTTATTATATATTTAAATTCAACAATAGAACCTTCTTTAACATTTGGCATAGTAAAAACCTTCTGAGCCCAATATTTATTGATTGCTTCATCAAATTCGGCTTCACCTTTTAATTTAGTTTTCTCAATTTTTCCGTTAACTAAATTATATGTTGTCGCGTCAGAAATAAGAACTTTCTCTTTAGATCCGTTTCCTGCTATATAATATCTTATTTTTTTTGTGGCCCAATCGTAGCCTTCTTTTTTATAGATTTTAATTTTAGCTGTTACTTCCAACTGCATTGTAAAACCATTGTCTTGATCGTAGTCGAAAACATTTTGTCCTTTCTCAAAAAGTATGGCCGCAACTGCCGAAGAATCTTTCGGGTGCACCTTTTGTTCAAGTTCGGCAACAGTTACTTTTCCAAGCTTGAATTCCTGCGAAATTATTTTGGGAGAAAATAATAAAATCGCAGATAACGTAAATAGTTTAATAATTTTCATTGGTAATTTTTGGTTGGTTTTGGGTTATAATTGTTAGTTTTTGGTCAATATTATTTTGGCATTATCGTTTCTAGAAATTTGTTCCATAAACAAGCGGTACTCATCATATTCTTTGCTAGAATATTTTCCTTTGTTTAACAACATAGATCTTTTGTAGGTTAGCTTGCTATTGTCTTTCTTAATGATTTCGGTTTTATATTCTCCAAATTTTCCTTTTAGCTCATAATTTGAAGGTAGAAATTCGATGCTAAAACCTTCTGGAAGATTGATTTCAATTTCATCTGTATCTAAATAACCGCGCTGGATTTGAAATGGATTTTTACGGTTTCTAATTCGTTTTACACTTCCTGTATATTGATTAAAAGCGTCAACTACAAACATCATTTTATTGCCCGAAAGCGTACCATAATTTGCTGCGCTTAATTGAACATCTTCAGTAAAACGAATATTTTCTTTATCATTTGTAAAAGTGATTTTACCTAATTTCAAATTGTTAATATTATCCCAGTAATCTTTATAATGTTCTTCTTTTTCATTTGGTGGCATCGTTTCTACTCGAGATTTAGAAGCATATACACTTCCTTGTGATGCAATTTTTAAAACACCAGAAAAATTACCAGCCTGATCGATTGTGTAAACCCCTTTTCCATCTTGTATATTTCCTTTATCATCATAGATTTTAGTTCTTACAATCTCACCGCCTTCTGGTTTTACAACCAAAACATTACGATCATCTGTAAAAGTTCCTTGATATCCAAACGGATCATCTTGACTAGTACATTCTAACCAGATGTAACTATCTTTATTAGGAATTGCCAGAATCATATGATTTCCTTGCATCGACACAAAATCAGTTTGAATATCTTCCTTGTAACGGTCACCATATAAAATCGTGTTGTACGATGGAACGTCTACAACCTGCAAAAGTGCCTTTGTATAATTTGATAATGCTTTACAATCTCCATATCCTAAGCGATCAACGTCGTTGGCCAACATCGGTTTCCAGCCGCCAATTCCAATCGCAATATTCACATATCGCGATTTTTTCTGCATATAATCGTAAATTATTTTAGCCTTCTTAACTGGGTCTTTTTCATCGCCAACCAAAGCTTTGATTTTTGTTTTTGTCTCCTCTGTTAAAACAGTTGTACCGCTTAAGATTTTATCACCATACCATTTACCAAATGCTTCCCAAGTAGTTGCATTTCCGTCAACTCCCTCTAAGTGGAAATTTTCTAACCCCATCATAACTTTAGGAAAAAGATCTGAAGGGGAAGGGCTAAGATCTTCTTGTTTTTGAGCTACAATATTTGTCGCTAAGTAACTTAAATTGGTTTCTGTGTCTGCTGTCTTTTTTATATTGAAGTCATCAAATCGGAACTCCTTTTTCTTAAAGCCCAATCCTTTTGGAAAAGTAACATTCAGCAAGCATTTTTCTATACTTACATTATAACCTCCAACAAAATACCATTTTGGTATAAATGCAGTATTCGAAGTTTCGACTTCGCACGTAAAGGCAACCGTAAAAGGATACGAAATAGGAGTATAATCTAAATAAAGCACTCTGCTATCTGAAAAAAGAGTACTTCCTCCTACCGCGCTTTGATCTTTAAAGTCTTTTCTTTTGATTTTTTTTATCTCATTCCCTAATGCATCATAAACGACAGCTTCAATATTTTTTACCGAAGTTGTTTTATCATAATGATTGTAGGCATTGATGTCTCTTAATCCTTTTTCATTTAAAACAGAAACAACTCTTTGGATCTTGATATTCATACTTCTTTGTGAAGCAATAACAATATCCATTTGGTCTAAACGAAGAACTGCATTTGCATTCTGTTTTAAACTATCTGGAATAGAAAGAATAGGATAAGTGCTCTTTTGAGCGAATGAAGTAAGGTTTATGAAGAGTAAAAATAATGCGGAAAAAAGGATTTTCATTAGTAAGGATTTTCGTCAAATATATATTATTTTCAGAAATCCTTAACAAATGTTTAATAATATTTTTACTCCCTGTTTTTGCTATCCATTACAATGGTAACAGGTCCGTCGTTTAAAAGATTTACTTTCATATCTGCACCAAAAATCCCTGTTTGCACTTTCTTGCCAAACTCTTTTTCTATTGTTTGAACAAACTTCTCGTAGGTAGGAATTGCAAAATCCGGTTTTGAAGCTTTTATATACGATGGACGGTTTCCTTTTTTTGTTGATGCGTGAAGCGTAAACTGACTAACAACAATTATATCGCCGTCAATATCCTGAACTGAGCAGTTCATAACATCGTTTTCGTCTCCAAAAATTCTCATTTTAATGATTTTACCCGCAAGCCAATCAATGTCTTCTTGCGTGTCGGCATCTTCTATTCCGACTAAAACCAATAAACCCTTTTTAATATCTGCTGTTTTTTGACTATCAACTGTTACAGATGCCTGAGAAACTCTTTGAATAACTACTCTCATTCTTTACTATTATTTTTAGCCACAGATTACACGGATTAAAAAGATTTTGATATCAACGTATTAGATGCACTGCAGTGCATCTCTACAATAAAATCATTTCCGTATTCTGTTTTGGAATTTGGAATTTAAAAATTGGAATTTATTTACTTTCTTGTTTCATCACTCGCAGCACGATCTTCTCCATAAGTATCAGTTCGATAATGCTCTTCGTCGCCTTCAAGAATTTTCAGATAGCTATTGTAGCGAGACCAAGCAATTTCGTCTTTTTCTAAAGCTGCTTTTATGGCACAATGCGGTTCTTCTTTATGTAAACAGTTGTTAAACTTACACTGATCTTTAAGTCTAAAAAATTCTGGAAAATAACCGCTAATTTCTGATGGTTCCATATCAACGATTCCGAAACCTTTAATTCCTGGAGTATCGATAATTCGGGCATCAAAAGATAAATCATACATTTCGGCAAAAGTAGTTGTATGCTGTCCTTGTTTGCTTTGTTCTGAAATGACCGAAGTTTTTAAATGAAGACTTGGTTCAAGTGCATTTACTAAAGTTGACTTTCCAACGCCTGAGTGTCCAGAGAACATGCTAACTTTACCGATCATCATTTCTTTTAGCTTGTCAACGCCTTTATTTTCTGTCGAAGAAATACGAAGACATTTGTATCCAATTTCAGAATAAATATGCTGCAAATAAAGCTGATCGTCTAAAGTCTGTTCTGTTAAAGTATCAATTTTATTAAAAACAAGTATAGCTTCAATTCCGTATGCTTCAGCTGTAACTAAAAAACGATCAATAAAACTTGTAGTTGTTGGCGGATTATCGATTGTAATCAATAAAAAAACCTGATCGATATTTGAAGCAATAATATGAATCTGCTTAGATAAGTTAACCGATTTACGAACGATATAATTTTTTCTTTCGTGAATATTATGAATCATTCCTGTTACGGCATCAGATGTTTCCTCTAATTCATAATCGACTATATCACCTACAGCAATAGGATTGGTACTTTTAATACCTTTTATTCTGAATTTCCCTTTCATGCGGCATTCGACAAAATCTCCATTTTTCGATTTTACGGTATACCAACTTCCTGTAGATTTATAAACGGTTCCTGTCATTCTTTAATTTTAGATTGCGGACTTTAGATTAAAACTAAATTCTTTGCAAAGATAAATGAATAATTTAAACCATATAAGTTATATAAGTGAATATAAACACAAGCTTTTTTATAACAAAAATCCCCATCACTTTTTTCAAAGCAATAGGGATTTTAAAAAACAATCTAATTTTAAATATGTGATATAATTAAACTCAATAACAAAAATTTTTCAATCTTAAATTATCTTATACCACTTATGTGTTTTAGAAAAAATTATGCATTGAAAATTTTCTCTTGGTGACCAATACTTTCTTGGTGAATTGCTTTAAACATTCTTAAAACGAATTCCTCAGTAAGACCTTTTTTCTCACCTTCTAGAATCATTTTTCCTAAGATTTCGTTCCAACGGTTATTTTGAAGGATCGCAACGTTTGCATCTTTTTTCACTTGACCAATTTCGTCAGCCACTTTCATACGTTTTCCTAACAATTCTAATAAGTTAGCATCTAAAACGTCGATGTTTGCTCTTAGTTTTTTCATTTTTTGGCTGTACTCGTCTGTAGTATCATCCGTTTTTCTGATAGTCAAATCTTTAATGATTTGTTTCAAAGCATCTGGAGTAACTTGCTGAGCTGCATCAGACCAAGCATTATCTGGATCGATGTGTGTTTCGATAATCATACCATCGTAGTTCAAGTCTAAAGCTTCTTGAGTTACTTCGAAAATCATTTTACGATCTCCAGTAATGTGAGATGGATCGATGATTAATGGTAAATCAGGGAATTTATTTTGCAATTCGATAGCAATTTGCCACTCTGGAATGTTTCTGTATTTTGTTTTTTCGTAAGTAGAGAAACCTCTGTGAATAACACCTAATTTCTCGATACCTGCCATGTGTAAACGCTCAACACCACCTAACCATAAAGCTAAATCTGGGTTTACAGGATTTTTAACCAAAACAATTTTATCTGTTCCTTTTAGTGTATCAGCAATTTCTTGAACTGCGAAAGGGTTTGCAGTTGTACGTGCTCCAACCCATAAAACGTCGATATCGTATTCTAAAGCTAATTTACAGTGAGCCGCAGTTGCCACTTCAGTTCCCATTAATAAACCAGTTTCAGCTTTTGCTTTTTGCAACCATTTTAATCCAATTTCTCCAATACCCTCAAATCCTCCTGGACGAGTTCTTGGTTTCCAGATTCCAGCTCTGAATACGCTTACTTTTGAATCTTTCAATTCGTGAGCGATTTTCAAAACTTGATCTTCAGTTTCTGCACTACAAGGTCCAGCTATCACAAGTGGGTGATTTAAATTGAAATCTTCTAACCACTTTCTCATTTCTTTTTTATTTTCCATCTTAATTCTAATTTACTTTTTAGTTGTTGTTAATCCGTTTAGTATTTCTTTTATTTTATTTGTGCTTTCCATTTCTTCAAAAATGGCATTATAATTTTCATCTTTTAACAAATCTCTAAACCGACTGAGATTTGCAATGTAAGCTTCTAAAGTTTCCAGAACGTGTTCTTTGTTTTGCTTAAAAATCGGTGTCCACATTGCCGGCGAACTTTTTGCTAAACGAACCGTACTTTCAAATCCACTTCCCGCCATATCAAAAATATCCTGTTCGTCTTTTTCTTTGTTCATTACTGTTTTTCCAAGCATAAACGAACTAATGTGCGATAAATGCGAAACATAAGCAATGTGTTTATCGTGCGAAACGGGATCCATATATCGAATTCTCATTCCAATTGAAGTAAAAAGATTTAATGCTTTTTCCTGTAATTTAAAAGCTGTCTTTTCGACTTCACAGATAATATTTGTCTTTCCTTGAAACAAACCTCTTATTGCTGCCGATGGTCCCGAAAACTCTGTTCCGGCAATTGGGTGCGTTGCAATAAAATTTCTTCTTTTTGGGTGATTGGCCACTGCTTCACAAATTGGTTTTTTAGTAGATCCTACTTCAAAAACAATCGTTTTTTCTCCTACGGCATCCAAAACTTTAGGTAAAACCGTTAGCGCTACATCTACAGGAACCGAAACAATTGCAAAATCTGCTTTTTGTAAATCTTCAAAGTTTCCTGCTTCGTCAATAACTCCAAGATCAATTGCTTCTTGCAAATGTTTTTCGTTATTATCGATTCCTAAAATAGTCGCATCAGGATAACGTCCTTTGATGTCTAACACCATCGAACCCCCTATTAACCCTATTCCTATTACGTATACTTTCATATTCTTTCTTTTTCCTGCAAGGTTTTAAAAACCTTGTAGGTTTATAATTAAAGCTTTCAAATTCACACCTACAAGGTTTTTAAAACCTTGCAGGAAATCTTAATACTTAAAATCGATCAATCGCTTCTTGTACTTTTTCTTCTTTTACACACAATGAGAATCTGATATATCCTTCACCGTTACTTCCAAAAATGGTTCCCGGTGTAATGAAAATATGCTTCTCATATAATATTTCGTCAATGAACTTTTCTGCTGATTCAATTCCTTCTGGCAATTTTGCCCAAACAAAAAGACCAACTCCTTCTTTATATACTTTACAGTTTAACTTTTCAGCTAATTTCTCTGTTAATTCTCTTCGGCGTCTGTAAATTTTATTTTGGTCTTCAAACCAAGACTTATCACATTTTAACGCTGCGATTGCGCCTTTTTGAATTCCGTAGTACATTCCACTGTCCATGTTGCTTTTTACTTTTAGGACTGCATCGATAATTTCAGGATTTCCTAAAACCATTCCGACTCTCCAGCCAGCCATGTTGAATGTTTTACTTAGCGAATTCAATTCTAAAGCCACATCTTTCGCTCCTTCAACTTGCAACAAACTCATCGGATTATCATTCAAAACAAAACTATACGGATTGTCGTTGATCAATAAGATGTTGTGTTTTTTAGCAAAAGCAACCAATTTTTCAAATAACGCTAAACTTCCTCTAGCTCCTG
The DNA here is from genome assembly GCF_058794775.1 of Flavobacterium sp. GW823-FHT06G12. NCBI lineage: Bacteria > Pseudomonadati > Bacteroidota > Flavobacteriia > Flavobacteriales > Flavobacteriaceae > Flavobacterium > Flavobacterium sp. GW823-FHT06G12. Next base: position 45,159 of record NZ_JBXAHE010000002.1, read on the forward strand.
TAGGCATGTGCGGATAACCCAGCCACATAATTTTTACTTTCGAAAGATCCAATTTTTCTAAAGCTTCAAAGTCCGGTTCCCATCCATTTTCTTCTTTCAGATCATAATAAACCGGAACTGCCTGAACCAAATTGGTTACCGAAGTATAAGTTGGATAACCTGGATTCGGAATCAAAACGTGATCGCCTTCATTTAAAAAGGCTAACGAAATATGCATAATTCCTTCTTTCGAACCCATAAGAGGTAAAATCTCATTATTCGGATTCACTTCAACACCAAACTGATCACGATAAAAATCTGCCATCGCCTGCCTCATTTCTGGTAATCCCTGATAGCTTTGATAACCATGTCCGTTTTCGTCTTGAATTGCTGTAGCGACTGCTTCAATTACTGCTTTTGACGGACTCAAATCAGGGCTTCCAATTCCCATATTGATGATCGATTTTCCTTCAGACATCAACTGACGAACTTCTCTTAGTTTTGATGAGAAGTAGTATTCTTCAACTGTGTCTAATCGTTTTGCTGTTGTAATCATTGTTTTTATTGCTTTAGGCCGTAAGCTTTAGGCTTTAGGCTCTTTTAAACTCTTTAATTTATTTTTTTGACTTTAAGACTTTCGACTTTCCAACTTTATGACTAAAATTTATGACTCAGTCAAAGGTTTTGTGTTTTTATATTCTCCCAACACTTTGAAATATTCTGCCATTATGTTTAATAACGCTTTGGCTTTTGCGAAATCTTCGTATTTCTCGAATGTTACGTCTACGAAGAATGAATATTTCCAAGGTGTTTCTATTTTTGGAAGCGACTGGATTTTTGTCAAATTCAGTTTGCAATCGCTCATTACATTCAAAACCGCAGCTAAACTTCCTCTTTTATGATCTAATTCAAATTTTACAGAAGCTCTATTGATTTCGCTTTCTGGCAAAAATGAATTTTGCTTTTTAATAATTACGAAACGAGTCATATTATTTTTGATCGTTTGAATTGATGACGCAATAATATCCAGATCGTACATTTCAGAAGCCGTTACACTTGCAATTGCCGCAATTCCAGTCAATTGTTTTTCCTGAATTCTTCTTGCTGTTTCAGCTGTATCTTTATCCTCAACCAATTTGATATTTGGATATTGTTTCAAGAAATCCATACACTGCAAAAGTGCCATTGGGTGCGAATGAACTTCTCTAATATCTTCAATTTTCTGACCTTTTAAAGCCATTAAATTCTGCTGAATGTTTAAATAATGCTCTCCAATTATGTGTAAATTATTCTTGTCAATCAATGCATAATTTGGGATAATTGGCCCTGCAATTGAATTTTCGATCGCCATTACAGCTTGATCAGATTTTCCGGCAATAAGGCTGTCGATCAATTCTTCAAAAGACAAACATTCATCAATATCCACATTTTCAGAGAAATACTCTTTTACAACCTGATGATGAAATGATCCTTTAATACCTTGTATTGCAATTTTCGTTGTCATATAGTCAAAAAAAAATCCTGATTTGCATCAGGATTGTATATTAGTTTTATTTGTCTTAAAATTTTTCTCAAATAACCATAGCACAATCCTCACTTCTACTAAAGAAGAAATAAAAAGAGTTGCTAAAATAAAAACGGTTACTTGCCATTTTGTTTGTGTTTTGTTTTAAATTCTCTGCGAATGTATAAATTATTTTTAGTGCACCAAAAAAAAGATTGCATTTTATGAAACAAAAAGGGATTTCTTAACAAATTTAGCAGGTTTTGTATGATAATATAAAAAAATCGGCTTAAAATGAGAATATTAAAATGAGTTTCTGAGGTTTTAAGATGCTGAGGATCTAAGTTTTTTTTGCCACGAATTCACAAATTGACTCAAATCATTATGATTATAAAATATAATTTCACAGATTTTCCAAATAAAATTCGTGAATTCGTGGCTATAAAAAAAGCAGCTATCATTACAATAACTGCTTTTCGTATATCAAATTAAAAATCTAAAATCTACAATCTAAAATAATTAAGATCCGCACATTTCACAATCTTCAGGATCTGCAGCTTGTGCTTTTAAAAGCATCGCTTTGTAATCCTCAACGCTGATTGCCTCAGTTTCCTGAACTAAAGATGGTGCTGTCTCTTCTTTTTTATCGTTGTTTAATGTAAATTTAATCGCATCTACAGCCGCTTTTGTTCTTAAGTAGTACATTCCTGTTTTTAAACCAGACTGCCAAGCGTAGAAGTGCATTGACGTTAGTTTAGAATAGTTTGCATCCTGCATGAATAAGTTCAACGATTGAGACTGATCAATGAAATATCCTCTTTGACGAGACATATCAATAATATCTTTCATCGACATTTCCCAAACTGTTTTATAAAGGTCTTTTAAGTCTTGCGGAATCTTATCGATATTTTGAACAGATCCATTATGACGCATAATTTCTTGCTTCAAATCTTCGTTCCATAAACCAAGTTTTACTAAGTCTTCTAGTAAATGTTTGTTTACTACGATAAATTCTCCAGACAATACACGACGAGTGTAAATGTTTGATGTATATGGTTCGAAAGCTTCGTTGTTTCCAAGAATCTGAGAAGTAGATGCAGTTGGCATTGGTGCAACCAACAATGAGTTACGAACTCCATGCTCTACAACTTCTTTTCTTAATGAAGCCCAGTCCCAACGGCCAGATAATTCTTCATCTTTCATTCCCCACATATTGTGTTGGAATTCTCCTTGTGACATTGGCGAACCTTCGAAAGTTGAATACGGTCCTTCTTCTTTTGCCATTTCCATAGAAGCGGTTACAGCAGCAAAGTATAAAGTTTCGAAAATCTCTTGGTTCAGTTTTTTAGCTTCATCACTTGTAAACGGCATACGCAACATAATGAAAGCATCTGCTAAACCTTGCACACCTAAACCAACTGGACGGTGACGCATGTTAGAATTTTCAGCTTCTTTTACTGGATAGTAGTTTCTGTCGATTACTTTATTCAAGTTACGAGTTACACGTTTTGTAACATTGTAAAGTGCTTGGTGATCAAATTCTCCATTATCAATAAACATTGGTAATGAGATAGAAGCCAAGTTACAAACTGCAATTTCGTCTTTAGATGTAAACTCCATAATCTCTGTACACAAATTAGAAGAACGGATAGTTCCTAAATTCTTGTGGTTCGATTTACGGTTTGCTGCATCTTTATATAACATATAAGGAGTTCCTGTCTCAATTTGAGATTCTAAGATTTTCTCCCATAATTCACGTGCACGGATTGTTTTTCTACCTTTTCCTCTAAATTCATAATCTGTATATAATGCTTCGAATTCTTCTCCGTAAACATCATATAGTCCTGGACATTCGTTAGGACACATTAAAGTCCAAGTTGAATCTTCCTGAACACGTTTCATGAATAAATCTGAAGTCCACATTGCGAAGAATAAATCTCTCGCACGCATTTCTTCTTTTCCTGTGTTTTTCTTTAAATCTAAGAAATCAAAGATATCAGCATGCCAAGTTTCGATGTAAATCGCAAAACTTCCTTTACGTTTTCCACCACCTTGATCTACGTAACGAGCCGTATCGTTGAAAACTCTCAACATCGGAACAATTCCGTTTGAAGTTCCGTTTGTACCGCGAATGTAAGATCCTGTCGCACGAACATTATGAATAGATAGTCCAATTCCTCCCGCTGACTGCGAGATTTTTGCTGTTTGTTTTAATGTATCATAAATACCATCAATACTATCATCTTGCATTGCCAAAAGGAAACAAGAAGACATTTGAGGTTTTGGAGTTCCTGCATTAAACAACGTTGGGGTTGCATGCGTAAAGAACTTTTTAGACATTAAGTCGTAAGTTTCAATAACCGATTTTAAATCGTCTAAGTGAATACCAACAGAAACACGCATTAACATGTGCTGTGGACGCTCAACAATTTTTCCGTTTATTTTAAGAAGATAAGAACGTTCTAAGGTTTTGAAACCAAAGTAATCGTAATTAAAATCTCTTGTATAAATAATATGAGAATCTAAAAAAGCAGCATTATCCTGAATCACTTTGTAAACATCATCTGCAATTAATGGAGCATCCTGTCCATTTCTTGGATTTACGTAGTGATACATATCTTTCATCGTTTCTGAGAAAGATTTTTTAGTATTTGAATGTAGATTAGAAATAGCTATACGAGCTGCTAATTGAGCATAATCAGGATGCGCAATTGTCATAGAAGCCGCTGTTTCTGCTGCAAGATTATCCAATTCAGAAGTCGAAACCCCATCATACAATCCTTCGATAACTCTCATGGCTACCTTTACTGGATCTACGAGCTCATTCAAGCCGTAACACAATTTTTTGATTCTTTCTGTAATCTTATCAAACATTACGGGCTCTCTGTGGCCATCTCTTTTTACTACATACATAAGCTTACCTTTTATAGTTATTGAAAAAATGAAAGTAACTAGAGAACGAACTCTAGTACTTAAACATTGCGTGTTTTTAAATTAATTTTAGAGAATTACCAAATTCTCAATAGTCACTCGTTTCAAATTCGAAAATCGAATTTAAATGCGTCAAAAATTGCTATTGAACCTGCGACTTGGGGAAAGAGATTCAACCTTAAAATATTCCTGTAATCTTTTTTAGCGTCTCTAGAAGATAGACGCTAAAAGTATTCTTTGTTGTCTAAAAATCTGCATCGAATGAAATTTTTTGAGCATCGCTGTCATTGTTCATCACACCTGACTTTTGATACTCTGCAACACGTTTTTCAAAGAAATTAGTTTTTCCTTGAAGAGAAATCATGTCCATGAAATCAAACGGATTCGCTGATCCATACACACGCTCGCAACCTAATTCTACTAATAATCTATCAGCAACAAATTCTAAATATTGCGTCATTAAAGTAGCGTTCATACCAATTAAACTTACTGGAAGAGATTCTGTAACAAATTGTCTTTCGATATCTAAAGCATCAACGATAATTTCTTTAATTCTTTCTTTTGGAACTTTGTTTACTAAATGGTGATTATGCAAGTGAACTGCAAAATCACAGTGCACACCTTCGTCACGAGAAATCAACTCATTAGAGAAAGTTAAACCTGGCATTAAACCACGTTTTTTCAACCAATAAATAGAACAGAAAGCGCCTGAGAAAAAGATTCCTTCAACTGCAGCAAAAGCAATAAGCCTTTCAGCAAATGAATCTGACTCGATCCATTTTAAAGCCCATTCTCCTTTTTTTGCAATAGCTGGGAATACTTCCAAAGCATTAAACAATTCTGTTTTTTCTGCTTCGTCTTTAACGTATGTGTCAATTAATAAAGAATATGTTTCACTATGAATGTTTTCCATCATGATCTGGAAACCATAGAAAAATTTAGCTTCAGCATATTGAACTTCGTTTACAAAGTTCTCAGCAAGATTTTCGTTTACGATTCCGTCAGAAGCCGCAAAGAATGCCAAAATATGCTTAATGAAATATCTTTCGTCGTCATTAAGTTTATTATTCCAATCTGTCAAGTCTTGGTGCAAATCGATTTCTTCAGCAGTCCAGAAACTAGCTTCCATTTTTTTATACCATTCCCAAATATCATGATGTTTGATAGGAAAAATAACGAAACGATTTTTATTTTCTTGTAAGATTGGTTCTACTTGAGACATGACAATTTTTATTTAATTTTTATACCGAATTTTTTACTAATTCAATAGACTACAAAGATTGTCAATTAACGCCAAAAATGAAAGTCAAACTTATTCACAATTTGCTGTAGTTTTTAACAACGTTAATTTTTTGAAACATTTTTCATACAATAATCAAAATACTGTAAATGAATTATTTATACAAAATAATTAAAGCTCATAGCCCGTAAAATATAGACTTTTAAATATAAAAAACAAGAAATTTTGAATAGTTTTAAAAAGTTTTTTTTGAGTCAAAATTTTATTTTTTCGAGTCAAAAAAGCGCATAAAAAAAGCCTATCAAATAGGCTGTTTTTTTATGAATTTTTATGCTCTTCGGCTACTTTTTCGAGCTCCAAATACCAATCTTCGCCAAAGCGTCTAATAAGCGCCTCTTTCACAAATTTGTATACCGGAACTTCTAATTCTTTCCCTAACGAACAAGCGTCATCGCAAATATCCCATTTATCGTAATTTACCGCTGCAAATTCTGTGAAGTCTTTTACACGAATTGGGTATAAATGACAAGAAACTGGTTTTTTCCAGTCAACTACTCCCTGATTATATGCTTGCTCGATTCCGCATAACGCAGTTTTTCCGTCAAAAATTACATACGCACAATCCTTATTATCAATAAGCGGAGTTTCAAGATCTCCATCAGTTCCTTTTACCCAAGTTCCTTGAGCTTCGATTGCTTCAATTCCTTCTTTTCGTAAAAAAGGTTTCACTTTTGGATAGATTTCTTCTAATATTTTGGTTTCAGCCTCATTCAAAGGCGCCCCCGCATCTCCATCAACACAACAAACTCCTTTACAAGCAGACAAGTTGCACACAAATTCTTTTTCCAGAATGTCCTCTGAAATAATAGTTTTACCTAACTGAAACATGATATTAAATACTGTAATTTATAAAGCGCAAAGATAGTCAAAGAAAACAGATAAAACACTGTAAATGTTTAACCGCAAAGTGCGTAGGAGAATTACGCAATCCCGATAGCTATCGGGAGCAAAATATTATTAATTTTTAGCCTTGCGGACTTTGCGTAATTTCTTTGCGAATCTTTGCGGTTAAATTATCAATTGTTATAAATATCACTTTTTTAACCAATAAAACATGTTTTTATAACAAAAATACATTGTGTCGAAAAAACACCTAACTTTATTAACTACTTTTGCAGCAGTTTTTTAAACCCTAAAAATCAAAGCGATATGTTAGAAATCGATTTTAAAGAAATCATTACCGTTAGTATGGTGCTTTTTGCCGTAATTGATATTGTTGGCTCAATTCCGATTATTGTAAATTTAAGAGCTAAAGTCGGACACATCGAATCTGAAAAAGCTTCTATTGTAGCAGGAGCTATTATGATTGTTTTTCTTTTTGTTGGGGAAGGTTTACTAAATTTAATTGGTATCGATGTTCATTCGTTTGCCGTTGCAGGATCGTTTGTATTATTCTTTCTTGCTTTAGAAATGATTTTAGGAATCAGAATTTATCGTGATGAAGAACCAGGTTCTGCTTCTATCGTGCCTTTGGCTTTTCCTTTAATTGCCGGAGCAGGAACTATGACAACTTTATTATCGCTTCGTTCTCAGTTTCATACCATTAATATTATCATTGCAATTGTATTGAATATCACCTTGGTATACATCGTTTTAAAGTCTTCAAAAAAAATAGAAAATCTATTGGGAGAGAACGGACTTGGAGTGGTTCGCAAGACATTTGGAGTGATACTTTTAGCAATTGCTGTTAAATTATTCGCTGCTAATGTTAAAGGTTTGTTTGTCTAAAATTTATTTTTATACATTTACCCCGTAAAATTTCTAAAATACAACTTTAAGGCAATTTCTCCATAAAGTTTTACTTTATTATTTTAGGCAAAAACAAAACAACCTTATGAAAATTTTCACTTCAATCTTAGTGCTTTTGGCATTAGCTTTAATTGTTTTTAATATTACGCTATTAGACTTTCAAAACCCTTTTCAAGGAGATAGTATGGTAGCTTTTATTGGAATCGCCGCTTCATTTTGCGCTGTTTTGATTCTTTTGATTTTTAGAATTTCGAAAAGAATTGAAGAAAAAATGAATGACAACAGATAATATGTTTGATGTTTTAATTATTGGCGGAGGAGTATCTGGAATGTCTTGTGCTCTAGTCTTAGGATCCGCAAAAAATAAAACTTTTGTTACTGACAAAAAAATAGGAATTTTTACTCATCAGAAAAATTCTTCTTTACAAGAGGCAATATTTTACAACGCTTACGGAATTACTCCAGGAAAATTAGGTTCTGAGCTTCTAACTGAAAGTACACAGGATTTAGCAACAACTTACCCACATATTACTCAGATTCCAAATGAGAAAGTAATGAAAATTGAGGGCAGTTATCCTGAATTTACAGTAGTGACCAACAAGAATTCATACAAAACAAAAAATATCGTGGTCGGAATTGGTTCAGCCAATACTTTCGACATTGAAGGTTTAATGCAATTTGTTGAACCTCACAAAAAAGCACTTCCAGAAAAACAACGAATTCAACTAAAAAACGAAGATCATAAAGTTGCTGACGGCATTTATGTAATCGGAACTTTAGCCGGATGGAGAAGTCAATTGGCAATTGCTGCCGGAAGTGGCGCTGCTGTAGCAACAGATATTCTTACTTTATGGAATAACGGCGTGCAGACTCACGCTCACGATAGTATTCGATAAAATCATTAAACCAGATAAGTGATATAAGTTCATTTAATCTATACGCAAAGTATAATGTGAACTTATATCACTTATATGGTTTATTTTTTTGAGTGACTTTTTTTATTTAACCGAAACAATTTCTGTCACTTTAATGTGATTTTCGTCCTCACTTTTCCATTTTTCTCCTTTTACAGATACTACATCTCCAATTTTTAATTGTTTGTAGTTTTGAGGTCCACCAACGTTTACAATGCTAATTGTGGCAAAATAAACTTCTTTAGCATCTGTTGTAATTTTGGCTGTGTAGCCGTCTTTACCAGCTTCTATACCATCCACTTTTCCTGAAACTACAGCATTTGTATCGTTTTTCATAGTTGTGCAAGAGATTACAAAAGTCATTAAAAGCACTAGAAAACTTATTCTTTTTAGATTTTTCATTTTTAAATATTTAAATGTGTAATAATCTCCAAGATTACTATTTTTTCTTTAGCCACAGATTAAAAAGATTAAAAGGATTTTATAATCCGTGTTAATTTTTTTAATCTGTGGCTTCATATTATTTCAAAATTATGCCAGCTGGACGCAGCTTCCTGCAATAACCTTTAGATTTTTTCCTATTTTTTTCCAAACTCTTATGTATTTGAAAACTCCGTTAATCGGATTGCCATCATAAGACCCATTTAATGCGACTGTAACAGTAACTACGGCCGAATCTCCAATTATATTAACGATTTGATCAGAACCTTCCAAAGAATCAATTTTAATCTTTCCAGAACGGTAGGTCTGTAAATCGAAATCTTTAGTGATGGTTTGTCCGTCTGGCATATTGAACAATAAATCATCATGAAGAATTGTATCCAAAGCCAAAACATCCGATTTTTTAATGGCAGTTAGAAGTTCGATTTCTGCATTAACAACGGTTTCTATTTTCATGATATAAAGATTGAAGTTATTTCTTTGGAGCTAGAATTGTTTTCATCATGGCATCTTCTTTTAAGATTACATCATAATAATACAATTCTCCATAAAGCTGTCGGGCGAATTCAGCGGTAATATAACGGTTCACAAGTGCTTTCGTTTTATCCAATTTCAAATCTAAACCTGTCATTAGGATATAATTCTTGAATTTTTTGAAATACACATCTGAAGTTTTCATTTTAGCTAAAAACCCAGCAAAACTATCTCCTGCAAAAGCATTTCTGTTTTTGTCTAATTCTTCAAAAACAAAATGACCAACAATTCCTGTTTGCAATAAATAAGCAACATTTTCATTTCCGTGCTCTGCTTCGATTGGAACAAAAACATCAGGAACAATTCCGCCGCCACCGTAAACAATTTTACCTTTCGGAGTTTTAAATTTTAAAGAATCGGCCACTTTTATGCTATCTTTTGCATACAATTCGCCAGTTGCGATTCTAGATTCAGATTCTTTAAAATATTCTTCATTTCCTTTTTTATATGGCTTCTGAATGGATCTTCCTGTCGGAGTATAATAACGTGCTACAGTTAATCGTACTGCAGATCCGTCATTGAAATCCATTTCTCTTTGAACTAGACCTTTTCCAAAAGAGCGCCTTCCGACAATTATTCCGCGATCATTATCTTGAATTGCTCCAGCTAAGATTTCGCTTGCAGAAGCACTATTTTCATTAATTAAAACATAAACCTTACCTGTTTCAAAACTTCCTGCTTTTGTGGCGTATGTTTTTTCGGTAGAACCGTTTTTACTTTTTGTGAAAACGATTAATTGTTTGTCTTTCAAAAATTCATCTGCAATGGCAATCGCTTCTTCCATATAACCGCCTCCATTGTCGCGAAGGTCAATTACAAGGGACTGAATTCCTTTTTGTTTTAATCTCGTTAAACCTGTTTTGAACTCGTTGAAAGTAGTTTCTGCAAAACGGTTTATTTTGATGTAACCTACATTATCCCCAACTAACAAAGAAGCATCAACACTCTTAATCGGAATGATATCTCGTTTTACTTTAAACTTTAATTTCTTTTGTTCTGATTTTCTAAAAACAGTCAATTCAATTTCTGAACCTTGAAGGCCTTTTAATTTAGAAAACAAACTATCAGAAGGCAATTTTCTGCCATATAATTTGGTTTTTCCTGCAAATAAAATACGATCGCCAGATTTTATTCCCGCTTTAGCTGAAGGACCGTTTTCGACTGGCTTTATAATCGCTACCGAATCTTTATACATATAAAAATTGATTCCGATTCCGACGAAATCTCCTTTCATGCTTTCGGCAACCTCAGCCTGTTCACTTGGCGGAATATAAACTGAATGCGGATCTAATTTAGAAAGTATATTATCGACTGTAAGGTTTACAATCGAATCGGTATTGACGCTATCAACATATTCGGTATTGATAAAATCAATAAGTTTATTAAGCTTGGTTTTAGAGTAATTTTTAGCCAAAAGTTGGTCGCTTGCAGGAGCATTCATAAGGCTTCCGGCAATTGTTCCAAGGGCAAAAGTTGCTCCTATTACGATCGGCAAATATTTCGAATTAAATTTCATTACTCTTCCAAAACAGGAATATGTTCTACTTCTACACCTGCTTTTATTAAAAATTGAATTCCAGAATCGTCACGATATCCATCTTTGTACACCACTCTTTTTATTCCTGACTGATGTATTAATTTACTGCATTCTTTGCAAGGCGAAAGCGTGATATACAATGTTGCGCCTTCACAAGACTGAGTCGATCTAGCTACTTTTAGAATGGCATTTGCTTCGGCGTGTAAAACATCCCAGCGGGTTAATCCGTCTTCGTCTTCGCAACAATTTTCAAATCCAGATGGCGTACCATTGTAACCATCAGAAATGATCATTCTGTCTTTTACGATAATAGCTCCAACTTGTTTACGTTTACAATAAGAAAGCAAACTCCACTCTTTTGCAATTCTCAGATATGCTTTATCGTATTTATTCCGTTTTTTTACTTCCATTTAATTTATCTGTTCCAAATTGGGCTTTCAATAATCATCGGAATTACAACTCCAATAATAAAAGCCGACATTACAAGTGCCCAGTCGCGTTTTGAAAAACGAAAAACAGTCTGCACTATATATGAAATTACCAGAACAACAAAAACTACTACTAGTTGAGCAGCTTCTATTCCTAAGGCAAACTCTCCCAAAGGTAACAATTTTGAGGTTGCAGAACCTCCTAAAATTATTTTGAAATAATTAGAAAAACCTAGTCCGTGAATAATTCCAAAGAATAAAGTTATGAAAAATACCAGATTTACGCCATCATTTTTTGAGGTCTTTCCTGCTGTAAATAAATGATAAAGAGCTGTTACGAGAATTGTAATCGGAATCAGGAATTCTACAATATTTACTTTTATGGCAATTATTCCGTAAACAGAAAGAATTAAAGCCAAGGTATGACCAATTGTAAAAAGAGAAACCAATAAAAAAATCCTTTTCCAGTCTTTAAATAAATACGGAACGGTTAAGGCGATTAAAAAAAGAACGTGATCGTAAGCATTGATATCTAAAACGTGTTTTAATCCTATTTGAAAATAAATCCAAAATTGTGACATAGGTGTATTGCAATTAAATAATTAGGGGCTGTAAACTTACGATTAATTTTCAAACTTAAATATTCGAGAAGCCAAATCCTTCAATAAAGAAAAGTTAAATTTATGAGAATTTTAAAATTGTTAAATTAAAATAAAATTTATCTTTGTTTAACAAAAATACTTTTAATTATGTCATTTTCAGAATTATTTGATAGCGAATTCAAGCAAAGAAATAAAGGACACTTTTCTGCTATCGTACGTGTAGCACTAGCAGATGGAGTTGTATATCCAGAAGAAAAAGCCTTTTTAGACAAACTTGCTGCTCGTTTAGAAATTACAGAATCGGAATACGAAGAAATTCTTAGCGATCCTTTAAAATATCCGATCAATCCACCGTATTCTTACGTTCAACGTTTAGAGCGTTTATATGATTTAACAAGAATGGTTCATGTTGATCATCATCTTGAAGATAAACAAGAAGTGCTTCTAAAAAAGATAAGTGTTGCCCTTGGATTTACACCAAGCAACGTAGATTACATTATTGCAAAAGCATTGTCATTGGTAGACAAAAAAGTGGATGCAGATACTTTTATCTATGAAATGCAACATATGCATAAATAATATTCTTCTTTCAAGAATTAATTAAAAAAAGGAAACCCGATAATTGATTTTATCGGGTTTCTTTTTTTTAGATCGTTTATTTTGCTTGAACGACATTTATGCTATTAAAAAAATCTCCATTTTGGAGGCTAATAGAAAGAACTCTTTCTGCATTTGTTGCATTTTTATTCATTGTAATAATAATCGTTTTTCCATCCTTTCTCTCTACTTGAAATTCAGAATTTGTAACAACAAAGTCTTTTGAAATCTTATTAATATTACTCAAGTCAACCCCCACTTTATTTAGTGCAATACCATTCAACCACCAGCCATCATATTCTGAAGTAATAGTTACAGAATTACTTTCAGAACTAAAATTGGCTGTTTTTTGCGAAAGCTTGATATTGTCATCCCATTTTCCTTCAATATTAGGTCCATTTTTATCACTATCACAAGAAGCAAGTGGCAAAAATAGTACACTTAATAAGAGTCCAAAAATTAATTTTAATTTCATAATACTGGTTTTAGTTTGTCGGTTAAATTTAATCAAATTTTTCTCAGAAAAAATAATTCACTTATAAGATGTATTAAATAAAAAATGGTTGCGTGTTATTTTTTTAGTTTTCAGTACTTAGCAACAATTAACCATCTTATACTTAAAGTTTTAAAATTTAACTCAAAACAAAACCCGACAAGTTTTAAAAATCTGTCGGGTTTGCATGTAAAATGTGATTAAAAACAAAATACTTAGTTAGTCTCGTGTTTTCTTCGTTTTAACGTTTATAACCGTTTATGTTTTTAATTTCTCTTAAGCTCATTCCATAATTTTGGTCCACATTTAGATCCCAAACATCAGGTTTCGAGTAAGTACTTTTATCAAATAAATCTGCACCTTTAATAAATTGTATTGAACCAGTAATCTCTTTAATCATACCCGTTTTTACTTTTAAATAATCATAAAGCATATTATTGGATTCACTGACTTTTTCAACAACAATTAAAAAATTCATTTCATTTGCATTTGTTCCCTGTAAGGCTGCGTTTCTAACATAACCAGGACTTAAATATTTTACTTTACCTGTAAATTCAACATCATAAGTATGTCCAAAAGATGTGTTTTCTACACCACGAACTATATTAAAATCTATCAATTCTACATTATCAAAAGATTCTTGAGCTATTTTAGTTTTAATTATATTCTGAATTGCTGCATCTTTTGGCAAATCATTACAGGATATAAAAAGTACCAAGAAGCTAAATAATAATGTTTTTTTCATAAAGTATTTGTTTTTTGTTTTTCAATTATACTTAATTCGCTTCAGCCATAAATTCCTCGGCTTTTTCTACCATATTATAACTTCCGCAAAAGAAAGGAACTCTTTGATGCAATTCGGTTGGTTGAATTTCTAAAATTCTTCCAAAACCATCTGTTGCTTTTCCTCCCGCCTGTTCTGCTAAAAATGCCATCGGATTACATTCGTACAACAAACGTAATTTTCCTTTTGGCGCTTTTGAACTTGTCGGATAAATATAAACTCCGCCTTTTATCATATTTCGATGAAAATCGGCTACCAAACTTCCTATATACCTTGAAGTATAAGGTCTATCTCCTTCTTCGCGCTGGCAGTATTTAATATAATTTTTTACTCCCTGCGGAAAATGAACATAATTTCCTTCGTTTACCGAATAGATATTTCCGTTTTCTGGAAATTTCATGTTTGGGTGCGAAAGATAAAATGTACCTATCGCTGGATTTAACGTAAAACCATTCACGCCATGTCCAGTAGTATAAACCAACATCGTTGAAGTTCCATAAATTACATAGCCTGCTGCAACTTGATTGATTCCCGGTTGTAAAAAATCCTCGCTAGTTACCGGAGTTCCTATTGGAGTTACTCTTCTGAAAACAGAAAATATAGTTCCCACAGAAACATTTACATCAATGTTTGAAGATCCGTCAAGCGGATCCATTAAGATCACGTACTTATTATTATGACTGTTGTCGCTCCCCTGAACAGTAATAAAATCGTCGTTTTCTTCAGAAGCAATACCACAGACAATCTCACGGTTTATTAACGTCTGGATAAATACTTCGTTTGCATAGACATCTAATTTTTGCTGGTCTTCACCTTGAATATTCTGTTCGCCTGCGGCTCCCACAATATCTACTAAACCCGCTTGGTTTACTTTATGGTTGACAACTTTTGCTGCCAATCGAATAGAGTTGATAATTCGCGAGAGTTCTCCCGACGAATACTGAAATGCTTTTTGGTTCTCAATAATAAACTCTCCCAGTGTTTTATTGCGTTCTTCCATTTCTAAATCGTTATAGTTTTATTTTTAAGTCACAAATATCGCTTATTTTGTGAGAATGATTTAAAAATTATTTTGTTAGTTTGCTACTATTGTATATTTGCTAATAATCTGCAAAAAGCACTACTTAAAATGAGGCTTTTTTAGATATTAAATAGTTAAAAATAGGAATATATGAATATTAGAAAAGGAAATCCTGAAGATATGAAATCGGTGTTAGGGCTTATTCAGGAGCTGGCAATATTCGAAAAAGAACCCGATGCGGTTGTCATTACAGAAGAGGATTTAGTGCGCGACGGCTTTGGAGAA
Organism: Flavobacterium sp. GW823-FHT06G12; assembly: GCF_058794775.1. Lineage (NCBI taxonomy): Bacteria > Pseudomonadati > Bacteroidota > Flavobacteriia > Flavobacteriales > Flavobacteriaceae > Flavobacterium > Flavobacterium sp. GW823-FHT06G12. The sequence continues at coordinate 60,258 of NZ_JBXAHE010000002.1, forward strand.
AAACCATTATTTCATGTTTTTGTAGCAGAGATCGAAAACGAAGAAAAACAAAAGGAAATTGTTGGAATTGCTTTATATTATTATCGCTATTCGACCTGGAAAGGAAAGACAATTCATCTTGAAGATTTGATTGTAAAAGAAAAGATGCGAGGCACCGGTTTAGGTTCTGCTCTTTATGCCGAAATCATGAAACAAGGAAGAAGAGATAATGTAAGAAGAGTGGAATGGAATGTTTTAGCATGGAATACACCAGCAGTTAATTTTTACAAGAATTCTGGCGCAAGAATTCTAGAAGACTGGCAAGTTGTACAAATGGATGAAGCAGGAGTTAATTTGTTCTTAGAAAAATTATAAAAAAAATATTTAGCCACAGATTATAAGGATTAAAATGATTTTAAAATCTGTGTAAATCATTTTAATCTGTGGCAAAAAAACAAATACGTAGGTTTCGGTTTGAATCTGAAATCTAAAATCTAAAAATCTATTAATTAAAAAATGAGAGTATTTAAATTTGGTGGTGCATCGGTAAAAGATGCAGATGGAATTAAAAACGTATATGACGTTTTACAGAAAGTAGGTTATGAAGATGTGATTCTTGTAGTTTCAGCTATGGGAAAAACAACAAATGCTCTTGAAGTTGTAATCAAGAATTACTTTGAAAAATCGACAGAATTAAATGCTTCTGTACAGGAAATAAAAAAATACCACAATCAAATCTTATTAGATTTGTTTGAAGATGAAAATCATTCCGTTTTCAATGCTGTAAATGCACAGTTTGATGAATTAGAATACTTTTTAGCTCATAATAAATCTCCAAATTACAACTTTGTTTACGATCAAGTGGTAAGTTTTGGTGAATTGATTTCGACTAATATCTTAAGCCATTATATGAATTTCAGAGGAATTCAAACGCAATGGCTTGACGTTCGTAATTTCATTAAAACCAATGCCAACTACAGAGATGCAGAGGTTGATTGGGAAACTACACAGCAAAACATCAGTAAAAATGTTCCAAGAAAACAGCTAAATATTACACAAGGTTTCTTAGGTGCTGACGAAAACAACTTTACGACTACTCTTGGGCGTGAAGGTTCTGACTATACTGCAGGAATTTTTGCTTACTGCTTAAATGCCGAAAGTGTAACAATCTGGAAAGACGTTCCTGGAGTTATGAATGCCGATCCGCGTTATTTTGAAAATGCAAGTTTGTTAAACCAGATTTCATACCGCGAAGCAATCGAATTAGCTTTTTACGGAGCAACGGTTATTCACCCAAAAACATTACAGCCCTTACAGAAAAAAGAAATTCCGTTGTACGTAAAATCTTTTATCAACCCGTTATTAAAAGGAACTTGTGTTTCTAAAGGAGTTGATTTGGAACCGCAATATCCATGTTTTATCGTAAAAAGAGAACAGCTTTTAATTTCACTTTCATCAATTGATTTCTCTTTCATTATGGAAGAAAACATCAGTGAGATTTTTGGTCTATTCCACGAATTTAAAATCAAAGTAAACTTGATTCAGAACTCTGCAATTAGTTTCTCTGTTTGTGTGGAAGATAAATTTGGAAATTTCCCAGAATTGAATGCTATTCTTTCTAAAAAATTCAAAGTAGAATACAGCGAAAATGTAACTTTATATACAATCCGTCACTTTACAGAAGAGGCTGCGCAAACTGTTGAAGCTAACAAAGAAGTTTTATTGAAACAAGTTAGCCGCGAAACCATGCAGATTGTGACTAAAGAATTAATCTAATATTGCTTTATAAAAGGTAATTATTTCAATTCAAAGATTATTGATAAGGCTTCACTGACTAAGTGAGGCCTTTTTTATTACGAAAGAATTTTCTCTATTTTTTATTTGTTTTTTGATTATATTTACTATTCCTACTAAAGAACTCAAAATGAGCAGAAAAAACATTTTATTCACTCTTATTATCTTTGATGTTTTATACATTGGCATAACTTTAAGTCCGCTGCTTGCAAAAGAAATAAAAGACATCTCTTACTCTGATTTTAGATTGGTAATTGGGCCTTTTTTATCTACACTTGCAATTCTCATCAGTTACATACAGTTAAAAAAGGAAAAGCGAACAAGCAATAGCAGTATTCCCAATAATTCTTAACGATGGAAAATCAAAAGCCCACCGAGGAAGAAAAAAACAGTTGGCATAACGATCCCGATAATTGGGTTTGGGGAATGTTTTACTATAACCCAAAAGATGCAAGAATGTTTCCTCCAAAGAAAATTAAAGAACTAGGATGGACTATTAATTTTGCAAATCCTAATTCGGTTTTTCTTTGCGTTGTGCTTATTCTTGTTTTAATGATTTTATCAGAAAGCATGAAATAATATATTACCTCGCCCTACTATTTTCTGACTGTTCCACTTCTGTTTTTTTATACGTTGTCTTTTTTGAATCTCCGAAATTGTATGTTGCAATTAGTTTAAAATAATCTGTACTATACGTTCGATGATAATAAATTTGGGTTTGCCCGACATTATAATCGCCAGAAACCATAAACTTATGAAAGATGTCGTTTGCTGTAAAATTGAGTTTTAATGCATCTTTAAAAAAGTTTCTTTCTATTCCTAAAGTTATAGTTGAACGACCGTTTTCGCTTCCTAACCCATAACTTCTATCACTTAAATACCAAGCCAAAAGTTGGAGTTTAAAAAGTTTAAGAATCGTAAATGTATTATTAGTATATAAATAAATTTGAGGCTCTACAGGACTAAAAGCAAATGCATAAAAATTATCTACCGATTTCTGCCATGTAATGCTAGCTGTATTAACAGAATTCCACCATTTAATATTGAAAGCTCTAGAAAGTGAGGCGAAAAAAGTATGCCCTTTTTCGAGATTCAATGCCCTTAAAATATAGCTATTTGGCATGTCTCCGCGCAAAGCGGCTGCCGAAATGGGATCAATTTTATAAGTATAGCCAACTTTAAAATCGAACTTTTTGTACATCGCACCTATTTCAAAAGCATGTGTTTTTTCTGGAAGCAAATTCGGATTTCCTTCAATTGTCGTAAAAGGATCTTGATAAATTACATACGGATTTAAAGCCTGATATCTAGGTCTTGTAATTCTGGAAACATATGAAAAATGTCCTTTCCAATCTTCTGAAAGATTAAAATTTAAAAGTGCGTTTGGAAAAAAATTGCCGTACGATTTATCAAATTTCTGAGTTCCGTTGGCATCTGTAAACAAATCATAACTTGTTTTTTCTCCTCTTACACCAAGCGAAAAATTAACCTTTTCATTCAATGTCCCGATATAATTTAAGTATGCAGCAGCAATTTTTTCATTGTATTCAAAATCACTCGAAAGCTCATCGTCGAGCTCAAAATTTATTTTATCATCGGAAATCAAAAAATCTGTTCCCGAGTTTATCGTCGCGCGACTAAACTTTGCTCCTATTTCTAATTTTTTTTTTCATTTATTTTCTTCGAATAATCGGCTTGAACTGCAATTATATTAATTCGGCTTCCCACATTATTCTTTAAATACCTTTCGGCATCTGTTTCCTCGATCTCACTATTTTCATCAATAAAATCTCTTATGGTTTGATTGTAATTTGAAAATTGCGATCCAATAAATAGTGTTGAGCCTTTGCTGGTTGTCAAATTATAATTCAAATTGATGAACTGATTTAATAAAACATCATTTCGGTCAACATCTGTGGCATAAAAACTCTTTCCTGAATTGTTGGTTATAGAATTTCTACTTTCTGTAATTCCGCCCAAATCATTCACATTGCCACTATAGGCCAATGAAATATAATTGTTTGGAGAAAAATTATACTGAAGTCCGAATCCGAAATTAGAATAATTATTAAATCTTCTTTTCCAGTCGGTTGTCAATTCAGATTTCATAAAATCATCAGGATCTGGACGCGTTCTTGTTGTGTACAGCAATTCGCGATTTCTTCCTAATTGCAAACCGTAATTGGTTACAAAAGAGAATTTCCCTTTAGAATAATTAAAATCTAAAAGCGTGTTATAAAGCGTTCCTCCAAATTTAGAAACTGTTACGTGCTGATTGACAGCGCCCATCATACCACTTTCAATGTTTTGTTTGGTAATAATATTGATAACTGCTTTTCCTTCTGCATCGTATCTAGCAGAAGGATTGGAAATGACTTCAATCTTTTGAATCTGGGAAACCGGAATTGCTGCAAACCGCTCATAATTTATCAAAACTCCGTTGAGATAAATAATGGCTTCACCTTTTCCAACAACGCTGATTTCTCCGTCAGCAACCACAACATTGGACACTCTTCCAAGCAATTCGATTACCGAACTGCTTGTTGCCAGAACAGTTCCGTTTACGTTGACATCAATATTTCCGTTTGATCTGTATTTTAGCAATGAAGTCTGATTTTTGATAACTACTTCATTTAACTCATTTTGCTCTTTTCCTTTTTTCTCCTCTTTTTCTCCTTCTTTAACAATTATAGTATCTTGAGCAGACTTTAATAGTTTTTTTCCAAGGATTACATCATCACTATAATAGCTTTTATCTTTAACATTTTTTATGCGTTGCGCTTTTATTTCTATTGATGAAAAAATCAGAAAAAAAACATAAAGGATAACCAATTTTAGAAATCTCATAAACTTTAACAATTAACGGTTTGACTTTTATTTGAAACAAAAGTCATCCGAAAATCAATAAATGAGATTGTAAAAAGCGAAATCGGGAGTACGAATTTATAAATTCACACTCTATTTCATGACTGCAAAGCCTGAATTTGGTAATTAAGAGGCGTTGTACCAGTATGTTTTTTGAAAGCGGCAAAAAAGGTCGATTTAGAATTAAAACCAACATCGTAACCAACAGATTCTAGGGTCAATTTATCTGTAGAAGTAATTATTCTACAAGCTTCATTGATTCTAAATTCGTTTACAAAACTGGTAAAATTCTTTCCTAAATTATTATTCAAAAACTGCGATAGTTGATGGCTTGAAATATTAATTTCTTTAGACAAATCTTGAAGCGTTAAGTTTGGATTTTTATACAAACTTTTTTCAAACATCGCATTTTCTAGTTTTTCTGACCATATTGTTGCTTCTGTTGCCTCTATTTTTTTATTGGAAATCTTTCCATTTAATAAAAATAAATCGTCTGTTTTTTTTCTGTACAAAAGAATCGAAATTCCTAAATATAAAATAAATGAAAAAACAACTGCACCGCTTATGTAAGTTGCTGCAGAAGCTCCCATAATAGCCAAGAAATAAAATAGAAATAAGAGAAAGTTTCCAAAATAAAGCATTGAAAACCATATTTCGGCTGGAGTATTTTTTTCTTTTCTGCTCAAGATTTTTTTCAGCACACCGCGAAGTTCGTAGCCAGCAAATGCAATGTAAACAAACCACTGAAAATAAATGATTCTTATAAAATAGCCACTCCAAAATTTCGGATATACTTCATACGGATACAAAATACCAACAGCAATGATTAAAGTTCCCCAAAATGCCAATATAAATTTCCATGATTTGGGCATAATCTGCACTTCATCTACTGCCGATTTGATGAAATAATACAAACACGGCCCAATAAAAAAACAAGCTGTAAGTCCGAATTGGAGATACATTTTTGGCAATTCTGGATGAAAATAAACAAATACAGATTTTGCAATACGAATACTTAGCGCAAATAAAAGCGCACCCAAGAAATAATTCGTCAGGTATTTTTTCCTGGTAAAAAAGAAAAAATAAATTCCGAGAATAATTCCGTTGAAAGCTCCCAAAGCACTAAAAAAGAATAAAAGTTCTTTGCTAGTATCCATAATTTAAATTGATTATATCCTAAACAAAGCTAAAATATTATTTTTAAATGGAAATTAATTAACTTTATAATAGCCCAATAATTCCAAAAATTATGAACAACATTAACGACCCAAGCGAAGAAACTAAAAACCGATGGGAAAATGACCCCAATAATTGGATTTGGGGAATGTTTTATTATAATCCGAAAGATAAAAGGTCTTATTTTCCAAAAAGAATAAAGGAATTTGGATGGCATGCCAATTATGCAAATCCTATTTTTATTGTAATTATCGCGTTTTTAGCCTTAATAATTCTACTTTTCATTAAATATGGAAAATAAGAATTGGCGCTTCTTTTCTCATCTCTAAAACTACAATTTCCAACACAACAATTCCCAATTATAAATACTACTTTTGACTTTTTAGAGTTAAAGTATTTATGTTGAAAAAATTACTGTTTTTGACGGTTTTCTTCTGGTTTTCTGCGCTTCAGGCTCAAGAAACCGAATCACTGTACAAAACAAAAAAAGTAATTGTTTCAAAAGATACTATTCGGCTTGAAAAAGTAGCCATCAACTCTGGATTTTTTCAAATTCTAAATACTAAAAACGAACCGATCGATTCAACTTTTTATAAAGTCGATTTTCAAAAAGGATATTTGCTTTTAAATGAAAAATATCCATCGGTTTCAGATACTTTAATTGTCAACTATCTTAATTATCCCGATTTCTTAACCAAAGAATACAGTCTTTATAAATCGGATCAGATTGTAAGTGGCGATGTCGGAACAGAAAAACTTTACCGAATAGATAATAACTCAAATGGCAAAAAAGTAACACCTTTTGACGGTCTCGAAACTTCTGGAAGCATTACCCGAGGTGTTACAATTGGCAATAATCAGAGTACGGTTTTAAACTCCAATTTAGATTTACAAATTACAGGAAAACTTTCAGATAAGGTAAGTTTAAGAGCTTCGCTCCAAGACAATAATATTCCGTTGCAAGATGGCGGTTATTCGCAAAAACTGGATCAGTTTGATAATATTTTCATTGAACTATTCAGCAATGATTGGAACATTCGTGCCGGCGATGTTTTTTTAGAAAATAGAAAAACACAATTTTTAAGTTTCAATAAAAAAGTTCAAGGACTTTCGGCAAACTTTGATTTTGATACCGAAACAAGCAAAACCAATGTTTTTGCTTCGGTCGCTTTTGTAAAAGGCCAATATGCCAAAAGTACTTTTACAGGTCAGGAAGGAAATCAAGGCCCGTATAAATTAAAAGGTCAGAATGGCGAATTGTATGTTTTGGTAATTTCGGGTTCGGAGCGAGTTTATGTAAATGGCGTTTTATTAAAAAGAGGAGAAAACAATGATTATGTGATTGATTATAATGCTGGAGAAATTGTCTTCACTTCACTTTTTACCATTACTTCAGAAATGCGTATCAATGTCGAATACCAATATTCTGAACGAAATTACAATCGTCTTGTAACATATGCTGGTGCAACTCACGAAAATAAAAATTGGAGTTTTGGCGGTTATTTGTATTCAGAAAATGATATGAAAAATCAGCCTTTACAGCAAAATCTTTCCCCAGAACAAGTTCAGATTTTGAGTCAGGCGGGCGATGATGTCAATTTGATGAAAGCACCTTCTGCTTACGAAGACACTTATGCCGACAATAAAATTTTATACAAAAAAATACTCGTCAATTCGGTCGAAGTTTATGAATATTCTAACAATCCGGCGGATGTTTTGTATAACGTTAGGTTTAGTCAAGTTGGTGCAAATGCAGGAAATTATATTATTCAGAACAATAATTCTGTTGAGCGTATTTATCAATATGTCGAACCAATAAACGGTGTTCTTCAAGGAAATTACGAACCAATCGTACAGCTTGTTGCGCCAATAAAACTTCAAGTGGCAACATTTTTAGGAAAATACAATCCTAATGAGAAAACATTGGTTGACTTTGAATTGGCTGTAAGCAACAATGACCAAAATTTATTTTCTGATATTGATGATTCTAACAACGAAGGAATTGCTTTTAAAACCAATCTTAAAAAACGTCTTTTCTCTAAAAGTTGGAGTTTAGATGCTTTCGCGAATTATCAATACGTGCAGCAAAATTTTAAATCGGTTGAGCGTTTGTATAATATTGAGTTTAATCGCGATTGGAATTTAACGGGAACACTTTTGGGCAATCAAAGTCTTTTGGTTACAGGTTTAAATTTTGATTTATTTTCTAAAAATAAAACTTCAAATATTGGTTTATTGACGTATCAATTCGAAAAATTAGATTTTAGCGAAAGCTATTCTGGCGTTAGACATACGACAAATGCTTTATTCAAATTGAAAAATTGGACAGTTGAGAACAGCGGAAGTTTCCTTAATACTGATGCTACATCTTCGACTTCAAAATTCATTAGAAACCAAACTAGAACCAAATATCATTTTGGCAAAAATTGGGTTGGAGGAAGTATGCAACTAGAAGACAATCAACAAAAAGACAAAATCACCAATCAGTTTTCGGCGTTAAGCCAAAGATTTTCAGAATATGGATTTTTTACAGGACGTGGCGACAGCACTAAAGTTTTCGTGGAAGTTGGTTTTCTCCAGAGACGCAACGATAGTTTGCAAAATGGATTATTACAGCATGTAAACAATTCGCAAACTTATTATTTAAGATCGAAATTAATTCAGACCAAAAAGACCGATTTAGCAGTTTATGCGAGTTATCGAAATTTAGATTTTACAGATCAATCCAGACAGGATGAACCGTCATTAAATTCAAGGATTTTATACAATGATCGTTTTTTTAATCAGCTCATGCAAATTGGAACGACTTACGAAACGAGTTCTGGAACTATTGCACAACAAGAATTTACATACGTAGAAGTTCCAACTGGACAAGGAGTTTACACTTGGAACGATTATAACGGAAACGGAATTCAGGAATTGGAAGAGTTTGAAATTGCCGTTTACCAAGACCAAGCGAGATATGTGAGAGTCTTTTTGCCGAATCAGATTTATATTAAAACCAATCAAAACAAGTTTTCGCAATCATTAACCTTGAATCCGCTACAGTGGCAAAATGAAAAAGGTTTCAAAAAACTGTTGTCTTATTTCTATAATCAGACTTCTTTTATAATGGATCGAAAGGTAAAAAGCGAAGGCGAAAAACTAGAACTTAATCCGTTTAATTCCTCAGAGGAAAATATTTTAGGACTGAATTCGAGTTTTAGAAACAGTTTATTTTACAATCGAGGCAAGCAAAAACATTCTGTTACGTATTCTTATTTGGTAAACAAAGGCAAAAGTTTGCTTTCTATTGGCTCACAAAACGTCCAGAATTATTCGCATCAAATTCAGTACACACATTTATATCAAAAAAGCTGGCTGTTTAATTTCTTTACCAAAACCATAAAAACCGATTTGGTTTCTAAAGATTTTACAGAGAAAAACTATGATATTCAAGGTTGGCAATTGGCGCCCAAAGTGAGTTATTTATTTTCTAAAAACACCAAATTGGATTTCTTTTATGAACTTCAAAGCAAGAAAAACCAAATTGGAAATTTCGAAACTTTGGACCAAAACAGAATCGGAACTTCTTTTTCTTATGCAGGTGAAAGGAAAGTAACCGTAAATGGCGAATTTTCTTTTTATGAAAATAAATTTAATGGAAACGAGTTTTCGTCTGTAGGTTTTCAGATGCTGGAAGGGCTTCAAGCAGGATCAAATTTGGTTTGGAAACTTCTTCTACAAAAGAACATTACGTCTTTTTTGGATGTTAATTTAAATTATCAAGGACGCAAAAGCGATACTGGATCTACCATTCATACAGGAAATGTTCAGCTTCGTGCATATTTTTAATTGGTTGCGAAAAAGATGACAATAAATTGTTTAATTTTAATTGAAATTTAAATATCTAACCCTATGAAAAAATTAGTATTGTTCTGTTTAATGGTTGTTTTCTCTTCTAATTTTTATGCACAAGAAACAACTGCAAAAACTACAAAAAGTAAAACAGAAGCTTCAGCAAAAAAAGCAAAAACAACTACAGACAAAGCTTCGGCTGATGCCAAAAAAGAAGCTACAAAATCTAAAAAAGCTGCTGACGATGCAAAAGCAGCTTCATCTAAAGCAAAGAAAGAAACTGCAGACGCAGCAAAAAAGACTGCAGACAAACAAGCTACAAAAGCTAAAGCTGATGCAAAAAAAGCTACTGTAGAATCTGATAAAGCGAAAAGCACTGCTGACAAAGCAAAAACAAGCGCAGATAAAGCTAAAGCCGATGCAAAAAGCTCTACCGCAAAAGCTGACGCTGCTAAGAAAGATGCCACAGCTGCTAAAAAATCGGCAACTAAGACTTTAAAGGAAACTAACGAAAAAGCACCTGCTGTTCCAGATAAAGTTACTGGCGAATACAATGGTAAAAAAGTATATACTGGACCAAGAGGCGGTAAATACTACATTAACAAAAATGGTAATAAAACGTATATTCAGGATTAAATAAAGGTGCTTAGGGACTAAGGTTCTGAGGAGCTAAGGTTTTAATACGAGACTTTGAGAAGCTGTTCTTTTGGACAGCTTCTTCTTTTTGTAAGCTTCGGAGAAGCGAAATATTTGTAGCAAATAATGAACATTTATATATAAAGCTCCGGCGGAGCTCTTTGTCTTTTCGCAATTGAATTTCTATAAATATGCCGCCCCGCTGGGGCTTGTCGATATAAAAATTTTATAAATATTCTATTAACTCAAAATGACTGTATTTTTGAGATACCCTCTTTTAATTCAAACCAACAAACCTTAGAGCCTTAGTTTCTCAGCACCTTAGAACCTTAATCTTAGAACCTTAAATTAATAATTTAGTAATACCCTCGAAATAACATAAAAAACATATTTGTCTATCTTCGTTTTTAAAACGTGTTAAAAATGAGCATAGATTATTCTGCGAATAAAACTATTTTAATTGCTCCATTAAATTGGGGACTTGGACATGCCACTAGATGCATTCCTATTATCAAAGCGCTTCAAGAGAATAATTACATTCCTATTATTGCTTCAGACGGAATTGCATTGTCTTTATTGCGAAAAGAATTTCCTTATATACAAACTTTAGAATTGCCTTCTTATCATATTGAATATGCAAAGAATGGTAAAAACTTTAAATGGAAGCTAATCAAAAATCTTCCAAAAATGATTACTGCCGTTTTGGATGAGAAAAAAATGATCAATCATTGGATTAAAAAACATGGTATTGACGGCATCATCTCAGACAATAGATTAGGAGTTTTCAGCAAGAAAGTGCCTTCTGTTTTTATTACGCATCAATTGAATGTAATGACAGGAAATACAACTTGGTTTACAAGTAAATGCCATCAGTATTTCATTAAAAAATATAATGAATGCTGGGTTCCTGATACTAATGAAAAAATAAACCTGACAGGAGATTTAGGTCATTTAAAATCGAATGAACTAAATCTAAAATATATCGGTCCGTTAAGCCGAATGAAGAAAAAGGATACTCCAAAAATATATGATTTAATGATTATATTGTCTGGACCAGAACCGCAACGTACTTTCTTGGATGAAAAACTGCAAAAAGAAGCTGTAAATTATCCTGGAAAAGTTGTTTTTGTACAAGGTGTTGTAGAAAAAACACAGACTAAAAGAGAATCAGGAAATGTTACCTATTATAATTTCATGAACTCTAAACAGTTAGAACAGACTTTTAATGAAAGTGAATTTGTTTTATGCCGTTCTGGATATACAACTGTAATGGATTTGGCAAAACTAGGCAAAAAAGCCTTTTTTATTCCGACCCCTGGTCAGTATGAACAGGAATATCTAGCCATAAAACTTCAGGAAGAAAATCTTGTGCCTTATGCAATGCAAGACGACTTTAGTATTGAAGATTTATCAAAAGTAAAGTCGTTTAAAGGACTAACTCAATTTGAAAACAACATTGACTGGGATTCTCTATTTAAGGTTTTTGAAGACAAAACTGCATAATTGCACGCCGATAAAACGGATTAATAAGTTGTTTTTCACTATAAAAAAACCTCCAGTTAAAGCTGGAGGTTTTTCATTTTTTATATAAAGAAATCAGTTTTACCAACGTTCTTTTAGAAGTTAAACTGCGCTTGTAACCTAAGCACATTCCCTTGTTGTCTGTTTATTGGAAGTGCACTGTCTACAAAGCTTCTGTCTGCCACTACGTATTCAGCAGTAAATTCAAATGCTTTGATTGGCTGCCATTCTATGCCAAATTCGTAATCTCTAACGACGTAGCTTCTAGCATCTTTTTCGTATTTTTTTCCTCCGTCATAATATTGAAATTTGGCGAAAGAGTAAATACGCTGCTTTTTAATATCCCATTTATAGTTTAACAAAACATAACCACCGTTCAAATCGGTTTGGTCAATGGTATTGGTAAGAGTATTGTATCTCGGTCCAGTTCCTATATTATATTCTGTCTGGATTCCGAATGGTCTTGGATATAAAACGAAAGTCGCTCCAACTCGCTGATCTTTTACATATTGAGGATCGTTAACAATAACTCCTGACGAAACTTCTCCTGTAAAAGCCCATTTACCAGTATAAGCCTGAATTCCTGGTTCTATAATCTGACTTCCAATAACAAAAGGATATGTTACTCTTGCCACAACATTTAAGTCTCTGTTTCCGTCCAATTTATTTGCAATCTGACCATTGTAAACTCCAAAAGCAAAAACACCAAAATCTCCAGAACCTTTGTAACCATCTTTAACCAGCATTTCAAAACGCTGTCTAATTTCGGCTGGAGCCCAGTAAAAGAATATTCCTAAATCACGTTCATTTAAGATTGAAGAGTTTATTGCATCTGCACGGTCTAAAGTTAAACGTTGCGAACTTGATTGCATGTTTTCAAAACCGTACGGAATTTTACTTTGTCCAACACGAACACGATATTCTTTTTTCTTGTCGAAAGAAAGATCAAAATACAAGTCACGAATCTGCACAAAATTATTAATTCCACTTGCTGGTGAACTTGCAAAATCGGGTTGAAAATAGAAAAATACATTCGGATGCACTTGTCCAGAAAATACTAAACGGGCACGGCGAATAAAAAGTCCGTTATTTGCTTTGGCATCTGGAGCTGTAGAAGTAGTCCCCCAAGATCTATCACATTGTTCGCAAGAAACCTTATCGTTTGTAGATAATAGACCATTGTATCTAATCTGTGCATAACCTCTTAAGGAGATTCTATCGTACCAATGTTCTTCAACTCCTCCTCCAGACTTGGTTTCTGGAAGTTTTGCTTTATTTATAGAATCTAAAATACGCATTACTTCGTTTTTTACATCCTGTTTATTCAGCTCTTGCTTATTTGTTTCTTGTGCATTGGCTGCACAAGTTAGCAGTAATAAAACGGCTAATAGTTTTCTTTTTATCATTAGTTCTGTAATTCCCTTAATTTCAGGATGCAAAGATGGAGCACCTATGTTAAGAAATCATTAACCAGATGTTACTATAATAAAAATTTAATGTTATGGCCTAAATCTGTATGTTTATTTATTGTTAAACACCTTTGTTTTAGGACTTTCAGCAAAACTGACGTTACGATTTTTTAACGTCAATTTTTGTCGTTTTATTTGCTTTTTCGAGTGTAAAAGAGAATTCAGAGCCAATTCCGAACTCACTTTCTACGTAAACTTTCTCTTTATGAGCTTCAATAATATGTTTTACAATCGCCAATCCTAAACCAGAACCGCCTTCAGATCTTGTACCGCTTTTATCTACTCTGTAAAAACGTTCAAAAAGTCTTGGAATGTTTTGTTTTTCAACACCTTCTCCGTTATCACTAATACGTATTAAAACTTTTTTCTTAGTTAAGTTTACTACACCAACTTCAGTCAGACCGCCTTCTTTTCCGTATTTAATAGAATTCACAATCAGATTTTCCAACACTTGTTGAATTCTGTCTTGATCTCCTCTAATCATTACAGACTGTACATTTTTGCTTTCAAAAGCTAGTTTAATTTTCTTTTTGTCTGCCTTCATTTCCAAAAGCTCAAAGACATTCTGGATCAATTCAACAACATCAAAATCAGTCATATTTAAATCTAAATCTCCCGATTCTAATTTGGTAATCATATCCAAATCTTCGACAATATATATAAGACGCTCTACTCCTTTTTCGGCACGTTTTAAATATTTTTTTCTGATATTTTTATCGTCCATTGCGCCATCTAGCAAAGTAGAAACATAACCTTGAACAGTAAATAAAGGGGTTTTTAATTCGTGCGAAACGTTTCCTAAAAACTCTCTTCTATATTGTTCACGAATTTCGAGCATTTCAATTTCGAGCTTTTTATCGGTTGCAAACTTTTTCACTTCACGCGAAAGCGTTTCCATATCGGTATTAATCGGCTGATTGATTAATGTTGTGGATTCTAGCAACGAAACCTCATCGTAAATTTTCTTCACTCTTCGGTAAATAAAGCGTTCTACACGATATTGTAAAACCAGAAAAGAAAAAATATAGATTACGATTATGAAAATTATTCCAAACGCAACTTGATGTTTTAATTGATTTTTATAAAATAATGACATTAACATCAGTACAAATGCTGTTGTAAAGAGACTGATATACAATGCCGATTTTATGGCGAATTTGTATGTTTTTTTAAAATTAATTTTCATTGATAATTTTAACCATTAAGAGATTAAGAGAAATTAAGTGTAATTCAAAAACCATATAAAAAACTGAAGTTCGGATAAACTTCAGCTCCTTATATGGTTTAAATGTATTGAATATTTTTAAAAGAATTTGAATGGATTTAAATCTTAACCAAATCCCAAAGAGTCTTAGTAACTTAGCACCTCAGAATCTTAGCATCTTAAAAAAACTAAACTTCAAATTTGTAACCAACACCTTTTATAGTTTTAAAAAGATCTTCTCCTATTTTCTCGCGCAGTTTTCTGATGTGAACGTCAATTGTTCTTCCTCCAACTACAACTTCATTACCCCAAACTTTATCCAAGATTTCGTCTCTTTTAAAAACTTTCCCTGGTTTTGAAGCCAATAGATAAAACAATTCGAATTCTTTTCTTGGCAAAGCAATTTCTACATTGCCCTTTATGATTTTGTATTCCTCACGGTTAATCTCGATTCCGCCTACATTTAAAGTATCTGTAACAACTTCTTGTTCTTTTAACCTTCTTAACAGAGCCTTTACTTTTGATACCAACAATTTTGGTTTAATTGGCTTGGTAATGTAGTCATCTGCACCAGCATCAAAACCAGCCACTTGAGAATAATCTTCACTTCTTGCTGTAAGAAATGTTATGATAACATTATTTAATTCTGGAATTTTTCTAATATGCTCGCAAGCCTCCATTCCGTCCATTTCTGCCATCATTACGTCCATAATGATTAATTCTGGCAGCTCTTTCTGCGCTTTTGCTATAGCATCTTTTCCATTAGAAGCTGTAACAATCTGGTAGCCTTCCTGAGCAAGGTTATAGCCAACGATTTCTAAGATATCTGGTTCGTCGTCAACTAATAAAATCTTAGTTTGTGTTTTTTTCATAAATAGCAAAAATTGAGATTTTTATATCGAAACTTCTTCATTAAACATTCGATATTTCTTATTTCACAGGGTAAATATACTAACAAAAGAACCTTTAAAAAATGGTGTTAACCGTAATTTAATCTCGTAACAATTTGATAATCTTAACAACACAAAAACATAACAAGTCGGTAACATGGACTTCACAGAGCGGTTCTTTCTTTGCACAAAAATAATTAAGACACAAACACAACACTGAAAAAAATGAAATTCAATTTAAGATTTCTCTTTATTGCATTATTTATCTGTACGATCTCGATCGCGCAAAACAAAGGTACGATTTCTGGAGTTCTAACTGACAAAGATATGAACAACGCATCTCTACCATTTGCTAATGTTTTAGTTAAAGGTACAAATATTAGCGCAAATACCGACGTAGACGGAAAATATTCCTTAAGCGTAAATCCTGGAAACTATACTTTAATCTTTAGTTTTTTAGGATATGAATCTGTAGAAGCTCCTGTTGCTGTAAAAGCAAATGAAACTGTAGTGGTTAATCAAGGACTTTCATCAGGAAGTTATACTCTTAAAGATGTAGTGGTTCAAGCTTCAACTGGAGGCAAACAAAAAGAATCTGCTTTACTTCTAGAACAAAAAAATGCTGTAGATATTAAACAAGCTATTGGTGCACAAGAACTTTCTAAAAAAGGTGTGAGCGATGTTGCCAATGCTGTTGTAAAAACTACTGGTATTACTAAACAAGAAGGAACCAATAACATTTTTGTGAGAGGTTTAGGAGATCGTTACAACTCTACAACAATGAATGGACTTCCTATTCCATCAAATGATCCTGAGAAGAAAAACATCAATTTAGATATTTTCTCAACAGATATTATTGAATATGTTTCTATCGACAAAGTATACAACGGAAAATTCTTTGGAGATTTTGCTGGAGGAAATGTTGACATCGTTTCAAAAGATTACAAAGGGAACGGTTTCTTAAAAATTGATTTTGAATCAAAAATAAATACAAACGCTATTAGCGAAAACAACTTTACTTTACAAAAAGGACCAAATGCTTTTGGATTTAGCAAAGCTGAAATCCCAAATAATCCTTTGACACAATACAATTACGGTTCTTTGCAATTTGACAAAAAGACGCCAATTGGAGGATCTTTTGGAATCTCAGGTGGTGATTCTTATAACGTTGGTGAAGAAGGAAAAATCAATATCTTCGGAACTGCATCTTTCACAAACGAATATGCTTCAAGAACAGAAGGTATTGCAAGAGGTAGTGTTAATGCTGCTGGTGTTGCTGGAAAAGATTTGGATTACAACTATCTTTCATACAATACAAACACTACTGCAATGTTTAATGCTGGATACAAAATTAACAGCAATAACAAGATTAACTTCAATACTTTGTTCATCAATACCTCTACTCAAAGAAAAGAAGAATCAAGAGGTTATATTGTTGACTTAGCAAACGAAGGAAACGGATACATCCGAAGAAATGAATATGAAAAATCGGCTTTATGGGTAAACCAATTATTAGGAGAGCACAAATTAAGCGATAGAAGCACATTTAACTGGGGCGGATCTTTTAATACTGTAAAACAAGATATTCCAGACAGAACATACAACACTATGAATGTTCTTGACCAAGGTTATGTAATCAACTCTCAATCTGCGCCAAACAACCACCGTTATTTTCAAACTTTAAAGGAAAACGAATTAGCGGCAAATTTATCTGTAAACTACAAATTCAATAAAAATGAAGAAGGAGATTACAAAGGAAAATTTACTTTAGGCTACAACGGAAGGTTTAAAAACAGAGATTTTGAGGCAACTCAATTCAACTTTAAAACTACAACATTCCCAGTTTCTCATACAGGTGATATCGTAGACCCAAATAACTTGGATTTATTCTACAACCAACAAAACTTGGATAACAACTTCTTTACCATTTCTACTTTCCGTGGAGGACCAGAAGTTCCAAACGCACTTGACCCACAAACATATAATGGAGACTTGACTATTAATGGCGGTTTCTTAAATACAGAATACAAATTCAACAATAAATTTACTGCAGTTTTAGGATTAAGAGCTGAAGTTATTACACAAACTGTTGACTGGAGTACGCAGTTAGATCCTGCAGGAGGAAGCGATAAATTAGACAAAACAGCTTTCTTACCAAGTTTGGTATTGAAATATGAACTTAACGAAAAACAAAATTTACGTTTCGGATTCAGTAAAACTTATACATTGCCACAATTCAAAGAAAGATCTCCTTTCATCTACGAGGAATTTTTACAAGCTAAAATTGGTAACCCATTTTTATATGCTTCAGATGATTACAACTTTGACTTAAAATGGGAAATATTCCCGAACAGTGATGAAGTTCTTTCTATAACAGGTTTCGGAAAATACATCTTAAACCCAATTAACGAGGTAGTTATTAACTCTTCTACAAATGATATCTCTTATGTAAACTCAGGAGATTATGGTTATGTAGCTGGAGCAGAGGTAGAATACAAGAAAACACTTTTTAATTTCGATAGCGAAAATGCTAAAAAATTAACTGGAGGAATCAACGTATCTTACTTATACAGCAAACAAGAGCTAAATAACGAGAAAGTTCAAGAAGAAACACAAGGAACACGTCCAACTACTTTTACCAACACAACAGGTAAATTTACAGGAGCTTCTCCTTTGTTATTAAATGCCGATTTATCTTTCTTCAACGAATGGAATGACAAAAAAAGCAATTTGACAACAACTATAGCTTACAATTATTTCTCTGACCGAGTAAATGCAATTGGTACATTAGAAAAAGGTGATTTAGTTGACAAAGCTGTTGGTTCATTAGACTTTATTGCAAAATCGAAATTGAACAAAAACTATAGCCTTGGTTTTGTTGCAAAAAACTTACTTAACCCAACTATAGACAGAGTTCAAGAAAACAAATCGGGCGATGTAAGCGTTTTGAGCTACAAAAAAGGATTGAATTTAAGCCTACAGTTTAGTTACGAGTTCTAAACCGAAAAAATATTTAATTAAAAAAGACAGCTTCTAAAAGCTGTCTTTTTTTTGCTCTTTAATTCAAAATATTTCCTTAACAAATTAACATTTCCTTAATATAAACTATTCGTTTTATTAAACTAACAATTACAGTAGCTTAACACCTAAAAAAGATTTCTAATCCATCTTTGCAACAGAAATTAAACACAAAAAAATTATTAAAACGATTATGAAAAAATCAATTTTAAATTTCGTTACAGTTTTTGCTTTATCAGGAGTTTTGCTTACAAGCTGTTCTTCTAACGATGATGATAAAAAACCAACTTCTACGTTTACAGCAGATCCTGCTAATTTTCAAGGAAAAATTACTGATGGTGAAGTAATTCTTGATGCTACTAAAACGTACAAATTAACTGGAGCTATTAAAGTAGAAAATGGTGCTACTTTAACAATTCCTGCTGGAACAGTAATTGAAGGAACAGGTGGAACTGCTGCTTACATCGCAGTTGCCCAAGGTGGTAAAATCAACGTAAACGGTACTGCTGCTAAACCAGTTATTATGACTGCTTCTGTAAAAGCTGCTGGTAAATGGGGTGGATTAGTAATTTGTGGAAAAGCACCAATCAACCGTGATAATGGTAAGACTACTACAGCTACATCTGAAGTTGCTGAGTTAACTTATGGTGGAACTGTTGCTAATGACAATTCAGGTTCTATTAAATATTTAAGAATTGAGTACGCTGGTGCTGCTTTCAATACTGAAAAAGAATTCAACGGACTTTCATTCTTCGGAGTTGGTTCAGGTACAACTGTTGAAAACGTACAAGCTTACTACGGAGCTGATGACGGATTTGAATTCTTCGGAGGAACTGTAAATACTAAAAACTTAATCTCTATCGGTAACGAAGATGACCAATTTGACTGGACTGAAGGATGGAGTGGAACAAACGAAAACTGGTACGGTAAATTAGATTTCGGAAAAGGAAACAGAGGAATTGAAGCTGATAACTTCGAATTTGGATATGCTTTTGCTCCAATCTCTAACCCAACTATTACAAACTTAACTCTTGTTGGACCTGGAAGTACAGCTTCTACAGCAAACTTCCAAGAAAACCAAGCTATCAAATTAAGAAGAGGAACTAAAGCTAAATTCTCTAACGTAGTAGTAACTGCTTGGGCAACTGGTGTTGATGTTGAAAACGATGAAACTATCGCTTTTGTTGGTACAGATTTAAAAATCACAAACATCTTATTTGGTGCTGATATAGCTACAAAAACTAAAGGAAAGAAAACAGACGGAACTTCAGCTAATGTTTCTGCTGTAGCTGTTGAGTCAGCTTCTGCAACTGGAGCTGGAGCTGGTATTGCTCAACCAACATGGGCTGCTGGATGGTCAGTAGGTTTCTAATCACTTCGAACACATAATGTTAAAAACATCCTAATTCTTTAGGATGTTTTTTTTTGGCGTACTTTTTGTAATTTTTTTTGTATATTTACAATATCCAAATATACGCGATGGCAAAAAACTACTTTTATATTACTTTCTTATTGGCATTTTTCTTTACTGTAAGCGTTTCGGCGCAAGACAGCAAGCAATTACCAAAAACTCAAGAATCTACTTCTATTGAGGGTTTAAGCTTGTATCCTAACCCAGTGACAAATGGCAAAGTCTACATATCGTCTAAAAACGATTTAGAGAAAGAAATTATTGTGTTTGACATCTTAGGAAAAAAAGTTTTGCAAGCCCATTTAGTTTCAAGAGAACTAAGTGTTGCAGAATTACCTCCTGGTGTATATATCATCAAAATAAGTGAACAAAACGCATCGGCAACCCGAAAACTCATTATACGATAAAAGCTCCATTGGAGCTTTTTTTAGTTTTAAGACTCAGTGCCTGTACTTAGTTTACACACTTTACTGCACACCAAGATTGAAAACTGTGACTGAATACTGCGACTAAACACTAAATATAATATCTTTGCAAAAAAAAAGTTTTGATTACAGCCAGCGATATCTTTACCATTTCAAGTCAAAAACAATTTGAAAAAATAGCACTAAAAGTGTTTCGTTTTCAGCACGAAAACAACAAGGTCTATCGCGACTTTTGTGATTTTTTAAAAATTAATCCGCAGCAGATAAAATCACTGCAGCAAATTCCTTTTCTACCCATTCAGTTTTTCAAAAGTCATGATGTGGTTTCTAATACAGATCCTGCACAAGTAACTTTTACAAGCAGCGGCACAACCGGAATGATTACTAGCAGACATATCGTGACCGATGTTTCTCTATATGAAGAAAGTTACCGCAAAGGATTTTCTCAGTTTTATGGCAATATCGAAGATTACGTTGTTTTAGCCCTTTTGCCGTCTTATTTAGAACGCGAAGGCTCTTCGTTAATTTACATGGTCGAAGATTTAATAAAACTCTCTAATCAGCCTGAAAGCGGGTTTTATTTGCACAATCACGACGACTTAATCAAAAAACTTCTTGAACTCGACGAAGCAGGCCAAAATGTGATCTTAATTGGTGTTACGTATGCTTTATTAGATCTGATCGAAAAACACCAATTTAACCTTCAAAATACCATTATTATGGAAACTGGAGGAATGAAAGGAAAACGCAAAGAAATGATTCGTGAAGAATTGCATGACATTTTATGTAAAGGTTTTGGCGTTTCATCTATTCATTCAGAATATGGAATGACGGAGCTTTTAGCGCAAGCTTATTCTCTTGGCGAAGGAGTTTTTGAATGCCCTTCTTGGATGCATATTTTAGTTCGAGATCCAGAAGATGCTTTAACTTATGTCAAAGACGGAAGAACTGGCGGAATCAATGTGATTGATTTAGCTAATATTAATTCATGTTCTTTTATTGCTACGCAGGATTTAGGCAAAAAAAATCCCAACAACTCTTTCGAAGTATTAGGACGTTTTGATAATTCTGATATTCGTGGATGTAATTTGATGGTTCTTTAAATTGGTTAATCGTTGATTCGTGTAATCGTTTAATCGCAAAAAACCGATTAAACAAAAAACTAATTCTCCTCTGTTACACCAATACTTTCAATTCCTTCTCTTTTTTGAAGCTCTTTTTCTTTTTCGCCTTTACTCTCTAAAAGCTTGTAAACTCCATAGCAAGCCAAAGCACCAAAAAGTACAAAAAGTATATTCCATCCTGGATTACTAAAACTGTCATCGTTTACATTTTCAACACCTCTAATAAGGACAGCTAAAATTCCGACAAGAAATCCTGCAACGAGAGTACCTCCATAATAAGACACTATTCCAATGCCGAAATAACCCCATTTGTTCTTATCATATTCAAGAGCTAAATTGGTATATCCTTTCCAAATCCAGTAAATAAGTAAAATTCCAATCATATTTGTTAGGTTAGTTTTAGGGAATAAACTTAATAAAAAAATATTTACATTTTCAATATCAGAACTTTAAAAAAAAAATCCCAATATTCTTTCGAACATTGGGAATTATATATTCAATTTAAGATTTCATGGATCGATTAAACAATTAAACGGTTAAATCTGTTTAAACAACACGAATCACAAAATAATTTTTCTTTCCGCTTTGCAATAAAACAAATTGATTATTAATTAAATCATTTGCAGTTAAAACGAAATCCTCTTTTATCTTTTCTCTGTTTACAGAAATTGAGTTTGCGGTTAAAGCTCTCCTAGCTTCTCCGTTTGATTTAAAGAAACCTGTTTTTTCATTTAAAACAGTAATAATTTCCAATCCGTTTTCTAAATCAGCTTTTGCGATTTCAGCTTGTGGAACTCCATCAAAAACTTCTAAGAAAGTAGCTTCATCCAATTTTTTCAAATCTTCTGCCGTTGAATTTCCAAACAAGATATTTGAAGCCTGAATCGCTTTTTCTAATTCTTCTCTATTGTGAACAAAAACAGTAATTTCTTCTGCCAATTTCTTTTGTAAAACTCTCAAATGTGGAGCTGTTTTGTGCTCTTCAATTAAAGCATCAATAGTATCTTTATCTAAGAAAGTAAAAATCTTGATGTATTTCTCAGCATCAACATCAGTTGTATTTACCCAAAATTGGTAAAATTTGTAAACCGAAGTTTTATCGGCATCTAACCAAACATTTCCGCCTTCAGATTTACCAAATTTAGATCCGTCAGCTTTTGTAATTAATGGAGTTGTTAAAGCATATGCTTTTGCATTTTCTCCACCCATTCTACGCACTAATTCTGTTCCTGTGGTAATATTACCCCATTGATCAGAACCACCCATTTGCAGAATGCAATTGTTATTTTTGTATAAATGATAAAAATCGTAACCTTGAATTAACTGGTATGTAAACTCTGTAAAAGACATTCCCTCTCCTTCTCCACTAAATCTCTTTTTTACAGAATCTTTAGCCATCATGTAATTTACAGTAATTCTTTTTCCAACTTCACGTGCAAAATCGATAAAAGAAAATTCCTTCATCCAATCGTAGTTATTCACCATTACTGGCGCATTTGCATCAGTTGAATTAAAATCTAAGAAACGAGATAAAACACTTTTAATTCCAGCAACATTTTTAGCCAAAGCTACTTCGTCAAGCAAGTTTCTTTCATCAGATTTACCAGAAGGATCTCCAATCATTCCAGTTGCTCCACCAACCAAAGCAATTGGTCTGTGACCAAAATTCTTTAAGTGAACCAATAAAATGATCTGAACCATACTTCCGATGTGCAGAGAATCTGCCGTTGGATCAAAACCAATATACGCAGTTGTAGCTTCTTTTAGTAATTGTTCTTCCGTTCCAGGCATACTATCATGATATAACCCGCGCCATTTTAATTCTTCAACTAGATTCTTCATTTTTTCTTAAATAATTTGCGCAAATGTAATCAATGTCAATGGTAATGACAAAAAAGTCTGCCACGAAGACACTAAGGCACAAAGTTTTTGTTTTTACTATGGAAGTATTGCATAAAATTTATTGAAATAAAAAATTTTGCGTCTTAGCGCATTTGTGGCAAAAAGCAAAAAACCTTTGCAACTTTGTCCCTCTACACCTTTGCACCTTTACAACAAAAACTTATCTTTACAAAATGGTATTAGTAACTGGAGGAACTGGTTTAGTCGGCGCGCATTTATTGCTTCATTTAATTGAAAATGGAGAAAATGTTCGGGCTATTTACAGAACAGAAAAAAATATTCAGAAGACAAAATCGGTTTTTGATTTGTATAAAAAAGCAGATTTGTTTGAAAAAATCAATTGGCTTGAAGCCGATATTCTAGACATACCTTCACTTGAAACTGCTTTTATCGATATCAAACAAGTATATCACTGCGCAGCTTTTATTTCGTTTGAACCAAAAGACGAAGAAATTCTTAGAAAAACCAATATTGAAGGAACTGCAAACATAGTCAATTTTGCTATCGCCAAAGAAGTAGAAAAGTTTTGCTACATCAGTTCTATTGCCGCATTAGGAGATATTGCTGCTCACGAAACCCATATTACCGAAGAAACAGATTGGAATCCTGAGAAACCGCATAGTGATTATGCCATTTCTAAATACGGTGCCGAAATGGAAGTTTGGCGCGGACATCAAGAAGGTTTAAATGTTATTATTGTAAATCCAGGAGTTATTTTAGGCCCTCCAAAAATGATGGCTATTTTTGACGAAGGAAGTAGCGAAATCTATAGAAAAGTTTCTAAAGGACTTTCATTCTACACACTTGGAAGCACAGGTTTCATATCGGTTGATGATGTTGTGAAAACCAGTTATGAATTGATGAAAAGCGAAATAATAAACGAACGTTTCACTCTTATCGCAGACAATATTGTTTTTAAAGATCTTTTAGATACCGTTTCTGACGTTTTAAAAGTAAAAAGACCTCATATTCATGCCAAGCCTTTTCTAATGAATGTATTGTGGATTGCAGACGGAATTTTTTCTACTTTATTTTTCAGAAAAAGAAGCATCACAAAAGCAACAGCAAAAGCTTCGTATTCAAAGAATTTGTATAGTAATGAAAAAATAAAAACCGCTCTAGGAACGGTTTTTACTGATATTCATCGATATATTAAAGACAGCGCTAAACTATAGTTTTTTTGTTCTATCTCGCATTTGCATGCGAGCTCTTCTTAGAGAATCGTCATTAACTCGTGGAGCTGGCTTTTGAATAGAATCTTTTGAGGCTTCTTTGGCCTTCTTCTTACTTTCCTTAGCTGCTTTTTTCTCATCAATTTTAGCTAAAGAATCTGCTGCCCTTTGGTTTACAGAAATTCTTTTATTTACCTCATCAAACATATCTTTATAGTTCTCATAATCTGAAGCATAATACATGTTGCTTTGGGCAAACTGAAGACTATCTACTTTGTATTTTTTCAAAATAAACATTTTCGGATCATTTTCAATCGAGTCCAAAGACAAAGGTTTCTGATATCTCATTGCTTCCAAAAGAGATAAATCATACATAATATCAATCATTTTACCTTTCTCAATAAGCTTTGCAGGCTGTTTTACCAAATCCTTTTTACAGCTTATAGAAAGAAACAAAACCAATATTATTACTATAAAATTCTTCATAGTCATTTTTTATCTGTCAAACAATAGTCTTTTACCAGCTCTGGTATCTTTTACTTTAAAGTTATTGTAAACCAATTCACCGTTTACAAAAGTATGTGTTATTCTAGATTTGAAAGTATATCCTTCAAACGGAGACCATCCGCATTTGTACAAAATATTTTCTGGCTTTACGCTCCAAGGCAAACTTGGATTAACAATTACTAAATCGGCGTGGTAACCTTCTCTAATAAATCCTCTTTTTTCTATTTTGAAAATTTTAGCCGGATTGTGGCACATTTTCTCCACGATTTTCTCCACTGTAATTTTTCCTTGATGATGTGCTTCAAACATTGCGACAACAGCATGCTGAACAAGTGGACCTCCAGAAGGTGCGTTCAAATAAGATTGCATTTTTTCTTCTTTGGTATGAGGCGCGTGATCTGTTGCTATTACATCAATTCTTCCATCGTTTAAAGCCTTCCAAAGTTCGGCACGATCTTCAGCAGTTTTAACAGCAGGATTCCATTTAATGAAATTTCCTTTTGTTTTATAATCTTCATCTGTAAACCAAAGGTGGTGTACACAAACCTCTGCCGTGATCTTTTTATCTTCTAACGGAATTTTATTCGTAAATAATTCCATTTCTTTCGCAGTTGAAAGATGGAAAATATGCAATCTAGCTCCAGTACGTTTTGCCAACGCAACAGCTTTTGAAGAAGAAATATAACATGCTTCTGCACTTCTAATTAAATTGTGTGCCGTTACTGGAACGTCGTCGCCGTATTGTTCTTTAAAAGCAGCAAGATTATTTTTAATCGTAGTTTCGTCTTCACAGTGAACTGCAATTAACATTGGAGTGCTTGAGAATATTTTTTCTAAAACCGCTTCATTGTCAACCAACATATTTCCTGTTGACGAACCCAAGAAAATCTTGATTCCTGCAACATTTTTTGGATTTGTTTTTAAAACTTCTTCCAAATTATCGTTTGTTGCTCCCATCATAAACGAATAATTCGCAAATGATTTTTGAGAAGCAATTTGATATTTATCTTCTAATATTTCCTGCGTCACCGCATTTGGAACCGTATTTGGCTGCTCGATAAAAGAGGTTATTCCGCCCGCAACTGCAGCACGAGATTCCGATTCGATATCACCTTTATGCGTTAAACCTGGTTCTCTAAAATGCACTTGATCGTCTATCGCGCCTGGCATTAAATAATTTCCTTCAGCATCAATAACGATACAATCTGAAGTTTTCAATGAAATGCTGTCTGCAATTTCAACAATCAAATCGTTTTCAATTAAAACATCACCTTCAAAAATTGTCCCTTCGTTTACAATTTTGGCATTCTTTATTAAAATCCTGTTCATTTCGGTTGGTTTATAATGAATTGACTAATTTTCTTAATCTAAGCGAAATCACTCCAAGTATAGCTTCTTTAATAATAGCATTACTCATTTTAGAAACTCCTTTTGTTCGGTCTGTAAAAATAATTGGGACTTCTGAAATTTGAAATTTAGCACAATAAGTTCTGTACTTCATCTCGATTTGAAACGCATATCCCACAAATTTTATTTTGTTGAGATTTATTTTTTCTAAAACTTCTCTTTTGTAGCAAACAAAACCTGCAGTAGCATCGTGAATTTTCATTCCGGTAATAAATTTTACGTAAACAGATGCAAAATAAGACATCAGAACTCGACTTAAAGGCCAGTTCACCACATTAACACCAGTTACATATCGAGATCCAATTGCAAGATCTGCTCCACCAAAATGGCAGGCATCGTACAATTTCTCTAAATCATTTGGATTGTGCGAAAAATCGGCATCCATTTCAAAAATAAATTGATATTCGCGCTCCAAAGCCCATTTAAAGCCATGAACATACGCAGTTCCCAATCCTGACTTTTTTGCTCTTTGTTCTAAAAAAAGTTTCCCTGGAAATTCTTCTTGTAAAGCGATCACTTTTTTTGCAGTATGATCTGGAGAATTATCATCAATAATCAGCAGATGAAAAGCTTTATGTTGCGAAAGTACAGCTCTTACTATACTTTCTACGTTTTCAATTTCGTTATATGTGGGAATTATGACAATACTATCACTCATTTTTTTCTCGGTAATTTCACCGCAAAAGTAAACTTTTTATAGCATTTGATTCATAATAAATATATAATAAAAGTATTGCATCAAAAAATTACTAATTTTGTATCGCTATGATTGAACAACTTCATCCTCGAATAATCGAAAACAAGGACTGGGCAACACTTTTATTTGTGGTGACCTTTGCCGTTGTTGCCATGACAAAATCTGCTTACGAAACAAGATTTAGTGAATTTAGTAAACTTATTTTTTCTGATAAATATGCTAAAATTTATCGAGACAACAGCCACATGAAAAACAGCTTTACAGTTGGTTTATTTTTTGTACAAATTGTATCCTTTGCCTTTTTTATTCTGCTTACGATGAATATTTTTGGTTATGCATCAAAAACCGATTGGGTATTGTTTATTCAGATCGCTACTTTCCTTCTTTATTTCATTTTAGGGAAGTATTTAATTGAAAAAATTGTAGCAACTTCATTCAATATTGACGATTTTGTAGAACTATTTAACCTACAAAAAGTAACTTACAGAACGTATATTGGAGTTTTAATCCTTCCAATCAATGCTGTTTTGTTTTATTACAACAATATTCCGCAGATTATTCCGCTAGCAATCATAGGTATTTCGCTGTGTATTAGCGTATACTCCTACTTTATTTCAATTAAAACATATCAAAACGTAATTATCGGTAAGTTATTTTATTTTATTTTGTATCTTTGCGCTCTTGAAATAGCCCCTTATTATTTTCTTTATTATTGGATTACAAAAGGGAGTGCTTAGAAAATATTTATAATATGAAAGTGAAAACAATTTTGGTGTCACAGCCTGAACCTAAAGTGGAGAATTCTCCTTACTTTGAGCTCCAACAAAAACACAAAATAAAAATTGATTTCAGACCATTTATTCATGTAGAAGGGGTTAGCGCAAAAGAGATTCGATTACAAAAAATCGATCTTAATCATTACACTGCGATCATTTTAACAAGTCGAAATGCTGTAGATCATTTTTTTAGAGTTGCTGATGAAATGCGTTACAAAGTGCCAGAAGGTTTGAAATATTTTTGTCAATCTGAGGCTGTTGCGTTTTACCTTCAAAAGTATGTCGTGTACAGAAAACGTAAGATTTACGTTGGAGCAAAAGATTTTGCAGATTTATCTCCGCTAATTAAGAAGTACAAAGACGAGAAATTTTTACTTCCTGCATCTGACCAATTAAATGCAGATGCTCCTGTTACATTAAACAGTTTAAAAGTAGATTGGGCACAAGCTATTTTCTACAGAACTGTAATGAGTGATTTATCTGATTTAGCTGATGTTTATTATGACGTTTTAGCTTTTTTCAGCCCAACAGGAATCAAATCATTGTTTAAGAATTTCCCAGATTTTAAACAAAACAACACCAGAATTGCCGTATTCGGAAGCACAACGCAAAAAGAAGCTTTAGATCATGGTTTAAGAATTGATATTCTTGCTCCAACTCCTGAAACTCCTTCTATGACAATGGCTCTAGAGAAATACGTAGCAGAAGCCAACAAAGGAAAATAACCTTTTAAAATATACAACTTTTAAAATTCCAAATTTCAAACTAACCATTTGAGATTTGGAATTTTCTTTTGTACAGCATTTTAACTACATTTGATTTCTATTGATAACCCAAATCACAAAAAATAGTTTCAAATTGTAAGTTATGAAAATCAACTCCCTTTTAATTGAAATTGACGGAATCGACAAAGAAATTCTTCGCTATCTAATGGACGATGCCCGCAAACCAATCTTGCAAATAGCTAATAAAATAGGGATTTCTGGAGCGGCAATTCACCAAAGATTAAAAAAACTAGAACAATCTGGAGTTATTTCTGGTTCTAAGTTTACCGTTAATCCAAAAGTTTTAGGCTATAACACTATGGCTTTTGTTGGAGTTTATCTAGACAAAGCGTCTAGAAACTCAGAAGCAGTAAAAGAACTTAGAAAAATACCCGAAGTTTTAGAATGTCATTACACTACAGGAAACTGGTCAGTTTTAATTAAAATCATCTGTCGTGACAACGAACATTTGATGCAACTTTTAAATAACAAAATCCAAGCTATCGAAGGGGTTTCTAGAACAGAAACTTTTATTTCTTTAGATCAGCAAATTGATAGACAGATACAGCTTTAGAATTAGATAATGTGTCAATTTGATAATTAGATAATTTTATACTAGTTGTTATCCTAAGCAAAGTCGAAGGGCTTAATTATCTGTAAACACTTCAACTTCGCTCAGCCTGACAAACTTGATAAAAAAACAAAACCCGACAGATTTTAAAAACCTGTCGGGTTTGCTATAAATTATCTAATTGACTAATTATCTCAATTATAAAATTAATTCCTTCTGCTTCCAGAGTAAATTGATATATAGTACAGCAACGTTGCAATAGAACCAATTGCCGCTACTACATAAGTTCTCGCAGCCCATTTTAAAGCATCTTTTGCTCCTGCTTGTTCTTCTTGTGTTAGCATGTGTTTATTTTCTAACCAGGCCAAAGCGCGATTACTTGCATCATACTCTACAGGAAGTGTAACAATCGAGAACAAAGTCGTTGCCGCAAAGATGATAATTCCAACTAATAATAGTCCCGGAAAAACTTTAATCATAAGAATTCCTGCTATCAAAATCCACTGTACGAAGTTTGAAACTACACTTACAACTGGCACTAATTTAGAACGCATTGTTAACCATTCGTAACCAATTGCGTGCTGTACAGCATGACCACATTCGTGCGCTGCAACGGCTGCGGCGGCGGCATTTCGATGGTTATATACAGCTTCACTTAAATTTACTGTTTTATCTGATGGATTATAATGATCTGTTAACTGACCTGGAACTGAGATAACGCGAACATCTGTAATTCCGTTATCGGCAAGCATTTTCTCAGCGATTTCGCGTCCGCTCATTCCGTTTCTTAATTGCAACTTCGAATACAATTCAAATTTGCTCTTCAGCTGCGAACTTACCAGCCAGCTGAACAACATTATAGCTCCAGCAATAATTAAATATCCTGATCCCATTTTTTTCTGTTTTTAGATTGATTTTTAAATTTACAAAACAAACTGCAAAATGCGAACCATTTTAACAAAATGCCATTTTGACATTTTTCTACCATTTTTGACTTAATTCAGCATGTTGTTTTTGAGCAGAAAAGCAATTAATTCTGCCACATTTTTCATTTTATACTTCTGAAGGATATTTCTACGATGCGTTTGAACGGTTAAAAAACTTAAAAACAAATCATCTGCTATTTCTTGAGTCGATTTTCCTTGAGAAAGCAAAAGGGCAATATCGCGCTCTCTTCGGCTTAAACCCGGAATTCTTTCTAAATCTTCAGACAAAGGCTGACTAATTATCGTTTTTACTTCTTCGCTAAAAACAATTTCACCATCAATTGCTTTGTAAATACATTCTTTAAACTCATCAAAAGAAGCATTTTTAAGAATATATCCATTTCCGCCGTTCTGAATAAACTGCATCACCAAACTTCTTTCAGATTGGCTGCTCATACCTATAATTACAATTTTAGGATGTTTTTGTTTGATTGTTTTACATAAATCGACTCCATTTATAACAGGCAGAAAAATATCCATTAAAATCAAATCTACATTATTGTCTTCGATATAATCTAAAAGTGCAATTCCCGATTCGAATTTTTCTACAATTTCTATATTATCTAGATCCGACAACAGGCCTACAATTCCAGAAATCACAATCGGATGATCGTCTACTATTACCGTTTTATGCTTCATAATCATGATTTGGGTTATATTTTAATTCGATATAAGTTGAAGTTCCTTTTCCAAGAACAGAATCAATTTCTAATTTTCCGTTTAAAAAAGCCACGCGGTTTTTAATATTTCTCAAGCCCATTCCATCTCTTTTTTCTGCATGATCAACATTAAAACCAATTCCGTTATCTTCCACCGTAATAAAAAACACATCTTTATTCTGCGAACAGGAAACCAGAATCTGGGAAGCTTTTGCATATTTTAAAGAATTATTTAAAAGTTCCTGAATAATCCTGAAAATCATTATTTTAAAATGCTGGGGCAAGGTTGTTTTCTTAATCAAATACTGAAATTCGATAGTTGTTTCTGGTGTCGAATGCGAAGCGCATAAATCTCTTAACGCATGTTCAAGCCCTAATTTCATCAAACTTTCAGGCATCAGATTTTGAGAAATATTACGAAGCTCTTTTATCGAATCGTTCAACATTCCGTTTATATTCGGGGCATTTTCATTGTTTTCTCGTTCTGCAAGATTCAAATGGATTTTAAGGCCAGAAAGCATACTCCCAAGTCCGTCGTGCAAATCTCTCGCGATTCTTTTGCGTTCAATTTCTTCCCCTTCAATTAAAGCGTTTGAAATAGATAATTTCTGCTGATTCTCTAATGCTTCGAGTTCCTGTTTGTGGTTTACCTCTTTTTGAAAACTTATCTTTTTCTGATAATTATTCCAACTCCACAAAAACAAAACCGTCAAAAACAATACAAACGAAAGCACCGCAAAAAGCATCATATTCAAACGATTATTATTCACCTGCAAAACCGCTTTTTCATTCTCAGATTGCAGCAGACCAATTTTCTTTTCGCTTTCTGCTTTTTTGTATTTCGCTTCAAGTTCTACAATTTCACTTTTTAGCTTGGCATCGTTTAAACTGTCGTTTATGACATTGTATTTGTTTGAATAAAAATAAGCTTTCGGATATTCTTTTGTCGCGTTGTAAACTTTAGACAGTTCTTTGTAATAATTCTTTTTGTCTACAATAAAAGGTGTTTTTTCTATCAGATATTCTAAATTACTTTTTGCTTTGTCATAGTTTTTCAGTTTAAAAAGCACTTCGTATTCTGCAAATTTCAATCTGTTTACTGCAATAGCATTCTGATGACTTTCTGCCGATTTAATTCCTTTATTAAAACTTACCAATGCTTCATCGTGTTTATTTTGTTTGGCATAGTAAAGTCCTTCCGAATAAAAATAAGAATCATTTAAGTTAGATGCGGGATATTTTTCTAAAATCGAATAAGCTTTATCCAAAATTTCCTTAGCGTCGTAAAAATGTTTCAGTTCAACTAGATTTTCAGCATTTATAATATACGTTTCCATCTT
Organism: Flavobacterium sp. GW823-FHT06G12; assembly: GCF_058794775.1. Classification (NCBI taxonomy): domain Bacteria; kingdom Pseudomonadati; phylum Bacteroidota; class Flavobacteriia; order Flavobacteriales; family Flavobacteriaceae; genus Flavobacterium; species Flavobacterium sp. GW823-FHT06G12. The sequence continues at coordinate 92,388 of NZ_JBXAHE010000002.1, forward strand.
AGACTCTGCTAAAGTTGCAGATTTTATAGTGGCGCTTTCAATATACTTTTGTGCTTGATCTAGATATTCAGCCGCTTTTTCACGTTCATCATTATTCATAAAAATAATGGCAACAGCTTTATTTAAAGCACTGATTAATTCGTAATCGCCACTTTTTTTAGCAATCGGAATGGCTTCATTTATAAGCAACTTCATATAAGCATTCTCATTATTTTTTCGTTGCTGCATAATGCCATAATTCTGAAGTATAATGGCGCGAAGCTTATAAGCTTCTTTATTACGATATTTTTTGAGTTTATCGTTTGCTTCAAGCAATGCTTTTTCAAAACCTTCCAAATCGCCTTTTTCTATAAAACTGGAAGCGTTATAAAAAATCGAAGCATCTTTTAAAAAAGGATATTTAACTTTTAATTTATTCGCCTGTTCAAGATATTCTTTCGATTTTTTAGCATCCTGTGCCATCAAAAATAGTTTTGATAATCTAAAACTATTTAAACTTTTGACACTGTCTGATTTTGTGTTTTTTGTGATCTTAACAATACTGTCAACATAAACAGTATCATCATCTAATGAAAGAATTACTTGCGAATGAGAAATTACAGTGAAAAACAAAAAAAATAAAATGGCGTAGAGTTTCTTCATAAATGTGGCATTTACTCAAAGTTATTAAAGCTTAATGACTTTCAAAAAGAAATAGTACTCTTTTACCTGATATCAGGTAATAAAAAATACATTTTATCAGGTATTGTCCTCTCGTAATTAAGGGGCTAATTTTGTTATAAATCTGAATATTAATTAAAAGATATAATATGAAATCAATTTTGAAAACCTTAGCAATTGTAATGACTCTTGCTTTTACAGCGGTTTCTTGCAGCAGCGATAATGATGATAATGGCAAAAACAACTCAAGAGACGTTAAATACGAAATAACTGGAAATTATACAGGAACAGCATCTGTTACATATTTTGAAAAAGGCGGCAATGGATTGAATGAAGATCTTACTACACTACCATGGACTAAAGAATTCACTGCAGAAGAAAAATCTATAGGAGCTTCTTTAAGCGCTAGCGGATACGGTGGTGTTGCTGGACAAACATTAACTGGAAAAATTTACATTGGAGGAAAATTAGAGAATGAATTAACTGCGACAGCAAATAGTGAGGGAATAATCGTATTACCTCTTACACCGTACGTTTTTGGACAATAATTTATAGAAATTTAGAATTTAAATTTTTGTTTTTGGTAAAAAAGCTTCGTATTTCACGAAGCTTTTTTTATGCATCTAATTGATCGCTTACTTCTTCAAACTTTTCTATTAAATTGTCTATTTTATTTCGCTGTTTTTTGACTTGTTTCGGACGAAGGTAAAACCAATTAAAAAGCATCCAAAACAATGTAAATCCGTACATTAGACTTGCTCCTATAAAATTCATTTTGCTCGCATATTCATACAGATACAAACAAAGGCCGAGTGTAAGTACAATAAAGTAAAAACTCATCATTTTGGTTTGCAAAAACTGTTGTTTCTTTTTTATCGAAATTAGTTTTTGAAGATATTCCTGATTGGTTTGAGTAGAATCAATGTTTTTATAATCGCTCAATAATTTATTATAAACAAATACGTAAACGACCATCGCGAGAATAGTAAGCACAATTCCTATTTTAGTAGAGATGAACTGAGGCTGAAAAAATATCCAGATAAAAATTATAATCGCACATGTTGCCAAAAGCATAATGTTAGTCATCCATAAACAGCGTAAAGCCGTTTTTTTAAACTTGCTTAATCTCGTGAGCAAATCGCTCATATCTGGCTGGCTTATGGATTGTTTTTTCCATAAATCTTTAAAATCTATATTGCTATCGTTGTTCATTTTCTTTAAATTTTTGAGTCAGTTTTTCTTTTATTCTGTGAATTTTCACTCTAACATTGGCTTCAGAAAGTCCGACGATTTTAGCAATTTCCGTTTGTTTGATATCTTCTAACTCTAACGAAATGATGATACGATCGGTTTCTGGAAGCTCGGCGATACATTTATACAAAAATTGAATCTGTGGCTCGATTGAATGTTGTTTCTCTTCTGAAAGATGAATCGGAAGTTCGGATTTCGGGAAACGCTTTTGCTTCTCTATTTGTCTCAGGCAATTATTAGAAGCAATTCTAAAAATCCAAGTCCCGATTGTTGATTCATTTCTAAAAGTTTCCAGTTTTTGCCAAACAATTATAAACGTCTCCTGAGTCAAATCTTGGGCTGCATCGTAATCGTTTACGAAACCCATGCATAGTCTAAAAATTCGATCCCAATACGTATTGTAGATTTGTTCAAATTCCATTCTTACTGTTTTAAAAAAGTACTTAACTGCCCTAAATACCAAGCCGTGTCATCGTACATAATAAAATGAAGACCCGTTGTGGCATATTGAAAATTAGCCGTTTTTAAATTTCGATACTGACCTTCAATCGCTGGTTTTAAATTTATAAAATAAGATTCTAACAAAATTAATGCTGGACATTTAATCTGCGTTATTCTTTCTCTTAAATCAATATTGAAAAAGTCACAATACATTTGACCAAAAGTTGTTCGATCTGATTTCACACTCCAATCCACCACCATATCAAGCTTAGTCGTATCAGCTAAAAGGCTTGGCATTGTCTTTTTTTGCATATCATAAAACTGATCATTGGTCATTCCCGTCATTTGGTTTACAGTCGTAGAACAATTGTTATTCATTTTTGATTTGAAAGCAGGATCGTTTATCGCGGCCAGACAAGGAACAGCATCTACAACCACAATTTTGCTAATCAAATCTGGGTAATCGGCAGCAAGTGCAAGTGCAAGAGCACCACCCATACTATGTCCGATTAAAATTGGCTTTTCAATTTGATTGTCTTTTATATAATTGGCAATTCCAGTTTTCCAGTTTTCAAACGAGGCATTGGGCTGTGGTTTTCTCCCTGCAAAACCAGCCATTGTGAGTGTATAACAAGTAAATTCATTTTCGAATGTTGCTCTGGTTTCATTCCAAACATCTCCAGAAGAAGCAAAACCAGGAATAAATATAATAGATTGATCTCCGCTTCCCGTTTTTAAAACTTCAAACGGAAATTGTTTGGTTTGGCCGAAAACATTTAAACATAATGCCGAGAATAAAAATGCAATAATTAAGATGATATACTTTTTCATTTTTAATAGTTTTAAGTTGTTAATTAAATCGGATCCGTGCTTTTGATACGGAAGCTATTAAAATGTTACAACGGAAATGAAAATTTCAATGAAAAAAATCCAAATTCCAATGTTGGTGAGGGTTTTTAACCGCAAAGAAAGCAAAGGTTTACGCAAAGAACGCGAGTTTTTTTGCTCTCAAAGACGCGAAGTCGCAAACTTTTCCGCCACGAATTACACGAATTTACACGAATTTTTATTTCGAAAAATACATAGTTTATCTTTTCGATGAAGGAAACTAGAGCGATAGCGAAATGACAAACTGTACGCATTGTCAGTCTGAGCGAAGTCGAAGACCACGCGAGAAGCTCCGCAAACTGAATCGCCAATCTTTGTCGAGTTTCGCGTGTGATCCTTCGTTCCTCAGGATGACAAACTAAGCGTTTTTAAAAATAAAAATTCGAGAAAATTAGTGCAATTCGTGGCAAAAAACTAAACACAAAAAAAAATCCCAAACCCCAATCGTAAAATTGGAATTTGGAATTTTTATATTGAAAATTAATTTGGTTATCCTACCAAATTGATGATTTTTCCAGGAACAATAATCACTTTATTTGGCGTTCTTCCATCTAAGTGTTTTTGTGTTCTTTCGTCTTTCATCACGATTTCTTCGATTTGTTCTTTAGTTAAATCTAAAGGCAATTCGATTGTGAAACGCATTTTTCCATTGAAAGAAACTGGGTATTCTTTATTAGTTTCAACTAAATGTTTTTCTTCAAAAACTGGAAAAGCAACTTCTGAAATTGAAGTTGTATGTCCTAACTGAGACCATAATTCTTCTGCGATATGCGGTGCATAAGGCGAAACCAAAATTGCCAACGGTTCTAAAATCGCTCTTGAATGACAGTTTTGAGAAGACAATTCATTTACACAAATCATAAACTGAGAAACCGAAGTATTGAAAGAGAAATTCTCAATATCTTCTGCAACCTTTTTAATCGTTTTATGCAACGATTTTAAGTTGTCTTTTGTTGGTTCGTCGTTGTTTACGATTAAACCATTATCATCAAAATACAATCTCCATAATTTTTTCAAGAAACCAAATACTCCAGAAATTCCAGCAGTATTCCAAGGTTTTGCTTGCTCTAAAGGACCTAAGAACATTTCGTACAAACGCAATGTATCGGCACCATATTCAGCACAAATATCATCTGGCGTAACCACATTATAATATGATTTCGACATTTTTTCGACTTCACGGCCTACAATGTATTTTCCGTTTTCATCTAAAATAAATTCTGCTGTATTGAAATCTTCTCTCCAAGCTTTGAACTTTTCAATATTCAATTCGTCAGAAGAATTCACGAAATGAACATCAACGCGAATTGGCTGTACATTTTGACCTTCAATTTTATTTTTAGATACAAAAGTATTCGTTCCTTCCAATCTGTAAACATAAGCCGTTGTTCCTAAAATCATTCCCTGATTGATCAGTTTTTTGAATGGTTCTTCGGTTGGTGCCAAACCTTTATCTTTTAAGAATTTATTCCAAAAACGAGAATACAATAAGTGACCAGTTGCGTGTTCGCTTCCACCAATGTATAAATCTACATTTTCCCAGTAAGCCAAAGCTTCTTTGCTTGCAAATTCATTTTCATTGTGTGCATCCATATAACGCATCCAATACCATGAACTTCCTGCCCAACCCGGCATTGTATTTAATTCTAAAGGAAAAATCGAAACATTGTCAACTAAATCTGTATTGACAACTTTATTTTGTTTTGTATCCCAAGCCCAAACTGCAGCGTTTCCTAATGGCGGCAAACCATCTTCAGTTGGCAAATATTTCTCTACTTCTGGCAAAATAATTGGCAAATGCTGTGTATCGATCATTTTTGGTAATCCATTCACATAATAAACTGGGAACGGTTCACCCCAATAACGCTGACGAGAGAAAACAGCATCACGCAAACGGTAATTGGTTTTACCTTTTCCTTGACCAATTTCTTCTAATTTAGCAATCGCTTTTTTAGTTCCTTCTTTATAATTCAATCCATTTAAGAAATCAGAATTTGCGATTTCAACATTGTCTTTAGATCCATAAGCAGCTTCAGAAATATCAACATTTGCGAAAATGTTTTTAATTTCCTGCATTCCATTCTGACCTTTAAAGAAATTAGCAAAAGCATAATCTCTTTCGTCTCCACAAGGAACCGCCATTACAGCACCAGTTCCGTAACCTGCCAAAACATAATCACCAATCCAAACCGGAATTGGTTCTTTTGTAAATGGGTGTTCTGCATAAGCTCCAGTAAACGCACCAGAAATAGTTTTTACATCGGCCATACGTTCACGCTCTGAACGTTTTGCTGTTTTTTCGATATACGCTTCAACAGCTTCTTTTTGTTCTGGAGTTGTAATTTTAGCAACCAAATCATGTTCTGGCGCCAAAGTCATAAAAGTAACCCCAAAAATAGTATCAGGACGAGTAGTAAAAACCTCGATTACTTCATCATGATTTTTTACATTAAAAGTCACCAAAGCACCAACCGATTTCCCGATCCAGTTTCTTTGAGATTCTTTGATTGACTCACTCCAGTCAATATTATTTAGACCTTCAAGCAAGCGTTCGGCATAAGCAGAAATTCGCATACTCCATTGTGTCATTTTTTTTCTTATAACAGGAAAGCCTCCACGTTCTGAAACTCCGTTTACAATTTCATCATTTGCCAAAACAGTTCCTAAGCCTGGACACCAGTTTACTTCAGTTTCTGCCAAATATGTTAATCTATACTGTAAAAGAATTTTTTCTTTTTGATCTTCAGAATAAAAATTCCATTCGTCAGCAGTAAAAATCGCAACATTGTCATCGCAAACTGCTTCGACTAATGCATTTCCACTTTCTTCAAAAACAGTTACCAACTCAGAAATATCAAAAGCTTGACCTTGTTTTTTGCAATACCAAGAGTTGAACAATTGGATAAAAATCCATTGTGTATGTTTGTAATAATCTGGGTTTGATGTACGCACTTCACGTCCCCAGTCAAAAGAAAACCCAATCTTATCTAATTGTTTTCTATAACCAGCGATTTGTTTTCCTTCTTTATCAACACCTCCATCAATATTTACACGAGTTGTATCTTCTGGACGCTGACCTGTTTGAATTGCATATTGTTCTGCTGGTAATCCGAAACTATCGTATCCCATTGGATGCAAAACATTGAAACCTTGATGTCTTTTGAAACGAGAATACACATCTGAAGCAATATAACCCAGCGGATGTCCTACGTGTAATCCTGCTCCAGATGGATAAGGAAACATGTCCAGAACATAATGTTTCGGTTTTTCGGAGTTATTTTTTGCTGCAAAAGTTTGATTTTCTGCCCAATATTTTTGCCATTTGGCTTCAATTTCGTTTGGATTGTACTTCATTTCTAAGCGACTAAGATTCTAAGTTACTAAGGTTCTAAGCTTTTCACTAAATTAATTAAGCCGCAAATTTACATTTATTGCGGATTGTAGCAAAGCTATTTCACTGACAAACAAATAAAATAACAAAATACTTATTTTTAATTACGTAAAAATACTTATATTTACATCAAAAATACGTATATCATTTATTTTACAAATCAATTTCTTAAAAGAAGGAAAGAATATTTTTATTAACTAATCATTATTTTTACAAAAGTCATTAAGGGAATAAAAATGAATAAGGATAAAAAATATTCTGTTGAAGTTCGTGTTTGGATCGAAGAAACTGAAGGTGCGTTTTTAGGAATTGGTAAAATCTGGCTTTTAGAAAATATCCGAAAAACAGGATCAATTACAAATGCCGCGAAAGAAATGAAAATGGCATATAGGCAAGCTTGGCAATTGGTTGAAGAAATGAATCAGCGGGCAGAATCTCCATTGGTAGAAAAACTTCTTGGCGGAAAAGGAGGCGGCGGTGCAAAATTAACTGAAGCAGGAGAAAGAGCCATCGAAGTTTTTTATGACGTTGAAAACCGTATTAAAGAATTTGCCAAAAAAGAAACTCAAAATTTAAAATTTTAAAATCAATCCTATTCTAAAAAAAACGATTAACCAAACCCTTTTTTTCAACAAGCAGTATTCATTTTAAAACATACTGAAAAACTATTTTTATATGAAACCAAAATTATTATCCTTTCTGCTTTTTCCACTCATCGGATTTGCACAACAAAACAATTCGAAAGCCACAGATTCCCTCAAGATTTCAAATGTCTTTAATCTTGGAGAAGTCATTATTACCAATCAACAAAACAAAGACACTTTAAACCGAGTGACTTCAAAAACAATGGAATCACAAAATAAAATGGAGGTTTCGAAAGCTTTGAACCTATTACCAGGAATAAGCTTAACTGCTTCTGGCCCAAGAAATGAATCGATGGTTTCTGTTCGCGGTTTCGACTTAAGACAGGTTCCGGTTTATATGGACGGAATTCCCGTTTATGTTCCGTATGACGGTTATGTAGATTTGGCCAGATTTACCACTTTTGATTTAGCTGCAGTAGATGTTTCTAAAGGATTTTCATCTGTACTTTACGGACCAAATTCGCTTGGAGGCGCGATCAATCTTGTTTCTAGAAAACCTTCTAAAAAATTAGAATATGATGCCACTTTAGGAATGATTAATGAAAACGGATATCGAGGAAATGTAAATATCGGTTCGAAAATAGGTAAATTCTATTTTCAAGGCGGGTTTTCTTATTTAGACCGTGATTCTTTTAGAATGTCTTCTAATTTTGTTCCGACAGCAAATGAGAATGGCGGACAAAGAGACAATTCGTATCGAACAGACCAAAAAATCAGTTTTAAAGTTGGATGGACTCCAACTGAAAAAAGCGAATATGCAATTGGCTACATCAATCAGCAGGGCGAAAAAGGAAATCCTGTTTATACGGGATACGACACACAAAATTCACTTTTGCTAAAACCTCGCTATTGGCAATGGCCAAACTGGGATAAAGAAAGTTTTTATTTTATTTCTAATTCTGCTTTTGATGATAAAAACAGTTTCAAAACCAGATTGTATTTTGACCGATTTAAAAACACACTCGATAGTTACGACGATTCTTCTTATTCGACACAAACAAAACCGTATGCTTTTGAAAGCATTTACAACGATTATACCTTTGGAGGAAATCTGGAATACAACACTAAAATAATTCCAAAAAACGATTTAAAATTTGCCTTTCAATTTAAAGAAGATGTGCATCGCGAGAACAATCTTGGTGAACCAGTTCGCCATTTTATAGACAATACGGTTTTAATTGGAATTGAAGATCTTTACAAAGTCAATTCAAAATTTACTGTAATTCCTGGCGTTAGTTACAACATTCGAAAAAACTTGGAAGCCGAGGATTACAACAGCACAGCAAAAACAATTTCAGATTTTCCAGATGCTGGAGCAAGTGATGCTTTTAATGCGCAAGTTGGACTTTTCTATCAGCTAAATAATCAGCAAAAACTGGGTGCAACCATTTCTCAGAAAACCCGATTTGCAACAATAAAAGACCGATATTCGTATAGAATGGGAACAGCAATTCCGAATCCAGATTTAAAACCCGAAAAAGCAATTAATTATGAATTGAATTATACCGCAAATCTTTTCGAGAAAATCACTTTTCAAACAGCGCTTTTCTACAGTTCACTTTCAGATGCAATCTTAAACGTAAGCAATGTTGAACCAGGAAAATCGCAAATGCAGAATTTTGGTGAAGCTGATTATAAAGGGATAGAAGCGCAACTGAATTATGCAATTTTAGAAAACCTCTCATTAAATTTGAATTATACTTACATCGAAAGAAAAAACATCACCAATCCAAATATTCATTTTACAGATGTTCCAAACACAAAAGTAATGGGAACTTTAGAATATAGTCCAATCAAAATTCTTCGATTAATTGCCAATACCGAATTTAATTCGCCTCGTTTCAGCACAAGTTATGGCGCAAGAGTTCCAGATTATACGCTTCTGAATTTATATGTTTCTGGCAAAATATCTAAAAACTTCAGTCTTGATGCTGGTTTGAATAATATTTTCGATCGAAATTACAGTCTTGTTGAAGGATATCCAGAAGAAGGCCGTAACTTTTTTGTGACACTTCGTTTTTTCAATTAATTTTCAAAGGTGTTAAGAAACTAGGTTTTCTTTCTTCCAATATTTGCTAAAGTTCGCAAAGCTTCTATCGTTAAAAGCTCTGCGAACTTTGCGTTATTAACATTCGAGCATAAAGAAATCTTTACGTACTTTGCGGTTAATTCAACTTTTTATTCCGGAACGAATCGTACATTTATGGGATAAAAGTTCGTTATTAACTTTAAATAAAGAAATTCTTTATTATTTTTACCACATAATTTAAGCAGACTATGAGTTCTAACTTTGATAAATTTCAAAAACGCAGGTTAATTTCCTCTTATTTTTCGGTAGTATTAAGTGTATTCTTGGTTTTATTCCTTTTGGGAGTACTAGGATTATTCATTATCAATTCTAAACAGTTGGCTGACGATTTTAAAGAAAAAATTGCGATGACCGTTTTTTTTAAAAATGAAGCAAACGACAGTGTTATCAAAGCATTTAACACCGAACTTAAAAGAGCTCCTTTTGCCAGATCTTTTGTTTATGTAACCAAAGAGAGAGCTGCAAAAGAACATACAGATATTATCGGAGAAGATTTCTTAACCTTTTTGGGAGAAAATCCTTTATTGAATTCATATGACATTCACTTAAAAGCAGATTATGTAGAGAGAGACAGTATCGTAAAAATCGAAAGCCGTTTCCGCAAAAATGCTATGATTTCAGATATCGTTTACGACAAACAATTGGTAAATCTTGTAAATGACAACATCAGAAAAGTAAGTATGTGGATTTTGATTATTAGTGGTTTCTTGACTGTAATTGCTGTTTTATTAATCAATAGTTCGCTTCGTTTATCCATTCATTCAAATCGTTTCATTATCAAAACCATGCAAATGGTTGGTGCTACAAAAGCGTTTATTCGTAAACCGTTTGTAATGCGAAGCGTAAAACTTGGAATGCTAGGCGCAGGTTTGGCTATTATTGCTTTAATCGCACTTTTGCTTTATGTAGACACTAATTTCCCTGGTTTAGGAATTCTAGAAGACAAAGCTTTAACTGGTTTAGTTTTAGTTGCCGTTTTTGGATTAGGAGTTTTAATTACTTGGGTAAGCACGCATTTTGCAACACAACGTTTCTTAAATTTAAGAACCGACGATCTTTACTAATTTTTGATTTTAGATTGCAGATTACAGATTTTAAAAAAAATGCCTTCGACTTAGCTCAGGCTGACAAACATATAAAGATGAAAAACAACAATAATAAAGAAGAACAACAAGTTCAAAAACAGGAATTCCTTTTTGACAGCATCAATTATAAAATTTTATTGATTGGTATTGTTGTAATTGCGCTAGGATTTATTTTAATGTCTGGTGGAGGAAGTAAAGATCCAAATGTTTTTAACGAAGACATTTTCAACTTTAGACGTATTCGTTTAGCGCCAACAACTGTTTTAATCGGTTTTGGAATCACGATTTATTCTATATTCAAAAAATCAAAATAATACAAGGTTTATAGATTTTAGACACTGAGCAAAGCGAAGTAATCAATCTGAAATCTAAAATCTGAAATCTAAAATTCTAAATGAACACATTACAAGCTATTGTTCTTGCCATTATTGAAGGAATTACAGAATTTTTGCCTGTTTCTTCAACGGGTCATATGATTATTGCCTCTTCGTTTTTCGGAATCGCACACGACGATTTCACTAAACTTTTTACCATTGTAATTCAGCTTGGTGCAATACTTTCGGTTGTTATTTTATACTTCAAACGTTTCTTTCAAACTTTTGACTTCTATTTCAAACTTTTAGTTGCTTTTATTCCTGCCGTTGTTTTAGGATTATTATTAAGCGATTTTATTGATGGCTTATTAGAAAACCCTGTAACTGTTGCGGTTTCTCTTTTAATTGGTGGAATTATTTTATTGAAAGTAGACGAATGGTTTAATAATCCAAATACAGCTGAAACTTCACAAGAAATCAGTTATTTGCAAGCTTTTAAGATTGGATTGTTTCAATGTATTGCTATGATTCCTGGAGTTTCTCGAAGTGGAGCAAGTATCGTTGGGGGAATGTCCCAAAAATTATCAAGAACTACAGCTGCAGAATTTTCATTTTTCTTAGCCGTTCCGACTATGTTGGGTGCAACTGCAAAAAAATGCTACGATTATTACAAAGCTGGTTTTGAATTATCTCATGATCAAGTAAACATGTTGGTTATTGGAAACATTGTTGCTTTTGTTGTGGCACTTTTAGCAATAAAAACTTTCATCGGATTTTTGACTAAAAACGGATTTAAAGTTTTTGGTTATTACCGAATTATTGCCGGAATCATTTTATTATTGATTCACTTTTTCATTCATCCGCTTACTATTATATAATGACACCCGAAGAATATTTAGAAGGTCAGGTTTTATTGATTGACAAACCTTTAAAATGGAGTTCATTTCAAGCTGTCAATAAATTAAAATACCTTTTAATTAATAAAGTTGGACTTCCTAAAAAGTTCAAAATTGGCCACGCAGGAACTTTAGATCCATTAGCAACAGGACTTTTATTGATCTGTACAGGAAAATTCACTAAAAGAATTTCAGAACTTCAAGGTCAGGCAAAAGAATATACGGGAACTTTTTATATTGGAGCCACTACTCCATCGTACGATTTAGAAACTGAAATCGATCAAACTTTCCCAACCGATCATATTGATGAATCTTTAATTCATGAAACGGTAAAACAATTTTTAGGAGAAATCGACCAGAAACCGCCTATTTTTTCTGCTATTAAAAAAGACGGTGTTCGTTTATACGAACATGCTCGCGCTGGAGAATCTATTGAAATTGAAAGCAGAAAAACTACGATTCACGAATTTGAAATTACAAGAATTGCATTGCCAGAAATAGATTTTAGAGTAGTTTGCTCTAAAGGAACTTACATTCGTTCACTTGCTTACGATTTTGGGAAAGCAATGAATTCTGGTTCGCATTTAACCGTTTTACGCCGAACAAAAATTGGTGATTACGATGTGAAATATGCTATTGATATTACCTTATTTGAAGAGAGCTTTAAATAGCTAAAAATAAAAAGCACATTACTATTGTTTGAAAAAGTAATGTGCCAAGCTCTTAAGAAAAGTAATTTTATCTCATACTCATCTCGATTTAATAGTGAGGCACATTTTTCCCTCCGAACAAAAATTTAGAAAAGAAATCATAAAACCTTTCGAATAACTTTTTCATAATAGTGTACTTTTAATTGTTGAACATTAAATAAACACCAGTAAAAAGAGTAAATCTGAAAGTTATAATAGAAGTGGGTTAGCTTCACTAAGTTACGAAATTCTATTTAAGATAAAAAGACTTTAAGATAATTTTATCAACCAAAACATCTGCTTATCAACACATTATCTTGCTAAAGTCTATTATATTTAATGTTTTCCATAATTTCGACCAATTCTTCCTGAACCGAAATTCCTTTATCTGTCAAATACCATAACTGTAAGTCGGTTTTTATTTTTTCGTCGATAGCGCCAACCTCTCTTTTGTGTTTCGCCATTAATTCGGCAGCTCCTTTTGGTCTTGGTCCCCAATCGGCGCGTACAATTCCAGCTTCTTTACAAATAACAATTACTTTTGGAATCGCTCTTCCGCCATTGGTCAAATAATGATTCATTAAATCATCATTTTCATCTCGAAACGCAATTCTCAAATCGATTTTTTTATGAGAAGCAAGAGCCATTTTATTCAAGATGGGAAGAATTTGCGCTGCATCTCCGCACCAGCCTTCAGAAAGCACAAGCCAGATATAGTGATTATCTAAGTTTTGAAGTTTCTCTGCGACAGCATCTGAAATAGAGATCGTTTTTTCTAGCCTATTCATTCTAGCTTCATTCAATTTGGAATAATTGATAAGACTTTCAGATTGTTCATTGCCCGTTGATTTTCCCTCCTTCAACAAATCAGTTACTATTTTTCTGTATTCAGCATAAGAATGACTATTGAATAATGCTTTGGCTACGATGCTTTTCATTTTTTTATTTTTTTTAGGATACAATAAAAATACAAAATTTAGGAAGACGGAGAAAATGACATTTGTCACATTTAAATTAAATAACTGCAAAGTCGCTTTAAACCTAAAATTGCACCAAGAATTAATTTTTTGCAAACATTATTTTTAAAAATCAGAATATGTCTATATTTGCACAAATTAACGCAACACACACATGAAATATAAAAGAATTCTTCTTAAACTTAGCGGCGAGGCCTTAATGGGTGATTTACAATACGGTATTGACCCGAAAAGATTAGGCGAATATGCAGATGAAATCAAGCAGATTCACGACAAAGGAGTAGAAATTGCTATTGTTATTGGAGGAGGAAATATTTTTAGAGGCGTTGCCGGAGCAAGCTCAGGAATGGACAGAGTGCAAGGAGATTACATGGGAATGCTTGCAACTGTTATTAACGGAATGGCTTTGCAAGGCGCTCTTGAAGATAAAGGAATGAAAACACGTCTGCAGACAGCTTTGAAAATGGAATCTATTGCAGAACCATACATTAAAAGAAGAGCTGACCGCCATCTTGAAAAAGGCAGAATTGTAATTTTTGGTGCCGGAACTGGAAATCCTTACTTTACAACTGATACTGCTGCTGTTTTGAGAGGTATCGAAATTAACGCTGATGTTATCCTTAAAGGAACTCGTGTTGATGGTGTTTACGATTCTGATCCAGAAAAAAATGCTTCGGCTGTAAAATTTGATTTCATCTCATTTGATGATGTAATCAAAAAAGGATTAAATGTAATGGATACAACTGCCTTTACTTTAAGCCAAGAAAACAAACTGCCAATCGTTGTTTTTGATATGAACAAAATAGGAAACTTATTGAAAATTTGCGCTGGCGAAAACATTGGAACTGTAGTAAACATATAGTCATCAGTAACAGCTTTACAGTCACACAAGACTTTAACTGAAAACTGAGAATGAAAACTGAAAACTAAAGAAAAAATGACTGAAGAAATAGACTTTATTTTAGAAAGTACTGAGGAATCTATGAATGGTACTATTGCACACTTAGAGAAAGAATTTCTTAATATTCGTGCAGGGAAAGCTTCTCCAGCTATGCTTGGAGGTGTTTTTGTAGATTATTACGGATCTGCAACACCGCTTTCTCAGGTATCTAAAATTAGTGTTCCAGATGCTAGAACAATTACATTGCAGCCATTTGAAAAAAATATGCTGCAAGCAATTGAAAAAGCAATCTTGATTGCTAACATTGGTTTTAACCCAATGAATAATGGCGACATGATAATTATTAGTGTACCGCCATTAACAGAAGAGCGTCGTCGTGATTTGGCAAAACAAGCAAAATCTGAAGCCGAAGATGCTAAAATCGGTATTCGTAATTCTCGTAAAGATGCTAATACTGACATCAAAAAATTAGAAAAAGAAGGAACTTCAGAAGACATCTGTAAATCTGCAGAAGAAGAAGTTCAGAACTTAACAAACTCTTACATTAAAAAAATTGATGAGTTATTGGCTGCAAAAGAAGCTGAAATCATGAAAGTGTAATCTGAGATTGAGATAAAAATAAAAAATCCGTTTGGTTTATTGTACCAGACGGATTTTTTTATTGCTATTTTTGCATACGAAAATTAATTTCTTTTCGTTTTTGAAACTATATCATTCTGTATGAAGCTATTTTGTTTTTTGACTTTGTTTTTTACGCTTACCCTTCAAGCGCAAATTCAAATAAACGGAATCGTAACCGATTCAAACAACAAACCTCTTCCGTTTGCCACCATTACCACTTCAGAAAACAATAACACAATTACAGATGTTGATGGTAAATTTATTTTTAAAATTAGCAGTTCTGCCACGTCACTTACTGTTTCTTATATAGGTTTTCAGACTAAAACTATTGCTTTAATCAATACTAAAACTTTTTATTCGGTAGCACTTTTACAGCAGACAGATGACTTAAAAGAAGTTGTGGTTTCTAATGAAAACCCTGCATTAACTATAATAAAAAAAGTTATTGCTAATAAGTCGATCAATGATCCGCAGAAAAAGCTTGATAATTTTGAATACAAAACCTACAACAAACTTATTGTAACCGCAAATCCCGATTCGATTGACGGACGTATCGATACTTCGGCGGCGTATAAAGATTTAAATAAAAAAATCATCAACATCGATTCGTCTGATTATAAGTTTAAAGAAATTGTCAGTAAGCAGCATTTATTTCAAACAGAGAAAGTTTCTCAATATCAATTTGGAAACAACAAGTTAAAAGAAACCGTTTTAGGAACCAAAATTGCTGGTTTCAAACAGCCTATTTATGAAGTTTTAGCTTTCAACCTTCAATCTATTTCGATTTACGATTCTAAATACGAATTGTTCGAAACTAAGTATGAAAATCCTATTTCGAAAAATGCACCTTCAAATTACAATTACAAACTGTTAGACACTGTTAGCATTAAAGGCCGTGACACGTATATGATTTATTTCAAAAATAAGTCAAGACACAGAGCTTCTGGATTAGAAGGAGTCTTATATATCGATAAAGAAAATTTTGCTGTCGCGAAAGCTGTAATGCGAATTAAAGGTGTTTTGGATATCAGTGGGATACATGAATTTGAATATATTCCGAAAGAAAAAATATGGTTTCAGAGCAATACCACTTTCAAAATCGTAAAAGGAAAAAATGATGATGATATAAGAATTCTTGGAGGAACCATTCAATTTGATGGAGACGTTGAAGAGAATTTTGAATCGCGAAAAAAAGTAGCTTCAGATTTTACTTATCTGCTTTCTGAAAGTAATAGTTTTGATATTCGTGTTAACACCAATAACCCGATAAAAAACCCATCTCTTTATATCGAAATTAAAGACGATGCGGCAAAAAAACCAGAAAGTTTCTGGGAAGCCTATAGAAAAGAAAATCTTGATTTAAAGAGCCAGAAAACATATCTGCTATTAGATAGTCTTTCTATTCGAAATCGAATCGAAAAACGTTTGGGAATTGGCCGAAAAATAATTAATGGCTTCTACCCGATTGGTCCTGTCGATTTGGATTTGAAAAAAATCATAAGCTATAACAATTACGAAGGTTTTCGTCTTGGCATAGGCGGTATTACAAATGACCGTTTATCTAAAAATTTCCGCCTTGAAGGCTATACCGCTTACGGAACAAAAGATGGTGTCTTTAAATACAGCGTTGGAGGTGGTGTTTTATTAGACAAACATACCAATACTTGGTTTAATGGCTATTATGCCGACGATGTTCGAGAAATTGCAAGTACTGTCTTTTCAGTTGATAGACGTGTTTTTAAAATTTACGATCCTCGTCCGATCAATATTAGCACATTTTATGAATATACGGGATGGAGAGGAAATGTTCAAACCAAATTTATTCCGAAAACGGAGGCTATTTTGGAGCTTTCGCGAAATTATATCGAGCCAAAATTCGATTATCTTTTTAATCTTAACGGAAAATTATATTCCAATTATGTTATGACCACAGCAATGCTTTCTATTCTGTGGGCGCCTTTTAGCAATTACATGCAAACTCCGACAGGAAGAACTGAAAGCGATAAAAAATTTCCTAGGTTTACTTTCCAATACACACAATCTTTGCCAAATGTTTTTGATAATGATTTTACTTTTAGCAAAATAGATTTTAAAGCAGAATACGAAAAACAGTACTTAAATCGTCAAAAAACAAGTTTGCTTTTACAGGCAGGTTATGCAATGGGAGATGTTCCAATTACGCATTTGTACAATACAGCTCCAAATAACTTAACTAAAGAAACCGTTATTCAGCGTATCACTTTTGCAGGAAGAAACTCTTTTGAAACCATGTATTTTAATGAGTTCTTCTCGAGCCAATATCTAATGTTTCAAATTAAACATGGTTTTGACCGAATTACACTTTTCAAAAAAGTGCGGCCATCTCTTGTTATAGTTTCTAGAATGGCTTGGGGAAGTATGGAAAAACCGGAACAACATGTTGGCCCAACTTACAAAACACTCGATAAAGGTTATTTTGAATCGGGAATCGAATTAAACAGAATTTTTAAGGGTTTTGGTTTAGGCGGATTTTATAGATACGGGCCAAATCAGTTAATGAAATTTGAAGATAATATTGCGGTTAAGATTTCTTATGTTCTTGATTTGGGACTTTAATTTCTAAAATTCGAAATTTTAACTTACAATCTTTGGACATACAACTTTGTCAAAGTTTAAAACTTTGACAAAGTTTTGCGCCCTATAAAAAATCCCAAACTCCAATAGGTAAAATTGGAATTTGGGATTTTTATTTATTAAAATTTTAAAACTTTATGGTTTAAGAATTAAAACCGATGGTGAGTTATTCAGCCAGATACTTTGAGATTCTATTAATTTTTTCCAACTATCTAAACTGATAATCATTAGATCTTGGCTTTCTAAAAATTCTTTCTTTAGTGTTCTGTCATTCATAATCATGATATGATTGGGTGCAATCTGCTCGATAGAACGAATTGTTTCCTGAATTTCTCTAGTATTATTCACTTCTCCTCCAGCATCTAAAACCGTAATTTGAGAACCGTTGTTATTAATTAGCTTTTTAGCATATTCAATTAAAAAAGCATCTTCTTTACTAAAAATCGGCATCAAAACCTGATTAACTTCCTCTAGATCTTTATCAATAAAAATTCCAACCGGCATTTTAGATTTTAAGATAATATGGCGCGTTCTTTCATCAAACGGATTATTTTCAAACAAACCTTCTTTTCCTGTAAACTTATCAATCAAACGATCTGGATTTACAATTCTGGTTGTAAACCCAAGTATTTTACCAAGCAAAGTTCCATCAAAAATAGATTGTCCCAAACCAACCAGCAATAAGTCATATTCACCCTGATTTGCTGTATCGATAATATCCGAATCAATATCACTAGAAACTTTATGCAAACTCACCATATCCTGATTTAATGCGTGCGATTCTTCAATTACCGGAAGCAGCATTTTTTTCTCATGCTCTTTCACATCAAAAGAATGTATTTCGGTACTTAAAGACAAATGCATTGCCGTTACAATCGAATTATCAGCTTGTTTTTTCACCAAACTATTCGCAATTTTAAGCAGTTTCTTTCCTTTTTCTGGAGTTGCAAACGAAAGCAGAATCTTGTATTTGCTTTTGCTTCCTATTTCCTGCTGAACGGCTGTTATTTTATCTTTAAAAATAAATTCGATAAAATCTAACGCTGGTCCTGTCATAAAAGTAGTCACCAACGCCATAATTACCATCATAGTAAAAATTTCTGCTGACAATACTCCCAGATCATAACCGATATTTAAAACTACCAATTCCATTAAACCTCTTGTGTTCATCAAGGCACCAATAGCCAAACTGTCTTTCCAGTTTTGTCCCATAAATTTGGCAGCCAAAGCACTTCCGAAGAATTTACCAACTACAGCAACCAAAATAATTAAACCTGTAATTTTCCATAATTCCGGATCATTCAGCAATCCTATTTGTGTACGCAAACCTGTAAACACAAAGAACAGTGGCAATAGAACAATAATTGAAACGTCTTCAACTTTTTCGATAAATAAGTTTCTGAATTTGTTGTTTTCTGGCATAATTGCTCCAGCAAGAAAAGCTCCAAACAGAGCATGAATTCCAATTAACTCAGATGCATAAGCAGAAATTAAAAGTGTAATAAAGAAAATGGCAACAACGGGTTTATTTAAACTTTCTCGAGTTGCATTTAAATCTCCTACCCTTTTTAAGAACGGACGAACGATTTTTAGCATTATAATTACATACAAAATTGCCATTCCGATTACGTATAATGAACTCGAAAGCGAACCTGCTTTTACAATGGCAATAACAACAGCCAAAATACACCAAGCCGTAATGTCATCTGCAGCGGCACAGGTAATGGCAATAGTTCCTAATTTTGTTTTCTGCATTCCGCGTTCTTGAACAATTCTAGCCAAAACCGGAAATGCTGTAATACTCATGGCAATTCCCATAAATAGTCCGAAAGAAGAAAACTCAACTCCCAATGGAGCATACGTTTCATAAATAAAAAAGGCAAGCGATAGACCTAAAGCAAATGGAATTACAATACTTGCATGGCTGATTACAACGGCATCATGCGCTTTGTTTTTCAAGACTTTCAAATCCAATTCCATTCCGATAACGAACATAAACAGAATTAAACCAATCTGACTTAAAAACTGTAAATTTCCTAAAGATTCTTTTGGAAATAAGGCTGCTGAAAACTCTGGAAAATACATTCCGACCAAAGAGGGTCCTAAAACAATTCCGGCAATCATTTCGCCAATTACCGACGGCTGTCCGATTTTTCTAAAAAACCATCCAAACAAACGCGCCACTAAGATGATCGTCACGATCTGTGCCAATAAAATGGCTAAAGGATGCTGCAGGTTTTCGATCATCGAATGAAGAAAGTCTTTCCAATGATTGCTTTCAACACTTTTCTTTACAATATTACGTCCTACTTCTAATGAGGCGCCTTTTGAAATTACCCAATATATTAGTGCGGTAAAGCCGCCAATAACTGTTACATAAAATACAGAGTTCTTTATATTATTCATAAACTCGTTCTTTAGATTTAATTAACGCAAATATCCGTACTGTGAATTTAGTGAAAAAGCAATTCACTTGTTAATTTCGATCGCATGTAACAAGTCGGGAAAAAATTGTAATAAGTTTTATAGTTTTACTTTCTTTAAAAAGTCAGCTCGATAAGTTTCGCTTAAGATTAGCGTAATGTTCTTATTATTTTCTTCTAAATGGTGCAGTACAATTTCGTTATGATTAAAGAACTTTATTGCTTTTACCGCTACGATTTCTTTTTTATTGATTCGACAGAAATCAGCATCAGGCAATTCCTTTAAAAGCGTATCGAATTTTACATTTTTCAAATTCAAAAAACTTCCATCAGTAAGCAAAACCGTTTTGTCTCTACTATCGCTCGCGGCAGTTTTTACATATTGGATTTTATTAAAATAGAGCAACGTTTTTCCTTTATCAGTATTCAACTGAATGAATTTTTTATCCGAATTTGATTTTTCAAAACGCTCCAACGCTTTTGCAATTGCCTTTTGCAAACGCTCCAATTTTACAGGTTTTGTAATATAATCTACAGCATCGATATTAAATGCTTCGGCTGCATATTCTTTATAAGCCGTGCAGAAAATCACCAATTTGTCCTGCAATTTTTCAGCCAAATGCAATCCGTCAATTCCGGGCATTTCAATATCCGAAATCAGCAAATCAAAATCAAGGTTCGAAAAATCAGACAGCAATTTCTCGGGATCATTACATGTTTTTACGATTTCCAATTCAGGAATCTGTTCGCAAAGCATTTTTAAGTAAGTTAACCCTGGAAGCTCATCGTCCAGAAGCAAGCATTTCAGTTTTGTATTCAAGCAAATCAATTTTTAGATGGGCAATATAAACATCGTTTTCTATAAACCTATCGAGTTTGAAATTATTCTTATAAATAATGCGAAGACGGTGTTCAAGTGTTGCGTGACCAATACCGCTGCGTTCTTTTTTCAGTACTTTTTTATCTGAGATTTTGTTTGAAACCGTCATAAAAAAAGCATTGTTTTTAAACTCAAAAACTACCGAAATAAAAGCATCTGCACTTTGTAAATCGGCATGTTTGAAAGCATTTTCAATTAAATCAATAGAAATTAAAGGCGCCAGTAAAGGCTGATCGTACAATTTGTCTTCTTGATTAATATTAGTTTTAACTTTCAGCTCAAAAAGCGGACTGATTTTGATTTTATTGATTTCGATCAAATTCAATGCAAAATCAATTTCTTCTTTTGCAGTTACAAACTTTTTTTTGCTTTCGTAAAGAATATAATCCAAAACATTGGCCAATTTATCCAAAGCAAAATAAGTCTGATAAGCGTGCGACTGAATAGAGTTTAGAATGTTCTTAAATAAATGCGGATTTAGTTTCGACTCTAAATTTTCTAATTGCAAATCGTTTACTTTAGATTCTAAAGCATAAAAGCTTTTTTCGGCATCGTCTTTTGCTTTTTTGGTTTGCATTAATTGATAAATCATAAAACAAATGATAACAATTAAAAGCAAAAGAATTGCTAGAAAAATAAACGTTATGGTATTATTATTTTGCATGTTTTTAAGATTGTAAACTTTCTTTTAATGACATTTTATAATTAAGCAAAATTCCGGTTGTTAGCACCAAAATACTTGATGCCCACAAATAATATCCTAATCCAAATGAAACAATCTTGGCCAGTGCACCACTTTCAGCTCCTAAAATTTCACTCCAAAAAGCAAAAGAAATAGCTAATCCAGATGCAATTAAACTCAAAAGAACTGCTTTTTCATTATTTTTCAGGAAATATATAATAGCCAAAAGACATAATGGATTGGCCAACCAAATAATTTCTTCAAACAATCCGCCACCCAAAAAAGCTATGGCACCAATCAAGAAATATCCTAAAGCCGAATCGTTTCTTACTTCTCCACTATAATTTACAACAATTGCATCTTGTGTTAATGAAACAAAAAGTAAAAGTAAACTTATGGCAATAGTTAGAAATTTAATCTGTTTTGAATCCATTTGTACTGAGTTTTAAGGAAAATAGAAAATCTAATCTGCTGTAATCTGTCAAATCTGCATGAGAATTTGCAAAAAATAAAGATTCAAATTTATTCATCTATTATTCGAAATTAATTGCAAATATGAGAAAAGCTAACGACTAATCGACAAAAAGCAAGCAATTTGTCCCATTTTAAAGATGATATATTTTGTGTTAACATAAAGTAAAATAGAAAGGAATATTTATGATTTCGAGCACTTTTCACTACATTTGCATCCATTTTTTAAAGATGTTATGAAAAACACTATTCAAGTTGGATTTTGGGAAAAATTAGCCCGAATCATACTTAAAAACAGAATTACGATTCTAGTTATACTTTCTGCTTTGACTCTTTTCTTTGGTTATCAGTGGAAGAATCTTGCTATGACTTATACAGAAGCTAACTTGCTTCCAAAAGATCATATTGCAAATAAAGATTATCAAAAATTCCTTGATAAGTTTGGTGAGGAAGGGAATCTTATCGTTATTGGTTTTAAAGATCCTAAATTCTTTACTCCAAAAAACTACGCCGCATGGAATGAATTGATGACAGGTTTGAAAAAATCTAAAGAAGTTGATTTAGTAGTTTCTTTAAACGATTTGAAAAAGCTCGAAAAAGATACTGTTAACGAAAAATTTGTTTTAGCGCCTTTTATTGATCAAAGCAAAGTTCTGGATCCTACTTATTTAAAAGGCATTCAGCATGAATTATTCAATAATTTACCTTTCTATGAAGGTCTTTTGTTCAATAAAGAAAGTGGAAGTATTCGCTCTGCGGTTTACATCAATAAAAATTTGGTTAATACTGCTAACAGAAAAACTTTTATCCTAGAAAATCTAGTTCCAAAAATCAATAAATTCGAAAAAACAACCGGAATTGATTTGAAAGTTTCGGGAATGCCATACATCAGAACGATCAATGCGGACAATATGAAAGGCGAAATCGGACTTTTCATTGGAGCGTCTTTATTGACAGTTTCTCTGATTTTCTTTTTCTTCTTCCGTTCGTTTAGAGCTACGTTTATTTCAATTTGTATTTTGATTGTTGGTGTAACTTGGTCGTTTGGAACGCTTGGATTATTCGGATATAAAATCACGATTTTAACAGCTATAATTCCGCCGCTAATTATTGTAATCGGAATTACAAACTGTATATTCTTGATTAATAAATACCAGCAAGAAATTAAACTGCATAACAATCAAGCAAAAGCATTACAACGCGTTATTTCAAAAATTGGACATTCTACTTTTATGACCAATTTAACGGCTGCAATTGGTTTTGCTACTTTGATGATTACAGGAAACGAACTTCTTTTTGAATTCGGATTGGTAACTTCTATCAATGTGCTTTCTGTTTATACTTTGACACTTTTCATCGTGCCAATTATTTACAGTTTTATGCCTTTGCCAAAAGAGAAACATTTATATCATTTAGACAAAACTTATATTTCGACACTTTTAAATACAGTTACAACTATTGTTAAAGGCAAAAAGACAATTGTATACTGCATTTATGCGGTTCTATTTGTTGTGAGTTTGAATGGAGTTAGACAAATGAAAGTTTCGGGAAGTTTGATTGGCGAAATGCCGAAAAGTGCTTCTTTCTTTAAAGATATTTTATTTTACGAAAAGGAATTTAACGGAGTAATGCCTCTTGAAATTATGGTGGATACCAAAAAGAAAAAAGGTGTTATGAAAGCTTCAACTATTCGCAAAATGGATGAATTGCAGAATACGATTTCTGAAATTCCAGAATTAGCAAAACCAGTTTCTATAGTAAACTTGGTAAAATATTCTAAACAGGCTTTCTATAACGGAAACCCAGAATATTACCAATTACCGACTTCGCAAGAACAGACTTTTATTTTAAGTTATGCTAAAAATGCGACGAAAAACAGCAAAGAAAATTTAATGAAAGCTTACGTTGATTCGACTGGACAATATGCTAGAATCACGACTTTCATGAAAGATATCGGAACAGATGAAATGGCAAAAGTAGAAGGAAAACTTCGCAAGAAAATTGACGAAATTTTCCCGAAAGACCGTTATGAAGTTACGATTACAGGAAAAGCATTGGTTTTCCAGAAAGGAACAACTTATTTGGCGCATAACTTAATTGAGTCATTATTGTTTGCGATTTTAACTATTGCAATCTTAATGCTGTATTTATTCCGTTCGTTCAAAATGGTAGCCGCTTCTTTGATTACGAATATTTTACCGCTTTGCATCACTTCTGGATTAATGGGTTATTTCGGAATTCCGTTAAAACCTTCAACGATTTTGGTATTCAGTATCGCTTTCGGAATCTCAGTTGATAATGCCATTCAGTTTATGGCGAAATACAAAGATGAATTGACTCAAAATAAAGGAAAAGTAAAGAAATCTGTTTTCAGCGCCTTAAGAGAAACTGGAGTAAGCACATTCTACACTTCTATCGTTTTGATCTTAGGTTTTGCCACTTTTACTTTATCAAGTTTCAGCGGAACAATTGCTTTAGGAGGATTAATTTCTTGTACTTTGGTTTTTGCGATGTTTGCTAACTTGGTTGTTTTACCATCGTTAGTTTTGACTTTCGAAAAGAAGAAAACGAAGAAAGAAGAATTGGAGAATTTAGAGAAATAATTTTTTGTTTGCCACGAATTTCGCGAATTGGCATGAATTTAAAAAACATAAATCTTTGTCAAAGTTTAAAACTTTGACAAAGAAAGATAGTAGTACAGTTTGTCATTCCGAGGAACGAGGAATCTCACACGAAGCTCGACAAAGATTTGCCACAATATTGTCATTTCGACGAAGGAGAAATCTCCACAAGTAGCTCCGCTCAGTAATTCATAACTTTGTCGAGTTTCTTACGAAGATTTCTCCTTCGTCGAAATGACAAAACAAGAGAAATTTCTTCTTTTGAAACCAAATACCCTAGCCTCGATCGTAGCGACATCCTTTCTATTTTTCCTTTAAAAATAGAAAGATATAGCGAAGAGCGGGAAACAGCTTCAAAAATTAATTATTATCGATTATATTTGCAGTTGTTCAAAACGAATATTATTTAATATCAATTATATATAAAAATGAAACACACAAAAGTTAGAGACTTATTAAACAGTACGACGACGTTACAGGAAGTGAATGCAAAAGGATGGGTGAGAACTTTTAGAAATAATCAGTTTATCGCTTTAAATGACGGTTCTACCATTAATAATATTCAATGTGTTGTTGATTTTGAAAATACGCCAGAAGAAACTTTAAAAAGAATCACAACTGGAGCAGCAGTTTCTGTAATTGGAACTTTGGTTGAAAGTAAAGGTGCAGGTCAGAAATACGAAATTCAGGTGAACAAACTTGAAATTCTTGGAGATTCTGATGCTGAGAAATTCCCAATGCAACCTAAAAAACACTCTTTAGAATTTTTACGTGAAAACGCTCACTTGCGTGTTCGTACAAATGCTTTTGGTGCAATTATGCGTGTGCGTTCGGTTTTATCTTATGCGGTTCACAGCTATTTCCAACAAAAAGGTTTCGTTTACGTAAACACTCCAATTATCACTGGAGCTGATGCTGAAGGTGCTGGAGAAATGTTTCAAGTTACTTCTTTACCATTGGACAATCTTCCAAAAAATGAAGAAGGAAACATTGATTTCAAAAAAGATTTCTTTGGAAAACATACGAACTTAACAGTTTCTGGACAATTAGAAGGTGAAACTTTTGCAATGGCTTTGGGGCAAATTTATACTTTTGGGCCAACGTTTAGAGCAGAAAACTCAAACACTTCTCGTCACTTAGCAGAATTCTGGATGATCGAGCCTGAAGTTGCTTTCAACGATTTGGATGACAACATGGATTTGGCTGAAGATTTTATTCAGTATGTAATCAAATATGCTTTAGACAACTGTAAAGACGATTTGAAATTCTTAGAAGGAAGACTTCTTGAAGAAGAAAAATCAAAACCGCAGGCAGAAAGAAGCGAAATGGCTTTGTTAGAGAAATTGAACTTTGTTTTAGAAAACAACTTCAAACGTGTTTCTTATACAGAAGCAATTGATATTTTAAGAGATTCAACTCCAAATAAAAAGAAGAAATTCCAATATTTAATCAACGAATGGGGAGCTGATTTACAATCAGAACACGAGCGATTCTTGGTTGAAAAACACTTTAAATGTCCGGTAATTTTATACGATTACCCAGCAAACATTAAAGCGTTTTACATGCGTTTGAACGACAACACAGAGCCAGGAAGAGAAACAGTTCGTGCAATGGATATCCTTTTCCCTGGAATTGGAGAAATCGTTGGTGGTTCTGAAAGAGAAGAGCGTTACGATGTTCTTGTTGAGAAAATGGAAAAACTTGGAATTGACAAAGAAGAATTATACTGGTATTTAGACACTAGAAGATTTGGATCAGCAACTCACGCAGGTTTCGGTTTAGGATTTGAGCGTTTAGTATTGTTTGTAACTGGAATGACAAACATTAGAGACGTAATTCCTTTCCCAAGAACTCCAGGTAGCGCAGAATTTTAATCTGAGGTGCTAAGCTACTGAGGTGCTAAGATTCTAAGGTTTTAAAATATAATAAAATTTGTTTCAGGTTTCAGGTTTCAAGTTGCAGCACGTTCTGCAACCTGAAACTTGAAACTTTAAACTTTTAACAAAATCAAATGCTAAAGCAATTTTTAAATTTAAAATTATCCCAAAAATTATCTCCACAGCAAATACAGCTGATGAAGTTAATTCAATTGCCTACGCAAGCTTTTGAACAGCGTTTATTAGAAGAAATGAACGAAAATCCGGCTCTTGAAGCTGGAAAAGAAGACGATTACGAAGCTGATGAATACGCTAATGAAGACTACGACGATTATGATGATGCAGAATCTGACAGAATCGAAGCAGACGACATTAATATTGACGAATACTTAAGCGACGACGATACACCTGATTATAAAACTCAGGTAAATAATTATAGTGACGATGAAGAGCGCGAAACACCTTTTGCGGCTCCAATAAGTTTTCATCAGGATTTAATCAATCAGCTGAATACTTTTATTTTGAATGATGAAGAGCGCGAAATCGCTGAATTCCTTGTTGGAAGTATCGATGATATGGGTTACATCCGCAGAAGCATTCCAGATATTGTAGACGACATGGCTTTCACTCAGGGAATTTATACTGATGAAGCAATGGTTGAAAAAATGTTGACGGTAATTCATGAATTGGAACCTTCTGGAGTTGGTGCACGTGATTTACAGGAGTGTTTGCTTCTTCAATTAAAACATAAAACCCCAACAGAATATGTTGATTTAGCGATCGACATTATCGAAAATCAGTTTGATGCTTTCACGAAGAAACATTATGACAAGCTTTTGCAGAAGTACAGTGTTTCTAACGAACAGCTTAAAAAAGCAATTCACGAAATTGAAAGACTAAACCCAAAACCGGGTGGTTCTTTTGCCGGAAACAATAAAGTAACAGAAAACATTGTTCCAGACTTTGCCATTAGAATTATAGATGGCGAGTTAGAACTGACTTTAAACGGTCGTAATGCTCCATCTCTGCACGTTTCTAAAGATTATCAGGAAATGATGCAGACATACAAAGAATCTCGTGATAAATCGACTGCTCAGAAAGATGCCGTTCAGTTTATCAAACAAAAACTGGATTCTGCTAAATGGTTTATCGATGCGATCAGACAGCGTCAAGAAACTCTTTTTGTAACAATGAATGCCATTATGCATTATCAAGAAGAATATTTCTTAGACGGTGACGAAACCAAACTAAAACCAATGATCTTAAAAGATATTGCTGATATGGTTGGTTTAGACATTTCGACGATTTCACGTGTTGCCAACAGTAAATATGTCGAGACACCGTATGGAACAAAACTAATTAAAGAATTCTTCTCTGAAGCGATGAAAAATGATCAAGGAGAAGATGTTTCAACTCTTGAAATCAAAAAAATTCTTCAAAACACAATTGAAGAAGAAGATAAAAGAAAACCGCTTCCAGATGATCAATTGGCAGAAATCTTAAAAGAAAAAGGTTACCCAATTGCTAGAAGAACAATTGCTAAATACCGTGAACAACTTGATATTCCGGTAGCGAGAATGAGAAAGAAGATTTAATTTTTACAATAAAAAAAACCCGACAGATTTTAAAAAGACCTGTCGGGTTTATTTTTTGCTTTTAAATTATTTGTATTGATCTGGCTGTATTCTAACCTCAAACAAAAATGCTTTCTTTTTGTCGCTATAGTGATAAATCAAATCATAATCGTTTTCTCTAAAAACTTTAAGTCCTGGATTTGCCTTGGCTGTACTAATCAAGCTTTTTTCCATTTCTTCCTGAATTACATTTATATCGGCAGTTTCTTTTACAACATTCAACAATGTCAAATTATACTGAACCACTCGGCCTTCAGGCAAACTTACACTGTCTAGTCGCATTCCTTCCTGAATATTTAACGGACAGCTTTTATTATATTTTGCCACCAATTCTACCACTTCAGTATTTACTTCATCTGCATTTTCGGCAAGATAAAACTGAAAATAAGCTACAAAAGCTAATGCAATCCCAATCAATATCAATAATAAAATATTCTGCTTTCTCATACTTTTCATTTTTATTAAAAGGCTTTTATAAATGTAATTTAAATTTATTTTTCCTGATTTTTTTTCATAGCATTAAAATACGCTGCACGGCTAAGTGGCTCATATTCTTCGGTTTCTCCAAGCATAACTAATTTATCATTAGCAGTTTTTCTAAAACTATAATTGGCTAGATTTCCTGTGCGCGTACAAACAGCATGAACTTTCGTTACATACTCGGCAGTTGCCATAAGTCCAGGCATTGGACCAAACGGATTTCCTTTAAAATCCATGTCTAAGCCGGCCACAATTACGCGAATTCCTTGATTTGCCAAATCGTTGCAAACCGTTATAATTTCGTCATCAAAAAACTGAGCCTCGTCAATACCAATTACATCACAGCCTTGAGCTAAAATCAAGATATTAGCCGCTGCAGGAACTGGCGTAGAACGAATTTCGTTGGCATCGTGCGACACAACCATTTCGTCATGATAACGGGTATCAATAGCGGGTTTAAAAATTTCGACTCTTTGTTTGGCAAATTGGGCGCGCTTTAATCTTCGGATCAGCTCTTCGGTTTTACCCGAAAACATTGATCCACAAATAACTTCAATCCAACCAAATTGTTCTTTGTGATTTACTGTATTTTCGAGAAACATTTTGTATTTTTCTACCTTTAAAAATGAATAGTTTTTATTACTTTGTACTGGCAATAAATTGATGTAAAAATGTGTTGTTTTACATTTTTTCAAAAGTAGAAAATTTTTATCAAACCTTAAATTCGCGAAAGCGTATTAACAGAAATAAAAAATTATCTTTTGAATTTCCTTGAGAATAGAAACATTCAGACATCAAATACACTAAAATACCTTATTCACTATAATTTTCAACAGTTATGAAAAAAAAATTGGAAGCTGATTTAATTAGCATTGCACATCGAATTTTAAAACTAAAAAACAAATCCGATATCAATCAATTGTACCTTGAAACTCAGAAATTATACGAGAAATTAGCAGTATTAAAATTTGTTGAAGAGAATTTCGACTCTGCAAAACCAACAATCGGGCAAAGCGATATCACTTCTGAATTGGAAACTATTTTCGAAAAAGAAGATGCAATTCCAACTATAATTGAACTTGAAGCTCCTACTGAAGAAAAAGTAATTGCGCTTGAAGAATCTTATGAACCAGAAATTTCAGAAGAAAAAGCTGTTGAACCAATTATTGAAGTTGAAGAACCAGTAATAAAAGAAACTCTCGAACCAATTGCCGAAATTGAAGAACCAGTTGTTGAAGAAATCATTGAGCCAATCGTTGCTGAGATTGAAGAGCCAGCTGCAGAAAAAATTATTGAACCAATTGCTGAAAAGGTAGAAGAAACTGAAAAACCTGTTGATGATCTTTCGTTTACAACTATCAATGAATTGAAGCCAATTCCAGATTTCAAACCTGCTTTCGAATTGGAAACAGAACCAATCAGAGAAGAAGTTAAAGAAGAACCGAAAATAGAGCCAAAAGCAGAAATTCCTGCACAACCAACTATTCAATTTGAAGATTTTGGTGTTAATTATGCCGATGCACAGTTTGTAAAAGTAGACAGTTTTGAAGCTGTTCCGCCAACGCAAACTCCTTCTATCAGTGATTTTAAAGAACCTAAAAAAGTAGAAACTGCTATTCTTGAAACTCCTGCACAACCAAAGTCGGTTAGTTTGAACGAAAAACTAGCAAGAGGTTTTCATATTGACTTGAATGACAGAATTGCTTTTACCAAAAATCTTTTCGGAAATAGCACAGAAGATTACAGCCGTGTTTTAAATCAATTAATGACTTTTGATTCTTATACAGAAGCTAAAGAATTTATCGAAAACATGGTAAAACCAGATTATAACGACTGGGAAGGAAAAGAGGATTATGCGGAACGCTTTATGGGAATTATCGAGAAAAAATTCTCTTAAAGACTTTTCATATCTCACATTTTACATTTCACGAATAAACAATTATGTCAAAATTATATATCGTTCCAACGCCAATTGGCAATCTTGAAGACATGACTTTTAGAGCCATTCGGGTTTTGAAAGAAGTCGATTTGATTTTGGCGGAAGACACACGCACAAGCGGAAAATTGTTGAAGCATTTTGAAATTGGCACACACATGCATAGCCATCATATGCACAACGAACACAAAACAACTGAAAATTTAATTGCTCGTTTGAAAGCCGGCGAAACTATCGCTTTAATTTCAGATGCAGGAACTCCAGCTATTTCAGATCCAGGGTTTTTATTAACTCGTGCTTGTGTCGAAAATAAAATCGAAGTAGAATGTCTTCCAGGCGCAACAGCTTTTGTTCCCGCTCTAGTAAACAGCGGACTTCCAAATGACAAATTTGTTTTTGAAGGTTTCCTGCCTGATAAAAAAGGACGTCAGACCAGATTTTTGGCTTTAGCCGAAGAAACCCGAACGATGATTTTATACGTTTCTCCGCATAAACTCGTTAAGACTTTAGCTGAATTTGTCCAATATTTTGGAGAAGATAGACAAGTTTGCGTATCGAGAGAATTATCAAAATTACACGAAGAAAATGTACGCGGAACAGCAAAAGAAGTTTTAGCGCATTTTGAAAAAACAGCACCGCGCGGCGAAATCGTAGTTGTCGTGGCTGGAAAAACAATAACCAAAGAACCTAAGAAAAGTAAGTTTTCTAAGGACGAAGAATAATTATCTATGCCACAGATTAAAAAGATTTAAAAGATTATTTTTCCGCCACGAATTACTCGAATTTCCACTAATTTAATTCGTGCTAATTCGAGTAATTCGTGGCAAACTTTTATTAATCTGTGTTAATCATTTTAATCTGTGGCAAAAAAACAACAAATAACAACATGAGTATTCAAGCCTTTTTAGAAAAAGTAAAACAAACTCCAACTCAAATCACATTTCCTGAAACTATTGCAGTAATTGAAGAAAATTACAACTTTACTCCAACTGCTTTCCAAAACGGAACACAACATAACGCAGCAGGCGAAAATTCAGGTTCTTGCAAATTATTTTCTTTTGCAAAACTGCAAAATTTAAGCAAAGAAGAAACTTTAGCGTGTTTTGGCGCTTTTTATTTTGAAGAAGTTCTAGGAGATCCAAACGGAACAAATCACCAAAACATTAGAAATTTCATCAATTTAGGTTGGGACGGAATTCAATTTGAAGGAAATGCTTTAGAAGCGAAATAAAACAAAATATATTTCTGCCACAGATTAAATAGATTAACACAGATTAATATGAAAGTTGCCACGACCCGAGCGATAGCGAATAGGCGAAGCAATTACTCGAATTAGCACGAATTAAATTAGTGGAAATTCGAGTAATTCGTGGCAAAAAAATAATCTTTTAAATCCTTTTAATCTGTGGCAAAAAAATTACCAATCAGATTAAACGATTTCACAAATCTGAAGTCTAAAATCTAAAATCTAAAATCAACCCATGCGTTGGACTCTAAAACCAAAACCTTCTGAAGATAAGATTAAACATTTAGCACAAGCCTTAAATGTAGAAGATTTTGTTGCAACGCTTTTGATTCAGCGTGGTATTGAAACTTTTGAAGAAGCTAAACATTTTTTCCGCCCATCTTTAGAACATTTGCATGATCCGTATTTAATGAAAGATATGGACAAAGCTGTTGCCAGAATCGAACAAGCCATTCAAAACGAAGAAAACATTCTAGTTTTTGGTGATTATGATGTCGACGGGACAACAGCAGTTTCTTTGGTTTCATCCTATTTAAAATCACATTATCCAAATATTGCCACTTACATTCCCGATCGTTATGCCGAAGGTTATGGTATTTCTTACAAAGGAATTGATTATGCAGACGACAACGGAATTTCTTTAATTATCGCTCTCGACTGCGGCATCAAATCGATTGATCATATCGCTTACGCGAAAGCAAAAAATATCGATTTTATTGTCTGCGATCACCACCGTCCAGGAGAAACTCTTCCTGATGCTGTTGCTGTTTTAGATCCGAAAAGAGAAGATTGCTCCTATCCTTACGATGAATTATGCGGTTGCGGAGTTGGCTTTAAACTGATTCAGGCTTTGGGACAAAATCGAAACGAAACGATTGAGGATTTGGTTCCGTATTTAGATTTAGTTGCTACAGCAATTGCTGCCGATATTGTTCCGATAACGGGAGAAAATCGTGTTTTAGCATATTTTGGATTGAAAGTTATTAATACCGAACCGAGGCCCGGAATTAAAGCTTTAACACATCAAGTAAAAAAGAAAGTTCTCGATATTACAGATGTTGTTTTTATTATTTCGCCAAGAATTAACGCAGCAGGAAGAATTAAACATGGTAATCATGCTGTTGAGCTTTTAACCGAATTTGATTTTGAACAGGCACAACAATTTGCTTCTGAAATCGAACAATATAATGCAGATCGAAAAGATTTAGATAAAAAAATCACCAAAGAAGCTTTCCTGCAGATTATAGAAAATAAAGAAGAAGAACGTTTTTCTACAGTTGTTTTTCAGGAAGACTGGCACAAAGGCGTTATCGGGATTGTAGCTTCGAGATTAATAGAAACTTATTATCGTCCGACTTTAGTTTTTACTAAAAGTGGCGATAAATATGCCG
Organism: Flavobacterium sp. GW823-FHT06G12; assembly: GCF_058794775.1. Classification (NCBI taxonomy): domain Bacteria; kingdom Pseudomonadati; phylum Bacteroidota; class Flavobacteriia; order Flavobacteriales; family Flavobacteriaceae; genus Flavobacterium; species Flavobacterium sp. GW823-FHT06G12. The sequence goes on from NZ_JBXAHE010000002.1 coordinate 125,489, forward strand.
CTTCTGCCCGATCTGTAAAAGGATTTGATGTTTACAATGCCCTTGATGCGTGTTCAGAACATTTGGAGCAATTTGGAGGACACATGTATGCAGCAGGAATGACTTTAAAAGCAGAAAACTATCAGACCTTTAAAGAAGCTTTCGAGAAACAGGTTTCAGAAACGATCCAACCAGAAATGCTTACTCCAGAAATTGAAATCGATGCCGAAATCAATTTCTCTGATATAACCCCCAAATTAATTCGAATCTTAAAACAATTCGAACCTTTCGGACCTCAGAATATGACACCTGTTTTTATGACTGAAAATGCGATTGATACAGGTTATGCTAAAACTTTGGGTGCAGAAGAAGAACATTTAAGGCTTTTTGCCAAACAAAACAATTCAGACGGAATCGCCGCAATTGGTTTCGGATTAGGAAAAAAATTAAATATTGTAAAAAATCAAAATCCGTTTCAGCTGGCTTATTCAATTGCTGAAAACGAATGGAACGGAACTGTTTCAACACAACTTATGCTGAAAGACATTAGAACAAATGGAAGAAATTAAATCAAAGAAGCCAGATCCATATCAGGCGTTACGTTATAGAGAATTCAATATATTTTTATTATTGCGTTTTGCAATGGTCTTTGCTTGGTCAATGCAATTTATTGTAATCGAATGGGAAGTTTATAGCTTAACCAAAAACCCGCTTTCTTTAGGAATTATTGGTTTAATGGAAATTATTCCTGCTGTTTCAATGTCTTTGTTCGCAGGACATATTGTAGACCAAAGAGAAAAGAAAAGCTTATTGGTAAAATGTATTTTAGGATTTTCAGTAATTAGTTTTGGGCTTTTCTTATTGACTTGGCCAAAAGTTGTTGGTGGCTGGTCTACACATATTATCCTATATTCGATTTACGCTTTAGTATTTTTCGGAGGAATCGTTCGTTCTTTTATGGGGCCAACTATTTTCTCTCTTCTTTCATTAATCATTCCTAAAAAAGTATATCCAAATGCTGCAACTTGGAGCAGTTCAGTTTGGCAAATTGGAGCGGTCATGGGACCAGCATTGGCGGGTTTCTCAATTAACTGGATTGGAGTTCATTGGTCAATGTGCTTGGTTTTCGGATTTTCAATTCTTTCGTTAATTGCCCTATCACAAATCAGTCAAAAACCGATCGTAAATCCGAAAATGGGAGAATCTATAAAAGATAGTCTTATGGAAGGTTTGACATTCGTTTTTAAAAACAAAATTGTACTTGGTGCACTATCACTTGATATGGTTGCTGTACTTTTTGGAGGTGCCGTTGCATTATTGCCTGTTTTTGCACAAGATATTTTGAAAGTAGGATCTGAAGGATTCGGAATTTTAAGAGCCGCTCCTGCTGTAGGTGCTTTCATTACAATGCTAGTTTCTGCTTATGTGCCTTTGTATGAAAATGCTGGAAAAAAACTTTTAATCGCCATTTTTGTTTTCGGATTATCAATTATTTTATTTGGATTATCGACTTATTTCTGGCTTTCTGTTTTTGCTTTATTCTTAAGCGGATTGGCCGATGGAATTTCTGTTGTAATCCGTCAGACTATTTTACAGCTTAAAACTCCAGATCACATGCGCGGACGTGTTGGTGCCGTAAATTCAATTTTTGTCGGATCTTCAAACGAATTAGGCGCTTTCGAAAGTGGTGCAACTGCCAAATTGATGGGAGCGGTTACTTCAGTTGTTTTTGGAGGAAGTATTACACTTTTAACTGTAGTTTTCACTGCATTGAAATCGCCTACTTTTAGAAATTTAGATTTGAAAAAAGATATGGACGATCATCATAAATTAGAATAGATGAAGTCATTTTTTCTTTCTTTATTTCTAATATTTTCCTTTTTCGCAAAAGGGCAAAATCTCTATATAAAAACCTACGGAAACGAAAAGAACAAACCCATAATTTTCATTCACGGAGGACCAAGCGGCAACGCAACCTTATTTGAAGGAACAACAGCTCAAAAACTAGCCGATCAAGGTTTTTATGTTATTGCTTACGACCGAAGAGGCGAAGGAAGATCTGCAGATTCTAATGCGAAATTTACTTATGAAGAAGCTTTTCAGGATTTAAATTCGATTTTTGCAACGTACCATTTAAAAAAAGCAATTTTGCTTGGCCACAGTTTTGGTGGTTTGGTAGCTACGCTTTATACCAATAAATATCCACAAAATGTGAGCGCTCTGGTTTTGGCTGGTGCATTATTTTCTCAACAGGAAACTTACGATCACATTTTAAATACGCTGAAGAAAAAGTACAGCACCGATTCTGAACAATTAAAAAAAATCAGCATTGTTGAGAATCTAAATAAAAACTCAGCCGAATACAGAAAAGGTTGTTATGAGCTTGCTGGTGAAAATGGCTTTTTTAAAATGCCAAATCCAACTGCAGCATCTAAAAAATTATGTGCCGATTATGAAGCTGGTGAATTTTATAAAACTAATATTCGAAATAAAAATGCTCCGCTTCTCTTCTATCAAAACGAAAAACAAAACAATATTGATAGTAGGCCTTTTCTAAAGAAAATCAAAACCGCTGGAGTTCCTATTTATGGAATTTACGGAAAAGATGATGGAATTTTTTCATCGGATCAAATCAATTCTCTAAAGGCAATAACTGGAGAGAAACATTTCGCTTTTCTTGACAATTGCTCTCATTATTTATTTGTTGACCAACAGTCGGCATTTATTTCTAAGCTAAAAAATTGGCTGAAATAATCTTATAATGAGATAGAATTTCATAAAAAAGCAAAATCAAGAATACTTTATAAATAGCTAAAAATCAAATAGTCATATTGGTTTTTAGCTTTTTTTTATGCTTTTATTAGTCAAGTATTAATACAAACAGTTCGTACCTTTGTGGCCTAAAAAAATTGTCATGAAAGACATCGAGCAGATATACAGAAACGATTTTGGAATTTCATTTTATTGGAAAGAAGGCAACGAAATTATATCAGATAAAGTTCAGCTTCTTTTTAAACAAATGGGATTTTATTTTTCAGTTCAAGAATTAAATGAATTTCACGATTTAATCGAAGACTGCGTCACAGACCATAATAACTACGATACACGTGGTGTAAAACGCGCCTTCGATAAATTTTTATTGAAGACACCCTATGTTGCTATAGATTTAGAAATATCACCAATGGAATTAAACTCAATAAAAGACTTGGTTGATGGTTCATTATTTCGACTTAATCTTAATGAATATATTTATGGTTCGGGTATGAACTAAAGTGCGCTCAAAAAATATTTTTTCAAATTTTTATGATTTTTTTATTTAGAATTAATATAAATAATATTTATATTTGTTGAAATAAAAGGATTTACGATGAGAGAAATTGAGCAGATATATCATAACAACTTTGGAATAGCTTTTTACTGGAAAGATCACAATACTACAATTTCCGACAAAGTGCAATTGGTTTTTAAAGAAACTGGCTTTTATTTTACGGTTCAGGAATTAAATCATTTTTGCGATTTAATTGAAGACAGCATGATAGAAAATGCTTGTTGCGAAGCTTGCGAAATGAAATACTCCTGCCATAAGTTTTTATTGAAAACACCTTGCAATTCTATAGATCTTGCTGTAAACATGACCGAATTAAAATCTATTAAAGATTTGGTTGAGGGTTCTTTGTTCAAAATCGAATTAGATGAATATGTCTACGGAGTTGGCATGAATTAAAAAGCATTCTAAATATTTTAACAGCATTTTTTCATTATTGAAATATATTTTGATTCAATTCAAAAAAAAGTATATTTACAGCAATGAAAAAAGCTGCATTTCTACTTACCATAACCGTTCTGGCACTTCTTTTTGCCAGCTGCAATAATAAATCAGAGGAATACATTGATCCGCGTGGGACTGATTATGCGGGTTCAGAAAGTTGCATACAATGCCATAAAGTGCAATCTGATATGGCATTCAAAAGTTCGCATTTTAAAGCAACCGCTCCAGCAATTTTAGGAAATGTTTCTGGTGATTTCGATTCTAAAAATCATACTTTCATTTATGATAAAGAGACGAAATTGGTGATGGAAAAACGCGGAGACAGCTTATATCAAGTTGTTTATAAAAACGGTGAAGAAACAGCTAAATATAAATTTGAAATTGTTTTTGGAACCAAACATGCTCAAACTTCTGTTTACTGGAAAGACAATAATACATACGAATTACCAGTTTCTTTTTATCACTCTATAAACAATTGGGCGACAAGCCCAGGTTTTCCTGCCGATAAACCTTATTTTGATCGAATGGTGGTTAAAGATTGCTATTCGTGCCACGCCTCAAATGCCAGCAGCCGAAGCGTGAATCAAAATTCTGAACAAAGAAATATGATGTCTATGGATGTTGAAGATATCATCAGAAAAGAAACAGTTGTTTACGGAATTGATTGCGAGCGTTGTCACGGTCCTGCCAAAAAGCATGTTGACTTTCATTTAAAAAACCCAAACGTAAAAGTTGCCAATAGCATTACAAGTTTTAAAACTCTAAACAGACAGCAAAAGCTAGATGCGTGTGCATTATGTCACGCAGGAAATGATGGAATGAAATTAAAATCGCGTTTTGAATTTAAACCTGGAGATAATTTATCAGAATTCTTTCGTGAGACTAAAAGTATTAATGATACAACAAATTTTGATGTTCATGGCAATCAGTATCGATTAATGGCGCAAAGCAAATGTTTTATGAAAAGCGATAAAATGGATTGTATTACCTGCCATAATCCGCATGAAAATGCTTCTAAAAACTTGGCTTCGTATTCTAAAATCTGCATGAGTTGTCATCAAGGCTTAAAGCACAAAGAAACTACTTTAAAAACAATGCCAGAAAAGTTATTAGCAAGCAATTGTGTAGAATGCCACATGCCGAAAAAAGCGTCTGGAGCAATTAAGTTTCAGCTTTCAAATAGCAAACAGCTTTCAGAATATATTCTGCGAACGCATAAAATCGGTATTTACCCAACAAGCGCAAAATAAAAATTTTGTTTTAATTTTTTTGACAAGGGACTTTGAATTAAGTTCAACAATAATATTTGCCCTTTTGACTTTCGACTTTTGACTAAATTACTTCTCGAATTTTTTAAGTTCGAATTTTTCGCCGTCAAAAACACCGTAAGTAAAATATCCGATCCAATCTCCAAGATTTACATACTCGGAGTTTTCTCCAACCGGAATAATCATTGGTAAATGGCGGTGTCCAAAAATGAAATAATTGTAATGTTTGGTTTCTAGTTTTCGTTTGGCATATAAAACCAGCCATTCGTTTTCTTCACCTAAAAACTTCACATCTTCGTCACCAGAAATCAGTTTATTTTTGACCGATAAATATTGAGCCAAACTTACGCCAACATCTGGATGAAGCCAGCGGAAAAGCCATTTTGAAAACGGATTTGTAAATACCTTTTTCATTCTTTTATAGCCTTTATCGCCCGGACCTTTTCCGTCTCCGTGACCAATTAGGAACGTTTTTCCGTTAAATGTAAACTCTTTGTTATCGTGATAAACCGGAATATTCAATTCGGTTTCAAAATAATCATTCATCCACAAATCATGATTTCCAACAAAAAAGTAGATTGGAATTCCGCTGTCGCGAATTTCAGCCAGTTTGCCTAAAATTCGAACAAAACCTTTCGGAACAACTGTTTTATATTCAAACCAAAAATCAAATAAATCTCCCAATAAAAAAATTGCTTCGGCATCTTCCTTAACCTCATCAAGCCAAGCCACGAATTTCTTTTCACGCGGTAAACTCAATTCTGGTGTTGGCGCACCAAAATGCTGATCTGAAGCAAAATATATTTTTTTCATTTAATGTGAGATGTGAATTGTGAGATGTAAGATGCGAAATGAAAAAGCATTTTACAATTTACTTTTCACATTTCACTTTTAACTTTTTTACAAATTATCAGATGCGTACCATTCTGCAAAAGATGATTCTGTTTCCTGAAGTTTTAATGAGAAAAGAGAAATTCCTTCTGGAAGTCTTGCAACGATTCTCTCTGCAAAATCAACCACCATATTTTCGCTGGTTGGCTGATAATCTACTAAGATAACGTGATGTCCGCGGTTTTTCAATTCATTTGCCAATTCGATATGCGGTGTGGTCTGATTAAAAACAGTTGCATGATCAAACTGATCGACGATTTCTTCTTTTACAATTTTCTTTAGATCAGAAAAGTCAATCACCATTCCGAACTTTACATTCGATCGGTCTGTAATTGGCGAACCAATAACCGTTACCGATAATTTATAACTGTGTCCGTGAACGTTCTTGCATTTTCCGTCGTAACCGTACAAAGCGTGACCGGTTTCGAAACTAAATTGTTTTGTAATTCTGATATTACTCATCGATTTTTAATTTTAAGCTTGCAAATTTACGAATTAATTGCCGTTTTTAGCTCTTTTTTTAGCACGAGTATACATCCACAAAGCAATTCCGCCCAAAACTAGAAACGGAATGAAAGATCCAATGACAACGCCAATTTGATAACCGCTGTCTGGAGCATCTTTAATTTTCTCTGCAATGTCAACTTTTTGCATTAACGAAATAATAGTCATGTTCAATAATTTATATAGTGAAAATTTGATTTTAAAACTTTTTTCAAAGCTATGCTCCTATTTTTCTAAAATCAATGACTTATATCATACCTATTTTTTAAACTGCAGCAAAGCACTTTTAGTAAAATCAGACAAAACCAATTTACCCGTAATGGCAGCACGTTCAAATAAAAGTGATTCCCATTGTTCAGTTCCTTCCCAAATAATCTTCTTCATTTCATAAAGCGCTTCAGGATTATAGGAGCTCAGTTTTTGAGCAAAACTTTCAACCTTAATATCCAGATTTTCAGCTTCACATAAAACAGAAAAAAGTCCTTTTTCAAAAGCCCAATCAGCCGATTTCCATTCGTGAGCCGCTAATGTCATTTCAGTCATTGCTGTTTTTCCTATTTTTCGAGAAACGGCTGGTTCTATTACAAAAGGACCAATTCCGATCGCTAATTCAGATAATTTAATATCGCTTTGGGAAGTCGCAAAAACATAATCGCAAGCCGAAATAATTCCGACACCGCCACCAACAGCTTTTCCTTGTACGCGTCCAATTATAATTTTGTTGCAATTTCGCATGGCATTCAGCAAATGTGCAAAACCCGAAAAAAAATCTACGCCTTGTTCTTCATTTTCAACTTTTAAAAGTTCATCAAAAGAAGCTCCTGAACAAAACGTTTTTTCTCCTTCGCTTTTTAAAATAATAACCGAAACTTTTTCATTTCTGCTTAAAGAATTAATTTCAGCTGTAAGCCTATTTAATAATTCACGCGGAAAAGAATTACTGGCTGGATGACCAAAGTGAACTATTGCAATCGTATTTTGAAAAGAAGTTTCTAAGCTTCCATTTGTATTTTCTAAACTCATAAAAAAACAGATTTAAGGTAAAGTTACGCTTTTGAAAATAATTCCTCTGAAACTTCTGGAAATTTGTTTTTTGAGAATTAATTGACTTTATTTGTTAACACTTTGGGGGATTAGCTCATTTGGCTAGAGTACTTGCCTGGCAGGCAAGGGGTGACCGGTTCGAATCCGGTATTCTCCACAAAAAAACCGTATTACTCAATTGCAATACGGTTTTTTTTATGACTTTGAATTAAATTTTTTTACATTATTTTTTAAATTATTTGGTAACAGGAACAAATGGAAGGTTAGTCAACTCTTTGATAACAAAAGTAGATTGTGTACTTGATTTGTCTAACATACCGTCAGAAGTTATAGTATAAAGGTTATTTAGCGAAACACCATTTTCATATGGCACTTGGAATTCGGTAATTTTTACCAAATCACCGTTAACATCATACACCTCTATTTTATAAGTTCTTCCATTTCCTGTATTTGTAGCCCAAAAATAAGCATCGTTAGCTTTCTCGCCTGAACACAAATAATCACTTACAATCTGTTCACTTGTAAAAACAATTGGGTTTGGAGTTTTGTTCCATTCATAATCTCCCATTGTATATGAAATTTGACCACAAAACAATTTAGCTGTATAACCTTGATTTTTTAAGTCCTCTGCAAAGCTAAATAATGAAATCAATCTTCCATTTAAAGGTTCTAATTCAAATTGGATAGCATCATTTTCTCCAGCAACAACATTTCTACTAATTGTTGCCTTAGATTTATAAACAACTGAAGGTATTTTATTTAAAAGTCTTTGAGAGATCGTATTTAAAGATTCATTTTCACTTTCAATAACTGGTACTGTCTGATACCAAGCTTCTGAGGCTACATTTGTTGTAGTTAATACCGAAAACTCTGAAGTCCCAGTTTTCAAATTTCTTAGAATAAAATCGCTCTCAGCTCCTACTGTACCATTTTCAACCAAATTAAATACATTATCATAAGAAACACCTGCATTGATAGAAGTAACTACAACACTTTTTATTTCAACAGGCAATGTATTTCTCAAAACATCTTTTCCAGATAATTTTAAATTAGAATTTACAAAGCCAATTTTCATACTTCCTTCTTTAGATTCTCCAATTCCAACTGGATCTGAATCGTCACTTGTGCAACCTATAAGACTTAAAAATAGGACTAACCCTAAAATTGTTTTTTTCATGATATTTTTTTTAATTACCTGGTAAATATATAATTAAAAACAATATTGCGATTACGTCTTTCCGTAAGCCATTACATAAAAAAAAACAATAGGTTAATTATTTCTCATTAGCAGAATCATCTGCATCTACTCTATCTTTTTCTGCTTTTTTAAAATCGTTGTTTAGCAATTTTTCAAGCTTCTTTTTCTCTTTCTGATTTTTTCTGATTGTTAGCACAACAAGAATAATTACCAATATTGCTACAATCGCAATTATGTTCCAATTGATATCCATAATTCAAATTTTTAATTAAAAGTAAATAATTAAAAATATCTTTCATGTTATCAAACAGTTAAGCGTTTTATTTTTTAATAAAACTTATTCTGTCACAACTAAATCTTTTGAAAGATATTTCTTTAAAATTGTTTCTTATTTTTGTGTGTCTCCAATTATTCAAAAGAGAATATTGACAACAATCGTAAGTCCTTCAAAATGAACCAAACCTTAAAATACAAAATATTCGCATACATAAAGAAACCTCTTATAATTGCAGTTTTACTCTTTGTTTTTACTTTCGCAGAAATCTATTGGTCAATGGGAAGTTTTTCTGACAAACCATCGAGCGCCTGTTTAGATTGTTCTTTCTTTGACGATGCTTATTTAATGACTTTGTTTTCTACTGTTTTCTTATCAATAATTTTTCTGGCTCTTTCTTTTATTAAAAATAACAATCTAAAATTTTTGCTTCAAGTACTGATCGTAATTTTAGTATGGTTTTTCTGGAATTATATTCTTTTTGTAGATCGAGAATCTGCTTGGAGCACATATCTTTTTAAAGAAGAAATAATGTATACTATTACATTTTCTTTCTTCCCTATTTTAATCTTATCTGTTGTTACAGTATTTACTTTAAACTATATCTTTAAAAAAATATGAGTTCAGGCAAAAAAACATTTTTACGAATCTACTTTATTATCTGCGCTATTTTTGTACTCGATTGTCTTTTGTATTACTTTAAAGAAATTAGTCTTCGCGGTTATTACAGCGATGTATTTTTATCATGGCTTTGGCTTTTAAGCAGTTTTGTAATTATAATTGTTTTTTGGAAAAAACTCTTGGCAAAACTTTTCTTGGCAGCAATACTGGTAACATTCGCACTGAGCATTATAGCCATGATGCTTCCTTTTTATACTTTATTGCTTTCAAGCACATCTTTAGGTTTATATCAAAATAAAGATCTCAACGAAAATTACAGAGCACAAATTGTGGGCTACGGCGTAATGGTTCAACCGTGGTTGGAAGTAATTGAAAAGAAAGGTTTGTTTGAAAAAAGAATTATCAAATGCACCGATTCTGAGATCATGAACGATAATTTGGATATCAAAATCAGAACAGCAAAAGATATTCTTTTTAAAAATGAAACCGATAGCACGCTGACTTTGACGCTCTTTTATGGCGGGCCAAACAAAACCATTACTTTCGATAAAAAGACTAGAAATATTACGGCAATACAAAACAATTAATTTTATAACTATTAAAACTATCTATATGCGTTACTTAAAATTTTTACTTCTTGGATTGTTTCTAATGCTTTCTTTCAAAGGCATTTGTCAAGATAAAATTTCTCAACAAGTACTAGACCGTTTAAAAGCTCAACAAACTTGTTGGAATAATGGCGATCTCGAAGGTTACCTTGATTTTTATGCTCCCGTAGATTCAGTTCGAATGATTTACAGCGGTGGTGTGGTTTACGGGAAAAACAATATCGCAGATTTCTTCAAAAAATATTGGCCAAAAGAAAGAATGGGAAAATTAACTATGACCGATTTTGTTGTTGAACCGCTTTCGAAAAAAGATGCTTTTGTGAGCGCAAAATTTAGTATCGACGCTCCAAATGGCAAAAATAGTTCTGGTAACTTTTCAGGAATAATGCGAAAAATAAATGGTGTTTGGTATTTGTATGTTGATCATTCGGGATAATTAGTAGAAATTAAACTATTATTTAATCCTTTTATTCTAAACGTATTTTGCAGAAACGAAGCAATCATCAATGTACTTTTAATCCTCTTGCTACAGTAGTTGAACTTTATGAGCGCTTGATTCAAGCCGAAAAAGATAAAATTGAATATTTAGAGAAATTAATGAAGGGGAAATAAGTCTTTCAATTTATTATAGTGAAAAAGCCATTTCTGAAAAACAGAGGTGGCTTTTGTTTATTTTTATTATGCCTTATTGTGCTATAAATAAAACTTTTGGAGTATAAATTCTTTGTTTATGCATTCAATATTTGCATTTCAAATCATTATTATCTGCTGTAACTCGTCGACCTAAAAATTCATCAAACACAACTACTAAATAGAAAAATATGCCACAATCATTATACAAAGTATATGTGCATCTAGTATTTAGCACAAAAAAACGCTATCCGCTTATTGACGACGATATAAAAGAAAAATTATGGGCTTACCTCGGAGGAATTTGCAAAGGATTAGAATGCAATCCCATTCAAGTAGGAGGATATAATGACCATGTTCATATTCTATGCTTATTGTCTAAAAAAATTACACAAATGAAATTGGTTGAAGAAGTAAAAAAACAATCATCAAAATGGATAAAAACAATAGATTCGCGTTATGCAAATTTTTACTGGCAGGACGGTTATGGCATTTTTTCTGTTAATCCTTCTCAATTGGATATCGTTATAAAGTACATTAAAAACCAAGAGGAACATCATAGAAAAAAGACATTCAAAAAAGAACTTCTGGCTTTTCTAAATAAATATAATGTTGAATATGACGAACGTTATCTTTGGGATTAGGCTTTCACCCTTTCAGGGCTGGATTAACTGGTATTCATTCATATTCCATTCATATTCCATTCATATTCCATTCATATTCATAGCGCGTTGCGCTATTCTAATGGTTGCGCTCTTTCAGAGCTTTTTCAGTATAGGCTGAAAGCCTATAAGCATCACGATAGTGCAACGCACTATTTAAGCAAAAACCCCATCCTTATAGACCCATAAAAATATCCAGAATTAGTATCAATTCCTGGATCTTTCAATTCTCTTCCTCGATAAAGGAAAGAATACGACATATTGAAGTTATTGTGTCGGTATTTCAAACCAGCTTCTGCATTAAATCGAAGTGGTTCTAAATCGAAAGTAATCGGACTTGTATTATTAAACATGCTTCCTTCAATAGTGGCATCATAAAACTGATAATTGACACTTGGCGCAGCGTAGAAATAAAACTCTTTAATATTTGGCTGTTCATTTGCACTTACTGAAGCATTATGCATATTAGAATCGTAAAGCGGAATTAGTTTCTTAAAACCAAATCTCGCCATAAATCCTGTTGAAACTCCAGAGAAAATTGTTCCCAGATTACCTTCTGACTGCCAATGAAAATCTACAAAATCATTATGTTTAGAAGGAAACAGTTTTTTAGAATAAATAGCATGTGCTTGCAAAGCTAAAGCATTATGAATTTGGTTTTCCCAACCGTACACTTTTTTGTAGCCAATCATGTTATGAAAACCTTTTTGCAATTCTTCACCAAACGCATTTGGTCCGAGATAACCAACTCTAAAATCTGTCTTTAAAACCGACTCGCTTTGATAGAAGAAACTTTTTCCTGCTTCGGCAAAAAGATAACCTGCAAAAGGGCGGTCTTTTATTGTAATGGCTTCTTTGTTTAAAAACCTCGGATTATAGAGATATTGACCGATTCTAAATTCGGTAATCTCTTTGTTAATTTTAGGGTTATCGTTTTTAGATAAGAATCGGAAAAAAAATTCTAAACCATTGGTATAATACATATCATATTTAGACGATGTGTACAAATCGTTATCAGATATAAAACCTATTTCTTTAGTTCTTCCTTGTCCAAAAGTTAACGTTGTCAAAATCAGAAAAGCAAAAAGCGCTTTTTTACTTCTTTTCCTCTTTACCATTGTAATTGATTTTTCCAACATAACGCATTTCACGAACAATTCGTTCTTTTCTTCTATTAATATAACTTGATGAGCCTGTCGCTTTAAATTTTCTTGGGTTTGGCAAAATCGCTGCAATTCCTGCCGCCTGCATTGGTGTTAAACTCGAAGCATCGCGTCTGTACCAATGTTCTGTTGCTGCATAGGCACCGTAAACTCCATCACCCATTTCTATACTATTTAAGTAAACTTCCATGATACGCTCTTTACCCCAAATTATTTCTATTAAAACCGTAAAATAAGCTTCAAGTCCTTTACGGAAATAACTTTTTCCCTGCCATAAAAAAACGTTTTTGGCTGTTTGTTGCGAAATAGTACTTCCGCCTCGAATTCGGCGTCCGCGCTCATTGCTTTTATATGCTTTTTGAAGTGCTTTAAAATCGAAACCATTGTGAGTTAAAAAAGTTCCGTCTTCGCTGGCAATAACCGCTTTTTGCAAATTCATTGAGATTTTTTCAATCGGTTCCCAATCATGATCAAAATAAACTTCTTTACCGGCCATTTTATTTTCGATGGCACGAATAAGCATTAAAGGTGTAAATGGCACTGGAACATATTTAAAAAAGATAACCGACCCGATAGAAATTCCGAAAAACCACAAAGCGGCTTTAATAAAAAACCATTTTACTTTTTCTCCAAAAGAACGATTCGATTTTTTTGAAGAAGCTGTCTTTGGTTTTGGTTTGTTTGCAGTAGTTTTTGGTGCTGGTTTTTTGGTTACTTTCATTCTATTAAATCTGCTAATTCTGTTCCTATTAAACTGCCTATCGCCACTCCCATTCCGCCCAAACGCACTCCACAGAACACATTTTCAGAAAGTTGGGTTACGACAGGATTCTTACTATTTCCTATTCCCATGATACCGCTCCATCGGTGCGCAATCTGAAAATCCTGATTTGGTAAAATTACATTTTTCAGTAAATCTTCCAATCTATTTTGAATAATTTTCGTCTGTCCAAATTCAGTTGTTGTTTCTCCTTCAAAATCAAGATTTCTTCCTCCGCCTAACAAAATTCGATCATTGATATTTCTGAAATAATAATAACCGCGATCTAAATGAAACGTTCCTTTAATATCTAAATTGTGAATTGGTTCTGTAATAAGCACTTGCGCTCTCGCTGGCTTTACAGCGCCATTGGTCAATTCACTCGCAAAACCGTTTGTTGCAAAAAGTAGTTTTTTAGTTTTAAAGCTAAAATCGTTTACCGCAACTTCAACATGATTTCCTGCATCGGCATACGATTTTACGGTTTGCTGATTTAAGATTAAAATATCTGCAGAAACAGCTTGCTTCAATAATTCCTGCATCATGTTTCCGGTATCGATTTGTCCTTCAAACGGATTAAAAATTAAATACTCGTGAATATTTTCAAATCCAAATCGGTCTACTTCTTTCGAAAAAACATCTGCTTTGAAAAGTGGATTTAAGATTTCATTTATAAACGGAATTTTAGAAATGCATTCGTTAAATCCAAATTCGTCTTCTTTTAGAAATAATTCATATCCGCCATGAGGTTTAAAATCAATTGCCTGATCACCTAATCTTTTACGAAGCAATTGAAGACCTTTCCAGCGTTTTTCAATCAAATGCACAACATCATCTTCTGAATGCGTTTTTAAGTCATCCATAATTTCAGACAAACTTCCAAAACAAGCAAAACCTGCATTTTTGGTACTGGCACCTTGCGGTAACATTCCACGTTCGAGAACCAAAACTTTAGCAGCAGGAAATCTTTCGCGTAAGCGTAATGCTGTATGCAAACCCACGATTCCGCTTCCAACAATAGTATAATCAATATTCGCGAACCAGTTTTTTAATTCCCAATAGCTTAGTTCCATTTTCAGAGTTTTTATAAAAATAATAATTTTTTTGAACCATATAAGTAATTAAAGTTCATTTAAAATCTTTGTCAGGTTCAGTGAAGTCAAAGCCTCTCAACTATGTGCCCTTCGACTTCGCTCAGGGTGACAGTAATAAACTTTAACAAAATTTGGGATTTGGAATTTAACAATTTGGGATTTAAAAGTTGTATTTTTAGCGCACAAAAAAAAGAATAAATAGATTATGAAAAAAGTATTATTAACAACCTTAATAATGATGAGTTTAAACGCTATCGGACAGAACGTTATGTCTCCAGAATTGTTATGGAAATTAGGTCGAGTGACTCCACTTGGAATTTCTAAAGATGCAAAAAATATAGTTTTTAAGGTTTCTACTCCTTCGGTTGAAGAAAACAAATCAAGTTCTAAAATTTACACGATTCCTGTAAATGGTGGAACTGCCGTTGAAATTAAAGACACAAAAGACATTCTGGCTGATAAAAACGTTTCGCCTGACGGAAAATTTGTGGTTTATAATGATGAAGTAAAATTAGAAAAAGTTTTAGGTAAAGATTTCTATCCAAGTCTTGGCAAATCTGATGCTCAAATTTATGATGGTTTAGATTATCGCCATTGGGATACTTGGAATGAAGGAAAATTTAACCACGTTTTTTATAAAGAAAACAAAGACGGTACAAAAGGAATCGATATCATGAAAGGTGAAACTTTCGATTCTCCACAAAAACCTTTTGGTGGTGACGAAGATTATATCTGGTCGCCAGACAGCAAAAGCATTCTTTACGTTTGCAAGAAAAAAGCAGGAACTGCTTATGCGATTTCTACCAATACAGATATTTATGAGTATAATTTAGAAACTCAAAAAACAACTAATAGAACTGAAGGTAATTTAGGTTACGATACAGCGCCACAGTTTTCTCCAACAGGAAATTTAACTTGGTTACAAATGAAACGTGACGGTTATGAAGCTGATAAAAACGACCTTATTGTTGAGTTTAAAGGGATCAAAACTAATTTAACTGCAAACTGGGACGGAACTGTAGATAATTTCATCTGGAGCAAAGACGGCAGAACAGTATTTTTTGTTGCGCCAGTTGATGGAACAAAACAAATTTTCTCGGTTAATTTTCCTGGTTTAACTAAAATCGCAATCAACGTTCGCCAATTGACAAACGGAGATTTTGATGTAAATGATTTAGTAGGTTTTGCTGGCGATGATATTATCGTGACAAGAAACGACATGAATCATGCTCCAGAAATTTATTCTTTTAATTTAAAGAAAAACAGCTGGAAACAAATCACAAATGTAAATACAGATACGTACAAAACTTTGGCATTAAGCAAAACAGAAAAACGTTACGTTACTACAACCGACGGTAAAAAAATGCTGGTTTGGGTGATTCTTCCTCCAAATTTTGATGCTTCTAAAAAATATCCAACTTTATTATTCTGCCAAGGCGGACCTCAAAGTGCATTGACACAATCATATTCTTTCCGTTGGAATTTCTCTTTAATGGCTGCTAAAGGTTATGTGGTTGTAGCGCCAAACCGTCGTGGAATGCCAGGACACGGTGTTGAGTGGAATGAGCAAATTAGTAAAGATTGGGGCGGACAAGTTATGGACGATTACCTTTCTGCAATTGATGATGTTGCAAAAGAAAATTATGTTGACAAAAGCCGTTTAGGATGCGTTGGTGCTAGTTACGGAGGATATTCTGTATTTTACTTAGCTGGAATTCACAAAAATCGTTTCAAAACTTTTATTGCTCATGATGGTGTTTTCAATACCGTTTCTATGTTAGGAACTACTGAAGAGGTTTTCTTTAACAACTGGGATTTTGGCGGACCTTACTGGGAAAAAGATAATGCTGTAGCGCAAAAAGCATATACAACTTTTAATCCTGCAACTTTGGTTCAGAACTGGAATAAGCCAATCTTGATTTTCCAAGGAGGAAAAGATTATCGTGTGCCAATCGGACAAGGACAAGAAGCTTTTCAAGCGGCTCAATTAAGAGGAATCAAAAGTAGATTTGTGTATTTCCCAGACGAAAATCACTGGGTTTTAAAACCACAAAATGCTCAGGTTTGGCAAGGTGAATTTTTCAAATGGTTAGATGAAACTTTGTAATTCATAAAACAACATTTTAACAGCCGCAGATTTACATAATCTGCGGCTGTTTTTATTTAAGCACCTTACAATTATGTAACATATTGGTTAGATTTACTCTTCGTAAAACAGATTTTTTTAGATAAATTGCAATGTTTTAATAATCCCGAATTCCCTCAAATCTTTCAGCAAAATATGGAGACCAAAAAAAGTTACACCGCAATCAAAGTTTTGTTTAGCTATGTTGCATTATTGGCTTTGGTTGTTACAGTTGGATGGTTTCTTTATTCTGAAAATGTCGTTTACAACAAACTCGAAGATAAGATTGCTTTAGAAAAAACCAAAATTCTTAGAGTCAGCAGACTTTATTCTAATGTTTACAAAACAGAAAGTTTAGCCAGACAGACAATTCAAAATAACTCTGAAAAAGATTTTAAAAATTATCTGATTGAAACCGACTCGCTTCGCAAACGTATCGATACATTAAAACAAATTGTTACCACAGAGTATCAAAAAACACTTTTGGATAGTGTTACTTATTTTTTGGCTGAAAAGACAGAAAACATCAAACAATTAAGAGAAATAAAAAACAAAGCAGACGACGAAACTTCTGTAAATAGCGCTATTGATGAAATCACTAAAATGGAGTTTAACTTAAGAAAACTCGAACTTCAGGATTTCACTAAAAACCCAAATCAGCTAGGAAGTTATCAGCGAAGTGTTTTACAGCAATATGTAGATTATTTAAATTCGAATATTCCTGATGACAGCACCAATACATTAAGCAAAAAAGCTTCTGATTCTATTTTAGCTAATTCTAAAAAGCTTTTGAGTTCGGTAAAACTGAAAGCCGAAAAGAAGAAAGAATCATTGAATTTTGAAGAAAATAAACTGCTTCAGAACGAAATTGCCATTTCGGATCAGCTTAGAAAAATACTTCGAATTATCGAACGAGAAATTATCATCAATTCGATCAAAAACAATTCATTAAAAGAAAAATCATTAAAAAGAGTCAACGAGATTGTAACGGCTTCTGCAGTTATTGGTTTATTGTTGACCGTCTTTTTCTCTATTCTAATTGTCAGCGATTATTCTAAATCTCAAGTATATAAAAAACAACTCGAAATTGCGAACTTCAAAACCAAGAATCTGCTAAAGAGTCGCGAACAATTAATTTCGACCGTGAGTCACGATTTGAAAACGCCTTTGAGTACAATTGTCGGTTATTCTGAACTATTAGGCAATTCAGATGTCAATACCAAACAATCGTATTTCATTAAAAACATTAAAAATTCGTCTGAATACATTACGCAGCTCGTTCAAGATTTATTGGATTTTTCGCAAATCGAAGCAGGAAAAATTTCGATAGAAAAAGTTCCATTTTCGTTACCCGAAATTATTGAAGATGTTGCGAGAAACATTCAAACTGTTTACAAGCAAAAAGATATTGATCTTATCATCAATATAGACGAGCAATTTCAGAAACGTATTGTTGGCGATCCATTTCGTTTAAAACAAATCTTAACCAACATTATCGGAAACGCATATAAATTTACCGAAGAAGGTTATATTAGAATTGCCGCTTATGCGAATGACGACCAGTTTTTCACGATTTCGATTCAAGACACGGGAATCGGAATTGAAAAAGCCAATCAGAAATTGGTTTTCGAAGAATTTGCGCAGGCAAATGAAGGCATTGAAAAGAAATACGGCGGAACTGGTTTAGGCCTATCAATTTGCCAGAAGATTATTTCTATTTTAGGCGGTAATTTAAGTTTAGACAGCATTTTTGGAAAAGGAAGCACCTTTATTATTCAGTTGCCTTTATTATTTGATAATAGCCAAAATAATCCTACTGTCGAACTTAAACCTAAGATGCCAAGAAACACCAAAAAACAGACTTTTATTGTCGTTGATGATGATATTAATCTTTTAAATCTAACAAGCGGTGTTTTAAGACAAGAACAGCATCATGTTTTTTCGTTTACTAATCCTGCCAAAGCTTTAGAAATAATTAAGACTACGCCTTTTGATTTTGTTATAACCGATATTCAAATGCCGGAAATAGATGGTTTTATGTTTTTAGAAAAACTTAGAGAACTTCCTGATACAGTTTTCAAAAATCAGCCTGTCATTGCACTTACAGGACGTACCGATTTGGATCTTTCAGTTTATAAAAATGCTGGTTTTACTACGGTTATAAAAAAGCCTTATTCTCCAAAAATTTTGCTCGAAACGATTCAGCATATTTTGGATCATGAAGAAATTCCTGAAATCGAATCTACAGACCATGACAATAAAAACGCTTCTCAAAAATATTCTCTAGAAACTTTGAAAGATTTTCTAGGTCAAGACGAATCGGCTTTAAAAGAAGTTTTAAAATCTTTTATAGAAACAACAATTGAAAATTTAGGCTATTTGAAAATTGCTGTTCAAGAGAAAAATCATGATGAAATAAAGTCTATCGCACATCGTATTGCTCCAATGTTTAAACAAATTCAAGCTAATAAAATTGGCGAACTTTTAAAAAATTTAGAGAAAGAAAATTTAGACACAATTGATATACAAGCGGCATATGCAGATTTAAACGAAAGAATTAAAGTTCTTTTTACGGAATTGAAGCAAGAGATTTAATACTAAAAAAAAAAAGCAGTCTAAAAAGACTGCTTTTTTTATTCGATATTATATTGTTTCAATTTATTATAAAGTGTTTTTCTGGTAATTTTAAGAAGTTTTGCAGCTTCAGATTTATTATTTTGTGTTTTTGACAAAGCACTAATAATAGTTTCTTTTTCGTTTTCAGATAATGAAAAAACTTCATTTGCCGCAGGTTGTTGTTTCTGAATCTGGAAAAATTCTGCCGGAAGCACATCGCTTTCTATAAAATCACCGCGAGTCAAAAGAGTTGCACGTTTTACACAGTTTTGCAATTCACGTAAATTTCCTGGCCAAGAGTAATTTTGAAAAATAGAAACTACTTCTGGAGAAAACCCAATTACATCTTTATGCAATTGCTGATTGGCTTTTTCTAAGAAATAATCTGCGAAAATCATTAAATCTTCTCCGCGGTCTTTTAAAGATGGTGACTGAATTGAAAACTCATTGATTCTATGATATAAATCTTCTCTAAAATCGCCGTTTTTTACTGCCTCACGTAAATCTTCATTTGTAGCCGTAATAATGCGTATATCGACGTTTATTTCTTTATTGCTTCCTACAGGCTTAATTTTTCTTTCTTGAAGCGCTCTTAATAACTGTATTTGATTTTCGTAGGAAAGATTTCCAATTTCGTCCAAAAATAAAGTTCCGCCATTTGCTGCTTCAAAATATCCTTTTTTATCGCTGATTGCTCCGGTGAAAGATCCTTTTAAATGTCCAAAAAATTCACTTGCGGCTAATTCTTTGGGAATCGCTCCACAATCGACTGCAATAAAATTATTGTCTTTTCTTCTACTTTGCTGATGAATGCTTTTTGCAATAATTTCTTTTCCTGTTCCGCTTTCGCCAATTATCAAAACAGACATATCGGTCGGACTTACTAGCTGAATATGATCTAAAAGTTTTTTAGAAGCGACAGAAATTCCTTTAACAAATTCGTTTTCTCCTGTTGACACCTGCTTTTTTATCGTCTTTTTTTCTTTTACAGGAGTTTCTTCTTCTTCCGTTTTTGGCGTTTGTAGTGCATTCGTAATTACAAGAAGAACTTCGTCTGGATTAAATGGTTTCGAAATATAATCTGCAGCGCCATTTTTAATGGCTTTTACAGCAGTATTTACATCAGAGTAGCCCGTCATTAAAATAACAGGAATATGTGGGTGCGAATTTTTAAATTCAGACATAAGTCCTATACCATCAGAATCAGGCAAGCGAAGGTCTGTCAAAATCAAATCAAACGATTCGTTTTTAACTGCTTCACGCGCTTCTGTCGCAGAAAAAGTAGTTGTTACTTCATACGCTTTTTTGATTAGAAATTTCTCTAATAATTTACAGAACGCAATATCATCTTCTATCAGTAATATCTTCGGCATTTGCTTTTAGGGACTTTTTTGCTAAAATAGTATTATTAAACTTGTTATTTCATAAAATTATGTAAAATATGTAAAAAAAAAGAGATTGCATCACGCAATCTCTTTTTCACCAAAAACATAAATCTAAATTCACCTAATTATATCTTCAACCAGTTACCATTGACATCTGAATAGACAGTAGCCTTCTGGTCTCCAACTGATATTTCAAGTTTGTACTCTTTTTTGTCGTTAACAAATGCTTTATCCAGTTTTGCTCCTGGATAAGCGGTCTGCAACGCTGTCTTTACAGCTGCAGGCACAGCATCTACTGTAACTTCTGTATATTCTGTCTGAATTGTTACAGTTGCTTTAGCGTTTTGCGAAACAGACAATACATTTGCATGCATTGACATGGTTGCTAAAACCACTATTGCAGATAAGATTAGTTTTTTCATGATGCTGATTTTAATTATTTTTTAATGATATTTCCAGAAGCATCTGTAAAAATAGTATACTTCTTTTCTCCACTTGAAATCTCAAGTTTGTACTCATTTTTCTCGTTTTTATAAGCCTTTTCAAGCTTAGTATTCGGGAAAGATTTTTCAAGTGTAGACTTTACAGCTGCTGGAACAGCATCTGCAGATACTTCAGTAAACTCACTTTGAATAAGTACTGATTGAGAAATCGAAACTGCTGGAAGAATCGCAGCATTTACTGTAAGACTTCCTAAAACAATCGCTGCTGATAAGATTAACTTTTTCATAATATTTAGTGGTTTAAATTATTTTTTAAGAATGTTACCAGAAGCATCTGTATAAACGATCGATTTTTCACCTCGAACGGTTATCTCAATTTTGTACTCCTTTTTATCATTAACCCATGCTTTTTCAAGCACTACACCAGGATAAGCTTCATCTAAGCCTTTTTTTACGGCTGCTGGAACTCCATCTACTTCTTTGTATCCATCCTGATCATTTACTGTTTGCACCAATTGATTGGTTGCAACAGGGGTCTCTGCGTTCATCGACAAACTGCCTAAAACAATTGCTGCCGATAAGATTAACTTTTTCATAGTAATAGTTTTTAAGGGTTAGACTTAATTATTTTTTAATCCAAGTTCCATCTGCATTAGCAAAAAGATTTCCTGATTTATCGCCAACAGTCACTTCAAGCTTATATTCAGATTTTGTATTTTTAAATGCTTTAGAAAGCACAGCATCTGGATACGCTTTTTTAAGAGCATCTGTTACTGCTGCTGGAACTTCTTCCAATTTAATTTCTGTATAATCATCTTGAATAGAGATTGTTTTTACGATTGTATTTGAAATTGGCGAAGTTGAAGCAAATGATGTTAAACCTCCCAAAACGATTGCGGCTGATAAAAATAAATTTTTCATGATAGTTGTATTTTAATATAGTTAATTTGATCTTAGTATTCTTGATCTGGATTTTCACAATACCTTAGATTAGATTATTGTTTGATCCAAGTTCCGTCTGCATTAGCAAAAAGGTTTCCTACTTTGTCACCAACAGTTACGTCAAGTTTATACTGTGCTTTTTCGTTTTTGTATGCTTTAGTAATTACTGCTTCTGGATATGCTTTTTTCAAAGATTCTGTAATCGCAGTTGGTAATTCTTCTAATTTGATTTCAGTGTATTCGTCTTCGATAGAAATCGTTTTTACGATTGTATTTGTTACTTGTGTAGTTGAAGCGAATGAAGTTAAACCTCCTAAAACAATTGCGGCTGATAAAAATAAATTTTTCATAACGTATATATTTAAATTAATAGTTGTTTACGCTTGAAGTAATGAAATTATTATGCCGTAAAAGAAAAGAGCCATGCCAAAGATCATAAAATCCTGTTTTTAAAGACTTTACATCAAATATACCAAAAAAAGAAATACCGTGAAAGGTGTGTAAAAGAGAAAATAAGTGTGTAATAAGTAAACACTTAAAGTGTAACCTTTAGAAAAATTTCAATAAATAAAATTCCAAATCCCAAAGTTTACAGTGAAGTTTTGAGCTCCTAATTTAAAGTTTAGGTTTCCAATATTGGAATTTGGGATTTGAATATTGTAATTAATAAAGGTTCATAAAAGAAAAAGGCTTCCAAATTTGGAAGCCTTTTTGATTATTCTGGACTATTCATTTTAAATGTATCCATAAATGCAGTTGTATAGTCTCCTGCAATATATTTTGGATCATCCATTAATTGTCTGTGGAAAGGTATTGTAGTTTTCACACCTTCGATTACGAACTCATCCAAAGCTCTGCGCATTTTGCTGATAGCTTCTTCACGAGATTGTGCAGTTGTAATTAACTTAGCAATCATAGAGTCGTAGTTTGGCGGAATGCTATATCCTGAGTAAACGTGAGTATCTAAACGAACTCCGTGTCCTCCTGGCATATGAAGCGTAGTAATTTTTCCTGGTGAAGGACGAAAATCGTTATAAGGATCTTCAGCATTAATACGTACTTCAATAGCGTGTAATTGTGGAAGATAGTTTTTACCAGAAATTGGAATTCCCGCAGCAACCATAATTTGCTCACGAATCAAATCATAATCAATAACTTGTTCTGTGATTGGGTGCTCTACCTGAATACGAGTATTCATTTCCATGAAGTAGAAGTTTCTGTGTTTGTCCACTAAAAACTCTACAGTTCCAGCTCCTTCATACTTAATGAATTCGGCAGCTTTTACAGCAGCTTCTCCCATTTTTGCACGAAGTTCGTCTGTCATGAAAGGTGAAGGTGTTTCTTCAGTAAGTTTTTGGTGACGACGTTGTACTGAACAGTCTCTTTCAGAAAGGTGACATGCTTTTCCATAAGAATCTCCAACAACTTGAATCTCGATATGACGTGGTTCTTCAATAAGTTTCTCCATGTACATTCCATCATTTCCAAATGCTGCAGCAGCTTCTTGACGCGCGCTTTCCCAAGCTTTTAAAAGCTCTTCTTCTTTCCAGATTGCACGCATTCCTTTTCCACCACCACCAGCAGTAGCTTTCATCATAACTGGATAACCAATTTCTTTAGCTATTTTTTGTGCATGTTCATAAGATTCTAATAATCCATCTGAACCTGGTACACAAGGAACTCCTGCAGCTTTCATTGTAGCTTTAGCAGAAGCTTTATCTCCCATACGGTCGATCATTTCTGGAGCAGCACCGATAAATTTAATTCCGTGCTCTTGACAGATTTTAGAGAATTTAGCATTCTCAGATAAAAATCCATAACCTGGATGAATTGCATCTGCATTTGTAATTTCTGCAGCCGCAATAATATTTGACATTTTCAAATACGATAAGTTACTCGGAGGAGGACCAATACAAACCGCTTCGTCAGCAAATTTAACATGCAAACTTTCTGCATCGGCTGTAGAGTAAACTGCAACAGTTTTGATTCCCATTTCCTTACATGTACGAATTACACGTAGTGCAATTTCTCCTCTATTCGCAATTAATATTTTTTTAAACATCTTATTTAAATTAAAAATTACAAATTCCAATCGCCAAACTCCAACTCATTGGATTTTGTGACTTGTCTATTGGAATTTTTAAAAATTATGATGGATCTACTAAGAATAAAGGTTGATCAAATTCTACTGGAGACATATCGTCAACAAGAATTTTTACAATTTTACCAGAAACTTCAGATTCGATTTCGTTGAATAATTTCATTGCTTCAATTACACAAAGAACATCACCTTTAGATACAGTGCTTCCAACTTCAGTGAAAACTGGTTTATCTGGAGATGGTTTTCTATAGAATGTACCAATGATTGGAGATTTTATAGTAATATATTTAGAATCGTTAGCAGCTGGTGCTTCTGGAGTTACACTTACAACTGTTGGAGCTGTAACTTGTGGAACTGCCGCTTGAGGTAAAGCTGCCTGAGCAGGTAATTGCTGTACGTAAGTTGCCTCAGTTACATTTGTTTCTAAAGTTGTTCTGATCGTGATTTTTACATCATCCATTTCTAACTTCACTTCTGCAACGCCCGAATTTGCAACAAATTTGATTAGGTTTTGAATTTCTTTTAAATCCATAATGATTCGTTTTTAGTTTTAATTTATTTCTTATCGTAAGCCCATTTTAAGTAGATAGATCCCCAAGTGAATCCACCACCAAAAGCAGCAAAGATAATGTTATCTCCTTTTTTAAGCTTATCTTCAAAATCAGCCAATACTAATGGTAAAGTTCCAGAAGTAGTATTTCCGTATTTTTCAATGTTTACTAAAACTTTAGATTCGTCTAATTCTAATCTTCCAGCAGTAGCATCAATAATACGTTTGTTAGCTTGGTGTGGTACTAACCAGTCAACATCTTGATTTGTCAAATTGTTTCTTTGTAAAATCAATTCGCTGGCATCTGCCATATTAGTTACAGCATATTTGAAAACAGTTTTACCGTCTTGCATAATATTGTGCTGTCTGTTTTTTACAGTATCTTCTGAAGGTGGAATCAAAGAACCTCCTGCAGGAATTTTAAGGAAGTCGCGTCCTACACCGTCACTTCTTAAATATTCATCTTGCAAACCTAAGCCTTCATAATTTGGTTCAAAAAGAACTGCTCCAGCTCCATCACCAAAAATAATACAAGTTGCTCTATCTGTATAATCTACAATTGATGACATTTTATCAGCACCAATTAAAAGTACTTTTTTGTAACGTCCTGACTGAACATATGCTGCAGCCGTCGACATTCCGTACAAGAAACTTGAACATGCAGCCTGCAAATCATATGCAAATGCATTTGTTGCTCCAATTTCTGTTGCAACAAAAACTCCTGTAGAAGCCACCATCATATCTGGCGTTGCAGTTGCCATTATAATCATATCAATCTCAAGCGGATCAATATTTGCTTTAGCAATCAAATCCTTTGCTGCTTGTATAGCAAGGTACGATGTACCTTTATCAGCATCTTTAAGAATTCTTCTTTCTTTAATTCCTGTTCGAGCGGTAATCCACTCATCATTGGTATCAACCATTGTTTCTAGCACTTGGTTCGAAAGAACGAAGTCAGGAACATAAGCTCCAACAGCGGTAATTGCGGCTGTGATTGTATTCATTATATTCTATTATTTTCCTTTCAAATTATGATTAATTTGAAAAATTTTTAAAAGACCCGAAAATTACAAAAAAAAACGTAACGAATTTGTCTATATTTTCCTAAAAAACGAAAATTATAACCAACAAAAAAAACTCTCACTATGTGAGAGTTCTAGTATAATTTACAAAAACGTATTAAGCAACCGCTTCAGATTTATCGATAACAACTTGCCCTCTGTAGTACATTTTACCTTCATGCCAGTAAGCTCTGTGGTATAAATGCGCCTCACCTGTAATAGGACATGTAGCGATTTGAGCTACAGTAGCTTTGTAATGTGTTCTTCTCTTATCTCTTCTTGTTTTCGAGGTTTTTCTCTTAGGATGTGCCATTTTACTATATTATTTATCCGTTAATAGTTTCTTTAATTTTTCCCAACGCGGGTCAATATCTTCTTCTTTGTTACTCTCTTCCTTTTGTTCTTTTACACTCAGCTCATTCAGTTTTGTCAAAGCTTCTGTCTGAAGGCTTCCATCTTTAACCCCTGGATGAATTCTTTTTTGAGGTACAGAAAGCGCGATCATTTCATAAATATACTGCGCCACATCTATCTCATGTTCACCATGTGGTAAAATCAACAATTCTTCATTATCATCATTAAATTCATCTCCAAAGCGAACTATTAACTTCATTTTCCCTTTTATAGGTAAATCAAAATCTTCGCCTGTTAGATCACAAGGTACGTTTACCGCTCCTTTGTGTTTGAATTCTAATTCTAACATATTACTTTTCTTATCAAAAAGTAAATTGACTTTAATATCAGAATTTTGAAACTCATCGTACTCAAAATTCTTAAAGAACTTGTTATTTATCTGATACTCAAAATGGTGTTTTCCTAGTTTTAATCCTACGAAAGGAATTAAAAATTCTTTTGTTTTGCTCATTTCAACATCAATTTGAACAATTCAGTTCTAAAACTAGATATCTGAATTGGGGTGCAAAGATATAAAATTATTACAAATCTAATAATCTTATTCACCTTTTTTTGTTTATAACTGTTTTTCTTTTATTTTAAGAGGTTTTTGGCTAATCTCCTCATACTGATTACGCGAGCGAAAAATATCGATCGCAAGATACACTGCCTCCTTAAACGAATTGTAATCTGCCATGTCTTTTCCAGCGATATCATAAGCTGTACCGTGGTCTGGAGAGGTTCTAACTTTATTCAAACCTGCTGTATAATTCACTCCTTTTCCAAAAGACAATGTCTTAAACGGAATTAATCCTTGATCGTGATACATTGCTACAATAGCGTCATATTTTTCATAGTGACCACTTCCAAAAAAACCATCTGCTGGAAATGGACCGAAAACCATCGTTCCTGAATCAAATATTTTTTTCAATGTTGGCTTCAAAACCAAATCGTCTTCCTTTCCAATTACACCACCGTCACCAGCATGCGGATTTAATCCTAAAACTGCAATTTTCGGCTTAACGATGCTAAAATCTTGAACTAGAGATTTTCTTATAGTTTCAATTTTTTTAGCAATTAACTCTTCAGTTAAATGCGAAGCTACTTCATTTAATGGCACGTGATCCGTAATTAAACCTACTCGCAAATTATCTTGAACCATCATCATAAGCGCATCGCCTTCTAATTCCTGATTCAAATAATCTGTGTGACCTGGAAATTTAAAATCTTCAGATTGTATATTGTATTTATTAATAGGAGCTGTTACCAAAACATCGATTTCACCATCTTTTAATGCTTGTGTAGCTGCTGTAAAAGATTTAATTGCGTATTCTCCTATTTTAGGATCATTTGCTCCAAAGTTAATATCAACACCTTCTCTCCAAAGATTTAAAACATTTACTTTACCTGGAATAACTTGATCTAATTTATCAACTCCGTGAAATTGAACTGTCGATGTAAAACTTTTTCTAACAAAAGAAAGAATTTTAGCATTTGCAAAAATAACCGGCGTACACAATTCCAACATACGAGAATCTTCGAATGTTTTCAGTATAACTTCGCTTCCAATACCGTTTAAATCTCCAACTGAAATTCCAACAATTATATTTTCTGCTTTTTTATTCATGAGCTCAGTTTATTTATTACTAATTTTGATGTGCAAATTTAGTAAAATAAAACCACAATGTTCACAGGAATTATAGAAACACTTGGCAGGATTCATGAAATTCAGAAAGACCAAAACAATCTTCACGTAACCGTTGACTCATCAATAACTCACGAATTAAAAATAGACCAAAGCGTCTCGCATAACGGAATATGCCTTACAGTAGTTGCAATTAAAGACTCTCTTTATACCGTAACCGCAATAGACGAAACCATTCTAAAAACCAATATTGGCGATTGGAAAGCTGGTGATATTGTAAATTTAGAAAGAGGAATGAAGCTTGGCGACCGTCTAGACGGACATATTGTACAAGGCCATGTAGACCAAACTGGAACTTGCATTAAAATCGAAGAAGCAAACGGAAGCTGGAATTACACTTTTGAATATGATAAAAACCAAAACAATATTACGATCGAAAAAGGCTCGATTACTGTAAATGGAGTAAGTCTTACGGTTGTAAATTCTAAAGAAAATGAATTTAGCGTCTCAATTATCCCATATACTTATGAGCACACTAACTTTAAAGATTTCAAAGTTGGAACAAAAATAAATCTTGAATTTGATGTTGTAGGAAAATATATTTCTAGACTTTATTCCATCAACAAATAACGTTTTGCATTTCAACATAAAAAAAGCTTCAATTTAAATTGAAGCTTTTTTTATGTTATTTTTATATATCACGGTAAGACCTAAAGCCAAACCTCCTATTGCTAGAAATATAATGTTTTGATCTATCGGTATACCAGCACCATTATCGCAGTTTTGAGTAAGTTCATCACATTCTTCATCATCGTCACCTGCTGTTGTATTCACTTTAGCGCTATTTAGCATCGGTTTTGGAGGATGCTCAGATCCAGCCATAACTAATAAAACATTTAATAATAAGGCAATTACTAAAAATGGGGCTTTTAGATTCTTCATAAATTCAAGCTATTGCAAACTGCAATTCTAGATAATTATTGACAAATATTCTTTGATAGAAATTTCACACAAATGCTTTTCTATCTCCAAAATCTTGGACAAAAGTATAAGTTTTTTGCACAAAACCAACTTTTAAAATCAAAAATACAAAACAAATTTTAACAGTTTTAACTAAAATCCTAATAATCCTTTTCAGAAAACGCCACAGAGGACAATACCTTTTTTTTATTACTAATCTCAACTCTTACAAGCTTATAAGAATTTCCTGATTTAAAAAAAAACTATTTTTTTAGCCTTTTCAAAAATTCGGTAAAACAAACCTATCAAAACTAAGTTTAGATTCAACACAGATACAATAGAGAATACTCTCAAATTAATATATTTGTAAAAAATAAATTCGACCACTCAAATTTAAAACAATTAACAACCCTCAATCAAGCAAATGAAAAACCAATATACAGTCGGAAGTTTATACGCAGGTGTTGGCGGCATTTGTCTAGGTTTTGAAAATGCAGGTTTTAAATTAGAATGGGCGAATGAATTTGACAAAAAAGCTTGCGTTACCTACAGAAATAACTTCGAACATACTCTTATCGAAGGCGATGTAATGCAACTTGAGGCAAAAGATCTCCATAAAATTGACATTCTTACTGCTGGATTTCCGTGCCAGCCCTTTTCTCTTGCTGGCCATAGAAAAGGTTTTAAAGACAGTAGAGGAAATCATTTCTTTAAAATATTAGATTTTATTGACGAAATGCGACCAAAAGTAGTATTTCTTGAAAATGTCAAAAACCTAAAAGGCCACGACAAAGGAAACACCATGAAAGTAATTCAGCGAGAAATAAAAAAACGCAATTATACTTTTGACAGCGCTATCTTAAACACAAAAGATTTCGGAAACATTCCGCACAATCGAGAACGAATTTTCATGGTTGCGTTTGACAAAGATTTCGTCAAAAAAGGTTTTAAATTCAATTTTCCCGAAAAAGAAGAATTAACCAAAAAAGTTACCGATTTAATCACAAAAGAAAAAGTCGATAAAAAATTCTATTACACCGAAGACAAATACATGTACAACATGCTGAAAGAATCTGTTGTGAGAAAAGATAGAATTTATCAGTTCAGAAGGCAATATGTACGAGAAAATAAGAAAGAAGTTTGTCCCACGTTAACCGCAAATATGGGAACTGGCGGTCACAATGTTCCCATTATCACAACTGAATTTGGTTTTAGAAAATTAACGCCAAGAGAGTGTTTTCGTTTTCAAGGCTTTCCTGATCATTATAAATTGCCTAAAATTTCAAATTCCAGCCTTTACAAACAAGCTGGAAACTCAGTAAGCATGCCTGTTATAGAAAGACTTGCCACCGAAATATTCAAATGCATTGAGAAGGCTGAAACCACACAATTAAAAGCCGAAAAAATTTAAATACTTAAAAGCATAATTGTTCCTTCTATTTTTGCCAAGCAAACTTCCAGATTTTTTTCAATTTCTTTACTCCAGAACCTCAAAATAGTCCAATTTTCAGAAACCAGAAAAGCATTGACTTCTTCATCTCGCTGTATATTTCTTTCAATTTTCGGAATCCAATATTCGCGATTCGTTTTAATTCTCAGCTGCTCCGTTTCCCAATCTTTTCCATGAAAAAACTCGCTATCGACAAAAATGGCGATTTTATATTTGGCAAAAGTAAGATCAGGCCTTCCAAATACCTTTTTATTATTTTTTCGATATCTGTGACCTAATTTCCATAACGCTTTAGCAAGCCTTACTTCGCCTTTTGTAGCAGTACTTTTTATCGCCTGCATAGTTTTCCTCCTCTGTTCTGGAGTTAATCTATCCATCTGAAGATTAAATTTGTTTTGGATGGATAAAGTTAAGGGATTTTAGGAAAAGTGAAATTTAATTTTTGATGCGGAAAATTTCATTTTTCACACTTACAAAGTGTCAAAAAACAAAAAAGCCTTTACATTTCTGTAAAGGCTTTGTGTTTCTAAAAGAGTGGTCCCACCTGTAATACAAAGTCACAAAAACAAAAACCCAAATAACTCACTATCAATAAGGTAAAAAACAAAAAAATCAAACATTGGCATATTTTGTTTTACACTTGTTTTACACTACATTTGATTTTAAACAATATGATATGAAAATCACTTATAAACCCTGTGTCAAAAAAAAATATCCAAAAGACCCCCTTGGAATTCTTCAAATAAGAAGAACAGAAAACAGAAAATCCACTTATTTCTCTTTGGGAGTTTCAATGAAGGTAAAAGATTTATTAAAAAGTGGTTCGATCAGTACTACCCATTCAGATCATAAAGAACTTAATTTAAAAATTGAGGGAAAAATTATTGAGTTAAGAAAAAAAGATTTCCCTGATGAAGCAATCAATACTGATGTAAATAATGAGACGGTTTCTTTTATTCAGTTTTTCAAAAATCAATTAGAATATTATAACAAAAGAAACGAGATTGGAACATACAAAGTTCATCTCACTAGTTTTAAACACCTAACAGCTTATTTAGACAAAATCAATAAGAAAGACCTTCATTTTAGCGAATTAACAACTTCTTTTATCAGAGATTTTGAAACCAATTTAATAGAAAAACAAATATCAGTAAACACCCGTATAAAGTATATAAAAAAAATAAAAAATGTTTACAACAAAGGAGTTGAATTTGACAAATTTGTTCCAAGTAAAGACCCTTTTCTTTCTTTAAAAATAAAATCTGCACCAGTTAATAAAAAAACTCTTGGCAAAAAGGATATCGAAATACTTTTGAGAAGTGCAATTGAAAAAAAAGACCCTCTTTATAATTGTAAAAATTATTTCATTTTTCAAATTTTTGCACAAGGAATTAGGGTAAGTGATTTAATGACTTTAAGATGGGAAAATCTGATAACAGGTGAGATTGTATTTCACCAGTTCAAAACTAAAAAACCACATAAAATTCCATTAAACTTCATAATACTATTAAGATTAACGGATTATTTTTTGAATGGCGAGAAAATTTTAAATAATAAATTTGATTTTACCATAAACAATATTGAATATAACTTGAATTATAGAGAAATAGAGAAACACTATCAAAAATTACAAAAAGAAAACATTTTTCAATTCCTGTTTTTAAGTGAATCAACAAAACCAGAAGACAAACAAAAATTAACCGAATTGGAAGATTATTTAAATAAATGGTTGAAAGTAATAAGTGAAATTAAATTTAAACTGAGAACTGCCCTTATTATTGAAATTGTGAATTTTGCGAAAGTAAATTCTAATAAATTTATTTTCCCTATTCTTGACAATAAAATATTTGAGAATGTTAAATTTAATTCTGAAAAAAACACTCTTTCAAAATACCAATACAATCAAATGTCCTCAAAAACTGCTTATTACAACAAACAATTAAAAAAATTACAAGAGAAATGCGGTTTAAATATTGTCTTTACGAGTCATTTGGCAAGACATTCCTATACGGGTTTAATGATTGAAACTACAAACAAAGATATTTATACAATTTCAAAAAATTTAGGGCATAGTAGTTTATCAATGACAGAACACTATGTTGATGAATTTTTATATCAAAGAATTGAGGAAAGTAATGAGAGCATGAATGATGGTTTTTTGACGATTTATTAAAATAAAATTGTATTTAAAAAATAAATCATTAAAAATCCTTAATTGATTGACAAAGCTAATATGTCAAACGATAAGAAAGAAATTTTATCAATTTAATTTGCTGAATAATAGTTTTTTGTGTTTTTATTTATTGAAAAGTGGGAACAATTGTAAAAAAAGTGGGAATATTAATTTTGAAATAATTTTAAAAGGCTATTACTGTTTTGTAGTGGCTTTTTTTGTGTTAAAAAATATAATTGCATATAAATATGTTTCAAGGTATCACAAGTATTTTGAAATTATGTGTACTGAATATGGGGAGTTGATTTATGATGTGTATTAAAATTATCTACTAAATAGTTTTCATTTTGCGTGAAAAAATATATAATAATAGTTAAGTTTGTGAATTAGAAAAAAATAATTATGAGTTTAAAATTAATATTAGAAAAATTAGACCTAATTGAAAAGGATGGGTTATTTTATATTTCTGATATTGAAGCAGATACGTTCGGTGTTTTTACAAATAGAGTTAAAGAATCTTTGCTTAAAATAAAGCCAGATGCCTTTTTTTGTATTAATAATGAGCCTTTAATTTTATTTTTTGAAAATCCAGAAAATTTAGAGATACTACAAAAACAAATTTGGAATTTTAATCAATCCCCAGCCATTATTATTAAACAAAATAATCAATGGGTTGTTAAAAACGGTTTTAGATTACTTGAAGGAAATAAAGAATTAGAAAATTTAGCTGACTCAAATAATATTTCAGATTTTGAGTATTTTAAAATTATTACAGGAGAGACTTGGGAGAAGTATAAGTCTAGATTTGAAAATAAAAATAGGGTTGATTATTTTTTATTAAAGAACATTGAGGATGCAAGAAATATACTTACTTCACCAAGTAAAGGAAATTTACATTCTAAAATCGCAAATTCTTTAATAGGTAGAGTTATTTTTACTAGGTATTTAATAGATCGAAAAGTAGAACTTAAAAAATATAAAATTTTGCAAAAAGAGGATTTTTACAATCTTCTTTCAGAAAAAGGAAAAGCATATAGTTTTTTTAAACAAGTTAGAAATGATTTTAATGGGAATCTATTTCCTTTGCAATATGATATTGATAATGTAACAATTCAAGAAGATGATTTTGTAAATGATTCTCACTTAGAATTAATTATTAGTTTGCTGAAAGGTGATAATTTAAATAATGGCGTTACTCAGGTTTCATTATTTGATATATATGACTTTTCAATTATTCCAATAGAATTTATTAGTAATGTTTATGAGAAATTCATTGGGGTTGAAAATCAAGCAAAGCAAGGAGCATATTACACTCCGCTTTTTTTGGTAGATTATATCCAACAGCAAACAATAACAAAATATTTTCACAAGAATTCTACCACATATAATTGTAAAGTTTTAGATCCTGCCTGTGGTTCAGGAATTTTTTTGGTGGAAAGTTTGAGACAAATTATTACTCAGTATCAAAAACTCAATCCTAATTTTCATACTGATGAATCCTATGATAGTTATAAAAATATTTTAAAAAAACTACTTCAAGACAATATATTTGGTATTGATAAAGATGAAAATGCCATAAGTGTAGCTATTTTTTCCTTGTATATAACTCTACTAGATTACTTAACACCAAGAAGTATTGTCGGTTTTAAGTTTCCTGTTTTAATAGGCTCTAATTTCTTTGTTGATGATTTTTTTAATATAAATGGGGATCATGAGATTATTTTAAAAAACAACTTTTTTCAGTTTGTTCTAGGAAATCCACCTTGGGCAACTAAGCATAATAAGGAAAAACAATTATTTGAAAGATATATTGAAAATAGAAAAATTGAAGAAGACAGTAACCTAGAAATAGTTCACAGAGAGATAGCAGAAGCCTTTCTTGTGAGAGTTAGTGATTTCAATTTTTCTGAAACGGCGTTTATAGTAACAAGTAAAATTTTATACAAGCTTGAAAAAAATGGAGTTTTTAGAAATTATTTTTTAAATAAGTTTAAAATTAATCAAGTGTTTGAATTGTCTTCTGTAAGACATCAAATTTTTGATAAATCAAATGACAAGGCAGTTGCTCCGGCAACAATTATATTTTATAGTAAATCAAATAATGTTGAAGAAAGTAGAAAGAATATTATAAAACATATATCATTAAAGCCTAATTTGTTTTTTGAAACCTTTAAATTAATAGTTATTGAAAAATATGATTGCAAAGAACTATTACAGAGTTATTTTATAGATGAAGACTGGATATGGAAAACTTTGGTTTATGGTAATATTTTAGACTATTACTTAATTACTAGATTAAGAAAAGATTTTAAAAATATAAAATCTATTACATCAGATAAGTCCAAGTTTATAAAAGGGCAAGGATTGAAATTTAATGATGCGAATAAAAAAACAAATACTAAACAATTTACAAATTATAAATTCTTAGGCTCCTTAGAAAAGAAAATCAATCAAAAAGGAGAGACAAGAGATGCTTTTACAGACTATAAAACTTTTTTAAGACCATTTTATACTAAAATAAATTTAGAAAATTGGGATGGTAGAGATGTTGGGTATTTTCCTGAGGATGCGACAATATTTAATGCTCCTTCTTTATTAATAACCGAGGGAACTACAAATGTTTTTAAAGCTGTAAGTTCTATATTATATGAAGATGCATTGTTTAAAAGTTCTTTAACTGCAATTAAAGCTATTGAAGCTGATGGAATAAAACAATTAAAATCAATTTCTGGAATATTGAATTCCTCGTTTTTTGCCTACTTTATTATTCAAAATGGTTCGTCTACTGGAATTGAGAGAGAACAAACACATGATGAAGAAAAATGGGAAGTGCCTTATGTTATAAGCGAGAAACTTGTTAGAGAAGTTAGCAAAGTTGAAAAAATTTCTGCTGATTTTTTTACAAATTTCATGCAAGACAATTTTTTGAAAAGTGAATTGGAAAAAGGAAAAATAAAAATAGAGGAAGAACTTTATAATTTATTTGATCTTTCAAAACAAGAAGAAAATCTAATAGATTATACTAATACGATTACTATCCCATTACTCAAAGGTAAAGAAGTTGAAAGAAAAAAAGTGATAAGTAAAATACCTTTTAAAGGGGGTATACTTGAAGATTATGCACAAGTATTTATTAATCATTTTGGGAAAAGATTTAACTCTGATAATAAATATTTCGAAGTAGAGATATTACATTCTAATCATACAATTATGATAAAATTTAAAGTAATTTCAGAACCTTCAAAAGAAAAAAATAATATCCTTTGGAAAAAAGAAAACGACAAAGAATTATTAAAGTTTATTTCAAAACTTAGTTTTGAAAATTTAAGTTATAATCTATTTATGCAAAAAGATGTAAAAGGGTTTGAAGATGATTTCTTTTATATTGCAAAACCAAATCAATTTAAGTCTTGGCATACTGCTTTGGCCTACTTAGATTTATCTGAATTTATCGATGCATTACATAACTCAAAAGTATAAAAGATGAGTAAAATTAATGCATCAAAATTTTTATTTTCATTTGATTACAAGGAAAGGGATTTGAAATTTATTTTAAATTCTGTTTACAAATGCTATTTGAAAATTATGTTATCAAATATTTTAGTCAATAATAATGAAAATGATATTAGAGATATATTTATTTCTGACGAATACCTTGATAATTACGCATTAAAAAAAGAACTTGACATTGTTGAATTTAAATTTGATAAAGAAATTCAAACAGAAACGGGTAGGGTTGATATTAGGGTGCTTAATATGGTAAAAACAATGAAGGGAGATTTTAATCCTTATTATTATATTGAATGTAAAAGAATTAAAGGAGATAAAACCTATAATGATTATTATATTGATAATGGTATAAGTAGATTTATTGATGAAAAATATCATACTTATCAAGAAGCAAATGCAATGATGGGTTTTGTTGTAAAACAAATTGATATTAAAACAAATTCAAACTACTTTAATGATTTGTCTCATCAAAATTTCATTGATGATTATGATTATACTTATGTGTCAAGGCATCTGACAAAATCAAGTAAAAAAATAATATTATATCATCTAATGTTAGATTTTTCAAGTAAAATAATCTCAGCTCCTAATTGAGGAATCTAGTTTGTTATAAAATAAAAAAAAATGATAATATCCATTTTTTAAATGTTCTGTTTATAAAAAACAATAGATTATACATTTAACCAAATAAGAAGCCACTCAACAAAGTGGCTTCTTATTTTAGCATTATATGCTTCTTGCTTGCTATGATTGTAATATTTTTCTAATCTTAACAATTGTATTGTTTGACAAATTGGTAATAGATGCGAGCTTTCTAATTGAATAATTTCCATCTTTGATTAATTCCAAATGTGATTGATTGTACTTCGACAAAAACTGCTCTGTTGTTTCATTTGTGTTCATTTGACGCCCTTTATAAGTTCCTTTTGCTTTCGCTATTAAAATTCCTTCTTTTTGTCTTTCCAATAAAGAACTTCTTTCCATTTCAGCAACATTACTTAAAACATCAGTAATCATTTTAAATATAGAATTAGGTTTGTTTTCAATCATAGAATATAAACCAATGTTTTCTACATATACATTAATGTTGAGATTGTTTAACGTATTTAAGGTGGTTTGAATGTCATAAGCATTACGCCCTAATCTATCAATAGAATGAACGTGTAAAGTTTCCACTTTTTTGGCTGATATATCGTTCAATAATTTAATTGCGCTGGGACGCTCGTTAAATGGAATAGAACCGGAGCATTTATCAATATAAGTTTTGTGTGTAGTGTTTTCTTGTCTTAAAGTTGATTGCTCGATTGTACTGGTCCTAATATATTTTGCGATTTTCATTATTCTTTGTTTTTTGATTGAAACAAAGATAAGGAGCCTTCTTAATTGTACCTAATTTAAGGTGGTTGTTTTTGATACAATATAAACTCAGTAAAATGGAATTAAGTTACGCCTTAATTGTAACCTGATATGAGTATAGTTTAATTTTAATACAAGAAGGAAATTCGGAGTAACATTGTAGTTTATTGTTTCAAACTCCCATTAAGTCAATTACCTAAATCCACTGTATTAACTATTAAGAATTTATTTTTATTTTAACCCAATCTCTGATTTATATGCATATCATAATTATTTGTAGGCGCAATTTTAAATTCCTTTTATCGCGGACACCGTGAAATCATCATGATGTTCAAGACAAACAAAATAGTCTTTATCTTTAAACTTACTGATATAATTATCTAAAAGTAAATAAATAGCAGTATTTCTCTGTAATGCAAACCCATTATGAGCTTCTGGTCCTGAATTTATTGATTTATCTATCATTTTCCAATTTTGCTGATTTAGAATGTCTGCTAACTACATATACTTGATAAAATTTTACATATCTAATCTAAGTAAAGTTTATGCACGAATTTTTATAGTGATTTATTTTCAAATATATAGGAAAAATATTT
Source organism: Flavobacterium sp. GW823-FHT06G12 (assembly GCF_058794775.1). Classification (NCBI taxonomy): domain Bacteria; kingdom Pseudomonadati; phylum Bacteroidota; class Flavobacteriia; order Flavobacteriales; family Flavobacteriaceae; genus Flavobacterium; species Flavobacterium sp. GW823-FHT06G12. The sequence goes on from NZ_JBXAHE010000002.1 coordinate 163,260, forward strand.
AATAAACCCGAAGTATAAAAACAAATAACATTTCTCAAAACATCTAAATTATAATAATAGATATTGAAACACTAAAAATCACTTTGAGGTAAAAAGAGAAGATTTTTTTAGTGAGAAGTTAGGGCGTAATATTAAGTAAGCTACTCAAAGATTCAAATTTTCATTTTCAAATCTAAACAGCCATGATGTTTCAACATCTAAGCCCTTAGCCAAGGATTTAATTGTACATATTGTTGGATTTATAGTACCTCTCTCGATTCTAGTAATCTGAGGTAATGAAACTTCTGCTAAGTTTGCTAGCTCCTCTTGGGAGATACCTTTTTCTTCTCTCACCTTTTTTAGATGTTTTCCGAATCGTATTAGATATTCTGTATCCTTGGTATATATCAAAATTTTACAAACTATGATTAAGAATGTAAAATTCCTCTAATTATCGACCATTTATCTAATCATGTATGATTAGTTAAAGAAGCTTTTTTATATATTTGTTGATGAAATTCTTACAAACCAATTAAAAAAGCTGTTAAATGCTAAATCATCACTAATATGAAAACTTATCTATCACCAATGAGAACTATTATTTTATTCCTATTTATGAGCAGTATTGGATATGCTCAGACGCCATCTTTTCCCAATGCGCAACAGCAGGAAGTCAATAATGAAGAAAACGTATCAGAAGAATACACAGAATCTGAATTTCTAGGAGAAGAAGAAATTAACCAAATAGAATCAAGGAAAAATCTGGGTATGATAAAGACTGAAAACGGATGGGAAGCTATCAATAACAACGCAAGAACTTCAAGCAACAATAAAACAGTTATCAATAGAAAACAGTTTATTGGCAACTATACAGTAAAAATCAATATTGACGGAATGAATTCTATTTTTTACACTAATGTAAGCATTGTAAAAGGTAAACTACAATTTATTATAAATGAAGGAGGGTCGATAAACTCTTATTACGAAGAGACATCCGCAAAAGAGGTTCAAAACAACATTCAATACGATTTTAAGGCTCATGATTTAGATAACGGCAACAGTCGTACATATCATTTTAAGAAAAAAAACAATCGTTTTGAGCTAAAATTCAATTATTAGCACAAAAACCTATTCATTGATTTCATCTTAAAAAAAGTGCCAATCATAAAACTTAAAGAGCAAATACTATTATATTTTTTTAGAGTATGCAACAACACAATAGACTGTTAGTAGTAATACTAATGCTAATTTCTATTTGCCTATATATAAGCTTAAATCCTCTTAAATCAGGAATCGTGGAAATTATTGATAAAAAGACGAAACATGAAATTAATCGAGAAATATTTGTTGACAGTTATGCTGTAAAAGTGAACAAGGATGGTTCAAGTCCAACTTTCTGTATTAATGTTAAGGCAATAAAAGGTAGATTATATTTTAATGTAAACGAAGGAGGTACAAAAGAATTCAATTATGACGAAACATCAGTAAAAGAAATTACGAAAAATTTAGAGTATCACTTTGAGGCTATTGATACAGATAGCGGAAACAATCGAATATATTGTTTTAAGAAAAAAGGAAATCGATTTGAACTGAAATTTAATCATTAGAATTCATATTTGGAGTTCAGAAACCAAAATAAAAACGGGGTGTAATCGAAAAACCAAAAGAGTAGAAAACAATTATTAAAAAAACATGAAAATATTAAAAATTTTATCAGCAGTGATATTTACTATTCTTTTATTTTCTTGCGGAAGAAAAGACAATGATAAAGAAGAAAAAAATGGAAATAAAAAAATGAAAAATCTTGTCGAGAATTGTAATTGTTCAGAGCTTAGTGATGAAGATGAATGGGACATTGGAAGTTTAGAAAACCCATACATTATTAAAGGAGTAACAAAAAAAGATAGTAAAGAAATATTCACCGGAGTTTGTATAATAAAGGATCAACATGACACTATAATTAGAAAAAACACATATAAAAATGGTTGGTTAGTTCACGCAATAGTAAAAGAAAAGACCGGTAATGAATATACAATCGTTAAAGATATTGACTACGAAAACGGAGAGCCCAACACTTATAAGTATATAAAAACTGAAAAAAACAATAGCGCTAACTTTATTTTTATTAAAAACTACAAAGAATGCAAAAACAAGAAGGGAATTATAGATTACAGCATCACAATATTCGCTAATGAAACTTACAGTTTAACAGTAACCATGCACTATATGAATGGAAAAGAGTTCTCTCATAAAAATCCTTCTTCACAACCTATGTGTATGCCAAATTCTTTCAAAACTATTGATGGTGGTTGGAAATTAGATAGACTTTCTCAGGATAAACTTTATAAAATTTTAGATGGTCTAAAAAAAGAATTTCCAAATTTTAATTATTGGAAAAATTAAAGATAAAATATCTATAAAAAAGCGGGATGATTTTCCCGCTTTTTTTATGAATTCATAATTGTATAAAAACAAGTAAAAAAATGATAGATGATTTATGTCATTCTCTTTGGTCAGAAAGAAAAGAAAAATAAACTAAATTTTAACATTTCTCAAAAACACCTCAACTATAAAGATATACCTCAACACTAAAAATCACTTTATTGAGGTGCAATATTTCCAAATTTTTCTTTGTTTTTTTCAAAGATTCTTCATTATATCTTTGCCAAAGAAATCAAAAACAACAACTCTGAATAATCATTTAGAGCTTTAATATTCAAATAATTAGAATTCTATTTTTTAAAAATTCGCATTATGCGAGGCAGGATTTCTATGCTTAAAAATCAGTACTAAATTAAAAATATAAAATATACAAAAAATGAAAGAAATGAAAAAAAGAGCTTTCAAATACATCAAATGGACTTGCAGAACTACAATGATTAATGAAACAATGGTTTAGAATAATTTAGTTAAGTTGGAGTCGTACAAAATGGGGGACAAATAGAACAATTAAAAATAAAAAACAAAACTAACAAATAATAATTATGGCAAATTGGGCACAAAATTCAGTAACTTTTCAGGGAACAGAAAGTAAGATAAAAGAGATTAATACTCTTTTTGAAAAAATGATTAAAGACGGTAAGCAGACAGGTGAAGGGCAACTTCCTCTTTTTGTCAGAGATGATGATGGTTATTTTTTTAATATCATCATAGACAAAAAAGAAGACGAAAGTATAGAACTAAATTATGAAACAAGATGGGCTCCAAACGTGGAAGTCTTAATTGAAATTGCAAATCATTTCAATCTTGATTTTGAAGTTTCATATCACGAATTATGTATGAGTATTTTTGGAAAAGCAACATATATAACAGGAAATTCAAAGGCAGACATCATTGAATTAAATAATGATGATTTTGATAAATTTGAGTTTTTAGAGGACTCTGGTAACTGTTTGTATAATAATAAGGAATGGGAATACTGTGAAATGTTGGAATTCCTTCTTGATGAAAAATCAGGCAACATTATAAATTAAAGAGTAATATAACTTTATTTTGAATATGTAGTTTATAATTCTTAAACATGGATAATATTTTTAACAATTTATCATTTGAAGATAATAGAAGAAAGAACAGAAATATAAAACTGAAAAGTTTTATAAAATGAAAAGCGATTTGATATTAGTCAAATCGCTTTTTTATTTGTTATGGCTTGAATAGAGCGCTTTTGGGACGTTATTTTGTAAAACATACAATACCACTTTTAGATCATAATTTGTGCTTTTTGGGAGAGAATTTTGAATTATGCATTATAAAAAAGAAATCTCAAAATCTATATTTTCATATTTCCTTTTACAGTAATCTAGTATTTCATAAGCTTCTCTATCTCTTACTATCAAACAATCGTGAATAGGTAAAGCGAAATCACTTGGGATGTTTTCAAGTAAATCATCAATCCATATTTTACTTTCTTCTCTCTGTAAATAAGAACAAACATCTTTGTAATTTTTGATTTTTAGATTTGCTATAAATTTTGAAACTACTGGGAACAGAAGATGAATTTTATTATTCGGAACATAACCACTTGAATTTAAGAAAAACATAAATAATTTCTGAGCTTTTTTTCTACTACCTACATTTAACTCTTGATCTAAATAACAGTAAAAATCATCTTCAAAAGCTTCTTCGTAATTTTTATCTACAATGCCATTTTCTTTCAAAATATTTAAAAGGAGTTTTGGCTGAGAACATTTTGCGTCTATAATTGCATATCCTTTATTTTTTAAATCTTTTTTATAAATTCGTATTACAGGATGATGTACTCGCCTTCCAAAAGTATCTCTTGAAATCTTTCCTTCATAACCAAGTTCAGTCATTGAATTTTCGATTATGGAATACCATCTATATTTCCTTCTGTTCTCAAAATCTATATCTTCAATAATTCCTTTTGTAATGTCAATTAGGAATTTGTATTTCATACAAATTCCCCTTGATACATTGTAATATTTCTTTTCTATACTTTCAAATAATAATTGAGGATGTTGTTCTATTCTAGTATACGGTTTTATAATCTTTGCTTCTTGTAAAGCGTTTAGGGTTCTTTTGTAGCGTTTATTTATCTTTTCCAAATAAGTGGATGGAACAGGGAAATATCCGTGTTTATTTTGTCTTTTAGACATTGAGGTCAATGCAATGTAAATTTTATAACCGTTTTTCTGTGCGGTTTTATTTCCTATTTTAGAAATACAATTAATGACTTCTTGGGGGAGTATAACTTTCATAATAATAAATTTTTCTATTATTTATATAAAAGCGATGTCATTTTGTTTCCACTTATTTATTAGAAACTAACTATTAAATTTAAATGAGCAAGTAAGTTGTATTTTTTTTATATTGTATCATCTTATTGTTGCTCGCTTTTTAAACTTCTTGAAACTTCAATATAAATACTTTATGGTGTAGATGAGATCAACAAAAAAAATGGCAAAAAACATTCTTTTTTTTGTTGATCTCAGTTTAATCTTTCAAGTTTTATTTTTAAAATGTCTATTTGAATTATACACCGCAACTTTTCTTTCTTTTTCACATCGGTTTCTAACTGTAACTTTTCTTTGTTTATAGCGACCTTATCTTTCAAGTTTTTAATTTTGTGATAGTTAATCATTCATCTTTTCTAATTTTTCTATTAGAATTACTTCCATCAAGTTAAACAGAGTATGTTCGTTATAAAGATGTAAATTTTTATACTTGACTATTTCAGTAACCTGTTTTTTCAGTTCTCTTTGAATTTTAGACTTTGATACATTTAGAATTTGTCGCATTGTTTCAATATCATAATACTTCCTATTTTCTTTCATTAAGAATGTTACCATCTGCTTGTATCTTATATTTTTTTACTAATGAAAGATATTGAGTAATCAGGTCATCTATACTTTCACCATCATTTTTCACTGTTTCTTTTTTGTCTTGAACCTCGTCATTTTCTTCATCACCGTAATTCATTATTTCGTCATATTCATCACTGATATCTTTACGATAATTAGTTTCTTCTTCTGGAAGCTCTTGAATTTCTTTGTCGTATTTCTCAACAATAAACTTAATGAAACTGGTGTGTAATCTTTTTTTCATTTTCTGTATTTATTTTTTTGTGAGTTGATTTAGTTCAACCTTAAATTATATATAAAACTGAAAATGTATCTTTTTTAAGAAGATGGATTTTTTATAGTTACGTGCCAATTTTGCATGTATATGTCAACACAAGTAATTACAAAACGGAAAATAGTAGCTGACTTACAAAGTTGACCAGAAAAGATAAGTCGAGGATTGTTTTACACTTTGTTTTACACCTTAAAAACAAAAAACACTTTAACTTGTTGTTTTACAACTTGTTAAAGTGTTTATTAAAGTGGTCCCACCTGGGCTCGAACCAGGGACCACCTGATTATGAGTCAGGTGCTCTAACCAGCTGAGCTATAGGACCGGTTTAGAGGATGCAATATTACTACTATTTTTCATTCACTCCAAATATTTTAAGACATCATTTGTATTTTATTTTAAATCTTTTTTTGAATCTCAAAAACGAAATTGATTTTCAACGTCTTATTCAAAAATTAAAATGACATTTTTTTATTTAATTTCTTGACAAAGCTCAACCAAAACACCATTTGTGTTCTTTGGATGAAGAAAAACGACCAATTTATTATCGGCTCCCTTCTTCGGAACTTCATTAATTAAGACAAAACCTTCACTTTTTAAACGTACAATTTCAGCTTCGATATCATCAACATCAAAAGCAATGTGATGGATACCCTCTCCTTTTTTCTCCAAAAACTTTGCTATCGGACTTTCAGGGCTTGTTGCGACCAAAAGTTCGATTTTGTTATTTCCAGTCTGAAAGAAAGAAGTCAATACACCTTCGCTTTCTACAGCTTCCATTTTATAAGACGGAACGCCAAGCATTTTTTCGAACAAAACATTCGCATCGTCCATGTTTTTTACCGCAATCCCGATATGTTCTATTTTGTTTACCATCTCTTCAAATTTATTGATTTGTGTATGTTCTAAAATAACCGCATTCTGCAATTACATCCTGATAATATTTAGTATCCGAATAATCTTTTCTTAAGGCTTTGAATGAATTCCAGGCAATAAAATTAACTTTATCATCTTGAATTTCCCAATAACTATTTACCGCGCTGTATTTTTTATTGTAATAATCATTTCTTTCGCATTTCGAAATCAAATACAAACATTTTGCTTTTTGTTCTTTGTTCGAAGCTGCCTCAAATGCTTTTTGGTAATACATTTTAGAAACCGAATTATTTGTAATCATTTCTTTCATCGAATCTCTAAATGAATACGGACTTGAACCATAACCTACAATGCTCATTTCATAAAAAGTTCTTCCGTTTCCAAAATGAGAAATATTGTAAAACGCATTTCCTAGCAAAAGGCTGTTCGTATAAACATCTTCTTTCTGCGCTAATTTATCTTGCATAGATTTTATTGTCGTCAAGAAATCCATGTAAGTATATTTCTTTTTCTGATATGCCGCATGTTCACAATCGTGGCAATCTTTTATATTCCCGTTAAACGGATTTCCTAAGAATTTAACATACTGAACAGAATCTGTTTGTTGCATAAATGCAATCGCTTCTGGAATTTTGTTTTTGAAAGTCGCTTGAACCGCCTGAAAGTTATTAATGTCTTTCAATTTCAGACTATAAATTCCTGCACCAATTTTCTCAATTTCAGATTTATTAGATTTTTCTAAAAAGCCTTTTATTGCAAGCAGATTTTTTTCATTGTCATAATATGCATTTCCATCGTTCCAATAACTATAGCGTGATTCTCCATAAATTTCTGCCATAACCTGATCTCCTTTTTCTTTATACAAATGCGACAAATAACTTCTGCTCCATGAAGAAGCATTTTGATAACGAAATGTGTCTCCTTTATAATTTTTAGGAAGTTCATAATACAGCCAATTCAAATCGGCTAGAATGGTTTTCTCATTTTTATCTGTCAGTTTATCGATCTTACTTAAATTATTTACAAAACGCAATAAGCGAAGTTGCATTCCTGCCAATTCTGTTTTCGGAAGCGTTTTTTCAGCTTTACTGTAATTTTTATCTGCATTTGCATAATCGCCTTTTAGCGTTTGAAGATATCCAATTGCAATATCCCACAAATATGGCTTTTCAGTATTTCCAGCAGCAGAAATTTTAGCTATCAAATCAACAGCGCTATTGTCTACTTTTGTTTTATTTTCTGCTTTATTTTCGGCAACAGTCTGCGGTTTCGGTTTCTGATTTTCTCCTTGCCCATCGACCTGAAACGAATTATTTATTTTTTGTTCTAGCGAATTAACCAATCTTGTCCCTAAATAATTTAGATGTTCGCTTTTTGGATCCAATTCGTAGATTTTTTCAATGGCTTGTTTTTCATCTTTATAATATCCGTGAATTGCCCACAGCGCCGCTTTTTCTTTATTATTTTTTGCCATTGCCAAAGCCTTAGTCCAATCTGACTGATTTTTTGGCTTAAAACTATAAGCTGTAACCACTCTTAATTCTGGACATTTATCAAAAACTTGAGCGTATAAATAATTCGAAGTCGCAAATTTTTTCTGCTTATAATTAATTCCAGCAACATATGCCAAAGCGCGATAATACAAAGTATTTTTAGCAACTGAGCTTTCTGTTTTATTAAAAAAATCAATTGCTTTTTGTTTGTCGTTACTATAGAAACGAGCTTTCATGGTCAAGAACCAATATCTGTTTTTCAAAAACGGATCCGACAAAGTATTATACACATTTTCTATGGACTGAATCATTTTGGCATCATTGAAAGTTTTTGCCACAACAGGATCATAACTCCAATAATCTTCACCAATTGAAACCGTTTCTATCTTTTGGGCTAAATACAGAAATTCGACAAAGTTCTTCACTTTCTCATCTTTCAGATTAAGCTTTTTGCCCCATTTTTGCGTGCTTTTATTTTCCTTTTTCGTTTTATAATAAACATGCAAGTCTTCTATTTCTTCTTTGTTTTTGATGGTATTTTTGCCATCAGAATAATATCTTGGCTTTTCATCTCCAATTAAAAAATAATTGACCGTTGTCGTATCAACTTTTCCTTTTAAATAATCTGCCCAATCTGATTTTATATTTTTATTAAAACGAGAATTGTGTTGAGTATCAAAACCAATTCCGTAGAAAATTCCACCCGACAAAAACAAAGGTGAATACGATTTATCAGCAAAAGTTTCTGGAGTAAAATTTGAATTGTAAGAACCTAAATAATCCCAATCTCCATCTGCGCAGGCGTATATAATTCCGAATGCAGAAAGCAAAACGGCACTAGAAGCAAGAAATAATCTGCTTAAAAGTATTTTTTTCATAATTGTTTAAATTGAATTCGTCTAAATCGTAAAATATAATTTCGTTTGGCTTTTCAACAAGATGATCTTGCAAATCTTCTGCCATTTCTTTTAAATCTTCTGGTTTTATTTCTTCTATTTTCAAGAGATCATTTTCTTCATAAAAAACTCCATTTTTATAATTGGATTGTTTTACTCTGAAAAAAATCGGACTTGTTTTTTCAAAATTGGAATCTTTCTCTAGTTGGCTGCTATTCATTTTAGAACGAAGCCCAATTACTTTGTTATTTCTTATATGAACTCCCCACGAATAAATTGGAAACGCAAAATCTAAATGTAGCGGATATCTTTTTAAACTTTTAAGATATTTTTCTGCCACTTTCCTATCATAAATAGAATTTAGAGAATCGGGCGCAATTGATCCCATATTATAATACATCAAAACTCCAGAATCGACATTTGGAATTTTTGTCTTTTTGAAGTATTTCACTTGATGCAATCGAATCGTCGCAGAAAGTTTCTTTTTCGAAAGCTTTTTAAAAACCTCAATAAATTTCAGGTAATTCTCTTTGCTTTTTAAAGTCCAATCGCAGTCAATTTGAATTTCCTGACACTCAATTTTGTTTTTAATATTGATTTGCTCGATAAAACCAAACGTTTTTTGAGCCAAATCGTTTACATCCAAATTGGGTTGCAACATGACTTTGTTCTGAATAAAAACAACCGGAACAATTTTATATACTTTGGGATTTTCTTCAAAACGAACAGGACTTATCGGAATTGGAAAATTTGATTCTGGATGAAGCCCAATGTCAAAATATCGTATATAAAGTTTTTGAACATTGTTATTGATTAATGCTTCTTTTTCTGTTTTTGAAAATTTGAAAATTGTTTTCCAGTAATAAAAAGAGATTACTGGCTTTTCACTTTTAGTGCATGACAGCATTAAAAAGAGAAACGAAACTAAAAAAAAACGCTTAAACAAAACTTTAGATAATTATATTTTAGAGCAAAAGTAAGAAATTATATCGCCTTAAAGCGTTTGAAACCCTAAAAACTTAGAAGGAATCTAAAAGTGCCAAATCCTAATAAATGGCTAAAAAATTTCGATTAAAGCAAATATAATCGTTATTTTGTGCAATCAAATTGAAAAACCATTATGTTGAAAAACACTCTAAAATACATTGCATTTATAATTTTAATCTCAATGATAAGCTGTGCCAAACGAGGCAGCATTACCGGCGGTTTAAAAGATACATTGCCACCTGTTTTAATATCGAGCATTCCTAAAAATTTTTCAACCGATTTTAAAGGAAATACTATCACTTTAAATTTTGACGAATATGTCAAACTTAAAAACACAAACAAACAGCTAATTATTTCTCCTCCTTTAAAAAATGAGCCGTTAATCACTCCTACGAATGTTAGTAAGTTTATAAAGATTCAAATTCGAGATACTTTACAGCCAAACACGACTTATAGTTTCAATTTCGGACAAGCAATTACGGATAATAATGAAGGGAATCCTTTAAATCAGTTTAAATATGTTTTCTCTACTGGACCTTATATTGATTCCTTAAAACTGAGCGGAAGAATTAAAGATTCTTACGGAAAATATGTCGACAATTTCGTTTCTGTAATGTTATACGAAGTAAATGACAAATTCAAAGATTCTACTATTTACAAAGAATTTCCTCGTTACATAACTAACACTCTGGACAGCATGCGAACTTTTCAGTTTGAAAATTTAAAAGAAGGAAAATATCTTTTAGTAGCATTAAAAGACAAAGGATCGAACAACAAATTTAATCCGAAAGATGATAAAATCGGATTTTTGAAAAATTACATTACCATTCCGACAGATTCTGTTTATGACTTAGAATTGTTTAAAGAAACATTGCCTCTAAAAGTTTTCAAACCTATTCAGGCTTCAGGAAATCGCCTATATCTTCCTTATGAAGGAAAACAGAATTTCAAGAATTCGAAACCCAAAGTTGTTCTTAAAAACGGCAATGAGGTTCTGGAAACTATTATAACGCAATTCCCTAAAAAAGACTCGCTTCAAGTTTGGTACAAACCTATAAAAGTAGATTCTTTATCGATGGAAGTTGAAAAAGGAAGTTATAATAAAAAGTTTTCTTTCAAGATTAAAGCTTTGAAAAAAGATACTTTAAATATTAAAGCACTACAAAATGGGCAGATTAATTTTAGAGAACGTTTTACTTTAGAAACCGAAACGCCACTGGTAAAATTTGACAAATCTAAAATTACATTAATAAACAAAGACTCTATTGCTGTTCCTTATACAACAGAATATGATGAATTTGACCAGAAACTTTACATTGATTTCAAAAAAGAGCCTTTAGACAAATATAGTTTCACTTTCTTGCCAGGTGCTTTGACCGATTTCTATGAAAAATCAAACGATACTTTGTCTTATAAACTAAGTACAAAAGAATATGCCGATTACGGAAATATTATTTTGACTCTTAAAAATGTAAAACGTTTTCCTATAATTGTCGAATTGACCAATAAAAAAGGAGACGTTGTTTTGGCAGAAGGGTATTCTGAAGGTGCAACTACATTAGAATTCAATCTACTGCAACCAGATGTATTTACTGTTCGCGTTATTTACGATGACAACAAAAACAAGCAATATGATACAGGTAGTTTCTTAGAAAAGAAATATGCCGAAGAAGTATTTTACAATCAGGAGGAATTTGATGTCCGCGCCAATTGGGATCGGAACGAAACAATTGACCTGAGCATTCCGTTTAATCCAGCAGTCGAGAAAAAAGAAGACGATAAAAAGAAAAAAGAAGCAGAAAAGAAACGGAAAGCTTTCTAGAGTTTAATTTCAAACTGATCTTTATCGCTTAAAAAGTCTAATTTTTTACGCGTTTCATACATGGTGTTTTTGTCTAATTCAATGACAAAAACACCATTTTTTTCTTGCGGTTCTAAAACATAATTTCCTAAGAAATCTATCGCCTGCGAATGCCCAGTATGTTCATAATTGTGAGCATCATTACCAATTCTATTTACTCCAACTACATACGAAAGATTTTCTATAGCGCGGGCTTTTAGCAAAGCATCCCAAGCATTGGTGCGCACTTTTGGCCAATTGGCAACATATAAAATGAGATCGTAATTTTCTACATTTCGTGCAAAAACAGGAAATCTCAAATCATAACAAATCTGAAGGCATATTTTCCAGTCTAGATAATCGACAATAACTTTTTGATTTCCGCACGTATAAACCTTGTCTTCGCCTGCGAGCGAAAACGAATGTCGCTTATCGTAATATTGAAATTCGCCTGACGGAAAAACAAAAATCATACGATTGTAATATTTTTCATTTTCTGTAATGACAACACTTCCTGCAACAGCTGCATTTTTTTGTTTTGCTTTCAATTTCATCCATTCAATCGTGTCTCCCTGCATCGTTTCCGCAACTTCAGAAGCATTCATTGTAAATCCGGTCGAAAACATTTCAGGAAGCACAATTAGATTTACCTCCGATTGAATTTCATTGATTTTTGAATCAAAGTTTTCTCGGTTTTTACTGGCATTCTGCCAAAAAAGATCGGTTTGGATTAAAGCAATTTTCATTTTTAAATAATATGAAAGTCAAAAAACGATTTGAAATTAGATTACAACCAAACTCGGAACAGCACTTTTATAGGCCGCTAATTTGCCACTTGTTGGCTCTTCTTCTGTAATAACATAATTTACCTCAGACAAACTTGCAATTTTCATTTTAAGAACCGTATTTAGCTTTTCAGTAATGGTTAAAACTGCTGTTTTTTTAGAAGCTTGAATCATTGCCTTTTTTACCTGAACCGTTTCCCAGTCAGAATCAGAATAACCTCCGTCTACATCTAAAGCATTTGTTCCTAAAACCAATAAATCGGCCTTTATATTGGCTAATTGATGAAAAGCTTCTCCACTTACACACATTTGACTGTAAGAAGAAATACTGCCGCCAATCATGATTGTTTTTATATTGGGTTTATCTAAAAGCTGAACTGCTGTTAAGGCTGTAATAGTAAAAACAGTCAAATTAAGATCGTTTGGTATTAATCGGATGAATTCGCGAATCGTGGTTCCTCCATCAACAATTAAAACCATTCCGTCATGAAGAAGTCCAACAGCTTTTTGCGCAATAACTTGTTTAGCTTCTACAGCATAAGTTTGATTGGAAGAAGAATAGTGATATCCTTTGGTCATTGCTCCTCCTTTTACTTTAATCAAAAGCGAATCGGCATCAAGCTCATTAATATCACGGCGAACAGTATCTTCAGAAACTCCAAGTTTTGCCGAAAGAGTTTCAAAACTCACACGTGTATGCAAGTTAATCTCTTTTAAAATATGATTTTTACGTTCTTCCTTACTGTAATTTAAAACTTCATTTTCAGTGCTCATGCCATTTAATTTTTTCTACTTACAAAAGTAAGAATTTAAATGTAGCCTACGAAGTCGTTAAACCTTAAAAAAGGACTTCACAAGGTCATAGTATTTGTTTAAATAACAAATTAAAAACAAAATAACAACACAGCTTCATAATCTAAACCAACAAAAAAACGCATCCAAATTAATGAATGCGTTTTTTCAAATATACTAAATTGTATTCTTTATCCTTTTAAACTTGCTGCTAAATACTCACGGTTCATACGTGCAATATTTTCAAGCGAGATTCCTTTTGGACATTCGATTTCACAAGCTCCAGTATTTGTACAGTTACCGAAACCTTCTAAATCCATTTGGTGAACCATGTGTAAAACACGATCTGTTGCCTCAACTTTACCTTGTGGCAATAATGCATATTGAGAAACTTTTGCAGAAACGAATAACATTGCTGAAGAGTTTTTACAAGTTGCAACACAAGCTCCACAACCAATACAAGCAGCAGCATCAAATGATTTATCTGCATCGTCTTTTGGAACTGGAATAGTATTCGCGTCGATTGTATTTCCTGAAGTATTTACAGAGATAAATCCTCCTGCGTGTTGAATTCTGTCAAAAGAACTTCTATCAACCACTAAATCTTTAATTACTGGGAAAGCTTTTGCTCTAAATGGCTCGATAAAAATTGTATCGCCATCTTTAAACATACGCATGTGTAACTGACAAGTTGTAACTCCTCTATCTGGTCCGTGCGCTTCACCGTTGATGAATAAAGAACACATTCCGCAGATTCCCTCACGACAATCGTGGTCAAATGCTACAGGCTCATCTCCTTTGTTGATTAGATCTTCGTTAAGAACATCTAGCATTTCAAGGAAAGACATGTCTGGTTCGATTCCATCGATAGGATATTCTACAATCCCTCCTTTATCTTGAGCGTTTTTTTGACGCCATATTTTTAATGTAAGTTTCATACCTTTTTCGTTTGAAAGTCATAAAGTCGAAAGTCGCAAGTCGCTCGGCACATTTTGCCTTTTGACTTTAAGACTTTGGGCTTTCGACCAAATTCTTATTTATAACTTCTTTGAACTAATTTAATGTTTTCGTAATTAAGAGGTTCTTTGTGTAATACCGCGTCACTTGGTTTTCCTTTGTATTCCCAAGCTGCAACGTATGCAAAGTTTTCGTCGTCACGAAGTGCTTCTCCTTCTTCTGTCTGGTATTCTTCACGGAAGTGACCTCCACAAGATTCGTTACGGTGTAGAGCATCTTTCGCGAACAATTCTCCTAATTCTAAGAAATCGGCAACACGAGTTGCTTTTTCTAATTCCTGATTAAATTCGTTAGCGTTTCCAGGAACTTTTACATCTTTATAAAATTCTTCACGTAAAGCAGCAATTTCTTCGATAGCTTCAGTTAAACCTTTAGCATTACGAGCCATACCAACTTTATTCCACATAATTTTTCCAAGTTTTTTATGGAAATAATCTACAGAATGTTTACCGTTGTTATTGATAAATTTCTCGATTTGATCTTTTACAGCTTTTTCAGCTTCAACGAATTCTGGCAAGTCTGTAGAAATTTCACCCATTTTAATATCTGGAGCTAAATAATCTCCGATAGTGTATGGCAATACGAAATATCCATCAGCTAAACCTTGCATCAAAGCAGAAGCTCCAAGTCTGTTTGCTCCGTGATCAGAGAAGTTAGATTCTCCAATTGAGAAACATCCAGGAATTGTAGTCATTAAGTTATAATCAACCCAAGTTCCACCCATTGTGTAGTGAACCGCTGGATAAATCATCATTGGTGTTGTGTAAGGATCTTCATCGACGATTTTGTAATACATTTGGAATAAGTTTCCGTATTTACTTTTCACGATTGCAGCTCCTAATTTAGTTACCAAAGCAGCATCTTTATCATCTAAACCTTTTACATAAGCATCTTCAGTTCCGTAACGTTTAATTGCCGCTGCAAAATCTAAGTAAACTGCTTCTCCAGTTTTATTAACTCCAAAACCAGCGTCACATCTTTCTTTAGCTGCACGAGACGCAACGTCACGAGGTACTAAGTTACCAAATGCAGGGTATCTTCTTTCTAAGAAATAATCTCTTTGATCTTCAGATAAATCAGTTGCTTTTTTCTTTCCTTCACGGATAGCTTTTGCATCTTCAAGATTTTTTGGAACCCAAATACGACCGTCATTACGTAAAGACTCAGACATCAAAGTCAGTTTTGACTGGTGGTCTCCTGAAACCGGAATACATGTTGGGTGAATTTGTGTGTAACAAGGATTTGCGAAAAACGCTCCTTTTTTATGAATTTTCCAAGCTGCTGTTGCGTTACTTCCCATAGCATTTGTCGAAAGGAAAAATACGTTTCCGTATCCTCCAGAACCAATTACTACCGCGTGAGCAGAATGTCTTTCTATTTCTCCAGTGATTAAGTTACGAGCAATAATACCTCTCGCTTTTCCGTTCACGATTACAATGTCAAGCATTTCGTGACGGTTGTACATTTTAATTTTTCCACGACCAATCTGACGGTTCATTGCAGAATAAGCTCCTAGCAATAATTGTTGTCCAGTTTGTCCTTGTGCGTAAAATGTACGAGAAACCAAAGTTCCTCCAAAAGAACGGTTATCTAAAAGTCCGCCGTATTCACGAGCCAATGGCACTCCTTGAGCCACACATTGGTCAATAATATTACCTGAAACTTCAGCCAAACGATAAACGTTTGCCTCACGAGCACGGTAATCACCACCTTTTACAGTATCATAAAACAATCTGTAAATAGAGTCACCGTCTCCTTTATAGTTTTTTGCTGCGTTGATACCTCCTTGTGCCGCAATAGAGTGCGCACGACGTGGAGAATCTTGGAAGCAGAATGCTTTTACGTTATATCCTAACTCAGCCAAAGTAGCCGCAGCCGAACCTCCAGCTAAACCTGTACCAACTACGATAATGTCTAGATTACGTTTGTTAGCAGGGTTTACTAAATTAATATGATCTTTATAATTTGTCCATTTGTCCGCAATAGGACCATTTGGAATTTTTGAATCTAATGCCATTATAATTGATATTAATTATTGAAATGATGAAATAAAGCGATAATTACGAAAAGCGCTGGAACTACAACTGCAAACCAGTAACCTACTTTTGATAAAAATCTAGAGTATTTGTTGTGCATCCCTACAGATTGAAGAGAAGATGCAAACCCGTGCCATAAGTGAAATCCTAAAAGAATAAAAGACACACAGTACAATGCTGTACGGATTGGATCGTGAAATTTGTGAACCAACTCACCATAATACCTTGTAGCATCTGGTGCTGTACCTGCAATATATTTGTAGGTAACTTCAGGAAACCAGAAATCGTAGAAGTGCAATCCTAAGAAAGCTAAAATAACCAATCCAGAAATAATCATATTTCTAGAACTCCAAGAAGCGTTTGCGGCTCCGTTGTATTTAGCATAAGCAATTGGTCTTGCTGCGCTGTTTTGTGCTGTAAGTACAAATCCCATTACGAAGTGGAAAATTACTCCAAATGCCAAAACTGGCTGCATTACATACTGAATCAGCGGATTGTATCCCATAAAGTGAGAAGCTTCATTGAAAACATCTTCACTAAGAATAGAAATAAAATTTAAGGAAACATGCAGCGCTAAAAACGTGATTAAGAATATTCCCGAAAGAGCCATAGCCACTTTCTTTAAGATGGAAGCATTCAACTGTGCAGATTGTGCCATAAGTGTTAAGTAGTTTGTTTTAAAAAATTACACAAAAATAATTCAATTACGAAAGAACTACAACCATTTCGCTGTTATTTATAATGATTTTAAAATAGCACAATTCTACGTATTTTTACGTACAAAAATGAAGCTGCTAAAAAATAATTCACTATAGAAACTCTAAAAAACTGTTTTTTAAGCCTTAGGCCGAAAATTGGTTCTTAAGCAGATTACGAAAAATTTATCATATTGTTATTTTATTCAAAGTTTTGATTTATTTTCTTCAAAAGTGTTCTTCTACAGAAATTTTGTCTAAGTAAAAAATTGTCATTCCGCAACATAGTTTTACCTTTAGCGGCTCAAAAAATTAATAATGAAAACAGGAATTGATGCTATCTCTTTTGATGTAGCAAACATACATTTACCCATAAAAACTTTGGCAATCGCCAGAAATATTGAGCCAGAAAAATTAGAAAAAGGTCTTGGATTACTAAAAATGACTTTTCCAGATGTTCACCAAGATGCTGTAGTTTTTGGAGCAAACGCCTTAACAAAACTTATCGTTGACAATAAAATAAACCTGAACGAAATAAGCCGAATCTATGTTGGTACCGAAAGTGGTATTGACAGTTCTAAACCAATCGCTTCCTATTTAATTAGTTTAATGGAGCAAAAATTTGGCGAAGATTCTCTAGCGGAATGTGATGTTGTAGATTTCACTTTTGCTTGCATTGGCGGAGTTGATGCGATGCAAAACTGTTTAGATTTTGTAAAATTAAATCCAACTAAAAAAGCAATCGTAGTTACTTCTGATTTTGCAAAATACGATTTGAATTCTGGTGGAGAATATACGCAAGGCGCAGGAGCTGTTGCCATGTTAATTTCTGCAAATCCAAAAATTATTGCTTTTGATGATAATTGGGCAACGAGCACAAAAGGTGTTTTCGATTTCTTTAAACCATACAGAACGATTTCTAAAGAAGAAATTACCAAAAACACAAACAATGATTCGTGGTTTGATAATTTAGAAGCTGAAATTGAAATCCATAAAGACCAGCCTGTTTTTGACGGTCAATATTCGAATCAATGCTATATGGATCGTACGCGAAATGCGTATTTTTCATTCAAAAAATTAAAAAACACTACTGAAACTTTATATAACACTTGGCACAGTATTGTGATGCACTTGCCATATTCTTTTCAAGGAAGAAGAATGTTATCTGAAATCTACGCGTTAGACAGTGCCGAAAAGATTATTGCTGATGATATTGCGCCAGCAGATTATCAGACAAAAATTAAAGAAGTAGCAAAATCTGATGATTACAGAAGTTTTGTAACTGAGAAATTACAACCTGCAGAATTGGCTTCTTCTTTAATAGGAAACCTTTATACAGGTTCTATTTTTATGGGATTATTGTCAACTTTGGCTCATTTTTATGATACTCAAAAAGAAGTTGCTGGAACTAAATTCGGTTTCTTAGCTTACGGAAGCGGATCGAAATCGAAAGTTTTTGAAGGAACAATTCAACCTGAATGGAAATCGGCTTTAGAAAACGTAAAACTTTTTGAAAACTTAGCCGAAAGCGTAGAAATTGATTTCAACACTTACGAAAGCCTTCACAAAAAAGAACAAAAACAAAGCGTAAGAACTCCAAAAAACGAATGGGTTTTAGAAAGAATCGAAAAAGAGATTCCAGTTTTGATTGGAGCTCGTTATTATAAATGGGTGGACTAAATTCCAATATTTGAAATCCCAAATTCCAAATAAAAACCGAAGCATTTGCTTCGGTTTTTTGTTTTTATACCTCGTAGTTTGTCATTTCGAGGAACGAGAAATCTCCGCAAGAAGCTCCGTACAGAATGTCGCCAATCTTTGTAGAGTTACTTGTGGAGATTTCTCGTTCCTCGAAATGACAAGATTGTGTGCAAAAATCTTTGTCAAAATTCAATTAAAAACATAGCTATTACTAATTCTATGACTTTTCAATTCCTTTTTTATAAAACAACAAACTCAATCCTAAAACAAAAACAATACAGCTTAAAAACATCCAAACGCCATTTTTCAAAACAAAAAATGAAAATCCAACAGCAACCGAACCCACAATTACCATTAAAGATTTTACGGTTTCTGTTTTTATAAAAGTAAATGCATGCAAAGCCAAACCAAGAAAAAGCAAAGAAGGACCAACAGCCACGAATGGATAAAAAATCAATGGAGAATTACTGATATGTTGACTTAATGCCTCTTTTGCGATTTCATTATTTCCGTAACTCGACATGATAAAATCGATTGTACAAAGTCCAATATGGGCAATAACACCTAAAATTGTCAGCGCAGAAGCAACTTTATTAATTTTCGTTTTTGGAAATGCATCATTAAACGATAATAAAAAACAAGCTCCAATTAAATTGAACCAATGCGCAAAATCTACAGATTCGCTTAAACTTGGTAAAAGGCCTGAAAAAAATAAATAACTAACTAAAAAAAGTATTGCTCCGATCATGCAAAAATGTTTTGTTTTCATAATTTATTTTAAAAATTGATGAAGCAAAACTAAAATGAAACCTTTTCTAAAACCCTAATTTTATTGACTTAGGTATAAAATGTATTGTTTTAGGTATGAAATTTACAATGCCAATAAAATATCTTTATAATTCCTTGAAACTGGAAGTTCTATTTGTGTCAATATGATTGTATTCGCATTTCTCCAAGATTTAAAATGCGACGGATTTATTAAATGCGAACGATGAATTTGCACTAAAAAATCGAAATCGTCCTGAATTTTTTTGAGCGAGGAACGAATTAATTTAGAATGGAGTTTTCCGTTTTCGAGATAAAAAATCTCAACATAATTTTGAGCATTCGAAATACAGACCAAATCGGCTTTTTTGATTTTTAGAATGTCTAATCTGTTTTCTCCTTTAAATAGCAAAACATCATCCGTTATGGGAATTAGTTTAATTAAATATCTTCTTGCGAGAATAATTACTGGAATTAAAATTAGAGCGACTTTTATAAATATTATCGAAAAGAATTCTAAGAAATCATATCCGCCATTTAAAATTGGACTTTTATAAAAAGTAAAAACACCAATTAAGTAGAGTAAATGAAAAAGAAAAATGGCTGTTATTTCTAAACCCACATTCCACTTCCCTATTCTTTCGTAAAAGCTTTTTTGAATAAACGCTAAAAGACCATAACACAAAAATGCCATTACACTAAAACCAAAACTGATTAAAAACCACGCTCTGAAATTTATAGTTCCGTCGTCAAAAGGTTTGATGATGAAAGCAAAAATGAAAAGCCATAAACCAATCAGCAAACCGACAATTAGATTGTGTTTTATAGAAATGTTTAGCTGTTTCACTTTTTCGATTTAGTTTTTAAAGTTTCATTTCCATAATAGGCATAAAACGGTTTTTTATTGACGTTTCGAATTCTCCAATTTTTACAAATCCCATTTTGGCATAAAAATCCTCTGCATTTGGTTCTGAGTCCAGCATTATTTTTTCTATTCCAGTTTCTTTAATTCGGTTTAAGAAATCAAGAAGTAAATATTTTCCGAATCCTCTGCCAATATGTTCCGGTAAGATAAATAAATTATCAAGTTCGATTACTTTTTCATCTTTGAAAACATAAGAATAATATCCTATAACAAAACCGTTATCTATCAATTTGAAAACGTTATTTTCTCTAATATAATCTTGAGAAATAGTTAAATTTTCATCCCATTTCTGAATTTGTTCCACAGAATATCCCCAATAGGCTTTTGACTTTTTGGTTATTGAAGTTAGAATTTCGTTGTCGGTTATGTTGGCCTTTTGAATTATCATTAGTTTGAAATATGTGAAATTAAAATCAATTAAAACCTTTACAAAACTTGCCTAAACACAATCTTGTCATTTCGACCGAAGGGAGAAATCTTCGCAAGTAACTCCACTCCAACAAACCAATCTTTGTCGAGCTCCTCGCGAAGATTTCTCCCTTCGGTCGAAATGACAAACTAAACTGATAATTCTTTACTTATTTATAAATCGTAAACTTATTATGACTCAAAGTAAAACCCAAATTCTCATAAATCGCCACATTTACTACTCGCTTTTTATTTGTGGTCACTTCGATACTTTTTAAAGCATTTTTCTCAGCAAAATCTAAAATCTTATTTATCAATAATCTTCCAACGCCTTGACCACGATATTTTTGATGAATGAAAAACTCCTGAATTTCCCCAACCAATCCGCAATGATGCAGCAGATTTTGAGTATGAAAACTAATAAAACCTAAACCTTCATTTTCGTTTTCGGCAATGAGATAAAGATTTTTTGGGTTTGAAATATTTTCATTGAATATCATTTCGAAAACTTCAAAATCTAAAACTTCATTTTCGAGTTCACAGATTGCTTTGTAGACAAAATCCAAGTCTTGATTTTCTACTTTTCTGATGTTTACTTTTAGACTCATAACTTTAACTCATATCGGTCAATTTGATAATCTTATCATCAGAAAACTGAAAAACTGACCTTCCCTTCATATTCAATTCCTGCCCTGCTTTTAATCCATTTGGAAAATCTATTGCCAAAACGGCGTAGTAATCAATTTCGATGATTGCTGTAATCTCATCCTGTATAAATGATGTAATAGTTTGTTTTCTCGCTGAGAAATATTCTTTGGCGTTTTCGGCTTGAGAAGTAAATTCTTTTATTCCGTTCAAAGTCATATTGATTTCTCCATTCTGAATGTTTTCAAAAACAATCGATTCGTCAAAATCGGCAATCATTTTATCAATATCAAATTTATTATACGCTTCAATGTAATTGTGGATTATTTGTTCTTTGTTGGTCATAGTCTAAATTTTTATAAATATTCATTCAACTCAAGTCGTTCAAATTTCTGTTTGTATTTTTGAATATATTGACTCCACTCTTCTTGATTTTTATAAACAGAAAAAGCATATTCAACGGTTTCTTTGCTAAAATGATTTGCAAAAATATTGTCCAAATATTCAATTCCCGAATCGATTACTTGTTTTAAAACCTGCAATTTATCAATTCCATTTTGTTTGCAAGCTTTATCCAGCCAAAGTCCTTTTCCAATTTTCACATATTCTACAAGAAGATTTTCTGTTATAAATTGAGGAGGAACATCGTTAATATCTGGTTCATTTCTACCGTTTTTAAAAACCATTAGTATTAATTCTTCCGAATAATATTCTTCTGAAATTAATGTTATTACTGTTCCGCTTTTAGCCGCTAAAAAGCATAATTCTTTTGTACTAAACTCATCCGGAATTTGATTTATCGCAAAACCGTTTTTTATGACTAGCTTTTCACACAATTCTGCCGTAATAAACTCCAAAGGCACAAACTGAATTGCATAATGAGATGCATTTACTGCTTCATCACATAATTCTTTGGTTCTATATTGAAGTGGAACCAATTTTAAGCCTCTGTAATTTGATATTGCAAATTGTTTCCAATAATCATAAGTCTTAACAGGAGGATTATTTTGTTTTAAAACCAATTCTCCACGTTTTAAAAACTCTTCCAGTTCTTCAAAAGTTTCAATTAACGGATTATCTAGTAATTTTCGAAGTTTATTTGAGATAATTTCATCTCCCGTTTCTTCGTCATATTCTCGTTCATTTTTTAAATCAATATCATTGGCTCTATCATTATAATAGAACAAACTATTTTTTCTATCAGCAAATCCTGTATTATGATCTGTAACGATAAAAACAGGAGAATCGATTAAACCCGAACAATTAAAATTTCCGTGATTATAATATGTCATCACCACTTCTTTTGCTGTAACATTTCCTTTTACTTCAACATTGGCACCACCAAGCAAAAGACTTTGACAATTTACGCTTCCGCTAATGAAAATATACGGGCCATAATCGCCTTCGGAATTGATAATTGAACCGCTAACAGATAAATTTCCATTTATAAAAATACCGTCAATTCTTATTTCTTCCATTTCTTTAGTTGGAAGCTTTAATAAATTGGCTAGCCATTTTTTCTCTTTATCTTCATAAAGATCGAGATAAAAATTTCCTTCAAAATCGACATCTTCTTCTGAAACCAAAAAAAAATCTTCATCGCTCCAATCCTCATATAAATCGAACTTTTCATCTTCAATTAAAAAAGGATATTTGGTTTTGATTTCGGCTATTGTTGTTAATTTAAAATTCGAAGTCTGCATTTTATTGGTATTAATCGAAATGATTTTTTGAATATCAAGATTACGTAATTCTAAATTCAAAACCAATTCGATAGTCAGAAAAATTGTATTTTTACTCCACAAAAAAGAACTTGCAACTGCAAACTTGTTTTCTGCATAAATCAAAAATGTAAAAGAATTTTAAATATCTTTGAATCATGAGCACAGCAATAAAACCAAAACATATCGGTAGAAACATTAGCCGAATTAGAGAACTGAGAGATATGAAGCAGGAAGCGCTTGCTATTGCACTTGGTGTTAGTCAACAATCTATTTCTAATCTCGAAGGAAGTGAAAACGTTGATGACGAAAAATTAACCAGAATTGCAGAAGCTTTGGGAGTTACACCTGAAGCAATAAAAAACTTTTCTGAAGATGCTGTTTTTAATATTATTGGGAATACTTATAATGATGATTCTTCATCTATAAAAAACTATAATTGTACTTTTAATCCGCTTGACAAACTTTTGGAAGTTATTGAAAAGAATGAAAAACTTTACGAAAGGTTGGTAGAAGCTGAAAAAGAGAAAGTGGCTCTTTTGGAGAAGTTGCTTGATAAGAAATAAATTCTAAGAAAGATATATTTAAAGAAAAAAACCGAAGCTCAATTCAAGCTTTGGTTTTTTTTATAATCAAAGTTTGTCATTTCGAGGAACGAGAAATCTTCGTGAGAAACTCCCCTTCGAATATCATCAATCTTTGTCGAGTTACTTGCGAAGATTTCTCCTCCGTCGAAATGACAAGATTGGGTAAATACTTTGCCATTTGAAAAGAAAAAATCTGCCAAATCTGCTAAATCTGCGAGAGATAAAATCGCCAATCTTTGTAGTGTTTCTTGCAAAGATTTCTCCTTCGTCGAAATAGCAAGATTGTGATTATTTCTAACTTTTAAAAGAAAAAAACCGAAGCCTTATATTGACTTCGGTTTTTTTAGATTCGATTTATTCTTTTCCTTCTAATTCTATATTAAAATGCCAATCATGGTCAAACCAAACATTTGAATCTTCGAGGCTATTTTTTTTACTAATTCTAGACTCTCCAGAATAACCACTACTATAGCAGAATCCATCTCCACTTTTATTGTTAGCTGAGCTACCTGCATAAATACCCAATTTTTCTCCATCAATTAGATACCAATAAAAGCTATATTTTTTATTGGCCTCTAAATAAAGATTTAGTTTTTGCAGATCAAACGGAATAAAACCTCCGCTAAAGTATTCCGAAACCTCAGTAGTTGTAACTGCTAAAATATTAAAATTTGCATCTTTAATAATTAATTTAAGGGTTACTGGTTTATCATATCTTAGTTTTTCGTCATAGTAAGTAAATCCTTCACGAAGATGTATACTAAAAGTAGAAGGAACCAAATTTTTATCGACTATAACTATTTGTCCTGTACCTACATTTCTATCATAAGCTAATATATCTGGAGCGTTAACCCTACTGTCACCGCCAAACCATTTCCAAGCGTTTGCTTCTGAACATGATCTAAATATGTAACTATTCATATGCTCTAATTTTACTTGATAAACTTTTTCTGTTCCAGATTCTGATGTAACAGTGAAATTTACAGGCTCAGAATAGTCTTTTATCGTTTTAGGATCAGGGGTTATAGTGGCATATTTTGAAAATTTAATTTCGACATTTAAATTTTTAAGGTCGTTACTTTCAGGAATTCTTTTTGTTACCAGTCCTTCTTCATTATCAATATCAGCACTTAATGACAAATTTGGAGTTTTCACATTTACTTCCAAAATAAAATTATCAGTACTTGGTTCTCTTTTTATATCTACATTATAATTTTTCATTTCTCCATTTTCTGCCGTAACTACAAAAACCAGAGGCCCATTAATAGATTTAATCGTTACTGGATCTGGGATTATTGTTGCACCTCTAGGAATCAAAACATTTAAGTTTATATCTTCTAATTCAAATGTACTTTCTACAATACCTTTTATTGAGTTTTCTTCAATTGAAAATTCTTTGGTAACACTTCCTTTTGTTATAGTAAAAGATTGAATTGTATTTTCGTTACTTAAACTTTCCTCCGAAGCACAGGATACCATTAAAAGAGAGATAAAAAAGAGGATTGAAAATAGGTTAATTTTAGTTTTCATGAATTTTAAGGTTAGTTTACTGACTGCAAATACCATTCTTTCTAATATAATTTCTTTACGGGAAACCGTATTCTTAAACAATCAATTCTATAATGATAATCAGGAATACAAAAATGGTTTATAATGAGAAAAAAATCATTTAATCTGTAAAATCTGTGGCTAAAAAATTAGAACCAAAACAAATAAGAAAACTTTAATAAATCTGCTATACGCCACTAAATCAAAAATTAGTAATTTTGAAATTCGAAGTTCAAAAATGAAATAATTATGAAATATCATCAAATAAACAGTGGTCTTTTTGTAAAAAACCGCAAAAAGTTCATGGCAGAAATGAAACCTAATTCTGTTGCCGTGTTCAATTCAAATGACATTTACCCAGTTAGTGCCGATAGTACTTTACCTTTTGCTCAACACAGAGATATTTTTTATCTAAGTGGTGTTGACCAAGAAGAAAGTGTATTGCTTTTGTTTCCAGATGCGCCTTATGAGCACCAAAGAGAAATGCTTTTCTTGAGAGAAACGAACGATCATATCGCAGTTTGGGAAGGCGAAAAATTGACTAAAGAACGTGCTTTTCAGGTTTCTGGAATTAGAACGGTTTATTGGTTACAGGATTTTCATAAAATTTTGAACGAAATGATGACGTATGCCGATACGATGTACATCAATACCAACGAACATTACCGTGCGACTGTTGAAACAGAAACTCGTGAAGCTCGTTTTGTAAAATGGTGGAAAGAGCGTTATCCAGCACACAATGTGGCAAAAAGCAACCCGATTCTACAAAGACTTCGTTCTGTAAAAGAAAGCGAAGAAATCGATTTGATTCAGCACGCTTGTGATATTACAGAAAAAGGTTTCCGCAGATTATTAGGATTTGTGAAACCTAATGTTACAGAATACGAAATCGAAGCTGAATTGGCTCACGAATTCATCAGAAACCGTTCTAAAGGTTTTGCTTACACACCAATTATCGCTTCTGGAAACAACGCGAATGTTTTGCATTATATCGAAAACAATCAGCAATGTAAAGAAGGAGATTTGATTTTGCTTGATGTTGCTGCAGAATATGCAAATTATTCTAGCGATATGACAAGAACAATTCCTGTTTCTGGACGTTTTACAGATCGCCAGAAAGCAGTTTACAATGCGGTTTTAAAAGTAAAAAATGAAGCTACTAAAATGCTTACTCCAGGAACGCTTTGGAAACAATATCATGTTGAAGTTGGTAAAATCATGACTTCTGAATTGCTTGGTTTAGGATTAATTGACAAAGCCGATGTTCAGAACGAAAATCCAGAATGGCCTGCTTACAAAAAATACTTCATGCATGGAACGTCTCACCACTTAGGACTTGACACGCACGATTACGGATTGCTTCATGAACCAATGAAAGCGAATATGGTTTTCACGGTTGAACCAGGAATTTACATTCCGGCAGAAAAATTCGGAATTCGTTTAGAAGATAACGTTGTGGTTCAGGAAAAAGGAGAACCTTTTAACTTGATGCGCAACATTCCGCTTGAAGCTGACGAGATTGAAACTTTGATGAATGAATAGATAAACAAGAGGCTGTCCAATATTATTCGGACAGCCTTTTTTTATTAAGCCCCAGCGGGGCTTAATATTTATAGAAATTCAATCATGCAGATGCAAAAGAGCCCCAGTGGAGCGAAATATAATAGAATAGTCAAAAACATGTGTCGCTCCGCTGGAGCTTTATCATTCTATAATAAATAGAATTTCTATAAATATCTGGCTTCTCCGAAGCCTAAACAGATTAAAAGCTTAATGATGAATAGACAAAAAGAAAGCCCTTAATAAAAATATTAAGGGCTTTCTTTTATTATATAAATCAGTTAATTATCCGATTTTTGAAATCTGAAGGTCTAATTGAAATTTGCCATCAGCTTCGTTTCCGTTAATTAGTTCGAAAAGTTCTAATGCTCTTCTTGCATTTTTCTCTTCTTCTCTTTGCTCAGCTACATACCACATCATAAAATCTTCTGTAGCGTAGTCATTTTCAGCTCTACATTTTGCAATTACTTTATTGATTGCTTGAGTAACTGCAATTTCGTTTTGTAAAGCAATTTCGAATACTTCTCTAAAAGAAGCAAATTCTTGCTGTACTTCTGGAACAGACGGCGTAACTGCAATCCCTCCCATGTCTGTAATATATTTGAAAACTTTTAGAAAATGCTCTCTTTCTTCTTCGGCTTGCTTGTATAAGTAAGATGCTGTATTTGCATAACCGTTTCTATCTAACCATGCAGCCATAGCTAAATATTTATTAGAAGCGTCGCTTTCTATTTTTGCCTGTAAGTTCAATATATTTTCGATTCCTTCAACTAATGAAGTACTTGTTCTTAGTAAATCTTTCATAACCTTTAATTTTTATACGTGTAAAATTACAAAAATTAAAGGAGGCATCTGTAACTGCTTGAAAATTTGGATTTAATCTAAGTAAGAATCTAAATAAGCTCTACATTAACAATATTGCAAAGCATAGAATGCAATGTAAGGGTAAATTTTGTTCCGTTAAGTAAATCTCTCAACTGCACTATTTCGCAGATAGTAAGATTTCTAGAGAAATTTCTTTTGGTAGTTTCAATCAGCTGTGCATCCGACTGATCAGATAAGTCATAAAGCATGTTAAGAATATCAACACTATTAACCTTTCTTTGAAAAATCAAAAAATCTTGAATTTTATAACTTGACACTGTATCAACAAAATTGATGATTATACTATTGGTCAAATCACATTGATAACTGTATCCTTTTTCGGTTTCAAATAATACTTTGGTGGTCAAATCACTAACTAATGCCATTCTGATAAAATATAATAACGGTGCAAAAATATAGAATTTAAAGCAATTAAACGCATAATTAAGACTAATTTAAAATAACAAAATTACTTAATGTTCTTAAAAACAGCTATAGTGCATAAAAAAATGTAACGTTTTAAAGGATCATAAGTCTAATTTTAAAAACAAATAACTAAGAAATCATGCAAGCACACGAAATAGATTATCAGATTTTTGGAGAAGAAATGCAGTACGTTGAAATAGAACTAGACCCGCAGGAAATTGTAATTGCCGAAGCTGGCAGTTTTATGATGATGGAAAACAATATTCAAATGGAAACTATATTTGGAGACGGTTCTCAGCAACAAGGATCAGGTTTGTTTGGAAAACTTTTAAATGCAGGCAAAAGAGTACTTACAGGCGAAAGCTTATTTATGACAGCATTTTTAAACCAAGGCAACACCAAAAGCAAAGTTTCTTTTGCATCACCATATCCTGGAAAAATTCTTCCAATTGATTTAACAGAATTTCAAGGCAAATTCATCTGTCAAAAGAGTTCGTTTTTATGCGCTGCCAAAGGCGTTTCTGTTGGGATAGAATTCTCGCAGAAATTAGGACGCGGTTTATTTGGCGGTGAAGGTTTTATCATGCAGAAAATCGAAGGAGACGGAATTGCATTTGTACATTCTGGCGGAACAATGGCTAAAAAAGTTTTGGGTCATGGCGAAGTTCTAAAAGTAGATACAGGTTGTATTATTGGTTTTACCAAAGATGTAGATTATGATATTGAATTTATTGGTGGCATCAAGAATTCTATTTTCGGGGGCGAGGGATTATTTTATGCCACTTTAAAAGGTCCTGGAACTGTTTACATACAATCACTTCCATTCTCAAGATTGGCTGATCGTATTATTGCCTCGGCACCAAAATCAGGCGGAAACAGCCGAGAGGAAGGCAGTCTTCTTGGCGGATTAGGAAATCTTTTGGATGGGGATAATAGATTTTAATTTAGAATGGCTTTCATTTCTGAAAGCCATTTTTTTCTTATTTCAAAACCGTAATGTTATAAATAAATTTATAGATATTTTAAAGATTTCCCAATTAAATCAAGACATCACGATATTTTAGTTCAGCTTTCTTAACTTTGTGCTTCAGAACAAAAAAATCTTTCATTTTGAAAACTCTTTTATATAAAAACACTAAAATATCATACTCAGATTCTGGAACTGGAAACACAATAGTTTTTCTTCACGGCTTTCTGGAAAACAAAAAAATGTGGAAAGATTATATTGATTTTTTCTCAGAAAAATATCGTGTCATTACAATCGATTTATTAGGTCATGGTGAATCTGATCCATTAGGTTACGTTCACGAAATGGAAGATAATGCCAATGCAATAAATGAAGTTTTGGAAAATCTGAAAATTGAAAAAGCTACAATTGTTGGACATTCGATGGGTGGTTATGTTGGTTTGGCTTTCGCCGAATTATATCCAAAGAAAATTCAAAAATTAGTTTTGCTAAATTCAACTTCTAGAGAAGATAGCGCCGAGAAAAAATTAAACCGAACAAGAGCCATAAAAGCCGTAAAACAAAATTATATAAGTTTTGTAAGTTTGGCAATTGCCAATTTATTTAGCGAAAATAACAGAACAAGATTAGCCGAACAAATTGAAAAAGTAAAAGAACAAGCGCTTAAAACTCCGTTACAGGGAATTGTCGCTTCTTTGGAAGGAATGAAAATAAGAAAAGACAGAGAATGGCTTTTAAAAGAAAACCGTTTCCCTGTTTTATTGATTCTTGGAAAAAAAGATCCTGTTTTAAATTACAACGAAACCATTTCTCAAATTGAAGACACAACTGCAGAATTAGTTTCTTTTGAAGATGGCCACATGAGCCAGATTGAAAACAAAGAAGAATTGAAAACAGTTTTACAACATTTCTTTGAATAAAAAACCAAACATTAAAATTCAAAAAAGGCCATTTCTAACCTAGGGTTGAAATAGCCTTTTTCTCATTCTTGGGGGCAAAATATCGTTATAACTTTGAAGTAATGTCTTTCTTGTATTTAGATAAAGTCGCTCTTGTTAAACCAAGATTTGCTTTAGTAGAATCTACTGCTAAGTAGATAAAGTATCTTCCATCTTCAGAAACATCAATAATGTGAATCTGATCTGTAAGGGTAATTAAAATATCATTAATTTTTTGATTTAATCCTAAGGCTCTAAGTGCATTTAATTTAGCTTTTACAACTTCTAAATTATATGCCGAAGCCAATTCTGGATCAAAATCAGATTTTACTGTTAGAGAGCAATAAGACATTCCTGTTTCAACTTCTGTAACCGAAACAGCAATAAATCCGTTAATATTTTCTTTTAAATCGTTTTGAAAATTTTGTAAAAAATCTGACATGTGTATTAAAATATTTGGTTTTTAAATTAGTTGTTAAAAATAGAATCCATTTTTCTTAGCAATAATCCCATTTTACTTAAATCTTTAGAAAGCAACGCGATGCAATTATCATCTTGATTTTTGCTTGCTACAACAATTCCGTCGTTATTTTTAATCATAACCTGCTTAAGATCTCCATTGTTAACGTCTTCAGACATTTCAAGACACATCTTTAAAATCATTCCGATCATTGCTGCAACATTCCCGTCATATTCTAAATTAACAGACTCGTTTAAGACGCCATCAATATTAAAACTCAGTCCAGACTCTGCGCCAGTCTCTTCTACTAGTGTTTGTAAATCAATCATATTCTTTTATTTGTCATGTTTTTGGAAGCGCCAAAGATATTTTAATATTAGCAATTGTAAGCTAAACACTTGTTAAAAAAAGATGCAGTATAACGTACTGACGCACTTTTATTTATCACTTAATTAATGTTGTTTTTTTGCAAAAAATCTGCAAAAAATCTTAACATAAAAAGTAAATAATACTAAAAACGTAACATTTTACTTAACAAAACTCATTTCTAAAATTAACATTTGCAGATTGTTGCATTTGACAAAAGTTTTTATATAGCTTTGCAAAAAAATTTTATCAAAATGAAAACTGTTGACGAATTACGCTTTGATTTAAATGTAAAACTGGAGAAGTTTAGAAGATTTCGTATTGAAAACGGACACATTAACAACACGACTTCTGAAGAAAAATCTAAGAAAGGTTTCTTCAAAAAAATATTCAGCTAAAAGCATCAAAAAAAGCCGAATTTGTTTGAAACAAATTCGGCTTTTTCATTGGTTATATGCGACTTAACTGCATTTAAATTTTGAAAGCAGCTGTATTTCATATTATACTTCGTTTATTTCAAGCGGCAATAACCATATCTTCCCAATAAGAATTTTCTTTAATTTGATTAGTTGGAATTCCATTCCTTTTTAAAGACAAATCAATAAAAAATCGCTCAAAAAACTTACGTTTTAATTGATTAAAAAATTATCCATCTTATCCAAAAAAAGCATCATTTCTTTCAAAATACCGCTTTCCAGCTTTTTGATTTTAAAGAAATTTGAACATAATAAACAAATATCAACTTCCGTTTTTGTTTATCGCCTCATTAAAAAAAGCACACAAAAAGGAACACCACTCAAAATAAACCAATTACATCAAAAAAAATGACTTGTAAAATTAACTGATTTCAAAGTATTGCATTTTAAAAAAGCAGACTTATATTTTTTCTTCAAAAGGAATATTAATATCAAAAATCTCCGCTAACAAATTGGCTATTTCTTCCAGATAAGAATTTAAGATTTGAGGCGTCACTATGACATCTAGATCTTTTTCTTCTTTAAAGCCAAAAGGCAAAAATCCCGATTTGAGGTTTTTGAATGAAATAATTCCAACTTCTATCGGAAGTCCGCCCGCTTCTTTCTCAAACATGAAAGCATAAGCCAAAACCTGAATAATTTTATCGTTTTTAATCTCCTGCGTTAATCCGTTCCAAGTTTTCAATACAACACTAGCCTTTTCTACTTTTCCAGTCTTATAATCAATAATTCGAATTTTGCCATCTCTACGCTCTATACGGTCGACATTTCCTTTAATTAAAACAGGAAATGGCAATTTTGGATGGACAAACTCACGTTCAAAAGTTTGTTCTAAAGCGACAATCTGAATCGCTTCATTATTTTTAACCGATTCTAATTCCATTTTCAAGAAATTAGAGACGTTTCTTTTTGCCACTTCAAAAGCCAAAAGATTACGTCCTTTCTTGATTTCTCCTTCTTTATAAACCAACTTAAATTGCTTAAGAACTTCGTCATCCAGCAACTTAAAGCAATTTGAAAGATCATTCTCAGAAATAAACTTCCCAATAAAAGGTTCATACAATGCTTTTAAAGTCTCATGAATAATAGTCCCTAAAGTATTCAACGCAATGTTTTCTTCAACTTCTTCAACTTCACGAATTCTTAATATCTTCTGAAAATAAAACTCAATTGGATTCCGAATATAGCTAGTCAAAGCCGATGGAGAAAACCCATTAACAGCAATTTCTTTCAAACGCTCCATCACCAAATCAGACTTTGGAACAGAAATAGGCTCATAAGCCGTATTTGGGAGATCCTGATTATAAATATCAAACGTAATATTATGCTGTGATTTCTTTTCGACTTCTAATTGCGTTATAAAACGGCTTCGCTCTCCTGCATCCAATCCGTCATTTTCCGTATTATAAATCAAATAGATATTTTTAGCCCTTTGCAATAAATGATAAAAGTGATAGGTATAAATCGCATCTTTCTCTTTAAAAGTTGGAAGCCCTAGCTCTCTTTTTACATCATAAGGAATAAATGAATTCTGCGATTTTCCAGCTGGAAATTTACCTTCATTCATAGAAGTTACAATTACAGTCTCAAAGTCCAAAACACGGCTTTCTAAAACTCCCATAATCTGCAAACCACGCAACGGTTCACCTTCAAAAGACACTTCGGCCAAATCTATAATTTGCTTATAAATCGAATGAAGCG
Source organism: Flavobacterium sp. GW823-FHT06G12 (assembly GCF_058794775.1). Lineage (NCBI taxonomy): Bacteria > Pseudomonadati > Bacteroidota > Flavobacteriia > Flavobacteriales > Flavobacteriaceae > Flavobacterium > Flavobacterium sp. GW823-FHT06G12. The sequence goes on from NZ_JBXAHE010000002.1 coordinate 196,306, forward strand.
TATCAATATTATCAATATGATGATGTTTAGAATAGTAATTTATAAGTTTATTAATTACTTTAAAAACTCCATAAACAAAAGCTTTCGCAATTTTTTCTTCTTCGTTATCATTACTAAAATGATCTTTAATTGTAATTAATAAAGCAGAAATGTTTTTTAAAACCGCAACAGAACCATTTATCCATTTTTCAAACAACAAATCAAAGAAACTCGAAGGCTCAGGATGAAGTTCTAAAATTTTCTGATGAGTAATAAAAGTATAATTGTTTTCTTTAATAATTCTTACTAATCTATGCGCATTTGCATAAGGCTCAACCAACGGATGAGTTAAAATATCAAGTACATCTTTATAATAAAAAACATAACTGCCACCTTTTCGAGAAAGGGCATTGGTATGCATTTTAAATAATTTGGCAACAAAAATCTGCGACGGATTGTTCTTTCCAGAATATCCCATTGTAATGTTTAAAGCCCCAACAGATGAAGGAAGCGAATACAAAACAGGAACCAATAAATTCTCTTCACCAAGCACAACGGCAACTTTATCTAACGAAGCTTCTGGATTTTGGTCAATTAAATTTTCGATAATACTACCCGCTAATTTTGCTTGCCCAATTGTTTTTGGAGTTCCGATAACTTGAATATTTTTTGACTGTGAAAAATCATCCACAATCCATTCAAAAATATTTGACTTATAATGTTTCCAACTTTCTTTAAAACGTCTCAAAAAAAGTCCAGAATCATGATATGGATCATTAAGAAAAGCTTGATCAGCATCCCAATAAATTCGGGCTTGATCTAAAGCTAATAAATGCTGTACGATTTTTTCTTCTGCTGCATTTAAAGCATTGAAACCCGCAAAAATAAAAGTACGTTTTCCGATAGTGTTCGAAAAATGATTGAGATTATTTACCGCTTCTCTGTAAATCAAACCTTGATATCCAATTGACTTAAACAACAAATGGTTGTACAGTGATTCGTAGTATAAAGGAAGTAACTTCCAAAAATCAATATAATTTTCAAGAAGTTTAGTTTTTTGATCTACTTCTAGCCCCCATCTTTTTATATCTTCAATATCTTTTAAATAAGAGAGAACATGCGATGGATCTAAAAGATAGCGATCAATTTCATTAAAATCTTGCAAAAGGGTCTTTGCCCAATTTGCAAACAGCTCAAAAGATTGCTGATGCTTCTGCTCTGTAATTGATAAATAAACTTCGTAAAATTCAAACAACAGCTCTATCGAATCAACTGAACGTATTGAAGCTACATCTTGAACAAAATCTTCAATACTTGTAATCTCTGGAGCAATAATAGTCTTCGAAGTCTCTTTTTTAAGAGCTTCAATCAAAAAAACTTTTGCTCTTTTATTCGGAAGTATTATTGTTATTTCAGAGAGTTTCTCTGCAAAGTCCTGAATTACAACAGAGGCAATTTTTTGAAGAAAAGAAGTATTTACCATAGGATAAAAATAAAAAAAGCCATTCAATTAAGAATGGCTTTTCATGTTTATTTAGAAAACTAATTATAGTTTACCTTGGTATTTAGAACCAATGTGTCTAATTTCAGTTCTTCTGTTTTGTGCTTTACCTGCAGCAGTTTTGTTACTTGCAACTGGTTGGCTAGAACCAAATCCTTTAGCTTCTAAGTTTTCTGGGTTAACACCTCTTTCAACTAAAGCGTTTAATACAGCGTTAGCTCTATCTTCAGAAAGTTTTTGGTTAACTTTAGCAGAACCTGTACTATCTGTGTGTCCTTCGATAGAGAATTTCGCGTTTGGATAGTTTTTAAGGATTTCTTTAATAGCATCTAATCTAGCTGGAGTTTCTTTGTCACCAGTTTTGAAAGTAGCTTTTCCTGAGTTGAAGTAGATTGCTCTAGCTTGAACTTTAAGATCTTCTAATGCAGCAGAAGTTACTTCTGGACATCCTCTGTTACTTGCAGGACCAGGAACTGTAGGACAGTCATCATCTTTATCAGCAACACCGTCTTTATCAGCATCTAAGAATGGGCAACCACCGTTTTCTTTAGGACCAGCAACTGTAGGACATTTATCGTCTTTATCAGCGATTCCGTCACCGTCAGTATCAGGACAACCTTTTAAAGCAGCTAAACCAGCAACATCTGGACAAGCGTCATCTTTATCAGCAATTCCGTCTCCGTCTGTATCAGGACATCCGTTTAATGCAGCTAAACCAAATACATCTGGACAAGCGTCAGAAGCATCAACAATTCCGTCACCGTCAGTATCAGGACATCCGTTGAATTGTTTTAAACCAGCAACATCTGGACAAGCATCGTCTTTGTCATAGATTCCGTCTCCGTCAGTATCTTTACCTCCGAATTTGAAAACTAAACCTGCAGTGTGTTGGAAGTGAGATGGAGCATCTGGAGTTCCAGAAGCATCTTCTCTATCACCACTCACTGACCATTTGTATCTTGTAGCTAATTCAAGACCAATAGCATCAGTAAACCAGAAAGTAACACCAGCACCTGGGTTAACAGTTCCATAGCTGCTATCTCCGAAGAAAGTATAACCACCACCAACAGATAACGAAGGATCAATCACCTTAGATTTGATTAATTCTTGGAAGCTATATTTGATAGTAGCATCAATTCCGTAGTACATCAAGTCTCCTGGATTTACTACTACATTTCCTCTACCATCTGCATTAGGATTAGCACGATCAAGGATAACATATTTATCAATTTTGTTTACAGATCCTTGTAAACCAACTGAGAAACCGCTACCTACATATCTAGATACACCAATGTAAGATAAAGAAGGTAAAATGTTCCAGTTGTCTTTAACAGCGAATGGCTGAGAAAAGTGTTGGTCAAAGAAACCATGACCAGAACCTGAACTTGTTCTAGTATCCACAGCATTAACTCCGAAAGAGATCGCCCATGGATTGTTACTGTCTTGCGCTTGAGCATTTAAACCCATCGCCATCAATACAGCAACTAAAAGTTTGTTAAGATGTTTCATACTTAATTTTTTTAATTACAATTTAGTTAATTACAAGCAAAAGTAACACCAAATTTTTTAAATACAAAATGAAATGTTAAAAAAAACCTACAAAAATTTAACAGAAGTGGTAATTATATAACTTTTAACATTTTACCGACAACTATGAAGGCATTTATAGCTTTGTCCAAATGTTCTTTTTCATGCGCCGCAGATAGCTGTACTCGTATTCTAGCCTTATCTTTCGGAACCACTGGAAAGAAAAATCCAATAACATAAATTCCTTGCTTCAAAAGTTCGTTTGCCATTGTCTGAGACAATTTCGCATCGTATAACATAACTGGAACAATTGCAGAATCTCCATCAATAATATCGAAGCCTGCTTTTTTCATACCTTCTTTAAAATAGTTGGTATTCCATTCTAATTTATCACGAAGTGTTGTGTCTTTTTCCAATAATTCAAATACTTTTATCGAAGCGCCAACAATAGCCGGAGCCAATGAATTTGAAAACAAGTAAGGTCGAGATCTCTGACGTAATAACTCAATAATTTCTTTTTTTGCAGTAGTATATCCTCCCATTGCTCCACCCAAAGCTTTTCCAAGAGTTCCTGTTATAATATCTACCCTTCCCATAACTCCTTTTGCTTCAAGAGTTCCTTTTCCAGTTGCCCCAATAAAACCAGCAGCATGACATTCATCTACCATTACCATTGCATCGTATTTATCAGCAAGATCACAAATTTTATCTAATGGCGCTACTAATCCGTCCATAGAAAAAACTCCGTCAGTAACAATCAATTTAAAACGAGCTCCAGCTTCGTTTGCTTTTATCAACTGCTGCTCCAAGTCTTCCATATTATTATTTTCATAACGATATCTAGCCGCTTTACATAAACGAACACCATCTATAATAGAAGCGTGATTTAAGCTATCTGAAATAATTGCATCATTCTCTCCCAACAAAGGCTCAAAAACACCTCCGTTTGCATCAAAGGCTGCGGCATATAATATAGTATCTTCTGTACCATAAAAATCAGCAATCTTTTTCTCTAATGTTTTATGAATATCTTGTGTACCGCAAATAAATCGAACAGACGACATTCCGAAACCATGCGTATCCATTGCATCTTTTGCTGCTTGCACCACTTCTGGATGCGATGAAAGTCCTAAATAATTATTGGCACAAAAGTTCAACACTGTTTCTCCTGTTGAAATTGTGATTTCTGCACCTTGAGGAGAAGTAATAATACGCTCCTTTTTAAAGATTCCATTTTCTTCAATTGTCTGCAATTCTTTTTGCAGATGTTCTTTTATTTTACCGTACATTTTTTATTTATTTAAAACGTTAAATATTAACAGCTTAACCAAAATTCAGCTTCGCTTTTTCTTTAACATCTGATTAATTTTTTCACAAATTTACCACCTCAATTTCTGTCCCAATATACACCAAAGCCTTTTTTAAAACTGCATATCCTAAATCTTCAATTGCATCTTGATATTCCTGAATCTGCTGTTGATATTTTGCATTTACAGCACCTGTTTTATAATCTAACAAATAGGCTTGTTTATTTTCTAAAAAGACAACTCGATCTGGCTTTAAAATTCTCCCTTCTTTCTGAACAATCGTCTGCTCATTCAAAACCGTATCTTTTCCATTAAAACAAACATTTAGTTCTGGATGATTCACAATTTCTCTCAAAGTTTGCAATACTTGATCTACTTGATCGTAAGTTATCAAACCGTTTTCAATAGCTTTAGTTACCGCCAAATCAACATCCGTCTTATCTTTAACAAAAGCCAAAATTTCATGAACAATATTTCCGTACGAAATAGCTTCCTGCTGATGCGTTCCCCACATTAAAGCTTCGCGTTGTGCAATTTTAATATTTTTCGGATTTAAAACCTCCCTTACAACAGGAATCGATTTAACTGTATCGACTGTTCTGGTGATTTTTGATAGCCTAGTTTTATTTCCAAATTCATAATTCAATTTTTCTTCCTCGTAAACCCCTTCATGAATCAAAAATTTAATAAAAAAAGAAGCCATATTGTTCGGATATTCGCCATCACTTTTAGCTTTTAATGATTGAGAAATCACATATAATTGTTCTTCGGCACGCGTTAGCGCCACATACAACACATTTATATTATCTAAAAGCTCTTCTTGTTTTTTCAAATTAAAAACTGCCGAGGCACTTTCTCCAAAACTTTCAACCGCACTGCTATTATCAACCAAAGCTTTTGGAACTCCTAAATCTATTTCTTCAGTATCAAGCCACAACTTATCTTTTGGCTTTCGGTTATAATCCTCATCTGCAAAAGGCATAATTACAACCGGAAACTCTAACCCCTTAGATTTATGAATCGTCATAATACGAACTGCATTATTTCCTTCTGGAGACGGAATGCTAAATTTATCCGAATTTTTATCCCAGAAAATCAAAAAGTCTGCAACTCCAGATTGATTTCGAATATCTCTTTCTAAAACAATATCCAGAAAAAACTGCACATAAGCATTTCCTTCAGACGGAAGAATAAATTTAGAAATAATGATTTCAACAGCCTCATATAAGGATTTCTTTCGAACATCTTCAAAAGAAAAAGAAACATCAAAAGTCACAAGCCATTCTTCAAATTCTTTTTCAAATCTATGATTCATTCCCAATGCAATGAAATCATGAACCGGCATAGACAAGTCTTTTGTTGAAGAAAGGAAATGCAAAAAGTTAGCTTTCGACTCTAAGTCGGCGCTATTATTTAAATATCGAAGAAGATGAATTATAAGACGAACTTCTGATGCATTCTGAATCATTAAAGTTTCTGAAGAAAGAAGCGGAACACCTTGCTCAGTCAAATAATTTGCAACCGCAATTCCTTGATCTCTTTTCCTGGTCAGGATTACAATATCTTTATATTCAAAACCTTGCTTAACGACTTCTCTAATCGTATTTAAAGTTGCTAAGACATACAAATCTGATTTCTCTACAACTTCTTCATCATCTATAAATTCATTTTTCTCGGCAATCGGAAGAAAAGAAATATTCACATAACCCCCTTTTTTCGAATTCGTATTTTGAAAGCTATGATTTTCGTATAAATCCTTATAATCTGCATTTGTAAATTCAGCCGAAATTAATTGGAAGAAAGCATTATTAAATTCAATAACCTCACTATAACTTCTATAATTGGTATCTAAATGCTTCACTTTTTTTTCGTGATGAAAAAAAGCGACTTCTTCTTTACTTAACTCGATAAACTGTTCTGCTTTTCCTCCGCGCCAGCGATAAATTGACTGTTTCGGATCTCCAACAATCATCAAAGTTCCTTTGTTACCATAATCATCCAAACCAGAAAGTGAATTATCAATAAGCGGAATCAAGTTCTGCCATTGCATTTCTGATGTATCTTGAAATTCATCAATAAAGAAATTGCGATAACGCTCACCTAAACGTTCATAGATAAAAGGCGCTGGCTGATTCTGAATTTCGCGATGAATAATCGCATTGAATTCTGAAATCGATAAAACATTTTGTTCCGACTGAATTTTAGCAAGTTCATTACTCACCGTATTCAGTAAAGAAAGCGGAGTTATGTTTTTTAAGAAAGCCTTATAAAAATCTCTTTTTTCGAAATTTTGATAAACCTCTTTTAATATCTGAAGCAATTGTGGAATAATATTTTCGATTAACACTCGGTCTTTTGCCGTTTTGTTAATTGCAATATCATCAAACTCATGAAAGGTTTTATTTTTTGGATTAAATTTTCCGCTTCGAATACTTTCCAAATGATTTGGAAAAGTTCCTCTTGAAAATGATTTTGGATCAATTCCGTTTTTATCAATTAATTCAATTGCTTTCGTTGCAAGACCTTCATTTTTTTCTTCCAGTTCTTTGCAAAGCGCCTGCATTTTCTTTTTAATTTCAACAAACTCTCCGATTGTTTTATCTTGAAAATGCAAAATTTCATTTCTATTGTTTTCATTCAAAACCAATCTTCCCGTGTCGAGAATTTCTCGAGAAACATCCCAACTTTTGTCATCATCGGTTTTTTCCATTGTAAAATCGATAAGCAATTTGGTCAATGTTTCGTCTTCTCCTGCTTGAGCAATAATTGCATCAACAGCCTCAACCAATAAATTTTCGGTATCCAGAGTGACTTCAAAAGTCATCGGAAGATTTAAATCGTGCGCAAAAGCACGAATAACTTTATGGGTAAATTTATCAATGGTAGAAATATCAAAAGCTGCATAATTATGAATTAAGTGCTTAATGATTTGCTGCGATTTGGTTTTAATTTTAATGATTGAAAGCCCTGTATCCCGCGACAAATCTTCCATTAAATCAGCCGCTTTTGGAGACGGATCGTCTTTTGCAAATTCAGACAAATTTCCAACAATACGGCTTTTCATTTCATGAACCGCTTTGTTGGTAAAAGTAATTGCTAAAATATTTCGATATGCATCGTTCTTTGGAGAAGAAAGAATAATCTTTAAATATTCTTTAACCAAAGTATACGTCTTTCCTGATCCTGCAGAAGCATCATAAATAGAAAAAGACGGACTTTGCATAGTTTTGATTTTTTATATCGTAAAAATAGCACTTCTAGCGCAGTATTAATTAAAAAATCAAATAAAATTGAGAAATCGATAAAATTAGTGTTTTGGAAAAGCTCTTTTGTTGAAAACCAAAAGTATACCTACACCAGTAGAAATTGCCACATCGGCAATATTAAAAATTGCATTGAAGAATGCAAAATGTTTTCCTCCAAATATTGGCAACCAACTTGGAAGCTCACCTTCCCAAATAGGAAAGTAAAACATATCTACAACCAAACCATGAAACCACGTACCATATGGAGTTGGAGAAAAAATAGTTGCTAAGTTATGTGTGCTGTCATCAAAAATAACTCCGTAGAAAACAGAATCGATAATATTTCCAGCCGCTCCTGCGAAGATTAATGCAATAGCTGCTATCAAATAATTTGAATGACGCTTTTTTACCGAATCAGAAAGCCACCATCCAATTCCAACAACAGCAAAGATTCTGAAAACGGTCAAGATTAGTTTTCCGTATTCACCTGGTATTTTTGTACCCCAAGCCATTCCTTCATTTTCAATAAAATGAATTCTAAACCAATCAGCAATTACAACTTCTTCGCCTAAAACAAAATTTGTTTTGACATAAATTTTAGAAAGCTGATCAACAATTAAAACTAAGAATATAAGGAAATACGCTTTTCGTAATGACATTTTATAATTTTTTGATGGGCAAAAATAACAATTTAATCAAAAAAAACGCTCCTAAAGGAGCGTTAATTCTTTTGTAACAAACTAAACAAGTTTATCTGCTAATCTAAACCTGATGAAGTTTACTTTTTTACGGCAGCTTTAGCTGGTGTCTTTGGACTGTCGGAAAAAAATTCTGAAATAGATTTAAATATTCCCTTGCTTTCTTTTCCGGCCGCCAACTTCTTAGCTTCTCCCTTTTTTACATCAGCTTTAAACTTAACGCGCAGTTTTTCAAATTCTTTCATTCTGCGCTCTACATCAGAGTTTACTTCTTTGAATTTCAATACTTTAGCCATAATGTAAGTTTTTTGTAGTAAATAATTTAAATTATTACTGATTTGGTACTACAATGATACATAATTTAATTTATATTTGTTAATAAAAATTAACACTTGTTTAGGTTAAACAGCAATTAATTTTTAAATCCAAATTACCAAACGAACTGAATTTAACATTCATCCCAAAATCCTACAAAATCATGAATGAAATCACAACTACCCTAAATGACTTTCTTGTCAGCACAAAATCTACAGCAGCTTTAATTTTAAATGGAAAAGGCAAACTCATTACCTCACTGAATTTAGACTATGGAGATAGTATCGCCGCAATGAGCGCAGCAATTTTATCTATGAGCGAAAAATTCTTACTTGATTTAGAAAAAGGCTCTTTAAAACAATTGTACTTAAAAAGCGCCGAAGGCGTTATCGTTGGAAACAAAATAAGCGGTTCCAATTTCATTGTTGCTTTTTCTCGAGAAGGAAGCAACCTTGCATTATTGATGCGTTCTACAGAAGAAGTTTCTGCTGAATTAAGCAAAAATTCATTATTGAAATAACAATAAATTCTATTAACAAATAACCCAAATGAACTATGAGTAATGATTTTTTAAACGTGTTTTTAAATGAAATGAAAACAAACGTGAACGGCTTTATCGCTGTAGCAGTAACTGAAATTGAATCTGGATTAAGTTTTGGAAATTTAACTATCGACCCTAGTTTTGACCCTGAACTTGCAGCAGCTTATAACCTAGAGGTTGTAAAAGCTAAACTAAGTGCTGTAAAAGCATTAAACTTAAACCAGGATATCGAAGATATTTTGATTACACTTTCTAATCAAATTCATATTATCGACATTTCTCCAAACAAAAAGTTCATGATTTACTTGGCCGCAGATGCTTCAAAAGCTAATCTGGGTATGACAAGAGCTATTTTAAGAAAACATAAAGCTGACGTTGAAAAAAACCTAGCATAATTTTCTTAAATTTTATCTATTACAAACCGTCTTAATTCAAGACGGTTTTTTTATAGCTTATAATGAACGAAAGTAAAACAAACGAAATTGTTCTTACAAAAACCAATACCGTATTTTTAATTTTATTTTGATTAATTATAAACAATTTCTTTCAAAGTATAAATTCACCAGTGAACTAGCTCATAGTTAAACATTAAACAAAAAAAGCGCCCCATAAGGAGCGCTTTTTTTATTACATATTTCTACGTAATCTTATCGTTGCAAGTTTTTAGCTTCGATACTCATTGTAGCATGAGGAACGATTTTAAGCCTTTCTTTGCTAATTAATTTACCTGTTACTTTGCAGATACCGTAAGTTTTATTTTCTACACGGAATAAAGCATTTTTTAAATCACGAATGAATTTCTCTTGTCTGATAGCCAACTGAGAGTTTGCTTCTTTAGACATGGTTTCACTTCCTTCTTCAAAAGCTTTAAAAGTTGGAGAAGTATCGTCAGTTCCGTTATTCAAATCGTTCATATAAGCACTTTTGATCAAATCAAGATCTTCTTGTGCTTTTTTAATTTTTGCTTGGATTATTTCTTTGAACTCTGCTAAATCTGCGTCTGAGTATCTAATAATTTCATCTATCATTTTCTACTATTTTGAAATTAATATAATGGTTCTAATGTCATCAAACTCAATTTCTGTGCCGTTTTCTAAAACGTCAGCAAAAACTAGTTCGTCTGTTAATGTTTCAGACTTAATATAGTCTTCATTTTTTGAAACTGCATCTTCTAAAATACCGTCTCGTTTTATTTGAACTTTAATCTTATCCGTAACCTCAAATCCTGAGTCTTTACGAATGTTTTGTATTCTATTAACTAATTCTCTAGCGATACCTTCATTTTTTAATTCTTCGGTAAGAGTAATATCAAGCGCAACTGTTATTCCGTTTGAATTAGCAACCAACCATCCTTCGATATCTTGCGATGTAATTTCCACATCTTCTAGTGATAAAGTTACACTATTTCCTGCAATAACAATATCTAGCGTTCCTTGCTTGTCCAGCTGATTGATCTGCTCTGCAGAAAAACCCTGTATCTCCTTAGAAATCAGACCCATATCTTTACCGAAACGCGGTCCAAGCGCCTTAAAATTAGGCTTAATTTGTTTTACCAAAATACCTGAAGCATCGTCTAAAAGTTCAATTTCTTTAACATTTACCTCAGCTTTTACAAGGTCAGAAATCGCTTCGATTTCAGCACGCTGATTCTCGTCAAGTACTGGAATCATTACCTTTTGCAGAGGTTGACGAACTTTTATCATCTCTTTTTTACGTAGTGATAAAACCAAAGATGAGATAGTTTGAGCCTTCTGCATTTTGCTCTCTAACGTTTTATTAACAAAGTTTTCGACAAATTTTGGAAACTCAGCCAAGTGAACACTAGTAAAATCCTCGGTTCCCGTAGAAGCTGTCAAATCTCTGTATAATTTATCCATAAAAAATGGAGCTACTGGAGCGCTTAATTTGCTTATAGTTAATAAACAAGTATAAAGCGTTTGGTAAGCTGCAATTTTATCTTTTGCATATTCTCCTTTCCAGAAACGACGACGGCATAAACGAACGTACCAGTTACTTAAATTCTCTTGAACGAAGTCAGAAATGGCTCTTGTAGCTTTTGTTGGCTCATAATCTTCGTAGCATTCGTCAACAAATTTGATTAACGAATGTAATTCAGAAATAATCCACTGATCGATTTCTGGTCTTTCGTTTAACGGAATTTCAGCTTCTTCGTATTTAAATCCGTCGATGTTAGCATATAACGAGAAGAATGAATAGGTATTGTAAAGTGTTCCGAAGAATTTACGTTTAACCTCAGCAATTCCTTCAAGGTCAAACTTCAAGTTATCCCACGGATTTGCATTCATAATCATATACCAACGTGTAGCATCTGGACCGTTTTCTGCAATGGTTTTAAATGGGTCTATCGTATTTCCTTTACTCTTAGACATTTTAATTCCATTTTTATCTAAAACTAAACCATTAGAAACTACGTTTTTATATGCTACTTTATCAAAAACCAAAGTTCCGATTGCATGCAAAGTATAGAACCATCCACGTGTTTGATCTACTCCTTCTGCAATAAAATTTGCTGGAAAATCTTTGTTCCCATCAATTTTTTCTTTGTTTTCAAAAGGATAATGCCATTGCGCATAAGGCATTGCTCCAGAATCGAACCAAACGTCGATTAGATCACTTTCGCGCTTCATTGGTTTCCCAGAAGCCGAAACCAAAGTGATAGCATCAACAACATTTTTGTGCAAGTCAATTAAATCATAATTTGACTCAGACATATTTCCGATTTCAAATCCTTTAAACGGATTTTCTTTTTGGAAACCTGCTTCGATTGATTTTTCGATTGCATTGTACAATTCTTTAACAGAACCGATAATAACTTCTTCTGTTTTATCTTCTGTTCTCCAAATTGGCAAAGGAATACCCCAATATCTAGAACGAGATAAGTTCCAATCATTAGCATTTTTAAGCCAATTTCCAAAACGTCCTTCACCAGTAGATTTAGGTTTCCAATTGATAGTTTCGTTCAGGTCGAACATTCTATCTTTTACATCGGTTACTTTGATGAACCATGAATCTAGAGGATAGTATAATAACGGCTCGTCTGTTCTCCAGCTGTGTGGATAACTGTGCACGTATTTTTCAACTTTAAAAGCTTTGTTTTCTTCTTTAAGACGAATAGCGATTTCAACATCTACAGATTTCTCTGGAGCCTGTCCTGCATCGTAATATTCGTTTTTAACATATTTACCAGCCAAATCACCTACATGAGAAGTGAATTTTCCTTGTAAATCAACTAAAGGAACTGCTGTTCCGTTTTCGTCAAGAACCAACATTGGCGGCACTTCTGGTTTTGCTTCTTTTGCTACTTTAGCATCGTCTGCACCAAAAGTTGGAGCTGTATGCACGATTCCTGTTCCGTCTTCTGTAGTAACGAAATCTCCAGAAATTACTCTAAATGCATTTTCAGCGTTTTGATATGGCAATACGTAAGGCAATAATTGCTCATAACGAATTTCTACTAAATCTGCTCCTTTTGCTTCGGTTAAAATTTTGTAAGGAAGTTTTTTGTCACCATTTTTCACATTGTCAAAATCAGCGTCGTCTTCACTTACGAAATATCCTTTTCCGAATTGTTTTCCAACTAAGTTTTTAGCCAAAACAACATTGATTGGCTCAAAAGTATATTGATTGAAAGTTTTAACTAAAACATAATCGATTTTTGGACCTACTGTCAAAGCTGTATTTGATGGCAATGTCCAAGGAGTTGTCGTCCAAGCTAAAATGTGAATATCTCCAAAACCTTGCAAGAATGAAGGCAAAGTTTCTGGAAGCGTTTTAAACTGTGCTACAATTGTAGTATCAGTTACATCACGGTAAGCTCCAGGCTGATTTACTTCGTGAGAAGATAATCCGGTTCCTGCTTTTGGAGAATATGGCTGAATTGTGTATCCTTTGTACAATAAACCTTTATCATAGATTTGCTTCAAAAGCCACCAAACCGATTCCATGTATTTTGGCTTATAAGTCACATATGGATCTTCCATATCTACCCAATACCCCATTTTTTCGGTCAAATCATTCCATACATCGGTATAACGCATAACGGTTTTTTTACACGCTTCGTTATATTCTTCGATCGAAATTGTTTTACCAATATCTTCTTTTGTAATTCCTAATTCTTTTTCGGTACCCAATTCTACAGGCAAACCGTGAGTATCCCATCCAGCTTTTCTTTTAACCTGAAAACCTTTCTGAGTTTTATATCTGCAAAAAATATCTTTAATCGCACGTGCCATTACGTGGTGAATTCCAGGTAATCCGTTTGCTGAAGGCGGACCTTCAAAAAATACGAAAGGCTCAGCACCTTCGCGAGTTGTTACACTCTTTTCAAATATATTTTCTTTCTTCCAAAAATCAAGAACTTCAGACGCTACAGTTGGCAAGTCAAGTCCTTTGTATTCAGTAAATTTTGTACTCATTTTATCCTTTTCTTAAACGAGGTGCGAAAGTAAGGAATTTTGAGGGAAATAGATAAAAGATAACGGAAAAAAGACCGATTTCGGGAAATTTTGAGTAGATTCCGCAACAAATAATGTTCTTTTTATCTATTTAAGAGAAAACTTCCTTTAAAATCTCTAAAGATTTAGGTTTTTTGAATCCTTCCAGATGAAGACTATAATAATCGATTAGAATTTTCAGAAGAATTTGTCTTTCTAAAACATGAAAGACTTTTTGATCATTATCAAATTTTAATTCCAGTAATTTTTTAAACAAATTGGTTTCATGTTCTGAAAGCACATTTGCTTTTTGAAAAAGTGTAAAAACGCCTTCATTCATTTCAAAAAAAGGCAAATCGATCTCAGAAGTATCAGGATAAAAACCAAGATATTTTGTGATTTCTAAGAGCAGAATTAAATGAAAATTAGAAATTTCATCATGATGATCTAGCCAAGTTAGTGCCGTTTCTAAAAACAAAAATAACTGTTCGTTTTTTTCTTCTTCTTGAATAGAATAATGCAGCATCTCTGAAAGAAACATAACCATTGTACTTTTCACAATATCAGTATGAATAGTCTGAAATGGAACAGCACTTTTTATTTCTTTAAAATTTTCTAAAGTGCCTTTATTTTTGTGAACGGCTTCAATTTCTAAAATCGAAAACGGCTGAAAATAAGCAATTTTCTGACTTGCCTTTCTGCTAGAAAAAGCGTCACGTACAAAATAAGATTTCAGTCCGCTGGAAAGTGTAAAACATTTTACGATCAAGCTTTTTTCCTGAAATTTTAATGATGAAATTACTATGGCTTTGGTTTTGACTTGCAAAAGATTTTTATTTTTTGTTTGAAGTTTTATCTCTCACTGAAAACTATAACTGCGGCTGAATATTATCTAATAATCATCACTTTTTTAACTTTAGTTTCGCCTCCGTCTTGAGCAGAAATAAAAACCATGTAAACTCCAGATGCTACTTTATATCTTCCGAAAGCAGTTGTGTCCCATTCGATTGTTCCGCCCGAAGATGTTACTTCGTAAACTAAATTCCCCTCAATGTCAGTAATTTTGACATTTGCCTTATCAATTAATCCTGCAACTTTAACGGTTCCTGTGTAAGTAGGACGAACTGGATTTGGATAAACATAAACATTACTTAAATCTTCATTGGCATCTGTTGAAATTCCGCCAAACGAAACCAATCCTTTACTGGTTGCAATAAAAACTTCTCCTGTTCTACCATTTATCTTAATATCATTTACATAATTACTTGGCAATGGCGAATTGTTTATCGTAAAATGATATTTTGTTTCCTGTCCATTTGGCGAAACCATAAATACTCCCGAATCTGCAGTTCCGATCCATTTGTTATTTGCCCCATCAACTGCAATAGAAGTTACAAACTGCTCGTATAATAATTCTTGAGCCAAATTATCTTCTGTAATAATAATCGGATTGGCTTTTAGCTGACTTTCAGATTGAAAACTCGAGACGTTAGACAAAACTCTCAAACCCTTTGTCGTTCCAATCCAAAGTTGATTTTTTGTATCTAAAGCTATCGCCCTTACATCTGCAATTGGCAAATTACCAGCATCAGCACCAAAAGTCATTTTTTTAAAGGTATTAGTGCTTTCATTAAATCCGACAACTCCAGTTTTATAAGTCCCGATCCACTTTACATTATTGCGATCTATTACTATACTCGAATAATTCTCTTCTCCCACATCTTCTGATATTGCAGCCATCGAATAGCTGCCCCATTGCCCATTTGTTTTTAAAACTTTCAATCCGTTATTGATTCTACTATTGGTCACCCAAAGATTTCCAGATTTATCAAAAGCAGTTGCATTAATTCGAACATCTATATAATTTGGACCTTCTGTTGTAATTGACTCCAAACCACTGTTTTTTTCATTATACAAAAGAGTTGGAACATCATTTTCAATCTTCAACAATCCAGAAAAAAAAGAACCGGCATAAACTTGCTTTTCGTTATTCGGATTGATATAAATTCTGGTTATTGATTTTGCGTCAAAAACATCAGAATATGGAACATTTAACCATCCCGAAGCATTAAAGCGACTAATTCCGTAACTATCCAAAGGATAAGGGTTGTACACAGCATCGTAATCTCCATATACTGCCCACAAAACATTTGAACCCGCATCTATAGAAAAAATATTATTGCGTACTGGTCCACTGGGAGTACTATTTTCGAAAACTGTGACGTTATTTAAAGAAGAAACAAACAAACCTTTTTCTTTTGTCCCGATAAAAATCTGATCCCCAACTGTGGTTGCGCAACTAAAATTCAAACTATTATCTAAAACCTGAGCATTTGTAATTTGCCTATTCAATACCATTTGATTATTATAGACATAAACAGTATTGGCGGTTGTAACAAATAAATTATGATTTTTTACTCTTGCATCAATAGCCGCTTGAGGTAATTGCAAAAAGCCCACAAATACATTTGAATTGAATCGATGAATATATCCAGAATTATTTATTGCAATAAGCTCTGTATCTAAAGCTTCAACACTAGACCAATCTCCTCCATTTACAATTGACCATTGGCTAAAATCTACAAGATTAGCGTTTGCACTATCAGCTTTTCTAATACCGCTAGAAGTGGCCGCAAAAATAAATCCGTTAAACATTGCCGTTTGTTTTACACTTATTTCTGCTCCATTATCACCAATAAAATAAGTGTCTCCGAATTGTGAAGTTTTAAGATTGAATTGAACAATTCCAAAATCGCAAGAAACATATATCAATCCATTATTCTCCATAAAATGATTGATTTTTTTAGTATTTGCCGGCAGTTGTTTATTAATAATATCAACGACTTTCAACATACTTCCGTCAGCATCATTAATTAAAATCATTAATCCATTTTCATAGCCAACTATTGTTTTTTTGAATGCTTCGCTGTAGTAAACTGCAGAAATTGTCTGACCTGAAAGTCCGTCAACTGTAGTAATCGATTTAAGGATATTTGTTGTTACGTTTCTTGAAAACAATGCATTTTCTGAAGCCGCTATTACACCCGTAGTTGATTCTGAGATATCCTTTACTTCATTAAATGAAAAATAACCTTGCCAAGACAATTTGCCCTGCGCCATGCAAAACTGAATTAGAAGTAAAAACAAACCGCAGAAAAAAACTTTTTTCATCATATAATGTATTCGAATAGACAAATATACTACAAACGGAATTTTATTTAATTTTTAGCACAAATAAAATACCCCCGATATCTTATGAAGATAACGAGGGCATTTCTAATTATTGTAATTAAATCTTAAACTACACCTTGAGCAAGCATAGCATCGGCAACTTTTACAAATCCGGCAATATTAGCTCCTTTTACGTAATTAACATATCCGTCTTCTTCTGCACCGTATTTTTTACATTGGTTATGAATTCCGATCATGATTTCTTTCAATCTCAAGTCTACTTCTTCACTAGTCCAGTTTAAACGTATTGAGTTTTGAGTCATTTCTAATCCAGAAGCAGCAACACCTCCAGCATTTGCAGCTTTTCCTGGTGCGAATAATACTTTATTGTCTAAGAAAAGTTTAATAGCATCTAATGTAGAAGGCATATTTGCAGCTTCTGTAACACATAAAACGCCATTATCAATTAACTTCTTAGCATCATCTCCATTTAACTCGTTTTGAGTAGCGCAAGGAATAGCGATATCTACTTTTACTTCCCAAGGGCTTTTTCCTTTATGGAAAATAGCATTTGGATATTTCTCCAAATATCTTTCTGCTCTATTATCTCCAGTAGCTCTCATTTCAACCATATGGTCGATTTTTTCTCCAGAAATACCTTCTTCATCATAAATATAACCATCAGGTCCAGAAATAGTAACTACTTTACCTCCTAATTCATTTACTTTTAAAGCAACTCCCCAAGCCACATTTCCGAATCCAGAAATAGCAACTCTTTTACCTTTAATTTCATGACCAATTGTACGAAGCATTTGATCTGTAAAGTAAACTACTCCATATCCTGTAGCTTCTGGTCTAATCAATGAACCACCGTAAGCCAAACCTTTTCCAGTTAAAACTCCTGTAAATTCATTTCTAATTCTTTTGTATTGACCAAACAAATATCCAATTTCTCTTGCTCCTACACCAATATCTCCAGCTGGAACGTCAAGATCTGGACCAATATGACGGCATAATTCTGTCATAAACGATTGGCAGAAACGCATAATTTCGCCATCTGATTTTCCTTCTGGGTCAAAATCAGAACCACCTTTACCTCCGCCCATTGGAAGAGTTGTCAAACTGTTTTTGAAAACTTGTTCGAAAGCAAGGAATTTTAAAACTGATAAATTTACTGTATGGTGAAATCTAATCCCTCCTTTATAAGGTCCAATTGCAGAGTTCATCTGAATTCTAAAACCTCTGTTTACAATAATTTCTCCTTTATCGTCTACCCACGGAACTCTAAATATAATCGATCTCTCTGGTTCAGCGATTCTTAGAAGTATATTCTTCCCATCGTATTTTTTACGTTCTGATATAAAAGGAATTACAGTTTCAGCAAATTCTCTAACAGCTTGAAGAAATTCTGGCTCGTTTGGATTTTTTGACTCAATTAGAGCCATAAATTCATTTATTTTTTGTTCCATCTTTGAAATAAATTTTTCAGATAATTAAGTTTAATCTTTACTCTTATAAAAATAAGAAATCATGTTTAAGAAAACGTTTTCGTTTTAACAGACAAAGATATATCAAATAATGATTCGATGTTATATTTTTCACTTTTTTGAATCGATTTGTGTTTTTTTCAAACATTACAAAAAAACACATTTTACATGTAGGTGTTTACATGCAAATCACTCTTTAAAAGTTAGTAAATTAAGTATTTTGCTAGTTATTTTTCAATAGAGCGATTTAATATTTTGAATCGATTATGTTTTTTATATATTTGCCGTGATTTGTAAGCCCTAAAAAATGTCTAAACCCCTATTTATCACATTACTTGCCTTGTTTGGCATATCAACTGCTGTATCAGCACAAGGACTAGCTCAAGAGATCGGAATTTACGCCGGACCAGTTACATTACAGTCTGATTTTGGAGAAAGACACAACTTCGACACCAATGTAGGAAACACTGGTTTTGGTGTTGGAATTATGCACTTTCTTAACTTTTCTAGCAACAACAATAGAGAAAGTTTTTTTACAGAGCATTTTAAAGTAAGAACTGATCTATCTTTCAGCAGAACTACTTTAAAACATTATGGAGAATGGGTTGAAAGAAAACCTAACGGAATAATTGCACAGCAATTAAAAAATATGCACGCAAGTTCTAGCATATTAGGTTTAGGTGCTCAGTTAGAATTTTCTCCTTTTATGAAAATCCACGATTACGAAAACACAATTGGTAGCCTTAGTCCGTATGGAAGTTTAGGATTTCAGGTTAGCTATTATTCAGCAAAAGTTGGATCTCATTTAGGAGACATCACCTTACCAACTGTTACTCCAGGAAAATACTTAACTCCATCTGATGGGCGTGCACATGGATTCTCTACAGAAACTGGGGTAGTTTTATCTGCAACAGCTGCTGTTGGTGTTCATTACAAATTATCTGAAATGAGCGATTTAATGTTTGAGACTCGTTTCTCTATGTATAATTCAGATTGGATTGACGGATTAAACCCAAATAAAGATATTTATAAAGAAAACAAATCTAACGACTGGCAGGTTTGGTTTAACTTTGGATATATTTATTATTTAGAGTTCTAAATCAAGAAAATTTACAACATAAAAAATCCCAAATTCCAAAATAATTAAAATTGGAATTTGGGATTTTTATTTTTAGATATACTTATTAAGCTAAAGCTTGTTCTAAATCTGCGATTAAATCTTCTGCATCTTCAATACCAACACTCAATCGAACTAAATCATCAGTAATACCAACTTCTGCTCTTTTATCTGCAGGAATAGATGCGTGTGTCATTAAAGCTGGGTGATTAGCCAATGATTCTACTCCACCAAGAGACTCTGCTAAAGTAAAGACTTTCAGTTTTTCTAAAAATGCAATCGAATCTTCTTTCTTTCCTGATTTAAAATCAAAAGAAACCATTCCGCCAAAAGCTTTCATTTGTTTCTTAGCAATTTCGTGAAACGGATGATTCTTCAAACCTGGATAATAAACTGTTTTAATCTTTGGGTGATTACTCAAGTATCCAACTACCTTTTCTCCATTTTCACAATGTCTCTGCACTCTTAGAGCTAAAGTTTTGATTCCTCTTAAAACCAAAAAACTATCCATCGGCCCAAGTGTAGCTCCAGTAGCAAATTGCTGAAAATGTAACTGTTCTCCAAGCGCTTCATCTTTTACAATTAATGCTCCAGCAATAACATCAGAGTGTCCTCCTAAATATTTTGTCGCAGAATGCATTACAATATCTGCTCCTAAATCTAAAGGTTTTTGTAAATAAGGCGTTGCAAAAGTATTATCTACCGCAAGAAGAATTTTTTTCTCTTGAGTGATTTTTGCTATTTCTTGAATGTCCGCCAATTTCATTAACGGATTGGTTGGCGTTTCTACCCAGATTAACTTCGTGTTTTCGTTAATTAAACTTTTCAGTTTTTCGATATTCGTCATATCTACAAAATGAAATTTAATACCCGAATCTTTATAAACACGAGAAAACATTCTGTACGTTCCTCCATACAAATCATCCATTGCAATGATTTCGTCTCCCGCTTTAAAAGATCTTAAAACGCAGTCTGTCGCAGCAAGACCAGATGAAAATGCTAATCCGCGAGTTCCGTTTTCAATACTAGCCAAAGCGTCTTCTAAAGCCGTACGCGTCGGGTTTGAAGCTCTACTATATTCGTAATCTGCCAAAGGTTTCCCTGGACTTGTTTGAACAAATGTTGAAGTTTGATACACTGGCGGCATAACAGCTCCTGTACTTGGATCATGATGCTGTCCTCCGTGAATAACTTTTGTATTGAATTTCATATAGTTATAAATTTTAATTCCATAATTCTTTTACAAATTTACCGCTTAATTTATTTTATCGCGACACAAGTTCTTACCTTTGTAGATAATTAACACTTTTTGATATGAAAAATTACATATTTATAATCTTTTTGTGTTTGATTTTTACAAGTTGCAAAAAAGAGCTTTCATTTGACAATGAAACGTTTGAAGAAAAATCTACTATTCCCTGCAAAAAAGATTGCCCAAGAATTACGATAGAAGTTCCAATTGCTAAAAATGTTAAAGTAACATCAGACAGCATTAATAAAAAAGTATTTGCAGTAATTAAAGAGATTGCATTTTTTGAAGAAGATTCGGTAAAAGTTGATGATTATAAATCATTAGCAAAATCGTTCATTATTTCATACGAAGAAATGCATCAAAAATTCCCAAATGACACCTTTGGCTGGGAAGCAAGAATAATTGGAAATGTAGAATTTCAGTCAGAGCAAATCTTAAATCTTAAAATTGACCATTATACCTTCACAGGCGGCGCTCATGGCTATCAAGGTTATCGCTCTTTATTATTCGATAAAAAAACAGGAAAAACGATTTTTAACAATCAGCTATTTAAAAACGAAAAAGAGTTTAAAGCTTTCGCTGAAAAAACTTTCAGATCAAAATATAAAATTCCAGAAAAAGCCAATATTAATGCTACAGGATTAATGTTTGAAAATGACAAATTTCAACTTCCTCAAAACATCTTCTATACTTCTGCGGGTTTACTTTTATATTACAATTCATATGAAGCTGCATCATATGCAGATGGCCCAAAAGAGCTTTTATTCCCGTATGAAGAAGTAAAAAAATATTTGAATTTTCACTAAATAATTTCAGCATCTATTAAATGCACCGCAGTGCGTCTCTATAGAAAACCTCAGAATCTTAGAACCTTAGCAACTTAGAATCTTTTTTCACTGAACATCATACTTCATTTTACGCAAAACCCTCAAGGCTTCTTTAAAGGAAGAATATACATTTTTATAAGGCTTTAAAAGCAATTTCGCATCTATTAATTTTTGTCTGGCATCCTCAAAACCATTCAAATGACAAATCATAAAGGTAGAAGGCAGATTTTCTAAATCCTTCATTTCACGATCCGATAAAGTGATTTCTTTTTGGAGTTTACCTAAAAGAGCCATATTCGAATTATAAATATGATATAGCATTTTTCTATTGAATTCTGGCGGCTGAAAAAGCATCTGACGGTCGATTTTATAATAACCGTTATCAAAAAAATAAATGGTTTGCTCTTCTAATGGATAATAACTTGTTTTGTCATTTAATCCTAGCGGAACATATTCTGTAATGGTAAAAGTATCGTCGTTATATTCGATTGTAACAACATCTTGTGCCGAATAAAAAAGTTTAATTTGTTCGTTTATCAATTCGATATCTACACGAGACAAATATGTTTTATCACGTAATTTTTTTGGAACTCCAGCCCAACAAATCACAAACAATTCTTTAAAAACACGATATTTCGGAGACATATCTTTATGCCTGAAATTCATAAAATCGATAACACCGTCTAAAGTATATTGAATACTATTTCGAGAACTATTTTCGATTCCAATAACCGTTTCTGTATTCTGATTGTTTTTTTCAATTTCCTCGTGTTCTTCCAGAGGAATCGAATTACTACCGCGTCTTATAAAAACACTATTGGCAAGAATGGTATGAATTCCTTTTTTAAAGTAAGAGATTTTACTTTTAGGCTTTATTGTAACGAGACCAATTACTTTATCTTTTGGAAGATTAGGAAAAGGGACGTTTTCATATTGAATTTTTGGAGGGTTTTCTAAAAAAGCATTGACTAGATTCTGAATTCTACTATCATCAAAGAAATCGTCGCCGACAATTTCGTTATCTTGATCTTCTACTCCAACTACGATATAAGAATTATTGTTTGGGTTAGAATTGGATAAAGCACAAATGTGTTTTAGAAACTTTCCCTTCCCTTCACGAGAATGGAGATTCAACTGCCTTTTTTTATCATAAAAACTGCTTTCGTCATTATGAGCGAGGAGATTTTTAATTAAAAGGCGTTTATTAATCATGTCGATTTTATTTAGCCACGAATTGCACTAATTCGCAGTAATTTAATTTATTAAAACTTAAAATTAAAAAAAAGACGCACTACAGTGCGTCTCTATATTCGATTTTATTTAAATATTCTTTTTAACAATCGTCGAAGAGGCCTGTGCAGTACTCATAACAACCAAATCGGCAATATTTACATGATAAGGTCTTGAAACCACAAAGTGAATAATATCGGCGATATCTTCTGCCTGCAGCGGATCAAATCCTTTATAAACATTTGCTGCTCTCTCAACATCTCCTTTAAAACGAACTTCGCTAAATTCTGTTGCTACCATTCCTGGATGAATGCCTCCAACTCGAATTCCAAACGGATTCAAGTCAATTCGCATTCCTGCAGTAATCGCATCAACAGCATGTTTAGAACCGCAGTATACATTTCCGTTCGGATACACTTCTTTTGCCGCCGTTGAGCCTATATTAATGATATGTCCAGATTGTCTCTCAACCATCTGTGGAATTATAGCTTTTGAAACATACAAAAGACCTTTTACATTAATATCAATCATGGCATCCCAATCGTCTAAATTTCCGTTCTGAATCGGATCCAAACCGTGGGCATTTCCAGCGTTATTAATTAAAACGTCGATTGTAGAAAAATCATTTGGTAAAGCACCTATTTTTTCTAAAACTTCTTCTTTGTTTCGGACATCAAATGATAAAGAATGAACTTCTGTAAAAGCTGAAAGTTCTTTTTGAAGTTCTTCCAAACGATCTTTACGTCTTCCGCAAAGGATCACTTTATAATTGTTTTTCGCTAAAATCTGAGCGGTTGCTTTTCCAATTCCGCTTGTAGCACCAGTAATTAAAACTGTTTTTTTCATTTCATTTTTTTTATTTTTTGCCACAGATTAAAGGATTAAAATGATTCTTTTGAAATCTGTAAAAGTCTTTTAATCTGTGGTAAAATATTTTAATTCTTATTTTTCCATTCCTCCAAATTCAACACCATATTGAGCGCTGTCCAAGTTTCTCCATCTACTTCTCTGAAATATTTTTTATCAGGATTTAAAGTAAACCCAACTTTTTCATAACATTTTTGAGCTCCGACATTAAAATCAAAAACATTCAATTCAATATTTTTTTCTTTTCTGTTTTCAGAAATATATTGCAGCAATAAAGTCACCATTTGCTCGCCAATTCCTTTTCCTCTTTGATTTTCATCCATAATCAAGATTCGACCTAATTTTGCAAAACCGTCGTAAAAATAAATTTCACAATGTCCAATAGTGCTGCCATTCGAAATATTTGCAACTCTAAAAGCAACTCTATTTTCATCAAAAAGTGTTTTATCTATTTGGCTTGCTGTTAAAGGAAAAGTAAACTCTGGTCCGCCAAATTGCATTAAAGCTTTTGCATTCTTGACAGAATCGATCAATTCAGAATAATCTTTTTTCTCAAAATTTTCTAAGCGTATCATTTTTCAGAACAGTCCAAATTAAGGCACATCGTCGCCCATACTTTCTGTCCAGATTGCAAACCAATCTTCTGTATCCATTTCCAGTTCAACTGCTTTTGATAAAGCCTGAATTCTAGCAATATTTACGGTACCTGCAATCGGAATTACTTTTGCAGGATGTTTTAAAATCCATGCCAATAAAAGTGTATCTGCACCTAAGTGATATTTTTCTAATAAAGTAGAGAACAGTTTTTTCAAACGGCGAGTCTGTTTGGTATCTTCTCTAAAAACAGTTCCAAGCGGGTTCCATGATAAAGGGCGAATTCCGTTAGCTTGCATATAATCTAAACTTCCGTCCAACATTGGCTCGTAATGTGTTGCCGAAAATTGTACCTGATTATAACTCACTTCTGTTTTCTGACGAATTAATTCTGTTTGAGAACTAGTAAAATTAGAAAGTCCAAAATCAATAATTTTTCCTTCTCCTTTTAATTTCTCAACAGCTTCGGCAATTTCGTCAGCCTGCATTAATGGACTTGGCCTGTGAAGCAGAAAAACATCTACATAATCTGTTTTTAAATTTTTTAGAGATTTTTCTACAGACTTAATAATATAGTCTTTAGAATAATCATAATGTTTGATTTTGTTTTCTGGGCGTTTTTCAGCAATCATCTGAATGCCGCACTTTGTAATTAATTGTAATTTTTCGCGATCAATTTTACTTGCATGAAAAGCTTTTCCAAAATCGGCTTCGGTCGTATACGAACCGTAAATATCCGCGTGATCAAAAGTCGTAATTTTGTTTTCGATACTCACTTGTATCATGTTTTCCATTTCGCTAGTTGTAAGGTTTTTATCCCAAACTCCCCAATTCATAGTGCCCGAAATTATAGGCGATAAGACTGTTTTGCTCATAATAGTTATGCGTTATTTTTGGTAATAATTATGCTTTCATAAAGCATAATCATCAAAGTTCTTAAAAATATAAAAATAGATTCACAATTAGTCCTTAAAATTAGGTCTTTGGTCGAAGTTTTAACCATTCTTTAACATCTTACTTCTCAAAAAATATTCAATTTGCACTCTCAAAAATTAGGCGTAAAAATCAAGGTTTTAAAAATATTTATATGGAAGAAAATACAACGACTTTAGACATTAGAGCGATAAATGAAAAAATTGAGCGAGAAAGTGCTTTTATAGACCTTCTTACAATGGAAATGAACAAAGTTATTGTGGGTCAGAAACATATGGTCGAGCGTCTATTGATCGGATTACTTGGACAAGGGCATATTTTATTGGAAGGAGTTCCAGGTCTGGCAAAAACTTTAGCCATCAACACGCTTTCTCAAGCGGTTCAAGGATCTTTCAGCCGTATCCAGTTTACGCCAGATTTATTGCCTGCCGATGTTATCGGAACCATGATTTACAATATTAAAGCAAACGAGTTCTCAATTAAAAAAGGACCAATTTTCGCCAATTTCGTACTTGCCGATGAGATTAACCGTGCTCCAGCAAAGGTTCAATCAGCTTTATTAGAGGCGATGCAGGAGAAACAAGTTACTATTGGTGATACTACATTTAAATTAGACCGTCCATTTTTAGTATTAGCAACACAAAACCCAGTTGAGCAAGAAGGAACATATGCACTTCCTGAAGCGCAAGTTGACCGTTTTATGTTGAAAACTGTTATTGATTATCCAAAAATTGATGAAGAGCGTTTTGTAATTCGTCAAAACTTAAAAGGAACTTACGAAAAAGTAAATCCTGTAGTTTCTGTAGATCAAATTCTACGTGCTCAAGAAGCTGTTCGTGAAGTTTATATGGATGAAAAAATCGAGAAATATATTCTTGATATTATTTTCGCAACACGTTACCCAGAAAAATACAAATTAGCCGATTTAAAACCGCTTATCAGTTTTGGAGCTTCTCCTCGTGGAAGTATCAACTTGGCTAATGCAGCAAAATGTTATGCTTTCATCAAACGTCGTGGTTATGTAATTCCAGAAGACGTTCGTGCTGTTGTTCACGATGTATTACGCCACAGAGTTGGAATCACTTACGAAGCAGAAGCAGAAAACATCACTTCTGTAGACATTATCAACAAAATCGTTAACGAGATTGAAGTACCTTAAAAAGTTGATGGTTGATAGTTTTTTGTTGATGGTTTATACGCCATCAACCAACAACCCTAAACCATAAACCAAACAAAAAATGGATACAAAAGAGCTTTTAAAAAAAGTACGGAAAATAGAAATCAAGACCAAAAGACTGAGTAATCATATCTTTTCGGGAGAATACCACTCTTCATTTAAAGGACGAGGAATGACGTTTAGCGAGGTGCGTCAATACCAATACGGAGATGATATTCGTAACATCGATTGGAATGTAACCGCACGCTACAACGAAGCTCATGTTAAGGTATTTGAAGAAGAACGTGAATTAACCATGGTTTTAATGGTTGATATTTCGGGTTCTGAATCTTTTGGTTCTAAAAATCAATTCAAAAAAGACATTGTAACCGAAATTGCGGCAACAATGGCTTTTTCGGCTACACAGAATAATGACAAAATTGGTTTAATATTGTTTTCTGATACAGTAGAATTATATATTCCGCCCAAAAAAGGACGTTCGCACGTACTTCGTATCATTCGTGAATTGATCGAATTTGAACCAAAAAGCCAGAAAACAGATATCGCGCAAGCTTTGAAGTTTTTATCTGGAACCCAGAAAAAGAAAGCCATCATTTTTATGATTTCCGATTTTATGTCTGATTCTTATGAGCATACATTAAAAATTGCTTCTAAAAAACATGACATCACAGGTGTTCGCGTGTACGACATTCGTGAAGAAAGAATTCCAAATTTAGGAATGGTTCACATGCTGGATGCCGAAACTGGAAAAATCCAATTGGTTGATACAAGTTCAAAAGCTGTTCGTATGAATTATGAGAAGCACTATCAGGAGAAACTAAATTACTTTAAAGATACTTTCCGTAAATCTGGAGCAGGAATTGTAAATACCAGAGTAGACGAAAATTACGTTACTAAATTATTAGGCTATTTTAAATCACGATAAAAATTTGGCAGTTTTGATTAACCATCAAAAATCGTTAATCTAAAATCTTCAATCGTTAATCAAATGAAATTTAAACTTTATATATTTTTATTGCTTTTCTCTACTATGATTTTTGCGCAGCAGAAACAAGTAGAAACAAGTATTGATACCACCAAAAATAAAATTGGTGCTGAGTTCAAGCTGACGCTTAAAACGGTTGTAAGCTCCAAATCTAAAGTTGAATTTCCAAAACTTAAAAATATTGGTCCGCTAGAAGTTATTGAGTCTTATCCGATTGATACCGTTAAGAAAAATGACACTTACGAACTGGTTAAAAAATATGGTTTAACACAATTTGATTCTGGTCGTTATACAATTCCAAGCATTAAAATTTTAATCGATAAAAAGCCTTTTTATACAGATTCTCTAAAAGTTGAAGTAGCCCCTGTAAAAGTTGATACTTTACAGCAAAAGATGTACGATATTAAAGACATCTCTTCTGTTGATGAAGGAATGGGAAATTGGTGGATTTATACTTTAATAGTGCTAGCAATTTTAGGAATTGGCGCATTCGTTTATTGGTATGTTAAAAAACGTCAGCTGAAAAAAATCGAGGAAGAAGTTTACAAAACTCCTATCGAAAAAGCGACAAGTTTATTAAACAACTTAGAGAAAAAAGAACTTGTTCAAAAAGGAGAAGTAAAAGAATATTATAGTGAATTAACAGATATTGCGAGAAATTATATCGAAGAAGCCATTCATATTCCAGCGATGGAAAGTACAACTTCTGAGTTAATTACAGCAATTAGAGAAGCATCTACCAAAAAGAAAATGACGCTTACACCAGAAACTGTTGAGAATCTGGAGCGTGTTTTACGTCAGGCCGATTTGGTGAAATTTGCGAAATCTAAGCCACTTGATTTTGAAATTACTGAAGATCGAAATAAAATTCAGAAAGTAATTTTAACCCTTGATAATGCTATTCCAACTGAAGTTCCAGAAGACATTGAGGATCAGTTATTGAACGAAGCGCAAAGACAAAAACAAATTCAGGCGCAGCTTCGCAAAAAAAGAAATGCAAGAATCGGTTACTCTGTTGCGGCTGTAATCTTATTGTTGTTTGTAACTACAACTTATTTTGTGGTTACAAAAGGTTTCAATTACGTAAAAGACAATATAATTGGTCATCCTTCTAAAGAATTATTAGAAGGCGAATGGGTGAAAAGCGCTTACGGAAATCCAGCAGTTCTTATTGAAACTCCAAAGGTTTTAAAAAGAATGGATACTCAAAAAGTACTTCCAAAAGAAGCAATGGCACTTATCAAAGAAATGCAGCTTTTTGCATACGGAAGTATGATTGACAATTTCTATGTAACAGTTTCTACATCCAAATTTAAACAGCCAACCGAAATAGATTTAAGCAAAGCTCTTGAGGGAACTATAAAAATTATGGAGTCTCAAGGCGGACAAAATATTATTGTAAAACAAGAAGATTTTCAAACTAACGAAGGTATTCAGGGAATAAAAGGTTACGGAACGATGACAGTTCTGAATCCTGCAACTAAAACGAGTACAAAAGCATACTATGAATTGCTGCTTTTCAAACAAGATCAAGGTTTACAGCAAATCATGATCTTACACGAAGAGGGCGATACGTATGCAAATGAAATCACGACCCGAATATTAAATTCTGTTGAACTTCAAAGAGCAAACAACTAATGGGCAATATCAGTTTTTTAAATCCAGAATTTCTTTGGTTGTTTCTATTAATTCCTATTGCAATAATTTGGTTTTTCTGGAAACGCAACCAGCAGTCGGCTACCTTAAAAATGAGCTCGACAGCAGGATTCCAGAAGAGCGAATCGTTTTGGACCAAGTTCAAACCTGCTTTATATGTTTTCAGAATTTTGGCTTTATGCTCGTTAATTATAGCATTGGCGCGTCCAAGAACTGTAGATATTAGCAACCAGACCAAAACGACAAAAGGAATTGACATCGTAATGGCAATTGACGTTTCTGGATCTATGCTAGCAAAAGATTTAAAGCCAAATCGTATGGAAGCTTTAAAACGAGTTGCAGCAGATTTCGTTGAAGAAAGACCTAACGATAGAATCGGATTGGTTTTATATGCTTCTGAAGCTTATACAAAAACTCCGGTTACAAGTGATAAAGCGATTATTCTCGAAGCTATAAAAGGAATTAAATACGATACCACTTTACAAGATGGAACTGGAATTGGAATGGGATTAGCAACTGCTGTAAATCGTTTGAAAGACAGTAAAGCAAAAAGCCGCGTTATCATCTTGCTTACTGATGGTGTAAATAATGCTGGTTTTATTGAGCCAGAAACAGCATCTGATATTGCAAAACAATACGGAATTAAAGTATATACAATCGGTCTTGGAACTAACGGAATGGCAGAATCTCCATATGCATATGCTCCAAATGGCGGTTTCTTATTCAAAATGCAGAAAGTAGAAATCGATGAAAAGTTAATGAGAAACATCGCTAAAAAAACAGATGGAACTTATTTTAGAGCTACAAGCAACGATAAATTAGCAGAAATATACAACTCAATTAATAAACTGGAAACAACAGAAATTCAGGAATTGAAATTCTACGATTACGATGAAAAATACAGGTTTTTTGTCTTATTTGCAGGTTTGATGTTATTACTTGAAGTTGGATTAAGAAATACAGTTTATAGAAGCTTTATTTGATTTTTTCAAAATCAAAAAATTCCAACAATAAAATTCCAAATAACAAATTGGAATTTGGAATTTAAAGATTAAAAATTAGAAAAGGATTTGGAATTTGGAATTTCAATATTGGAATTTAAAAACATTTATGGAATTAGACGAAAAAAAATATTTATATCTCTTATTACTTATCCCAATTGTGGTATGTATTTTCCTTTTCAATATGTATTGGAAAAGAAGAACGCAACGCGAATTTGGTGATTTGGAAATGGTAAAAAGATTGAGCCCTGAGAAATCGGTTTTTAAACCTGTTCTAAAAATCGTAGTGATTCTTTTGGCGCTTACTTGTTTGATTATTGGTTTGGTAAATCCGAAGATTGGAACCAAAATGGAGACCGTAAAACGAGAAGGTATCGATATTGTTTTTGCTGTAGACGTTTCTAAAAGTATGCTTGCAGAAGACGTTGTTCCTAGTCGTTTAGATAAAAGTAAACAGTTGGTTTCTCAGATTATCAATAATTTAGGAAGCGATAGAATCGGAATCGTAGCTTACGCAGGAAGCGCTTTCCCAGTTTTGCCAATCACATCAGACTATAGCGTTGCAAAAATGTTTTTGCAGAGTATGAGCCCAGGAATGGTTTCGTCTCAAGGAACATCTCTGGACGAAGCAATTAAACTGTCTTCGACATATTTTGACGAAAAAAGCAAAACAAGCAAACTATTAATCCTGATTTCTGACGGTGAAGATCATTCTGAAGGTGCAGCTGCTGCGGCAGAAGAAGCGAATAAATTAGGAATGAAAATCATCACTATTGGTGTTGGTACAGAAAAAGGAGGAACAATTCCGTTAAAAGAAAATGGTATTGTTAGAGGATATCAAAAAGATCAAAACGGAGAAACTGTAATTACCAAATTAAATCAAGAAGGTTTAAAAACAATTGCAAAAGCAACAAAAGGTGGCTATGTTTATGGCGGAAGCACAAAAGAAGTTTTAGAATACGTGAAAAATGCTTTAAACAATATCCAAAAAACAGAATTTGAAGCTACGCAAATGGCAGAATTTCAATCGCAGTTTCAATGGTTTATCGGGTTTGCATTTTTATTGCTTTTTCTAGACATTTTCTTATTAGAAAGAAAAACAAGCTGGATCAAAGAGTTGGATTTATTTAATGAAAAGAAATAAAAAAGTTAGCCACTAATTGCCCGAATTTACACGGATACCAAATTATTTAATTTGTGAAATTCAAAAAGAAATAAAAAAATTAGTGCCAATTTGTGACCCGAACGATAGTGAACAGGCGAAGCAAATTCGTGGCGAAAAAAAACAAAATTAGAATGAAAAATTTACTCCTTTATATTTTACTAACCGTTTCTTTTGCAGTTTCTGCTCAAGAAAAAGACAAAACGTTGCCTACTGGTAATGAAGAATATAAACAGAATAAATTTATTGATGCTGAGGCAAACTATAGAATTTCGGAATCTAAATTTCCGAAACGATCAACAGCACCTTATAATTTAGGTAATACTATTTATAGACAAAATCAGGTTTCGGAAGCTAAATATGCTTACGCGAAAGCAATAAAAAACGCTAAAACAAAGACTGAGAAACATAAAGCTTATCATAACCTTGGTAACGTTTTCATGAAAGAGAAAGATTATACTCAAGCAGTTGAAGCTTACAAACAAGCACTTCGTAACGATCCAACAGATGAAGAAACACGTTACAACTATGCTTACGCCAAACAAAAGCTAAAAGAGAATCCTCCTAAAAACGATCAGAATAAAGATAAAAACAAGGACAAAGACAAGGATAAGGATAAAAATAAAGACAAGAACAAGGACAATAATAAAGACAAAGACAAGGATAAAAAAGACGATAAAGGCGACCAGGATAAAGACAAAAAAGATGGTAAAAACGATCCAAAGAAAGATGACAAGTCTGACAATCAAGGAGAGCCAAAACCACAACCTGGAGGAATATCAAAAGAGCGTGTTCAGAATTTGTTAGATGCGGTAAACAATGAAGAAAAGAAAATTCAAGACAAAGTAAACGCTCAAAAAGTAAAAACTAATCCTAAGAAAACAGAAAAAGACTGGTAAAATAATTTAAATCGTTTAGTCGTTAATTGTTTATTACAAGAAATATTCAAAAACGGCTAAACGATTAAACAGTTAAAATAAACAACGATTAAACAAGTAATGAAAAGATATTTAATTCTATTTCTACTCACTTTTCAAGGACTAATGGCTCAGGTGCAATTTGAAGCCAGAGTCAGTAAAAACACACTTGGAATAAACGAAAGGCTTCGTGTAGATTTCATCATGAATGTTGACGGAGATAATTTCGAACAGCCTTCTTTTGAGGGATTTAGAATGGTTGCTGGGCCAAGCCAACAAATTAGTCAGTCTTGGATAAATGGCCGAAGCTCTTTTCAAAAAATATATTCTTATATCATACAGCCTGAAAAAAAGGGAATTGTCACAATTAAACAGGCTGCAATAGAATTTAATGGTCAGATTTACAAAACGAATCCGATAAAGGTTACGGTAACCAATGCTGTGGCTCAAGAAAGAGATCCAAATGACAGACCTCCTGGATCTGGAAATGAATTACTGACTCTTGTTGCTGAAATTTCAAAAACAAACCCTTACTTAAACGAGCCAATTACAGCGGTTTACAAGCTGTATTTCAATAATATTGGTGTTACTGGTTTTAAAGAATTGGCAAAACCTAAATACAATGATTTCTGGAATCAGAACATTGACATCAAACAATTGGCAATTGAAGAAGGAAATTTTCAAGGCCAAAAATGTTATTATGTTATTCTGAAAAAGACCATTTTATATCCACAAAAATCAGGAAAACTTACAATTGAACCTCTTTCACTAGATATTGGCGTGCAATTACCAACAAATCGTCGCGATATGTTTGGTCAAATGATTATTACGGAAGACAATAAAGTGGTTTCTGCTGGAGCAAAAACAATTAATGTAAGACCACTTCCTGAAAGCACAAAACCAGAAGGTTTTACTGGTGCTGTCGGAAGATTGAATTTTACTGTTACGCCTTCAAAAACAACACTTAAAAACGGTGAAGGTCTTGACTTAATCGTAAGTGCGCAGGGAACTGGAAATATGAAGTTATTTACACTTCCAAAACCAGTTGTTCCAAATGCATTAGAAATGTACGATCCTGTTCACGACGAACAAGTAACTACATCTCTAAGTGGCATGTCTGGAAGAGTCACAGACAAATATACTATTGTACCGCAATACCGAGGAAAATATGCTATAAAACCAATGCAATTTTCGTATTTCGATTTAAGTACTGGCACCTATAAAACCATTACTTCGAAAGAAATTATGATTGATGTTCTGGACGGACCAACGCCAGCAGAAGCAAATACAGGATCGGCTTCTAAAAATACTGTGGCAACAACAGATCAATTCAAGAATATTAAATCTAAAACAACACTAATTCCTATTATTAAACATGATTTTTACGATTCAAGTTTGTATTTAGGATTGTTGTTTGCACCGTTTATCATTATTCCGATTATCATTTTGGCTAGAAAGAAAAAAGAAGCTATGGATAATGATGTTACTGGAAATAGAATTAGAATGAACAATAAGCTAGCGAAGAAATATTTATCGCAAGCTAAAAAACATCTTAATAACAAAGAGCCTTTCTATATCGCACTAGAAAAAGCTATGCATAATTTCTTGAAAGCAAAACTGCACATTGAAACTTCAGAAATGAGTAAAGACAATATCAGAGAATTACTGCTGTCTAGAAATGCAAATGCCGAAACGGTTCAGAATTTTATTACTCTGACTGAAAACTGTGAATTTGCTCGTTATGCACCGGCGTCGAGCACTTCAATTCAGCAAGATTATGATAAAGCTGTTATGATTATTTCTGAATTAGAAAAACAGATTGTTTAAACAAAATAAGATGAAAAACATACTATATATCTTTTTATTAATCTCGCAGGTTTTCTTTGCGCAAGGGCGCTTTGCATCGGCCAATGCATTGTACCAAAAAGGACAATACAAAGAAGCCGCACAGGTTTATGAGAACATTGTAACGGAAGACAAATTACATTCTGCCGAATTATATTTTAATTTAGGAAATTGTTATTACAAACTAAATCAAGTTGCACCTTCGATTTACAATTATGAAAAAGCTTTGGTTCTTAAACCTAATGATCCAGAGACTTTAAACAATTTAAAGTTTGCTAAGAAACTAACGATTGACGAAATTAAGGAAGTTCCAAAAGTAGGTTTTGCAAAACTAATTCAGAACTTTACTTCTATTTTTGATTATAATACTTGGGCTAAAATTTCTGTTGCACTTGGTTTTGCGTTCTTATTGAGTTTTATAGGTTATTATTTCTCAAACGCTACGCTTGCAAAAAGAATTTATTTTGTCGGAATGTTTATTGTTTTAATTGCTTTCGCTTTAAGTATTTCTGCTGGAATGTCTGAAAAAAATCATTTTGAAAATGACCGTGTTGCCATTGTTTTTTCTGAATTAAGCCAAGTGAGACATGAACCAAAAAAATCTTCAAATGGAATTATTTTATTGCATGAAGGAGCAAAAGTTTACGTACTGGAAAGTATTGCTGGCTGGAAAAAAATCGAATTGACAGATGGAACCCAAGGTTGGATCGATTCTTCGACTATCAAAGAAGTAAAATAAGTTTAAAAATATTAATTGTAAAAATCCCAAATTCCAATCTTGCTGGAATTTGGGATTTTTATGTTTTAGAATTTAATGATTAATTCACTGCATCGATCAATCGCACAAATTCAGATCTGTACCCTTCTTCGTCATTTGACAAACCAGATTTTGCTAATCTTTTGATATCCGAACTTGAACTGTTTGCAATATATTTTGAATCACGCAGTTTTAATCCGAACCAAGAAACAGCAGTTGCAAATTTAAAATCTGGAGAGCTATTTTCTATGTCTGTTTTTCTATCTGCAATCACATTTACTATTTCAATACTATTATTGCCATCAGGTTTTTTATATCTAAATTTTACAGTTGCTAACTCATCACTATGATTTCCAGTTACTTTCTCTGTTTTAGTGTATTTTAAATCTGAAGGAACGTAATTGCTTTCTACTCCAGTCGGAACAATCTCATAAAGAGCAGTAACTGAATGCCCGCTGCCTAATTCACCTGCATCTATTTTATCATTTTTAAAATCTTCAGCATTTAATTTTCGATTTTCATAACCAATCAATCGATAAGCTTGAACATGGCTTGGATTAAATTCGATTTGGATTTTTACATCTTTAGCGATAGCAAACATTGATCCTTTAAATTCTTTTCCAAGAAAACGATTTGCCTCTTGAATATTATCAATGTAAGCATAATTTCCGTTTCCTTTATCAGCTAAAATTTCCATTTTAGAATCTTTATAATTTCCCATTCCAAAACCAAGAACAGTTAAGAAAACACCAGATTCTCTTTTTTGCTCAATCAATTTCAACATATCATCATCTGATGATGCGCCAACGTTAAAATCACCATCAGTAGCTATCACTACCCTATTATTGCCTTCTTTAATAAAATTTTGCTGTGCTAGCTTATAGGCTAATTCAATTCCTTCTCCTCCTGCTGTGCTTCCGCCTGCATGTAAATCGTCAAAAGCATCTATAATTTCGTCTTTATTATCTCCAGATGTTGGTTCTAAAACCACTCCAGCAGATCCTGCATAAACCACAATCGAAACTTTATCGATACTTCTAAGTTCTTTTACCAAAATCTTCATCGATTCTTTTAGCAAAGGCAATTTATTCTGCTCGTCCATCGAACCCGAAACATCAACTAAAAAAACTAGATTAGAAGCTGGCAAATTTGCCATTGGAATATTTTTCCCCTGCAAACCAATCTTTAATAGTCTGCTGTTTTTATTCCAAGGACAATCGCTGTATTCTGTGTTTATAGAAAATGGATGTTGCCCTTCTGGTTGCGGATATTTGTATTTAAAGAAATTGATCATCTCCTCAACACGAACAGCGTCTTTAGGAACTTTTTGTCCTTCATTTATAAATCGGCGAATATTAGTGTATGATGCATTATCAACATCGATAGAAAAAGTAGAAAGTGGAGTTTTTAGTGGAGATTCAAACGGATTTTCTTCTAATCCTGCGTAACTTTCTGTGTTTGGATCTGTATAATTTTCTTCTGGAACTTCGTCGGTAACTGCAACAGCCATGTCGGCTGTTTCATAACTCGCGTCTGGTGCATATGCTTTCTTACAGCTGAAAATAGTAAGTACAAGGAATGCCATCATAAAGAAATTAAAATTTCTCATAAAGTAAATTTTTTAAAATTAATAAATAGGTTATTGGCTTCAAATAAGGACTAGCATTCCGGATGTACTAGAGACGATTATTTGCAATTTTCGAGTATGCAAAATCGTGCCAAAAAAATTACAATTATTTTTCTTACTTGAAAATAAAATCAGAAACCCTGATTTTTAAAGGGATTTAATGTGAAATATTTTTTGTGAATGCGGAAATTTTTTGCCACAGATTAAAGGATTAAAATAGATTAATCTTTTGAAATCATTTAATCTGTGGCAAAATTTATATTCAATGTGTTAGACGCACTGCGGTGCTTCTCTATAGAATATACGATGTAAATTAAAATGTATAAATTTTCTCTGGCGTAACGCAATAATCCAATTTGATATCAGATTCAAAAACATCTTCAATCTGATTTACGGCTTCAAAGAAAGAAAGTCCGATTTTTAAGGTCTCTGGTTTACATTCGGCAAGGAATTTATCGTAGAAACCTTTTCCGTAACCAATTCGATTTCCAAAGACATCAAAAGCCAAAAGCGGCACAAAAACTACTTCAACTTTAGAAGAAGGCACTTCAATTCCGTCAACTGGTTCTGGAATATTGTATTCGTTCTTTTTGATTTTGGTATTATCAGTCAATAGAAAATGCATCATTTTTCTGGTTTCGAAATCACTTTTAGAAACTAAAATTTCTTTGTCTTTGCCAGAAAGCAAATGTAAAACGTATTCGGTATTGACTTCTTTTTGTTCTTCAATTGGGAGAAAAACATGATAATAAATTTTATCCCAAATTGGCATTTGAATCAATTGGTTTGCAATCGCCAAACTCTTCTCTTCTACTTCATCAAAAGAAAGTGTTTTTCTAAAATTTTTATATTCTATTCGAAGTTCTTTTTTACTCGTCGGCATTGTCTGGAATTTTAGATAAATGATAAATAGCATCGCCTTCGTAAGCAATTGGCGAATGATTGGCATTAATTACATAACCATCATGAGGAGCTTTGACTTTTTGTTCAAATTTCCCAAACGGATCTGTAATAATGGCTAAGATAGTGCCTTTGGTTACAAATTTTCCAACCAGATTAAAATCGTGCAGCAAACCCGAACATTTTGCACGAAGCCAAACCGACTGTTTAATATAAATTGATGGTGTTAATGCTCGCTCAACAATTTGTTTAGAATCTAGCATTCCTAAATAATCAAGCAAACGCTTTGTTCCTAACACACCTTGATTTGCGATTTCGTTATTGATATCTAAAGATTTTCCTCCCTCAAAAAGAAGCATTTTTACATTGGCACTTTCAGAAGTTTTTCTAAAAGAACCATTTATATTTTTAGAATAAAGTGTAAAAGGAGCATTAAAAACATCGGCCAGAATTTTCAATTCAGGATTGTTTTCGGTAATTCTAATTTGTGGAGCATTGAATCGGCTCGCGCCACCTGCATGAAAATCGACAGCATAATCTAAAATTGGCAAAATTTCTTCGACAATATGATAAGCAAATCTACTTGCCAGAGAACCTTTTTTACTTCCTGGAAAAACACGATTCAAATCGCGACCATCTGGAAATTCTCGAGATTTGTTCACAAAACCATACATATTGATAACGGGTATGCAAATTATTGTGCCTCGTGCAGGTCTGTTTATTTTCTTGCTGATAATCTGACGAACAATTTCTACACCGTTAATTTCATCCCCATGAATTCCTGCAGAAAATAAAACAACAGGACCTTCATGCTTAGAACGGCGCACAATAACAGGAATATTCAACTTGGTTGTAGTATGCAGTCGGGCAATTTCGACGTTTATGGTTCTGTGTTCTCCCGGCAAAATCGATTCGCCAAAAATAACCAATGGAGTACTATTTTTCATGTAGAATTATAAAATCTAAATATAGAAATTATTCTTTTGATTTCGTAAATTTGAAACTAATTCAATGTTAAGCTTCTTTTAGAAATCGGAATGGTTTTTGAAAAGCTTCTCGAACATCTTCAGAAATACAATAGAATGCAAAAATCGACCTTAGATCTTCAAATTTTAACCTTGCCTGATAACCCAGGCGTGTATCAATATTATGATAAAGACGGGAAAATCTTGTATGTCGGAAAAGCCAAAAATTTAAAAAAAAGGGTTTCATCATATTTCAATAAAATTCACGATACTGCCAAAACGAATGTTTTGGTAAAAAAAATCGTGACCATAAAACACATTGTAGTTCCAACCGAAACCGATGCGCTTTTATTAGAAAACAATTTAATTAAAACACTTCAACCGAGATACAATGTTTTGCTTCGTGACGACAAAACATATCCTTGGATCTGTATTAAAAAAGAACCTTTTTCGAGAATATTTTCAACTCGAAACATGGTCAAAGATGGCTCTGAATATTTTGGCCCATATACCAGTTTCAAAACAGTACATACTATTTTGGATCTTATTAAAGAATTGTATCCGCTTAGAACCTGCAATTATGACTTGAGCCAATCAAACATTAATTCAGGAAAATTTAAAGTTTGTTTGGAATATCACATTGGCAATTGTAAAGGCCCTTGCGAAGGTTTGGAACCTTTGGAAGAATACCAAAGACAAGTCAATGCTATTCGCGAAATCCTGAAAGGAAATTTCAAAGAAAGTTTAAAGGATTTCAAGAAATTGATGAATAATTATGCGCAAAATTTACAATTTGAAGAAGCGCAGAAAATAAAAGAAAAGATTGAAGTACTAGAAAACTATCAATCTAGATCTACCATTATCAATCCGAAGATTACCAACATTGATGTTTTCTCCATTGTTTCTGACGAAAGTGCGGCTTATGTCAACTTTCTACAAATTTCACATGGTTCGATTATTCGTTCGCATACTTTAGAAATGAAGAAAAAGCTAGACGAAAGTGATGAAGAATTATTAGAATTGGCCATTGTAGAACTTCGTGAGCGTTTTCAATTATTATCTAAAGAAATTATTGTTCCTTTTGAAATGGATTTGGGCGAAAACATTAAAGTAACTGTTCCGCAACTTGGAGACAAAAAGCAGATTCTAGATTTATCTATTCGAAATGCGAAATTCTACCGA
Source organism: Flavobacterium sp. GW823-FHT06G12 (assembly GCF_058794775.1). Taxonomy (NCBI): domain Bacteria; kingdom Pseudomonadati; phylum Bacteroidota; class Flavobacteriia; order Flavobacteriales; family Flavobacteriaceae; genus Flavobacterium; species Flavobacterium sp. GW823-FHT06G12. The sequence continues at coordinate 235,525 of NZ_JBXAHE010000002.1, forward strand.
ATCGAACAATTGAAACAGTTGCAAATTGTAGATCCCGATCGACATGTGAATAGAATTATGGCTCAGATGCAGAAAGATTTACGTCTTCCTTCTGAACCTCGACATATCGAATGTTTTGATAACTCAAACATTCAAGGAACAAATCCTGTTGCGGCTTGTGTAGTTTTTAAAGACGGAAAACCAAGTAAAAAAGATTATCGCCATTTTAATGTCAAAACGGTTGAAGGTCCGAACGATTTTGCTTCTATGACCGAAATCGTGTACCGCCGTTACAAAAGATTGTTGGATGAAAACGAACCTCTACCGCAATTGATTATTATCGATGGTGGAAAAGGACAGCTTTCGGCAGCATTAAAAAGTATTGACGATTTAGGATTAAGAGGAAAAGTTGCTATTATCGGAATTGCAAAACGTCTGGAAGAGCTTTTCTATCCTGGAGATTCGATTCCGTTATATTTAGATAAAAAATCAGAAACTTTAAAAGTGATTCAGCATTTAAGAAACGAGGCGCATCGATTTGGAATCACTTTCCATAGAGACAAACGAAGTAAATCTGCACTTAATTCTTCTGTAGAAAGCATTCCGGGAATTGGAGAAAAAACCATGCTTGCATTAATACAACATTTCAAAAGTGTTAAAAGATTAAAATTAGCTACAGAAAAAGAAATTTCAGAAGTTATAGGTGCTTCCAAAGCAAAAAAAATTGTCGACTTTTACAAAACCAACTAAACATTATATGCGTCCATCCCAATTATACATTTCAAATATTTGGTCAAAAGAAATTTTAACTAAATTCGAAAAAAGAGTTTCTTGGCGCGTATTTATATTCGTTTTTTTAACGGCATTTTTCTTTTCGTCAAAATCATTTTCTCAAGAAATAAAAAAAGACAGTGTCAAAAGACCCAAAATAGGATTGGTTTTAAGTGGTGGTGGCGCCAAAGGTTTTGCGCATATTGGAGTTTTGAAAGTTTTGGAAGAAGCTGGAATCAAAATTGACTATATTGGCGGAACCAGTATGGGATCTGTAATTGGCGGGCTTTATGCTTCTGGTTACAACGCTTCTCAAATCGACTCTATTTTCAAACAAACCAATTTTGACGAATTAATAAACGACTATATTCCGCGTTCTTCTAAGAATTTTTACGGTAAGAAGAATGACGAATTGTATGCTGTTGTTTTGCCTTTCAGCAATTTTAGAGTCGGCATTCCAGAAGCGCTTTCAAAAGGAATGTACAATTACAATTTATTGAGCAGTTTAACTAGAAACGTGCGTCATGTTCGCGATTTTAATCAACTGCCGACTCCTTTTTTATGTATTGGAACCAATATCGAAACAGGTGAAGAAGTTTTATTAAATAAAGGAAATCTTGTTCAAGCCATGATGGCTAGTTCGGCTTTTCCTTCCTTATTTACGCCAGTTGAAATTGACGGAAATTTGTTGGTTGATGGAGGAGTTGTAAATAATTATCCTATTCAAGAAGTTCGCAAACTTGGTGCCGATATTATTATTGGCGTTGATGTTCAGGATGATTTGCTGAAAAGAAAAAATCTGAAAAATGCGACCAGAATCTTAGTTCAGATTACCAATCTACAGTCTATTGACAAAATGAAAAGCAAAATAAAAGACACGGATATTTATATCAGGCCAGATATTCGTGATTTTGGTGTTATTTCGTTTGACCGAGGAGAAGAAATTATCAGAAAAGGAGAAGAAGCTGCTTTTGCCGTTTACGAAAAAATCAAAGCATTAAGCGATGAAAATAACTTTTATAAAAAACCAAAACTGAAAGTTGCAACTGATACACTTCATATTCAAAAAATAAATACAGATAAATTAGAAAATTATACTAAAGAATATATTCGTGGTAAACTTCGTTTCAAACCTGAAAGCACCATAACTTACGATGGTCTTAAAACAGGAATAAACAACTTGAATGCGACACAAAACTTTAGCACAATCTCCTATTGTCTTCAGCCAAATGGAGATAAAGACGATCTTGATTTGGTTTTAAAGGAAAACCCAACTCAAACTTATCTAAAACTTGGGCTTCATTATGATGGTCTTTACAAAAGTGCCGTTTTATTAAATCTAACCCATAAAAAGACTTTTTTAAAAAACGATGTTACTTCTCTTGATATCATTTTAGGTGATAATTTCAGATACGATTTTAATTATTATGTCGAAAATGGTTTTAATATAAGTTTTGGTTTCCGTTCTAGATTAAATCAATTTAATCGAAATGTGACTACGAGTTTGAGTAGCGTTCTTAAAGAGACTCCAAATGTCAACCTTATTAATGTTGACTTCATGGATATTACCAATCAGGCTTATTTCCAGACTATTTTCGTACAGAAGTTTTTAATGGGTGGTGGTTTAGAATATAAGTATCTAAAAATTAACTCACCAACACTTACAAATGAAGATAACATAATTGAAAAAAGCAATTATTTTAGCGCCTTTGCTTATCTAAAATACGATTCGCTAGATGAAAAATATTACCCAAGTTCTGGATTATATTTTTCTACAGATTTGCAAACTTATATGGCATCATCAGATTATACGAAGCAATTTAAACCTTTTTCGATTGCAAAAGCCGAAGTAGCAATTGCTAGACCACTATTTAGAAAAGCAACCATAAAATTTGGATTCGATGCTGGATTTAATATTGGTAGCGATAGCGTTCCGTTTTTTGACTTTATATTTGGAGGTTATGGTTACAACAAAATAAACAATTTCAATTATTTCTACGGATACGATTTTCTAAGTATTGCCGGCAACAGCTATATTAAAACGGATATTAATATTGATTATGAAATCTTCAAAAAAAATCACATCAATTTATCTGCTAATTTTGCCAACTTAGGAGATGATATTTTTTCTTCTGTAGATTGGGTTTCTATGCCAAAATACACAGGATACGCAGTTGGTTACGGTCTAGAAACCATTATTGGTCCTATAGAAGTAAAACAATCTTGGTCTCCAGAAATGTCAAAAAGTTATACATGGTTTAGTATCGGGTTTCAATTTTAGTACGATAACCGAGAATACTTCAATAAATTCTGCCTTTTTTTTTACATCATAAAAATTATATCAAAAAAACTAAGTTATTTTATAGTTATAAATAATATAATTTTTATTTTTACTTCGAAAAAATTACGACATTTGTTATAATGAAAACAAATTGGACAGGTTTATTAGAGTATCTTCAATTCCTCATCAAGAGAAATCCTGAGTAATGGCTCTATCGAATTGAAATAATCAGTCAATTGCAAAAATTGAACTGATTATTATCTCTGCAATTCAAATTTTCGAATTATCTAATTTATTAATTATCTAATTGAAAAAGCCATGCCACTATATCATAAACTTGGGGATTTTCCTCAAAAGCGACATACCCAATTTGAAAAACCAAACGGCGGTTTTTACTACGAACAATTGTTTGGAACCGAAGGTTTTCACGGACATTCGTCGCTATCTTATCACGTACACAGACCAACACAGGTTAAAGAGATTTTAAACTCATATTCGGTTGAACCAAAAATTGCAATCGGAAAAAATATAAAATCACTTCTTTTTAAAGGTTTTGAATTAAAACCTGAAAATGATTTTCTAGACAGCCGAAAAGCGATGTTAGTCAATAAAGACTGCATTATTGGTTTGTCTGCACCGAAAGAATCGCTTCGAAATTATTTCTATAAAAATGCCGATGCCGATGAAATGCTTTTCATTCACAGAGGAAAAGGAAAATTAAGAACCATGTTAGGAAATATTCCGTTTGAATATGGCGATTACCTAATCATTCCACGTGGTATTATTTATCAGATCGATTTCGAAACAGAAGACAACCGACTATTTTACGTAGAATCATATTCTCCTTTTTATACTCCAAAACGTTATAAAAACCAGTCAGGTCAGCATTTAGAACATTCTCCATTTTGTGAGCGTGATTTTATTCTGCCAAATGAATTGGAAACGCATGACGAAAAAGGTGATTTTTTAATTAAAATCAAAAAAGAAGGAATGATGCATGAAGTGGTTTATGCCACACATCCGTTTGACGTTGTTGGTTGGGACGGATACAATTTTCCTTACGGATTTTCAATTCATAATTTCGAACCTATAACTGGGCGTGTTCACCAACCGCCACCAGTACATCAAACTTTTGAAACAGCTACTTTTGTAGTTTGTTCTTTCTGCCCTAGACTTTACGATTATCACCCAAAAGCTATTCCGGCGCCATACAATCACAGCAATATAGATTCTGACGAAGTACTATATTATGTTGATGGCGATTTTATGAGCCGTAATAATATTGAGCAAGGTCACATCACTTTACACCCAAAAGGAATTCCGCACGGACCAGCGCCAGGCGCAATGGAACGCAGTATTGGTCACAAAGAAACTCAAGAATTAGCTGTTATGGTGGATACTTTCCGTCCATTAATGGTTACTGAAGAAGCTATGGGACTTGACGACGGTCAATACTACAAATCTTGGACTGAATAATTAGAAAATGTGGCAATTTGTCAATTAGATAATACTTTGCAAAGCGCATGAATTAAATAATTTAAATAATTATTGTAATTTTAAACTTACAAAATAAAAATTATCTCATTAACACATTGACTAATTATCTAATTGCCCAAAATGACTTTTAACGAAAAATACAAAGACAACGCTCTTTTAATTAAAACTTTCAATTTCGCACTAAACATAATTGATTACACAACAGAACTTCAAGATCAAAAGAAATTCGTAATTGCAAATCAGTTATTAAAAAGCGGAACATCTATTGGAGCAAATTCTAAAGAGTCACAAAATGCAGAAAGCAAAGCTGATTTTATTCATAAACTAAAATTGCAATCAAGGAAGCAGACGAAACAGAGTATTGGCTGTTTTTATGTGATGCTCATAGAGAATATCCAAATTGCAAACGTTTATTAAATGATCTTTCAGAAATTTTAAAAATTTTAAATAAAATAATATCAACATCAAGGAGGAATTAGAAAATTAGAAAATGTGTCAATTAGAAAATTAACGCATTTCAAGAATTATCTCATTTTCTCATTATCAAATTATCTAATTATGAGTAAAGAAGTAAAATCAGTAGAATACGGATTAGAAAAAATATTTGAAGGAGCACAAGATTTCCTTCCATTATTAGGAACAGATTATGTAGAATTTTATGTAGGTAATGCAAAACAAGCGGCACATTATTATAAATCTGCATTTGGATATCAATCTTTGGCTTACGCAGGATTGGAAACTGGAGTAAAAGACAGAGCATCTTATGTTTTAAAACAAGATAAAATCAGAATTGTTTTGACAACGCCTTTAACAGCAGATTCTCCAATCAACGAACATTTGAAAAAACACGGCGACGGAGTAAAAGTTGCAGCACTTTGGGTTGAAGACGCGACAAAATCTTACGAAGAAACTATGAAACGTGGCGCTCGTTCTTTTATGGAACCTACTGTTGAAGAAGATGAATTTGGTCAGGTAGTTCGTTCTGGAATTTACACTTACGGAGAAACAGTTCACATTTTTGTAGAAAGAAAAAACTATAATGGTGTTTTCTTGCCAGGTTACAAAGAATGGAAATCTGATTTTAACCCAGAATCAACTGGTTTAAAATACATCGACCACATGGTTGGAAATGTAGGTTGGAATGAAATGAATACTTGGGTAAAATTCTACGAGGAAGTTATGGGATTCGTGAATTTCTTATCTTTTGATGACAAACAAATTACTACAGAATATTCTGCTTTGATGAGTAAGGTAATGTCTAACGGAAACGGAAGAATTAAATTTCCAATCAACGAACCAGCCGAAGGAAAGAAAAAATCTCAGATTGAAGAATATTTAGATTTCTACGGCGGGCCTGGAATTCAACATATTGCTATTGCAACAGATGACATTATTAAAACTGTCTCACAGCTAAGAGCGCGCGGCGTTGAATTTTTATCTGCTCCTCCTCATGCTTATTATGAAGCAATTCCTGAAAGATTAGGTGTTCATATGGATATGATGAAAGAAGATTTAAACGAAATCGAGAAACTTGCCATCATGGTAGATGCTGACGAAGATGGATACTTATTACAGATTTTTACGAAGCCTGTTCAAGACAGACCGACGCTTTTCTTCGAAATTATTCAAAGAATGGGTGCAAAAGGATTCGGTGCAGGTAACTTTAAAGCCCTTTTTGAGTCAATCGAAAGAGAGCAAGAATTGAGAGGAACGCTATAAAATGTTAATTTTCATATAGAAAACCGCATAATTCTCCAAAAAACGATGCTTTTTTTGCAAATGTTATGTTAAACTTGACTTTTGCTATTTTATTTTTGAACTTTCTATCTATCTTTGCACCGCAAATCAGGAAGGGGTGGTTTCCTTCCGAATTGATATAAATTTCATAATTTATAGTTTTTTGGTTAGTTAATAGCATAAAAACTCAGTCATCTTTGACTGAGTTTTTTTGTTTTGGTACATTTGGAATAGATTTTGCATTTGTCTACCTTTATAATAAACGTAAAGATTATACTATGAAAAAGTTCATTCTCACTATATTAGCACTAACGATACTCTCATTCGCGCCTCAAAAAGAAGATGCTTTCGATACTGGAGAATATTTCAAATTTAGAATACATTACGGAATTGTAAATGCCGGTTATGCAACTCTTGAAGTCAAAGATGCCACCATTAACAACAAAAAGGTATATCACTCTGTCGGAAAAGGTTACACAACTGGAATGTCTAAATTTTTCTTTAAAGTAGAAGATTTATACGAAAGCTATTTTGACAAAGAGACAGGAAAACCATATCGTTATGTTAGAAAAATTGACGAAGGCGGTTATACCAAAAATCAAGAAGGTTTTTTTAATCAAAATGAAAACAAAGTTTTAGTAAAAGACTATAAACGAAAATCAGAAAAAACCATCATGGTTTCAGAAGAAGTACAAGATATTGTGTCGGCTTTTTACTTTTTGAGGAATCACCCAAATATCGACAAACTTAAATCTGGAGAAGCCATCACAATCGATATGTTTTTTGATGATGAAATCACAAAATTTAAGTTAAAATATGTAGGTCGTCAAGATATTACGACTAAATTTGGTACCGTTTCTACGATGGTTTTTAAGCCGTTGGTACAGACAGGTAGAGTATTTAAAGAAAAAGAGAGCTTAACACTCTGGATAACAGATGATGTAAATAAAGTTCCAATTAGAATTAAAGCAGATTTAGCTGTAGGATCTCTTAAGGCTGATCTCGATGAATATAAAGGATTGAAAAGTCCACTTAAAGCAAAAAAATAATGAACCCTACAGATCATTCTGAAGCAATTTTAAAAGAAATTGACCTAAAATTTCAAGCCATAAATCAAAAAACTGATGTTCAGTTAGAAGGATTGCTTTGGGCCAAACCAATTACTTATTGGGATTACATTCAAACTGATGCTCTATTAAATTTACAAATTCAGCGCACCACACTTCCTGACGAAATGGTTTTTATCATGTACCATCAGGTAAACGAATTAATCTTTAAAATGATTCTGTGGGAAATCGATCAAATTGCTGAAACAGAAAACATTCAAGTAGATTTTTTCAGCGAAAGATTATCAAGGATCACAAGATATTTCGACATGCTTACCAACTCTTTCAGCATCATGGAAAATGGTATGGAAGTAGATCAATACATGAAATTCAGAAATACGCTTACTCCAGCAAGCGGATTCCAGAGCGCACAATATAGAATGATCGAATTTGCATCGACCGACGTTATCAATTTAACAGATCGCAGATATAAAGCAAATTTTGACGAAAACACCGACTTAGAAACTAGCTTTGAACATCTTTATTGGCAAGCTGCTGGGAAAGATTATCATACTGGCGAAAAATCATATTTACTTAATGAGTTTGAAAAGAAGTACAAAGAACCGTTTTTAAGACAAATGGCTTCTTTTAAAACAAAAAACCTTTGGCAAAAATTCATCCAATTACCTATTGAAGATCAGCAAAATGCATCGCTGATTGATGCTATGCGCCATTACGACAAAACGGTAAATATTACTTGGGTAATGCAACACCTTAATACTGCCAGAAAATATATTTTAGAAAGCGGAAAAGGCAATGGGGAAGCGACAGGAGGAAGTGACTGGCAAAAATATATGCATCCAAAATACCAAAGACGCATCTTTTTTCCTAAATTGTGGACCGAAGAAGAATTGTCCAATTGGGGAAATGAAACTGAAGCCTAATTTCACCACAAAAAATTTATAAAGTTTGAAAAAAGCAGTCGTAATTTTAATTGTCTTGTTTTCTATTTTTTCATGTAAAAAAGCAGAAGAAAAAGTAGAAACCAAAATTACTAAACCAGCAACCAAAAAAATAGAATTCGGTTTTAATTACGCAGATTTTAATGTTGTTAATGATACTATTTCAAAAGGAGACTCTTTTGGATCAATACTTCAGAGCCAAAATATTGGAGACAAAAAAGTTCATGATATTGTTGAACAGGTAAAAGATTCGTTCAATGTGAGAAGCATCCGTTACGGCAAACCTTTTACTTTACTTCGCTCTAAAAACAAAACAAATAATCTTCAAGTTTTTGTTTACCAGCCAGACGCATTAAGTTATTATGTTATCGACCTAAGAGATAGCATTGCAAAAGCATACAAAAAAATAAAACCCGTTACTTTAAAAAGAAAAATGATCGGTGGCGTTCTTAAAAGTTCATTGTCTGAAACTTTAGGAAACGAAAGTGTCGAAACCGCTTTGGCAAGCCGAATTACAAAAGTCTTTTCTTGGTCTATTGACTTCTTTAAGCTTAAAAAAGGAGATCGATACGGATTAATTTTTACTGAACGATTTATTAACGGAAAAACGTACGACGGAGTTGAAGATCTTGAAGCGGCATTTTTTGAATATAAAGGTAAAATCGTTTATGCCTTTCCTTTTGAAAGAGATACTACTTCTGGAAAAATTGAGTATTATGACGATCAAGGAAGAACACTTAAAAACTTCTTTCTAAAAACTCCGATCAAATTCAGCCGAATCACTTCAAGATTTACAATGAACAGATTTCATCCAGTTCAGCATACTTGGAAAGCCCACAAGGGAACGGATTATGCGGCGCCAACCGGAACACCAATTTCTACAACAGCATCTGGAGTTGTAGAAATGACAGGATATACGGCAGGAAACGGAAACTTTGTCAAAGTAAAACACAACGGAACCTACTCTACTCAATATTTACACATGTCTAAAATCTTGGTTCGCCGCGGACAGCGCGTTACTCAAGGACAGACAATTGGTTTGGTAGGAAGTACAGGTTTAGCTTCTGGCCCTCACGTTTGTTATCGTTTCTGGAAAAATGGAGTTCAAGTAGATGCACTTCGTTTAAATCTTCCAACCGGAGAATCTCTCACAGGAAATGACAGAACTCGTTTTATGACACAGATTGAACCTTTGAAAAGAGAGTTGGACAGTATTGGTAATTTATAAAAAATCCTTTTTTGTAATTTTTTGAATCGAAAATCATGAAAAATGAACGCCTTAAAACCATGTATCATGAAACTTTTTCTGGTTTAAAATTATTTTACAGAGACACAAATCTTTCTGAAAGTTTAATTTTAAATTACAAAGTCGGACAGATTATTCAAGAAAAAGGATTTACTGATATGAGTTCAATTGGTGGCGGACTTTCAGGAAATTTTAGGTATTTAATTGCAAGTGCACACGCCAAAGATTTATCAAAGTTTAATCCTGATTCGGCAAAAATTGGCCATTTTCTTTTAGATTCGATTGCGTATTTCAAAGTATTGGACATTCAGAAAATCGGTGATAAAACCCAAGTCTTTCTTTTAAATATTCCAGACAATTCGATTTCACTTTTCAAAAATTCGTCTTCAAACTTAGAAGAAGAAATTATAGAAAAAGCTCAAAAACGCTTTCGCGAAAAAATCGATACTGACTTAATTCCTGAATTACAAACAAAAAATTGGAGAGAAAGAACAAAATCTCCACTCGGAATGAGTGATAATGGCGAATTATTTTTTGATAATTCTAAGATTAAAACTGAATCTCCAAAAAGAATTGATGTCGATGTTTCGAAGAAAATTATAGAAATCAATAAAAAACCTTGGTGGAAATTCTGGTAATTAAATTCTAGAATTACTAGGAATATTTTTTTCTAAACTCCGAAGGATTCATTCCCTTATGTTTCCTAAAAACTTTGTTTAAATGGCTTTCGTCAGAAAAATTCAACTCATCTGCAATTTCGTTAATTCGCATATCGCTGTTTAATAGCCTGGCTTCAATTAATCTCAGTTTGTAGTTTGCAATATATTCTTGCAATGTTTCACCTGTTTGCTTTTTAAAATATTTACCCAAATAATTAAGAGTGATACTAAAGTGACTACTTATTTTTTCTGATTTTAATTCTTTTGAATTGTAGATGTTCTCTTGAATATAATGTAGAATTTCAAGAACCATTTCTCCTGTTGTTTCTTTAATATTCTTAGGAAGTTTCAAAGCAATGTTTCTCGCAACAATTGTAATTATTGTATTTACAATCTGCTCAATAATCTTTTGATGGTAAATTTGCTGATTGTTTCGCTCACTGATTATATTTTCTATCAATGAAGCAATTAAAGGTTTATCAATTTGATTTTTCAAAATGCAACCTGGGCGATGACTGGCATTTTGAAGAATATATTCCATTCGCAAAATAGCTTCAGATTGCCCATTTTGAGAACTCGCTTTTACGTAATATTCATTAAATCTAAGAAAAAAGAATTTTGTTGGTGTTGTAATTTCAAATGAATGCACATCTTGCGGTGTTACAAGAAATAGATTTCCCATTCGATATTGAAATTTATTATCATTAATAATCTGAACCCCTGTTCCATCAACAATATAAATCAATTCAAAGAAATTATTCTTCCGAATTGTTTTCGGAAACTGCTCCAATTCTTTAAAATCAACTTCAAAAGGAAGATATAAATTCTTGTTTGTCATTATGCTAAAATACAATTTTAGTACCAATAAGTACAATTTTTCACGATTGCTAACCACTTAATTTTGTTTCAGATAACAAACTAAAAATCGATAAAATGAGAATACTTTTAATTGGAGCAAATGGAGAAATTGGCAAAATACTGCATCCTGCTTTAGCAAAAAATCATGAAATAATTTCGGCTGGAAGAAACAGCGGAGATTTCAGAATCGACTTATCAGATTCAAAATCGATTGAAAAATTATTTGAAGAAGTCAAAAACATTGATGCTTGCATTTGTGTTGCGGGCGATTGCTACACAGGAGATTTACTTTCGCTTGACGAAAAAAAACTAAACATTGGTATTCAGAACAAATTACTTGGACAAGTTAATCTGGTTTTAATTGGACAAAAATACTTAAACGATAATGGATCATTTACACTTACGTCAGGAAAAATGGGTGATAAACCAGTTAAGAACAATATTAGCAAAGCTATTGTAAATGGCGGAGTCAATAGTTTTGTTCTCGCCGCTTCGCTAGAATTAGAAAGAGGAATTAGATTAAATGGAATAAGTCCAGCAAAAGTTGCAGATATTCTGAGCGAGGATTTAATAAACGCTTATGCAAAGAGCATTGAAAAATCTATAAATGGAGAAATCATTAAAGTAAACTACTAAATTTTAAAAGATGAAAAATACAATTTTGATGATATTGCTTTTGATTGCAAACTCAATTAATGCACAAAAAAAATCTGATTTGTCAGGTTCATGGACTTTGGTTTCAGTAGAAAACACAAATTCTGACGGAACAAAAAACCTTCCCTATGATGTAAATCCGAAAGGTTTTTTGTTCTTTGATGAAAAAGGAAATTATGCCGTTCAGATTTATAAAGACAAAAGAGCCAAAATTATTTCAGGAGATAAAAATAAATGTACACCCGAAGAAAACGTTGCAATTGTACAGGGAAGTAATTCACATTTTGGCGAATATGAAATTGACGAAAAAAATAAGACTATAACTTTTACAATAAAAACTGCATCGTTCCCAAATTGGGAAGGAACAATTCAAAAGAGATCATACACTTTTATAAATAACGAACTTAAATATTCTGTAGCCAATACTACACAAGGTGGAAAATCGGTGATAGCAGAAGTTGTCTGGAAAAAGTTATGACGCACTCTTCATAAAACGTTTTCGTAACTAATTGTTATATAATCGCAAACCGCTCCCCTTTTAAAAGTTATTTCAGTATTTTTGTGTTTCAGAAAACAAACTCAATTATAGATAAAATGGCTTTAAACACAACAAACCCAACTGGGACTGAAGCGTGGAAAAATCTACAAAACCACTATAACGCAATTCACGAAACCACAATACAAGAATTGTTTCAACAAGATAGTGCGCGCGTTGAAAAATTCAATTTGCAATGGAATGACTTTTTAGTAGATTATTCAAAAAATAATATCAGTCAAGAAACAGTTTCTCTTTTATTAGAATTAGCAAACTCAATCGGATTGAAAGATGCAATTGCACAATATTTTGGAGGAGAATTAATTAATCAGACTGAAAATCGCGCGGTTTTACACACAGCATTGCGTGCTCCAGAATCGGCAGTTATCAAAGTAGACGGAGAAAATGTAATTCCGGAAGTTTACGAAGTAAAAAATAAAATCAAAAAATTTACTGAAGAAATTATTTCTGGACAAAGAAAAGGCTACACTGGAAAAGCTTTTACAGATGTTGTAAATATTGGTATTGGAGGTTCTGACCTTGGTCCTGTTATGGCTGTTGAAGCTTTACAATTTTACAAAAATCACCTAAACACACATTTCGTTTCAAATGTTGACGGTGACCACGTAAATGAAGTTATCAAAAAACTAAATCCTGAAACGACACTTTTCGTAATTGTTTCTAAAACTTTTACTACACAAGAAACGCTTTCGAATTCAGAAACTATAAAAGAATGGTTTTTAAAATCGGCTTCTCAAGAAGACATTGCAAAACACTTCGTAGCGGTTTCTACAAACATTAAAAATGTAACAGAATTCGGAATTAATCCAGACAACGTTTTCCCAATGTGGGATTGGGTTGGAGGAAGATTTTCTCTTTGGAGTGCCGTTGGTTTAAGCATTGCTTTGGCTGTTGGATTTGATAATTATAATGATTTATTAAATGGCGCCTATGAAATGGATGAACATTTCAAATCGGCAGAATTTGATGAAAACATTCCGGTTATTTTAGCTTTGTTAAGTGTTTGGTACAATAATTTTTATGGTGCCGAAAGCGAAGCTTTGATTCCATACACACAATATTTACACAAACTTGCCCCTTATTTACAGCAAGCTTTTATGGAAAGCAACGGAAAAAGTGTTGGCCGTGACGGAAAACCTGTTAATTACCAAACTGGAACAATCATTTGGGGAGAGCCAGGAACAAACTCACAACATGCTTTCTTCCAATTAATTCACCAAGGAACAAAGAGAATTCCAACAGATTTTGTGGGATTTGTAAAACCTCTTTATGGTAACGAAGATCACCACGATAAATTGATGTCAAACTTCTTTGCTCAGACTGAAGCTTTAATGAATGGAAAAACAGAAGCACAAGTTCAGGCAGAGTTTGACAAACAAGGACTTTCTCCTGAAAAAGCATCTTATTTATTACCTTTTAAAGTATTCACTGGAAACAAACCAACTAATACAATTCTAATTCAAAAACTTACTCCAAAAAGCTTAGGTTCTTTAATCGCATTATACGAACACAAGATTTTTGTTCAAGGTGTTATTTGGAATATTTTCAGTTTTGACCAATGGGGAGTTGAATTAGGTAAGCAATTGGCAAACTCGATTTTAGACGAAATCAATTCTAAGACTGTTAAAAATCACGACAGTTCGACTTCGTTTTTGTTAAATCATTTCTTAAAAAACAAATAGAAACATTTACTTAAATATTTTTTAACTTCTAAAACGTCCTATTTTCTAGTAAAATTAGGACGTTTTCTACATTATAAATCGATTAAAAACACAAATAATCGTTTAACTACAACACCCATCTTACAAACTTATCAGAATAATTATATTTTTAACAAAAAAGTACCACTTAAATTCAACAAATCAATATTTTATCCAACAAAAAGACAAAAATTCATTTTAATGCGCAGCATAAAAAGCAAAACTTGTTTTTCTTAACATTTCGATAACATTATCTGAGTTATTTGTTATAATTTTGCCAAAAACAATAAACTCAATAACAAAATGAAGAAAATGAAAAATTGGTTACTGACCGGACTATTTTTTATGATAGTTTCAACCGTATTTTCTCAAGGAAAAGTTACTGGTAAAATTACCGACGGAACAGGTGGATTACCAGGAGCAAATGTGGTGATCAAAGGATCTACTACAGCAACTTCAACAGATTTTGATGGTAAATTTACTCTTACTTCAACATCAAGCACAGGTGAGATTGTTATCTCTTTCTTAGGTTATGACAACCAGACTGTGAAATTTAATGTGTCAAACGGCGCAACTACAAACTTAGGAACTATTACTTTGGTTTCTAACTCTAACGAATTAACTGAGATTGTAGTTAAAAGTAGCACTGTAGATATTGCAAAAGACAGAAAAACTCCTGTTGCGGTTTCTACAATTAAAGCTTCTGAAATTCAAGCAAAATTAGGAAACCAAGAACTTCCTGAATTGTTAAAAAGCACTCCATCTGTTTACGTAACTAAATCTGGTGGTGGATTTGGAGATTCAAGAATTACAGTTCGTGGATTTAGCCAAAACAACGTTGCGGTAATGGTTAACGGTATGCCAGTTAACGACATGGAAAATGGTTCTGTTTACTGGAGTAACTGGGCTGGTTTATCTGATGTTACTTCTGCAATTCAGATTCAAAGAGGTTTAGGTTCTTCAAAATTAGCTATCGCTTCTGTTGGGGGTACAATGAACTACGTAACTAAAGCTTCTGATTTAAAACAAGGTGGAACAGTTGGTACTTCTTTTGGTAACGACAATTTCTTTAAATCTAACGTTGCTTACAACACAGGAAAATTAGACAGCGGATTCTCTGCGTCTGTTTTATACAGCCACACTCAAGGTGATGGATATGTAGATGGAACTCAATTTAACGGAGATAACTACTATGTAGCTCTTGGTTATTCTACAAAAAACAATAAACACGATTTCCAATTTACAGTTACTGGTGCTCCACAATGGCACGATCAAAGATCTACTTTTATCACTATAGCACAGTACCAAAAATATGGCTCTGTATCTGACCCAAACATTAAATACAACTCTGATTGGGGTTACAAAGATGGTCAAGCTTTCAACATGGTAAGAAACTACTACCACAAACCAGTTGTTTCATTAAACTATGATTTCCAAATCAATGAAACATCTAAATTATCTACTGTAGCTTACGTTTCTTTCGGACGTGGAGGAGGATCTAGAGGAGCAGGTGGTGCTGGAAACAACAACTACACTAGTGACGTATTTAGAACTGCAGATGGTTTAGTTGATTATGATAAAATCGTTCGTTGGAATACAGGACAAGAAGTTATCAGATTTAACAACACAGACAATACTCGTGCAACAAATGGTACGAGTGGACAATTCCAAAACAGCTCTAACACAGGAAGAACTGGATCAGGAACTCCACAATCTCCATATGTTTACAACAATACATCAGGTATTTCTCAAATATCTTCTGTTAATTCACACAACTGGTACGGAGCAATTGTTAACTTCAACAAAAAATTCACAGAAAACTTAACTTGGGATCTTGGAGTTGACGTAAGAGGTTACAAAGGTCTTCACTACCAAAACGTAAACGACAGATTAGGTGCAGATTCTTACATTGACAATTTTGATACTAACAACCCTAATAGAGTTTTATACAGTACATATTCTACATATGCTCCTTGGAATGTATTTAAAGATACTGACAAAGAAGAAAAAATCAACTTCAACAATGACGGTGATGTTAGATGGTATGGTGGATTTACTCAATTAGAATATTCTAATGATAAATTTACTGCATTCGTTCAAGGTGCTCTTTCTCAACAAGGATTCAAAAGAGTTGATTATTTCAAATACAAAACTACAGATCCATTATCAAGTACAGATTACGAAAACATCTTAGGTGGAAACGTAAAAGGTGGTGTTAATTACAACATCAACGAGCATCATAATGTTTTTGTTAACTCAGGATATTACTCAAAACAGCCATTCTTTAATGCAGTTTACCCAAACAATGCATCTCTTGTAAATGGTAACTTAACAAATGAGAAAATTTTTGGTATCGAAGCTGGTTACGGTTTACGTACAAGAATGTTCTCTGCAAACGTAAACTTATACCGTACGTCTTGGAAAGACAGATACCAAAGATCTAATGACGGAGCTACAGACAACCCTGGAGGTTACTATGACTTCGCTGGAATTACTGAAATTCACTCAGGTATTGAGATTGATGGTACTGCAAAAGTACTTGACAAACTTACTATTACAGGTATGTTATCTATTGGAGACTGGAAATACGAAGGTACAAGTACAAGTAACCGTTACGACTCTGGAAACAACCCTATCGGTGGAGGAACTCCTTCAACATTATACCTTGATGGTGTAAGAGTTGGGGATGCTGCTCAAACAACTGCAGCTTTAGGAGCAACTTACGAAATTTTACCTCGTTTTACTGTTGATGCAAACTACAACTACTTTGACAGATTGTATGCTGCTATTTCTCCAGGTAACTTTACTAAAGCTGATAACAGAGGAGCATTACAATTACCATCTTATGGTACTGCTGATGCTGGTTTATCTTACAAATGGTTAGTTGGTAAAACCAAAAGCAACTCTGTAGGTTTCAGATTAAACGTAAACAACGTTTTTGATTATACTTACATTGCTGAAGCAAAAACTAACTACTTTGCTGCTGATTACCCAACTCAGCCAACGTATAAAGGAATTTCTACAAACAACCAAGTATACTTTGGTTTCGGTAGAACTTGGAACTTCGCATTACGTTACGATTTCTAAAATTTAGAATCTAAATAAATAATAAAAACGGCATTGACTTTTAAGTTTAATGCCGTTTTTTTATAGCCTTTTTTGTTATATTTGTTTTCAACAAAAAACAAAGTTTATGTATAATTTTCTACAAAAATTCCACTCTGGTTGGGCATACTTAGCATTGCTTCTTTTGCTAGTTGCGGTTGTAAATGCAATCATCGGATTTACTTCAAAAAAAGAGTTTACAGCTAAAGATCGTAAAATCGCTTTATTTGCTTTAATTGGAACACACACTCAATTATTGATTGGCTTAATCTTATATTTTGTTTCTCCACTTGGAAAAGCAGCATTCGGGCAAATGTCTAATGCAGAATTAAGACTAACATCATTAGAGCACCCTCTAATTAATATCATTGCTATCATCTTAATTACTATTGGATGGTCTAAACATAAAAAAATAATCAATAGTGAAGCTAAATTTAAAACCTTTGCTATTTTTTACGGATTAGGATTATTGCTTATTTTAAGTAGAATCCCTTGGAACCTTTGGTTCTAAAAAACACCAATTAAAGCCCTTCCTACAGGGCTTTTTTCATCTCGGCACATTATTTGTACAAACTCCCCCCAAGTCTGAAAAAGAATAACCCATGAGAAATAAAAAAAACATTTTATTCGCCACAATCGCTTTAACCTTAATTAGCGGCTTTACGTATGTTATAAGCCAGACCAAACCTACAACAGAACCTAAAATCATTCAAGATACTGTTAAAAATGTAAAACCGACTATTATCCCTTTACCGGATTCTGTCTTTACAGACAAAGGTTTAAAACTTAGACCATACAAGAAAAACGCTCACGCTTCCTACTACGCTGATCGTTTTAACGGAAAAAGAACTGCTAACGGAAGCCGATTCAACAATAACAGCTATACTGCAGCTCACAAAAAACTTCCTTTTGGAACAAGAGTAAAAGTAACAAATGAAGCTAATGGCAAATTTGTCATTGTAAAAATTACTGACCGCGGCCCTTTTGTAAAAACCCGCGAAATTGATTTATCTAAAAGAGCTTTTATGGATATATCAAAAAATAAAGGAGCCGGCGCAATGAAGGTCACTATTGAAACCATAATCGAATAAAAAAAATCCCGCTTAAAGCGGGATTTTTTTTTATTTAAACAAATTTTCTTAACGACATTATAACTCCAGTATGAAGTCCTTCATGAAAATTATTAAAATCTAAAGCCCCTTGGATATGAAGAAGTGTGAATCCGACGCTGGTAGTGTATTCATGATAATTAACAAACAGACCGCTTTCAAAATCATTTTTTGTTTTTTCTAATGTTGTTGAAAGCAATGTTCTAATTTCATCAACCTCAGCTTGAGAAACATCTCCTTCTGGTTTGGTTCCTTTTTTATATTTGTTAACGAAATCTTCAGAAACCATTGTTGGAAGACCCGATAATTTATAGACCAAAACCTGTTGCGAAGAAATACAGTGGCCTATATTCCAAATAATATTGTTGCTAAAACCTTCTGGAATTTTGTTTAATTGTTCTAATGAATGACTATCTAAGATTTTCAAAAGAA
Source organism: Flavobacterium sp. GW823-FHT06G12 (assembly GCF_058794775.1). NCBI lineage: Bacteria > Pseudomonadati > Bacteroidota > Flavobacteriia > Flavobacteriales > Flavobacteriaceae > Flavobacterium > Flavobacterium sp. GW823-FHT06G12. Next base: position 254,117 of record NZ_JBXAHE010000002.1, read on the forward strand.
TTTCTCTAATTGTTTTTTGCACATCAAAAACTGAACTCATAATTTTATTTTTTTTCTAAAATTAGTCATTTTTAAGTTCCAAATGGATTTTCTTTGCATTCTCACAAATTTATCAAATTATGAATAAAATATATTATTTAGCTTCATGCGATACTTGTCGCAAAATCATTAAAAGTCTTCCAGAAAACAATCTTGTTTTTCAAGACATCAGACAAGAACCCATTACAGAAGAGCAACTAGAAGAAATGCATAAACTTTCTGGAAGTTACGAAGCATTATTTAGCAAAAAAGCTCAATTGTACAAATCAATGGGATTAAAAGACCAATCATTGACAGAGGCCGATTTTAAAAAATATATCTTAGAACATTATACTTTCTTAAGCCGTCCGGTTTTTATTATTGACGGAAAAATCTACATCGGCAACAGCCAAAAAAATGTAGCCGAAGTTATAAAAGCATTATCGTAAGAATAACCGTAAATTTTGATCTATAAAACTGATTCACAATTTACAACGCAAGACATTAAACTTTTAATTATCTTTGCGCCTTTATACTCAATTATATGATACAATCTATGACAGGGTTTGGCAAAGCTTCTTTGCAATTGCCTACAAAAAAAATTACCGTTGAAGTAAAATCTCTAAACTCGAAAGGTTTAGATTTGAATGTAAGAATGCCATCGGTTTACCGCGAAATGGAACTTGGTTTAAGAACTCTTATTTCAACAAAACTAGAAAGAGGAAAAATTGATTTTGCGATCTATGTAGAAAGTACCGCAGAACAAACTTCTACTAAAGTAAATGTCCCTGTTGTAAAATATTATATAGCCCAGTTAAAAGAAGTAAATCCTGATGCAGATGAAACTGAATTGATGAAAATGGCTGTTCGTATGCCAGATACATTAAAAACAGAACGTGAAGAAATTGATGAAGATGATTGGGATCAAATTCAGGTTATTATAGACGAAGCACTTCAAAATATTTTAAATTTCCGTAAAGACGAAGGCGAATCTCTTGAAAAAGAATTCAATTTACGAATTGGAAATATACGTCAGCTCATGAACGATACACTGGCACTTGATCCAGAACGCGTACAAGCGATTAAAGATCGTTTGCAGACTGCAATTTCAGAATTACAGGTTAATGTTGACGAAAACCGTTTTGAACAGGAATTAATCTATTATTTAGAGAAATTAGATATTACCGAAGAAAAAGTTCGTTTAGGAAACCATTTAGACTACTTTATAGAAACTCTTAATGGTTCTGAAGCAAACGGAAGAAAACTTGGTTTTATTACTCAAGAAATGGGACGTGAAATCAATACAATGGGTTCAAAATCGAATCATGCTCAAATGCAAAAATTGGTTGTCATGATGAAGGATGAATTGGAGAAGATAAAAGAGCAGGTTTTAAACGTATTATAAAGCTTTAAGCGACACAAAATCCAACACACAATAAAGCTTTGAGTACACTGCTTAAAGCCTAAAGCATACACAATGAACAAAGGAAAATTAATTGTTTTTTCGGCACCCTCAGGCTCAGGAAAGACAACTATCGTAAAACATTTATTAGGTCAAGAAGATTTAAATCTTGAATTTTCGATTTCGGCAGCATCACGTGCGCCACGTGGCGAAGAAGTACACGGAAAGGATTATTATTTCATTTCGTTGGAAGAATTCAAAAAGCACATTAAAGCGGAGGATTTCTTGGAGTGGGAAGAAGTGTATCGTGATAACTTCTACGGAACTTTAAAATCGGAGATTGAAAGAATCTGGGCTTTAGGAAAAAATGTCATTTTTGATATTGACGTGGTTGGCGGTCTTCGTATTAAACATAAATTTCCAGAAGAAACTTTAGCGGTTTTCGTAAAACCACCAAGTGTTGACGAATTAAAACGTCGATTAAAACAACGTTCTACAGAAAGTGAAGACAAAATCAATATGCGTATCGCAAAAGCTTCTGTAGAATTGGCAACAGCACCACAGTTTGATGCGATTATTAAAAACTATGATTTGCCTGTTGCTCTTGAAGAAGCGCATCAATTAGTGAAAGATTTCATTACTAAATAATTTTTATTCTACAGAGATACACAAAGAAAAAACGCAAAGATTCGCCAAGTTGAAATAAAACTTTGCGAATCTTTGTGCTATCTTAGCAACTCTCTGCGAAACTATACAAAATGAAAATAGGTCTATATTTCGGAACATATAATCCCATTCATGTCGGTCATTTAATCATTGCCAATCATATGGCTGAGTTTGCAGATTTAGATCAAATTTGGATGGTGGTCACGCCTCATAATCCGTTAAAAAAGAAAGCCACTTTATTGGACGACCAACAGCGCCTGCAAATGGTTTTTCTGGCAACAGAAGATTATCCGAAAATAAAACCGTCTGATATCGAATTTAAATTACCTCAGCCGAGTTATACCGTTATTACACTCGCACATTTACAAGAGAAATATCCAAATCATGAGTTTTCTTTAATTATGGGCGAAGACAATCTGAAAACGCTTCACAAATGGAGAAACTATGAAGTAATTCTAGAAAACCATAATATTTATGTGTATCCGAGAATTTCTGATGAACCTGAAAATGTAGAGTTAAAATCGCATTCAAAAATTCATGTTATAGATGCGCCAATTGTAGAAATCTCTTCGACTTTTATTAGAAACAGCATTAAAGAAGGTAAAAATATTCAGCCTTTATTGCCACCAAAGGTTTGGGAATATATTGATCATAACAATTTTTATAAGAAATAAGATTATCAAATTTGAATTGCCTCCAGTTTTAACTGGAGGTTTTTTATTTACAAAAGGTGGGGGCTTTAGCCAAATTGCAATATTTTGGCTAAAGCCGAACCAAGGCCTTTCTTTTTACCCTCCAGTTAAAACTGGAGGCAAATCACAAAAAAAGCCTGAATTCAAAATTCAGGCTTTCGTTTTATAATTAAGCTTCAACACTCACTTCACTTTTTACTCTCGTTCTGATTTCACTCAGCGATTGATCAACCAAAAGTTTTCCATCTCTAAAAACCTCTTTCAATTCGCCTTGTTTTTCTTCTTCCCAAGAAACATTATCAGTCAAATGATACTTCCCATCGATTAAATCGATTTTCATTAATCCTTTAGCCGATTTTTTAGTTCCGTCGTCTGTAATTGGGTCTTTGAAAATCGCTCTTCCCTCTCCGTTTACTTCTCCGTAAGTTGCTTTCATCGCAAATCCGAAAGTATCTCTGGTATTGTATTGATAAGTAAAAGATCCAATTCCTAAAACAACATTTGTAGAAGCAAATCCTTTTTCTTTTAATCTTTCACAGATTTGAGTTGCTCTTGCTACTGTAATACTATCTCCATAAATAGCTCCAATTTGCGGAACCAATTCTTTGAAACCTTTCGCATTTGTAGTCCCGCCGAAAACATCCCAAAGCAATTCTATAACACCTTTTTTCTCTTGTTCTGTTTTTCCGTTTGGATTTCCGCAGATAATGTCTACTGGATCACCACTGTCAGGACGAATTACAACTTTACCTTCTCTTGAAATAATTTCTTCTTTCAATCTTGGAAGATAATCCGTTAGAACTTTCCATAAATCCCAAGTGTCAGAAACGATAGAAACAATTCCTTTTGGGTAAACTTCAGTAATTAATCTTTTGAAAGTTTCATACTCGCCTTCTGTTGTTCCCATACACATAACAGAATGTTCTGTTGCTGCTACTGAACCTGCCACAAGTTCTTGATCTGAGTTTGCATTGTAATATTCTTCTAAGAAATCAATTGCAGGAATTGTGTCAGATCCTGTAAAACTTAACAAATGTCCAGCTGCAGAAGTTAAAGCTGCTTCGATTCCGCCCATTCCTCTCATTGAGAAATCGTGCGCCTGCCAGTCTACAAATTCTGGAACAGAAGAAGTTTCTGCCGCATATTTGTCTAATACCTTTCTGTATTCTTTTGCAATTGTAGCAGAATTACAAGGCAACCAAACTACTGCTGAAAGTAAAGTTTCGAAATAATTTGTCAGCCAGAAAAATTCCGGAATTGTATTGTACATCGTAAACATTGGAACTCTTAACGGAACACTCGCTCCTTCTGGCAAAGCTTTAAAGACCATCGGAATATATCCTAAATCGTGTAAATCTTCGATATGTTTAGTTCCAACTAAATTTTCTCCCAAATAATTATTGATTCTGCGAGAATATTTTTTGATTACTTCTTCTTTTGGTTTTTTGAAGAATTCTTCTTCGAAATCATGAATAATATATTTTTTAATGAAATATTGCAATCCAAAAAAGATTACTTCATCAACGGTTTCAATTCTTGATTTTCTTGGTGTCCAGTTAGAATATACAATTGTAGTTCCGTCTGGGTATTGTCTTCTGTGGTCAACTTTGTAACCGTCAGTTAATAGTAGTGGGTTCATATATAAATTATTTATATTTTATTTGATAAGCGTTCTGCTAAATCTTTTATATCATTTACTCTTGCTAAATTGTCAATCCATTTTTGTGAAATATTCTCGATTCCATAGTACATTCCTGCGATTCCTCCTGCAATTGCGCCGGTCGTATCTGTATCTTGTCCTAAATTGACTGCTTTTAAAACAGTTTCTTCATATGAATCTGAATTTAAAAAACACCAAATGCTCGCCTCTAAACTATGAAGCACATAACCCGAAGAATGAACTTCGTTTTCCTTGTATCCTGAGATATCATTTTTCAGAATTCTATCAAACAATGCAATTTCTATAGGGTTAAAACTTTTATCTTCCAAAAATTCAGAAAGAACAAGTTGCATATTTTTATAAGCTTCGAATTTATCTTTATCTTTTAAGATTTCCAAACAATAAACTACGTAAATAAAACAAGCCAATACAGATCTGATATGCGCGTGTGTTATTGATGAAACTTCTTTTGTTTTTTGATAAATAACTTCAATATTATTTTCTTTTTGAAGATAAAAAACCAGTGGCAAAATACGCATTAAGGAACCATTACCATTATCGCTTTCAGAAAATCCTCCGCATAAATCTGGCTGATGCCCTTTTGCAATATTTAAAATTGCATTTCTGGTTGCGATTCCAATATCAAAAACTTTTCCATGTGGTGTCCACAATTCTGCGCCATACCATTTTACGAAATTCCTCGCGATATCATTTAAATCATAACCTGAACATAAACTTTCGGCTAAACAAAAAGCAAGTGAACTATCATCGCTCCAAGTTCCTATTGGCTGATGATGCGTTCCAAAACCAAACATTTCGGTAACTGGATTTTGCTTTAAATAAGCTCGAGATTGAAACTCAACAGGAACTCCCAAAGCATCGCCAACAGCCAAACCAAATAAACCAGATTCTATTTTATTTTTCATTTTATTTATTCCTTCCTTTTTCATCTGGATAAAATGTCTGTACTACATCGCTCTGCCAGAATTCTTTTGTTTCAACCTCAATACAGGTCAATTTTCCATAAAAACCTGCTCCTGTGTCAATATTCCAAACATTGCAACCTTGCATTGGAATTTCTACATCGTAATGAAGCGTTGGCGTATGTCCGATATAAATTTCATTAAAAAGCAATAGTCTTTTTGGATATGAAAGTGAATCTTTTTTAATTCGATTGTCCATTGTCAGTGCCATTTCCCATAACGTTCTATCCCATGAAAAATTGGTTTGATAATGTTCTTTTTCTGGTCCGTGCATCGATGAAAATCCAGCGTGAATAAAAAGATTGTTGTTTTCATCTACGAAATAATCTTTCATTTGATTAAAAAACTCGAGATGTTTCTGTTTTTCCGAAAAATCAACATTCTGATAACTTTCTATAGTCGATTTTCCTCCATGAAGAAACCAGATATCACTTATGACATCATTCATCAACCAATCTTGACACCATGCATCGTGATTTCCTTTTATAAAAATACATTCGCGCTTTTTGGATAAATCAATCAGAAAATCAATAACCTGTGCCGATTCACTCCAACCGTCTACATAATCTCCTAAGAAAATTAATCGATCATTTTCAGATACTGTAACTCGGTCCAATAACTGAACAAGAGCTTTTAATCCTCCGTGAATATCTCCAAAAACTAATGTTCTTTTCATTTTTAAAATTCAATGTATTTTGCCGGTACCTCATCTGTCAACCACACATTGTTTTCAGATAAATAAAATTTAAATCCGTCTCTATGCATTGCGCCGCTTCTAACGGTTAAAATTTGTGGCACTCCTCTTCGGCTTCCTACTTTCGTCGCCGTTTCTTTGTCTTTGCTTAAATGCACGTGTTGGCGACTCATTTTTTTTAAACCTTCTGCACGAATGTTTTCCATAAATTTCCCGACCGTTCCGTGGTACAAATATTCTAAAGGTTCTGTTTCTGCCAGATTTAATTCAACCGAAATGGAATGTCCCTGACTTGCACGGATTTTGGTTTTATTTTCATTGTAAGCGAAACGCTTTTTATCGTTATTTTCTACAACGTAATCTAAAAGTTCTGCGTCTAGACGTTGTCCTTTTTTATTACATTTTATAATTAATTCTTCTACATCCGCCCAACCATTTTCGTCTAATTTTAATCCGATTTTTTCTGGAGAATGTCTAAGCACCAGACTCAAAAATTTGCTGACGCTTTTTGCTATATTTTCATTCATGTTAGTGTTTTCTTTTACCAACGAAATATTCCTGCGGAACATTTACAAAAGGTCTTTATAAATCTTGTAATTTTCATCATCGAAACAGACAAATATTACCTTTTCTATTTCATTTGATTTATCGAAATCTTTTACTGTTCTTACTGCGATTTCTGCGGCTTTATCTTTTGGAAAGTGATAAATCCCTGTACTGATATTTGGAAAAGCAATTGTTTTGATTCCGTTTTCAACAGCAAGATTCAAACTGTTCTTGTAACAATCTGCAAGCAATTTTGATTTTTCTTCTTTGTCACCATTCCAAACAGGCCCAACCGTATGAATAACATATTTAGAAGGCAGATTTCCTGCAGTTGTAATCACAGCTTCACCTGTTTTGCATCCTCCCTGCTTATTTCTAATTTGGACACATTCATCTAAAATTGCTTTTCCTCCTTTTCGATGAATTGCTCCGTCAACGCCACCACCTCCAAGCAAAGAAGTATTCGCTGCATTTACAATTCCATCAACCTGAATTTCTGTTATATCTGCTTTTAACAATTCAATTTTCATAATTTTTATCTCAATTCATCCCTAACTTCCATCAAAGCAAAACCTAAAAGATTCACTCCTTTCCACGCTTCCGGTTTTAGAACATCTTTGTGATCTTCTGCCATTCCGATTCCCCAAATTGGATCGACTGGACTTGCTTCTACAATAACTCGTTCTTTAGTGTTTAGTAAGAACGTTTTCAAATCGGCGTTTTGACTGAATTTATGATAGTTTCCTTGTTTTACAATTTCGTATCGGTTTTCTAACCAAACTGTATCGACATAGTTTTTGACTTCACGACCTAGTTTTTTAGCTTCAGCAGGAGAATCAGCTTTAAGGATTTTTTCTAAGATTTCTTGATCGTTGAATAATTCCGCTTTCTTGGCCATCATCCAATGTTCGGCAGTTTTGTAAGTTATTTTATCAACTTTAAAAGAACTCAACCACCATTGGCTGAAACAGGTTTTGAGAATTTTTCCGTCTTTACTTGGCTGATGTCCCCAGAAAAATAAAAATTTACTTTCTGGAGCTATGGTATCTATATTGTATTTCATTTTTTCTATTTTATTAAAACAAAGAAGTAATGTTTTGAAAATCTTTTGAATCGGGTGAAAATGATCCGTAGATTTCATTGAATTCCGTTGTTAGATTTTCGAATTCAAAATCCTGCTCTAGTTGATCCATACAAGTTACAACCAAATTTCTTTGTACCATTGGGCTGTAAGCGGCATCGAGTTTTAGAGCGTAATTAAGAAGTTCGTAATTCAGACTTCCAAAACGTAAATGTTTTTGGTATTCGTTAAAAACACAAGTTTCTTCTTCGTTATTTTTTAATTCAATTTCTCCTTCATTAGCCATCCAGCCGTGTCCGTGGCGGGTCGAATAATTTCGGGTTACGTAATAAACAGCTACATCTTCAATCTTTAGTTTATTACAAATTTCAATTGCATTTTTTGAAGTGGTATTGGCATAGGTTACATTCGGAAAAACGCCGTGATCCATGTCGAGCAGAACTCCCTGGCTGCCTTCAAAAATCAGATTTTCGTATTTTGAAAGAAACGTATAATCGACAATATTCCACTTTAATTTATCTATTGCTTCTAAATATGCATTGATTTCTTCCTCAATTCCACTTTCATTTAAAAAGCCATAGTAATATGCGATTTGGTTTAGTTTTTCTAAAAGCATTTCGCGAGGAGCAATCAAATCGATGGCAAACAATTTATACGGACCTTCATTTCTTTTCATCGTTGAACCAATGCCTTTTCCGCAGGTTCCGTTTTCAATGTTTCTCACATTTCCTCTGTTGTGCCAGACGTCAAACGGAGTGGTAACTTTTGCTAAAGGATGAATATACAGATTCAGATTAGCGTTTTTTTCTTTTAATTCTTCTCTTTCGTTATACAAAAAAAGCGGATGAATCGTACAGTGCTCGCTGTAATAAGACGGAAGACCACGAAGTGCTCCGCTTGCAAAACTCGAATGCACGTGTTTTCTATTACCGATCATGACGGTATGAGCGGCCTGCTGTCCTCCTGAAAAGCGAATAACTATAGATTCAGGGTTTTGTTTTGCCAGAAAATCTGTTGTTATGCCTTTTCCTTCATCACCAAATCCTAAACCTATAACTATTTTCGCTGTTTTCATTTTTAAAGCATTTCTATATTATCTAAGCTGTTATCACTTGCATCAGAAACTGGTATTGATCCTAAACCAGAACTTTTATGCTTATCGCAGATAATCTTTTTAATTACGTTTGGAATTTCTCTATGATCTTCTATAGACAAACAATTTTGTCCCAGTAATTCTTTCCATTCTACATCGGCATTGATAGCTTGTCCTGAATGCAATACGCTAATATGATAGACATCGTATCGTTTTTGAGCTTCTGCTAATAATTCAAGATGCGTGTAAGTCTGTTGTCCTTGCCCCATTATTTCTTTTATTGCCGAAGCTGGAAGTGTTTTTAAGCCTGGCTCATCACCAACTGTAAACAACAATCCTTTTTGTCCTCTTTTTTCGAATGCATCAATTTTAGTGTGAAATGCTGCAAAATACCATGCTAAAAGATAACTTTCGCCGGCGTTTCCTCCTCCACCGCCTTCAATATAGGTTCTTGTTAACCACATATCCAATTCTTCGTCACCAGATTCAAACTGTCCAACTTGAAGCGGATATCTATCGCATTCGTGATCTCCCATTCCTAAAAATAAAAGTGCTGGATCTGGAACGCCTCCTTGAATAATTCCTCCCATCAATTTTGGAAGTCCTTCTTTTATCAATTCGTGCGGGATATGCCCCATACTTCCTGTAACGTCCAATCCTAAAATAATCGGAACTGTATTGGGATGAACATCTGAATCTCTAGCTTCTCTAAAAATCACTCCGTTTGGATTCATAGATTCATGAGCCATATGTAACGCATTCTGTGTAAATATCTCTGCAGCAGATTTGCTAGCATAACCTACTTTTTTTGCTCTGCTTTCGCGAGCACCGAAATCATATCTTGTTCCTCCCATGACTAATATTTTTTACCAAATAAATATTCAAATCTCTTTTTTGTAACCTCAAACTGAATGTTTAAATTTCTGATTGTCAGCGAAAGTTCCATGTCTTTTTGAACAAAAGCTTCTGGCTGAAAATCGGCAAAAGTTAAACTGTTTTTATCCAGTGGACTAATATCAATCAGTCCTTCTTGTTCCCTTTCGAGTCTCTTGATTTTTAATTCGATATCTTCGACCCTTCTTCTGTAAATTAATTCAGAATCCTCGCCAATTACTTTGGCTCTATCTTCTCTTATCTGATCATTGTTTCTTTTTAGAGATTCAATAAATCGTGGTTTTAAATCGTCGCTCATAATTTTTGGTTGTTTTTGTTTCTAGTTTTCTTTGTTTCTAGTTGCATGCTAGACTTGAAATTTGGGAGTTTAAGCTTGAAACGGTTAATAGATTTTTTCTGTTTAGGTTTCACGTTCTCAAAAACAGCTTGAAACTTTTTAAACTAAATTCTCCAATCCGATCACTTGAACGCTTTCGCCTTCAAAATCTTTAAAAGAATTGGTTGTAAAGATTCCATCAAAGCAGTTTAAAACTTCAAAACCTTTATTGAAAATTCCGTGGCTTACTGCTAAGTATAATTTTCCGGCATTTTTCTTTTTAAGTTCTTCGGCTAATCCTACGAAAGTTCCTCCTCCGTCGCAGATATCATCTACAATTAAACAATCCATTCCTTGCAAATCATCATTGTAAACTTTAAAACCAGATAATTTTCCTGTTTTTACATCACGGCTTTTACTGCATTCTACAACTTCAACACCTCCTAAAAACTCAGATACTTTATAGATTTTTTTCAAAGCTCCTCCATCTGGAGAAATCAATTTTACGTTTTCGCCAATTCTATTTAAAACTTCTTTTATAAAAGTATAGTTTGGAATCACAGTACTATTATTCAACAAAGCTGGTGTAACTTCAGAATGCGCATCAAAAACAAATACTTTGTTCAACTGCATTGCATTGATTATATCAGCATAAACTTTTACAGATAAAGGCTCACCAGGAATCATAACACGGTCTTGTCTTGCTGCTGGAAAATACGGAATGAAAAGATCTATGATTTTAACATCCATTCTGCGTAAAGCGTCAACTGTAACACACAACAAACCTAAATCGTTGAATGAATTTAATCTATGCGTAATGGTAACTTTTTCATTTGCATCAAAATCTGGAGCGATTTTGATGTGTGGTTCTCCTCCAGAGAAAGTAAAACTTTGAAATTTAATTTCTTCCTGATTTTGAAATGGAGCGAATTTTGGGTCGAGATTTAGTATCATAGTTTTTTAGTTTGCGTTAATTATACGCAAATGTAGAATTTAATTTTGAATAAACAATTTATTTTGTGTAAAAATTACGCAAACTTTATTTCGAAGTGAAAACCTTTAGAGGCTAAATCCTTATATTTCAATTTATTAAATCTAAATAATTTAGCAGGTCTTCCGCTTTTTATAGGTGAAAAATTATCTGTTTGCTCTAAAATACCGAAGCTTAGTATTTTTTTTCTAAAATTTCTGCGATCAATTTCTTTTTCTAGAATGGTACAATAAAGGTTTTCCAAATCTGAAAACAGAAATTCATCTGGAAGTAAATCGAAACCAATTGGCTCGTAAGTTAATTTCGCTTTCAATCTTTCTATTCCTTTTTTTAAAATCAAATTATGATCGAATGCTAAAGGCGGAATTTCGTCAATTTTAAACCATTGTACTCTTTCAGCATCTGTATCGGCTTTTATTTCTAAGTTTGAAGCTTCAACCAAAGCATAATACGCAACTGAAATAACGCGATTTCTAGAATCTCTATTTATATCATCTCCAAAAGTATAGAGCTGTTCCATAAAAGTCAATTGCACATTCGTTTCTTCATGTAATTCACGAATAACTGCATCGCTTAAAGATTCATCATTTTTAACCAAACCTCCAGGCAATGCCCAATATTTATCTGCCGAACCAAATTTTTGCTCAATCAATAACACGTATAAACCATTGTTCTTGTAGCCAAAAACTATCGCATCTACAGCAATTCTAATATTTTGTAATTTTTCCATAATCCTCAATCCTATCAAACAAATATAACGAATGAGGACCAACTTTGTAATCTATGCTTATGCAATAAATTACAAAGTTGATCCTCATTACTATTTTTACAAGCAGTATTTTAGTTCACCGTTACACTTTTCTTTGGGCTAACAGTACAACTCCCATCGCCTTTTTTTATCGTTACATCTGCTTTAACTTCAAAAGTTCCTGCGGTACTATAAGTATGAGACACAGCACCGGTCGAAGTATTTATAGTTTCTGTTTTTCCATCTCCAAAAGTCCACTTTACTGAAGTTACGGTATTGCTTCCACCATATTGAATGGAGTAATTTATTATTTTTGAATTTGTACCATCTGTCGAATGCTTTAATTCTGTTAATATAGAATCTCCAAAACAATCTACAATAGCTTCGTCATCATGCTTACTGCATGAGTTACTAGTATATAAAACTGTCGCAAGTACCAAAAATGTTGCAATCTTTCTCATAATCAATCTAGTTTTAGAAGTTAATTTACTCAACTCAAAGTTATTTTTTTTACAAAGGCCATTAAACACCTGAATTTCAATTAATAAAAATAAAAAAACTACAATCTATTTCCAAAAAACAATTTCAGTTCTTTTTCAATAATATCAAAAAACGACTTTAAGTTATTATTTTTTGGAGCTAATAAATACACAAATTCTTCTGGCACATGAAAACTGTTCCATAACAACTGCAACTTATTTTCCTTGATAAAATTTCTTGCATTACAGTTCCAAGTAGCAGCAACTCCATCATTTTTAGACAAAAGCCTAAGCATTTCAGATTCTGAAGGAATAATGTAATTAGGCACCATAGAAGGTCTTTTTTTATTGAAAGCATGCAGCCAAAATAATTTTATATGCGGAATACGTGCGTCATGACTATACCATTTCTGCGTATTCAGCCATTGCTCTATTTCTGTATAATTGTCTGCTTTTAATTTTTGGCGGAATTCGGTTATATCTAAACTTACTGGAGCAACCAAAATCAATTTTATTTTTCCGACAATCTCATAAGTAGTATCAAAAGTGTCAAATCTTTTTGTTGTTATAGCAAAGTCTAATTTTTTAGCATCTACCAATGCAAAAAGTTCATCGTTTTCTGCAAAAGTAAAATCGATTAAATCAAACTTAGCAATTAATAGATTACCAACGCAGTCAAAAAGATGTTTTGAAATTCCAACAGAAATTAATCTGTTTGCATCTTCGGCTTTTGCTCTAAAGCCAACTTCAACACTTTCGAGACGATCTAATGCGTCTATTATCAAATTATTCAGTAACTTAGCGTATTCGGTTGGTTCTACTCCTTTGGATTTCCGATTGAACAATTTATTTCCCACGTGTGCTTCAAGCATTGAAATCTGCTGACTAACCGCAGGCTGACTCATAAATAATTCCTTCGCAGCCACTGAAAAATTACCGTTTTTGTAAACTGCTTTAAAAGTTCTGTACCATTCTAGATTTACCATGATATAAATTTATTTATAACAAACATAGTTTATTTTATTTTTACTGATATCACATTAGCTGTAAATTTGTTCAAAATTTAATACATATGAAAAAAATAACACTATTCGCAATAACTGCATTTACAGCTGTAAGCATTTCTGCTGAAGCTCAAAAATCAAATAAAAAGAGTATGAAAAAGGTATTATTTGTTGTAACCAGCAATGACAAACTGGGCAATACAGGAGAAAAAACAGGATTCTGGTCAGAAGAATTTGCTGCTCCATATTATGAACTTTTAGATCAAGGAGTAGATATCACGATCGCATCTCCACTTGGAGGCCAACCCCCGATTGATCCAAAAAGTGCCGATCCCGCTTCGGCAACTGAAGACACCAAACGTTTTGATGCTGACACTGTTTTACAAGAGAAATTAAAAAACACCTTAAAACTTTCGACCGTTAACCAAAAAGATTACGATGCTGTATTTTATCCAGGAGGTCATGGTCCGCTTTGGGATTTGGTTGAAGATAAAAGTTCAATTGCTTTAATTGAATCTTTTTATACACACAACAAACCAGTCGCTTTTGTATGTCACGCTCCTGCCGTCTTGAAAAACGTAAAAGTAAAAGGCGAATATTTAGTAAAAGGTAAAAAAGTAACCGGTTTCACTAATGAAGAAGAAGAAGCTGTTGGATTGACAAAAGTAGTTCCGTTTTTATTGGAAGATGCTTTAGCATCAAACGGAGCAATTTTTTCTAAAGGCGCAAACTGGCAGCCTTATGCTGTTGCCGACGGACTTTTAATCACGGGCCAAAACCCAGCTTCATCTAAATTGGTAGCTGCAAAATTGCTACAAGAATTGAAATAAAAGGGACTGAGGGACTGAGATACTAAGGTTCTAAGTTCTTCTAAAAACCTAAAAAAACTCAATCTCTTATTCACTAATTACAAATAAAAATTAATCAATCACAATGTTAAGTTCTGAGATTCTACGTTTCAAAAAAAACTTAGAACCTCAGAACCTTAGCATCTTAGAACCTAAAAAAAATGCTAAACTTTGAATTATACAATCCGACGAATTTAGTTTTCGGAAAAGGACAAATTGAAAAACTTTCTACTTTAGTTCCAAAAGGAGCAAAAGTGCTTTTGGCTTATGGTGGCGGAAGTATTTTCAAAAACGGAATTTACGATCAGGTAATCAATAATCTTAAAGGTTTTGAAATTGTAGAATTTGGCGGAATCGAACCAAATCCAAGATTTGAAACTTTACTGAAAGCCGTTGATGTGATCAAAGCAGAAAAAATCGATTTTATTCTTGCTGTTGGTGGTGGATCTGTAATTGATGGCGTTAAATTTATTTCGGCAGCTGTAAATTTTGAAGGAAATCCGATTGACATTCTTCAAAAAAGGATTTTGATTAAAGAAAATGCAATGCCATTTGGAACTGTATTAACGCTGCCAGCAACGGGAAGCGAAATGAATTCTGGATATGTGGTAACAATTGAAGCAACTCAAGAGAAATTATCTTCTGGAGGAAGTGCTTTATTTCCGCAGTTTTCAATCTGTGATCCTACAGTAATTTCGTCTTTACCAAAAAGACAAATCGAAAATGGTGTTGTAGATGCTTACACACACGTAATGGAACAATATTTAACGTATCCAACGGATGCTTTTCTTCAGGATAGAATTGCCGAAGGAATTTTACAGACTCTAATCCAAGTTGGTCCAGGCGTTGTAAAAAACCCAACCGATTATACTTTGGCTTCTAATTTTATGTGGAGCTGTACAATGGCTTTAAACGGATTAATCCAAAAAGGTGTTCCAAGTGATTGGGCAACACACATGATTGGCCATGAATTGACAGCGCTTTATGAAATTGATCACGCGAGAACTTTGGCTATTATTGGTCCAAGTTTGTATCATGTAATGTTTGAAAGCAAAAAAGAAAAACTGGCGCAATACGGAAGAAGAATTTTCAACCTAACTGGTTCTGACGAAGAAGTGGCAAAAGAAGCCATTAACAAAACTGTTGAATTTTTTCATACAATGGGAATGGATACTAAACTTTCTCAGTACACAGAAGATTATTCTAAAACAGCCGATTTTATCGTTAATCGTTTTGAAGAAAGAGGTTGGAAAGGTTTAGGAGAAAAACAATTAATAACTTTAGATAAAGTAAGATCTATTGTTGAACTTTCGTATTAAGATAAATTCCAAATTTTAAAAATTCCAAATCCCAATTTTAAACTTTTGGAATTTGGAATTTTTTTATTGGAATTTCATTAAAAAAGGCGTTCTTAACAAGTTTAGGAACGCCTTTTCAAAATACTAAAACAAAACTAACTAACTCAATTTTTTTTAAATTCATTAAAATTCTAATTTATAAATTGTTATAACGCAAGTGAGATCATTTTATTGTTTAGCTATTAAAAAAAATATTTTTATTCTTAAACTTCTTGAAAGTCATTGCAATTAAAGCTTGTTTTCAAAATTTCTTAAAGCAGATTTTGCTTTATTAGCACATTATTAAGTACTTTTGTTTTAAATTATTAAAATAATGAGCGAAAATTTAAAATTTGCAGTGATTGGTGGAGGAAGCTGGGCAACGGCAATTGCAAAAATGTTATGTGTAAATCTTTCTGAAATTTCGTGGTACATGCGCAATGATGCCGCTATAGAGCATATCGAGAAATTCAAACACAATCCAAACTATTTAAGTTCTGTTGAATTTGACACCAAAAAACTCAAATTAACCAATAATATAAACGAAGCGATAGAATATGCAGATTATATCATTTTTGCAATTCCATCGGCTTTCTTAGATGCCGAATTAAAAAACATGACGGTTTCTTTATCAGATAAAATTATTTTTTCTGCGATTAAAGGAATTGTTCCTGAAACTAGTTTAATTGTTGGCGAACATTTCCATATTCAATACGACATTCCATATTACAATATTGGAGTTATTACAGGACCTTGTCACGCAGAAGAAGTAGCTTTAGAAAGACTTTCATATTTGACGATTGCTTGCGGCGACCCTGATAAAGCTAAAGTTGTAGCAAAATCACTTTCTGGAAATTATATTAAAGCAAAAATTTCAGACGATATCATCGGAACTGAATATGCTGCAATGCTAAAAAATATTTATTCTATTGCTGCCGGAATTGCACATGGTTTAGGTTATGGCGATAACTTTCAATCGGTTTTAATGAGCAACGCTATTCGCGAAATGAAGAAATTCATCAGAAAAGTGCACCGAATGAAACGTAACATTAATGATTCTGCTTATCTAGGCGATTTATTGGTTACAGGATATTCTGTTTTCTCTAGAAATAGAATGTTCGGAAATATGATTGGAAAAGGTTACACCGTAAAAAGTGCCATGATGGAAATGAGTATGGTTGCCGAAGGTTATTATGCAACAAAAAGTGCTTATAAACTAAATCAAGGTTACGGAGCTAAAACACCAATTATAGACGCTGTTTATGCTGTTTTATACGAAGGAAAAGATGCAAAAACGGTTTTCAAGAAATTGACCGAGTCTTTGGATTAAGTTTTAGCTAAAAGATGCAAGAAGCAAGAGAAAAGACTATATATTAATTAGACTTAAATAGAATAAACAAGAAAGAGCCAAGACTGAAATTCAGTTTGGCTCTTTTTTTTATCTTGAAATAAAAATCTTTACTCTTGCTTCTTGCCTCTTTCTCCTTTCCTTTATCTTTCAACATTCTTTTTCTCCAGTTCCAAAAGCCATTGCTTACGCCATAATCCGCCTCCATATCCTGTCAGCTCTCCATTTGAACCTATAACCCGATGACACGGAATAAGTATTGAAATTCTGTTCGCGCCATTTGCATTAGCTACAGCTCTAATTGCTTCTGGTTTATTAATGGCAATAGACTGCTCTTTATATGTTCTCACAGCTCCATAAGGTATATTTTGTAGTGTTGTCCAAACTTTATTTTGAAAATCAGATCCTGGAGAGAAAATCGGCACTGTAAATTTCTTTCTCTTTCCTTCAAAATATTCTTTTAACTGTTCTTCTAAAATTTCAAAATGGATATTATCTCCCTGAATAATTGAAGCATTCAATCTTTTTGCCAATGACTTAAATTCTGTCTCCAGCATTTTTCTGTCTGTGAATTCAAGCAAACAAACTCCTTCTTTTACTGCACAGACGTACATCGTTCCGAGCGGAGTTTCTATTCTTTTGAGATCAATTATATTTTGCACTTTGCTATTTTTAGGAGAAAAGCCAAATATCGATTTAAAAGAATCATTAAAACCACTCAAAGATTCATAACCCGTGTCAAAAGCTGTTGAAGTAATACTTTCTCCTTCTTTTATTTTTTTGAAAGCGCTATTAATACGAAACATTCTTTGATAAGCTTGAAATGTAATCTTATGATTTTTTAAAAACCATCGTCGCATTTTACTCGGTTCAATTCCGCGTTGGATTAAATCGGCATCTTTGAATTTTAGAGCTGGATTTTCTGAAAGCTCTTTTAAAATCTCTTTTATAAAATCAGGCGTCTCATTATATTTTTCTAATGGAAAGCAAACTTTACAAGGCCGATATCCTTTTAAAACAGCTTCTTTTGAACTGGTAAAAAATTCTACATTTTCTCTTTTTGGTTTTCTAGCTGTACAAGTCGGTCGGCAAAATATGCCAGTTGTTTTAACTGCAGTAAAAAATACTCCTTCAAAAGAAGTGTCTTTATTTACGGCGGCCTGATACATTATATCATCTGTAAGTTCCATAACCAATTATTCAAAAATGGGAGAAAAACTATTTCTTTCCAGTAGCTGTAAAGTAACTTTTTCTAATTGTTTGTTTAGAAAAGCATTTGCAAAATTCCCTATACTAATACGCTTTACTCCTAATAAAGTTAGCTTTTCAAAATTAGGAAGATTAGGCATACACATTACATTTAGGGGTAGTTTTGTCGTTTCAGCAATTTCCTTTATATCATTTTCATTTGTAATACACGGAAGAAAAATACCGTCAACGCCAGCCATTTCATATTGTTTTAATTTGTGTTTAGATTCTTCTATTTTGTTCGGCAAATCTAAAAGAAATACATCAGAACGTACATTTATAAACATGTCGATGTTTTTCTTTTTTAAGTTTTCTACGATTGATTTTAATTTTGCTGCAAAAGATTTCGTTTCTGTTATTTCTCTTTTTGAGTTGATGACAACCGAATCTTCAATATTAATTCCGACTATTCCAATTTCATGCAATCTCGAAATATTTGCAACTATTTCCTCAACAGTATCACCATAACCAGCTTCCATATCTATACTTAAAGGAATTTTTACAGCCAATTTTATTCTTCGAATCATAAAAAAATAATCCTCAAAAGGCATATTTTCGCCATCTTCATAACCTAAATCAGAAGCAATTGCTGCACTTGAAGTTCCAAGCGCTTTAAATCCTAATTTCTCATATTGCAGGGCACTTTGAACATTCCAAACATTTCCAAGTAAAAGCGGAATTTCATTATAGTGCAGTTTTTTGAATTCTTCAAATCTTGTTGTCATATTTTACTCTTTTAGTTTTGACAAAAGTACTTTTGAACGAAAGCCTTCTGCAACCGAAAAATTGACAACTATTTTTTTTAAATAAAAAATCACGACCATAGAAGGATCGTGATTTAATAGTAATTCTTAGAATTTCTTATTTTACCATTATTCCTTCAACAAACAAAATCGGCACTTCTTCCGTTTTGTTTTCGTCAAGCGAATTGGCTTTAAAAATGAATTTCTTATCGTACAAAGTATTTCCGATAAAGAAAGTCACCATAAACTCGTTATTAAGCGCTAAAAGGCTCTTTTCTACTAATTCTATCTTCACAACAGAAACCGAAGGAACCTCAACAAAAGCATGACGCAGAATTGACGTTTTTTTCATCTCTCCATCAATAGTTCCAAATGCTTTTGAAACTACCATTACGCTATCTAAGTTAAAATCACTATCATTTACTAAATAAGCGTACCATACTTTTTCCATAAAATCGTCGCTCCATTCCTGCACTGCGGCTAGAAACACATTTTCAACTTCTGGAATTATTATATCTTTTTTCATATGAGTCAAAAGTTTTAAAGTCGAAAGTCGAAAGTCAAAAGCCATCACTCTGAGACTTTTGACTTTCGACTTTACAACTTTATGACTTAAATTAAATATTTGCTTTAAACTGCTCTAAGAAACGAACATCATTTTCGTAGAACATACGAATATCGCCAATTTGGTATAAAAGCATTGCAATACGCTCTACTCCCATTCCGAAAGCAAATCCGTTGTATTCATCTGGATTGATATCACAGTTTTTCAAAACGTTTGGATCTACCATTCCGCAACCTCCAATTTCTAACCAACCAGTTCCTTTTGTAATTCTGTAATCAGTTTCCGTTTTTAATCCCCAATAAATATCAATTTCGGCACTTGGCTCTGTAAATGGGAAATATGACGGACGAAGGCGAATTTTAGATTTTCCGAACATTTCTTTTGTGAAATAAAGTAACGTTTGTTTCAAATCGGCAAAAGAAACATCTTTGTCAATGTACAATCCTTCCACTTGATGGAAAATACAGTGTGAACGAGATGAAATCGCTTCGTTACGGAAAACGCGTCCTGGAGAAATTGTACGAATTGGCGGTTTATGATTTTCCATATAACGCACCTGAACAGATGATGTATGCGTACGCAACAACACATCAGGATTGGTCTGAATGAAAAACGTATCCTGCATATCGCGTGCTGGGTGATATTCTGGCAAGTTTAATGCGGTAAAGTTGTGCCAATCATCTTCGATTTCTGGTCCTTCAGAAACGTTAAATCCGATATTAGCAAAAATATCGATGATTTGATTTTTAACGATAGAAATTGGGTGACGAGAACCAATAATTACGGGTTCTGCCGCACGCGTTAAATCTCCAAAAATACCTTTTGATTCTTCTTTACTTTCAAGTTCTTCCTGAATAACTCTTACTTTTTCTTCAGCAACAGCTTTTAAAGTATTTATAACTTGTCCAAAGTCCTTTTTTTGGTCGTTTGGAATATTTTTAAATTCAGTAAAAAGTTCTTTCAGCAAACCTTTACTTCCTAAATATTTAATACGGAATTGTTCTAACGATTCTTTATTCTTCTCATTAAAGGCTTTAGCTTCCTCTATGTGCTGTTTTATCTTATCTATCATTTTCCTTCGATAATTGAGAGTACAAATTTAGTGTTTTTAGTTGAAAGTGCGTGGTCACACTCGCAGTTTTAGGTTTTCTGTAAATTATTTTATCAGATTTAACTTTTCTTCAACTTGTTTAATCTTTACATGCCAATAATCTAAACCTTCCTGATTGGTTACTATTTCCTTTTTGTAGTTAGGAGAAATACTGCTTAATTTATGCCAGTTTTTATTTAAATCCCGTTCTCTTTCTTGCTTATTTGTTGGTTCAATTCTGGTGCGCCAAAAATCCATATTTTCAATATATCTTTTTTTGATCTCTTCAAAATACTCCATTAATTTTTCTTTTGAACTCGGAATATAACCAGGCCCGCTGCAACCGCAGGAGTGAAACGTAATGCCTACAGAAAATAAACTTTTAATATGCTCCCACTTTTTGACATCGTCTTTTTTAGGCGATTCAAAATCTAGTCCCATGTTTGCCATAAATTCACCACATTGCGGACATTTGGCTTCAAAAGCCGATGCTTCTCCTTTTTTTATATCAACCATCAATCTTCTTTTAAAAGTCTTTCGACAATTAAAACAAGCATAATGAGGTTTATAAGATGTCATTGCGTATCTACACATTTTCTTTAGTTTTCAGTATTCAGTCTCAGTCACTGCAAACCGAGACTGTAAACTAAAAATTCTACTCAATAAGTTTTCTTTCTAAAAAATAACTTACTATCGCTTCTTTCATTAAAACAGATTGCTCACCGGCTTTTAACGGCGGTAAATTTTCTTTTACTTTGTAATGAGGCCAGCCTTCATCGTCGAAATATTCGAATTCATAAAATCCGTATGGTTCTAGCAATCGACAGATGGCAATGTGCATTAAATTCAGTTTTTCGTCTTTTTTATATTCACGGTGTACTTTTCCGTACTCCTGAACTCCGATTAGGTAAATTATGGCATCCAAATCTAGATCTTCGCCTTGCGAAAATTGATTGGAAAGTATATCAACGAGCTTTTCCCAGCGCTCTTTTAATTGTGTATCTCTAGACATTTAATTTATGATTTTAGATTGTAGATTTTAGATTGCTGATTTAAAAATCACTTCTGAAGGGGGCAGAATGCAATCTGAACTCTAAATTTGATTTGCAAAGATACAGAGTTCAAACTCAATGTACCTAAAAAAAATAAATACATCGAAAAACAGAACAGCAAAAACCTCTCAACCTTTGTCACTATCAACCTTTGAACCTAAAAAAAGATATATCTTTGCGCCTCATTAAACACCAAACCCAAACATGAGTTTTTTTGATATTATCGTTGGTGCACTTTTGTGTTATAGTTTGTACAAAGGCATTAAAAACGGGCTTTTTGTAGAAGTTGCTTCTTTTATTTCTTTGCTGTTAGGAATTTATCTTGCGATTAAATTTTCTTCGTTAATGACAGGATGGATTTCAAAACATGTTTCTTGGAATCCGACCAACATTCAGATTACGGCTTTTATCCTGACTTTTATTTTAGTTGTAATTGGCGTTTATTTCTTAGCGAAAATATTAACGGGAATTGCCGATTTTGCCATGCTAGGTTGGATGAACAAACTTGGCGGCGGATTTTTCAGGATATTAAAAACGATTCTTATTTTAAGTATTTTTATTGCTTTGTTCGAAAAGATCAATTTCAATCACACTTTTGCCAAAGAAGAAACTTTAGACAAATCTATTTTTTATAATCCAGTAAAGAAAGTCGCTGCTTTTGTTTATCCATCAATTGAGAAATGGTACGAAACGTTTAAAAAAGATCATTCTGAGAAATCAGAAGATCAAGAGCAAGCCACAAACAAGGAATAATTCATTTTGTCAGGCTGAACGAAGTTGAAGGCTCTCGTTTACAAATAAATAAACCCGACAGGTTTTAAAAAACCTGTCGGGTTTAACTATAAAATTGAATATCTTTTTAAAAATTGATTTCTTTCTTTTCTCCTTTTTTCAAAACAACCTCTTGTTTTTTATCTCCATAAATCAAAGTTGTTTTTCCTCCATTTTTAGAAGAAACAATTGCTTTTTCTGGCTTTTTATTGTTCCAATTCATTTCAATTTCAAACCCACCTCTAGCGCAAATTCCTTTTACAGAACCTTCTGACCAAGCATCTGGTAAAGCGGGAAGTAATCGAATTTCATTCTCGTCTGACTGAACTAACATTTCTGCAACTGCGGCCGTACCTCCAAAATTACCATCAATTTGAAATGGCGGATGTGCGTCGAATAAATTCGGATATGTTCCTCCTCCTCTTCTTGGCGTTTCTGTTTTTTTACCGTCTGGATCAACGTAGCGAAGTAATTCTCGAAACATTTTATAAGCACGATTTCCGTCCCAAAGTCTTGCCCAAAGATTGATTCTCCATCCTTTTGACCAACCAGTGGTTTCGTCACCTTTTATTTCTAAAGTTTTCTTAGAAGCTTCAGCCAAATCTGGAGTTTTTAAAGGCGTAATATGGTCGCCAGGAAAAAGTCCGAATAAGTGTGATTGATGACGGTGTTTTGGATCATTGTCGTCCCAATCAAAATACCATTCTTGAAGATTTCCTTTTTTACCAATTTGGTATGGATGCAAATTGGCTAAATCTGCTTCCATTTTTTTTACAAACTCAGCATCAATGTTTAAAATTTTAGCAGCTTTAATCGTTTTATCGAAACATTCACGAATCATTGCCAAGTCGGCTGTTCCTCCATACATCGTTGCTCCTACAAAACCATCTGCCAATTTATATTGATTTTCAGGCGAAGTTGATGGAGCTGTAATCAAATTTCCTTTTTTATCTTCTACTAGCCATCCCATGCAAAATTCTGCCGCGCCTTTCATTAAAGGATATCCCTCATTCTTTAAATAATCTTGATCTTTAGTAAAAATATAATGTTCCCAAATATGTGTACTCAACCATGCTCCTGCCATTGGCCAACAAGCCCACATTGGATCTTCTTTTCCAAATTGTCCAACCGGATTGGTCATCGCCCAAATGTCTGAATTATGCGCTGCTGCCCAACCCGACTTCACTCCATAAAAAGTCTCAGCAGTAACTTTTCCAGTCACCGAAAGGTTTTTTATAAAACTTAAAAGTGACTGATGCATTTCTGAAAGATTGGTATTTTCTGCCAACCAATAATTTTCTTCCAGATTAATATTCATTGTATAATTACTACTCCAAGGCGGATTTAAATATGGATTCCAAAGTCCTTGTAAATTAGCTGGAACGCCTATTGTTCTTGAAGAACTTATTAGCAAATATCGCCCATAATTAAAATAGAGGATTTCTAGATTTTTATCTTCTTTTCCGTCAGCGTAGCGTAATAAACGTTCATCTGTTGGTAAATCTGGCGCTGTAGTTTTGCCTAAATCTAAAGTAACACGATTATAGAATTTTTGATGATCAGCAATATGTGCGGCTTTTAATTTGTCGTATGACTTTGTAAAAGCATTATTTAATTCTTTTTTTGCAATTGGCTCTGCTACTCCATCAATTGATGGAGATTTATCAAATCCTGTAAAACTGGTTGCTACAGCAACATAAATTATTGCTTCTGTTGCATTTTTTACACCCAAAGTTGTATCTGTGTTTACTATTGTTCCATCAGTATTTTTAATTTTTAATAGAGAGGCAAAACGTGTCCCTTTAATGATCTTTTGCTCTTTTAAAGTTTCTTTTTTCAGATTAGCTAATGCCTTCTCCCTATCAAAATAACCTGCTGGAAGATACTCCTGAGTATATTTAAAATAACCAGGATTCTCATGCATTGGAGCGCGCCCACTAAGAGAAAGAACATTTTTTTTAATTTTAACCTTTGATTCTAACAAACTGCTGCTTTCTATGTCAAAATTTAAAGCACCTTTTTTGCTGCTTGTCAATTTAATAATCATAATTTGATCTGGAGCCGAAACAAAATATTCTCTCGTAAATTTTACACCATTAATTTCATAAGTAATCTTTGAAGTCGCATTCGAAAGATCTAACTCTCTGTAGTAATTTGAAACTTCTCCTGTATGATGATTTTTTATTTCCAATGTTCCAAGGGGCGCATAAGATTCTGAGTTTTTCCCTTGAATTTTTTTATTCAATTCTTCAGCCAACTTATAATCTTCTTTATTAAATGCATCACGAATTGCTGGCAGATTATTAGATGCATTGCTATTCATGTATGGATAGACGGGCTCGCCAGACCAAAGTGTGATATCATTCAAATAAATTTTATCCAAATTTACTCCTCCAAACACGGTTGCTCCCATTTTTCCGTTTCCTAAAACCAAGCTTTCTTCAAAGAATTCTGCGGGTTGTTTGTACCATAAAACATTTTTGGATTGCGCCGAAATGGTTGTATAGTAAAACGTGAGAAGTAAGAAGAGAAATGTTTTTTTCATAAAGGTTAAATTCATTTTGGAACGTTTTTATGTTACCGATCAGATGTTCCTACGGAACATTTTTTTATTATATCCATTTTGATCAACGGATTTCATCCGTTGCTACCGATGAAATGTTCCTAACGGAACATCATCAATTTGTTTTCTTTGCCTTTTACTACGAACTACTTGCTCACTTCATATTTCTCATTTGCCGTAATCATTTCCCAATTATCCGTTCTAAAAGGCGATGCAGGGAATTTTTCTTTATTAAAGAGATTAATCGCCGTATCGTCATCTGCCCAGCCATAATGAACTGCTACGGGATTTTGAACTTGATCACTTGAAACGATTATTTTGTTGTCTTTAATTATCGCTTTCGCGGAATGAAAAACTTTGTCTGCACCTGCAATTTCGAAACCTTTTAATTCGTCATTGTTTGGCGTTGATAATCCGCTGCCAATATTATCGAAACTTAAGATAATCTGGTTTCCTTTTATTTCTTGAAATTTATAAGTTGGTCCGCTGTGAACTTGTTTTTTGCCGTAAATGTTATTCATCGCAATTGCTGCCAAACGCAAACCGATGTCTTGTTTGTTGGTTGGATGAATATCTTTTGCATTTCCAATATCGGTTGTAACAGCCATTCCAGTATTTGGTAATTTTAAAGTTTGAGATTGTGCTTCGCGAAGTTCTGCCCAACGGCTTCCTTTTTGGCTGTTGCCGCCAAATTCGTCAAAAGTGGATAATTGCACAAAATAAAATGGAAAATTGCCTTGTCTAAATTTGGTTCTCCAATCGTTGATCATTAACGGAAATGCTTTTTTGTATTGTTTTGCTCTCCAAACATTCGCCTCTCCCTGATACCATAAAACGCCTTGCATCGCATAAGGCACTAACGGATTTACCATTGCATTGTACAATAATGACGGATAACTGTTTGGCGAAACTTCGATTCTTACTTTAATAACGTTGAATTTCCAAAGTCCTTCAAGTGGAAAGTTTGAATCTTTAAAATCAATGTTTAAATCTTCTGGATCGCCATAGATTCCGCCGCCGCCACTGTAATCTGTAATTCTTACGGCGATTACGTTTGTACCTTCTTTTAAAACGTTTGCTGGAATTTTGTAAATTCTTTTGGCATCCCAAAGATTATTGGTTCCAACTTCAACGCCGTTTACAAAGGTTTTGTCTTCATCATCTACTTTTGCTAAATGTAAAACGGCTTCTTTTTTGGCTTGTTCTGCTGTTAAAACTATTGTTTTTCGCATCCAAACAATTCCGTCTATATTTCCGATTTGTTGGTTTTCCCAAAGTGATGGTACTTTTATTTCTGGCCAGTTTTTATCTTGAAAATCTAGATTTTTGAATTGCTCTTCGTTTTCCATTGAAACATCAAAACCTTGTACTTTTTTAAGATTATCTAAAACCGATTTTTTATAGGTTTCAAAAATGGCATTGATATCTACCGTTGGTACATTAGCAATCATCGATTTAAACTCGTCGCTTTTTTCGAAAGCTTCACGGCTTGTCCAAGTTTCTACATTGGTTCCGCCCCAAGAAGTATTGATGATTCCAATTGGGATCTTTAATTCTGAATAAAGTTTTCTAGCAAAGTAATATCCAACCGCTGTAAAATTGCCTACATTTTCTTTGTTAGCTTCTTCCCATTTACCTTGTTTTAAATCGTCTTTTGGAGTTCCGCTTAAATCTTGTGCAACGCCAAAATGACGAATCATTGGATAATCGGCACTGCTAATTTCTTTTTCAGCATTCATAGTTTTGAAAACCTGAAATTCCATATTCGATTGTCCGCTGCAAATCCAAACTTCTCCAACCAAAACATTTTTAATAGTAATTTGATTTTTTCCAATTACGATTAATTCAAATGGTCCGCCGGCTTTTTCAGCAGCTAAATTTATCGTCCATTTTCCATTTTTATCAGCCGTAGTTTTCTTGATTTGTTTGTTAAAATGAATTTCTACACTTTCATTTGCATCTGCAAAACCCCAAATCGGAATTTGCTTGTTTCTTTGGAGTACCATTCCGTCAGAGAATATTAAAGGCATTCTCACATTAGCATTAGCTAAAACACTAATTAACAGAAAAATAAATATTACACTCTTTTTCATTTTTTTAATTTAAATATTTTTTAAACCACATAAGTGATATAAGTCATTTTAAGTTTTTACGTATAATTGCGCTTAAGTTTATTTATATCACTTATAGGATTTAAACTAATTTTTTTACTTTAATCCGTCTATTAAAGCGTTTAAAGCTTGTGTATCGAAGACGGTATTATTGCTTCTATCCATGATTCCGAAACCGTTGTTTCCTAGGCTTCCTTCATCCCAATAAAAAGGTAATAATCCGTTTGCTTTTGCTGTTTTAACTACCGTTTTTAAATAGTAGGCTCTTGAGTTTAAATGTAAAGTCAAAGCATCTCCAGTTAAAGTTGTTCTTCTAATTGCTCCAAATTCTCCTAAAAGAACTGGAATTCCTTTGTCAACAAACTGTGTTTTCATCAATTTGAAATTCTTTTCTAAATCGGCTTCTTCGCCCCAAGTTGGATTTCGTTCAGTATCGGTTGCAGAATGAAATCCTGCTCCCCAGTAATAGAACATTTTACCCCAAGTTTCGTCTTTGGTTAAACCAGCAAAATTCCATGGAGAATAGTAGTGCACTTCGACCATCATTCTGCCTGCAACTTTATCTGTTGGCAATGTAGTCATTAATTTGTTTGTTTTTTCGATATCTGTTGTTGGCCCTTGAACTACCAAAACACGAGTTGCATTTTTTCCTCCAGTAGAACGAACAGCATCAATAAAGGTTTGGTGATACGAAGTCAAAACTGCCATTTGAGTTGCATCTTCAACCGCTGGTTCGTTGGCGCTTGCAAAAAGTAAATGTTCGTCAAATCCGCGTAAATGAGTTGCGATTTGCTCCCAGAAAGCTTTTTGTTTTGCATTCGTTTCAACTTTTTTAGCTTCTGTGATATTATTTTCTAGCCAACCGCCGTCCCAATGGATATTTACGACTACATACATATCATTATCTACGCAATATTGTAACACTTCTTTTACTCTATCAAGCCATTCTGTTTTGATTTTGGCCGTTGTAGCATTTTCTAAATTTTGATTCCAAGAACATGGAATACGAATAGCATTAAATCCGTTTGCTTTTACAGCGTCAATCAAAGCTTTTGTTACTTTTGGATTTCCCCAAGCAGTTTCGCCTCCAGTTGCTTCCAAAGTGTTTCCAATATTCCACCCTAATTTAATTTTTGCAGCCAATTCAACAGCAGAACTTCCCATTCCAGAAGCATCTGCCGCAATTGGATTGGTATTATAACTAGGATACAAACCTGCAACAACTGTAGCTGCCGTTTGCGAAACCGCTATTGTCACCGTTTTTGCCTCACTTGAGCTTAACGTGATTGAAGCTGTTCTGGTAGTCGTTTCTGTATTGGCAGAAGCCGTTATTCTAACAATTACACTTCCTTTACTTCCAGTTGCCTGGCTCACTTTTAACCAACTTTCAGAACTAGACAAATTCCAAACTGCGGCTTCTGAATTAATAGTGATATCTGAAGTATTTTCTTTGCCGTCAAAATCAATTTTATTGGTACTTGCAGTAAGTGTTTTTATCGTTGTTTCCGGTGTGCTTTCTTTCTCTGAACTGCAGGCTAAAACGCCTAAAAAAGCAAAACATAATACAAAACTCAAGATATAGTCTTTGATTGTTTTTTTCATTTCGTTTGGTTTAAGTTAAGTTAAGTTTTTAAAATCAACGCCAGCTTTTAGTGGGCTGGCGTTAATAGTGTGGTTATTTTATAGCAATAAAAAGTTTTATTTAACTGTTACTTGAATTTCTTTTTTGATGTCTCTAGAAGAAGTTCCTACTTTTAAAGTATATTTTCCTGGTTCAACTGTCCATTTTTTAGAAGCAACATCATAATATGCCAATTCTTTTACAGGAACTTTAATCGTTATTTTTTCTGAACTTCCAGCCTTAACAGCAACTTTTTTGAAACCTTTTAATTCTTGTGCTGCACGAGTAATTTTAGAATCAGATTTTGAAGTATATAACTGTACTACTTCTTTTCCTTCTGCTTTTCCTGTGTTTTTAACATCTACAGAAACTTCTATTACATCATTTTGAGCATACGAATCTTTGTCTGCTTTTACGTTATCTAAAGCAAAAGTGGTGTATGATAATCCGTAACCGAAAGGATATAATGGCGTAACGTTTTTAGTGTCAAACCAACGGTATCCAATTAAAAGTCCTTCGGCATAATTTACTGTTTTGTCTCCAGGGAAACTGTTTGTCGCATGTGCAGGAGAATCTTTTAAAGCAACTGGCATTGTCCAAGGTAATTTTCCTGACGGATTTACTTTTCCTAAAATCACATCAGCCAAAGCATTTCCGCCTTCAGAACCATTAAACCAACTCCAAACCAAAGCTGAAGTTTTTTGGCTCACTTCATTAATATCAAATGGAGCACCAGCCACCATAACTACAATAGTTTTTGGATTTACCGCCAATACTTGTTTGATTAATTCTTCTTGTCCGAATGGCAAATGTAAATCTCTACGATCTGAAGCTTCTGTTTCATAATCACGGTTTGAACCTGCAAAAATAATCGCTACATCAGAGTTTTTAGCTGCCTCTACTGCTTCTTTAACTTTTGCTGGATCTAGTTCATCAATTGTAACTGGACCATTAGCCGTGATATTTCCTAAATTTCCTCTGTTCTTTTTATCGTAACGCTCTAAATATCCTTCAGCATAATTAATTTTAACTGATGCAGGAAGTCTATTTTTAAGACCTTCAAGAGGTGTAACTTCTCTTTTCGTTTTCACTCCAGCTCCAAATCCGCCAAGAGCATTTTTCTTTGTCGCATTGTTTCCAATTACTGCGATAGATTTTACTCCGTCTAGTTTTAAAGGCAATGCATTATTTTCGTTTTTCAACAATACAATCGCTTCAGCTGCAATTTTGTACGCATCTTGATAATGTGCTTCGGTTGCGATACTTCCTTTTGCACGCTCTCCTCCACCCATTGCTTTTACTTGGAATAAAACTCTTAAAATACGTTTTACATGCAAATCAATTTCTTTTTCTGAAACTTCTCCAGATTTTACAGCCGCGATTAATTTATCTGCTAAGAAAAATTCATTGAAAGGTTTTGGCGTACCCATTTCAATATCCAAACCGCTTTTCAAAGATTTTGCTGTAGAATGCACCGCAGCCCAATCTGAAACTACAATACCTTTAAATCCCCATTCATCACGAAGGATTTTATTCAGCATATAATCATTTTCACATAAATATTCTCCTCTGAATTTATTGTATGCTCCCATGATACTGTAAGCTTTTGCTTCTTTTACAGTAGCTTCAAAAGCTGGAAGATAAATTTCGCGAAGTGTACGCTCATCAATTTGCACATCTACAAAATCACGATTGGTTTCCTGATTGTTTGCTGCATAGTGTTTTACACAAGCCATTACATCTTTTTCTTGTAAACCTACAACCAAAGGCACAGCGATTTTTTTATTCAAAAACGGATCTTCTGACATGTATTCGTAAGTTCTTCCTCCTAACGGTGTTCTTACCATATTAATTGCTGGCGAAAGCAACATATCTTTATCTCTTGCACGTAATTCTTCTCCTAAACTGGTTCCAAAAGTATGGGCCATTTCTGCGTTCCAAGTTGCTGCCAAGGCACCGCCAGCTGGATAATACGTTGCAAAATCGTTTGTCCATCCTGCCGGAGCCCAATTGTCTCTAGAAATTTCTTCACGAACTCCCAACGGACCATCGGCCATTTTTAATTCTGGAATCGCTAAACGTTTTACTCCTGTGTTAGCAAACATACTGTTACCGTGGAGCATTCCTATTTTTTCTTCTAATGTCATTTGCGAAATCAGCTTGTCGATTTCAGCATCATGTTCAGTACCTATTTCTTTTCCAACGTATTCTTCAGTCTCCGCCGAATTTGAAGCTACAGTCGGTGTTTCATTTTTACAAGAAGTAAATAATGCAAAAACCAAAGCCGCCGAAAGGTATATCATTTTGTTTTTCATAGATAGTTAGGTGTTTTTTGAATTTAAAGATCCTTGATTCCTCACACGTCATCTTTAAATCAAGTTAATACTGCTTTTATGTTTGTGGTTTTATCTGAAATTATTGTTTAATCAAATTCAGCATTACAACATCATTTTCATTGATTTTGAATTCTTTGCTGAAAGTTTCTTTTGCGTCAATTGTAATTTTTTCTGTTGCAATTGGCGCTCCGTTATTTTTCTCTTTTATTGAATTGACTTGTTCTCGTGTTAACTGACTTGGTTTATTCATTGCTAGATAATCTGCGTAAGCGTCGTTTACTTTGTATCCAACTTTGTAAATTTCCAATACATATTTTCCTTTTTGCATTCCGTCTACTTCAATTTTGACTTTTCCTTTTTCTTTTGATGGAAGATCTTTAATGTAATAGGTCTGATTAAGCTCTTTATCTCCTGGATGCGTATTCGTAAAATCCCACAATAAAACCTGAACGTCTCCTTTTGTATTTTTAGAAGTCCAAGAAGCTTTATCTGAATTTTGAAGTTCTGTTTCTCCTAATTTATTCATTAAATAATAAGAGAAATAAGCCGGCTTTTTAATTCCCTGCGTATTCAATAATCCGAAACCGCCGTGGAAAGGCGTAAATCTTGGCCCTGCTTCTTCAAAAATATCCGTAAAAACCCAATACGACATTGAGTTTGCTGCGTTTCCAACTTGTTTTATTTTCTGCAAAATATAAGCTGCCGAATGATAGCTGTCGTGAATTGGATCTGCAGGCGTATAAGAGGTACTCCATTCGGTATAATGCAATTCCAAATTTGGTTTAGCCGAAGCTGCAATTTGTTTTCTTGAATTTAAAATATCACCGCTTACGCTAAATTCATCCTGACTTAAAATAGTTCCCGACGTTCCAAATTCATCCAGATATCCGTGTTTAACACCGTAAGTATGTGTCGAAACAAAATCCATTGGCACATTATTCTTTGCGCAAAAATCAATTGTTTCAGGAACCCACGCTGCTCCCGCCGTTGCTGGACCGCCAACTCTATAGGCTGTGTTTACACTTTTTATTGCTCTAGCGCTATATTCATATAATTTAAAATAATCTGCCTGCGTTCCTGTCCAAAATCCTGGAGATAAATTGGGTTCATTCCAAACTTCAAAATACCATGTTTTTACTTCTTCTGCTCCGTATCTTTCTGTGAAATGCTGAGTCAAGTTTTTAATTAAATCTTCCCATTTTTTATAATCTTTTGGAGGCGTAACATTTCCTTTCCACCAAAAAATGGTTTCTTTTCCGCTTGCTAAAGCATTTGGCATAAAACCCAATTCCACAAATGGTTTCATTTTTAGACTAATAATATAATCGAACAAAACGTCTACATATTGGTAATTGTATTCTGGATTTCCTTTTTCGTCTTCACGATAAACGGCCATGTCATCGGTCAATAAACCATGAAAGCGGATGTATTTAAAATCGCATTCTTTTTTAACCAATGCCAATTGCTGCTGCCAATCTGCACGAAGACCTTCATTTGCTCTTCCTGCGCCGATGCATTCTTTGAACATGGTGTTTAATTTTCCGGCTTCTTTTTTGAAATCTACTTTTATAATTCTATTTTGAGAATCAGCGTTTGTTGTTTGTGCAAATGATTTAAAACTTGCCAAACCAACAAAAACAAATAGTATAATTAGACTTTTTTTCATGTTTAAGTTTTATTCTTTTACAATTATTTAGCTGAAATTTTCTTTTTCAGAAGTATATTATCTGAAGAATTTCCTATCTGAATCTCAATTGTATTTTTTTCTAGTTCGAACACTTGTTTTCCAGTATTCCAATATTCTAAATCTTTCACTTTTACAATCAAATCAACATTTTTGGTTTCTCCAGCTTTAAAGAAAACTCTCTTAAATGCTTTCAATTCTTTTTCTGGTCGTTCTACTTTCGATTCTAATTGTTTTAAGTAAAGCTGAACCACTTCATCGCCATCTTTATTTCCAGTATTTGTAATAGAAACTGTTACTTTTAATTCTTCATTTTTCGAAATAGTTTCAGAACTTGTTTCAATCGAATTGTATTTGAAAGTCGTATAACTTAATCCGTAACCAAAAGCATATAATGGTTTCTTTTTGAAATACATATATGTTCTTCCATTTCGAATGTTATAATCTAATAAATCTGGAAGATCGGTAATATCTTTTACCCAAGTTTGCGTTAAACGTCCTGCAGGATTATAATCTCCAAATAATACATTTGCCAATGCTGTTCCTGTTTCCTGACTATTCTGCGCCATATGCACAATTGCTGGAACATTTTCCTGAGTCCAATTGATTGCATAAGGAAAACTGCTCATTAATACGACCGCCGTTTTCGGATTTGCCTGATAAACTACCTTAATCAAATCTTCTTGTTCTAAAGTTAGAGATTGGCGGTCAACCGCTTCTTTTCCTTCACTTGGAACAGGACAATTTGCCCATCCAGCATTACAAACCGGATGATTTCCAACAACCATAATTACAAAATCTGCTTTTTTTGCGATTGCTGCTGCTTTTCCGTCAATGTTATTTTTTGCGACTAAAACTTCAACATTATTTCCCAACTTCTTTTTTATTCCTTCCAAAGGCGTAACAACATAAGGAGGTGTTCCGCTGTACCAGTCCAAAAGCACTTCATCTGCTCGAGGTCCAATTACGGCAACTGTTTTTATTTTTTCTTTTTGTAAAGGCAGAAATCCGTTTTCATTTTTCAATAAAACAATAGATTTTTGAGTTGCCTCTAAAGCGATTTTTTTGTGCGCTTCTGTTTTCCAAGGATCAATTGTGTCTTTATCTTTTCCTATTTTCAAATATGGATTTTCTTCTGAAGCATCAAGCATTCCAAGTTTTATCATTACTCGATAATTCCCGCGCAAAACTTCATCAAGATCTTTTTCTTTCAAATATCCATTAGAAAGAGCACCATAAATGCCATCTATAAATTCATCCAAAAATTGGTTAATACCCGCTTTTACAGCTGCGGCAGCTCCTAAATATTTGTCTGCATAATATTTATGATCTGAAAGAAGCAGTTTAAAAGCACCTCCATCGGTACAAATAATACCATTTTGTCCCCATTCTTTCTGCGTAATATTTTTAAGCATCGGATGTACCATTGCCGGAATTCCATTTACTTTGTTATACGCCGCCATATAAGCACGCGAGCCTCCTTCAACAACCCCCATTTGAAAAGGAAGTGCGTAATATTCTCTCCAAAGTCTTTCATCAAAATCAGATGATGTATAGGTTCTTCCATCTTCATTGCTATTTGCCAAAAAATGCTTCATCAACGAAGCCGTTTGCCAGTATTTGGAGTTATTCCCTTGCAATCCTTTTACAAAAGCAACTGTCATACTTCCGTTAAAAAAAGCATCTTCTCCGTAACTTTCTTCAGTACGTCCCCAGCGCGGATCTCTTGCAATGTCTGCATTTGGAGCACGAACTACCAATCCGCCCCGATTGTATTTTTGCAAAGCAAAACGGGTTTCATAACCTTCAACATTTGCCACTTTTTGAAGAAGTTCAACATCCCAAGTTTCTCCTAAACCATAAGCTTGGGGAAAAGTGGTTGTTGTTAGTGGCTTTTTGTTTTTTCCTCCCCATTCGCCCGGTCCGCCCAAAGCTAAACCATGCAATCCTTCTACATGACCTGTACCAATAAGCCCTAATCTTTTTACTGACGGATTTGTGCTTAAAGCCTGAACTTTTTCATCCAGCGTCATCAAAGACAGCAAATTATCAATACGCTTTTCAGTATTTAAATTTGGATTCTGAAAAGGATATTGCTTTTGCTGCGATAACATCAAATTAGCAGATAAAAGAAAAAAGATATAAAGAATACTGTTTTTCATTTTTTAGAACAAGGACTAATTTTTTTATTGTGTTTATAAACCCGACAGATTTTCAAAATCTGTCGGGTTTTAGAAATTAATAATTACAATTTTTTAAATCTCACTGCTCCACCACCAGCTCCACCTAAATTCAATTTTAGAGAATCTGTAGATTTTACTGTTTTCTTAGAAATTGCCACTGCTTCTGGATTGTGTTTTTGATCTGTTCCTTCAGCATCAACATAAATTTGTGCTTCGTAAGTTGCATTTGGATCTAAGAATGACAATGAAACATTTACATTTCTTGGATTTTCATTTGTTAAAGTTCCCAAATACCAATCAGCGCTATTTCTGTCTTTTCTTGCTGTTGTAATGTATTCGCCAATTTTTCCTTCTAAGATTTTAGTATCTTCCCAATCTGTTGGAACATCTTTTAAGAATTGTAAAGCTGGTTTTCCTTCGTAATTTTCTGGAAGATCCGCCAACATTTGAATCGGAGAATAAATCGTCACATACAACGCCAATTGTTGCCCAACTGTTCCTTGAATTCTTTTTCCTGGATAACCTTGTTTTACCTCAACATCAAAAATTCCAGGTGTGAAATCCATTGGTCCAGAAAGCAATCTTGTAAAAGGAATAATACTTAAGTGGTTTGGTGGATTTCCTTCGCTCCAAGCATTATATTCTTGTCCGCGCGCTGCTTCTCTTGAAACCATGTTTGGATAAGTTCTACGCTCTCCTGTATCTTTTATCGATTCGTGGTATAAAACGGCTAAATCATATTGAGCTGCTTTTTCTAAAATGTATCTGAAATAATTTACTCCAAACTGTCCAAAGTGCATTTGCTTCATATTCAATTTAGAACCAACGTGACCGATTTTTACGGTGTGTATTCCAAGTTTTTTGTATAAAGCAAAACCTTCGTCAACTTCTTTTAAATAGTTAATTAAGTTCGAACCTGTTTCGTGATATCCGATTAATTCGATATTCTTTTTCTTTCCGTATTCAACCACTTTTTCAAGATCGAAATTGTCTGCACTTTTTGTGAAGCTAAACATGTGCATACGGTTTTCATACCAACCTGGAGTCCAACCTTTATTCCATCCTTCAATTAATAAATGATGAAAACCTTCTTTTGCTGTAAAGTCGATATATTCTTCGGCGTGTTTTGTAGTTGCTCCTTGTTTATCACTCTCCCAAAAAGTATATTTCCCGATGTGCATTCCCCACCAGATTCCTAAATATTTGTATGGTTTGAAATAACTGTTTGTATTCTTTAATTTGTTTGGTTCGTTTAGATTTAAAACCAAATAAGAAGTAATCAATTCTCCCGGATTTTCTCCAATTTGAAGTGTTCTCCAAGAAGAAGTGAACGAATCTTTTACACGAACTTTTACTCCATCTGCCCACGGCACTAAATCTGATTTTAACTCTGTTCCTTTAGTGTTTACCAAAGTCATACTTGCAAAATCAATCAGGTTTGCCTCATGGAAACTTAACGCTAATCCGCTTTTACTTTCGATTGTTAGTGGAGTTAAAACTGTATCTAAAGTGCTTACAGGCGCATCTTTGAAAAGATATTCGTCACGGTTTTCTCTGTTGGCTGGAATCCACCACGCTTTTCCGTCTTCTTTTAAGTTGAAAGTCGTTTTTTCATCCATGATGAAAATACTGTCTTTTACATTTTGTTTTGGATAAACATATCTAAAAGCAACTCCATCGTCGAAAGCACGAAACTGAATTTGTAATTTTCTCTTATTTCCAGTTTTTTGCTGTAAATCAACAACCAATTGATTGTAATGATTTCTAATATTTTTCTTTTCTCCCCAAACTTGTTCCCAAGTTTCGTCAAACGTAGAAGTTTTTGCTCCTTTAATTTCAAAGTTTGTGCTTAAATCTTCATTTCCTTTCAATACAAATCCCATATCAGACGGAGAAATTACTTCAGTCTTTCCGTGAGAAACTGCATATTTTGGAGCGTTTTTTACTAACTCAAATTTGATTGTATTCTTTCCGTTTGGCGATGCCAATTCGTAAGCATTTTTCGTTTTTTGACTATAGCCAACTGCTATTGAAAACAGTACGGCTGGGAGAACTAGATAGTTTTTCATGTTTTTTGGAATTATATTTTTTTTGCCACAGATTAAAAGGATTAGAAAGGATTTTATTTATTTTTCTCTCGCAGATTTGGCAGATTGAGCTGATTTAAAAATTTAAAAAAATCTGCATGATCTGCTAAATCTGCGAGAGTACTAATCCGTTTAATCTGTGTAATCTGTGGCTATATTCTTTTTCGCCACGAATTACACAAATTAACACCAATTCAATTCGTGGAAATTCGTGCAATTAGTGGCAAACTTTTTTTTTATTTTGCCCACTCGGTTTTAAAAGTGGTTTTTCCGTTTAACGGATTTGCTGTAACATCGAAATTGTTTCCGTTTTTGTTCACTTTTATTTCTTGTACTGCATCACCTTCAGGTAAAAATACTTTGGCTGTTGCCGAAGTCGTTTTGTCGCTTGCGTAAACTTTTAATGTCAATTTGCTCCAATCCATATCTTTTGTAGACTGCGCTAAACCGATGTGTGGAAGTGCAGTTCCATCTTTTACTAAAACTACGATTGGCACTTCGCCAGCTTTGATTTTATGCCAACCAGATTGGTATACTTTTTTAGTTTGATAATCAATCCAAGTTCCTTCTGGAAGGTAAACGTCTCTTTCTTCAACTTCTTCAAAAAGCGGTGCAACCAACATACTTGAACCAAATAAATATTCGTTATCAACTAACCAAGCTCCTGGATCGTTTGGATATTCTACAAAAAGAGCACGCATCATTGGCAATCCTTTTTGAGAACTTTCTTTTGCTTGAGCGTAAATATATGGCATTAACTCGTAACGCATATTATCTGCTTTTCTAAATCCTTCTAAGAATTCTTTGCTATACAACCAAGGTTCGCGAGGCGGTTCTCCGTGGCTTCTTACGTGAGATGTAAACATTCCGAATGGTGTCCATCTTCTGTAAATATTCTCCGGAGATTTAGTTGCAAAACCTCCAACGTCATGACTCCAGAAACTGAATCCGCTAAGACCTAAAGAAAGTCCGCCGCGTAATTCTGCTGACATTGCTCCGTTGCTAGTTTCAGAATCCCCTCCCCAATGTAAAGGGTAACGTTGAGATCCAGCCCAAGTACTTCTTGCCCAGATTAAAGTATATCCTTTTTCTTTTTGAGTGATTTCTGCCACTGCTTTGTTGTATCTCAATGGATATAAATTGTGCTCATAGAAACCAGTTCTTCCAGAATGGTAAATTCCGTCTGGCGGAGCGGCTTCTCCAAAATCTACTTTGAAAACTGCAACACCTTCATCAAATAACTTTTTCAATTTTCCTTGGTACCAAGAAATCGTTTCTGGATTTGAGAAATCTAAAACAGCATCTTCATACGGAAGATTTCCTTTTCTGTCTCTTACCGCCAAGTTTTTATCCATAATTTCTGGAAATAAAGTATTCTTTGGCGTGAAATAAGGCAACTGCCATAAACAAACTTGGAAACCGTCTTTCTTTAAATCAGACATCATTTTTGTAGCGTCTGGGAAACGAGATTTTGCAAACTCGTAGTTGTTTCTCCAATCTACATCAAACCAGCCTGTATCGAAGTGAATAACATCGGTTGGAATTTTGTATTTACGTAAATCTCTGGCAACGTCACGTCCTTCTTTTTCTGAGAAATAAGTGATTCTACTCATCCAGAAACCGAATGACCAAAGTGGTGGCATCGCTGCTTTTCCAGTCAAATTCGTGTACTGATCTAAAATGTCTTTTGGTTCTCCGATAAAGAAAAACAAATCGGCTTCGTCATCTCCAATATACATTTCGTTGGCACTTGAAAAGTATTTTCCGAAGTCAACTGTAATTGGTGTTGAATGATGCATGAAAACTCCGTAACCGCGGCTGCTCATGTAAAACGGAATCGGTTTGTACATTGTTTCATTTTGGATTCCGTTTGCGTCATCCGTCCATAAAACTACTTTTGAACCGCGTTTGTTGAATTGTGTGAATGATTCACCGCAACCAAATATTTTTTCGTCTGGCTCTAAACTGAAAGCTGCTCCCATACTTCTTGAGTAATCGCTGTTTCTGCGAACGTAAGAGAACGGAAGTGTTGGAGTATACGTGTTTTTAAAATCAGTATCGTGAAGTGTGCTTGTCAGCAGTTTTCCTTTTTCATCATAGATTTTTACGTGCCACGGTTTTGTCAAAATTTCAACTCTTCCGTGTTTACTTGTATAACTGTGACCGCCTTCAATTTTAGCATATTTCCATAATTCTGGGTGATTTGGCGCAACGCCGTCAACCAACATTAGAGATTCTTTTTGAGGATGAAATTGCGGTCCAGAAGTCGTTTTGATACGAACCGTTCTATCTGAAACAAACTGAATTTCGAATGGCAAAACAGGAGATTCTGCATATTCTGTTGTTGGAAATTCGTTTGCTTTTTCAACATCTGGTTTCATCATCATGTTGTTGAAAGCCTGACGTGTTTTGTAATTGTATCTCAAATATTTGATCGTTCCTTTTCCTGTTGCAGGGTCAAAAGAAGCTAGTTCGTCCGCAAAATAAAAAGTGTTCAGATAGTTCTGAAAATCTTTACTGATATCTATTGGTGCATTCAGTACATCTGCATTTTGGATTTGAGCGTTAGCATTTGGAACTGCTAAAAATCCAAACATGACAGCAGAAAATAATGCAGTTAGTTTTGAGTTTTTCATTGGTTAATAATCTAGATGTTAGTTTTCCTGCAAGGTTTTTAAAACCTTGTAGGTCTTTACTTTTTTTATTTAAAATATTATAGATACCTACAAGGTTTTAAAAACCTTGCAGGAACTTGACTTATTATTCTGTTGTAATTACAATAGTGGACTGTTTTAATCCGTTTGCTTTTGCTGTTAATTCCAATCTTCCCGATTTATCTCCAGATTGTACAATAACCAAACATTTTCCAGCCAAAGCCGTATGTTTATTTCCTTTATACGATTCATGACTTACAGGATCTCCGCTGCAAACACCTACTATTTTTCCGTTTCCTATTAAAGAGAAATTAATTTCGTTATTCGCATTTGGAACTAAAGTTCCTTTATCATCTAAGATATCAACCGTGATAAATGACAAATCGTTTTTGTCTGCTTTTATAGTGTTTCTATCCGCAGTCAATTTTAATTGAGAAGGATTTCCAGCAGTTTTAATTTCTTTTTCTAAAACTACCTTTCCATCTTTACGAGAAATGGCTTTTAAAGTTCCTGCTTCAAAAGGAATTCTCCACATTACGTGCAGATCGTCTCCTTTTTTGCTTCTTTTTCCAACTGATTTTCCGTTTACGAAAAGTTCCACCTCATCAGCTTTATTGTAGTATGACCAAACATCAACTGTCTGTCCCGCTTTCCAGTTCCAATGCGGAAAAACGTGAAGAACGGTTTTATCTGTCCATTCACTTTGGTACATATAATAAACGTCTTTCGGGAAACCGGCTAAATCTACAATTCCGAAATATGAACTTACCGATGGCCATTCGTATGGCGTTGGTTCTCCGATATAGTCGAAACCTGTCCAAACGTACATTCCTGCCAAGAAATCGTGTTTTTTAATTACTTTCCAAGTCGCTTCGTGTGTAGAACCCCACGGAGTTTGAACTTGATCGTAAGCTGAAACCGTATTTCCAGGATTTCCACCTTCAAATTTTTTATCCCAACTAACCGGCCATTTTTTTATAGTATCTGAAACAGCATCATAATATCCTCTTGTCTGTAAGCCTGAAGTTGTTTCAGTTGCGATGAAAGGCGTATTTGGAAAATTCTTTAAATGATGTTCGAATGTCTGATGTGCATAATTGTATCCTATCAAATCTAAAACTCCAGATCCAGCAAGTGGATTAATTGAAACATTCTTTTTCTCAAACTGCAAAGTCACTGCATCAATATTCATATTTACTGGCGGATTCATTCCTGCAGTGATTGGTCTTGTTTTATCGTATTGGCGTGTAATTGCCGCCAATTCTTTTGCAATTTCAATACCTGTTTCATTCCATTGTTCTGGAATTTCGTTTCCAATACTCCACATAAAAATACTAGCATGATTTCGGTCGCGCAACAATTGATCGATTAAGTCTTGTTTGTGCCATTTGTCCCAATCATTTGCATAATCGTATTTCGTTTTGTTTTGTTTCCACATATCAAAAGCTTCATCCATAACGATGAATCCCATTTTGTCGCAAAGCTGTAAAAGTTCTGGAGCAGGCGGATTATGTGAAGTTCTGATTCCGTTTACACCCATTTCTTTCAGGATTTCTAACTGACGTTCAATAGCACGCGTATTGATTGCAGAACCTAACGGACCTAAATCGTGGTGCATACAAACTCCTTTTATTTTGACTTGTTTTCCATTCAAAATAAAACCTTTGTTCAAATCGAATTTAAAATCTCTGATTCCGAAAGTGGTTTTGTATTGATCGATGATTTTATCGTCAAGCGAAATTTCAGTAACTGCTGTATACAATTCTGGATTTTCAACTGACCATAAAATCGGATTTTCAACTTCTGCCGATTGATTCAGAGTTTGATTTTCGTTGCCATTGATGGTTATTTCTTGAGTAACCGATGTTACTTTTTTGTCTTCTTTAAAAATGGTGGTC
The DNA here is from genome assembly GCF_058794775.1 of Flavobacterium sp. GW823-FHT06G12. Lineage (NCBI taxonomy): Bacteria > Pseudomonadati > Bacteroidota > Flavobacteriia > Flavobacteriales > Flavobacteriaceae > Flavobacterium > Flavobacterium sp. GW823-FHT06G12. The sequence continues at coordinate 295,523 of NZ_JBXAHE010000002.1, forward strand.
GTTACTGTGGCTTTTTTACCTTCTTTGTATTGATTTTTAATTGTTGTTTCAAAACTTATAGAAGCTTTTTCGGTTGTAACTTTTGGAGTTGTAATGTAAGTTCCCCACTGTCCAACGTGAAGTTTATCTGTTGTTTCGATCCAGACATTTCTAAAAATTCCCGAACCAGAATACCAGCGTGAATTTGGTTGTTTTGAATTGTCAACCTTAACAATTATTTCGTTGTTTTTGTCTCCGTAATTTAAGTATGGAGTAATTTCATATTGAAAACCAATATATCCATTTGGACGTTTTCCTAAATAATGCCCGTTTACCCAAACTTCGCTGTTTCTATAAACGCCATCAAAAGTGATTGAAGTTATTTTTGTGCTGTCTTCTGCAGCAACTTTAAATGTTTTTGTATACCAGCCTAAACCTCCGCTGAGCGATCCGCCTCCATATCCGGCAGGACTTTTTTCATCAAACTTTCCTTCGATACTCCAATCGTGAGGAACGTCTAAAGTTCTCCATTTTGTTGAAGCTCCAATTGTATCTTTATCAACAATACTGTCATTAAGATGAAAGCTCCAATCTTCATTAAAAGAAACTTTTCGGTTACCAAATTTTTCGTCTACAGATTTTTTGCATGCTGTAAGTAATAGCAAGCTTGCAAAGAGTAATCCTATTTTTTTATGTGCAGTGGGCTTAAACATAATGTTTTTAAAATTTAATAACCTGAAAGCAGTTTTTAGGCTGCTTCCAAGTTATTAGTTAACCAAAATTTATTTCATTTAAGGGAGTATATAATGGAATACAAACCACTCGTCTTTTCCTGCATCATAAGAAGTTCCAAACCAAATACCTTTTGTAAGATAGTCATTATTGTAAGCTTTTACGACTTTTATAACATTGGTTGTTGGGTTCATCCAACTTCCTGAGTTTTGAATTAAGGTATTAGAACCCAAGTTAATTTCATTTTCAGCTTCATTTATTGTAAACAATCCAGTAGTTACTACACCATCTTGACTTCTTGTGTAGTTTAGTTTTCCTCCAAATTGATCAAAACGAATCCATGAATTACCTGCAGCTGCTGCCCAATCGTCATTCCATCCCCAATTGTATGAACTTGAAGCTCCTGTTGTCCAACCTTTTCCTTTTCCTAACCAGTCAACTGGATTTCCGTTTCCATCTAAAGCCCAAACTCTTCCTGTACCAGTACCTCCAGTAAGCATTTTTAATAATTCGCCTGGAGCAAAAGTTGGATTAAAACCTTCATCATAAGTTGGTCCAGTTACTGGCGGTACGTAATTGTCTGCATATTCTTTTGAAACAAAATTCCAGATATACCACCATGGCCCTTCGCTGTTGGTTCTCAAAATGGCAATTCTTAACTGGTTTTCAGTAAGTTTTAAGATTTTGATATTATTATTCCAGTTGCTTGCGTTTGCAATATAATTATCTGGTCTTAAAATTGTTGCTCCAGTTGTTGTTAAAGTATGCGTATTAATATCTAAGAAATAAGTACCGCTTTCTTTTAGAGTTCCGTCTGCTTCATTCACTTTCATAAACGGTCCTCCCTCTAGACTGAAGGTCATGGTTCTTCCCCAATGCATATCTGCATCTGTACTTGAATTTGCATTACCTTCTGGCTCCCAGTTTGGTGTAAAATTATTCCATTCTACTGTTGTGCTAGGATCTGCATAAGACATTGCTCCAAGAGCCATACCGTATTTACCATTATCAGCAATCCATACTTTTTGTTTTCCTACTCCTCCAGACAGAGCTGTCCAAAGTTCATCGTTAACATAATTTAAATTATCCTCTGTTACCGTTACCGTTACTGGATCAAGTTCTACAATACCACCACCTGTAATAGCTGAAATTTTAATGGTATAATTTCCTTTAAAAGCATATTGTACTGTTTGTACTGCTTTATCCGATTTTCCTGTTACGTAATCCCAGTTTAGTACAACTCCAGGTGTTGTGTTTTTTAAGATTACAGTATTTCCTCCTGGATCTTTTGCTAAATCCTGAGTAATTTCAAAATGTATATCCGATTTATCAATCGGGCCGTCTAAAGAGTAACTATCCGGCGAACAAGATGATACTAGCATTGCCAGCATCAATAATGAGGTGATGAATGATTTAATATTTTTCATTTTCATATGTTTTTAGTTAAAATTACCAACCAGCATTTTGTTTTAACACTCCACTAGACAATGTAATTTGTGTATTCGGAATTTGCTGTAATCCTTGTGTTGCTAGGATTTTTGCTGCAGAAATAGTTTTAGTAACTGGACTTCCTCCGCTAAGAAGTTGAGTCGTTTCGGCAATTGTTGTAGAAGCTTTTCCAACTCCTTGACGCAATAAATCCCAATATCTAACTCCTTCTAGAGCAAACTCTAAATATCTTTCTTTCATAATATTATCACTATTCACAGCCAAAGAAGTAAAGTTTGTTTTGTAAGCTCTTCTTCTAACTTCATCAAAATAAGCTTGTGCATTACCGCTTCCTAATTCAGCAGCCATTAATAATACATCAGCATATCTTAACACAACATAATCTTGAAACTGGCTGATATCCCAAAACTGACTTCCCATAGTTAACGGAAGGTCTTTTCCATCTTTATCTACCATTGGAGAATATTTTTTGTTGTAGTAACCAGTGTATTCTCTTTGGTTATTTAATTTATCAAATGGTATTTTTTCTTCTGTGATTCCAATTACAGTTGCTGTACGTCTTGTATCATTAGCCGCGTAAGCATTATACAATTTAGAATTTACAGTCACACCCCAGCCGCGTCCGTATGGATAAGAAGAAAACTCTCTCATTCCGAACATTACTAGCCAGTGGTTACCGTCAGTATTTCCGTTATAATCACTTGTGTAAGTATATTTTATAGAAAACACAAATTCTTTATTGTCTTCACCAGCATATTTATCAACTGAAGCTGCAGGCCAAAGTGTAGAAAAATCATCAACCAAAGCATGTCCGCTTCCTGCTATAACATCTTCTAAGTGCTGTAATGCCTGTGCTTTTGTAACTACACCAACCAAATCAGATTTTCCGTAGTATCCTGTGTAATACAAGTAAACACGTCCAAGTAGCGATTTTGCCGCCCATTTAGTAACACGTCCGCTAGTTGTTGCATTGTAAGCTACTGAAGGTAAATTGTTTGCAGCAAAAACTAAATCTTCTGCAATTACTTTATAGACATCATCTGGATTTGCTTGTGGAATGTTGTCTGTTGAAGGCTCTGTCAAAAGAGGGATATTACCCCATAAACGTACCATTTCAAAATACAAATAAGCTCTAATAAATCTTGTTTCAGACTCATAAGTTTTTCTCAAAGTCGTATCGCCTTCCCAGTCAATTTGATCCATTTTCTGCAAAAGAACATTACAACGGTAAAGTGCTTTGTAGTAACCAATCCAGTTACCATTTAACATATCAACATCTGATGGAGAACGTGTAATATCGAATTCATCAATAGCAGCATAATTGTATCCATCTGAATTTCCAGTTCCTCCAAAACAATCATCAGACATAATTTCACTCACTACAGGAACTCCCATTCCCGAAGCTCCAGTCGCTACTTGCATTCCGTCATAACATCCTACCAATGCAGTATAAGCATCGTCTTTATTTTTGTAAAAATTTGTATCTGTTTGCTGTGTCAAAGGTTCTGTTTCTAGACTGCAAGAACCTAGAGAAAGTAAACTAAAACAGAAAATATATAAATATGTATTTTTCATTTTTTTATTTATTAAAGTTTAACATTTAATCCCATCATGAATGTTCTTGGTCTTGGGTAGTAACCTACGTCAACACCTGATGAAAACTTTTGGTCAGTATTTGATGAACCGAATCCAATTTCAGGATCCATTCCATCATATTTTGTAAAGGTATATAGGTTTAGAACAGAGAAATAAAGTCTAAACTGACTTGCGAAAAATGGTTTCGATTGTTTCATTTTTGCTAAATCAAATCCTAATGTAACGGTATTAATTCTTAAGAAGTCACCATCTTGAACATATAAATCTGAAAATTGCGTAAAGTTTCTATTGTCTTCTGTTACTCTTGGCATTGTATTAGAAGAACCTTCACCATGCCAACGTCCTAAAATTGCTGATGTGTAATTTCCGTAAGCTCCAGCTTGATTTCTGTATGATTGTACAATTTGGTTTCCTGCTACTCCATTCGCGTTAAGCGAGAAGTCGAAAGCTTTATAACTTGCTGACAAAGAGAATCCGTAAGTAAAATCTGGATTCGGGTTTCCGATACTTGTTTTATCAGAAGCATCAATTTTGTCATCTCCGTTTGTATTTACATAAATAATATCTCCAGGTGCTGCATTTGGCTGTAATACTACACCGTTTGCTGATTTATAATTATCAATCTGAGCTTGATTTTGGAAAACCCCGCCTGTTTTGTATCCCCAGAAATATCCTAACGGATGTCCGTTTTCTGCTCTATAGAATTCTCCAGCATTGTCATAAAGTTCGTTGCTCAAACCGTGAATAATTCCATCAGAAGTAGGTATTTGTCCAACTGTGTTTTTATTATAAGCACCGTTTGCACTAATGCTGTAATTAAAATCTCCAATTTTGTTTTGGTAATTTAAGCTCAACTCTACCCCTTTGTTTACTACATCTCCTCCATTGATAAACGGCGGATTTGCACCAGCAGTAGCTAAGATTGGAGCTAGAATTAACCAATCTTTGTTTGTCTTTTTGTACACATCGAAGTTTACACTTAATGCATTGTCTAAAAATCTTGCGTCAAAACCAAGGTCAATCTGCTCTGAAGTTTCCCATTTTAAACTAGGATTCGCTAAATTTTCAAGATAAGCACCTGGAGTAAGAACTCCTTCTTCATTACCAAAAGTGTAATTAGTAGTGTTTGATTTTACTAATGCTAAGTATTGGAAAGGACGAATACTTTGGTTACCAACTTGTCCCCAGCTTCCTCTAAATTTAAGGAAATTGAATACTTTAGAATCTTTCAAAAATTCTTCGTTTGATGCAATCCAACCTGCAGAAACAGATGGGAAATAACCCCATTGATTTCCTGGTGCAAATTTTGAAGAACCATCAGCTCTAAGCGTTGCACTTAACAAGTAAGTTTCTCTGTAGTTATAATTTAATCTTCCGAAGTATGACATTAATTTGTTCTCGTACTTACTTCCTTTCATACTCATTTTAGCACCATCTTTATTGGTAGTGTTATCTAACCAAGCATGTTCTAAATCGTTAAAAACTGAATCTGCGTTAGCTGCTTCAATAGAAGTTACATTATAAGTGATGTAAGAAGAACCTGCTAATGCTTCAAAATGATGATTTTCTCCTGCATTAAATTTATAAGTCAATAAGTTATCCCAGTTAATGCTTCTGCTCTTGTTCATGTTTTGATTCACTCTGTCAAAAGCATTGTTTGCATAAATAGATAAACTGTAAATTGGAGAATAAGAATGTCCTTCATTTACATTATAGTCAAGACCTAAAGTAGTTTTGAAAGTTAAATTCTTAATTGGCTCAATCTGCAAGTAAACATTTCCTAACAATTTTTGGCTGTCACTTTCATTCTGATTGTTATAAACCATCATCGCATATGGGTTTGATACTCCTGTCAACCAAGGCTCTGTACTTTTTGTTGTATCAAAATAATTTCCGTTTGCATCATACATTGGTAGTAATGGAGTCGCTTGAAAAGCACTTCTCAAAGAGTTATTATATTGATTTCCAACTCCAATTCCATTTTTATCCACATGAGCAAAACTTATATTTTCACCCAATGTCACTACATCTTTGTATAATTTATGTTCTGAGTTGAATCTGAAATTGTATCGTTGATAATTTGATAAATCTTTTCCTCCAACAACACCTTCTTGGCCTAAATAAGATAAAGAGGTAGAATAAACAGAAGTTTCTGAACCTCCAGAAGCACCAAATGCAAAGTTTTTAGTCGCTGCATTTTCAGTCAGCATCTTATCCATCCAATTGGTTCCAGATCCTAAAGCTGCAATTTGATCATTTGTAAAATATGGATTTTTACCTGAGTTTACAGCCGCTTCATTTAATATTGTCGCATATTCTTTTGCATCTAGTAAATCTACTTTTCTTGCTACAGACTGCACACCATAATATTGGTCAAAAGTAATTTGGCCCGGAGCACCACGTTTTCCTTTTTTAGTAGTTACTAAAACAACTCCATTAGACGCTTGCGATCCGTAGATAGCAGCCGAAGCCGCATCTTTTAAAACCGAAATCGATTCGATATCTGCATTATTTAAATATGAAATATCTCCAGTCAAAACGCCATCAACTACATACAAAGGATTACTTCCTGCAGTAGAACCAACACCTCTAATTACAACATTTAAGCTTTCGCCTGGCTGTCCTGATGTAGAAGTAATTTGAAGTCCCGCAGCTTGTCCTTGAAGTGCCTGAAGAGCATTTGTAGTATTGGTTTTTACAAGACTCTCGCCACTTACCTGCGAAACAGCATTGGTTACCATTGCTTTTTTCTGAGAACCATATCCGATTACTACAATTTCTTTAAGTTCTGCCGTTTCTGGATTCAAAACTACATTAACCGTTTTTTGAGCTCCAACAGTAATATTCTGTGTTTTGAAACCCACAAAAGAGATTGCTAAAACTTCTCCTGTTTTAGCCTCAATTTTATATTTTCCATCAAAATCGCTAATAGTACTCGATTTTGTTCCCTGTACTTGTACAGTTGCTCCGGGAATTCCAAATCCGTCTTCGGAAGAGGTAATTGTCCCACTTACAGTTTTGGATTCTTGAGCAAATCCAAACTGCATCATAAATACGCTAAGCAGCACCGCCATAAAATATGGAAGCTTTGTTGTTTTAATACAATTTTTGCTTTTCATAATAAGAATTGATTAAGTTTAAGTTATAGTTAGTGTTTTTTTACCTTAGGAGAAATCCGGAAAAACTTCCCAAGCAGGTCGTGCCAAAAATGAGGGCCTGAATCTCATTTCTAACATTTAATACTTGCAGACTATAAACAACTTCAAAATCGATTCTTTGGGCAAAATTTGATGATGGTAATCGCATCAAAAAGCTATTTAAATCAATTTTTATAAAAAACATTTGTGGTAAGTTTAAGTTAAGTGTAAGTTTGTTCTTTTTTTGCTTATGGTCAGTTTGAATTTATCTTATGGTAAATTTGACTACAAGTGTAAAACAAATTTTCTATATTAACAAAATATTAAGGTTATTTTTTTTCAATTCTGATTAATCCTAATTCATTTTTATTAATGTTGTAAAATCCAAACAAGAATTAAAATAAAAAATATAGAAAAGCTAACGTTTTATGAAATTGACAATCAGCTGCTTAAGAAATGATTTAAAAAGAGAACTTTTTTAGTACATTTTTAAACACCTGATTATCAAAATTTTATTTCGTTAAAAAAAATATAAGTCTTTCAAAAAGGTTAGTAATGATTTTATTTATTTAATTTGTCAAAATTTATCTCACATATGGTTGAAAATGTAGAAGACAAAACTGCTCTAAAAAATGAAAACAGTGCGATGAATGCCATCACGATTGACTGTGTTATTTTTGGATTTGATAAAGGCAGCCTTGAAGTGCTTTTGGTGCAGCATGCTGAAGGAATCAGTAAAGGAAAATGGGGACTTCCGGGTGGGTGGATTTATAAAAAAGAAAGTACCGACAACGCCGCTCATCGTTTGCTGAATGAGCTTACGGGTCTTGATAATATTTATCTGGAACAGTTGAAAGCATTTGGAGATCCAGATCGTTTTCCGCTACGACGCGTTATCACAATTGGATATTATGCGCTAGTAAAAAGAGAAGATTATAACATCAAAGCAGGTTTTACAGCTTCGGACGCAAAATGGTATAAAATCAATGAGATTCCAGATTTGATTTACGATCACAATGAAATTTTAGATTATAGCATAAAACATCTTAGAAGTAGAGTTCGCCAAACACCTATTGGTTTTAACTTATTGCCTGAAAAATTTACTCTATTACAATTAATGCATTTGTATGGAGAAATTTTAGGAATTGAAATGGACAAACCAAACTTTAGAAGAAAAATTCTTCATATGAAACTTCTGGTTGCATTAGACGAAAAACAACAAGATGTATCGCACAGAGCTGCACAATTGTATAAGTTTGATCCAGAAATTTATAAAAAACTAACTGAAAAAGGATTCAATTTTGAATTCTAATTTTCAATACAAATTAATAATACGATAATAATAAATTGACTGAAATAACCACTAATCAACATAAACCAGCCGTAGACGGAATCACAATTGACTGCGTTTTCTTCGGTTTTAATAAAGAGAGTCTAGAAGTTCTCTTGGTTCAGCACGCTCAAGGCGAAAGTATCGGTAAATGGGGGTTACTTGGCGGATGGCTTCAAGCTGATGAAAGTGCCGATGATGCCGCACAACGTATTTTACAGGAACTTACCGGACTTGAAGATATTTATCTAGAACAGCTAAAAGCCTTTACAAATCCGAAGCGTGTTTTAGAAAGACGTGTTGTCACTATTGGCTATTATACATTGGTTAATCGTGAAGATTATAATATTAAAGCCAGTTTACGAGTTATTGAAGCAAAATGGTATAAAATAAATGAGATTCCGGATTTGATTTTTGATCATAACGAAATCCTGAATGTCAGTTTAATGCAATTGCGTAATCGGGTGCGTCAAGCTCCAATCGGATTTAATCTTCTGCCAGAAAAATTTACTTTATTACAATTAATGCATTTGTACGAGGAAATTCTCGGAATTGAATTGGATAAGTCCAATTTTAGAAGAAAAATTCTTCATATGAAACTGCTAACAGAATTGGATGAAAAACAAAAAGACGTTTCGCATAGAGCCGCAAAACTCTACAAATTTGATGACGAAATGTATAAAAAACTAACTCAAAAAGGATTCAATTTTGAGTATTAACAGAACAGCCTAAAGAAAATCTTTAGGCTGTTTCTTATTTTTTTACGGAATGCAGACGATTATTACATTACAATAACCTCCGACAATGCCAGGAAACTTAGAAGGATCTTCTGTTCCAGAATTAGCGGCAACTCCTTGGCCACTTGGACAGATTGATGTTGGCACACCATTTCTTGGTCCGCATACTGTTCCCAATGTTCCTCCTGTAATACTTTTCATTTGTTCTCTGGTAAGCTTTTCATACTTTTGAGTAAGCTTTGTGATTTCTTTTTCCATAATTCTTGGGGTTTAATTAGTAAATAAACATTTCATTAGTATTCTTGACTTTGAATTGTCCTGTACACTGACATTTCAAAAAAAATATATGAAACCAAAAGGAGATCAATCTTATGGTTAAAATGACTACAAGTTTAATCAAATTAATCCAAAGTGACAATTATTCGTACAAAAAATACATTTTCATCACCAAAATGTTTATTTCACCATTATTTACTAAATTTTAATTCCGCCAATCTTAATCAAATAAAATATTCTTCAAGTTTTAACCTCAAAAAACAATAGGAAAGCAAAAAGTTTAAAAGCTGAAAAACAGGTTTTTGACTTCTGTATTCAAAATCGAGCAACTAAATTCCAGAATCCAAAACTTTGCGCTATCTTTGCGCCTTAACAACACGTTATAAAGCAATTGTTTTATCGTGTTTTATTCCCAAAAAAAACACTAAAACTCGATTAGAGAACTGATATATACAAATGAAGAAGATACGTAATTTTTGCATTATTGCACACATTGACCATGGTAAAAGTACATTAGCAGACCGATTACTAAGTGCTACACAAACCGTTACAGCTCGTGAAGAAAAAGCGCAATTGCTTGACAACATGGACTTGGAGCGCGAGCGTGGAATTACCATTAAGAGTCATGCCATTCAGATGGAATACAAATACAAAGGCGAAGAATATATCTTAAACTTAATTGATACTCCTGGACACGTTGACTTTTCGTACGAAGTTTCAAGATCGATTGCTGCCTGCGAAGGTGCGCTTTTGATTGTAGATGCTGCGCAAAGTATCCAGGCACAAACAATTTCAAACTTATATTTAGCTCTTGAAAACGACTTGGAAATTATTCCAGTTTTAAACAAAGTCGATTTGCCAAGTGCTAATCCGGAAGAAGTTAGTGATGATATTATCGATTTACTTGGTTGTAAATTAGAAGATATTATTCACGCGTCAGGAAAAACTGGTTTTGGTGTTGAGAACATTCTTGCTGCCATTATCGAAAAAATTCCTGCTCCAAAAGGTAATCCAGAAGAACCATTGCAAGCTTTGATTTTTGACTCGGTTTACAATCCATTCCGTGGAATCGAGGTAATCTTTAGAGTTGTAAACGGTGAAATCAAAAAAGGCCAGAAAATTAAATTCATGGCTACAGATAACGAATATTTTGCTGACGAAATTGGAACTTTAAAATTAAATCAGGTTCCTAAAAATGTAGTTTCGGCAGGAGATGTTGGTTACTTGATTTCTGGAATTAAAGAAGCTCGTGAGGTAAAAGTGGGTGATACAATTACAGATGCAAAAGTTCCAACAACTAATATGGTTGCTGGTTTTGAGGATGTAAAACCAATGGTATTCGCAGGTATTTATCCTGTTGATACAGAAGATTATGAAGATTTACGTTCTTCAATGGAAAAATTACAATTGAATGATGCTTCGTTAGTATTTACTCCTGAAAGTTCTGCAGCATTAGGATTTGGTTTCCGTTGCGGATTCTTAGGAATGCTTCACATGGAAATTATTCAAGAACGTTTAGAGCGTGAGTTCGACATGACTGTAATTACAACAGTTCCTAACGTTTCGTATTTGGCTTACACGAAGAAACATCCAGAAACGGCAATCGTTGTAAACAATCCTTCAGATTTACCAGAGCCTTCAAAATTGGATAGAGTTGAAGAGCCATTTATTAAAGCAACTATCATTACAAAATCTGACTTTGTTGGAAACGTAATGAGTTTATGTATCGAAAAACGTGGTTTAATTACCAACCAAACCTACTTAACAACTGAAAGAGTTGAGTTAAATTTTGATATGCCTTTGGCCGAAATTGTATTCGATTTTTATGATCGTTTAAAAACAGTTTCAAAAGGTTATGCTTCTTTTGATTATTCTCCTATCGGAATGAGAACTTCGAAATTAGTTAAATTGGACGTTCTTTTGAATGCTCAGACAGTTGATGCTCTTTCAGCATTAATTCACGAAGACAACGCTTACAACATTGGTAAAAAAATGACTGAGAAATTACGTGAGTTAATCCCAAGACAGCAATTCGACATTCCGATTCAAGCGGCAATTGGAGCTAAAATTATCGCTCGTGAAACGATTAAAGCACTTCGTAAAGACGTTACCGCAAAATGTTACGGTGGAGATATTTCGCGTAAGCGTAAACTTCTTGAAAAACAGAAAAAAGGTAAAAAACGTATGCGTCAGGTAGGAAACGTTGAAATTCCTCAAGAGGCGTTTATGGCTGTTTTGAAATTGAATGACTAAGCTTTTCTTTTTAGAGAATAGAAGAAAGAAACAAGAATATAGATTAAACCCGACAACTTTCGTTATCGGGTTTTTTATTTGAATATAATCCATTTCTTATCTTTTAAAATTTGTAAGTCAAAACTTATAATTTATGAAATTATTAACTTAATCGCTTGTTTTTTAACGCTTTCAGATAAATTTAAAGTTAATTTTAAGATAAAATTGTATTTTTAATCTTACAACTTTAAAAAATAAAAGATTATGAAAACCAAATTTTCTGTTATTCTAGCGTTATTTACATTTTACTTTGCAAATGCTCAGCAAGATCAAGTTGATTCAGAAATGAATTCTGCAAAAGGAATTACTTTTCAACATGGAGATATGTTTATAGAAGGTTCTATCCAGATCACTACTGGTGGTGATAAAGACTATTATGCTTTTAATCCCAAATTTGGATATTTTCTTAATGATAAATTTGCCGTTGGAGGACAATTGAGCTATTCCAGCAATAAAGTTGAAGCAACCGATGAAAAAACTAATATTTTTGGAATCGGTGGTTTCGCAAGATATTATGTATTGGAACTCGATAAAAAACGATTCAAAGCTTACGGAGAAGTAGGTTTAGGATACGGCAGAAATAAATACGAAAGTCCAATTACTGGTACAGATAATAGCAATAGTTTAACAGCCAATATCAATGTCGGGTTAAATTACTTCTTAACTAAAAACATTGCAGTTACTTTTACTCTTGCTAATTTATTATCATACAACAGTGTTTCTCCAGAAAACGGCCCATCTTCAGATACTTTTCAATTAAACATCAACTTATTTGAAAACATCTTCGATCAACCAAAATTCGGATTATTATTTAGATTTTAATTCGTTTATAATATAACTCAAACCCCTCAATAATTCAGTTTTATTGAGGGGTTTTCTTAAGACATAAGTGTTCCGCATATTCCTAATCCAATAATTAAATATAGCGCTCCAATAATAAAGCAAATCTTTGCTCCATTGGGATGATTTTTCTTAATTGCTAAGCCAATGATTGTCATTAAAATTGGCGGTCCCACCATAATCGCTATAAAAAATGCGACCAAACCTCCTAAATTACCTACTTCTAGTGCTGTCATATACTTTATGCATTAGTTCTTAATTCTTCTAGTTTTTTTACTTTATCATCTCTGTAAAACAAATTCATGGTTTCAAAAGGAATTATTTTATTGTCCTTATTGACAATATGCACACATGATTTTTTTATTGCTCTTACATCAAAATTATATGCATCGATAAACTGCATGATAATAATTCTAAAAAGATTGTCGTAACCTAATTCTGGTGCATCAATATTAGGAAGGCAACATAAAATCGATTTCAAGTTTTCTTGCGCTACTTCTACAGAATTTCCTGTGCTAAACAGATCTATCATTTTGCCGCGAAGCACTTCATCTTGTTCGTAAATAATCGTGTTTTTACTATTGTCTAATAAATCATTCGGATTAATATATCGTGTTAGTGGAAAAACTTCTTCTCCCAGTTTCAAAGCATAACCCATAACTAAAGCATCAGGATTACAAGGAACCGGAAGTAAATCATCTGAATTAAAAACATTGGTTTGCTCCAGAATTTTTCTTCTCACTTCTGTTAATGTCATTCGATCAGTTTCTAAATTGAAATTCTCCAATCGGCCCGCAATTTGAGTTGGCTGGAATGTAACACCTCTAACGCATTTTTGCTTTAGAGCAAACTCAATAATTTTACCTATTTCATGATCGTTTAATCCTTTCTGAAGCGTAACCACCAAAGTTGTAGACAGATTAACTTCGTTTAGATTTTCTAAAGCTTGTTTTCGTATTTCGCTTAAATCAGCTCCACGCAATTCTTGCAATACACTGTCTTCAAAAGAATCAAACTGAAGATAGATCTCAAAATCTGGAGCATAGCTTTTTAGTCTCTGAACAAATTCTTTGTCTTTTGCAATTTTAATTCCGTTTGTGTTTAACATTAAATGCTTTATCGGAATTGATTTTGCATAATCTAAAATTTCAAAAAACTCAGGATGTATGGTTGGTTCTCCTCCACTAATCTGCACCACGTCTGGCTCTTTTTCATTTTTAACAACCGTATCAAGCATAACTTTTACTTCTTCGAGAGTTCTGTGTCTACCATAATTAGGTGATGAACCTGCATAACAAGTCGGGCAAGTTAGATTACAACGATCTGTAACCTCGACAACTGTAAGACAAGAATGCTGTTCATGATCTGGACATAAGCCACAATCGTACGGACAACCATAATGCGTTTTTGTATTAAAAGTATACGGCATTTCAGATGGTTTATTATAATTTCGGATATTCTTGTAATATTGAATATCGTCGGCAATTAAAACCTTTGAGTTTCCATGCTCTGGGCATCTTTTAAGCATATAGACGTTTTCGTCTTCAAAAACAATTTTAGCATCAATTCTTTTTAAGCATTCTGGACAAAGGCTTAATGTAAAATCATAATAAGTATATTTTCTAACTGGCATTTTTTACAAATAAATTTAAAATTGTTTTGTTATAATAGAGCAGACAAATTAAACATAAGATCTGAATGGAACTTATTCCGATAATTAGGAAATAATTGGGTTTCAGAAATTCTACGAAAAAGCGAAACGCAAAATAAGCAATCATAAAATACTGAAATAGTAATCCGTTTTTTAAATTTTTAGTTTTCAATTTCTTCAAAAGAAAAAACAGAACAATCAGAAAAATTAATTCGTATAAAGCAATTGGATGCCTCATAATATTGTCGCCAAGATTCATCCCCGTAAAAAAAGTCGTTTCTTTTCCGTACGTAAACTCATTGGTTCCAGATAAAAAACAGCCAACTCTGCCTATAAAAATTCCTAGAATAATCGGAAAGGTAAATAAATCTCCTGATGATTCTTTTTCTCCAATAATCTTCTTAGCAAGTTCGACACCTAATAATCCTCCAAACAATCCTCCCATAATTGTTTTGGCATTAAAGAGTTCTAAAATAGATTTGACATCAGAATGAAAAATAGGATTTTCTAAAAAACCCATAATTCTAGACCCCAAAAAAGCTCCAATTGCCGCACCCAAAATAATCGATAACCTGTTTGTGGAAACAATAGTATCATTCGTTCTTTTTCTCAAAAAAACATAATATCGGTATCCTAAAAAAAATGCCAAATATTCTAGAACTAAATGGATATTAATTTCATAACCAAAAATAACTGGCTCAAAAGGAAGCTTCATTCGACACTTTAAAATTTAATACTATAATTCTGTAAAGATGCGAAAAAATGTTTAAATTCATTTGACTTATAAAGTAAAAGCTGTTTCAATTTGGAACAGCTTTTTTTATTCTCTTTAGTTTTTACATTTGTATCTTTGAATCTTTGCATCAGCAAAAAGACTTAGAATCTCAGCAACTCAGAACCTTAGAATCTTAAAAAAAATGCTCGACGAAACCCCGAAACGATTTGACCGAATTGTTGCCATTCTTATTCAATTGCAGTCTAAAAAGATTGTAAAAGCACAAGAATTGGCCGATCGTTTTGAGTGCAGTTTAAGAACCATTTATAGAGACATTAGAACTTTGGAAGCATCTGGAGTTCCTATTTATAGTGAAGCTGGAGTTGGTTATGCTTTAATGGACGGATATAGACTTCCGCCAGTTATGTTCACGCGCGAAGAAGTGAGCAGTTTTATTGCAGCCGAAAAGTTAATGCAAAAGTTTACTGATCCTACATTGGGAACACATTATGCGTCGGCGATGTACAAACTGAAATCGGTTTTAAGAAGCAACGATAAAGATTATCTTTCAAACATCGAATCAAGAATTGTAATGCAGGAAGCAGAACCAATGTTTAATGATAATTCGCCCAATACTTTGGCTGTGCTTTTTGAGGGAATTGCGGAGAAAAAACAAATTCTTTTAACTTATAAAACCTTTGAAAAAGAAGAAACCACGCAACGAAATTTAGAACCTGTTGGCGTTTTTCATGATAATAACAATTGGTATTTTCTGGGTTATTGCCATCTTAGAAAAGATTACCGCCAGTTTAGAACCGATAGAATTCAGGAAATAAAAAAAACAGATCTTGATTATACAATAGAACACGATTCTCTGGAAACTTATTTAACCAAATCTGATAAGATTCCAACCACAAAAGTTCGAATCCTGGTTCAGAAAAAAATCGCGCGATACTTAGCAACCGAAAGGAAATATCACGGCTTTATTTCTCAAAAAGAAATTGGAGACGAAATCGAAATGACCTTTATGTCTCACAGTCTGCAAGATGGTTTTCCGAGATGGTTTTTAATGTTTGGAGATTATGCCAAAATTCTGGAACCAGAATCTTTAAAAACAAGAGTTTTAGAATTATTAGAAATCAATCGACAAAGGCTTCTATAAAAAAACTCCCAAAGAAATTCATTTCATCTTTGGGAGTTTTTTATTTATTGATTTGCCTTTACAACATTATAAAAATTATAATCGGTGTTTGAGGCATCTGTAATTCCAACATTACGTCCTATTGTTACAATCTGACCTCGATGGTACGTTCCATGATTGATAACCTGGATTAAATATTCGGAAATGGGCAGTTCACATTCAAACCACGGATTTACGATTTTAACTTCTTTCATTAAATCTTCTTCAGACAATGAGTTAATAAGATGTTTCAATTTTGTAGACGAATTTAATAATCCGGCAAATATTTCCTCTTTTGACAAATCGCTTTCTGCTTTCTTTTCTGTTAATGAAGATTCGGAAATGACAGAAAACCAATATTCCTCAGTAGACCAGATATGATCAAGCGTTTTCATAATAGTAGAAAAACTCGACGGCACTTCTGCATAAAGCAATTCAGCCGATTTCGGCGAAAGCCAATTTACAAATTGTTGATTTACCCATAAATTATAATCTGCATAATTTGACATTATCTTCTTTAAACTCATAGCTTTAGTTTTAGATTTCTGATATTAAGTTACTAAAAAAACATCAATTATCTTTCCCAGAAAAATGGTGGTTCGATATTTAAAGCTCTTAAATAAACATAAGCTTGTCCACGATGATGCACTTCATTATCAATAAAATATAAGATATTCTGAATTACAGGAAATTCGTATTGTCCAAAAAGGTTAAAGGTCTCGCTAAAATCTTCAACTGATAATTGTTCCCAATATTTATTGATTTCTTCTGTTGCTTGATCCCATTTTTCAAGATATTGTGCTTTGAAAATTAGTTTTTCAGTTCCTTCTGAGAATGGTGCAGTTTCTTTCGTTACAATTCCTTTTAAACCTGGAACTGCAATAGCCAAAAGCTCATCTACTAATTTTGCAAAAGGTCTCATTCCGCCAATCGAAAATTCGAAGAAATCTTTTTCTGGAAAAATCTCAATTAAACGACGTGTAAGTGCTCTGTGTCCTTGCCAGTGTTTTAATAAATCTTCTGAAGTAATAACTTGTGCTTCTAATGTTTTCATGGTTTTAAAGTTTAAATATTTTTAATACTTCAAAAGTAAAATGGGCTGGTGACAACAGTTTGTCAGCAGTAAAAAAATAATTTTAAAATATTTTTTCCTGCCGTAAAAACGCAGCTTCCGCTAGGTGAAAAAAGATTATGAAAAAAGGCTTTAGTCAAAACGTTAATGTTCGGCTAAAGCCTTTTTATATTTGCATTAAGCTGACCTCCAGCTAAAGCAGGAGGCAATTATTTTTTTAGACAACAATATAAATCTCCTAGAAAAAAAACTTAGAACCTTAGTATCTCAGAATCTTAGCATCTTTAAAAAAATCCTTTGTACCTTTGCACCTTAATAACTTTGGAACTTAACAGAAATGATTGAAGATAAAAATCAGCAGAGAACTAGTATAGCTCAATTGGGCGAATTTGGTTTAATTGACCATTTAACCAAAAACTTTGATGTTACTCAGGAATCGACTTTAAAAAGTATTGGCGATGATGCTGCCGTTCTTGATTTTAAAGATAAGAAAGTAGTAGTTTCAACCGATTTATTAATTGAAGGCGTTCATTTTGATTTGGCTTACATGCCTTTAAAACATTTAGGTTATAAAGCGGTCGTAGTAAATGTTTCTGATATTTGTGCAATGAATGCGAAACCGACACAAATTACGGTTTCGGTAGCTGTTTCAAATCGTTTTCCTCTTGAAGCTTTAGAAGAATTATTTGCAGGAATTACGCACGCAGCAAAAGAATACAAAGTTGATGTTATTGGCGGTGACACAACCTCATCTCAAAAAGGATTAATTATCAGTATTACTGCAATTGGAGAAGCTGACGAAAATGAATTGGTTTACAGAAACGGAGCCAAACAAACTGATTTATTGGTTGTAACTGGCGATCTTGGTGCCGCTTATATGGGATTGCAGGTTTTAGAACGTGAGAAACAAGTTTTCCAGGTTAACCCAAACAATCAGCCCGATTTAGATCCTTATACTTATTTGGTAGAACGCCAATTGAAACCTGAAGCTAGAAAAGATGTTCGCACTTTACTTCATGCTTTAGATATAAAACCAACAGCAATGATCGATATTTCAGACGGATTATCTTCTGAGATTATTCATATCTGCAAACAATCTAAAGTGGGTTGTAATTTATATGAAGATAAACTTCCGTTAGATCCGCAGTTTATTTCTACTTGCGAAGAATTTAATATCGACAGCACGACGGTTGCCATAAATGGCGGTGAAGATTACGAACTTTTATTTACAATTGACATTAATGATTTTGATAAAATAAAAGGAAATCCGAATTTCTCTGTTATTGGCCATATGGCAGAAGAAAATGAAGGAATTCATCTTGTAACCCGCGCCAACACAAAAATTGCTTTAAAAGCGCGCGGATGGGATGCTTTGACAGAATAAAGCAAACAAAACTCTAAATAAAAAATTCCAAATTCCAAAAGCTACTCTAGCTATCAGAATTTGGAATTTTTTTTATTGTTTCTTACGATTTGAATTTTATCCTAAAAGTCCTTTGCTTCTTGCTTCTTTCACCAAATCAGAATCAGAATCATTTTTAATTTTCAATAACTCTTTCAAATGCTTTTTTCGCTTTTCAATGGCTTTTAAAGAAATGGGAACATGCTGCAGCATTTCCTGAATTGGAGTTCCTTTTGCTAAATGAACTAATATTTGTTTATCGTATTGATCTATTTCGATAGCATTATGTGTCGACTGATTGAGCATTTTTACAACAGATTGGCTATAGTATTTTTCATTTTTCATCACTTTATCAAAAGCCAAAAGCAATTCGTCAAAAGTAAGGTCATTTTTAATAATCAATCCGTTTGGCTGAATTGTTCTAATAATAGTTTTGATCTTTAGCAATTCTGTATACATTGTCAAAAGAATGATCTTGCACGAAGGCATTTTTTTCAGAAGCAGCTTTGCAAGATCTTCGCCAGAAAAGATCTCTTTTTCTTCGTAAGGAGGCATACTGATATCTAAAAAAGCAATATCAAACTCGGGCGTGTTCTCATTTTCTATTATATCATAACCAGATCTACAATCATGTGCTTGTGAAATAAAAAAATCGTACTGTTTTGTATTATAACGAGTTATAGCATTTTTATATCCTTCAATAATAAACGGATGGTCGTCTACTATCAAAATATTCTTTTTAACTAATTGTGGAACTGAAGTTGGTAAGTCAAATGTCATTATGCAGGTTATTATTTGGGTCTATTGGGATTTCTATAGAGAGAATTGTTCCTTCTCCCTTGGCAGATTTTATCGTAACTGTGCCCTTACATTCTTTTACTCGATATTCTATATTATGCAAACCTATTCCATTTTTGGTTCTATTGGTATTAAATCCAATTCCGTCATCTTCTATCCTTAGAACCAAATTATTGTTTTCATTTTTAAATTCCACTCTAATAATATCGGCTTCAGCATATTTATTACAATTTTGGAGTCCTTCTTGAACAATTCGATACAAATTGATTTTTTCAATATTACTCATCAAATCCCATTTTATCTCGGGATCAAAAAAAGTAATCAATTTTGAACTATATGTATTTATCTGATCTTCAAATAGTTTATTCAAAATCGAAACAAAATTATTAATTAATTCCGATTTCTCTCTATTTAAATCATGCGAAATTTCTCGAATATCTTGTTCCACATTTTTTAGTTCGGTAAGATATTTTTTTCTTTTAGGAACAGCCTCGATTTCGTCAAGTTTATCCAAGCTGTCCAAGCTTATTCTAATACCAAACATGCGCCCTAAAATACCATCATGCAATTCCTGCGCTACTCTTTTCTTTTCCTTTATTCGTGTAAGCTCAATTTCATTTTGCTGCGAAATCATCAAATTATAAATGTCTTCGTTTGCAATCTGCTGTTGTTGCTTAAAAAGAAGTTCGCGATTTTTGGCCTGTTGTGTTTTATAAACATAAAAAAACAACCCGAGCAATGTACAAATACTAAATACATAAACCAAAGTTTTATTCTTTTCTTGAAGGCTAGAATTTTGGTCTTTAATTTCGTTGGTCTCATATTCAATACGAGAGAATTTTTCTCCCATATTGCGCTCTGCTTTAAGCATTTTATCATTTAACTGAATGTACTCTTTTGAATATTTTGCTGCATTTTTAGGATCTACGGCAGCAATTTGCTTCAATGCTTGTAAAGTATTATTTAGCTTATCAGATGAACGCGAAAGAAGTAAAGCTTGTTTAGAAAATTCAACAGCTTTTGCAGTATCCTTTTTTAAAGCATAATATTCCGACAGATGAATCTGATTGGATATCATTTCCATTTTTAATCCTAAACTATCTCTAATTTTTAAAGATCTATAAAATTGAGCAGGCAGACCATCCACTCTGTTAGATTTTAATTTAGAATAGGCTAAATTATCTAACAACATCGCATACAGAATGGTTTTTTCTTCAAATAGATTTTTTTCTTCTAATCCTTTCTCAAAACAAGATATTGCTTGCGTATAATTCTTCATACGCAGGTAAACAAAACCAATATTGTTTAATGAAGTAGCTTTTAATTGAAAATCTGACGGAATAGATTTATCGTCTAAAGTTTTCAGTGCTTTATTTTGGTAATCTATTGCTTTGTTATATTCTTCTCTTTCGTTAGAAAGTATACCGAGAAGGTTATAACATTCATAAAGCTGTTCATTGACATCTTTTTTAGTTTTTAAAATTTCTAAAGCTTTAAAAACCGATATTTCACTCTCAAAGAAATCTGCTTCATTATACTGAAGGCTTGCTTTGCTTATTAGTGTTTTTGCCAAATTATACTGATCATTAATTTGCAAATAAATCTTTTGAGCTTTGAAATAGCTTCTGAAAGCGCTATCAGAAATCATTCTATTACTGTAATAATCTCCAAGATAAGTATAGGCTTTTGCCATATAAGCAGAATCTTTAGCAATTATTGCTCTATTCAAGACAAGCTCAGATATTACTTTAAATGATTCTAAATCATTCATATTAAAGTATCTATTAGCAATCTTGAACAAATTTGCTCTAGTAAGAGAATCGTTTTTCTTTTTTTCTACTACAGATAATGCTTTTTGAGTATACTTCTGTTTAGATTCATAGCTTAAGCTTATGTCATTAGCTAATGATAAATAAACAGAAAGGCTATCCTCTGTAGAATTTGTGTTCTTGGTTAAATCATTTTTCTTGGTACACCTAATTAAAAACAACACCAAAAATGAAGACAATAATATTTGGAAGCTTTTTTTCAATATAATTGCGAATTTTCCCAAAAATACTAAAAAAAAAAGCTGTCAAAAATTTGACAGCTTAAATATTTTTAATGTTCGTTTTTATTACGAAACTTAATCTAGTTTTTTGTTTGCACCTAAAGATTGATTAATTGCATCAAAACTTGCTTGGTTGTTTTTTGCTACTGATTCTTGATTGCTCATTAAATCATCGTGTTTTCTATTACCTCCTGTAGATCCTTTACCATCAACCGGAAGAACAACACTTAGTTTTTCAGTTGGAACAATAGGAGTTGTTGGATTTGCGAAAGAAGTTGCTACTACTACTAATGAGAATAATCCGAATGTTAAAGCTGTTTTTTTCATGACCTGAGGTTTTTAATGTTTGTTTTAATTTTTGGAGATGATTCGCTATTTGCGACGAATCAGAGTGTAAAACTAACACCGAGGTCGAAAAAAATTTATATGAAAAATTGAGTTTATGGTAGATCGTACCCAATTGATAGTCAATGGATAGCAAATTAATGTAATCGTCTAATTTTTAGACTTCTAGATAATTTCCTGCTGCAAAATCGGCAATAATCTGCTCTACATTTGCTCTGTAGGTTTTAGAAAAAGGAATCTTTTTGGTAGAGTTTTTTATGTAACAGATTGAGTTTCCGCTATGAATCCTAGAAATGTAATTTCGATTAATTACATAACTGTTATGAATACGGATAAAAGGATACGTCAAAACGCTTTCAAAATGCTTTAACGTTTTAAACGCCGTAATCATTTCCCCAGTATTCAAATAAATATCTGTCGAATTATTATCAGCCTGAAAATAGCAAATATCTTCAGCATTTAGATATCGGTAATCTCCGTACGATTTTATACAGATCGTTAATGGCTTTTGAATGTTTTGCGGAATTGTTCCAGCTTCAACAATAACAGAAACTGGTTCTTCTCTAAACGGAGCTATTTGGAGCTCTAAATTGGCTCTATTGAGTTTTAAAATTGTTTTTAAAAGATCACTTGATGCAATTGGCTTAAGAAGATAATCGAAAACGCCGTATTGAATAGCATCAAATGCTTTGTCTTTTTGCTTCGTTGTAACGATAATTTTAGGAATGTGCTGCAAAAAACGATGAAGTTCGCTAATAAAAGCCAGAGACAAATGACTTGCCAGATTTCTAGGTTCGATTTCGAGAAAAATTAACGCTGGTTTGTGTTCTAAAACCAAGTCTAAACCATCCTGAAAATTTGATGCCGATGCCATAAAAGATAATTCTGAAAAACCAGAAGCGGTTGTTTGGGTTTTCAAAATACTCTCAGCGTCATCATCAATTATAATATAGGAATACTTTTTCAATTTCAGGTTTGGTTGGTTTTCTCACTGCACAATCATAATCAAAAAATAGTTTTAAATCGATGCATTGAAGAAAAAAATTATTCTTGATGGTATTACAAATCTAAAATTACACTTTTAAAAATTTCAAACACCTCATTGTTAACACATTAAACAAAAATGTTGATACATAAAGATGAAATGCAAAAAAAGCCGATAAAATACCTATTTAAAAAAACAAAAATCCCAAACTCCTTGACGGAATTTGGGATCTATAAAATAACTTGTAAAGATTACATTTTCATTAACCAGTTTTTCATCGAAACTTCGTTTTCGATAATACCTCTTAATTCAGTAATTTTTACACGATCTTGTTTCATTGTATCTCTATGACGAATTGTTACTGTTTCGTCTTCAAGCGTCTGATGATCTACTGTAATACAGAAAGGCGTTCCTAAAGCATCTTGTCTTCTGTAACGACGTCCTACAGCATCTTTTTCATCATAAGCAACATTGAAATCCCATTTCAAATCTTCGATGATTTTTCTTGAAACTTCTGGCAAACCATCTTTTTTAACCAATGGCAATACCGCTGCTTTTGTTGGTGCTAAAACTGCCGGCAATTTTAAAACCGTTCTTGTAGAACCATCTTCTAATGTTTCTTCTTTTAAAGAAGTTGCAAAAACAGCCAAGAACATACGATCTAAACCTACAGAAGTTTCTACTACATAAGGAACATAGTTTTCGTTAAGTTCAGGATCAAAATATTGTAATTTTCTTCCAGAATATTCTTCGTGTGCTTTCAAATCAAAATCGGTACGAGAATGAATTCCTTCCAATTCTTTAAATCCGAATGGGAAATTAAATTCGATATCTGCTGCTGCGTTTGCGTAGTGAGCCAATTTCTCGTGATCGTGAAAACGGTAATTTTCTTTTCCTAATCCTAAAGATAAATGCCATTTCAAACGAGTCTCTTTCCAGTATTCGTATGATTTCATTTCTTCTCCTGGACGTACAAAAAATTGCATTTCCATTTGTTCGAATTCCCGCATACGGAAAATAAACTGTCTTGCAACAATCTCGTTTCTGAATGCTTTACCCGTTTGAGCAATTCCGAAAGGAACTTTCATACGACCCGATTTCTGAACGTTTAAGAAGTTAACAAAAATACCTTGAGCCGTTTCTGGACGTAAATATAAATCCATCGCATTCTCAGCAGATGCACCTAATTTTGTTCCGAACATTAAGTTAAATTGTTTTACCTCTGTCCAGTTTTTAGAACCAGTTTCAGGATCAGAAATTTCTAATTCTTCAATTAAAGCTTTAACATTAGCCAAATCTCCATTTCCTAAAGAACGCCCTAAACGCTCTCTAATTTCTTTTTCTTTAGCTAAATATTCAATTACACGAGCATTTGTAGTTACAAATTCTTGTTCGTTGAATGCATCGCCAAAACGAGCTTTTGCTTTGTCAATTTCTTTTTGTGCTTTTTGGTGAATTTTTTCAGCATGATCTTCAACCAAAACGTCAGCTCTATATCTCTTTTTAGAATCTTTATTATCAATTAATGGATCATTGAAAGCATCAACGTGTCCAGAAGCTTTCCAAGTTGTTGGATGCATCAATATTGCAGCATCAAGGCCGACAATATTTTCATTCATTTGAACCATTGATTTCCACCAATATTCACGGATATTCTTTTTTAATTCGACACCATTTTGTGCATAATCATATACAGCACTTAATCCGTCGTAAACTTCGCTTGACGGAAAAATAAATCCGTACTCTTTTGCGTGCGAAACCACATTCTTAAATATATCTTCTTGTTTTGCCATAGTGATGCAAAAATATAAAAACTACCTATATAAAAAAGAAAAATTATGAAGATTGAAGTACTGTTTTTGTTACTTTTGTAAATAAAATCTCTCTTTTTGTGATTAATTATCTAATAAATTTATTTTTCCCCAAGGTCTGTAGTGGCTGTCGTTCGCTTTTGCTTCAGAATGAAACAGTTTTCTGTACTATTTGCCGACATGAAATGCCTTTAACTTACTATCATTTAGACCCAAAAAACGAGGCTGTTAAAAAATTCTATGGCAAGATTGATATTCAATTTGCAGCAGCATTTTTGTATTTCAATAAAAAAGGAATTGTTCAAGAGTTAATTCATAATTTAAAATACAAAGGGCATCAGGAAATTGGAAGTGTGTTGGGAAGCTGGTATTCGGAAGATTTAAAAGAAATTCGATTCGAAGTTCCTTTTGATGCTATAATTCCTGTTCCGCTCCATAAAAGAAAATTTAAGGAAAGAGGCTATAATCAGGTTACTACTTTTGGAAAAGAAATCGCATTAGGTTTAGACATTCCTTTTGAAGAAAACATCTTAATTCGAAAATTGTACACCAAAACCCAATCCAAGAAAAATCTTTTAGGAAGATCTGAAAATATCGGAAACATTTTTGATGTCAAGTTTGATGAAACCCATCATCATAAACACTTTTTGATTGTAGATGACGTTTTTACTACAGGGGCAACTATCGAAGCATGCGCCAGAGCTTTATTAAAAATTCCCGGCGCAAAAATAAGTATGATTTGTATGGCTATGGCACATTAAATTTTTAAAAATTAATTTACCAATATCTTTTTTACTATTTTTCGTTGTCCATCTGTAACCGTTAAGAAATATAGTCCAGATGGCACATTTGGCAATTGAATATCTTGAATGAAATATCCTGAACCTTGAAAAGTTCTATCGTAAACATATTTACCTACAATGTCATTAACGTAAACTTTAATCTCACTTACAGAATCTCTATTAAATTGTACGGTGAAACTTCCTTTATTTGGATTTGGATAGGCAATAAAATCAACATTCTCAAAATCACTGTTTCCTAATGTATATGTTTTAGTACAGATATTTACAGAAGCAGAATTTATAGTACCAAACATTCCGACAACTGCATCACGAACTTTAAAAGTCCAATTTCCTTGCGGATTTTCTCCATTAAAAGCACTTAAGGCACTAGCAGGAATTACAATTTGACTGATCGTTGAGCCACAATTTAAAGCAGCACCGCTATCATCAAATTGAAGTGCGAGAGTTGAATTTGTTGTACCACAGCTTTTATTAAATAACGAAACAATAGTACCGCTTGGACTCTCAATTTCAATTTCAAGATCTTCAAATCTTTCGTGCTTAACATTAACAGAAACATTTACATCTGAAATAGTTCCTGTAGAAGCCGGTACTGTTACTGTTTTGTTTATAAAGGTTGTGCTTGTTCCTAATGAATAACCACCTTCAAAATTATAATTGGTACAAGATGTCGAAACTGTATATCCTAAAGCAAATGGCTTACTGTTTACTGCATAATAAATATTGTCAACCGGCTCAATTAGAAGTCTACAATTTGTAGAAACATCAATTTCTGACGGAATCAATATTGTTTCTGAACCATCATTTGGAGTATTACTTGCTAAAACGATTGGAAATGTCAATCCGCCATCAAGAGATAATTTTATATTTACATTTGAAGATCCTGGAAGTGTATTGGTATTATTTACACTCCAAGTAATGGTTTGCGCTGATCCTTTTGCCCATCCTAAATTATCCTCTTTTTGAGAAGTAACAGCAAATGGTCCCGCAGCTGCATTTACAGTAACAACCATTGCATCTGTATTGGTTTGTGCAAGTCCTTCTGCAGCATTGTCTCTTCCTGTAAGTGTAAAGTTCATTGTTTTTCCGATAGAAGAAACAGATTCCCAACTTGTCGTTAATTGATTATTTAAAACAGAACTTAAAGCAGGCATATAACGAACTGGAGAAGTTGTTGGCGAAAAAGATCTAAACATTGGCCCATCTGGTTTTGTAGCATATGTAAAACTATTTCCAGCAAAAGTTGTCATTGCACTATCGTATTGTTCCCATGAATAGGTTATTGTATTTCCTTCAGGATCAGAACCTGTTCCTTTTAAAATAAATGGTGTGCTAATTGGAATCGTATAATCTAAACCTGCTTTTATTACTGGTGGATTATTATTATCAATTGGTATTGTTACGGGGCAAGTTTTTCCCGCCAAATTATTCTGTATCTGGTTAATGCTGGCATACGAAAAATAAGCATCTGAATGATCTTGAATATTATATCCTTTTGTCACTCCTGCGTATCCCATAATAGTTGAACCGCTTCCTGGTTCATAGCATGTTCCGTTACCTTCATTTTGAAAAGAAAAAGTATGTGAGCCTCCAAGTTGATGTCCCATTTCATGAGCAACAAAATCAATATCAAAATTATCTCCTTCTGGTTTTGCGTCTGCTGGAGATGTAAAAGCACTACCTTTTCCTATTGGCTGGTTCGTTGTTGGACTTACACATACACAACCAATGCAACCCGCATTTCCTCCTCCGCCAGAAGCTCCAAACAAATGGCCAATATCATAATTGGCTTCGCCGATAACATTGGTTAATGTAGTTTGCACTTCCTTCATCCAAATAGGATTATCTCCAGTTGCACCTACTGATGCTATAGAATAAGGATCTGTGGAAGCATCTGTATAAATAACAGCATTATTATTAGCAATTAAAATTACCTTTACAGAAAGATCCCTTCCAAAAATACCATTTACTCGAGTTAATGTAGCATTCATTCCTGCTAAAGCTCCCGCAACTGTTCCGCCAAAATAAGCAGCATATTCTCCTGTACAGGATAATGCCAATCTTAGCGTTTTAAACTGTTTTGCATTTGAAGCCGTTTTTGCAGTAGCAGATTTATTTTCAGAAACCAGATTGGTTGTTTTGCAATCTAAAATCATCTTTGACTCAGCATTATCTTGTGCTCTAAACAAAACATATTCCGATTTATTCTCTGGATTTTGCTCAATATATTCTGTTGGTTTTGCCGGTCTAAAAACCATTGTCTGCATTCCGATTGGAGCAACGCTAAAATGTATCTTAGCATTTTTATCGTCTATTCCGCGACCTTCGTATGCTCTAATTTCAGGATATTTCGCTTGTAATTCTGGTGCAAAATTAGATGATTCCCATACAGAAAAACGCTCCAAATTTCCATCAGCATTCGGAATCGTAATTTCTGAAGCTGTTGTTTTTGCCGTTTTACTTGATGCAGAAGCTAGCTTGGAACTAAGAAGATTAGCATTTAATCTATAATATAATTTATTAGAACTTAAGCCATCAGCTTTTCGTAAAACCGATGAAGAAGTTACTTTTTGCCATAAAACATCTTGTGCATTTGCACTGGCAAAACAAAAAATAAGAAATATATAAAGTAGTTGTTTTCTCATACCTTCAAAATATAATATCAAAATTACTTCAATTAATTTGAAATCATATTATCTATACGACAATTATTAATTTTTAATCGACGAGTTGGCTTATTTTTATAAAAAGATAGATTATCCCTTAAAATTCGATTTCGCATAGTATTAAATTTTAAAGAGAATAGTATAAATTTGCAGCATCTTAAATAATTTGTTTTGAAGCTCTTTCATTCTATAAACGATTTTCAGTCAACCAAGAAAACAATCTTAACTCTTGGTACCTTTGATGGTGTGCATATTGGTCATAAAAAAATTCTGGAACGAATTACGCAGAATACTGAAAATGGAAAATATGAAAGTCTGGTTCTTACCTTTTTTCCGCATCCGCGAATGGTTCTTCAAGAAAAATCTGAAATAAGATTATTAAATACCATCGACGAAAAAGTAAAACTTTTGGAAGCGACAGGTATTGAAAACTTAATTGTGCATCCTTTTAATGAAAGTTTTTCTAGATTAACTGCTGAAGAATTTGTTCGTACAATTTTGGTAGATAAATTTCAGATTCAAAAAATTATTATCGGACATGATCACCGTTTTGGTCGCAATAGAACTGCAAATATTGATGATTTAATTGCTTTTGGAATTGAATATGGATTTGAAGTAGAGCAAATTTCTGCCGAAGAAATCCAAGATGTCTCTGTTAGTTCAACCAAAATCAGAAAAGCTTTAAATGAAGGAAATATGGCTTTAGCCAACGAATATTTAGGTTACAGCTATTTCTTGAACGGAACTATCGTAAAAGGAAAACAATTGGGACGAACAATTGGATTTCCTACAGCAAACATTCATATTGAAGAAGATTATAAACTGATTCCAAAAATTGGTGTTTATGTAGTAAAAGCTGTAGTGAACAAAGAAACTGTTTACGGAATGATGAACATCGGCTTTAATCCGACTGTTAATGGAGATAAACAAACCATCGAAGTTCATTTATTTAATTTTGACAAAGACATTTACGATCAAAATATTGAAGTCTCTTTATTGCATTATATTCGCGAAGAACAAAAATTTAGTTCATTAGATGCATTAAAAGCGCAACTTAATCAGGACAAAATCGATTCTTTGGCTTTTATAAACACTTCTCTAAAGAATCTGACCGTATAGTTTTTACTGTTTTTAAATCATCGTAGTTATTTTTTTAGTAAATTTGATATACCTCTGTTTTTCAAATATTTACTATTAACTTCTAAAAAATAACCACTATGAAACTACCTAAAGAAATTACCAACGGGTTTTTGATTTTCCTCGGAATTGGCATTTATTTTTTATTAATGAATGTGCTAGGTCTAGCAAATTTGTTTTATTTGAGAACACTCAACGTTTTCTTTATCTTCTATGGTGTTAACAGGACAATGCAAATGAACCTTCATGAAGGAGAAACCAATTTTCTATCAAATGCTATTTCTGCAATGACCACTTCTGTAGTTGGTGTATGTATGAGTGTATTTGGATTATTAGTTTATAGTTACGCTCGAGGCGGAGATGCTTACGTAAAAACTTTATCTGAAACTTTTATGTTTGGAGGAAATCCATCAGTACCAACTTATTGTATTTGTCTATTATTTGAGGGAATTGCTTCTTCTGTAATTGTTACTTTAATGATGATGCTAATTTGGGGCAACAAATATGCCGCAGATTAATTTTTTTTTAAATCCGCAGATTTAATCATTTCTAATTCGATTAAATCAAAAAATTAGCTAAAAGAGTTCATTTATCTCAAAAAATATTTTTAAATTGCTTATAGATCAGTGCTATAAGCAATTTTTTTTATTTAGTAAAATGAAGTTAAAACAAATCGAAAGGGTGAAAAAAATCTCGAGAGACGATTTTGTTTCCCAATATGTCAAAAAACAAATTCCTGTTGTTATCGAACAATTGACCGAAGATTGGCCAGCTTACAACAAATGGAAATTATCTTATATGAAAGAAATCGCAGGAGATTCAGTCGTTCCTTTATACGATGATCGACCTGTAAATCACGAAGACGGATTCAATGAGGCGCATACCACAATGAAAATGAGTGATTATATCGACTTATTAGAAGAAAAGCCTACCAATTACCGTATTTTTCTTTATAATTTAATGAAAGAAGTGCCTTCGTTAAAAAATGACTTTTTATGGCCCGATATTGGCTTAAAACTTGTCAAGCAGATGCCAATGCTATTTTTTGGAGGAGAAAATTCAAGAGTTTTTATGCATTATGACATTGACTATTCGAATATTCTTCATTTTCATTTTCATGGAGAAAAACAATGCATGATTTTCCCACCAAACCAGTCAAAATTCATGTATAAAGTGCCTCATGCCTTAATTTCGAGAGAAGATATAGATTTTGATAATCCTGATTACGAAAAATTTCCAGCGCTCAAAAACGTCGAAGGTTATATCACTAATCTAAAACATGGCGAAATGCTTTATATGCCCGAAGGATATTGGCATTATATGAAATACCTAACGCCAGGTTTTTCTATGAGTTTGAGGTCATTTCCAAAAAACATTCTCAATTTGTCTAAAGCTGCCTATAATGTTTTTATTATGCGCCATTTTGATATTATGATGCGAAAAATTCAAGGTCAAAAATGGATTGATTATAAAAATGAAAAAGCAATTACCAATACGCACCAAAATTTACGGCGTACTGCTTAATCAAATAAAAAAAAGCGGTTGAGATATAAAATTCTCAACCGCTTTTTTTTATTTAAATACTATTTTCTTCGTCACTACTTTACCACTATCTAAAGTTATTTTAACCAATAGAACTTGCGGACCAGACTGAAAGTTTGTTATCACCCATTCTTTATTTCCGATTTGTTTTTTACGATATAACAATGTCCCGCCCGTATCATAAACAGCAACTTCTTGAAGATTCTCTTGCTCTGAGAAAGACTCGAGTTTGATGTTTTTATCTTTCACCGAAACAAAAATCTGCTGATCTTGATTTTCGAAATCTTCATTTCCTAATGGTTTTCCTCCACTTGAATTTGTATAACGCAATACGAATCGATCTAGAAAAGTTCCTGGCGCTGATGTAAACGTATAACCGCCAGACCTAAGATTGTAAATAGTGTTTGTCACTTTATCTTGAAGATAAATATCCTGATTTGCCAAATCTCCATCGGCACGATCTATTGCAATTGTAAAATCACCTTCTTCAATGGTTGACTTATATCCTAACGGAATTGTATCTGTAATAGCAAAAGGTAACGCACGACCTTGAATAGCAAGTTTTTTTCCTTCATTGATACTATAAAAATCAACATACGGATTTGCATTCAGTGTGACTGCATCATAATTAAAATCAAACGAATTTGTTGCTCCTGTTATGTATCCAATTAGCAATTGTTTAAAAGCTCCTTGCGTATTTGTAAAATTCAGCCATACACGATGTTTTTCAACAACCTCGGTTTTCGCAGATTTGTAAAACTGGCTATTAGAATTAGGTACTCGCATCGAATTTGTAAAAACAGCACTTTGTCCTGTTCTCGCTTTTGCAAAAAATCCCTGTCCTGCAGCAATATAACCATGTAATGGTTCTTGATTTCCTGGTGATGTCGCACCGGTACCACTTAAATTGCCAACTGTAGTATCTCCAGATAAATTATAAATTGCGTAATCATCGTTTGAATAAGTAGCCGTATTGCCTCCTGGCACAGCAATTCTAGGAGATGTATTGTGAGTCCAAAAATATAACGTACCGTAAAAATTAGCGGCATTATCATGAATAAATTGATCTGCATAAATTGCTGAAGGATACGGATTCCCAAAAAAGCAATACTTTTCAGCTCTAGCTGGAGGCCCTTGGATTGTTCCATTATTTGGTACTCCAATAAATTCGCCTGTAAAAACACTTGCTGTCACGGTACTGAAAGATTGTGGCCCTCTGATACTGTAGCCTTCTCCAGCATTCATTACCATTGTACCGTACAAATTAGTACCCCATTTAAAATCAGAAGTCCAATATAAATATTTGTCGAAATATGTTTCTGGTGAAAACTCATTCATCGTAATGCCTGGATTTCTTGTTACTGGAGAAGACCAATAAGTAAGATCAAATCGTCTTACGGGTGTTTTTCTTCTATAAGTTATAACGCCAACATTAGCTACATCGGCAACTTGAACTAAGCTTGATTTATCTTCAAAAATTAAAATTCCGTTACCAAGAACAGTCACTTCATTGGTCACAGTTATTGAATTTGTTTCTTCTACAATTAGAGATCCATTGTTTTCAACTGTTAATCTACTAGCGAAAAAACTTGCATTGGTTCCAGAAATAATAGGATCAATACCTACATCTGGAATATCTACACAATCAGAAGCAACAGGAACTCCTGTCGGTGTCCAATTTGCAGGATTTCCCCAACTGGCATCAGTATTTCCATTCCAGACTTTAGTAACAAAAGCATTTATTGTAACGGAGGTAGCTTCAGATTCACAATTTGATGTACTATTTTTCACCTTTACATAGTAAATTCCTGAAGACAAACCAGTAAATATTCCTGTAGTATTACTAAAATCGATTCCGTCAATGCTATAAGTATATCCTGTTCCAGATGCAGGCGAAGTAACCGTTATAATACCCGTATTGTTTACACAGGTAGGTTGCTGTGTTGCTGAAGCTGTTGGTGCAACTGAAACCGAATTCACTGTTAAAGAAACTGCTTGAGTTGCCGGACATCCATTAGATGTTGTAATAGTCATTACACCATTGTAAGTACCTGCTACTGTGTTTGCTGGAACATTCACATTTATAATATCCCCCGATCCTGAACTAAAAGGAAATGGTGTTGCTCCTTGATCTGTTAAGGCAATCCAATCGATCTCGTAACTAATTGGTGATCCTGTAGTAGAATTATAACTCAATGTAGTAGTTTGAGAGGATGAACTTTGGCAAACAGGAGAAAAGACTCCCCCTGTACTTATCGTTGGGGCATCATAAACTGTTAAAGAAACTGCTTGTGTTATTGAGCATCCATTTGAGGTAAAAACTGTCATAATCCCGCTATAAGTTCCTGCAGGAGTATTTAAAGGAACATTAATATTGTTGATATTTCCTCCTCCTGAGTTAAAAGAGAAAGATGTATTTCCTTGATCATTTAATGTCGCCCAGTCTATAGAGTAACTCGTTGGTGAACCAGTTGTTGCAGAATATAATAACGAAGTCACTTGCGCCGATGCACTTTGACAAATTGATGTTAAATTTCCTGATGTAGTAATTGTTGGCTGAGAATTAACCGTAACCGTAAAACTGTTTCCTGAGGAAACGCAGCCATTTGCATTTTTAACCGTTAAAGTTCCAGTATAAGTTCCAGCGGCTGTTCCCGCAGGAACGGCAATATTAATTGAACCGGCCGTTAGAGATGCATCGGTAACGGAAAGAAAATTATTTGTCGGGCTGGCGTTCCAGACAATGCTGTAGCTGGTCGGCGCGTTTGTCACAGCGCTGTAGCTCAGACTGGCGCTCTGCACGCCAGCGCTAAAGCACACCGATCCTGCCGATCCGAGCGTTATTGTCGGAAGAGGATTAACCGTAACCGTAAAACTGTTTCCTGAGGAAACGCAGCCGTTTGCATTTTTAACCGTTAAAG